>NZ_CP074694.1:4800000-6000000 GCF_018398935.1 Telmatocola sphagniphila | reverse complement strand
GGGCATTAATAAGGCGAAACTTCCCGTTTCCAGAACTTCCACCCGCATAGGCTTTGTTAGCCCGAAACGTCAGTGAGGGCATTAATAAGTCGAAACTTCCCGTCTCCAGAACTTCCCCCCGCATAGGCTTTGTTAGCCCAAAACGTGAGTGAGGGCATTAATAAGTCGAAACTTCCCGTTTCCAGAACTTCCACCCACCTGGTATTCTCACTGCATTAGAATCCATACCAAAAGCCCTCACTGACGTTTCGGGCTAACACTTTTCCCCCTACCCCACATAGAAGCCCGACAACAAACTGGGTGAGAACGTGTAAATATTCGCATACTCGCTGAACAAATTCTCCTTGGGCGAATCGACCTGCAGGATGGTAATAATTCTTAAATGCGGCGGACCGCCCGCGCCCGGGACAAAGAACAGTTCGCCCTCGCCATTGCCATCGAAGTCCTTGGCCGCGACTTGAACCCCGCCGTAGAAGCCGGTGAACGCTTCAATGGAATTCGTTTGGGCTCCGGTCACGGCGTCGAACGTGACCACGTGCGTATCGACATTCGAACCGCTGGCTCCGACGATGAGGTCGGCTTTGCCATCGCCATTCAGATCGGTGGCCGCTACGGAAATTCCTCCCGTGTAGGAAGTCGAGAACGCATAGAAAGATTTGAGCACCGCGAGGCTTTTCCCATCGAACACTTTCACATGCGGCGGGCCGCCCGGACCGGTGCCGGTAATAATGTCGTCGTAGCCGTTGCCCGCGACATCGCCACCGGCCACGGTTACCCCGCCATTAAAGCCCGGGTAAGCGAGGAAGCTCTGGACTAGCGCCCCCGTCTTTCCATCGAACGCTACAACATGCGAAGTTCCCACGGCAGCGCCAACAATAATATCGTCGTAGCCCTGCCCGCTCAGATCGGCCAAGCCAATCGTCACGCCACCTCGATAGGCCGGATCGAAGGCATCGAAGGACATGATCATCTTCCCGGTCACGCCATCGAAGACTTCAATATGCGGGTCGGCGGCCGACGCCACCCCGGTTACGATATCATCGACGCCGTCGCCGTTGACATCGCCGGTCGCCACCACAACGCCGCCGTTAAAATTTTGCGAATAAGGATAGAAGCTGAATTTCTGAGTCATGTCATCGGAATAGACGTTCACCGCGCCTGGCCCGCCGATACCAACGCCTACTGCGATGTAATGCGTACCGTTATCTCCAAAGCTGCCAATATTTGTAAATGTAATTGTCTGGGCATTCGTGAACGTCCAGGTGCCGGTTTTCCCGGTGCTCGTCTGGGTATACTGCCGATTACTTCCTTGCGTACCGGTCGTGTCTACGCGAAGTACATTACCTGCGCCTCCCCCATTCACGAAGAAGGCGGTCTGATTCATCGAAGGGGTAACGTAAAAGGAATCGTAGCCAAGGCCCCCGTTGAATGTGATACTTTGAATGTTCGCCAGCGTGAAATTCTTATTATCCAATCCGGCAGCGGTATCACTACCGTAGAAGGTATGGGCAGTCGTATCGCCCGTATCGGTGAGCGTCAGACTATTCTGGCTGCCGGTGGGTGCATCGCTGAAAGCCATGCCCGGCAACGTCGCCCCGAGGTTGTAGTTGATCGTGACCGAGTTCGTCTTCGCGCCCCCATGCACCACGATGTTATCTTCAATCGGCTGATCAATCACCAGCGTGAGATTCCCATCACTGGTCGTAGAAGAAGGAGCGAAAAACTCGATCGGCCCACCAAAACCACGAATGCTGAGAACACCACTTTCACCGAGTACCGTTCCGATAGTCAGAGTGCCGACATTGGCCAGATAAGTTCCCGATAAGGCCAGTACTCCCGCAAAGGTCGTGACCTGCGTCTGGAGTGGATTGCTCGGCGTGCCAATGGCGTTAGCGTGGCTATTCAATCCCGAAGCAAAAATGGCCGTCTGCCCCGGCTGGCCAATGAACTGGGCGGTTTCCAACTGCACCGTCGAAGTGGTAGTGATCGGATTCTGGAAGATCACCTGATTAACCGCCCTCAGATAGACGGCCCCAGAAGTGTGTATCCCGGCTATGCCGTCCACAGTGCCAATCGTCAGATTTTGGCCGCTGGTTTCATCGGGATTATCGACGTAGACAGAGCCGGTAGCACTAATGGCCAACTGATTTTCCACATCCAGTTTTCCCGCATTCGGCCCATCCAGACTGACCGATCCGCCCGCCGCGATGGCCAGATTCGGAACCACCAGAGTCGAGATCTGGCCGCTGACCACTGGTAGTGTGACATTGCCCCCGGTTCGCAACGAGAGGATCGGCACGCCGGCCGGTAGCGTCAGACTGTTGATCGTGATGTTGCCAGTATTGTCGGTTCGACCGATCCGGAGAATGCCCGCCGTGAAAGTGGCCAGTTGCGACGCGTCGAGATTCAGACTCCCGGTCTGGGCCGTGCCGCCGATCACGATATTCTCGGCCTGGCTCGCGCCATACTGCTGCTGGAGAGTGATGATGCCGCTACCGACGTTGATAGGTGAGGTGAAATTCAAGTTGGCCGCAGAAAGAGTGACATTTGCGGCCGACAACGCGGCATCGACCGAAATGGTCGTGAGCTGGCTAGCGACCACCGAGCCGGTGAAGTTGAGCGCGTTTTTGAAGACGAGCGATTGATTGGCGGCCGGGGTTACTGAGGCATTGAGATCGGTGACGCTGGACTGAGCCACACTCAGGATCAGATTGTTTGCCCCATCGCGAACCTCAATGTTACTGCCGTTGGTTCCCACAATAGCGGAGTCATTCGCGGCGTTCTCCGAGATGTTCAGCGTGGAGCCGTTCAGTGAGGCCGAGACTACCGGGGTGATTCGGTTTTCCAATTCGATAAGGTGCAGTTTCTTCATAAAGGTACACTCAGTAATTTCGATTCCGAGGAGAGTTAAAAAGCCTTGCAATTCCGCTTCGGCCCTGATTGCCAAATTACGGTGATTATACCGGAAGCGGGAGTCGATCTTATTGCCTAAAATTCGCAATTTACCCAAATGCCCAAGCAGTTCGCCAATATTAACCCCTTCTTACTTCGGATAAACTGTCGGTAGAACTGGATGTTTTCCCCGAATGGAAATTGATGCAATTCGAGTCTTCGAACTCTAATATTTCGTAAGCCACTACTGAGCGGTGCAACTCCGCAATTCAATCTCAAAAGAGCCTGGCTATGTCCAAAATCCTTGCAGCCCTGGGTATTTCGATGGGAGTCAGCTTTGCGGTTCTGGGGTACTATGCCGAATCGTTTTATCCGGAAGGCAAACTCCTGTTCTTTGTTTTAGCCAGACTCACTTTTCTGATGGGCCTCGGCCTGCTGTTATGGAAGCGGATTATCGGGAAGCTCGAGAATTCGGATCATCAAGCGAGTGCTACCCAAAAGAACCAGGATTCCGGTTCCTTGGAAAAATGAGTGTTTTGAAGCGGATTTTTCGACGTATCAGCCGAGCTTGACTTGGACTTCTCTTCACTCGCTGGGAATGCCTCACTTGGATGGACAGAATTCGGTCTATTCCTATCAAAAATGAAAGCCGTATTCCTTACGCTCTCTATGTCATTTTCAAGCGAGTCCAGCTGTGAATAAGGTCTTTGCCATCATCGGAATTTTGAGTGGTATCGGGTTTGGCGTTCTGGGCGTGATGTTCGGCGAATTTCTTCCCCAGGCGAAAATTCCATTCATCATCTTCGGGGCCATTCTCACTTTGGGCGGCGTGGCGATACTCTTCTGGAACAAAATTGCGGGTGAGCCAGAAAAACTGCCTGAAGAAGAGATCACAATCACTGCCGCGAAAGATTCACCGACGGGGCAAGCTACCGTGCGAATTCCTCTGGATGGTTTGGAGAAGCCGGTCCAAGGGAAGCGCTGTTACGTGGAAGCAACAGCTGAGGGCATGCAGATTCTGGATTCCGAAAACGCCTTGCTAACTCAGATCTCAGCCGGGGAGGCGATTACGCGAATTCATTTCCCCAGTTTCTGGGGAAAGCCCACGTTACTGGTCGACTGGGAAAGCGAAGATCCGCTCGTTTTCGAACCGAAGAAAGAGGCCATTGCGCAGTTGCGCGATCTGATCGAAATCAGCCTGAAAATGCATCCTGAAGCGGCCCGGGAAGCGATTAAAAAGAAAGCTCTGTTTTATCTGGGGCTTGGTGGTCTGAGCCTGGCCCTGGGTATCGGGATTACTCTCTTTTCGTTTAACATGGCGGGGCCGAACGGCCGGTATTTTGTGATGACTGGATTCCTGGGGTTTGGAATATTCTCAATCCTTCGGGGAATTCTCTGGTATACGAAGCTATCGAAAGTGACAGCGGCTCAGAAGTCGGTGGAGGAGTAAGGTGGCGCGGAGGAGCCCGGCTAAATTATTCCTTCAACGAAAATCTCAGCCTCTTCAAGGCTTCAACGGCTTCCTTGGTGGGCCGTACAACTTTGTTCCCTTTGGCAAGTTCTTGAAGAATCTCGATAGCATCCGTTGAACCGAAATGCTCAAGAATCGCAATAGCTCGAAACCGAAGAAGCCATTCTTCGGATTGATCCAAAATATTATTTAAGCTTTCTGTTTTACCACCACAGGATATAGTCATCTCATTATTTATCCACTTGATCCCTATATAGACGAAATCGGTATGTTCGAGATGCCCGCCAAATGTTACCAGAGGTAAAATTTCATTCTTTTCTAAATGCCCAAATTCCCATCCCGCAAAAATTGTCACCAATCGAACTAGCGTCAGCGCATCTAACTTTTCATCAAAATACTTCTCCACGTCTTTTGCTAATCGAGGATCGAATCGTCGGAGTTCCTGATCCGCCGATTTGGCAATTTTCTCATCCCCGGAACCCAAATCCGCTAGCAACTTTTTCAGTTTCCTATCATCGAGTTCCAGTCGGGTGAGATGCTTCTTCAGAAACGGAATCGTCTGTTCGGGATGCTGAGAGAGCTTAAGCAGCGCAACATAGGAAATTCCCTCTTTTTTCGCCAAATCCTTCCACCATTGCTCCAATTGTTTATCGGTAGGCGGGGCCGGATATACAGGACCATTCGAAATGGCCAGCCAACAGAGCATTACTGTGAGCAATTTTCCCATGGCAAAGTCTCGTTGTTTCAGCGGCTGAAAGGTATCTTTCAAAAATGTCAATCTAGATGCATCGAGATGGATCTTCTTAGAATTAATCCTTCAAGGCCAGCTTCATGCGACCCAAGACCTCAAACGCCGCTTTGGTCGGCGCGGCATGTTTATGCCCTTTGGCGATATCCTTCAAAATCGCAATAGCTTCCGGGGAGTTGAAAATTTCCAGTAATGCAATGGCTCGCTGCATGCATTGCCAATCCTTTTTTACCGTCCACTCCGGACTAATAGCGAATATCCAACTACTGACTTCTTCGAATTCCTCTTTATTGATCGGCCATCTGAGGGTTATCCGGATTTGACTATCATGGGGCTGCAGTGTAATCTCAGGTTTTCCCTTTTTCTCGTAGATGCCAAATTCCTTATCTTCGAGAATTGCGACCAATCGCATTGTGGTCAATTCGTCCATCGACTTGAAAAAAAGATTCGGGATATCTTTCGCCAAGCGCGGATCATATTTTCGAAATTCCGCATCCGCTGCCCGTGCTACCTTCTCGTCTTTAGAACCCAAATCGGCTAGCAACTTGAGGAATCTCTTATCGTCCAGCTCCAGACGATAAAGTTTTTTCTTTAAAAGATTTAATGTCTGTTCTGGGTAGCTCGATAGCTTCAACAAAGCTGTGGATGCCTTCGGCTCCTGTTTTGCCAGATCCTCCCACCACCGTTCGAGTTGCGATTCGGACGGAGGAGGGGCCGGGCTTCGCGGCGGCGGATAACCATATCCGCTTGAGGCGAGCAAACAAATCAGCATTCCAGCTAAGAATTTTAACATGGCGAATATCCGCGAGAGCTGTGACCAACAAAGCCTTTTCGCGATTAAAAATTAACAGATTACCGCTCGGAAGTATACAAAAATTCCCCACGCGACGCGACCTTTCATCACTCACTCGAAATCGAAATTGTTTGAGATTGAAAAGAGGAGATCTGAAAGAAAATAGACGCCCTTTTCGCGATGTGGGAAGGGATTAACGAAGAGAAGATTTCCCGAGCTCTACCCAGGAAATGAATTGAAACGGATCTTCAAAAATTCAGAGTTCGCTGCCGCTCACAGTGTCACTTGATGTCGCTTGCACCAGTCGATAATCGTGTGCAACGACCAGATGCGCGACCAGTAGAGCCCCGGCTGATTATCGAGGAAAGCCTTCCAGAGCTTTTGTACCGGTACCGGATCGAGCCCAATGGAACGGATAGTATCCACCTCGTTGAAGCTGGCATCCAGGGACGGCTTCAAAGGTCCTCGACACCAGGTTTCAAAGGGCAACACAAAACCTTTCTTGGGCGAATCGAACAAGGCGGGATCGAGCCCGCGCAAAATCCGTTCGCGTAGAAACGCCTTTTGCCCCAAGGGGAAATAACGATCTTCCGGAGACAGCTTGCCCACCGCTTCCACGACCCGCCGATCCAGCAGCGGCAACCGCACTTCCAGCGAACTGGCCATGCTCGCGGCATCGGTATCCCGCAATAAGCGGTCACCCAGAAACAGCGAGAACTCCAGCCGCGACACGGCCGTCAGAGAAGACTCTTTTTGAACCTGTTTCAAAAGATCGATAAACCGATCTTTCGGCAACCCCTGGAAACTCGAGGTATTCGGCCGCTTGCCCAGCAGAGTATTCGCAAACTCCGGCGTGAACAGTCCATAGGCCAGCTGATAGACCGATAGCAGATTGCCGCCGGTCTCAATAACGCTTTGCACTTTCCCCCAGCGCGTCTGTGGCCGGATCTCCTGGCTGCGCCCACTGGCAAGGGCCCCGACGAAATTACGTACCGGCTTGGGAACCGAGCGGAGCCGTCGGCCCCAGCGATTCGCCATGGGAATATCGCGAAAACTGCGGTACCCGCCGAACAGTTCATCACCGCCCGTGCCAGCGAGAGCCACGGTCAGGCCGGCCTTACGCACAGCCCGACTGACGATATAAGAATTCAAACCATCGAACGTCGGCTGATCGAGCGATTCCATGGCCGAGGGCAGTAGTCTCAAAAACTCGTTGCCTTGCAGTTGAATATTGGTGTGATCGGTATTCAGGGCCGCGGCAATTCTCGACGCGGCCTCCGTCTCATCCAGATTGGAGTCGTGAAAACCGATGGTAAAGGTCATCACCGGGGAAGAACTCACATCCACAGCCATCTTGGCGATGGCGGACGAGTCGATTCCTCCCGAAAGGAAGACACCTAACGGTACATCGGTGGCCAGATGCTCTTTCAGAACCTTTTTCAGAAGATGCTCGACATCGACCGGGTCGATCTTTCCCTCTTCAGCCGGGGGCAGAGTCCAATACATCTGGGGACTCGGAAGCTCTTTCTGTCCTTCCTTGAAGATCATCAAATGCCCGGGTGGCAGTTGCACGACTCCCTTAACGATTGTTTCCGGGCCGGGAACGAATCCATTCCAGACGTAGTTGGAAACGGCACTTGGCGACAGCTTGCGCTCGACCAGTCCCGAAGCGAGCAATGATCGCAATTCGGAGGAGAACAGCAGCGCCTGTCCGCCGTCGCCATCAGGCAGGAAGGTGTAGTAAAACGGTTTCTGACCCAGAGGATCGCGCGCCAGCAGCAATTCCCGTCGCTGCGGATTCCAGACGGCGAGGGCGAACATTCCCTCCAGCCGTTTGATGCAATCGGGCCCCCACTGAACATACGCTTTGAGGATAACTTCCGTGTCGGAATGGGAGATAAACGTATGGCCCGCACTAAGCAACTCGTCGCGCAGATCGCAGTAGTTATAAATTTCGCCATTGAAGATGAGAACGGTACCGGAAGCCTGGTGAATCATCGGTTGATGACCGAGCGGGCTGAGGTCCAGAATCGACAACCGGCGATGCGCGAGCGCAACCCCGGCCGACTGATCCAGCCAAAAGCCGTTATCGTCGGGGCCGCGATGCTTCTGCGTGGCATCAGCAACTCGAACCGCGTCGACAATCCTGTCGTTCAGTTTTCCGTAGGCTCCGGCAATTCCACACATGTCTAAGCCCGTTCACTTAAAAGTTGTTCGAATAGCTTCTCGATTCGGTCGCCCGCGACTTCCGGGGCATGCTTGGCCTGCACCGCCAGTCGTCCATTTTTGCCCAATCGGTCGCACTCGTCGGCCTCGAGCTTCAGAAGATTGCGAATTCCTTTGGCCCATTCATGAGCATCTCCGGCCGGGATGAGCCAGCCATTTTCCCCGTCCTTAACCAGTTCGGGTATGCCCCCCACCGGAGTGGCCAGCACGGGGCGGGCCATCGCCATCGCTTCCATCAGTACCACCGGCAATCCTTCGTAGAAGCTAGGCAATACTAGTGCGCGAGAAGCCCGGACGTGCTGGCGAATTTGAGATTCGTTTTGCCAACCGGCCAGAACCACCCGATTTTGCAGGTCGAGAGCGACAATTCTTTTTTCCAATTCCGACCGTACCGGGCCGTCGCCGACCAGAACCAGTTTCCCGGGTGTGCCATCACCAATGGCTTCTGCAAAAGCCTCGAGCAACAACAACTGACCTTTTTCGGGGCTCAGGCGGCCGACGCAGACGAGATTTCGGGAACCCTCGGGAATCGGCTGCGGATCGGCGAGGAAAGACTGATCGACCGTGCAAGGCACGATGTGAATCTTTTTCCAGTACACCGGATCGCAGAAGCGCATCAGCTGCGCCTTGGTGTAGTGGCTGATGGCAGCGGTGAATTCAGCTTCCGCCACCTTGGCCGGGAGATTGATCGTCAGCGGCGAATCGAGCTCGGCGGAGCCGTGCACGGTCATGCTGAATTTCACATCCGCCAGCCGTTTCATCAGCACCGCAACTGTGGCGGCGTTGGTACCGAAGTGCACGTGAACGTGATCGATTTTTTTGCTTTTCAGAACGTCGACCAGTCGCACGGCCTCTACCAGATAGGCGAGATGTTTACCGAGATTTTTGGGGTTCTTGCGGGCGTAGCGAACCGCTTCCCACAGGGCACGTCGGGTCCGCAAGGGGTGTAGCGCACAGGAAGTCAACACACTACCGAGCAGTTTGAGTTTAGATTCGGCGAGACAGCTGTAAGTCTTCTCGGCTTCCAGTTTATCGGCAGGATCGACGATGGAACCGAGGGTGGAACGAAGCGAGACACGCTCGATCTGATAGCCGCGCTTTTCCAACTCGGCGATTTCGCGTCGAATGAAAGTATGGCTGACCATCGGGTACTGATTGACCAGATAGGCGATGCGGGGCTTCGTGCTCAGCTGAAGCTGATCCTGAAAAGTTCCCGGAGTTCGCGTTCTGGGACTCCGTCGTGCGAGGGTAGTCGTCATTGAGTATTCCTTATGCTCCCCGAGGAAGCGGTGGTTTTGCTCCGGTGAGCGAGCCGAACAGAACTTGAGCAGTAACTTTAGCCTGAGCCCATTCGGAGTATCGGGCCGAATGTTTGGCTAATCCCCGAAGAGTCTTGCGGGGAACATCCACCAGGTCCATCATCCAAACCGCGGCCGCTTCCCAGCGGGGCCGGTTGGACCGAAACCAGCGATGTTTTCCATAGCAAAACCAGGCGTGCAGATCGGCCCTTCGAGCGGTATCGGCTCCGCCGCCACTGGCTCCGCCGTGATGTTTCACGGTGGCGCCGGGAACTAATTCCAGTTTCCAGCCGGCTTTTTTCAACTTGGCGGAGAGATCGGCATCTTCCCAGTACATGAAGTAGCTGTCGTCCAGCTTCCCGCCGATCGAATCCAGCGCTTTCTTGCGAATTACCAGAGCGGTGCCGGCCAGCCAGCGATTTTCCAGACTGCCCGGTCGCTTGTTCTTCAGTCGCAGGGCATCGCGAAACATCGATCCCAGGCTGGGAAAATTATGTTCGGCAATCTGCGGCAGACCATCCGGCCCTTCGAGAGCCGGGTGCACCGCGCCGATACTGGGGTCGGCTTCCATGGCCGCGACACATTGGGTCAGAGCGGCGTCGCGAAGTTCCGCATCGGAATTGAACAGGACCACGTAGTCGCCTGTGGCCGCTTTCAAGCCGACATTGTTGCCCGCAGCAAAGCCTAGGTTTTTCTTTTCCGCGAAGAGAGCAACATCAGGAAAATCCTGAGCCACCATTTCCGCCGAACCATCCCGACTGGCGTTGTCGACCACGATCAGCTGAGCGCCCGGCTCATGAGCACGTAGCGAAGTCAGACATTTGCGAAGGTACTCGCGAGTGTTGAAGTTGACGACTATGACTGAGAGCATGCCACTTGTCCGCCTTTCGTACCGTTTCGAAGAGAAATTTTCGATATTTAGCCGCTTGGATATCCCAGGTCCAATCCTGGAGCACTCGCTGCCGGGCCCGAGTTCCCATTTGGGAACGGGTCTCGGGATCGAGCAACTGGCGGAGTCCCTCCGCGACGGATTCGATTTTGGAAGTATCGGTAAAGATTGATGAATCCCCGAGAATCCACTCGGTGCTTTCCGTACGATGCACGACTTGTGCCAAACCGCTCGACGCCGCTTCGAGATAGACGATTCCGAACGATTCATCCTGGCTCATGTGCAGGAAAATGTCGGCCTGGCGATACCATTTCGGCATGTCGTCCTTGCGTACGGATCCCAGCATCAAATGACGGCCCGGCAAAACTTCCTTGAGGAGGTTGGCCACTTCCACCCGCTGCGGGCCATCGCCGGCCAGCACGAGAAATGCATTGGGGATCGCTGCGACCGAGCGAATGCCATCGAGTACGCGCTTCGAAGGAATGAAGGCGCTGACCATCAAAACCGTATGCATTCCGCCGGGAATTCGCGGATCTTTGATAAAAGAAGGATCTTCTTTGCGGGGGATGAAGATCGTGGGATCGACGCCGTTGGGGATCAGCTCCGTCCGGTAGCGATCTTTATGCCGGTCGTAAAATTCCGGCTTGGTGCAAACCAAACCGGAGCAATGGAAGGTGCGATATTCCCGACTCTCAGCCCGGCAGGTCCAATCGCCATTTTGCGTAATGAAAATTGAGCGGGGACCTCCCCGTTTCTCGAGTGCTCGCAAAAACCAGTTGGTAAAAGGAAAAGAACAGTGGATGGCCGCGTCGAAAGATTGGATCTCTTTGCGTTTTCTCAAAATGAGACTCGAAATGAAAGAGAATTCCTCATACTCGTTCTCGCTGCGAAAAATCGGAAAGCGGGGATAGCGTTCGAACTTCTCGCGATTCACCAGCGGGATAGTATGGATCTTCAAATCGGCGGGAACATCACTGCCGCCGCCAAATAATTGCACGTCCAAATCATCGAATTTATTGAGACTTTTCGCTAATTCCAGGAAAGCCGTTTCGGCTCCGCGATGAACTCTTCCCAATCCGGGAAGAATAAATGCTATCTTTAATTGACGTTCGATTTGGGTTGGGATCTCAATCATAACGACCTGCGGTAGAGTTACAAAGTTCGGGATTTTCGATTCGGCATTATCATTGCATATTCAATGCCCGAATTAAAAAACCCCGTAAGAGAGTGCAAAATGCGTGTCTTATACAGCCACTACCTGACCGAAGCTCACCACCCGGCCGCCAAGATGGTTCAGGCGATCAGCGAACGCCTCCGCACCCTCGGACATGAAGTTATAGTTCACGGATCGGACGGACCGTGGAACACTTCGATAGGGGAACTTAGCTCGAATAATGCGGGTAAGCGCAAAAATTTCCTCTCTCGCCTCAAAACTCGCCTCTGGTTCGGTCGAGGAATTGCAACAAATTTTTCTTCGTTAAAAAAAGATCTCGCGGCGGTCCAAGCGGCCCGGCCCGATGTGATTCTCTGCCGCAGCGACCCCTACCGATTCTCCATGCACTGGGCCGCCCGGAAACTCGGCGTGCCCCTGGTTACCTACGTCGATGCCCCGGCGGCCTACGAATGCCGCGGCTTCAGCTCGGACCGCTGGCATCCCCCCGGACTATTGGAAGCGATTGAAAAATGGGGCCTGAAACAGAGCCGGGCCGCCATCACTATCAGCCACCCGGCCAAAACCATTCTGGACAACTACGGAACAAAAGTTCCGGTGCACGCCGTATCCAATGGTGTCGAGTTGAGCCATTTTGCAATTCCCAGCGATGAACAAATCCGGGAACAGAGACAGAAACTGGGGATTACCACTCCGAATGTTGCCGGTTTTCTAGGGACTTTTCAAAGATTTCACGGTGTCGCTTTGCTGGCGGACCTGATCGAGGCCACCACCGAGCGTGAAGATCTGAGCTGGCTACTCATTGGCAGCGGTCCCGAACTGCCCCGGCTCAAGCAGGCGGCCCAGAAGAACCCCCGGGTGATCTTCACTGGTCGCCAGGCTCCCGAGGAGGCCGCCAAATACCTGAGCCTGATGGATGTGATGGTAGCGCCGCACGCCCGGCAGCTGAAACACTTTTACTTCTGCCCGTTAAAAATTCTGGAGTCGATGGCCGCCGGGGCGGTTTGTCTGGCGTCCGATCAGGGGGATATCCCTCTGATCCTGGATCACGGCGACGCCGGGCGGCTGGTTTCGACCAATAATCTGCCCGATTGGAAAGCGGGTTTGTACGAATTATTCGACCATCCCGCAATGCGCACTATTATTCGGCAGAACGCGCGAAGAAGGCTCGTGGAGGAATACACTTGGGAAGCGACTGCTTCCCGGGTGGCGAAGATCCTCGAATCGACCCTCACGGCCGAGGCGATTCGGTCGGAACCCCCTCCGGCCGTTGATTTGCTCGAAGCGAAACTTTGGTGTGTGACATGAAAGAGCATGAGCCCGTGGAAGTTTCCGGAGTGGCCGAAACCACCCCGAAAAAGAAGCCGTTAATATCTCCCCGTATGATCATTGATCTGGTGATCCGGGCAGTCCGTACGCGCATAAAATCGGTTTTGCTCACCTTCGGAATCGGCATCTGCATGGCCCTGGCCATGGGCGCTCTGCTCGGAAAAAAAACCTGGGAAGCCTCCGGCACCCTGCTCTATACACCGTTGCCCGTGCCCGAAAACCAGAAGGGTCTTTACACGCCCCCCGACATGCAGACGCAGGTGTCTCTCATCAAGTCCACGCCGGTACTTACCAGCCTGATCGAAGAATTCCAGCTCACCGTACCGACTTCGCTTTTGGACAAATTGTTCAAAGTCGTCGCGCCGAAATCCACTCAAACCGTTTCGATCAGCTTCCAATGGGCCGAGTCGGACGTGGCCGTGAAAATGACCGATCGTCTGATGCAGCACTTCATCGACCTGCTGCAGAAGCAGCGCATGGAACGGCTGGGACGGTATCTGGAGGATTATGAAATCCGCTTGAAAGAAGGCGCCGACAAGTACCGTAAGGCGAGCGAAGCCTTCGACGCGTTTTTGAAAAGCAATAACCTGGGAGATTCCAAGTCGGAAATGGAACTGATCCAGCGCGAAATGGCCACTTTGCGGGAAGCGAAAACTCACGCCAGTCGGACCGAGCAAACGGTCATCGCTCAGAAGGAACGATTGGTCCGCGAGATCGAGGATTTTAAAAAGCGTTCCGAAGAGGAAGAGGAAAGCGACAAGAAATTCGAAGCGGCCCAGGAATCGCTTACTGACAATCGCCGTCGGCAGGATCGGCTGCGCGAATTGATCGAAGAAGAGAAGAAACGGCAGGAATTTCTCGCGGAATTGACCGTCAAACGTCGGGAATACGAACAGCTGGCCAAACTGCGGGCCACCGGCGCGGTTTCTCGCGTCGAACTCGATGAAGCCGCCAAAAACGTGGAAATTCTCACGTCCAAGCTCACCGACACGGAAAACGTCAAGAAGTGGAAAGAGGAACTGACCAACATCGATGCGATTGTCGTTCCCAAAGGCAAATCCAAGAGTGCCGGTTCGCCGATCATTCAGCAGACGCTTTTCCGCAAGCTGGAATTCGATCTCCAACTGATCGGCCTGCAGAAGGAAATGTTCGAAGTCGATAAAGGCCTGGCCGCGATGAACCGTAGGCAGGAGGAACTGCGCGCCCTCTCGATCAAATCGTACAGCCTGCAGAAAGATATGGAGTCGCTGGATACCGAGCGGAATCGCCTGGCCGAGCAGGTCGCCCTCTTCCAACGGCTGCGCGAGCAGAAATCCTGTGAGTTCACTGTTATTCTGCCCGCCATCAGTAGCCCCTACCCCGTTGCCTCCAGCAAGAAAATCTGGCTGATCATCGGCTTCGGCGTCACAATGATGATCGGCATGGGCTCAATCCTGGGTGAACAGATACTCCTCCTCTACCGGGAAGGTCAGTTTCTGACTTTGAGTTCCGGGATCGATCAACTCACTCAACTTGATACTTTGGGCCTGGATAGCACTCGACGGCTGGCGACCTCGGTACGTCGTTGGCTGCCCGAGTACGGCGTCAGCCTGCTTTGGACCAGCCATCCGGGCCTGCAAGTTACCCGAGATCTGGTACGAAATCTCGCTACGGTCCTGACAGCCCGCAAAGAGAATATTCTGCTTTTGGATTGCCGTCCTTCGATTGAAATACAGAAGGAGGATTGGGCCTCGGAAACGGAATTCAGCGTCGTTCAGATGCCGGCCGATATCCACGCGGACGGATTGGCGACACCGGAAGCCCAAAGTTGGTTCGAAAAGGCGCGAAAAAATTACTCGCTGGTACTGATCCTCGGACCGGATACCACCCAGCCCGCCTTCCTGGAACTGCTCGATCAGTATACCGACGGCATCTGTATCCTCGCCGAGGCGGGCCAATTCCCCAAGGGCTGGAGCGGTGTACTTCGCAATCTCAACAAGAATCTGCAATCGCAGAAACGCCTTATTGTGCTGGCGCCCGCAAAGCCTGCTGGCACACCGTCTCCAGCTCCGCAATCAGATCTCCGAGCAGATCGAATTCCCTTCCTTCGCGATTGGCGTCTTCGATTAACCCGGCGGTTTCAGAAACGTCCTGCAAGTCGTACATAGCGGCCGAGCCGCGAAGGCGGTGAGCCGCATCGCCGATCAGCTTGCGATCCTCTTCTTCCAACCCCTTCTTAAATTCCTTGATCTTGAACATCAGCGAGGCAATGTAGGTATCGCGGAGAGATTTCAAATCCAGTTTAGCCGATTCGCTCACTTGCTCGGGAGACGGGACTACAATTCGCGACGGGCTGGGTAACGCATCGTTATTCTGCCCTTCCTTACGTGACAATCGTCCTAGGAGCTTGACTAGCCTTTCGATGTCGAGAGGTTTGGTGAGATAGCCATCGCAGCCGGCCGCTTTGCATTTTTCCTCATCGCCCGCCATGGCATGGGCCGTCAGCGCGATAATCGGCTTTTTGTAGCCTTTCTGTCGTAGCAGGCTGGCGGCGGCATAGCCATCCATATGCGGCATCTGCATATCCATCAGCACGAAATCAAACTGACCATTGAACGCGGCATTCACAGCTTTTTCGCCATTCTCGGCGAGTTCGACGCTCAGACCCGCCTGCTGCAGAAAGAACCGGATAATGTTCTGATTATCGGGGTTGTCCTCGGCGACCAGCACCCGCAAACGACTCCGAAACTGCGAGGTTCCTTTGGCAGTCGCCCGCAGCGCGGCCGGGTGGGTGTCGCGTGCCGCAGTTTCCTCGTCGACCAGATCGTCGAGATCGGCTTTATCGACCGGCAGAAAGACAGTGAATTTCGATCCTTTGCTCGGCTGACTGGTGACTTCAATCCGGCCGCGCAACGCCACCACCAGACGCTGGCAGATGCTCAGACCCAGCCCGGTACCCCCGAAGCGACGCGTGGTCGAGGCATCGGCTTGTACGAAGGGTTCGAAAAGGCGATCGATCACCTCTTTCGACATACCGACACCTTGATCCTCGACTTCGATGCACAGATGGGTCCGGTCTTCGGAAGCGCTGGCCAGACCGATGCGGAGATTGATGGAACCGCGTTGCGGAGTGAACTTCACCGCATTGGAGAGCAGATTATCCAGAATCTGCCGCAACCGGGTCGGGTCGGAGGTCATGGACCGGGGTAATTGGCCGGTCTGCGAGACGTTGAGTGTAATCTTCTTCTCTTCCGCCTGCACTTCCGCAACTGACACAGCTTCGCCGATAATCCGCCAGAGCCGGCACGGAATCAGTTCCAGCCGCATCTTGCCCGCTTCGATCTTGGTCAAATCCAGAATGTCGTTGATCAGCGACAGCATGTGCCGGCCGTTTCGACTTATGCCGCGAATAATCTGAACCCGTTCCGTGGCATTCAATTTGGGCGACAGCAGCATCTCCGCATAGCCGACGATGGCCCCCATAGGTGTCCGAAATTCGTGGCTCATATTGGCCAGGAAGAGGTTCTTGGTCTGGTTGGCATTTTCCGCTTGAATGATGGCATTCTGCAGATCGGCTTCCGCGGCGGCCTGCTTTGAGGCGGCAATTTTTTGATCGGTGATGTCGCGCAGAAAGCCAATGAAAATCGGCTCTCCCTCCAGTTCGAGCGGCACCACAGTCAATTCCGTGGGGAAGCTTTCTCCGTTTTTACGAATAGCCGGCAGAACATCGTAGAGACGCTGACGAAGGATGTGCGATGTTCCCGTCAGCAGGAAGCGATTCATACCCGCCTGATGCTGTTGGCGATGCGACGTGGGAATGATGATTTCGCTGAAATCCTTCCCCAGAATTTCTTCCCGACTGTAGCCGAAGGTCTTTTCCGCGGCCGGGTTGAATTCGATCACTCTTCCCTTTTTGTCGACTGTAATGATGCAATCCAGAGCGGCATCGATAATCGCCCGGATGCGAGCTTCTCCCTGCTTTAAGAGGTTCTCGGCCCGCTTTCGGGAAATCCCCAGCGCCAGGGCATCGGCGGCCACCTTTAATTCATTGAGAATCGAAGGTGAAAGTGCGCGTTGAGCGAACAGTCCCAGCACGCCCACCAGCGAATCGCCATAGATCAAGGGATGACCGGCAAATGCGACCATGCCCTCGCGGCGAGCCCATTCCGGATCGCTGATTTTTTCGCTATTTGCCAGCTCGTTGGTAAGTAAAGACTGCCGATCTCGGGCGATCTCACCGATTTTAAAGTTCCCCACCGGAATTCGGGCATGCATCCCGTCGAGATGAGTGTAGCGGCCGACGCTGCTCTGCAATTCCAGCATCTGCTCCGCTTCATTCAAAGTCCAGATGCGCACGAATGAGGCCGAGCAATGTTTCAAAATCGCTTCGGAACAGGATTTGAGAATCTCCGGAAGCGAGGCATTTCGGTTCAATTCCAGACCAATCTCGGCTCGCAGATCGGTCACCGTTACTCCGGAAGCGCTAAGTGAGTTGCCAGTTCGAAAGAAAATGAAAAAAGCCGAGGTGAGAACCGCGCCCCCCAGCATCGAAAGAAGCAACGCGAGAAAGTCCGGTTGCTTGAGAGGAAGCAGGGATTGTCCTACTCCCAGGAGCAAAATCGCAATTATTAACAGGAGCAGAAACAAGAGGACTCGCGGAGGTCGCATTATGCTCGATATCCCATGCGAAGGTTCGGGGGCCGTTTGGCGAACAGGATCGCAGGGCTGCTTTCGACCCTGAATTGCAAGTATAGTGCCGAATTAGCTCTCGGTTTTTTAAGCAAAATATTAATTTGATATTTTCGGCCACTCGTTGCATAAACTCTGGTAAATCATCCATTAATAAATAGCACTGAATTTGGACTGGTTTGTTTCCGTAAATTATTGCCGTAAAAGGATTTCGACGAATTCGATTATTTGAACTATATAAACTATAAGCAATCTCTCCCTGGATCGCAAAAACTCTATTCGCGAGCCTGCGATTTATGCCGAAGTCCACCTCAATTAGGGACTCTGTTTCTCCGGATTTATTCAGCCAACTGGTCGCTTCCCTCACCGATCTGGGTGTGGTTTTGGTTTCCGATTCCGGCTCGATCTTGAGTTGGAACCGCGCGGCCCAGCAACTCTTTGGCATTTCCGAAAGTCAGGCCGTCGGACAACCGCTCCCTACGCAGTTGCCAGGAATGACGGCCATCTTCGAAGAATTCCGCAATTCGAAAGACCGCCAGGAAGCCGAATTCTCCTATCAGCGCCGCACGAATACCACGAAGCAGATCTTCGTGAGCCTCCGCCAATTAACTTCCGACGTCATTTCCCTGCAGTTCCGAACTCGCGAAGCGGCCAAAGTGGGCGACGACTCAGAACTTTCGCCATCAATTCCTAAAAGCTCGGAGACTCCATTCGAGTTTAAATCCTTCTATCGATCTTTAGTCGAGACTTCACCAGACGGCTTCTGGCTGATCGACAACCAGAGTCGCTTTTTAGATGTCAACGATGCCTATGTTCGCCTTTCCGGTTATAGCCGGGAAGAACTCCTGGCGATGCCCCCCAGTCAGCTCGAAGCTAAAGAGAACTCCGACGAGATGGCTCAGCATATTGAGAACATTCGAAAACAGGGGTACGATCGCTTCAACACCTTTCATCGAACTAAAGAGGGAAAAATCTGGCCCGTCGAGGTTACGGTTCGCTACTGGCCCGAATCGGGGGGGCGATTTGTGGCGTTTTTCCGCGATCTCACCGATCGCAAGCGCTTTGAAGCTCAGTTGCAAGACTGGGAATTACAATTAAATTCTTCGGATCGCCGACTGGCGGAACTTGTCAAAGGCATGTCCGAGGCCTGCTTCACCCTCGATCGAGAATATCGCTTCACTTTCGTCAATGATGCGTGCGAAAACCTTTTTAAATTTAATCGCGAACAGATGCTGGGAAATAGATTCTGGGAAGTTTTTGCGAAGCTTGTGGGCACCTGGATGGAGCAAGCCTATCGCAAAGCGATGACCGAACAGATTAACGTAAACTTCATCACCTTTTCACCTATTGCCGAACGATGGGTGGACATTCGACTGTTTCCCACGGGGGACGGCCTGGCCGCCTTCGTCCTGGATATCGACGACCGTAAACGGGCCGAAGACTCACTGCGGGCCAGCGAGGCCCGTCATGCGCGCGTCATCCGAGGGGTAAACGATGGCATCTGGGACTGGGAGTTGGGTACGCCAAACGTTTATATGTCGCCGCGCTGGTGCGAGTTGCTGGGCCATGCCGGCGAAGAACTACCCCATCATTTCGATACTTTTCTGGAACGGTTGCATCCCGACGATGTCGAAAAAATGTTTGCGGCCGTCCGGGCCCATCAGGAGACTGGAGCCGAGTACGACATCGAAATTCGGCTGCGGCACCGCTCGGGCGAATACCGCTGGTTCCGTTCCCGCGGCAAGTCGGATCGCCAACCGGGTGAAGGTCCGGCCTATATGGCAGGCTCCATCACCGATATCCACGAGCGAAAAATGGCGGAAGCAGAGATTCGCGAACTCAACGCCAATCTCGAGCTACGAGTTAGGGAACGAACCCAGGAACTGGATGAAGCTCAGCGGCTGGCCCACCTGGGTAGTTGGAGTTGGTTACAGTCGGAGAATCTGATCCAGTGGACTCCGGAACTCTACCGGATCTTCGGTTTGGACTCTCAGAAAGCCCCCCCCTCCTTCGAGGAGCAGGAAAAATACTTCTCCCCCGCCAGCTGGAAGAGAATCACGGAGGCGGTAAACACGGCTTTTACTGAGGGGGTGGGTTACGAACTCGATCTGGAATTCCTCCGACCCGACGGTTCCCCAGGGGTTCTGGTTGCCAAAGGCGAAGCCCAAAGAGATGCGACCGGAAAGATTATCCGGCTGCGCGGCACCGCTCAGGATGTCACGGTCGTTCGTCGAGCGGAAGCGGAAGTTCAACGCATCTCCGAACGGTTACTCCTGGCGACCCATGCAGGAAAAGTGGGTATCTGGGACTGGAACCTGCTCGAGGACCGATTGGATTGGGATGAGTCCATGTATGCCCTCTACGGAATCGCCAAGGAGCAGTTCCAGGGAGCCTATCGCGCCTGGTTGAACGGCGTCCATCCCCAGGATAGGGACCGCGGAAATCGGGAGATTCAGGAAGCCATCCGCGGCGAGAAAGATTTTAATACCGAATTTCGCGTTCTCTGGCCCGACCACTCGGTGCATCACATCCGCGCGCACGGCAAGATTTACAGAGAGAGCTCCGGGCGGGCGGAACGAATGATCGGGACCAATTGGGACATCACGGAGATGAAGCAAAAGGAGGAGGATATTCGAAGGCTGAATGCGAATCTCGTCCGAAAAGCGGCCGAAGTTGAAGCGACCAATAAAGAATTGGAATCCTTCTCCTACTCTGTCTCCCACGATCTTCGCGCTCCGCTCCGAGCCATCGATGGCTACTCCCGGATTCTTCAGGAAGACTATTTGGCTCAACTGCCGGATCCCGCTCGCGAATTCATCCAGGACATCCGAGCCAATACTCAACAGATGGGCCGCTTGATCGACGACCTGCTCGCCTTCTCCCGCTTGAACCGCCATTCGATCAGAAAGCAATTGCTGCCGGCGCACGAATTTGTTCGCGAGTGCTTTGAGGAATTAATTAAAAATAGGCCGGATCAACAGATTAATTTCAAAATTGAACCCTTAACCGAGTTTTATGCGGATCGCTCGCTGCTTAAACAAGTCTTGTTGAATTTGCTTGCTAATGCCCTGAAATTCACCGGCAAAAAAGCCTCGCCGGAAATTACAGTGGGGGAGATTGAGAATGAAATGGAAAATGTCTACTTTATTAAAGATAATGGTGTAGGTTTTGACATGAGATACGCTCACAAACTTTTTGGCGTATTTCAGCGATTGCATCGTCAGGAGGACTACGAAGGCACGGGTGTAGGTCTAGCCATAGTACAGCGCATCATAAACCGCCATAGTGGCAGGGTTTGGGCCGAGGCGACTATTAATGATGGTGCGACTTTCTATTTCTCTCTCCCATTAGAAGGGGCCCGCTCTCATGTCACAGCCGATTGAAATCCTGCTGATCGAAGACAATCCCAATGATGTGAAACTTGCGCTGTACGCCTTTCAAAAATCTAACTTGGCGAATAACGTTCAAGTACTTCGCGATGGTGCGGAGGCGCTGGATTATATCTTCTGCAAAGGGATTTTCGCTCAGCGCGAAGCCACTCACTTACCCAAGGTCATCCTGCTCGATTTGAAACTCCCTCTGGTCGACGGACATGAAATTTTACGACAGATTAAAGCCGATCCCCGAACTCAGATAATTCCCGTGGTGGTGATGACTTCTTCGAAAGAAGACAAAGATTTAATCGAAAGTTACAAACTCGGTGTGAATAGCTACATTCAAAAACCGGTCGATTTCGATCAGTTCACAGAGGTGGTACGGCAACTGGGACTCTACTGGTTAATCGTCAACAAAATGCCCCCTGCGGAGATTATTTCGGATGCTTGAATCCCCACTCAAAATTTTATTGGTGGAAGATAACGCGCAGGACGCCAAGCTGATCAATTACGAACTGCGCCGCGGCGGATTGAATTTTGAAAGCTCGGTGGTGCAGACCGAAGTGGAGTTTCGCGACGAATTGGCCAAAGGTCCGGACGTGGTTCTGTGCGACTGGAATCTGCCTCAATTCGACAGTTATCGGGCTCTCGAAGTTCTTCAGGAAGTGAATCGGGACATTCCATTCATTCTGGTATCCGGCTCCATCGGGGAAGAAGCCGCCGTCTCGATCATCAAAAAAGGGGCTTTCGACTATCTGCTGAAAGACCGTCTGGGCCGGCTGGTTCCTTCCGTCAAGCACGCCCTGGCCACGCACGCCCTCAAAAAAGAGGCGGAACGGGCTTCGGCCGCACTTCGTCAGGCGGAGCTCCTTTTTCGCAGCACTTTCGAGCAGGCCGCTGTGGGCTTGGCGCACGTCTCGCTGTCGGGGAACTGGATCAAAGTGAACGACCGGCTTTTGGAAATCACCGGTTATTCCCGCGAAGAAATGATGCAATTTAATTTTCGGGACATCACTCACCCGGACGATCTCGAAGAGGATATGAAGCAGGTTTGCGCGATCCGGGAAGGAAAAGTCAAATCGGCGCAAATTGAAAAACGCTATATCCGTAAGGACGGCACCCACATCTGGGTGAACCGGACGGGCTCCTTGCAGCGTTCCGAATCGGGCGAACCGCTCTACATGATATCCGTGATTGAAGATATCAATCGGCGGAAAGCAGTGGAAATCGCTCTTCGCGAAACCGCCGAGCAATTCCGGGTAACATTCGAACAGGCCGCCGTGGGCATCACCCATGTCTCTCCCGAAGGTCGATGGCTGCGGGTGAATCAGCGTTTCTGCGAAATCACCGATTATTCCCGTGAGGAGCTGCTGCAGAAGAACTTTCAGGAGATT
This sequence comes from Telmatocola sphagniphila, assembly GCF_018398935.1. Lineage (GTDB taxonomy): Bacteria > Planctomycetota > Planctomycetia > Gemmatales > Gemmataceae > Telmatocola > Telmatocola sphagniphila. The sequence continues at coordinate 5,977,747 of NZ_CP074694.1, read as the reverse complement.
ACCCACCCGGAAGATCTTCCCGTGGATCTGTCTCGCGGCCGACAGCTGCTCGCGGGGGAGATTGCCAATTATCAACTCGAAAAAAGGTACGTTCGCAAAAACGGCTCGTGCACCTGGGTCAACACGACTGTTTCTCTCCGGCGATCGGAGGAAGGAGAACCGCTTTACTTCATCACCGTCGTCGAGGACATCACGCAGCGCAAAAAAACCGAGGCCGCGCTGATTCAAAGCGAAGCCCGGTTGTCGGAAGCCCAGGAGATGGCCCGCATCGGCTCCTGGCACTACGATCCGCTGAAAGACGAGATCACCGAATTTTCCGATGTCATGTTCGAGCTGTACGGTCTGGATGATCTGTCGAAATGCACGATGGAAACGCTTCTCGATTCAGTGCATCCGGAAGACCGGACGAGAATGCGACAATCCCTGCAAAAGCTTCACGAAGGTCTCGACGAAATCGTCGAAGATGTCCGGCTGGTGCATCCCGACGGCAACCAACTCTGGGTTCAGTACCATGCGCGAGCCATCCGAGATAAGGATGGCAAACTCATCCGCATCGAAGGCGTCGATCAGGATATAACGGAACGCAAACTGGCCGAGGACGCTTTACGCAAAAGCGAGAAGCGCTTCCGCGAACTGGCCGATGCCATACCTCAAATTGTCTGGGAAGCTCGGTCGGATGGTGCCGTCAACAGCTTCAACAAACGGGCGGAAGAGTACTTTGGGTTAAAGAGCAGCGAACTGCTGGGCTGGGCCTGGACGAATCTGGTGCATCCCGATGATCGTTCGCGAACTCTGGAACTCTGGCAACAGACCATCCACTCCGTCACACCCCAGGATCTCGAGTTTCGCCTTCTCCGCAAAGATAAGCTGTATCGCTGGCACATCGCGCGACAGGTACCGATCCACGACAATTACGGACAGATAGAAGGCTGGTACGGCACCTGCACCGACATCGAAGATCTCAAACAGGCCCTCAATGAACTTCGCGAAGAGCGAGATCGATTCCTGAAAATTGCCAGGAGCGTCCCCGGCGCACTGGTCTCGTTCCGCATCTCCCAGGAAGGTAAAGCCTCTCTCCCTTATGTCAGTCCCGGGTTTGAAAATATCTTCGGCCTCAGCCACGATCAGGTCAAAGATAATGCCGATCCGTTCTTTGCGATTTTTCACCCGAACGATCTGGAGTGGATACCGGAAAGCCTCACCAAATCTTCGCGAACTTTAACGCCCTGGTTCGGACAGTTCCGCGCTAACAATCCCAAACGCGGGGAAATCTGGGTCGAATCGCGATCGATGCCGACGCTGCAGGAAGACGGCAGTACTCTCTGGCACGGTGTCGTCACAGATATTACCGAACGCAAGCAGGCCGAAGTCGAACAGCAGAAGTTGATCTCGCTCATTCAGCATAGCAAGGAGTTTATTTCCATTGCCGATCTGAATGGGAAAATCACTTTCATCAATGCCGGGGGTCGCCGCATGGTGGGGCTCGGCGAACACGACGATATCTCCAACCTCCATTTCTCGGATTATCTCGACCCGCCCTGGCGGGAGTTCATGAGGCAAACGGTTATCCCGACCGCCTTGGAAAATGGCCTCTGGGAAGGGGAAATGCAGATGAAAAATCTGCACACGGGAGCCAGTATCGATGTCTTCCGTTCCATTTTTCTGATTCGGGACGCCACCGGAAGACCGGGTTGGTATGCCAACGTCACAGTGAACATCACCGACCGCAAGCGCAGCGAAAGGCTCATCCGGGACAGCGAAGAGAAATACCGTCGGCTGGTCGATGTGCTGCCCGATGCCCTATTCACTCATTCCAACGGGAAAATCAATTTCTGCAATCCCGCGTTCGTGAAACTCATGGGCGCCCAAAATGAAGATCAACTCCTGGGTGTGGATCCGCTGAGCATCGTTCATACCGAACACAGAGATTTGATCTCCCATCGAATTTCCCTGATGCGAAACACCGGGGAATCTTTGAATGGCATCGAGATCCGCATCGTTCGCCGGGATGGCCGGTCGGTCCTCGTTCATTCCGTCGGGTCCCCCCTGCCCGATCCAGTGAACGATTCCTACGTAGTCGCTCTCACCGATCTCTCGGAACGGGAGCGGACGCTCGATCTGCTCCATTCCGTGCAAATGAGCGTGAGCGATGCGATTATCACCATCGATGCCTGGGGGACCATCCATACCGTCAATGCCTCATTCACGCGGCTTTTCGGTTATGGTCAGCAGGAAGTCATCGGCAAACATCTCCGCGAATTCATTCCCGAAGCCCTTGAAGCCGAAATCTTCACCCTCGACGGCCGGCCCCCCCGAACGGAAAAATCGCTCGGCGTCAATCGGGAATTACAGGCCCACCGCAAAGATGGCCTGCAGTTCCCGGTCGAAATCACCCTGACGCATTTTCAACTGGATGGAGAATTGCATTTCACCTGCGTCATTCGCGATATCTCCTCGCGCAAACGGCTCGAAGAGCAGTTTCAGCAGGCGCAGAAAATGGAAGCCGTCGGCCGACTGGCGGGCGGCATCGCCCACGATTTCAATAATCTGCTAACTGTCATCAACGGCTTCAGCGAAATACTGCTAGAGGAATACCCCGGTTCCTCCATGGGTCGCGAACCGCTTGCCGCCATTCGCGATGCCGGGGAACGTGCCGCGGGACTGACGGCCCAGCTCCTGGCTTTCAGCCGTAAGGCCATAATAGAGCCCAAGATCCTGGATCTGAATCAAGTCGTCGATTCCGTCAGCCGCCTGCTGCGAAGACTCATCGGCGAAGATATCCGACTGGAAAGCCATCTCGACTCCAAGACTTCGCTGGTCAAAATCGATCCCGGGCAGTTGGAACAGGTTTTGATGAACCTGGCCGTGAATGCTCGCGATGCCATGCCGGAGGGGGGCCGCCTGACAATCGAGACGGCTCATCTGGAAATCGAAGACAGTGCTTTCAACCTGGCCATGGAATGCCCGCCGGGATCCTACGTTCAACTCTCGGTTTCCGACACCGGCGTCGGCATGAGCGATGAAGTGAAAAAGCGAATTTTCGAGCCCTTTTTCACTACCAAGGGGCTGGGGAAAGGAACCGGGCTGGGACTCGCCATGGTCTACGGCATCATCCATCAGGCCGGGGGAGCGATTGAGGTCGAAAGCAAAGTCGGTTTTGGCACTCAATTCAAAATCCTTTTCCCGAGAATCTCAAAAACGGACTCCCAGGAAAATTCCGTCGATAACCACGGGGTACCGCGCGGCCAGGAAACCATCCTGCTCGCCGAAGACGAGGAAGCCGTGCGACGGCTGACCACGACGGCACTCTCGATGCTCGGCTACAAAATTCTCCAGGCCGATTCCGGTCGAACAGCTATTGAAATGGCCGAGAGTTATCCGGGGACAATCGATTTACTTCTGACCGATGTGGTGATGCCGGAACTGGGTGGTCGAATGCTGGCCGATGCGGTTCGCAAGCTACGGCCGAACGTGCGCGTACTCTACATGAGCGGCTACATGGATGATGCCGTGGTCCGCCAGGGAATTGAAACCTCCAAGGACGCCTTCATCCAGAAGCCGTTGACGCAGTCGACTCTCGCCAAAAAAGTACGCCTCGTACTGGATGCGGAAAGCTAACTCGTTCTTCAATTTTTTCGGCTCGTTAATCGCAGCCAGGGCCGATTGACCCGATGTTGCGGCACGGCCGTCGGATTTGCCCGAGTCGTATGGATTAATTGTCGCGACTGCAAATGCGTCAGAGAACTTTGAACCGAACTGCGAGACAATCCGGTTGCTAAAGCAATTGCCTGGTGCGATTTTTTGACCGCCCAGTTCGGTTGCTGGGAAGCCAGCCGGTAGAGATAGAGGTAGACGATGAAGGAAGAACTGCGCCGGTCGTGCCCGACCAGATCGGGTAAAAGAGAATCCAGGATATAAGCTTCCAGCTGTACCATTGGCGACTATAGTACCCGACAATATAGTGACGAGCAACAGCAACTTCGAAAAATTGCCATTTCTCATCTGTTGATAGCCGTGTTCGCTGGCTATATTTGGAGAAAATTCGATTCGGCTTAACTCACGAGAAAATGGGAATCCGTCAATGATTCGAAAAATCAAGTTCGCTTCGATTCCGGTGCGCGATCAGGACCGGGCTCTGGCGTTTTACGTGGACAAGCTGGGCTTTACGCTGATTACCGATCAGCCGATGGGTCCTTCGCAGCGCTGGATCGAGGTGCGTCCGCCGCGCGGGGACACCGGTTTTGCGCTGTTCACTCCGCCGGGCCAGGAGGAACGCATTGGCAAGTTCACGGGGATATCGGTCGAGTGCGACGATGTGCAGAAGACTTACGAGGAGTTGCTGGCCGTCGGGGTGGAATTCCGGGAGCCGCCCAAGGCCGAGCCGTGGGGAACTTTTGTGGTGATGCGGGATTCCGAGGGGAATGAACTGGTGCTCTCGGGCGGCCGGTAGCATAGGTATTCTCAGGAGACTGGAACCTCGGAGCCAGTCCCCCGAGTTTTACTTCTTCTCGCCTTCTTTGGCTTTTTTGGCCACGAACTCGTCCCACTTCTTGAAGGCGGCTTTACGATGTTCGTCGGTTTCGAAACCAAAGTGAATTGGGTTGTAGTACTTCCCGATTCGCTGCTTAAAATAGGGATGATTTATTCCATCGAAACCAAATTGTTCTGGACTCTCTCCGCTTAGGGTTATGATTGTCCCAAGTGCCACATCTCGTACTTCTGCGCTTACTGGAAAGTAACCTGGCCCCCAAATATTGAAACTTTTTAGTACAGAATCGTCATCTCTTAATGTTTCCAGCAATTTTAGATGCTTGGGATTCTGAAATCTGCTCAGAAAACAGATAGCCTGCGCACGCTCAAATTTATGTCTTGGATCTTTTATAGAGACTACTTTCTCAACAAATTCCACAGCTTCATCTATTTCATTCCGTTCAATTGTATACATGGCAATTTCCAAATCATATATATACGAAGGTGCCGGAGTATCTCGAGGTGCTAAGAAAGGTTCGATTACCACGTCCAGCCAAAGCAAAAATACTTTTTTCAAGATTGAGCCATTTTGTTGATCATCGAAGAAGAACTGAACTTCACGTTCAGCAAGAAGACGGGCCACTGGACTGAATGTATCCGCACATTTTAAATTTATAATTTTCTTAAAATTGGGTTCTGAACTTACCAATAGGAAGGCAACTGTATCAAATAAGTTAGGCTTACGCTGGTGGGGAACTTCGACCCCATTCACATAGTGAGGGCCAAGTTGGTCACAAATCTCCATCGCTCTCCGTGCATCAGTTTCGACGTACTGAAATAACTCCATGTTGTTCGAGACCATCTCCGCAAAAAAATCACGTGATTTTTTGTCGGAGCCAACGGCCCGCGAGAATCTCTTCCAACAAGGTAGGCCGATATTCTTCTCGCCGGTCTTATCTTTCCGAAATTGAATCAACTTCGTCTTTAAATCTGCCTCCAGGACTAGAGGTAACAGCTGTCTACTTCTTTCTCGAATCTCTGCATCCTGGTCATTAACAGCTGCTTGTAAGGCGGGCAGACTCTCGGTTCCCATCGCCACCAACTCTTGCGCCGCGGCATCTCGCTTGCGAAATACCGGATCGCCCAACTGGCGTACCAGTTCCCGCGCCTTCTTATCCCGCTCGCCGTTGGGTTTGGGTTCATCGCACTCCAAGCTGGCGAAAGGCACCATCGTGAAGCAAACGACTAATAAACTTGCACGCAGCATGGACGAAACCTCTTGGGGATCTACTGCCTAGAGTTAGTAACAAAAAACATAAGATTTGTCAAACCAAGCTGATAGGGCCATCACCGAAAGATCAATCGCTTCCTGCTTGGGCTTCTTCAAAAATCTCAGAAGTGACTCGACCCACCTTGGCACGCAGAGCACCAAAAAACGAACTTCCCCCCCAATATCCCTCAGTGCTCTCGGTGTACTCGGTGGTAAAAACTCTTCTTCCCTAACCGCTACTCAGGGGACAGTCCTCTGAGTTTTCTCCATGTGTTCTCTGCAGTTTCCACAGATACCCCCCCGAAAATACAACAGGCAGAATCCTGAAATGGGCTCACCTATGCCCTTCCCAAAATTCGGCCTGCTCGCTTTACTCATCCGGGGACAGGCATCTTTCGCCAGTCCCCTACTCAAGCTTACTTCTTCTGCTCGCTCTTCTTCTCGCCCTCTTTGGCTTTCTTGGCCACGAACTCGTCCCACTTCTTAAACGTCGATTTACGATTCGTGTCATCTTCGAAGCCGAACGCATAAGGATAAAAAACATTATTCCCCATGTTGCCGTACCGACCTTCTTTCATGCCGTCGAAATCGAAGCTGGCCGGCTTCTCACCCTTCAGATGAATGGTAATGCCCAGGGCCACATCGCGAACCTGAACCGTAATCGGTTTGTTATTCACACCGCCGAAATTGATCGTGGTGATTACCGTTTCATCCTTCAGCAAGGGCTCCAGCAATTTAATATGCTTGGGTTCGCTGAACTTCGCCAGAGTACAGATCGCCTGACCACGCCAGTAGCCTTGCAATTCCTTCAGCCCCACCACTTTCTCCACGAAGCCGACGGCTTCCTTCAAATCATTATTCTGAATCGCTTGCATGGCATAAGTCAAATTGTTGGACATCATTCGATTGGGAGATTTGCTCGGCGTCAGGTAGGGTTCGATCTGGGCATCCAGCCAGCCCATGAAGACCTTCTTGAAAATCGCCCCGTCTTTTTCATCGTTCAGGAAAGTACGAATGTACGGCTGATAGAGCAGATAACCCACATTAGAGTAATAGTTGTTGCCTCCACCATTGTTCACGGCGTCTTCGACCTTAGGCTCCGAATTCACTAATAGAAGTGCGGCAAATTCATGCAGTTTAGGTTGAGGGGGTTGCTGATACTGGCGCTGTACGATGCCATTGATGTTCACGAAAACCATGTTGGCCTGCTGATTCCCGAAATCGGAACAGCGCGACATGTACATCTGCGCGGCCTTCTTGGGATCGCTTTCCACATGCTGAAGCAGACCCACGTTGCTCGTAATCATATCCGTAAAGAACTTGCGAGCCTTCTCGTCGGTACCGGCCATCTGCGAGAACTTCTTCCAGCCCGGGAGCGAGATGTTCTTCTGGCCGAGCTTATCTTCGCCGAACTGAATGATCTTCCAGCGCATGTCGGCCTCGTAGGCCAATGGCAGAAGCTGCTGGCAGCGTTCGCGAATTTCCGCATCGGGATCGTGAAGCGAAGCCTCTAAAGCGGGCAGGCTATTACTGCCCATGGCGAGCAGTTCCTTGGCCGCGGCTTCGCGCTTGCGAAAGGCCGGATCGCCTAACTTGCGAACCAGCTCGCGCGCTTTTTTATCGAGTTCTTCGCTCGGCTTGGCATCGGCCGCCCCTAACCCCGCATTGCTTAGAGCCAGTAGACAAAGGCCCAGTACGCCCGTACGCACCATGACCGAACCCTCTATTTGGACAAATTTTAACATTCAGGTACTTGTCAGTATATTGGCTGCAATAGCGATAGGGAAGAAAATTCAGTCAAATGATTTATTTGCCGGCGTCCTTCCCGGGACGCGCTGCCCGGCGATGAAACTGCTGGTGGATCTTCCGGAGCCGTTCATGATCGACGTGAGTGTACAACTGCGTGGTATTGATGCTGGCGTGACCGAGCAGTTCCTGCACCGTGCGCAGGTCCGCCCCTCCCGATAACAGGTGCGTGGCGAAACTATGGCGAAGCGTGTGCGGGCTGGTATCCGGATGCAGGCCCGCCCGAACCACATACTTTTTGACGATCACCCACAACATCTCACGGGAAAGCTTCTTGCCGCCGCGGCTAATGAATACCGGATCGTTCTGATTGCTAGGCCCGAGATTTGGTCGGTCGGTCGCCAGATAGCACTTCAGAGCCTGAATCGCCGAACGACCCAGCGGCACAATACGCTCCTTACTTCCCTTCCCCTGGCACTTGCAAAACGCGGAATCGAGATGCACATCGTTCAGTTTCAGATTCACCACTTCACTGGCCCGGCAGCCCGTAGCGTACAGAATTTCGAGTAAAGCCCGATCGCGCAGAAAAAAACGGTCCCCGGCGACCGGCGCGAGGATCAATTGTTCCACCTGCCGGGGAGACAGCACCTGGGGAATCCTCTCCCATAAGGTGGGGGAGTGTAACAGTTCCACCGTGCTGGCATCGGCGCGTTCTTCCAGTTTCAGGAACCGGTAAAACATTTTCAGTGCGATCAGATTCCGGGCAATCGACGGCGGCGCCAGCTTTTCCTCATTCAGGAACTGCAGATAGGAGGCGAGTTCGGTCAGGGTCGGCTTCTCGAACTTCCGTACTCCCTGGGCGGCCCAGAGGGCGAAGCGGTCCAGATCCCGGCCGTAGGCTTCAATGGTGTTATCCGACATGCCTCGTTCCGCCTTCATATAGTGGCGGAAGGCGGTGACTTCGGAAGCGATTTCCTGATAGGTAGCGCTGGCTGCCATTCTCCACAACCTGACTGGGGAGAATTTCGCAGTCCGCTAATTCCCCGATTGCTGACTCAGCCGTCTCAACACCGGCCGGAGCTGGGAGACGGCCTTGGCCCGATGACTCAACGCCTGTTTCACGCGGAGACTCAATTCTCCGAAGGTCTGGTGATATTCCGGAACCAAAAAGAGCGGATCGTAACCGAAGCCGCCGCCGCCCCGATAATCGGAGACGATTCGACCGTGGCATCGCCCTTCGGTCACCACCAGAACGTTACCTTCAGGATCGGCTAGAGCGGCCGTACAAACGTAGTAGGCTTCCCGCTTTTCGGGCGGGATATCCTTCAGCTCCGCCAGTAGTCTGGTATTATTGGCGGCATCGTTACCGTGGGTACCACCGTAGCGAGCCGAGTAGACCCCCGGCGCCCCTTTTAGAGCCGGCACAACCAGTCCGCTGTCCTCGGCCAGGACATATTCCCGGACCGAGCGGGCAAAGCCGGTGGCTTTCAGCCGGGCATTTTCCTCAAAAGTTGTACCGGTCTCCTCGACGTCCGGAACGTCCGGCCAAGGCGATAAATCCAAGACCTCGAAAGGCAAATCCGCCAGCAAGTCCTTAAGTTCCGTGAGTTTTTTCTTGTTTTTCGTCCCGAGAACCAGCTTTGTCATGTTTTACCCTCAAATCTTCTCACGTTCGCCCATTTATCCGATATAATCCAAACTTTTTATTTTGTGCAGCTTGCAATTTAGCCACAAATTATCTAAATTACCGCTTCTAAAAAGATTACCATGGCGGTGATCATTTAATTCTAAAACCTTTTGAGGACCTCAAGATGTACAGCATGATTCTGATGATGACGATGGGTTCCACTCCTGCCGCAGTCGACTGCCACCCCAGCACCGGATGTGCTACTCCAGTCGTTGCGAGCTACGCACCGGCTTGTGCACCCGCTCCCAAGAAGTGCGGCCTGTTCGGTGGTGGCGGCGGTCTGTTCGCCGGCTTGGGACACAAGAAGAGCCATTGCGAAGCTCCTTGCGCTCCGGCTTGTGCACCCGCTCCCTGCGCACCGGCACCGGTGGTGATGATGGCTGCTCCCTGTGCACCCGCTCCCGTTTGCGATCCCTGCGCCAAGCCCGCTAAGAAGTGCGGCCTGTTCGGCGGTGGTCTGTTCTCCGGCGGTCTCTGCAAGAAGAAGAGCAGCTGCGAAGTTTACGCTCCGGCTCCTTGCGGCGCACCCGTCTACGGTGTAGCTTCCAGCCCCTGCGCTGGTGCGATGACGACCGTTCCTCCCACGGTTATTGCTCCCGCTCCGGCTCCCGTTGCAATGCCTAAGTAATTAGCTTAATAAGAGTTCGGGTGGTTTGATGCGTCGGACCACCCGATTTATTTCGTTTTGATCTGATTCTTTTCGTTCACGAATACGATGGTAGGCAGGTGTTTGCGGGCCTTCGCTTCGGAGAGCGTTGTATAGGTCGCGATAATCACCAGATCCCCGGGTTTGATCAGGTGCGCTCCTGCTCCGTTCACGCAACAAACGCCCGAGCCAGCCGCCCCTTCCATGGCGTAAGTCACCAGTCGCGCTCCGTTCGTCACATCCCAGACGTGAATTTTTTCAAACGGCAGAATATCCGCCGCTTTCAGGAGGGTGGAATCGATCGTCAGGCTGCCTTCGTATTCCAGATTGGCTTCCGTCACGGTCGCCCGGTGAATTTTGGACTTCATCATCGTGCGCCGCATGCAAACCCTTTGAAAATGGTGGGGTAAAAAGCTATGGGATTAGTTTAGGGGAATGGAATTACCTCACCACCCCATATAGAAATCCCATTTAGCCCTATGATGCAAAATCGAGCTATCCCCGGGCTTTCTGCACCGCGGCCAGCAGTTTCACGAACGCATCGGCGAACAGTTTCACCCCATCGACCAGAAGATCATCGGTGATTTTCTTTAGGGAAATTCCCGCCGTCTCCAGCTCTTGTAGGGTCTTATAAGCGGCGTCCACATCCTTTTCGAGTGTCAGGGCTACGACGCCATGATCGCGGAAGGCATCGAAAGTGGCTGGGGGAATCGTATTCACCGTATCGGGGCCGATCAACTCTTCCACATAAAGAGTGTCTTTCAGTTTCGGGCTCTTGGTTCCCGTGCTGGCCCAGAGAACTCGTTGGGTTTGGGCACCGGCCGCCGCCAGCTTGCTCCAGCGCGGGCCCGCGAAAATCTTCTTGTAGCTCTGGTAAGCTACTTTCGCATTGGCGATAGCCACTTTGCCAAAGAACTTGGCCGCTTCGGGGTTCTTGGCCGTCAGGGCATCGACCGAGGAATCGATGCGGCTCACAAAGAAACTGGCGACGCTGGCCATTTTCTTCAGATCGCCGCCCGCTTGATGATGCGCTTCCAATCCTTCGATGTAAGCGAGGGCTACCCTCTCGTAGTAGGCCACATCGAACAACAACGTGACGTTGATGTTGATGCCTTCGGAAATCAGTTGCTTGAAAGCCGGGATGCCTTCATTGGTGGCCGGGACTTTGATCATCAGGTTCGGTCGACCGACCATCTTCCAAAGACGGCGGGCTTCCGCCAGCGTCCCGGCGGTATCGTTGGCCAGAGTCGGCGCCACTTCCAGACTCACATAACCATCGCGACAGGCCGTCTTGTCATAGACCGGCTTGAGCAGATCGCAGGCGCCCTGGATATCTTCGACCGCAAGGATTTCGAAAGCCCCTTTGGTGTCGAGATCCTTGCGATTCGCCAGACCAGCCAGGGCTTCGACGTAATCGGTGCTGCCGCTGAAAGCTTTTTCGAAGATGGCCGGATTGGAGGTGACCCCACCCAGTCCATCTTCCTTGATGATGTTGGCGAGTTCGCCGTTGCGAACTGAGCTGCGTTTGATGTAATCCAACCAGACCGATTGTCCGAGTTTGCTAAGTTCTTTGAGACGATTCATGCTGTTTCTCCGATGAGGATAATAATTTTATTTTCACCACTCCGCGGATAGATACAACCCTTTATTTCACTTCGGCTCTTTTCCCCACCAGTCGATCAGCTTGCGGATGCGTTCGAGATTGTCCGGATTGCGTGCTTCCGCCTTGATTTCCGCAATCTCATCGGCGGATAAATACCAGGACAGTACCCCTCCGGAGCGCGGCTCGAAATTCACGACCGTGAACTCCGACTGAATCGAGGCGGGCACTTCCATGATCGGCCCGGGAGCATTTTTCATCAGTTCCCGGTGCGATTCCTTGGTTTCGCGTCGGGCGCTGTAAATGGCCGACATCAGTTCCAACTGCCCATCATTGCGGAAGGAGGCCGAGGAAACCCGCGCCCCGTCCATGGCCTCGGGAACGGACATCAACTCTTCGATCGAGCGCGACAGTGGAGACGAGCCGGTCAGTTCCAGCCGTTTCAGAGTTCGAGATTCCTCCGACGGCCAGGCGCGAATTTGAATGATGACGATCTTGGAAACGTTGTTATCCAGCCAGGCTTTATTTTTGTTGCTGAACAGCCAGGCGGACGCAATCGAAACGCCATAATTGTCGTAATAGCCCGCATCGACCACTCTCCGGCGCGGCCGCGTCGGTAGAGAAACCGCCGGGGTGAAAAACGGAAACGTCGCACTCATTCGCACGGCACTGGCCAGCGTGAAATCGCGCTTGGCCGAGGGAAACATCCGGAACAGTTCCATCGCTTCCTTCGAATAATTCTCAAAACCGTTGGGCGGACGATTGGGATCCGAAAGATTGTCCGGTTGAATCAGACTGCCATCGTTACTGGCCACATAGCGAAGGTCGAGATTCGAGATCAGAAGCCGGCGGCCGTCCTCAATCATCATGGGAGAAAATATCAGCGAGGGTCGCCAGCCTTCAATTTCGCCCTGTCGCAGCTCGCCGAAAGTCTTGTTCAGCGATTTCAGGCCGTTGTCGATCCAGCTTCGTTCCAGGGCTTTGCCGCGATCATAGTGCTGCGGCCAGGGGGAAAACAGAGCGGGCAGATCACCGAAGACCATCTGGTTGACCAGCGGCGTTAAACAGTCGGCCGTCAGTTGCTGATACTGGTTGATTAATTCTTCATCCCGCTCACGCCACTCGGCGCGCTGATTCGGCGGCGGCAACGACGAAACGTAAGCGGCGGCTCCCAGCATGCCGCCCGAAGCGCCGCTAATAATGCGGACATGGGCCGGGAAATCGATCCCCTGGGCCGCGAATTCGACTTCCAACTGATGCAGCATGGCAAAGGTCCAGGCCGCCGCGCGCAAGCCGCCGCCCGACATGCAGATCAAGACCAGAGGTCGCTTCTTCCCGCTGTTGGGAGGATTGAACTGAACATCCTGCACGGCCAATAACCGGCGAAAACGGGTTTCCTCATCGCTATCCTGAAAATCGGCCAGTCCCAACATCGGGTGGTTCGGCCGCATGTCGCGAAGCGGTACAATGAGCTGCTGATTATCGAGATCGCGAATGAGTCTCGCCCGATCGGGGTGATGGCTGCGTATCAACTGATCGACGATCTGCTGATTCTTGTGATCGGCCTCCAGACTCTCGGCAATATCGAGCATGCGACCCGATTTATAGAAGTAGCCAAGCGATTCGCTCTGGTCGAACCGCTGTTTGTATGCCGGCACGCCCCCGAGAGCGAGCAGCATGCCCAATACGGCCATGGCAATAGGGATCGTGCGACGAGAGACGAAGCGAAGCAAGCCGTAACCGGAGACCACGATGTACATGAAGTAACAGAAGGTCGGCACGGGTGAAGTCCAGGCCGGTGTGAGCGAAAAGGCCACGAAGATAATGCCGAACAGCGGTACCACCAAAGCGGCGGCTATGTAGTAGGAGAGGTAGTTTCGATCCGATTCCTCATCCTCGAATACCTTGCCATCGGTGACCTCGCGCAGGATCCGTTTCTCGATCCGGCTGACGTGCTCCTGAAACGCGATTGGAAAAGCTCCATAGAGCGCCGCCGTCAACAGGGTCAGCAAAAGGAAACTGCCCGGCACGGCCATCCGATAGCTGAAATGGGACGACAGCCACGTGAGTCCGACGAAAGCCAGGGTGCCGAAAAAGAGCAGGATTTTGGAGAAATCCCGAGTTTCCCCGAGTTCCTGGCGGGTTCCGGGAAAGGCTAACAGCACCATGATCAAGCCGGCGAGAATCCAGCCGAGATAGGCGTATTGTCCTTGCATCAGGGTCAGGCAGGTCGTGCCTGCCGCGGCAAGTAACAAGCCCCCGCAGCAGACACTCCCCACTGGACTGCGCAGAACTTTCAATAGGTAGCCGAGCATATTCAAAAAAGCATCGGCCAGGAACTTGCCGAAGAACGGCGCCAGCGAGATGGTGAGCGCCTGAAGACAGTAACCGACTCCAAGGCCGAACATCAGCGGCAGGCGGTTAATATCGGGGTCGGGCGAGGAGATGGCATCGATCTGGAAGGGCGGCACACCGGTGATCAGAATCGCCAGCTGGTTTAACAGAAATAGGCCGACGCCAATGATCGCCAGACCGAACAGGATGTTAAAGGAGTAGAGGTAAAAGTTGGGCAGCGTGTGGAAGGAAGTCGTCTGGCGATGCTTGAGTCGCAGCAGAAAACCGATGAGCAGGCATTCCGTGGCCAGTACACCGAGGAAGAAGCCGACGATGAGTTCTTTGACCGGATCGGCATGAAAGATCAGATAGCGGGTACCAACCCCTTCCCCCAGCGAGCCCGAAACCAGACCCAGTACAATCAGAAGAATTACGGGCAGCAGGGGGTACGAGAGGAAATAAAGCAGATCCCCCTGGAAATTGGAATTCAGTCGATGCCACCAAGTCGTCTGAGGCAGCGCGCGAAGTTCTGTGGAGCTTTCAAACATTGGGAATCCTTCCCGTTCGAACATTATCGCTCCGAAGTATAACCGGAACTCGAAATTTAGGCGAGGGGAACTGGGTGAAGTGGGCTATTGACTTCGAAGTTGCAAAATTGGTTGGAAATTAAGCAGTTTTGGCCCTATCGGAAACCGCGAAGGCGCCGAAACTTACCAAGTTTTTTTAGGCAAGATCCTGGGCCGATTTATTGCCTGGATCGGACGAACGGCACCAGCACCCATTCGAACTTATCCTCGCCCCGGCTTCCCGTAATTATCAATCGATCATTTTCCAAACGATAGGTACAGGTGACATCAACCGGCCAGCGATAGTCGGCCAGCTGATCCGCATAGAGTTGACGGAGTTGAGCATCGGAAGGCTGTTCCCAGCGGGTAGGGGTGCGCGTGGGATCATATTTCAAATGCAAGGAATTCGTCGACGGCTCCACACTATATCGACCTGAAAGGTACCCTTCGGGAATACGCGCACCGAAGCGACCGAAAGCTTCAAAGCTGATCTTCCACCAACCCGATCCCAACGACGCATCCTTGGAATCCTTTCCATTCACGGTGGCCGAGGTCAACTTCCAATCCCCCGTCAGAGGAGTGCGCGGGGCATTGTTGCTCTGAGCATAACAGATCAAGGCATAGATCATCACGGCACACAACGGCACCAGGAAGACCTTGAACTTTTTGATCGTTGGATTTCCCAGTATCGCGGGTTGAGCGGGTTCGGATGGAATTTCTTCCCAGAAGATTCGCTTCCAAAGAGACCAATCCCCTGCCAGGAGAAACAGATCCATCAATAAAAGGATAATGGAAAATATCTTCGTATCGGTGCCGATGTTAAACGCAAAATTGATAACCACGATATTGCTGATAATCGGAAGTAAGATGAGCGCCCCCAGACGTGCGGTTCGCGCGTAACCTAATAGGACGGCCGCCGTAGCCTGCCCTCCGAGAACGAAACTACTCATCAACGTGGAGTAGCCAAAATAGATCCAGGTCAATTCGATCCCGCTCAACTCCCCCGCCGGAATATCCAGAGTCGTTCCAGTCGTGACAAACTGAGCGCCGACAAACTTGGCGGCGGCATAAGCGAATAGAAAAACCATCAAGAACAGACGGCAGAAGAGCCGGGCCCAAAAATAGAATTTCGCTTGCATCGCTATTACCGGCGGAGAGGTGGACATGGCAGACCTTTCAACTAAAAAAGTAGGCGTCTCCCCCCTTCTATAAAGCGAATCCATCCATTTGTGACATTACAGTTTCAACAAAAAGTCCGATTCTGCCTTCCCAGGTAAATGATAAATGACTTACCCCGGAAACCGCGCTTGCAATTCAGAAAGCGATTCGGCATTATTACCCGAATAATGTTCATGTGAACACTATTTTACACTCTTTCCTTGGGGGATATCATGATTCTGGCTACCGAGTTGGTTCCGCATCTGGTCGTCAAAGGGGGCAAAGCCGCCGTCGAATTTTACGGCAAAGCCTTTGGAGCGACCGCGGCGTCCGTCGTTCCTGTACCCGGCTCGGAAAAGCTGATGCATGCCGATTTGCGAATCGGCAATCTCAAGTTCTATCTCTGCGACGATTTCCCCGAACAGTGCGGCGGTGTCTCCCGCGCACCCAACGGCCCAACCTCCTTTAACATGCATCTGGATGTCCCCAATGTCGATGAAGCGATTGCTCAAGCGGCGGAGGCCGGGGCCACCGTGACCATGCCCGCTACCGATATGTTCTGGGGCGATCGCTACGGCCAGATCGTCGATCCGTTCGGTCACACCTGGTCTTTCCGACATCCTTTGAAACAGGCCTGATCGACCCTGCTACAATGAGGAAATGAAACGCAGTCGGGAAAGCTATTCCGTTTCTCTTGCCTCGGGTGAAACCCTCCGGGGCGACATTTCCTACAACGGTTCTCCCTCCGGGATGGCCATCGTCTACGTACATGGCCTGGGAAGCTTCCGAGGCGGCGAAAAAAGTCAGGCTCTCGAAGACGCCTGTGCGGAGCGCGGCCTCTGCTTCTCCGCATTCGATTTCCGGGGTCACGGCCAGTCGGATGGTTCACTCAGCGATCTGACCGGCAGCCGGCTACTGGAAGACTTGGCTGCCATCCGGCACTATCTCATGGGACGGGGTATCCGAAGGCTGGGTCTGGTCGGCAGCAGCATGGGAGGTTGGGCCTCCGCCTGGTTCGGTCTGCAAGCCGGCGAAGTGACCCGCTGCGTGCTGCTAGCTCCCGCCTTCCGCTTCCTTCAACGCCGCTGGGAATCGTTGACTCCCGAACAACAGGAAGACTGGAAAAATCAGGGTTCGCACCTTTTCACCGGACAATGGGTGGACGCGGAACTGAAGTATGCTTTTGCCGAAGAACGTTACGCGTTCTCGCCTACCGCCCTGGCCTTCCGCTGGCAGAAACCGATGCTGATCCTGCACGGCTTGGCTGATGACGTTGTTCCCGTCAGCGATTCCTGGGATTTCCTGAACAGCTGCCCCTACCCTCACCTGCAGCTGCGCGTTTTCAAAAACGGCGATCATCGCTTAACGCAGTTTAAGGCAGAGATTGGCCAGGAAGCCTGCCGGTTCCTTTCCGAATAATTTGCTCGTCTCCCGGCTTCGAATAAGTTAGCTTTCAGCCCATCGGATACCGCCTGAGGCCAGCACAATGAAATTTCTCTCCGTACTCCTCACTCTCTGTTTTTTCTCGAGTCTCGGTTACGCGGCCGAGCGCCCGCCCAATGTCGTTTTCATTTTCGTCGATGACATGGGCTATGGTGACATCGGCCCTTATGGCAACAAAGTCATTCCGACACCGAACCTAGATCGAATGGCTAAAGAAGGTCGCAAGTTCACCGACTTCTATGTCTCTCAGGCAGTTTGTAGCGCTTCCCGGGCCGCGCTCCTGACGGGTTGCTATTCCAACCGCGTCGGCATCCTCGGCGCTCTCGGTCCCAACAACCGCATCGGCTTGCACGAACGCGAGACGACGATTGCTTCGATGCTGAAATCTCGCGGCTACGCAACCGCCATCTTCGGTAAATGGCACCTGGGCTGTGAAGAGCCCTTTCTACCAACGCATCGCGGCTTCGATGAATATCTGGGGCTGCCCTATTCCAACGATATGTGGCCCAATCATCCCACCGGCAAATATCCGCCGCTGCCACTGATCGAGGGCACCAAAACGATTCAGCTGATGCCCGATCAAACCAAATTGACGACTCTGTACACCGAGCGGGCCATCAAGTTCATCGAGAAAAACAAGGAGAAGCCGTTCTTCCTTTACCTGCCGCACAGCATGCCGCATGTGCCGCTGCACGTCTCGGAGAAATTCAAAGGGAAATCGAAAGCTGGCCTCTACGGCGATGTGGTGATGGAACTCGATTGGTCAGTGGGCGAGATCATGAACGCACTGAAGAGGGACAATCTGGAAGAGAACACGATTTTGATCTTCTCCTCCGACAACGGCCCCTGGCTCACCTACGGCAACCACGGCGGTAGCTCGGGAGGACTGCGTGAAGGCAAAGGAACCAGTTTCGAAGGAGGCATTCGCGAACCGTTTTTGATCCGCTGGCCGGGCAAGATCCCCGCGAATAGCATCTGTCGGGAACCGGCCATGACCATCGACATTCTGCCGACACTCGCTAAGTGGTGCGGGGCCGAGCTTCCCAAGCTGAAAATTGATGGCAAGGATATTTCCGCTCTCTGCACTTCCGATGCGAAATCCCCGCAGGAAGCCTACTACTTCTACTGGGGGCAGGAACTCCAGGCGATTCGCAGTGGCGACTGGAAGCTGCATTTCGAACATACCTATCGGACGGTAGAAGGCGAGGTCCCCGCCGAGGGCAAACCGGCCAAGCAAGGCTCCGCCAAGTTGCTCAAATCGCTTTATAATTTGAAGCAGGATCCCGCCGAGTCGAAAGATCTTCTGAAGGAGCATCCCGAAATTGTCGAACGGCTGGAAAAACTCGCCCAGACGATGCGTGAAGATCTCGGCGACACCCTCACCAAGACGACCGGCACCGGTATCCGCCCCGCCCGAACCCTCCCCAAACAGTAAGGATGATGTCTAATGTTTTTGGCGCTATCTCTCGTTAGCTGGAGTTTCGCGTATCTGGAAGATTCCCCATCAAAAATAGGTCCGCCCCCGGCCGAAGTCGTCAAGGAGTGGAAGCTCTCGCCCTTCTATAAGAAATACCTCGATAGCCACGGCCTGCCGATTCTCAGTTCGGAACATGTCTCGGACGCCGGGCTTCGAGAGGCTGAGTATATCGTGAATCAGATGCTGAAAGATCGGCCGGATATCCGCAAGGCCATCGTCAAAAATAAGATTCGACTGGCCGTGATGTCCCCCCAGGAGCAGACCACCGATATCCCGGAGCATAGCGACTTAACGCCCAAGGATTACTGGGATAAAAGAGCACGCGGACTGGGGGCCACGCTGCACCGCCCGGCCGTCAGTTGCGGGGAAGAAAATCTGCTGAACCTCAAGGGCGACCGCTACAACGGCGAAAATATCCTCGTGCACGAATTCGCTCATGTGATTCATGAGATGGGCTTGAACTATATCGATCCCAAATTCGACGATAAATTGAAGGGAATTTACAAATCGGCCTTGGAGGAGGGCTTGTGGAAGAAAACCTATGCTGCGACGAATCACAAGGAATACTGGGCAGAAACGGTGCAGTCCTATTTCGATTGCAACGCTTCGAATAACCACGATCACAACGATATCAATACTCGCGACAAGCTGGCCAAGTACGATCCAAGAATCTTTCAACTGATCGATGAAGTGTTCAAAAAATCGAGCTGGAAGTATGTGAGATATGATCAGAGGAAGAAGGCTCCCAAATTCTAGAGTAGCTGCCCTCATTCCCTAAAACATCATCAAAGTCCAATCGCCGTTGGTATCGGACAGAAAATATTCAGCCCGGAACTTAATCGTTCAGCATGCACGAAGACCTACAGACTATCGAATTGCGCCCCGCTGCCGAATGGCGGAGGGTAGTTTATTATGCGGATTTTGGTGCTGGGATAACGATCGGCATCATTGCCTGGTTGAACCTCGTTGGTGTGGGACAAAAATGGAAGGATTTTGTTGGATTGATCTTCTTTGTACTTCCCATCATTTGCTTGAATATTCTCGTCCAAACATCTCGGATTCAAATTGAAATTGGCGGCATTCGTCGTCGCCGTTGGCTGCAGTGGGATTTTTGGCCCTGGGACTTATTCGCTAGTGGAACTTTAAAGCGTCCAAGTAATTCGGATTTTCTCGACCCATCTCGACCATTGGGATTTCGAAGATTAAACCTGGAATTCCTAGCCGAGGAAGAACGAATCCCTCTGATTAAACGAATCGATTCTTTATGGCAGATAAGTGAAGTGCCGAAGGCGGAATTTATTGAGATTTACGAAGCGAATGCACTTCGAACCCGATTTGATGAGCAAGGAATACTGCATCGCCGATGGATACAAAAACCTCTCCTGATCCCCTGGAGCGAGATAACTCAGATAGAATGTCAACGTTTCGATCATTCGAGACGAGATTTTGTCAGAATTCGAATCGCGTTCAAATCTCGTCTGAATCCACTGGCTTTTCGGTACGATTCCTGCTCAAATCCTGAACAATTCGTGCAACTACTTAAATCTTATGTCCCTGTAGCGAAATGGTTCATTATTGGAATTGAAGAACAGAAGAGCCTTGCGGAAGTCGATTATCTCTTGAACAAAATCAAAAAGGATGAGAAAGACTGCCGCTCTAATCGGCATATCGCATGGTCCTTTCTGGGAATTCCAATCCTGATCAGGTGGGAGCAAAACCCTATACGCTGGAATATTGATCGTTGGCTTCTTATTTTCGGATTCTCAGTCATCATAACTGGGTGTTTTGTACAAGCCTTCTTTTGGGCTTTACGATTAGCCGGAAATTTTAAAAATCGTATCGCCAAGCTCGAAAGCCGCCGGGCCGAATTGTTGGCAGAAAATTCGACCGCTCTCGGCGAAAGCCTCTGACCCATGCTACAGGTGCGTTTCTCACTCAATCTTTTTCTGTTCAATTTGACGAATCTTGATTGGTGTCTGGCTAACTGAGTATAGACACTCTCTCAGTTGAGCACTCATTCGAGGCAATTGTCCCATTACTTCCCTTTTCCCTAAAACATCCTCACCCGCCGACAAGCGGCCTTGTCAATGATCCGCAGACTGTAACACCAGTTACCCCTAACTCTCCTAGAGGATTCGATCATGAACTCCACACCCAATCTCACCCGGCGAGAACTCCTCGGCCGCTCGGCCGCCGTGGCGTTGACTGCTCCCCTATTCGTACCCGCCAGCGTGCTCGGCCGCGAAGGCAAAACGGCCGCGAACGAGAAAATCACTTTCGGCGTCATTGGCTTCGGCCCGCGTTGCAGTTACGTGCTCCCCTCAATGCTCAAACAGCCCGATGTTCGCTGCGTGGCCCTCTGTGAAGTGCAGGCCAGCCGACGCGAATCCGGCAAGAAGACAATCGACCAATACTACAACAACCAGGATTGCATTCTCTATCACGACTTCCGCGAGTTGCTCGGCCGTAAGGATATTGACGCCGTGCTGATCGCTACCGGCGACCGCTGGCACTCGGCTGCTTCCATTCTCGCCGCCAAGGCGGGCAAGGATGTCTACAGCGAAAAGCCCTGTGGCATTACCATCGCCGCCTGCCAGGAACTTTCCGAGACCATGCACCGCGAGAAGCGAGTTTTCCAGGCCGGCACGCAGCGTCGTAGCGTTCCCAATTTCCAGAAGGCCGTGGAGTTGGTACACGCCGGGAAGATCGGCAAGTTGCACACCATGCACGCCTCGGTCTACTATCCCACACTCGAAAACAACTGGCTGCCCGCACAGCCAACCCCCGCCAAAAAGATCGTCGATTGGAATCTCTGGCTAGGCCCGGCGGCCTGGCGACCTTTCAATCAGCAGTACTGCGACGGCAAATGGCGCGGCCAGTGGGACTTCGACTCCGGGGCCCGACTGCTCGATTGGGGAGCCCACACCATCGATCTCTGCCAGTGGGCCAATCAGGCCGACGACACGATGCCGATTGAGTATGAACCTTCCGAAACGAACATCATCTGCCACTACGCCAACGGCGTGAAACTGGTGATCGATTTCCTCAAAGAACCTTTCAAGGAACGCGCCCCGCACTATATCACCCGGCTGGGCACCTGCCCGGTTCGGTTCGAAGGGGACGCCGGTTCGGTGGAAACGGGCGATTCGGGTGAAATCGTCGTAAAACCGGAATCGCTACAGAAAGAGATCCCGGATGCGTCCAAGCGAGCGGTAGGCCTCGATGTCTTCGCCCATTCGCGAAACTTCTTCGATTGCATTCGCTCTCGTAAACCGACCGCCGCTAACCCGGATGTCATGCGAAGATCGCACATCGCTTGCCATGCCGCGGCCATCGCCTGGATCTTGAAGCGGAAATTGAAGATCGATCCAGTGAAGGAAGAATTCGTGAACGATGAGGAAGCGAATCTGCTCCGCTCCCGGCCGTCCCGGCAGTGGGCGTAAATCATCAGTACAACCGACCTGTTTATATAATTTTTTCTTGTTATAAGATATTGCCCATTTTCTTATAACTAAAACGCTTCTAATTTCAACAACATAGGCCATACCATGAGACACTTTTTTCTAGGATTCCTTCTTTTAGCGTCTTGCTTCATCCTTCCAAATTCAGTCTCCGCGGGTGAATCCAAATCGCTGTTCGACGGCAAAACGCTCACCGGCTGGGAAGGCGACACCGCGAAAACCTGGCGGGTCGAAGAAGGCTCAATCGTCGGCGGCTCTCTGGAAACGACGGTGCCCCGAAATGAATTCCTCTGCACCACCAAAAGTTACACCGACTTTGAACTGAAAGTGAAGTTCAAGCTGCTCGGCGATCATAGCAAGGCCAACGCCGGGGTGCAGTTTCGGACCAAGCGAATCCCGATGAACCACGAAGTGAGCGGCTTTCAGGCCGACATCGGGCAGGACTACTGGGGAGCACTCTACGACGAGTCCCGACGCAACAAAATCCTGACCGGCCCGGATGCCGCAACGCGAGCGAAGATCATTAAATACGATGACTGGAACGATTATCGCATACGCTGCGAAGGGACGCGCATTCGATTGTGGCTGAATGACACACTAACAGTCGATTACACGGAAAAAGACGAGAAAATTGAGCGAACCGGCATCATCGGCCTGCAGATCCACGGCGGCGCCAAGGCCAAGGCCTATTACAAGGATATTGTTATTGAGGAGTTGGGGGAGAAGAAGTAAGTGGGGCATACTGTCCACGAAGTGGTTGAGGCGAGGATAGCCTAGCGGTAGTTAGAGGATTTCTAGCAGGCGCATTGCATTTTTTGCAGCCGAAAATTGAGCTTAGCCGAACAGGGTAGCGACGAATCGATACCCACTCGTGGCAACTCGTTCGACTGCCCCGTTGCTTCTAGTTGCGATTCTCCTGCGGCATTGTTTGTAGGCTGTCAGAAGGTTAAGATAATAGTGAATTCTAGTCTAGGACGATGAGGGAAAATAATGGAAATAACGCAGAATATCGCGGAGCAGGATGTCAAAAAGATAGTTTGGGAACATGCGAAAAGGGCAGCCGAACAAGGGGCAGGTTATGCGCAAGAAGGCGTAGTAATGCGACAAATTGCCGATGAACTTGGCATTCGATGGAATGCGGATCTCAAGATACAGCATTGGGTTTTGGATGCTTGGCACGATTTGTTTGCGAGCAAGAAACTAGGCTGGGGATATAACCTGGATAATCCCAACTCGCCATTTTTTCATGTCCGGAACCCAGATTAATGCGAATAGAAGCCCGAAATGAACGAGAGTCTCGATCTGCAATTTGGCACAAGCCTGGATTCCCTATCGACCAAGTATCGAACGTTGCAAAAGCTCGGAGAGGGCGGGACCGCGAATACCTACTTGGTACTGGCCAGCTCCGGAGAATTCCGCGGCCAACTTTTCGCCCTAAAACTCTTTCGCCGATTATCGAAACCCGAATGGCGAGATAACTTTCTTCAAGAAGTAGCCTTTCTAAAAAGCTGCAGCCACCCCTCGGTGATGCGAGTATACGATGAAGGGATCTTTCTCGACAAGCTACCCTTCGTTGTTGCCGAATACCCACCGAGCACACTCGCGACCGCGCTCCGAATGAATCCCGGAATGATGGCCAAAATGGCGTACTCGATCCAGTTACTCTCTGCTCTGGAATATCTATCACGTCCCCAAATTCAAGTAATACATCGAGACATAAAACCACCCAATATCTTTATCAAAGGTGGCTCTTGCGTTCTCGGCGATTTCGGCCTGATGAAGCGGCTCAAAGACTCATCGAAAGGCGATTTGAATCGGATTAAAGCGAGCTTCGGGCCTCGGATGCCTCGAAGATACCGAACGCCGGATCTGGTGAATTACTTCAAAGGAGGACCTGTCCCCACTGAGAAAAGCGACATCTTTCAACTTGGCATTGTGTTCGTGGAGATGTTCACTGGAAAGAACCCGCAGAAACCGATGCAAAACTTCAGGGATCCCATTCAGATGAATAACTTCAAGATTGAAGGTGGAATGGGACCGCTCCTCATGGAACTGATTACTCCGATGCTTCACCTTAACCCCTCCAGGCGACCAGCGGCATCGGCATTGCTAAGTACGTGGCAAGAACTTTTCTTGGAAGCTGCCAAGCGATCCCATGCACTCGAAGGTAGAGTAGTTTGAATTAAAGGCGCCTCCCTCACGGCACCTTGATCGTCGGCAACTCGTTGTCCGGCCCCTCGCCGATCTTCACCTGAAATGGCGTCGTTTTCGGATTGCCATACTGACTGGTAATCGCCGAGCCTAACTTACTTCCCGTATGCGTATTCCCCATCCCCCGCTGCGCATGATAAGTCAGCACCACCTTGTACTCCCCGGCCGGAGCGCCTTTATCGTCGCCACTGATTCCCAAGGTGAAGTTGCCTTCGGCATCAGTCAACCCCGAAGGTCTCGCGATATGGTTCGCTTCATTCTCTTTTTCGCGGGCCGCATCGGTACTGAAAAGTACGACCTGCACCCCCTCGAGCGGCTTGCCCTTTACCAACAACTTTCCATGAGCCTTATAGCGCGGCAATCCCGATTTATTCTCTCCAGCGCACCCCGAAGTCAAGATGACAACAAGTGCGAAAAGTCCGACTAATCGGGCCACCCGGAGTGCGCGAACCATGATTCGTCCCTTGAAATCCAGGTTCTTTCAAAAAAGAGAATGCAGCGGCCCGAGGGAATCAATCCCTCGAACGCTGGAGTGTAAAAAGTCGATTAATAGTTACCAGTCGGGATTTCATCGCCCGCTTTGGTGATAAGTTGCATCACCACCAGGGGATCAGTTCCAAAAGAAAGAGTACGTACCGAGCCATCGGCCATACCAATGTTCACTACCCCCGTGTGGAAGCTGTACAAACCGGACAAGGACTCGCCTTTCAACCGGCGATTGCAAATTCCGATCACCGAAGCCAGGCTCGTGGGGGATTGCGTCTTGCAACCGGTATCGGTCCCGGAAAGCCAGTTTTCGCCGATCATAATATCGCCCCAGCCGCCGCCTTCGAGCGAAGGGCCGATAGGAGCCGGCGGTATCGGCTGTAGCTGGTTACGAATGTAGAAGTTCGGCTTCCCGGCCACTTCGCCCAGCAAAATCGTATTCGAAGTACCATCTGTAATGGACAGAATGCTACAGGGACGATTCGATGGCCCAAGGACACCTTCCTCGTCATCGGTATGGGCCGAAGTGGGATAGCCGTTCGCCGTCAGGTTATTCCAAAGCTTTCCGAGGACACCGCTGATGCCCGTATAGTCGGAAGCGGCCGCGGTAAACTGCAAAGCCCCGGTTGGGATCGAAGTACCGAGAGCTGCACTGGCTTCCTGACTCAGGTCGTAGGTGTAAACTCGATCGCTCGCAGCCAGCGGAACCGAAGGACACATGAATGTTTTCAAAGGAGTTGAAATAACTGCAATATTCTTGGGATTTCCGAATGGAGCCGGGAAAGCGGGCTTGGTCTGGTCGTAGCCGTTATAAAGATTGGTCTGTTCAATATACGGCAGGATCACAGTTCCCCAGGCAATGCCATTGAGAGACGGGCTGGTGACCAAGGTGTAAGAAGCGGGGAACGTACTATTGGGGGTGGTGCCGGCATAATTGTGGAGTGCCAGGCCCAACTGCTTCAAATTGTTCTGGCAGCTCATGCGAGCCGCCGCTTCGCGAACCTTTTGAACGGCCGGCAATAGTAACCCGATCAGGATCGCAATGATAGCAATGACCACGAGCAATTCGATCAAGGTGAAACCCGAACGACTTTTGCGTACAAGCGCATGCATGTGAAACACTCCTATTGGGTGCACAAAAGATCAAAGAATGAGAAATATGGCCGAGAGAGGTTGGATATGTGCCGCTCTCTTTCGCTGATCCGTACTGATACACTCTGAGCGAGAAGAATTTGCGAAAACGCAACTCGGCGAGCCCGTCTTTCACAAAATTTCTTCATTCATTCGCGATTTCCACCTCCATTTCGAACGTGCCCGGTATTGATTCGGTACCGGGACCTTCCGGCGAAAGTTATTCGCCCATTTAGACCGTGGGCCTTTGTTTTTTGTTGTCGCTGGCTTCGCCAGATCGCGGATGCGAAAGTCTTAAAGGCTTTCGAACTGGTTCGTTTTGTTCAAAAATCGAGAAGATGAAGGACCTCTCGGAGTCACCCGATAAATCCCTGGAAAAATGGTATATCTTAACGCGGGCAATGCCCGCAACCCTAGGTATTAACGAACATGGCGTCGGTTTATCCAATGGAAGTAACCACACAACCGTTGGAGACTCGACGCCATGCCGACGATCAACTCATTTACGAAGAAGTTCGCCGATTCCATTCTATCCGTTCTGGAATGTCACGACCGCGTGATTTTCAAAGGATATCTTCCCTTTTTCAAGAATGGAGATCTCCACCGTCTCTGCGATAGCGGACTGGGCATGCGTCGCAAAGACTTCGTTCCCTTCCTGGAAGGTCTGTCCGAAGAACTGGTGGAACATGGCAAACGAGTCGCCGCCGAAGCCGGTGCTCCTTATCGGTTTCTCCAAGGGGAGCACACCAAAGAGCAGATCATCCGCGAGGAGATTGCCAAACGCAGTCTAAAGGAAGGACTGGTCGCCGTGCTGTGCTGCATGGAAACCTGTCGCGGCGTCAAGCTGCGTCCCGGCAAGGATCGACCGGAATTGTACTTCACGTCTCGCCCGCAACGCGTCGTCTATTTCTATTCTCTCGATCCCGAGTTCGGACTGATCCATGTCCGCATCCAAACCTTCTTTCCTTACAGCGTCCAAGTCTACGTCAACGGTCACGACTGGCTGGCCCGCCAGATGAACGAAAAGCAGATCGGCTTCCTTCAAAGCGATAATGCCTTCGTTCAACTCGACAATCCCGAAGCCGCTCAACGCCTGGCCGATCGCTTTGCCCATTTGAATTGGATCAAAATTCTCGACCGTTGGGTCCGCCGGGCCAATCCGCTATTGAAAAAAGACTGGCTGAACCGCTGCCAATACTACTGGGTGATCGATCAAGCCGAGTACAGCACGGACGTTTTGTTCCGAAGTCGTGAAGACTTACAAGCTCTTTACCCGCGTCTGGTCGATCACTCGATTCAACAGTTCTCTGCCGACGACCTTATGAAATTCCTGGGACGCAAGCTCTATCCTCAATTCGACGGAGAAATTCTTACTCTGGGCCGCAAGAAACGGGCACCGGGCACACGCGTCAAGCACCGCATGAAAGGCAATTGGCTGAAAATGTACGACAAATTCGAACGGATTCTCCGCATTGAAACAGTAATCAACCAGCCAGGCGAGTTCCACGTCCGCCGTCGATGCATCCGCAAAGGGGTCGAAAAAATGGCCTGGTGCCCCATGAACAAAGGC
Organism: Telmatocola sphagniphila; assembly: GCF_018398935.1. Taxonomy (GTDB): domain Bacteria; phylum Planctomycetota; class Planctomycetia; order Gemmatales; family Gemmataceae; genus Telmatocola; species Telmatocola sphagniphila. Next base: position 5,950,491 of record NZ_CP074694.1, on the reverse strand, counting down.
GTGTCTAATTTCTATCGCTACCTCGAAGTCGCCCGCGCTTCGAATCGACGCTATCTCGAGGCTTTGGCCGTTGTGGACGCTCCTTCGGTCACCGTGCGTCAACTCGACCAACTGAGTCAACCCGTCTCTCTGGGTAACCGGAAGCGACGCGGCTTGAACTTGATGCACGCCGAAGAACAGAAGCTATTCCTGGCTGTCTTATGCGGCGATAATCGCATCAATGGGTTTCGCAACCACGACATCCTGAAAGCGTTGAACGAGCCCGCCCGGGATGCCGCTGAACGGCGTCGGCAAACGCAACGAGTCTCGCGACAATTGGGAAGGTTGCGCGCTCATGGATTGATTCGGAAAGTCCCGCGGGCGCATCGCTATCATGTGACGGATAAAGGCAATGCGGTGATGGCGGCGGCCGTTCGTATCCGCATCAAAGAGTTCCCGAAAGAACTCAAAACCGCGATTTAATAAAATACACAAAAAGTTTGCGCAAAAAGCGCAAAAGATAAGAAGAAAGACTCTAACGCAAATTCAAACGCAAGCATTTTCTGAGAAAAGAAAAAAGTGCGGATGCAACCGGCTGAACTTAGGAGATGGCGACTGGTACTCGAGAGGCTAAGGGGAAATTGGTTACGGTAACGGAAAATTGCCCGCCCGTGCTACCCTGCGGCTGGGCAATTTTAGATTGCCGATTTGCTCCGGAAGAGACGAGTAAGGTGTACCGCTTCCGTAGGATGTTAATGCATTATTGAATTTGCATGAACATCGGATCTAAACCCAGCCTGTGACTGAACTCACTTTTTTGGAGATCGCTCATGGACAACTTACCACTCGGCACGGAATACATCTTGCTGTCCGGGTCCGCCGGTGACCTTACCCGAAAGGTAAATCAACATCTCAAGGAGCTCTGGAAGCTCTACGGCGACCTCGCTGGCACCTACGGCGAATTCGCTCAAGCGATGGTTCGGGTGCCTTCTGACAAGACCACTGCTGCCGGTGCTCCCATCCTTTCCCCGCCAGCCGATCCGACTTCCCCAATCCCAAAAGAACCTGGAAAGCCTTCTCCTCCCGCTCCCGCCCAACAAAAGCACCAATAAGATTTGGGGAGTAAATTCATTTTGGCGAGATCGCGCGGGCAAAATGCGTGTGCCTATGGCCGGTGAGTATGCTTTTAGAAAAAAGGATTTATCCCGTAAGCAGCATCGATTCTGTCAATCGCTGCGCGAGTTTTGTGGCTTGCGAATAGGACCCGAAATTACGACTCTAGGTGATTACATGGAAACCCTCGTCTTCCGATCCTCGTTCGCGCGCCTTTGGCGATGGACGAGTTTGTTTAGTAGCCTAATCGGACTGTTCACCTATTTTTTGGCGTTCATCTCTGGTGTGGAGGCCCCACTGGGCACCTCGATTGTAATGGCGCTGGGTCTCGGCGGCCTGTTCGGCCTCGCCGTCATACTCTTTCCGGTGTTCGTTCGCGTGGACGGGATTCGCTGTTACAGTTTTTTGGGGATCTACCAAACGATCTTATGGTCCGATATCGCTCAGGTTCGTCGACAAAGTGTAACGGGACTTCTGTACATGGTTGTGAAGAACATATCGGGCTGGAAGGAAATCTGGATACCCCTCTATCTGTCGGATATGCCGAAGTTCATTCAGGCCGTCCGCGCCGCCGCCGGAGAGGATAATCTGCTGGTGCAGGAATTAAATCGAGTTTTTCCGGTTCAGGAGGCAGGATAACTTCGAGGAGATATTACCAAGGTTAATGTTTCACATAAACGAGCCGGCGGGTAGCATTGTTCGACTTCTGCCATTCCTTCTAACCTGTTACCTGATTTGTCTTGCGCGGTACGGAATATCTAAAAGTACGAATTTCTAGTTCCACGCAGCCACTGGAAGGATGCTCGAAGCCATTTCAGAGGCCTGATCTATAGCGCACTGGCAGCTTGCCAGTGTCACCCAAAACATTATAGGATAATGAATTACATTATGTGGGACGGATTCGGCTGTGCCACCCGCCGACAAGAAGATTGGATTATCTCCTAATACCCAAATCTTACGAATAGATGGCAGAAAGGCAAAGACGCTTCGCAAAATATATGAAATCGCAGCATTATCATTAACTGAATTTTTTAATTAATACAGAAAATCTATGGATTAATGTTTTCTCGCAAATCTATTCAATATTAACAAGCCCAAAACCCAACAGATCGTTTCACCTTTAATTACTTTAGCCCATCATCACAATCCATCAGATTTGATCATGCAACACTTTTTAAATCTATCAACATCATAATTAGGAAATACCAACAAAATTGCTTGACACAAAACATCCAGATACTCAACTACGTCCCTAAGCTCGTTCGGCAAAAAAACACTATAATCGCAACATTTGTACTTCTTTGAATAAGATGGACCATTCACTTCAAAAGTCTCCCTGCCCTTCTCCCAGACCAAATAAAAATTTATCGAGTAGTCAGCCCTTTCTTTTTTGAGTCCTTCACGAGGCAAAGGAAATTTTTTGAAGGCATTAATGATCGCCTTGTGTGTCAAATCGACATACTTCTTCTGAGAAACATTGTCCCCCTCGGAATTCGCTTCAGAATAAAGATAAGCAATTGAGGTATTCATAAAAAAATCCCAAAAAAGCCAAATATTATTATATATAATACAGATAATTAAAGGTCAAGAACTATATATTTACTATAGCCGCGGTTGCACTGGTAACCCTTTAGAATCACCGTAAATCATTGTCAGGTAATGTTTTGGATCCCACTGGCTATCTGCCAGTGCCTGAGAAAGAGAAATCAGAGAGACTTTTCGCCAACTCCGAAACAAATTCGATCCGAAAGCGGGAGTCATATCGAAACGGCACTGGCAATAGCCAGTGCCACCCAAACTGTTACTTAATAAGGACTTACGTTGATTTAGTTAGGTTACCAGTGCCACCCCGCCGAAACGAGTTCACTTTATTGCGGACGAGATGCTCCCCTCGGGTTGCTCCCCACCCCGCCTCACGGCGACGCAGTTACCTTCGGGTACAAAAGGCCAAGCCTCCTTTCGACAGGGAATCTCACCCTGCTAGTATCGAATAGTCACGGGCGCACGTGGCACTGTCTATCTGACAGTGCCATTTTGAGATAAATCGTTCTTTCTGCTCGAGTTTGTGCCTGAGAGGGTGACAATTCTCTGGCACTTTTTTCTCCCACGCACTGGCAGTTAGCCAGTGCCACCCGGAAATTGGACGAGGATTGAGTCCTACAATTCGCAAAGATCAACAAAAACAGCAAGTGACTAGTTCCACCTAAACTGTTACTAAATAACGACTTAAGTTCATTTTGTTTGGTTACCAGTGCCACCCCGCCGTTCCATCCAGAGGTAGAACAGTTCCTGGGGAGGGACGTCGAGCGCGGAGGCGAGGTCTTCCACCAGCGGTCGCCGGACGCCCACGAACTGCTCGCAGGCCATCAGGAATTGAGCGGTCAGTGAATCCATCGTAGCACCTGAAGAACGACACACACCGCACTGCCTGCTGCAATCGAACAAGCTCGAAATCCGACCACAGCAGCAAGAAGGCTGTGTTGCGGTTGCAGGAAGCCTGCCTCGCTTCGGCGATGAAGTTCCGAAGAAAATCGATTGGCTCATGGGGCGAAAGCGGTGCGGCGGCTGCTGAATTGGCAGGACTTTACGCCAAATCCCCTTTCGGCCCCTGAGGCAGCACCGCTGTCGCCTCATGAGCCAATCGATGTTCATGATGGGACTTTGCTAAATGCCGTCTCTAATAACTCCTCTTCAATTAACCCGGCAATCGCAGCATGGATGGTGTGAAATTGCAAATCCTTGACGATCAGCATGTCACTTGCCCAGAAGTAAGCACCCTTTGAAGATTCTCCAGACTTTTCATGCCTTTCCATGATTGTCACAATATTTGCTATCGTAAAAGTTGTGCCAATGTAACGATCTCCGTTTGCCATAATTACTTCGATGTCGAAGTTGTCATTATGGACATCTCCAACGTCATGCCCGCCCATGATTCGAAACGTAAATGTTTCATCATCAATCATTTGCCAAATACCTCCAGCACCTCGGCTATCACTTTGTCCTGATTCGCCTTCGAAGACTTACCGAGAATTTCTATGGTTTTTCCATCTGTACCCAGCCGCCAGTAAACCCTTGCCCCATCTGCGACGGGTGACACTGGCACCCCATCTCAATAAACGCAAGTCGATGTAAAATCTAGACTTGGGTGGCACTGTCTATCTGACAGTGCCATTTAGAACTCACCCATCCTACAACAACAAATCACCCTATTTCAACCCAGAAGGAATTCATGCCCCGGCGGGTGGCACTGGCAAGCATTCTTAATCAGCGCATGTCGTTATCCAGTAACGGTTTGAGTGGCACTGGCCATCTGCGAGTGCGTTTCTACAATAAAGCGTTCTTCCTGCTCGAATTTGTGCCTGAGAGGGTGACAATTCTCTGGCACTTTTTTCTCCCACGCACTGGCAGTTAGCCAGTGCCACACGGAAATTGGACGAGGATGGAGTCCTACAATTCGCAAAGATCAACAAAAACAGCAAGTGACCAGTGCCACCCAAACTGTTACTCAATAACGACTTAAGTTGATTTAGTTAGCTTACCAGTGCCATCGCGCCGCAGAAAACAAAAAGGATTTCGAGCTTTCTTCGATAAATCGAAACAATTCCCCAAAAAACTACGCTGGTTTAAGGTCTAGTACGGCAAGATTCGACTGGGGACAGGCAAAAAATGAGCTCCGGTTGTGCAAATAATAAATCTTGTTGTGAATATTGATGACAATCAGATAAAAGAAGACGACTATAAAGATGATGAGTCGTAACCAGAAGGCCCTTTTCTTTGGTATTATTTTCAATATTTTCAAAATTGACAAACAAAACATACTGCTGAAACTTATCACGATAAATGTTATTGATATTAGCCACATGGCAGGACTCTTTTAATTGAGTTCGAATTGGTACATATTACATCATAATGTGCGAGCTGACGTTCTTAACATCACGACGGGTGACACTGGCACCCCATCTCAATAAACGCAAGTCGATGTAAAATCTAGACTTGTGTGGCACTATCTATCTGACAGTGCCATTTAGAACTCACCCATCCTACAACAACAAATCACCCTATTTCAACCCAGAAGGAATTCATGCCCCGGCGGGGGGCACTGGCAAGCATTCTTAATCAGCGCATGTCGTTATCCAGTAACGGTTTGAGTGGCACTGGCCATCTGCGAGTGCGTTTCTGCAATAAAGCGTTCTTTCTGCTCGAATTTGTCCCTGAGATAGTGACAATTCTCTGGCACTTTTTTCTCCCACGCACTGGCGGTTAGCCAGTGACAACCGGAAATTGGACGAGGATTGAGTCCTACAATTCACGAAGATCAACAAAAACAGCAAGTAAGGACTCGCGCCAAAATAAGTTACCGAATTGGTCTTGAATCCTTATAGTTTATTCTGCTAAGATCCTGCGATGCAGGATGCAGCAACTATAGAGGCGATTCGCGAGAAGTACATGGTACTGTTCGACGATTTAGATGAGCGTGGTCGTCGACGGTGGGCGGCCGTGGAATCGAGAGCCTTGGGGCATGGAGGGATCACAGCCGTGGCGTTAGCCACGGGCCTGTCGGATCGCACTATTCGAACGGGCCTGAAGGAACTCGACGATCCCGATCCGCTTCCCGGTTCTCGTCAACGTCGAAGCGGCGGGGGTCGCAAATCTCATACGGTAACGCAACCGGACCTGCGGGACGCTCTAAATCGTCTGATCGAGCCAACGGTTCGGGGTTCTCCGATGAGAGTCTGTTCCAAAAGCGGGAACTAACCCTACAAATCCTTGAGAAATTGTCCAGAAATAGAGGCTTTTGGAACAGACTCTGAATCCCTTGCGTTGGACGATCAAGAGTACTTATCGACTGGCCTCTGAACTGAAGAAGCAGGGTTACAAGGTGAGTGCGACTTCAGTGCGTCGTCTGCTGATTGAGATGAAGTATAGTTTGCAGGGCAATCGCAAAACGCGGGAAGGTCGTCAGCATCCGGATCGGGACGGCCAATTTCACCATATATCCAATCGGGTGAAAGCGCGTCAGCGTCGAGGAGAGCCAGCGATTTCGGTTGACACCAAGAAGAAAGAAACGCTGGGAAATCTGAAGAATCCGGGGAAAACGTATCGGCCTCAAGGGGTTCCTCAGCAAGTCAAGACGCATGATTTTCCGGATCCGGAATTGGGCAAGATCGTGCCGTACGGCGTTTACGACATTCACGGCAATGAGGCGGGAGTGTCGGTAGGAATCAGTCACGACACGGCCGAGTTTGCGGTCGGTGCGATTCGGCGTTGGTGGGAGAAATTGGGCCGCAAGCGTTATGGGAGTGCGAAACGGTTGTTGGTAACGGCGGACAGCGGAGGGAGTAATAGCTCGCGGTGCCGTCTGTGGAAAGTGGAGTTGCAGAGGTGGGCGGATCAGACGGGATTGATCATCGAGGTTTGTCATTATCCGCCCGGAACGAGCAAGTGGAACAAGATCGAACATCGGTTGTTTTGCCACATTACACGGAATTGGCAGGGCGTCCCTTTGGAAACTTGGGAGGTAGTGGTCGAATCGATAGCCGCGACGACGACGGAAACGGGGTTGGAAGTCCATGTTTGGGTCGACGAAAATTCCAATGAAAAAGGCCGAAAAGTGAGCGATGAAAAACTGGCGGAGTGCAATATCAAACGAAACGAATTTCACGGCGAGTGGAACTATGAAATCCATCCCTCATAGGTACTAAGAATTCGGTAACTTAATTTGGCGCGAGTCCTAACCAGTGCCACCCAAACTATTACTCAATCACGACTTGCGTTGATTTAGTTTGGCTGCCAGTGCCACCCCGCCGACATGCCCTACTTTCAAACAATTCCAATCCTCGTCTGGCTCTACAAAGCAAATCTGCCAACGAATATTAATCCCGCTTCACCAGTCTGGGGCGAATTATGTCATCACTGGTGCCATCCAGGCCATCGGCACCAATCGACCAGACTATCGGTTTACCATCCTGCAAATTCAATTGATACCGGATCTCCTGACCCCAGCCATCTCTTAGGAATTCCTCGGGAGCGTACGGCCCTTTCCAACCCCGCACCTGAGGGTTCTCTACCAAAGCGCGTAACCCTTCCTTCTCGCTGGGATAGTCTCCGCAGTCGGTTTTATACTCTTCCAAAGCATGATAAAACAAGTCATTCAATTGAAACTCTGTTTTCTGATTGGGACTTCGCCAACGAATATTAGCGGCCGAGTACTGAAACCAAATCAAAGCGAACAGGGGAAGACCTGCAAGTAACACTATTTTCATCAGCCGAACCGAAAATCGCATTATGACGCTGAATTTGTCAGTGCCGACTCGCAACAGACAACCTGTAGTCAGCATCACGCCGATAAGAACGTCATAAAAGAGAAGTGAATGAAGTTCTGCCTGATTATCGGCACGTGAGGCCAGTAGAACGAAGAACGCAAACGAATACCCGACCACCAGCAATAGAAAGGAGGCATAATTGCGTGTTCGTTGGGCCATCCAAGGATCGATTATTTCAATCGGGGCACGCTGCACTTTGAGATTTCTCCGAATTGGAATTCCTCTGAGAATTCCAGTCATCTTACATCAGAAACGCCCCGGCATGTGATCTCAATTTTCCCCGGATTTAATCCAGGCCAAGCGTGCAGGTCGAGTGATTTGTTACAACGTGTTAAAATTAGCCTCAAAAACCAGTCGATGCCCTATTCCACTCACTACAAAAATCGCACCTTACGCCCCTTTCGCTCCGATCCACCACCAACCTACCACCGCATCTGCCTTTTTGAGAGAATGTTAATTAGCCAGTGTTCCGCCCCGTAACTGGCTCATTTATAGCTTCTTCCAACTTACTCTGGGACGGAGGCCATATTCTTATGTTATCATCTCTTCGGCGATCTTTGCACCCAAGCTACCATGCCAATGGCCTAGCCCTTGGCCGCCAGACGGATCCCGTTACTTTTCTGATCTACTCTCCTGTGCCGATGGGTAACCCTCGGCACCCTATCCAAACACTCTCACCCATTTACGGAGTCGCTCAGTGATCTCCGCGTCCTCGGTGGTTAAATGTTTTTTTCTACAACCGCACTACTACGCCAATGGCCTAGACCTTGGCCGCCAGACGGTTTCCGTTACGTTTCTGATCTACGCTCCTGTGCCGATGGGCCACCCTCGGCACCCTATCCAAACACTCTCACCCATTTACGGAGTCTCTCTGTGATCTCGGTGTCCTCGGTGGTTAAATGTTTTTTTCTACAACCGCACTCACCCATCCTCACATCTCCACGGCTTCTGCGGTCAAATCGGTTTGCTTCCGTCCTCACTCCAAGAAAGCCAAAAAACGGCGTTTTCCCCATGAAATCATCAAAGGTCATCAAAATCACGTTTTCCACTATGTGAAAAATGATGATCTGATGACCTTTACAGGATAACCCGGAAAAAATGAAAGCTGTTCTTAAGGTGTTTTCCGCTCGTACATCACGGCCAGCGGACACCGGAAAATCTCCCGCCACTCCGCATGATGCGCCAGGTACTCAGCCAAACGCGTCGTCTCCTCCGGCTTCTCCGGCAAAGCGATCAGCACTCGTTCAAAGTTCCACTTATGCGACCATTCATCGAAGACCTCCGGCGTCTCATTCAGCACCTGGAAATATTTTCGCAGCCAGGCATCGCCGTAAAGTTCGCAGCGGTCATCCATGAAAATTTTTAACGAAGGAGCAAAGCCGAGCACGAAGCCCCCCAAATTGGCATCGTTGAAAATCGGCGTTCCCACCGGCCGCGACGCGGCGTACTGCTGCAAGGGTTCGATCAGTTCCAGCGGCATATTCTTCGGGTTGTAATAGGCCCAGCCCGCGCCGATGAGCGGCACCTTCACCCGGGCCGACTCCAGGCCGAAGCAAAGTCCGACAAAAAGACCGGGAATCAACAGGCTGCGAATCGACCAGAGATTCGCGTAGGGTTCTCGTATCAACGAATCGCCATGCTTCTTCAAATAGCGATACCAGATCGTTTCCGGTAGCAGGTCGGCCAGACCGACCAGGGCCACCACACTAAAGATCGGGCCGTGCCGAATCGAGGTCAGAGCTCCCACAAACCAAAGTATGGGAATCAACCAGGAGACTCGCGGCCAGCGCGGCAGCGTACCCAGAAGCATCAGCAGATAGAAGATGCCAAAGGCAAAAATCGCCTGCCCTTCCGAGCGCTGCAGGCTCAAGGGCTGATGCTCGGTAATCACTTCCTTGAGCACTTTGCTATCGATCAGGCTAAACCAGATGCGATGCATCTGCAGGCCGAACGGATTCACGAGCGTCAAAGCACAACCGACGCCAATGATAGCCGCGAAGATCCCCGCTATGCGAACCGACTTCACCGGCGATGGCTTTTTCAGGATCGACCAGACGCACCAGCCGCCGAGCGCCGCGACCAGGGTGGCCAGACCGCCGACGACGCCGCCGTGTAAGTTGGTCCAAAGTACCGAAAGCGGCAACAGCAGGTACCAGCGCCGGTAGGTGTTTCGTTCCCGTTCGGTATCGACGATGACCGACATGAAGTAGGCCATCAAAACGAGGGTGATCAGATGGGGCCGGGCGTAAAAGTGGAACATAGAAACGCTGAGACCGAAGCCGACGATCAGCAGGGTCGGCAACGGGTGCCAGCCGCTGGCAATGAAGCGCGAGCTGATCCAGGCTCCCAGCCCGGCGATCAGAGCCGCCATGGTTACGAGAAGTGCATCGGCTCCCCCCATGCGGGAGAGCAGAGCCATGAGACATTCCGCGCCCCATTGTTGGGGCACCCAGGGCTTATCGGCAAAGGAAAAAGTGAAGGGATCGGTATGCGGAAACGCCAGGTGCTCGAAGATCCATTCGCCGACCCGGACGTGCCAGAAGGCTCCGGGATCGTTGAATGGCTGCGACGGCAGCGCCAGCAGGATCAGCAGGAAGTAGACAACGAAAAGCAGAGTGGCGGCAGAGAAATAACGCATGAGGACATTGTAGCTTACTCTTCAGAGGAGGCGCACCGAAGGGATTCCCGCAGTGGCCGGTGGGTTTATTTCTTCTTCAGTTCATCCCGAATTTCCGTCAGAAGCAATTCCGTCGGCGTCGGTTCAGGCTTCTTGGGTGCCGGCGGCGGCCCCTTCAGCTTGTTCATCACTTTCACAACTTGGAAGACACAAAAAGCGATGATGAGAAAATTGATAATCGCTTGCAGAAAAGCTCCATACTTGATCGAAGCTTTGCCGTCTGGTCCGCCGAGTTGGATCTTCAACGAACTAAAATCGACCCCACTAATAATCGAGCCGATCGGAGGCATGATGATATCGTCGACGAATGATTTAACGATGGCTCCGAACGCCGCCCCCATCACGATACCGACTGCCAGATCGACCACGTTGCCGCGGTTGATGAAATCTTTGAACTCTTTGGCCATGCTCATGATGAATCCTCTAGCTGTTTCAGTCGGCCGATAACGGGGCGCTCACGGCCCCGCTTTCGAATCGAACCCGAAGCACAATCGCTCGGAAAAACTCTTTCTTTTCCAAAACTAAGGCATTTTTGATCCAGGTCGAAATATCATGTTCCCGCTCTTCCGATTTGTCGCCGACGATCAGCACCCAGCACTGTTCGGGATGGTCCTTCAGGTTCTCCAGATAGATCGGTTTGCTCGACGCATTACGCAGGTAGTATTCGAACTCCCAGTGGTTGATCAAAAGGGCTTCATGAGTTTCGCAATGATTCAAAACATAGTCGGAAGCGGTGGCGCAATCGGCTCGCGGCCAGTCGACCGCCGCTCGAAACCCGGTTTGGAGCACGGGCGCACAAAGCAAGACCGCGAGCACAAGCGGCTGATAGCGACCGCGATTTTTCAACCAGTCGTAAGCGGGTGGTATGGCCGCGGCGATCACCCACATGAGTGCGGGGGCCAGAAAGACTTCGACGCGCGAGCCGCCGAACGGATATTTATGCAGGCAGGAGGCCAGATAGACCAGCAGCATCGGGCTGAGCAGTACCACCAGCCAGATTTTCTCGCTGCGAGTTTTCCAGGTGTGGTAGGCGCCGACGGCCAGCAACACCACGAAGGCCTGTCCGATACCGAGCGTCACGACGTTGTAGCGGATGACTTCGAAGGTCGAGAAGATCGTCCAGTCGATAAAGCGCCACGGCTTGGACCAATTCGGGAAGTGGTTGGTCCAGCAGGATTCCATAGCTCCATCGCGTTGTGCTTTCGCTGGGCCCAGCGCGAGTGCCAGAAAGCTGACGCCGACGGCGAGTACCAGCAGCCAGAGGCCCGGTTGTCGAAGCAGTTTCAACAGATGGATTTTTTGGGAAGGATCGAAAGAGCGGAGGAACACACCCAGGATAATACCGCCACTGAGAAAGCAAGCGGGATAGGAGAGCCAGATGCAGATAGGGAGTATCGGAATCCAGAACAGGCACTGCGGTGTGATAGCCCAGTTACGGGTGCGCAGGAAACCTTGCGCGAGCAGCACAGCCACGAACACATCGAAGGCGTATGGCTTGGCTTCCGTGGCATGCCAGAGCAGCCGATCGGAGAGTGCGAATAGAAACACGGCCCAAGGTACTGCCCGTTCGCTTAAAGTTCTTCGGGCAAGATCCCAGAAGAGAACCAGCGATAGGCAACTGACCAGGAAGGAGGGAAAGCGCAGCGACCAGATGTTATCCCCAAACATCTCCACCATGAAGTGTTCGATCCAAAGAAACAGGGGGGGGCCGGCTTCATGATGCAGCAGGGGTCCGAGCAGTTGGCGATAGTCCAGATCGATAACGTTCACGATCAAGGCCGCTTCATCGTGCCAGACTGACGGGCAGCGCAGGAAGTGCCAGAAGCGAAGGACCAGGCCGACGACGATGAATACCAGGGACAGTCGTTGATACATAATGCGTTATCAAGCGGCTCGAGGTAAAGGTTGGGGGGACTGTTGCACGGCAGCGGTGCGGATCGGATAGCGCACCACAACCAGCCCGGCGATCAGACAGAAGAAGGAGCCGACGTAGGCTCCGTAGACCTGGGCCATTTTCCCATAGGAATCGGGGAATACGCCCGTGGAGGTACTGAACATGAAAAGTTGCGATGCCACCAAGCAATAGGCAATGTTCTTTTTCCGACGACGGGTCAGTTCTGGTTTTGCAAGTGCATAACAGAGCACCGAATTCGGTAGCAGCAGAGTGACGCAGTGATGTTTCCAGGTTCGTTCGCTGAAGACGAGCATGCCGATGGCAATGAGTGCGAACTCCGGCCAGAGCAGATGCGACTGGCGATTGGTCTTAATCGGGCTGCGACAGAACCAGACGACGAGCAGGGCAAAAAGGCCCATGATCCCTTTGATCAGATACTGTGCGTTCTGGGCTCCGATATCGGTGAAGTTGTAAAACTTGTCCGGTGTATAAACATTATCCGGGAAGATAACCGTGGAGGGACTGTGAGTGAGCAGCCGGTAGATGACTCCGGGTAAAGACTGGTTGCTCAGTTCGGAAGTCACGAAGGCGCCGGTGAGATACGGCTTGATCATGCCGTCGAACCAGCTACCGAGATTGCGAATGTTCTCGCTCCAGCCGAGAATGGCCCCTGGAATGATTAAGAAAAATAAAATTAATCCGACGGTCGCCCCGAGAAGCGTTCGCCAAGCTCCCTTCCAGGCAAAGTAAACCAGAAACAAAGCGGGTGTGACTTTGCAAGTCACCGCCAGCGCGATGAAAAGCCCCGCCAGAAAATCTCTACCCCGACTGAAAGCGACCAGCCCCGCCACGACCAGGAAGAGAATGAAGATGTTGATGTTGCCGTGAGAGAGGTCTCCCAGAATCGGACGAATGCTGAGAAGCGTGGCGAGGGCACAAGCCCAGGCGGGAATGGGAAAGTTCGGCGAAGAAACCTGGCGAAACACGGCGGTCAGACACCAGAACACCATGGCGACTTTGAGGTAGAACCAGGTCAACGCGCCGGCCACGGGAATCTGAGCTTCCAGTTCCGTGATGGGCCAGAGAATCAGAGCCATGATGGGTGGGTTGGGGTAGTTGAATTTGGCGTAGATGTCCTCGCCGCCTTCCACGCCTAGCCGAATCTGATCAACCCAGCGGTTAAAAGCCCCTTTGGTGTAGGTACCCAGTCGGCTCGGTTCCATCACCTTCAATGTGTACTGCACGCTCAGGGCGACCAGAATGGCCAGTAACAACCAGCGAAAAACGCGGGGATTTGTCAACCAGGCCAGACTTTCCTTGCCCAAAGCCGCATTCATGCGAAAAGCTTCCATGCTCATTCCCAAGTAGAATAAGCTGTGAATCTAGCACGAAGGGACGAAACTCGACAAGAGCAACCGAATTGGGGAACGGTCGCAAAGGAGAAATGAAAAAAGCCAGAACAGATCCGTAGCGGCTGTCCTGGCTGTCAATGGAACTGGTTGAGTTAGACTGGAGTTAGACTTCCAGCGCGGGATTCATCAAGCCATTGTCGATGGCGAAGCGCATCAGATCAGCCTTGCTGTCGAAGTTCAATTTGCTGAACAGTCGGGCCCGATAGGTTTCGATCGACTTAACGCCGAGGAATAGCTTCTCGGCAATTTGTTTGTAGCTCATACCCCGGGAGAGACAGATGAGAACTTGGCGTTCGCGATTGCTCAGCGACTGCATGGGGGTGCGATCGGCTTTGCGAGGTTTGATGGGCCGTTCCATCATCTCTTGCAGACGCGTGGGAATATAATTTTTTCCCTGGTGCAAGGACTGAACTGCGGTTGCAAATTCAGCCAGGTTGCAATCGAGCAGCACCATACCGTGGCAACCGGCCAGATGCGCTGATCGGCAGATGGAGAGATCGTCAGGATCCGTCAAAATCAGGATTTTCGTGGTAGGCCAGATTTTTTTGATTTCCGGAATTGAAGAGACTCCCCCTTCGGGTGGAAATCCCCGACTCAAACTGATCACATCTGGAGCCCGTTTATGCTTGGAAAGGTCGTTGAAGTGACAGGCTTCCCCGACAACTTCGATGGTCGAAGTTCGAGTGATAGCGCACTTGAGGGCCTCGCGCAACAACGTGCGACTATCGGCCAATAGCAATTGAGTAACGCTCATTTAGGGTAAAATCCTCTTAAGCGAGTCCGTGCTACTTTAAGCCAAATACTCAGAGCCTCGAACCGTCGAATCCATGAAAAAATCAATTAAGCACTATCCGTGCCTACGTCCTAAATTGCGAGTCTTAGGAGTACCTAAATAAAAATCTAATGAATTTTCATCGTGCAATCTGTCAGGAAATTCCCGTATTCAATAAATTTTAATTTATTTTTAATGGCTTAATCGGGTCCTTAAAATGTGGGTTATTTCCAATACCTTGCGTGTCGTAGGCATCTTTCAGCAAATAACGCGCTTTGTTGAAGATGAATTCTAATTCTTCCCGCCGTTATCTTGAATCACCTTCAAAGACTTGTTACTGTTCATAAAAGTAAATTTCGAGGGGCGAAATTCGCTCTCTTAACCGGCCTGTCCGTCGGTACAAACGAATCGATTGTCTGAAGAGTTGATTATCTAGTAGCGTCATTTCAAGTAAGGAAAACATCATGCGGCGTCCAACGGCAGGATTGCGGCTTTTAACGGCAATCGGTTTCGCCAGTCTGCTCATCATGCTTGGCACCACGGCTGCTCAACAAGCCACTACTGTGCCGAATCCTCCGTTCATTGGCTTCAAGGATAACGGAATACTGAGCGAACTGCGCAACGGGAAAATTAAGCCTGGGCCGGAAACCAAGGCGGCCTGCCAGGTTCTTGCGAAATCCTATGCTTACAAATTAGCCCATTTTCCGGCAGACGGGTCAGCCGTGGGACCGGATGGGAAGCAACGTACTCAAAACTCGGAAACTGCTAGCTCAATTATCGATGCTTTCCGAAACTCGCACTATCCTCTCCCGTCTACCGGGCTTATCAAACTCGAACAGGCCATTTATCTAGCCGAAGTTTCCAAGGCGATGGATGTCGAGTTGAAGTTCGTTCTGGAAAAAGATCCTCGTCCCCTGGTTCAGCTCAACGCCGTTCGGTTCATGGCTGAAATCGCCAAGGGCCCCAACCCCGCCCAGATCAAGACTCTCCTGGGAATCGTGAACGAGAAACTGTATAGCAATGCATTCAAGAACTACGCTTTCCAGGGTATTCGTAATCTGTTGGCTCAAAAGGATCCGGAAGATACCGATCGCGAAAAACCTCTGATCGGTGCTCGCCCAAACACTTTGGCTAAACCCGAAGACATCGCGACGTTGACCCAGGTCACACAAGCCCTTGAGAATGTGATTCTCAATAAGAGCAAAAATCAATGGACCAATGAATCGCTCGATGTGGTGCAGTACATCCGCCGAAATGCCATCGAAGCCCTGGGAGCCGTTCCGGTTACGGGAATTTACGTCCGCGAGGAAGCTAAAGCCCGCCCGGCATTGACCCTGTTCCGGGTGATGATTGCCGATCCCCTGGTTCAGCCGCCGCCCTCCCTGAAAGAGCGAGTGGAAGCCATGTTTGGACTCTGCTCTCAACAGATCGATCCGCAGATCAATCTCGATGTGCTGGCTTATGGCGTGAACCAGACTTTGCTCGATCTCATTACGGCCCAGGGGGAACAGTCCGCCAATAAAGCTTCCCTGATGCCATCTATTCACTGGAAGATGCTTGGCGGCCGTCTGATCCAGGCAGCGGATGGCTGGAAGATTAACGGGCGAGTTGGCAAATACATCAAGAACGATCGCAAACCGGAATACCTTCGCGATCTGGCCGACCGAATGAAAGCGATTGGAGAACTTATGGAAGTCAGCGGAGTCGATGCCCGCGTCGAAGTGGGACCGCTCACCGATTGGGCGGCCAATCGCAAACCAGTTACCTTGCGGAATCAGCTTTATAAAGACGATCCGTCGACCATTTTCTCCTTCACCAAATAGTAAGTACGGCCGGGTGGTCATTCTCTGAACCACTCGGCATTTTGTTGGGCATTTCACTTTTTGAAAATTGTCCTTTCTAAATAACCACTACTCGCTCGATTGAGTAGAATGGTCCCTCTTAGGCGGGTTTTTTCTCCGCTGATTTCTCCGCTCCACGGACTGTATCCATGTCTTCTCGTCAGACGATGTATATCATCGACGCCCATGGTCTGATTTATCAGATGTTCCATGCCATTCGCGACGCCATGACGTCTCCGGACGGCCGTCCCACCAACGCTGTGTTTGGCGTAACCCGCGATCTGATTTATCTTCACGAGGATGTTCGGCCCGACTATCTGCTCTGCTGCTTCGATCTTCCCGGCCCGACTTTCCGAGATGAAATCTATCCCGAGTACAAGAAGAACCGACCGCCGCAGCCCGAGGATCTGACGCCGCAGATTCCCATGATTCAGGACGTGCTGCGGGCGATGAATCTACCCGTACTTTCGCTGCCCACTTTCGAAGCAGATGACGTCATGGCCACCGTGGCCTGCGCGGCGGCCGAACGCGATATCGAAGTGACCATTTGCACCTCCGATAAAGACTGCCGGCAATTGATCGCCGATAACATCCGGCTCTACAACCTGCGCAAGCGCGAAGTCATGTCTCGCGAACAGCTGATCGAGGATTGGGGAGTGGCTCCCGAACAGGTGGTCGATTACCAGTCCATGGTGGGCGACAGCGTGGATAATGTGCCCGGAGTCACCGGTGTCGGAGCCAAGACCGCCGCCAAACTATTGCTCGAGTATGGTACGCTCGACAATATCATCGCTCACGTGGATCAGATCAAGCAACCGAAGATGCGGGAGAACTTCAAGAAGGCTATTGCCGATGGCACGCTGGAACGGGCTCGCAAACTCGTCGAACTGCGCTGCGATATTCCTCTCGAAATTCACTGGGAAGAATGGAAACGCCGAGAATGGAATGGCCCGCAACTCCTCCAGTTATTTACCGAATTCGGCTTCCGGCGCTTCTCCGAGCAGGTTCGCTCGATGCTCAAGATCGACGGCAAAAAGAAAAACGATGCCCTACTTCGCGATATCGGAGAAGAGAAGAACCTCTTTTCCGATTTCACCGATCCGGAATTCGCGCCGCTGCCTGAAACACCCCCGCAGGCCGGTTGGAAGATGGCCTATACGCTGGTGGATGATGAAGGTAGTTTTGAAGCCTTTTTCAAGGATTTATCGGAGCAGAAGAGATTCGCCTTCGATCTGGAAACGACGGGTCTCGACCCATTAATATGTGAAATCGTCGGCTTGGCCTTCAGCTGGCAGGTCGATGAAGGATATTATCTGCCGCTGCGTGGCCCGGAAAGCGACAAGAAACTTGACGAAAGAACAGTTCTCGAAAAGCTTCAGCCGATCTTCGCGAATCCTGCGATTCAGAAGCTCAATCAGAACATCAAGTTCGATCGGGCCGTGCTGAAAGCGCATCATTTCGAAGTATCCGGTGTGGCGGGGGACTCGATGATCGCTCATTATCTGCTTCATTCGGGGGAGCGCAGCCACGGACTGGACGAATTGACCCGCATCTATCTGGGACATGAGAACATCAGCATCACGGAGTTAATTGGCAAAGGCAAAAACCAGCTTCGAATGGATCAAGTACCGACGGCCAAGGTCGCGCAGTATGCTGCCGAGGATGCCGATGCCGCCTGGCGACTGACCGAGCGACTGGAGAAAGATCTCGACCGGGAAAAACTGAAATCTCTTTATTCCGATGTAGAGATCCCCCTCATCGAAGTTCTCGGGGACATGGAGCACGAGGGAATTCGAGTTGATGTCGAACTCCTGAAGAAGATGAGTATCGAGATGGCCAACGATCTCGCCCGCATCGAAAAGCAGATTCACGCCGCTGCCGGTCGGGAGTTCAACATCGCCTCCCCGAAGCAATTGCGGGAGATCCTCTTCGAAGAATTAAAACTTCCCGTGCAAAAGCGAACCGATCTCACTGGCGAGGCCAGTACCGATCAGGAGACACTCGAAAAGCTAGCCGCCCTCGGTCATGAAATTCCCAAGATGATTACGGAGCATCGGCAGATTTCCAAGTTGAAGGGAACTTATGTCGATGCCCTGCCCGATCTGGTAAATCCCAAAACCGGCCGCGTGCACACCAGCTTCAATCAGACCGTCGCAGCAACGGGGCGGCTTTCTTCGTCGAATCCCAACCTGCAAAATATTCCCGCCCGCACCGATCTGGGCAAACAAATTCGCCAGGCGTTCATTCCCCGCGAAGGCTGGCAATTACTAACGGCAGACTACTCCCAGATTGAATTGCGTTTATTGGCTCACTTCTGCGGCGACGAAGCTCTGCAAGAAGCCTTCCGACAGAAAAAGGATATTCACACGATGGTGGCGGCCCAGATCGCTCACGTGGATGTGAAGGACGTCAGCGGCGATCAGCGCCGCATGGCCAAGACGGTCAACTTCGGAGTGATCTATGGAATGTCCGCCCACGGATTGGCTCAACGACTGAATATCAGCCGTACGGAAGCGGAGGCATTCATCCAGGCTTACTTTGCCCGCTATCCCCAGGTGCTTAGCTATCAGGACATACTGCTGAAGAAGTGTCGGAAGAATGGCTACGTCAGCACCATACTCGGCCGCAAGCGATTCTTCGAGAAATCGACGATTCGCGAGAAGACCAGCTATCAGGGCCGCAACACCGCGGAGCGGGAAGCGATCAACATGGAGATTCAAGGCAGTGCGGCCGATCTCATCAAGCTGGCGATGTTGCGAATTCACAAAAAGCTTTTAAGCGGTTGGCAGTCGAAGATGCTTCTGACCGTTCACGACGAACTGGTTTTCGAAGCGCCGCCGTCGGAAGTGCAAAAGCTCGCGACGATGGTACGGGAGGAGATGAGTGGAGCGATGGAGTTGGCGGTGCCGCTCGATGTGGAAATCGCCGTCGGTCCCAACTGGCTCGACGGCGAGGAGATTACTTAATGGCCAGGTTTACTTGATGCCCGAGCCGAAACTGCCGCTCAGCTTGGCGTGCACTTCAGCCGATTGACGAACCACAAACGACAAACTGGGCCAGTGGAATGTTACCGTGCCGTGGCCGCCGTTGTTGTTGCGTTCCCAACTATTCGGATCTACGGAAAGGATCGCTCGCATCAACTGATCGACCATTTCCTGAGTCTGGCGAACATCGGCCAGGTTACCCGCCCGGATGGCATTGAATGGCCCGAGTCCGGAAACCAGATCGCCGACGTAATAAACGCGGCTGACCAGCATGTCCTTGGCTTTTTCATTCGTGGTGACGTAAATCGATTCGTTCTTCATCACGAACGCCAATCCCTTGTCCGCGAGAATCTTGCGTAGTGCGGATCGGGTAGTGACATTCTTCAGACTGGCATTCACAAAAGTATTGGAATCGATTTTCAATTCCTGCTTGGCCACTTCGTCCAAAATGATCGAAGTATTCATCTGCTTGGAAAGATCATTCAGAACTTTTTCCAGGGGCTCATCTTTGAATTCAAAACTCGACTCGATTTCCAGAGATTTGAGAATTTTGACTTCTCTTTGAGTCAGGGTCGGTTTGTTTCGTTTGGAGACCACTTCGCGAGTGTATTTCACATCGAATGTTATGTCGTCCTTGGGCATGGTGGCCGACTTGTCCACCGCTAGCATGGCGAGGCGATATCCTTCGCGCATCTGACCGGAAACTATTCGGGCTTCATTGATCGCATCGGCATTCAGGGTCGTGTTGCTCAAAGCAATGGAGGAAGGATTATCGGGAAACTTTTTCAGAAGGGCATCGGCCTGCTTCCGAGCCTGATCGAACTTCTGCGAATCGAACAGAGCTTTGATGGTATCCAGTTCCCGTCGAACATCCTTAATTTCCGCGAGAATAGCTTTGGCCCGTTCTTCTTCTTTCAACTTCCGATTGGTCAGCTCTTCGCTATTGACCAGATTTTTGGCAGGATCCTTATTCTCGATAACGCGAATTTGCGTTTCGAGTTTGGCGATCAATTTCGCACGATCTTTTGCGCCCAGACTGGGCTCGTCCTTGATGGCCGAAATCTTATTGCGCAGCAGTTGAGTCGCCCTGGCTTCCGATCTCTCTTTCAGCTGGTTCGATTCCTCAATGGTTTTGAGAATATCGGACTCGGCCTTCTGATAGATCAGAGATTCCATCGCCTTGGCTTTGTTCTCGCCATCGAATGGCTGTTGAGCGACAGTCCCACCGGCGGAAACAGCCAGTCCGACCACGGCGGGAAGAACCCCAAGACGGAAGAAGTTAAACATAGCTCGGTCCTTCCAAGACCACGGAAAAAGGGAGGGAACTCCTCTCTAATAACCTACCCGAAAGCCAATTGGTTTGCTGGCAGATTGATTTTCCGGGTACTCGTTTTAGCGTCAGATCCCACAAGACTTTGTTATTTCCGCTATAGTCGTTAAAACCGTGCGATATTTCGGACAGCAAACGGCTTACTTAGGCGGCAGAATCGGTTTGAATTCGCCTTTACCTTTGCGGTCCAGATTTTTGTTCAGGGACTCGGGATTGAAATCGACTTTGGCACCGGCCTCAGGCACTTCCACTTTGGCCGCCCAGAGAATGGCATTCACGACCAATCGGCGAAAATTTTCATCGGCCCAGTTGCGATGAAAGTGGCCGCCGGTGAAGCCGAAGCCACGGCCGCCGTCTTTGCGTTCGTAAGCCCAGGCCATGATTTCCGGACGGCCGGGGTGCGCTTTGGCATCTTTGGTTCCCCGGGTGTTATCCGGTGGGATGGCCACCAGTATCGGGGTGACGTTCTTCATTTCATCTATGAATTTCATGTTGTAATACCATTCATCCCGCAACTTGAACGGCTTGACGCCGCGCGTGATCGGATGGTTGGGCAGACTGCGAATGTCGGCATCCCAATGCGGATTGATGGAAATCTCCGCATCGTAATAGCCGCCCATCCAGCCGAGGATTTGCTTGCCGTGCACGGGGAGATAATCGACGGCATAGTGCAAATTGACCCAGCCTGCCCCACGATCAATCTGTTTCTGAAGAAGCTCCATATGATTCTTCTGAACGACCGGATGGCCACCACGGCCATCCATGTAGAACATCAGGCAGTCGGCCTTTTCGATCAGCTTTTCGTTCTTGGGCCAGCCGTCGCGGGCCATGACAGGCCAGACGCCTGGATTCTGTTTAAGCAAATCCATCAGGATGGCCGTGCCCGCAAAAAATTCATGTTCGGCCGGACCGTGCGAAGCACTTCCCGCGACCAGAAGAATGGTTTTTCCTTTGAAATCGGCCGGAGGCCCTTTCTCCAATTCGACGTGGGATTGATCGTACGGATCCACTTGCGATTTATCTTCGGCGCAAACCGGGAAACCGATAAAAGCGGCCAGGAGGGCCGAGGAGAGAAAAGCTTTCAGCATGAAAAGTAAATCCTGAAATTGAGTTCGGGGAGCTAACATCAGGATGAACCTTGGGCTGGGAGATGTCAACAAAAAACGGGGGAAAGATTCCCCCGTTCGCGTTAATCCAAGTTGGTCCTTCCCCGATAGCAGGGAAAGGGTTACTTCTCAAAAATCAAACCGGGATCGCTATCGGGCGAACCGACGGCTTTAAATTTGAACTTGTTGTCCGCCAGAGGAGTCGTCTTACCCATCAGAGCTCCCCCTTCTTTTCGTTCCAGCATCAGCACATCGCCATCCAGGGTGAAGGTGCCATCGAAGCTATCCTTTTTCCCTTTGGAGTCGACGGTCCAGTTGAATTTCCCATCCTCGGAAATACTCAACCCGATCTGATTGCCATCCGGACCTTTCGCCGACCAGTTGCCCTTCATGTCGAGGTTGATGGCCGGTTTTGCCGGCTCTTCCTTCTTGGGAATTGGTGGCTCCACGGGTGGGATCGTGGGAGTAGTCGCTGGCGGGGTCGTCGGATTCGTTCCGTTCGGCGCGGGCGTCGGCGGCGCACTCGACTGGACAGTTTTCAGAAGCTGATTCGTGACATTATCGCTGGGCAGTTTCTTGGCTGCGCGTTCGAGATGCTCCCGGGCTTTGTCCGCATCGCCCGTGGTCATGTACTGGTAGGCTAGCAGGAAGTTTAAAGCGGGATCGTCCGGTTTCGCGCTCCAGGCGATCTTCAAAGACTGAAGTTGCTGAAGGAAAGCATCGTTGTTGGGATAGAGACTCTGCAGAGTCGTGTAGTCCCAACCCGGTGTACTGGATAACAAATTATGCACTACAGCGGCGGAGTTCTGATACTGCCCAAGTGCGAACAAGACCTGTGCCCGAAACTCGTGCATGGTCGTATCGTTAGGTACAAGCTTGAGGGCTTCGTCGACTTCTTTCAAGGCGGTGTTGTAGTCTGCTGATTTGAACGCTTTCTGAGCTTGGTCCATGTAAGCAGACGCCGCTTGCGGCATCGGAGGCGGCGCTTGATTCTCCAAATATGTTTGAGTGATCGGAACGATCGGCTGAGCGTAGTTCAGATAGACCGGCTGCACCACAACCGTCGGAGGAACATAGAAGGGGTTGTAATAGTGGTAGTAGCCGAACTGGTAGCCGATACTATTCAAAGACCAGAGACTGATGCCTACGGCTACCCCGGTGTTGAAGCCCCAGTTGTGGTTCCAGTAGCCGTTCCAGTAGCCGTGGTACCAGGGGTGGTAATTGTTATTCCAACCGATAAAGCCCGCGTTCCAGTTGTTGTGATAGTAACCCAGTTGATTCGAGACCCAGGGACGACTGACGGCCCCGTAACCATAACCGGGCCGGTTAACGTTGTTGAAGTTATTGACGTGAATGTTATTGACACGATTGTTGTTGTTGACAATCGTGGTGTTGTTGATGATCGTATTGTGATTGCCGTTGGGCAGGATACCCGGCCGAGTATTGATCTGCGGTCGAATATTGGTAATGTTGTTGGTCACATTTCCAGAACCGATATTCGTGTTCCCCGAACCGATGTTGGGCTTGTTCACATTTACGTTGGGCTTATTAACGTTGATGTTCGGCTTATTGCCAATCACCGTCGTATTGTTGGTATTCCCGGGCCGGTTGACGCCAATGTTGGTATTGCCGCTGTTGTTATTGTTGCCCCCGCCGGGCCGATTGATCCCGACGTTATTCCCATTTCCACTGCCATTCCCGTTGCCGCCGGGACGA
The DNA here is from genome assembly GCF_018398935.1 of Telmatocola sphagniphila. GTDB lineage: Bacteria > Planctomycetota > Planctomycetia > Gemmatales > Gemmataceae > Telmatocola > Telmatocola sphagniphila. The sequence continues at coordinate 5,927,344 of NZ_CP074694.1, read as the reverse complement.
TTGATTCCCACATTATTCCCGTTGACGGTGTTACCGGGTAAAGGAGTGGGTTTGGCAATCGGATTGGTCACATTTGGTCGACTGGCGCCGCTACCCACTCCGGGTAAAGTCGTCGGCCGGTTGGCATTCCCTGTATTGGGGATGTTCGGACGGGCGATATTGCCAGGGTTGGGATTGGGATTACTCGGCCGTGTGGTAGGAAGGGCCGGTTTCACCCCGATTGGCTGGGAAGGTTGCACCGCGGGTAGCGGGCGCGGTTGCTGAACCTGCGGCCGACTAAACGTCGGCGTGTTAGGCCTCGGAGCCTGTGTAGGAGCTGGTCGGGCCGTGGGATGCCCGGCCGGACGATTGACACCGCGCTGGGCTAAGAGTTCTGGTTCGGGAATATAGTATCCAGTAAACCAGCCGAAACCGAAGATCAGCGGGATAGTCAGGATGGTCTTTTTCATCGTGATTGTTCCGTGGGGTTATTTGATTGCCGGTTTGCGAACCAGATACATTTCGCTATCGGGCTCCAGTTGATCACCCACAATCCGATGCATCACTTTCCATTGGACGCGATCTTTATTGATGATTTTGATCAAGTGAGTCGCCGAGGCATAATCTCCGTCGGAGGTCACGCCGGTGGCTTTAACGATCCATTCGTCGCCATGTTTGGTCCAGATAGTCTCGCCGTTGCCGCTGTCGGAATCAAAGCTCCATCCTTTGATTTGACCCGTCAGGGGATCGACACCTATGCGCTGCCAGCCGGTCAGAGATTCCTTGCCCTTGTACTTCACAGTATAATCGCGAAGCAGATAGTTCTTATCCTTGGACCATTTGGTGCTGAAGGTAACCACGGAATCGGCTCCCTCATCGATCCAGTCTCCCAGTAACCAGTCCAGGCTGGCTAATCGCTCCGAGGGCGGTACGGGATTCTGGGTCTGAGGAAATTCGCGGAAGCTGGCAATCAACCATTTGCCATCGAATTTGGACATCACTAACGCGAACCCTTGAGTAGACTGTGTGGCTTTGTCGACCACCGTGACTACTGCCTCGCCATCTTCGAGCGCTACAGTATCGGTGATCTTGCGCACGCCTTGAAGAGTTATTTGAACTTTCGCGCCTTTATTTTCGTCGAAGAACTTTTTGTACATCTTCTCGATCTCTGCACGCCCTTCGATCCGGGTCGTGTCGTCGTCGATATACTCGGCATTCACAGCAAACGACGCAGCGACCTTCTTGGCATCGCCTTCGTTGAAAGCGTTGACGAGGTCGACGACGGCCTGCCGAACTTCTTTTTCATTCGGTCCATTTTTATCCTGGGCTACGGAATGACGCTCGGCCCAGCCAAAGAGCAAACCTGCACTGAACAGGCTCAGCAATGTGAAAGCACCCAACCATCGCGCTCGCATGATGTCGACTCCAATGTAAGGAATTTGACTACTGTTTGATTAGAGCGCAATCACCTGTAGGCAATTTAAAAAAAACCTCTCTCCCCTCTGAATGATAAGTTCTGAGTCAAGCGAGACTTCCGAATCCGACTTCTAACCCCCGACAGCTTCGGTCCGTTTGTGTCGAGACAAAAAATGAACTTTTGATTTTGTGCGACTTTTTCTGCAATTTTGTTTAGAATCGCATTCAAAGAAGACCTCAACAATAATTGAAAGTCTGATCGTTCCATGACTGAAAATACGACACCCATCGACGATCGACCTCTGATGGCCCGACTCGGCAACAGCGGCAAGCTGCTCCTGTTCGGCGGGTTGATCGGTGTACTTATCGGCTTTCTGCCGATGGCTAAACCGAACGGATCCACCGGGGGCAATTTGTCTTCGATGAACCTCAACATGCCAGATATTAACCTGGATCTGACCGGGATGCTCGGATCGCTGGGTACAAATCAAGCTTCGAAGGTTAAAGTGATAGAGGACCCGCGGGGGATTGGTTGCGTGTTGGCCTATGTCATGTCGATCTTTTTTGCGTTCTATTTTCACTCGCCCCGAAAAAGTTATACGCTCGGCTGGGTCTGGATCGCACTTTTAAACGGTGTCTTAACGGCGTTCACTGCCATTTGGATTCTCTTCTCTCCGCCTTCGGCAGGTGGAGGACTCATGGATATACTGGGGTCGGGCGGCTCAAAAATGTCTCTGTCGTATGGGGCGTTTTTGAATCTGATCCCGGCATTTGCCACTGCCGCCGGGGGGTTCATCATGGCGAAAAAAGAACGATTACTCTAGCTTGGCGCCGGTAATTCGGAACTTACACCTTCGCCCGCTTCAAGTGCCAATCGGTGGCGGCTTCATACATGCGGGCAACGCGGAACATCTTCTCTTCTTCGAATGGACCGGCCAGAATCTGCAAACCAATCGGCAGCTTGTTTTTGGTAAAGCCGCAGGGAATGCTGATCCCGGCTATCCCGGCCAAGTTGCAACTGATCGTGTAAATATCGTTCAGATACATCGCCAGCGGGTTCTCAGTCTTTTCCCCCATCTTGAACGCGGCACAGGGCGAAGTCGGACCAATCACGACATCGCATTCCTTGAAGGCCACATCGAAATCGTTCTTGATAAGCCGGCGAACCTTTAAAGCTTTCAAGTAGTAATCGGAACGGGCTTCCGCCGAGAGGGCATAGGTTCCCAGCATGATCCGACGTTGCACTTCCTTGCCGAATCCCTCGCCTCGAGTCTTCGAGTAAGTGCTGACCAGATCACCCTTGGTCGGCGTGCGATAGCCGTAATGCATTCCTTCAAAACGAGCCAGGTTAGATGAGGCTTCCGCCGTGGCCACCAGATAGTACACGGCCACCGCGTATTTGCTGTGCGGCAGGCTCACTTCCTTCAGCTTGGCCCCCTGCTTTTCGTATTCCTTAAGCGCGGCTTTGACGCTCGCTTCCACTTCGCTATCGAGCCCTTCCCCGAAGAATTCCTTCGGAACGCCGATAGTCAGATCCTTGATCGGGGTGTTGAGCGATTGCGTGTATTTGGGAACGGGGGTGTCGATGCTGGTGGAATCTTTGGGATCGCGCCCGGAAATAATTTCCATCAGTAGAGCATTATCCATCAGGTCATGAGTGAACGGCCCGACCTGATCGAGCGAACTGGCGAACGCGATCAATCCGTAACGACTCACCCGTCCATAGGTCGGTTTGATGCCGACAATGCCGCACAGGGCCGCCGGTTGCCGGATCGAGCCACCGGTATCGGTTCCGAGCGAGACAGGAACTTCGCAGGCCGCCACGCAAGCGGCGGAACCACCGGAGGAGCCGCCGGGTATGCGATCCAGATCCCAGGGGTTACGCGTTGTAAAGTAGGCGCTGTTCTCGGTGGAAGACCCCATGGCGAATTCGTCCATGTTGGTCTTACCAATGATCACGGCGTCGGCTTCGCGTAGCCGAGTAACGACAGTGGCGTCGTACGGCGGCACAAAGTTTTCCAGAATCTTGCTGGAGCAGGAGGTGCGGGTGCCTTTGGTACAAAGCACGTCTTTGATGGCGATCGGCACACCGGCGAAAGCTCCCAGAGGAGCGCCGCTCTTCCGCTTAGCGTCGACCGCCCGGGCTTGTTCGAGGGCCTTGTCGGCCTCAACCGTCATGAAAGCTTTGATTTTCGAATCGACTTGCTGAATGGTATTCAGAAAGGCCGTGGTGATCGCTTCGGAGGTGGTTTCACCCCGGCTTTGCATCTGAAGGAGTTCAACGGCTGTCTTTTCGATCAAGCTCATGGAAGCGATCAGCTTTCAGCGGCCCGCCTTCAGCTCAGCAGACCGATATTAAGTATTTGAGTTTTCCAGGTTAGCAGGATGCTGAAAGCTAACCGACGAAAAAATTAGTGAGAAGGTTCATCGGCGGGATCGAGAACACTGGGCACGCCGAAGAAATTCCCCACGCGATTGGGGGCATTAGCCAGAGCAAGATCGACGGGCAGGCTCTCCCCGGGAACATCTTCACGAAACACGTTTTGCACGGGTAAGGGATGTGCCAGCGGCTCGATGCCGTCGGTATTCAGTTCTTTGAGTTGATCGACGTAGGCCAGGATATTGGAGAGTTGCTGGGCCATCCGGTTCAGATCGGCATCCGAAAGTTCCAGGCGCGCAAGCCTGGCGACCTTGCGGACTTCGTTTAGGTCCATTCGGCTCGAGCTCCTGAGACTTGGCGAACCCCATCGGCTTTTTACCGACCGGGTCCCAGCCAATTAGAGTTGTGGCGTAGAGAACAACTTACGCTTGATCGGCTTGTGAACCAATCCGCTCCGCAGGGCGCTGACGGCCACGCGAACGGTCTTCACCTTGCCGTTAATGACAACCTTGACCTTCTGCAGGTTCGGCTTGAACTTGCGGCCGCTGGTTCCGGTGATCTTTCGACCAACGCCACCCAGGTACTTCGCCTTACCGCGATAGGTCTTCTGATTGCCAAAGGCCGGCTTTTTGCCGGTCACTGCACATTCCATTCCCATGACTGATCTTCCAATCGAAGGCCAATAGCTCTCTAAAATCGGTAAAAGATAATATAAAGGGGAAGCTGTTTCTGGCAAGGGAGTAGTTCTGAGAATAGGTGTATACATCGAACGATCGAACGATCGCTCAAACGATATTCTGAATATTTGTGCAAGCTTATCCCCTTTCGCTTAAGAGACACCCTCCAGAAACTTTTGCTTGAAGCTGGTCATCGGCAGCACTTCTTCCGAATGTCCACAGCCAATCAGTAGCGGGCCGTCGTCAGGATGATCCGCGATCCGACCATGACTGCCTTTTACAATGTTCGGATCGAGCGGAACCACATCCATTTTCATTCGGAATCCCAACTTCTTGCGAATCAGCTTGGCACCGATTTTCGCGATAGGGAAGCGAATGGCCGGGTCTAGGAAGAGTTCCGCCGGGTCGTATCCCGGCTTGTGATGGATGGCCACGCAGCGGGCATAATCCGGGGCGTTCTTATCTTCCAGCCAGAAGGGATAAGCAAACCAGGCCTTGGGCCGGGAAATCAGCACGATCTCCCCAGAGCGGGGATGATTCAACTGAATATGTTCACGCTCTTCGCCAGAGTAGACCTGTTCTACCCCGGGCAGCTGTTGAAGCTGTTCCGTGAGTTTAGGAATCAAAGCCAAATCGTTCACGTAAACATGAGCCAGCTGATGATCGCAAACAGCGAACGCCCGGCTACCAAACGTATCGAGTTGTTCGCCGTAGGGGCCGTTACGCACCTGGAGATAGCCTTCTTTTCGCAGCCACTGATTAATCAGAATCGGCTGATTCACGTCGCAGTGGCCATATTCGCTCACGACGAGAATTCGGGCGCCGAGCTTTTTGGCTTCATCGAAAATTGGTGCGCAGGCATCGTCCAATTCTTTAACGCACTGAGCCAGGTTGCAGCCGGAGGGGCCAAAGCGCTGCGGATCGTAATCAAGATGCGGCAGATAGATCAGTGTCAGATCAGGCTTATGTTTCTGAACGGTCCACGCGCCGCAGCGGGCAATCCACTCCGTGCAGGGCAATCCGGCCTTGGGCCCCCAGAAAGTGTGAAAGGGAAAAGGGCCCAGATCTTTTTCCATCGCTTCGCTCAGTCCGGCCGGGTTTCCCGTGATGCCGAAGACCTTACCGCCGTCGATACCGTAGTGAGGCTTCGGCGTTACCGAATAGTCGACGGTCGCCCCCTGGTTGAACCACCAGAACAACTTGGCAGATCGAAAATTGGGATAGGTTTTCTTCAAAGTGACATACAGCGGTTCCCCTTGAATCAACTTGTTGGACTGTTGCCAGAAACGCACTTCATTCGTGTCGCGAAACAGCCAACCATTACCGACGATGCCGTGCTCCTGCGGCGAAAGTCCCGTAAGAAGTGTGGCCTGAGCAGTGCAAGTTACCGACGGGAGAACGTCCTTCATTCGGATCAGGCCGGTCTCTTGTGCGAGCTTTTGAAAGCGGGGTGCCATCGGCAGCAAACGGGCGGTCAAACCCACGGCATTCAAGACTATTTGTGGTTGCATTTCGCCTTCAACTTTAAGGAAATTTTTTCAATCTTCCCAATATTACTCAGACTATTTTAGTGCTTGACAGGACTAACGATTGTGGTATTTCCGCCTCACTTGCGTGAAACCATCAGGGCCTGTGGGGGGCAGCTGATCGATTCCCGCCGGTCCTCTGAAGCGAACTTGTGATGCCGGATGCAACGACCACCATCGACGATTTGAAGGCGGTAGTCCGGCAATTTGCAGCCGTCCGAAAGTGGGAACCATACCATTCGCCCAAAAATCTGGCGATGGCCCTGGCTTCTGAAGTCGGCGAGTTGCTGGAACCGTTTCGCTGGCTGACCTGCGAGGAATCGCGGGAGATCGTCAACGATCCCGTTCAACGGGAAGCGATCGCGGACGAGCTGGCGGATGTGACCACACTCCTGATGCATTTGAGCAATCACACGGGGATTGACCTGAGCGAAGCACTGCGACAGAAGATGATCAAGAACGAAGTCAAATATCCTCCACCCGCCTAAGCGGTGGGGATATACCGAATTCGATGCGAAGGCAGGCAGGTTGTAAGGGGTTGGGGCGGCGGTTTTCTGATCGCAAGATCAGAGGACTTCCGGGGGGATAACGTCGCCCCACCCCTGAAGCCATTTGGAAGACTCGCAGGCCGGGGCCTGCGACATTGCGAACTGAGGGGGGAAGCCGTGCGAAAAGTCTACGCGGGCTTATTAGTAGCCACTATTGCAGGGGGCGTCGTTCTCGGCACTTCTTTCGGCCAGTCACCGGAATTGCCCAAGCTCACCTTGCCTGGCGATTCACCGAAGGATCCGGTTCTGCCACCGTTGAAGGCTCCCGATTTAACCATGCCACCCGCTGCGGAAGCTCCTGTCAAATCGGAGCCTGCCGCGAAATTGCCTGAAATTCCCGCCAAACTGGAAATGCCCGCGCTCGATATTCCCAAGATGGACCTCCCGGCCTTACCACCGGTGAAAGAGCAACTAAAAGAAATCAAAGATCTCAAGGATCTGAAAGAACCGGCCAAAACCGCGACACCGGAGAAGAAAACCGAACCGGCCATTCCGGAACCCAAGAAAATCGAGGCTCCGAAGCCGCTGGATCTTCCCAAAATGGAGCCCGCGGCCGAGCCGAAGAAACATTCGCTTGAAGATAACAAAAAAACCGGCGGCGCTGCAGCGGCCGTCAAATCGGTTCCCGCAGTTTCCATCGAAGCGATTGCTCCGGGAATGGTGGCTCTGGGTCAGAACCTGACTTACGAGCTGGTGATTCGAAACGTCGGACCGACTTTCGTCCAGCAGATTCGCGTCGACGATGAGATTCCTAGCAGTGCGAAATACTTGAGCAGCGATCCGCCCGCCGAAGTGCTGGGAGATCGCCTGCAATGGTCTCTGGGAAGTCTGGAAGCCAACGGCGAGAAGCGGATTCGCGTTTCGGTGAAGCCTGGCACGGAAGCCGAGTTTCACTCGAAACCGACTGTGACCTTCTCCTCTCAAACTTCTATGCAGGTTCAGATTTCCCGACCGAAGCTGCAATTGGACGTCGTGGCAGCGGAAGCGGTCAGTCTCGGCGACGAGGTTGTTTTCGACATCAAAGTGACCAATACCGGTAATGGTGCGGCCCAAAAATTGCTTCTCGAAGCGGAACCCAGCAAGGGACTGTCGCATCCGCAGCTTCAGCAGACTTCGCTGACCAAGGTGCAAGCGGAATTCGCCACGTTACAACCGGGCGAAACCAAGAGCGTAAAATTGCGAACGCAGGCGATCCAGGCTGGTCAGCAGACTTGCAATATCGTCGCCAGCACTTTCGGTGCGGAGAAAATGGTCAGCACGGTTAACGTGCAGATCCTGCAGCCGAACATTCAACTGAAATTGAACCATCCGCAGCGCTGCATGGTGCGGGCGGAACCAGTTTTCAAACTGGAATTGCATTCCAATGGCAGTTCGCCGACACCCCCGGTGCAGATGGCCGCGGCATTTCCGGAAGGTCTCGAGTTCATCTCGGCTTCGGACAGCGGTGTCTACGATCCGGTGAACAAGACGGTCACCTGGAGCCTGCCTTCCCAGCCCGCGGGTGGCAAAAAAGTGATCAGCATCAAGGCCCGGGCGAATGCGGCAGGAAATCTGGCCGTCCGAGCGATTGCTCAAGCGGGCTCGAAGATCGAGAGCCGGGTGGAAGGAATTGTCGCCGTCGAAGGGGTTCCGGCCCTGCAATTCGAGGTCAACGGCTCGGCGGACCCGGTGGAATTGGGGAAAGAGACGGTTTACGAAGTGAAATTGGTAAACAAGGGAACTTGCGCCTGCACCAATATCCGGTTACAGGCGATTCTCTCCGATGGGTTGACGGTTACGGGAGTAACCTCCCCGGTTCCTTACAAGCTGCAGGGTACCACGTTGAACTTCGATCCTCTGTCAAAATTGGGGATGAAGGGAGAACAGGTAATCCGCGTTAAAGTGACCGGTGGCAAACCGGGGGATCAGCGATTCAAAGCACTCGTGTCCTGCGACCAGATTAAACAACCGGTCGTGAAGGAAGAAAGCACGAGTTTCTACCAACCTTAAGATCGCTGGGGCTAGCGGTGGCTCTTGCCGCTTTAAAAATCAGGAGCGAGTTCGGTTCGTATCCCAAAGTCCATGGGAATGATCTTGAGATAATGCGCTTTCACTGGTATTATTCGCCGACCTTGTGGACCGACGCCGGAAGCGGCCCCTCGATCCAGGGCGGGAAAGACAACCAGGTCTTTCCCATAAACAAGGAAGCGAGCGATACCGGATGAAGCAGACGAACCGAACCAGTACAGGAAGGGCGTTCGACCGAGCGGCACTGTTCGCGAGGTCGGGAGACGAGGGGGAGGGATCCTTCATGAGCACGGGTCGGTTGCAAAAGGAACAGCTTCGCGTGCATATTCGCTGGATGATCCGGCGGGATATGCCCGAGGTTTTACAGACGGAACAGAATAGTTTCGATTATGCCTGGACCGAAGAAGAGTTTCTCCGCTGCCTGCGTCAACGCAACTGTATCGGCATGGTCGCCGAGCAGGGCGAACGGGTTGTGGGATTCATGATCTACGAACTGCATAAGAACAAACTGCACATTCTGAATTTCGCGGTGCATCCGGAATTTCGCCGGTTGGGCATCGGCCGTCAGATGATCGCTAAACTCGTCGGGAAGCTTTCGAGCCACCGCCGAACTAAGATCACGCTGGCGGTACGGGAGACGAATATCCTGGCTCAGGTTTTCTACCGGGATATGAGTTTCAAAGCCGTTCGTTTGCTGAGGAATTACTACGAAGATTCGGGCGAAGACGCTTACCTGATGCAGTTTTGTCTAGGTGAAGATGAAGGGCTCGATAGCGAAGATCTCGCCAATCGCGTGGCCCAGTACGAAGAGAGCTGAACCTGACCCTCCGTAAGCATCCGTTGGAGAGCTTACGGAGGGGAATTTCCATCCACAACTTCAGACGTCAACTACTTTTTCTTCTCTTCGGGCTTCTTCTCAGCAGGTGTTTTGACCTCGCTGGGCTTGGGAATCTCCTCGAGCTTTTCCATCGCCTTGACTCGTTTGGCTTCTTCCATGCGCTTCTTCAAGTCGGATTTGTCGCGTTCGATTTGAGCCAGCGCCTGACGCTTGATCGCCAAACTTCTCTGCAATTCCCGAAGATTGTCTTCGCTTTCTTTGATTTGCTTGCGCAGATCTGCCTCTGAAGGAAGCACCGCGAAAATGCTGAGCTGCCGGGTCACCGTTTTGCCCGCCAGCAGACCGGGTAAGAGCGGAAGCAAGGTTTCCGAAGGGATCGCGTAGCTTTCTGTACGTCCGGCGCGCGCGATGTTAATACCGAGGACGTGACCGTCGAGATCGACCAATGGAGCACCACAGTCGCTCGGCTTGATGACGGAGTCGTGCTGAAGGATATTCGGGAACCCGGTTCGTCGATCGCTGAGCGTCGAACCCATTCGATTCTGGAAATCGCTCCGATCCGCGATAGGAGGCCGCTTGCCCAGCTTCACCTGAATATCTAGTTCTTCGGAACTGCGTTTGACTTTCAAAGTGATGACATCATTCGGGTTGTAATTAGCCACCGTCTCGCGAAACTCGAGAACTTTTGTCACCGGCTTCCCGTTGATGGCTACGATCACATCGTCGATTTTCAGACCGGCTTTCTCAGCCGGACCATTCTTTTCGTTCCCGTAGCTCTGAACGAGAACACCCGGACCCTCCGGATTCTCCGCCGGTAAAATTCCCATATATCCGCCCGCGGCCCGTACGGCGGGGACCTGATCGAGATCGGTCAGTTTGATATCTCGAGCGGCCACGCTGACAACGCCGACGGCTGCCGCCTTCTTATCCGGCCCCACTGAAGCCACCCAGCTGCCCAACCCGGCACTATTGCTGAGCGTCCATTCGACCGGAATTAAGTCATCGACATCGATTTTCAGCAAAGCCAGGTCGAAGACTTCATTCTTGGCAACAATTTTCGCCGTTGGAACTCGACCATCCGGAAGCTCGCAGGAGATCTTGTCCCCGCGGAGTTCGCTGGCTTTAGTCAGGATGTAGCCATCCGACTCAATGACGGTTCCCATGCAGGTGAACTCATCGTTGGATTTGACCTTAACGACTGATTTCTTGACTTTCGTCAGGACGCTCGAGACCAGATCGACGTTGACGCTGGAAAGTTTGGTGGAGCCTTGAAGCCCTTGTGCATGGGCCACAGTGGGCTGTAAGCCCATAATCAGGACCGCGGCCCCCAGAGATTTGATATTTAATCCGAATTTCATTGGCTAACTCGCTCTAATGAATTGTGAATCTGATTTGGGCGACTATTTGACTGTAGCGGAGAAAACGGAGAGGAATTTCAGCCTGCTAGCGACGCTCCTTATCGGTTTTTTTTGCCAGAGTGACCTTTAAAGTCATAGTCTTGTCGCCCCGCCGAATCTCGACTTCAACTTCATCACCGGCATCTTTTTCATTCAAAATGTTGCGCATTTCCTTGTACGTGCTGACGAGTTGATTATCGAATTTCAGGATCACATCCCCCTCTTTCAACCCCGCCTTCTCCGCGGGGGACTTCTCGGTAATTCGACCGAGTTTACAATCGCTGGAATCATCCGCCTGGCTCACTCCGAACCAGACCTGTCCGATATCAGCGCCTTTGAGAAGTCTAGCCCACGTTTCGCGATAGGTTCCGATCGGGACATGGATATTGGTCGTGATTTCCTGATTGATTCGACTATGAATGCCGATCACCCGACCCTGCATATCGAATAGAGGACCTCCTGAATCTCCGCCGACCAAAGTGCAATCGGTACGCAAGGCGGTAATGCTTCCGTCGCGATCCGAAATGATCGAGGACAGCTTACCCACACGAACGACTGGCGAACGACCTTCCTTGAATCCGCCGGGGTGGCCGAGGGCGATCACCCAATCCCCTTCCTTCATATCGGATTGCTTCGCCAGCTTGGCAAAGGGATACTCCCCATCAGTCGTTATTTTAATCATACCACTATCGATAGGGGTATTTCTACCCAGGGACTTCGCTTTTAATCGTCTTCCATCCGTGAGAACGACTTCCATCATCTTACCGGGCTCGCCCGAGACGTGACCGGCGGTGAGAACGATACCATCTTTGCTGACGATGACACCCGATCCAGCGGAACCCGCGTTGAAGATCCCCACGACGGTCGGAGCGACTTTGTCGACGACCAGCTTGGTTTGCTTGGAGATTTCTCGCAGATCTTCGAGGCTTTCCGCTTTGAGTTTACGCACAGCCGGGGGGGGTTCCGGAATATCGATTTTCTGATTATCCCCTCCGAAGGCGGCACTAGACCAGATAAAGGAGATGGCACTGGCAAAAAAAATGGATCGCATTCTCAATTCCCGACTGTGGAAAGACAAGGAGGGAAAACGAAATTAAGGCTATCTAAAAAATATGACGAATTGGTGAATGAAATCAAGCGCTTTATTTTGGGGAAGATACCAAATTCATAATTCCGACCGCGCCGATTATGCCGCTCGGGACTATCCTCACCACCCCAACGGGCCGCAGATTCTCTTCTGAGAACGCACGTTATGGCTTGCATTTCTCACTCTTCCGGTTTAGCATCACTTTTCCTACCGACCGAAGGATTCCTCTCTCATGCTTCTAGCCGTCAGATACATCCAAAATCTCGATCCCTTAAATAGTCCCTTTTTCTCGACGATTGTCGCCGCGCTTCCCGTTCTCGTACTCTTTTATTTGCTGGTGGTCCGACGTTGGCGGGCCTCTCTGGCCGGGTTGTCGGGAGCTCTGGTCGCCATCCTGATCGCGTGGAGCGTGTACAAAATGCCCTTGGATATGACCTGCTGGTCGTGCGTCCATGGCATAGGATACGGCCTGCTTCCGATCTGTTGGACCGTTTTTAACGCCATGCTCCTGTACAACGTGACGGTCGAAAGCGGCCAGTTTGAGAATGTTCGCCGATCCGTCGCCGGATTATCGAGCGATGGCCGGATCCAGGCAGTACTGATCGGCTTTTGTTTCGGGGCTTTCCTCGAAGGCTCGGCCGGGTCGGGCGCTCCGGTAGCCGTCTGCGGGGCCATGCTGGTCGGATTGGGATTTCCAGCCCTGACCGCGGCGGTCATCTGCCTGATCGCCAACACTTCCCCGGTTGCGTACGGGGGTGTGGCAACTCCCATCATCACGCTGGCGGGGGTGACCGACATCCCCGGGGATTTGATTAGCGTCATGGCTGCCCATCAGCTTCCCTTTCTTTCGTTCCTAGTGCCCTGCTACATGGTGAAAGTGATGTGCAGCTGGCGTGAGACACTGGCCGTCTGGCCGGCTTTAGTGGTTGGAGGGGGATCCTTTGCAATTTTTCAGTTCGGCTTCGGGACGATTCACCGTTACATCCCAGGCCTGATCGTCTGGCCGATTACCGATGTGGGAGCCAGCATTGGCTCACTCGTCAGTTTGATCATTTTTCTGAAGCTCTGGAAGCCGAAAAAAGAATGGCATTTCGAGGGCTCCTCGCAGTTCGCCGAAGGAAGCCATTTGAAGCCTTTGACCATGGCCCAGATCAGCAAAGCCTGGATGCCGTTTGTCATCATGGCATTATTTCTGATTTTTAATTCACAGATTCGGGTGTTGGAGAACCAGAAGAAGACCACCATCGCGAATTTCGAAATCGCCGGACAGGTGATACCGTTCAAAACGGTGTATGAAATCGAAATTCCCACCCTGCACCGGGAAGTCGAACGGGCGGCCCGGCTCCAGAAGCCCGGTCTGGCGGAACCGGAAAAAGAAGCGGCGATCTTCAAATTCATTTGGCTGTCGGCCGCGGGTACGCCAGTGTTCATGGCGGCGGTCGTCTCGATGTTACTGTTGCGAATGAACTGGAGGCAAGGCAAGGCGGTCTTCTGGAAAACCTGCGAGCAGATGAAGATCCCGATTCCGACGATCGCCTGCATGCTCGGCTTAAGTTATGTGACGAAATATGCGGGGATGGATGCAACCTTAGGTGTGGCATTTGCCCGAACCGGCTGGCTCTACCCTTACTTTGCGGCCATGCTCGGCTGGCTGGGCGTGTTCCTAACCGGGACGGATGCCGGCAGCAATGCCTTGTTTGGCAGCCTTCAGAAGATCACGGCCGACGAATTGTTCAAAACCAATGTCTTTACCCATCTGACTCTGCCCCAGGCCGAAATTTTAATTTCCACGGCCAACAGCACCGGGGGCGTGATGGGCAAAATGATCGACGCTCAGAGCATCTGCGTGGCGACCGCCGGGACGCATCAATTGGGAAAAGAGGCCGACATTTTCAAGAAGGTCATCTGGCACTCGATCATTCTGGGCTCAATCGTCGGCTTGATGACGATGCTGCAGGCTTATGTCTACCCGTTCACGCTGATGGTGCCGAAGTAAAAGAAGCGAGAAGTTTTGAGTACGGGCTCTGCCCAAGTGCTTCCAAGACACTTACCTCTACATAGCTGCTTTTTCCGGGATTTTTCTGCCTGTAATTTCTGTCCCTTGATATTTAACTTCCTAGGGCACGAGCCGATTCCCCAACTCAGCAATTATTTCGACTTCGTTGTCTGAGTTCTTGCTGTCTCTCCAATAAGAGAAGGTTGGGGTTCTGCTAAACCTATACCAGGATAATTGCAAATCCTATTCCTCCAAAGTTTCGTTCTCGGGATCTTAGTAGAGGGATTATGCGAGAAGACGAAGAAATGCAGTTTTCATCTACAGACGGAAGAGGCAATCGCTGGTGAGAGGCATCACCAGCGAATTTCAGATGGAAGAGATGTAACTTACTTAGAACTGACTTTGACCGGCTCAACACCCTTCAGTTCCAGCGTCTTAATCGCCTTGGTCTTCAGATCGACAATCCGAATCCGATGAGCATTGGTATCGGCCACATACAGATTTCCCTCTGCAATGCTCAGACCACAGGGTTCATTGAAGTCCCCGGAGCCCTTGCCCCCCACGAAAGTCGATACTTTGCCGCTGGCCAGGTCTATCGTTTTGATCTTGCTGTTGTAAGTGTCGGCCACATAAACCTTGCCATCAGCGTAAGCTAAACCAATCGCGTGCTGCAAAAGCGCTTCCTTACCTTGGCCATCCTGGTCCCCGAAATCGAAGAGTCCGGTGCCCACGAGAGTCTCGACTCGCCCATTTGCCACAAGCGGCACCCGTCTCACGGCACTGACTTCGCAATCGGCCACAAACAAATCTTTACCATCCGAAGCCAGACCGCTTGGCTGTGCAAAGCGTGCTTGGGAGAGCAGACCATCCTTGATATTCTCCCGGCCATCCCCGGCGTAGTTGTCGAGCACCATCTTATCGAGATCCAAGGCCCAGATCTGATGGTGACCCGCCATGGCGATAAATAGGATATTGTCTCGGATAAGCAAATCCCACGGACTATTCAGGCCGTGCTTCAAGGCCGGGCCACCTTCCGCCCGATCCCGATCCTGCTGACCCGTTCCGGCGATAATTTTTACCGTCTGAGCCTTCAAATCGAGTTCGCGAATGCAGTGATTTCGGCGATCGGCCACATAAAGCTTATCACCCTTGAGTGCCAGCCCCTGCGGATCGTCGAATTGCGCTTCGGCGAAAGTCCCATCCTTGAGGCCGGGGGTTCCCGTACCCGCAATCGCGATTTTCTGTCCGTTCAGATCCGTAATCACAACCCGATGATTGGTGCTGTCCGAGATGAAGATCCGCTTGCTCGGGGCATCGACCAGAATCTTACCCGGGAAATACAAGGGTGAATCGATCTTGTCCCGAAACGCCGCGGTGTCGAATCGCATCGGCTTTTCGTTCAAAGTCTTGTTTTCCTTGTGAATCTTGATGAGCTCGGCCACTTTCTTATCGACGGCGTCATAGAGCCCTTCGCCCGATCCGGTGGCAATCAGCTTCCCTTCCGGATCGATCAGCACCAGCGTCGGCCAGGAATGCACATCGTACGCTTTCCAGATCTGCATGTTGGCATCGTTCACGACCGGATGCTTGATTTCGTAGCGCAGGAGAGCCTTGCGGATACTTTCGCTATTTTTTTCATTTTCGAACTTGGCGGAATGCACGCCGATCACGACCAGTTCGTTCGCATATTTCTTCTCTAACTTGGCCAGATCGGGAAGAGTGTGGATGCAATTGATGCAGCAGAGCGTCCAGAAATCGAGCAGGACGATCTTACCTTTCAGATCGGCGATTTTGATCGGTTTGCCGGTATTCAACCAGGCCACCCCGCCCTCGAGTTCCGGAGCATTGGTGGCCGCACGCGGGGCACCTGCTTCCGCATAAGCCGCCAGGGTGCTAGCAGGGGTCAGAAATTTGTAAAACGATACATAACCCAGACCCAGGAGGATCAAAAGCGCCAGCGAGATCGAAACCCCGCGAGCGATATTAGCGGAACGAGCAATTGTCTGCATAACGACTTCTCTTTTCTGTTCGGGCAGCGCTTGGGCTGCCCAGAGTCATCCTTGGAAGAGTTCCGATAAGGTCTTCGATGATCGAAGGACCGGCGAGGTTACACAACTATCTAATTATCATAGTCGAATTTCCACCGAAAAGCTCACGTAAGATTCCTTCGGCTGCTAAACTATCTTTCTGAAAAGGAAAGGAACGGAGCATATGCCAGAGAACGTCATTATTATCGGTAGCGGCCCCGCCGGTTGGGCGGCTGCCATTTATACCGCTCGCGCGAACTTGAACCCCCTGGTGCTGGAAGGGGACGGAACCAGTGAGAAAAATCGGCAACAAGGTACGATTCCCCTCGGTCAACTCAGTCTGACCTTGGAGGTCGAGAATTACCCCGGCTTCCCGAACGGCGATACTCGCGCCTATCTGAAGTCGGCCCTGCCCGAAGAAGCTCTGCCCTACTGGGTCCAGGCGAACAAGCCTCAACCCAGCCACGGCATTAACGGGCCGGAACTCATGGAACTGATGCGGCAACAGGCCAAGAATTTTGGAACTCGCATTGAATCCAAGGACGTTGTGAAAGTCGACTTCAGCAAGCGACCGTTCAAATTGACCACGCACGACGATCAGGTTTATGAAGCCCAAAGCGTAATCATCGCCACCGGAGCCCGGGCCAATTACCTGGGCTTGCCCTCCGAAGACCGCTTCAAAAATCGCGGCGTTTCGGCCTGTGCGGTTTGCGACGGCGCCCTGCCCCGCTTCCGAAATAAGCCACTGTTGGTTGTCGGTGGAGGCGACACCGCCGTGGAAGAAGCAAATTATCTGACTAAATTCGCTTCAGAAGTCACCATGCTGATTCGCCGGGATGTCCTGCGGGCTTCCAAGATCATGCAGAAGCGAGCCTTCGACAATCCCAAAATCAAAATCCGTTATCACAGCGTTCTCGAGGAAGTTCTCGGGGACGATAAGAACGGTGTAACGGCCATCCGCATCAAAAACGTTCAAACTAATGCCCTGGAAGATTACGCCTGCTCCGGGCTGTTCCTGGCCATCGGTCATACCCCGAATACCGGCTTTCTCGACGGCCAGATCACCCTCAATCCGCAGGGTTACATCCAGTGGACGACGGTTGCCCGCACTTACACCAATGTCGAAGGGGTATTCGCGGCCGGTGACGTGGCCGACGATTACTACCGTCAGGCCATCAGCGCGGCGGGTACGGGTTGCATGGCCGCACTCGATGCGGAACGCTATCTGGCTCACCACGGCTTGATTTGAGATAATTTCCTTCACCCCGATATTCGACATCGGGTGATATCAGGACTGCCTCGTCGCGTCTCTTTTATCTCGAACCATTCGAGGGAACCGATGTTGAAGAAATTTTCGATGCTGCTGGTTTTATTCGCCGGCTTCAGCACCTCGGCGATGGGCCGCTGGGCGGAGGAAGAATCTCCTTTTGCCGGTGCCAAAGAAGGAGATTGGGTGCGCTACAAAGTCAGCAGTACCGCGATTCCCGACCAGAAAATCACGCTAAAGAAAACGGTTATCGCCCGGAGTGCGGATTCGGTTACCATCCGATCCGAAACGACCGTGGGAGAGGCGAAGGGAAAGACGTCTGAGCAGAAAATTTCTCTGAAAGAGAAGTTCGACCCCTCGGTTCCGGCCAAAGGTAAGGACGGGAAAGCAACTCTGGTTTCGGAAACCGCGGAATCGATATCCGTCAAAGACAAAAAAATTGACTGCAAAGTTCTGGATTACAGGATCGAAAACTCGGCGGGTCTGAAAGGTTCGAGCAAAATCTGGATGGGTAAAGGGTTCTCCCTGGGCATGGTGAAGATGGAAGCAAACAACGGCAAATTCTCGATGAAAATTGAAGTGGAAGACTTCGGCGGCAAGTAACCGGGACGGATCCTGGAAAAATCCGAACCGGTGCCCAGACCGGCGCATCCCTAACTGTGTGGCTCAAAACCGTTCAGGAAGCCGGAGCAACTTCTTGACTTGAGAGTTCGTCTGCCTAAGATTTTATGTCCCGGAAGCGTAGCTCAGTTGGTAGAGCAACGGACTTTTAATCCGTTGGTCCTGGGTTCGAATCCCAGCGCTTCCACTGTTCAAATTCCCGCTGTTTTCTTGCATTTTGCGGAATTCCTCGCCGTCGGCGAGTGCAGCGACTTCGGCGCATCTGTAGTGTGTATCGCAAAAATGCACAGGAAGGCGCTCAATGGCGGCTAAAACCCATCTCACTAAGATCCGTTAATTGCCATCCCAGGACAGTGAAGTGGGTGTTCAACCACGTCCGGAAACGGCACTACCTGGGTAGCGAGAATATAAAATCCCTCAAAAAGCAACAACAATCCAACCTACAGATAAACGGTCAACTACGAACTACCTATCAAGGTCACTGGTGTGGCACCAAAGGGCGGGATGTTCGTCGTGGAAGCCGTGGACCTGTTCCTGACAAGTCCTGTCGTCAAGCTGGATCAAGGCAATGTTGACCGCAACCGGTCCTATCTCCGTCTGGTCATTGTGTAACCAGTCGTCGAAAAATCGCGAGTCGCATACCCCCGCCCGAAGATCTTCGTCCCGGAGCCAGTACCAGCGGAGCCGGTGATGATCGGCAGCTGGCCGCCGCTCGAAGGCGGCTGTCCGGACGCTCAGTGCCCAACTCAGCAGGCTCCGCCTCGGCGAGTCTTAGGCCGCTGGTTCGGACGATAAGAGCATTTCACCGGTGGTTTACCTGCGGCCCCGGAAATGCGCTCCAGGGCTGGTTATGGGAAGGGGCTGAGAGGGATCTCGGCCCCTTTTTTAGTGTCTAACCATTTTTTGATATGAAAAATCCGGTCAGTATGTTTCGATAGTCTTCATGTTATTATCTCCTACTTGCTGCGAACTCTGGGCAAAATAGAAGAGCGAACTCAGAAGGGTAGGTTTCATGCCTGTTTTTTTTAAATCGATCAAAGATGCAGTCGTTAACAGCTGGATTGAATATTTGGTCGGTGCGCTTTTGTTCACGCCTACAGCTATCCTGTCGATGTTGTTTTTTTTTGTGGCCTTCGCGCAAACATCGGCCCAGACTCCAAAGGAAGATTCGAATGTCATCGAGAAATTTAAGATAGCAAAAGATGGCAAACCGATTCTTTTACCAATCGATGTGGGCGGTAAGAAAGTTCCTTTTTTGGTTGATACAAGTAGTTCGGAGACTTGTTTTGATAAGAGTTTGATCACCGAACCAAAACCACCTTTGAATCTAGGGGGAGTGGGTGCATTTGATGCGAAGCGGCAAGGTCTAAATGCTATAAATGTACCCGAAAGTTGGCTTGGGAAGAAACGTTTAGGGGACTACATAGTTACCACTCTTTCAATCGATGATTTGGAAGGCATGCGGCAAAGACTCGGTTGCGATGTTCGCGGTATTCTTGGACTGGATTATCTTTCACACAAGATTGTCCAGATCGACTTTGATGCGGGAGAGTTACGATTTCTGAAAAGAACTCACAAAGAACTCGGTAAGGAAATCTCGTTCGAATCGGACGATACCGATATACCCAAAATCAATCTTCATCTCGACAAATTTTTGAAGGCTAAATTTATTTTGGATACCACTGATATAGGCACTACAAGTGGTCAACTGGGTGAAACTCTGGTCCATAAAATCGTGGATTCAGAGCTGGGATACTCTTTTAAAGAACGAGATTTTTTGTTCCACTCCCCAGGAGGAGTAATTGATCAAGTGCGGTGCAATAGTTTGTCAATCCAAGGTCATGTAGTGAAAAAGCCAATTTTTTTCGAAGTCGATAAGATCAATAAGCTTAGCTTATATTTTCTGTCTCGCTTCGTTGTGACGTTCGATTTTCCGGTTCTTCCGTTTTTAGGCGCAACTCTCGGCGAATCGGTCATTTTGGGATAGATTGCAATTGAGAGTACCCTTTTCCTGGTTCACGGAAGAGCCGATGACGACGACTACCATTGCCATAGACATGGACGTCCCTGCCGGAGTGAGCGTTGGCGAATACGAACGCATCGACGGGGGCCACGCCTTTCACGTGAGTTGGGAGTTGCCCGACAATCTTTGTTGCGAGACATGCCAGCGAGAGTCTCGGCTTCAATTGGTGGAGAAGAACAAGTTTCTGAGCATCCGCGATCTGGATTTGTGGGGTAAGCCGAGCTTTTTCGTGTACCAGGAGGTGTATCACCGCTGCCCGTCGTGCGGTCACCGTCAATCGCTGTTGCCGCCGTTCAAGCGTCGGGATGTGAAATATACGTTTCGCTTCGAGGAGCAGGTGCTGGTCAGTCTGATCGGGAGCACAGCCGAAGACGTGGCGGTGCGTTTGGGGATCGCCGCGGAGACGGTGGAACGAATCGTCAAGAACCGGATAGAGGACGCCAAGGCGAAGCAGATCGATCCCCAGCGGAAGATCGAGCGTTTGGGTCTGGATGAGATCAGCCTGCGTAAGGGGCATAAGGGATATGCGACCATTCTCACAGACCTGACGAATGGGGAGCGTCCGGAGATTCTGGCTCTGTCCAAGGGTCGCGACGAAGCAGCGGGGCGAGCGTGTTTGGAGCATTTGTCGGCCCAGCAACGGTCGGCGGTGCGTTGGCATCATACGGACATGAGCGCGGCGTATTTGAAGGCTTGCGGCGTGCATTTACCCAACAGCCAGTCGGTAATAGATCGCTTTCACGTCGCCAAGAAATTGGGTGAGGTGGCGGACGATCTGCGAAAAAAAACTATCGAGCCTACAAGCGAAGTTTGAGCGGGGAAGCCCGCAAGAAGCTGCGTTCTCAGATGCACGACTTCCGGCGTCGTCCCGAGGATTTGAAACCGGAGCAGGTCCAGGCCCTCGAGGATTTGTTCGAGAAGGTGCCTTCGTTGGGAACGATCTACCATCTGCGTTGGGAGGCGACCAAAATCTTCGATAGTGCCCCGAACCGAGCCGAAGCCTCGCGACTGTTGGAAGATTGGATCGTCCAGGCCCGCGAGACCGAGATGGATTGGGAGCCGTTCATCACGATGCTCAAGAATAACTGGGAGGGGATCTTAGCCTACTTCGAGGAACGCAAAAGCAGCGGCCCGGTGGAGGGTCTGAATACCAAGATTCGGGTAGTGCTACGCCGAAGTTATGGAATTCAGAGTCTAACTACGCTCTGGACGAGAATACTCCTGGACGTGAATTGGGCAGCGAAAAAATTAGGGCCGACCATTGCGGAGATTCGCGGCTTCGTCAACCAGATCCAGAAGTATTTCTCTGAATGCTACACCTAGAAACGGAAGAGCCGATTTTCCTGCAAATAAGTTGTATTTGAAGCCCGGGAAAAACTTTGACAAACCCGATCTTTACGACTTGAGCGGCTTGTATATTCGCACAAACTCGGGGTGTGTGCTGGCCCAAGCGATCGATAAGGACAGCGTTGCGGATAAAGCCGGTATGAAGGAAGGGGACATCTTGACCCGGCTGGATGGCCAGGACATTGCCAAGATCGAATTATTCGATGTTAGGAAACGCTTATGCGAGGATGGCACTCGGGTCAAGCTGAGGGTGAAGCAAGCAGAAAAAGAACTTGAATTCACCTTGGATCTAAAAAGCTTCGAAACGAAAAAATGAATTTGAAACAGTCCATTTGGGTACTCGTCTGCACTGAATAATTTGCAAGTCACACCTGCTGGTTGTAGTAGGTCTTCGCCCGCTTCTCAGCCCCGTCCATAATCTCGATCAATATTTCGAACTCTCTTGCTCGGATCAGGTAGCACCGCTTTCCCAGTTGGGGCAAAATCACAGGCTCGGGCTCGAAGGCGTCTGGATCGAGGCGGGCGAATTCTGCCCCGTTGAGTGTGAATTCACCCCGGGCCGTTGAAGTAGGGATCGATTCGAAGCCAGAGAGGGACTCGCTTCAGATAGGTCCGTGTCCATCGGGAGGGAGGTATGAAAGCATTGGAGCAGGTTGAGAAGGAATTTTGTCAGGTCAGTTGTGAACAGTTGAGATTCAGTGTTAACTCAGTAACTCGGTTTACCGCTTGGGTAGTGTTCAGACTGCTCCAACTCGACTGCGGGATAAGTCATTGTTGCGTTTCCTGGAATATCAACAGCGTCTATAATTACTTCAGAATCATAATCTCACGAAGGGCAAGCCAAAGCAGGGTCGAAGTGTGAAGAATGAGAAAAAGAAGAGAGTGAAGCGACGAGTGGGCGATCTCATTGCCATCCCACTCGAATCCGGATATGCATATGGTCGAGTTCTTCGTATGCCACTAGTAGCATTTTATGATTTGAAAAGTAAGAATCTTCTTCCCCCTGAGAAAGTTTTACCCGCCCCAATTGCTTTTCGGATTCTAGTTATGAACCGTCCGATAGTTGATGGCAGTTGGCCAGTTCTCGGGAATTTCGACCTGGAGGCCCGCTTTATGGTTGAAACACATTTTTTTAAGAAGGATTCTTTTACAGGAGCACTAACTAGACAAAAATTCGGCGATAGCCATGAGGAGCCAGCAACGCTCGAAGCATGTAAGAAACTTGAGCGTAAAGCAGTATGGTCACTAATACATGTCGTTGATCGACTAGCAGATCATTTTGCGGGCAGACCGAACCAATTTGTTGAAAGCTTAAAAGTTTAGCATTCAATCAAGTGTTGTTAAAATGTGTGACAATCAAGGGGTCGAGCTGAGTACAGAGAGGTACTCACTTCAGATTGGTCAGTGTCCAGCGGGAAGAAGGCGTGGAGGCATTGGAGCATGTCGAGGAGGGCCTGGGCGACGTCGGTTGTAGAGACTCAGCTCGGGGAGTTGCTCCAGTCCAGCTTGGGCAGTCCGGCCAACTCTCGTCCGTAGTCCACGCAGGCACGGGAGAGGTTGGAGGAAATCGCGAATGCTCAGCGACCCTCAAATTTGCTGGTCTTGCCATCCAACTTAGCTGAGTTCATCAAAGTTTTCGCTTCATAAAGAAAGACTTCATAGTCTTCCTTCGAACAAAAAGACCGCCGAGGAATCACATAATAAAGAAAAGGACTTATTCTGATCACACAGTATCTGGGCGAAGAAATGATATCTCGAATGCCAATCCACTTGTGAAAAGAGACATTCACTTCAGTTATCTCTTGCAAACCCTCAGCCAGTAGTATAAATCTGTGAATTCCTAGGACGCCATTTTGATGACTAGAAGCGAGAAAAGCAGTGACGCACAACATTGTGAATAACCCACAGAATGCTAAAACTCCGAGAACAATAATAATAAGAACAGCCATAATTATTGTAACGAGGAAATTTGGCGGATTAATTGCATCTGCGTAGACAAAAGCAGTCAGAACGATTGAGAAAAGGAGTATCCAGGACTCTTTTAGACGCGTCAATAAAGCAAGGTTGACCGAGATTATGTCGGAGCGAAGTATGTCAACCTCCACTTCCAGAATGCCTCTAGAAAACGCAGTGTGACCAAGTTCCGGTTGTGAAGTACTCATTCACTTAACGATATCCGGTTCGCCTTGACCGCTCAAGAAAAACACGGCAGAATTCTATTCGTACGAAACGTACAGATAGATGCCGAATTTGAGGGTAGAGGAATCAATCTCTTGAGCCTGACAAAGCTCCCTAACCATACGGGTCTGGATCTGCATTCTTTCCCTCAATAGTAAGGCGACTTCGGTCCCACTACCATTTGGAGAATCCCTCACGATTTTCGCTAGCTGAGAAGGAGTAGGCCATCCTCGCCCGAGCATCGTCCTAAGCAGGACTCTGAACTGCGTACTTTAACGAATTCAACGACGAATCGCGATGCGGCTCAAGGAGGGATGCGATTTCCCCATCCGTAGTGAACCTGCATATTGCACTACAGGTGAATTGTCGGTAAAATTAATTTAAATCCCTGCCTGCGGCGATCGGGCCGTCCCGCTTGAATTTTTGCCACGGAATCTATCTTCATGCGTTTGTTCGCCGCTCTGACACTTTTGCTCGGCCTAGCCGGCCTCAAGCCTGTGCAGGCCGCCGACTTTGCCAAAGACGGGGTCGCTTTCCTGCAAAAGCACTGTCTTGCCTGCCATGGCGAGAAGAAAAAGAATGCCGATGTGGCGTTGCACACGTTCACCAGCGAAGCTTCGTTGCTGAAAAATCGGAAACTGTGGGACAGCGTCCTCAAGGTGATTGCCGAGGGCGAAATGCCCCCGGCAGAGAAGCCCCGCCCTCCAGCCAAAGATTCCGAGCAATTCCTTGCTCTCGTCAATTCGATTTTCGACAAAGCCGACATCAACGCGAAACCCGATCCGGGCCGGGTGACGATCCGCCGGCTCAACAAAACCGAATACGCGAACACCGTCCGCGATCTGGTCGGCATCGACTTCAACCCCGCCGAGGATTTCCCGGCCGATGATATCGGCTACGGGTTCGATAACATCGGCGACGTGCTGACGATCTCCCCGGTGCTGCTGGAGCGCTATCTGGCCGCGGCCGAGTCGATCACCAACCGGGCAATTATCCCCAACCCGCCCAAGCCGCCTGAGCGCTGGGTCGGTTCGCAGTACCTGGAGCCGGCCACCGACCCCGAGAAGGTGCCCAAGTTTCGACCGATCACCACAGGGAACCTGAATTCGCAATACTCAATTACGCTCAGCGGCGATTACACTTTTCGCTTTCGGGCCTTTGCCGAAACGATCGACGACGAACCGGTCCGTGTCAGCGTCACGGTCAACGGCACCGAAGTGGCCGCCGTGTCGCTGCCCGCCGGTGACGCGAAGTCGGCCAAATTCCACGAAACCAAACTCAAGATCACTAAAGGAATGGTCCGGATCGCGGTCAATCTGGTGAACCCCAAGAAGAACGCCCAGGGGAAGGAACGCCGACTGCTCGTCGAAAATTTCAACCTCAACGGCCCGGCCGACACCCGACCGGAAACTCACAAGAAACTGCTTGCGGCCGACCTCTCGAAACCCAAACGGGAACAAACCCGGGAGATCCTGGGCCGATTTGCCACTAAGGCTTACCGTCGACCGGCCACACCGGAAGAAGTCGAAAGACTGGTCAAGTTCGTCGAAGCGACGGAGGCGAGCGGCGAGAAGTACGAGACTGCCATTCAGCTCGCCCTGCAGGGCGTGCTGACCTCGCCGAAGTTCCTCTTCCGCGTGGAACTCGACGACCGGCCCGACTCCGTAGAAGCCCACCCGATCAACGAGTACCAACTCGCGTCGCGACTGTCGTACTTCATCTGGGCTTCCATGCCCGACGACGAATTGTTCGCGCTGGCCGCCAAAAACCAATTGGGCGCCAACCTGGAGTCGCAGGTGAAACGGATGCTGAAGGATCCGAAGGCCGCCACACTGGTGGACAACTTTGTGATGCAATGGCTGCAACTGAAACGGCTGGACACCTTCGCCCCGGACCAGAAGCTGTTTCCGCAGTTCAATGAAGAGCTGCGCCGGTCGATGATCCGCGAGACGCAACTGTTCTTTGAGGAAATGGTACGGGAGGATCGATCGATCCTCGACATCATCGATGGCCGCTACACCCACATCGATGGAAAGTTGGCGGCTATTTATGGCATCAAAGACACTAAGGGTAACTATTGGTCCACACCGAAACCGACGCCCGGCGGACAGAACATCCCCTGGGATTCGTTCGTTCGCGTGGAACTTCCGGCCGACGGGTCGCGGGCCGGGATTCTGACTCAAGCCAGCATCCTCACGGTCACCTCGAATCCGACGCGGACTTCGCCGGTCAAGCGAGGTCGCTGGGTGCTGGAACAAGTGCTGGGCACTCCTCCGCCACCGCCGCCCCCGAACGTCCCGGAGTTGAAGGAGGACCCCAAGGCCATCTCCAGCGGCAGCCTCCGCCAGCGCATGGAGGAGCACCGGAAAAACCCGGCCTGCGCCAACTGCCATGCCAAGATGGATGCGATGGGGTTCGCCCTGGAGAATTTTGATGCGATCGGCAAATTCCGCACCAAGGACGGCGCCTTCGACATCGACCCGGCCGGTAAACTGCCCGATGGCCGGCAATTCCAGAATCCGCAACAACTTAAATCGCTACTAAAAGAGAAGAAAGAGTTGATTGCCGGCAACTGGGCCGAGAAAATGCTCACCTACGCGCTGGGTCGCGGCCTCGAGTACTACGACAAGCAGACGCTGAAGAAAATCGTCTCCGGAACGGAAAAAGGCGGGTTTGCCTTCTCCGCTCTGGTCACAGAAATCGTTCGAAGTGACGCCTTCCGCATGCGGCGGGGCAAAACGGAACCGGCAAAGGCCGTCAATTAAACAGACTTTGACTCGCCGGGCCATCGGGACCGGGGGTATAGCAAAATCAGGAAAACGACATGAAGACCCTATCACGCCGGACCATGCTTCGCGGACTCGGATCGGCGATCGCTTTGCCTTGGCTCGACTCGATGGGGGCCGTCACCTCCTGGGCCGCCGAGTCCAGCAGGGCGGCACCAGCGCCCAATCGCATGGCCTTCTTGTATGTGCCCAACGGCAAGAATATGGCCGACTGGACCCCGAAGACTGAAGGGGCGCTGGGAGAGTTGCCGGCCATTCTGCAACCTCTGGCCAAGGTCAAGAACGACCTGCTGATTCTCACCGGCTTGACGGCAGACAAGGCTCGGCCTCACGGCGACGGCGGCGGCGACCACGCCCGGGCGCTCAGCGCATTCCTGACCGGCTGCCAGCCCCGCAAAACCGACGGCGCCGACATCCGGGCCGGCGTTTCCGTCGATCAGGTCGCGGCGGGTCGACTGGCCGATACCACCCGTTTGCCCTCACTGGAGATCGGCGCCGAGGCGGGCGCGATGGCGGGAAACTGCGATAGCGGTTATTCGTGCGTCTATTCCTCGACGATGTCCTGGCGCTCAGCCACCCAGCCGTTGCCTAAAGAAGTGAATCCCAAACTGGTCTTTGAACGACTTTTTGGCAATGGGGGCGACGCCGAGCGAGCCAAACGTGACGCTCGCCGCAAGAGCGTCCTGGATTTCGTCCGCGAGGACTCCGCCGAACTGAAGAACAAACTCGGGGCCAACGACCTGCGCAAGCTCGACGAGTACTTCTCGGCCATTCGCGATGTGGAGCAACGGATCAACAAGGCTGACAAGTTGCCTCCGGTGAAAACGCCGGAGTACAAGGCTCCCGTCACCATCCCGGCCGTGTATGCCGAGCATCTGCGCATCCTCTCCGACCTGATTGTGCTCGCTTTCCAGGCCGACGTCACGCGGGTTTGCACCTTCGTGCTCGCGAACGAGGGAAGCAACAAGCCCTATCCGTTCGCCGGCGTCCCCGAGGGGCACCACGACCTTTCGCACCACGGCAACGATCCGAAGAAGAAAGAAAAGATTCGGGACATCAATAAGTTTCACACCAGCCAACTGGCTTACCTGATCGAACGGCTCAAGGGCATCAACGAGGGCGATGGCACGCTGCTAGACCATTGCATGCTGGCCTACGGCAGCGGCAACTCGGACGGCAACGCCCACAATCACGAAGACCTGCCGATCCTGCTCGCGGGTCGCGGTTGCGGCACGATCAAGACCGGACGGCATTTGAAATTTGCCAAGGAAACGCCTTTGAACAACCTCTGGCTGTCGATGCTCGACCGCATGGACGTTAAGCTAGCCAACCTGGGCGACAGTACTGGTCACCTGCCGGGGTTGCAGGGTTAAGCGCTGCGACCGATCCCGCCTAAACAGTAGAAACTGTTCCCGAGGCTACTTCGGTTCCCTCGGCATCAGAGATCGACTTCCTCGGTAACAAGCCTTAGCATTGGCCCGGAAGACGATGCCCGCTTGACGGTTCCCCGTGGTCTGGCACCAACTTCGCCAACGTCCGCAGCAACGGACACGTCTCTGGAAGGTCCTCGCCCCGCCGATAACGCTCCAACAAATCGTGGGATCGCCGGGCCAGCATTCGCCGGACTTCCCTCCGTTTGCCTTTGACCCGTGGGATCACCATGCCGTCGTAACCGGTCGTCTGGTGACGCATCCAAGCTATCACGGCGGCTTCGGCCCGTTGCTCAACTGGAATGCGTTTCGTCCTGGCGACCGTGCCGCTCCCGACCGGCGTTGCATGATCGGTCACGGCCCGGGCAAGCCGGTCGGCGAGATCGGCGTGATTCGGATGAAAGGCTAGGAACGCCAACACTGCACCGTGGAAGTCCTCGACGTACTCGATCTGGACTTTCTCCCGGCGTCGGGCAGCGGCTTCCTTCTTCTGGGCGAAGCTCTCCGTGGATCGCTCGGCTTCGAGATCGGCTCGAATACTTTCAATGGTCGCCGCCGAGGTCCAGATGCCCCGTGAGAAAACCTTCCGGCCCTTCTTCTCGGCGACGATCCAATGATCGCCAGCGGCTTTCACCCTGCGAGTCAGGGCAGCGTCCCCGGGCGGGAGCAATACCCAGCCCTCCGGGACGCTCAAGACCTTGCCATCGGCAGCTCGGACGGTGTTTGGGGTGGGGCCGGGGGTAAAGGGTTTACTCATGCCGTTTAGTTGCCTTGCCACCACAGTTTCCGAAACTTCGGTAGACCGCCTGCCCAACTCTTGCTGCCGAGCAACTTGCCACCTTTCTCGTAATACGCCCGCAAGCTGAGAAGATCGACGTTCTTCCATGAGGACAGGGCCTCCCCGTCCCTGGTCTTGAAATCCTTCGGCTCCAGAGACACAGTTTGCGTGTTCTGGCCGCCGTTGAGCTTCACGACCGCCACGAACTCTTGCGACTTGCCACGGTAGCCCCGGAAGATGTTCTCCGTCAGGATGATAACCAGTTCATTCGGCTTCTCGGTTTGTACTTCAAGGGCCAGGCGCTGCCCCATTTGCCCCTGCCATTTGGGATTGGCGAGTTTTCGGGTTGAGAATTCCCAATGGTGCGGATTGCCCGCCTCCAGCAGATACCAGTCCTGCCAGCCGTGCGAGTAGTCGTCAATCAGCGGCGAAGGCTTGTCTGTCGCCTTCACTTCATTCCGGAGGAGGTCTTTCGGGATAGCTGTGTGCAGCTGGGAACTGATCGCATAGCGTTCGGTCGGGCGGGCATAAGGTTCCGACTCGGACTTCTTCAATGGATAAATGACGTTGGCGAAGGCGAAGAGCGGTTGATCCACGGCCAGGATCGACAACTTGGCGGTCCAGGCAGCGCCCGTTTTCTTGACTTCGGCTGATCGCCAGAATCTTGCCCGTGGATCGGGATCGATCGAGTAGTACACATGGACCTCGGCTACAGGTTGCGACGCATCGGGCGTGACCTGCCATTCGGGAACATGGTCTTCGGTGGCTAGGATCAGCTTTGAGTCCGGGGTCTTTGGAAACGTAAAACTGCCTTTGAGATACTGGTCGAACCAGAGCGGCCTCGTCACGGCGAACTCCGACGTGAACCTATGATTCATGTGGGGCGTGAAGGAGTACCGGACGTTCTTGTGCGGGATCAAATCCCCGGTACGATAGGTGTCATCCATGATGCCGTGGAAATCGTTGGTCGCCCCCAGCCAGAGCAACGGTGCCTGGATGTTGGGGGCATAAGACTCGAAGCCGATGGTCGCATTGAACAGCTTCACGTCACCGTTCGGCGATTCCATCCTCGCCTGCGGCAACAGCGGCCAAGGTTCGGTGCGGAAACCTGATCCACCCACGGAAGGTGCAGCGGCTTTTACCCGGTCGTCACTGCCAGCAACGTAGACCGTCAGATTGCCGCCCATCGAGTGACCGTAAACGCCCAAGCGGCTGGCATCGACCTCAGGCTGTTGCTCCAGAAACGTCAGCCCTCGTCTGGCCCCCAGCGTGAGCAAGTACCAGTTGTTGTTGCGGGGCGACTCGAACGGATCGAGGTATTTGTCACCGGGCTTGAGGTTGGAGTATCCCGGCACGTTCTTCTGCGTTGGATCGACCGCCCCCCAATCGGTATTCGGATCGCCCTCTTTGGCGTTCTCCATTTCACGACCGCCCCAATTGATCGACAGGCAGGCATAACCCCGTTTGGCATAGAATTCGACTTCGCTGAGAAAGGCCCGCTGCCCGCCTCCGTGAAGGTGCAACAGGCCGGGCAAATGCTTGGCTCCCTTAGGGAAGCCGTAGTACGCCGCCATCCGTGCCGGTTTGCCCTTGAAGAGGCCGATATGAAAAGTGACATAGCGATAGACGATGCCGTCCTTCTCCCACTCTCGGACGAGCCTGGTATCGAGCGGGTCTTTCCTGGGGTCGAAATCAGCGAACAGTTGCTCGACGGTGCCGGGTGCTTTCGGTTCATCGGCAGCTATAGCCAATAACGGGACAAGTGCAGCGAATACGGCTGACATGCAGATGCGAGTCATTATTTCGACCCTGGGAAAACTACGACTTTCACCGACATCAGAACCTCGATCTTGCTAAGTTCATCCAGCATCAAAGTCTTCGCTTGATCCGGGTTGAAGCCGCCGGATCCAGCCCCAATCAACGGGAAGGCCATTGAGGCGAAACTCTTTTCGTGGGCTAGTCGCACGGCATTCTTTACGGAATCCCGAATCGATCGCTCCGATGCTCTCCAGAGCATATTGATCCCGGCGACGTGAATGATTCCTTTGAATGGCAACCTTCCCGCTGAAGTCAGCACTGCACCCCCCAAAGGGATAGTGCCATACCGGCGGACCTCCTTGAACGGGGCTGTACCTCCTCCCCGCTTGATGGCCCCGGAGACGCCCTGGGGAAGCAACAGCCACCAAGGAACGATGTTCCGGTTCCAGGAGTTGACGATTACTTCCACATCCTGATTGAGCAGGTCGCCTTCCATCACTTCGACGATCATAGAACACTTTCCCGATCCCTATCGCATTCAATCTTCGATTCGTAGCCCTCCAGCACGTTACCGATTCAGGTCGCGGCTGACTGTATAGATGTCTGGTAAATTGGAATTGCCATGCGTATTGATTCCGTTCGCTTTTCCGCTGACTTTTATTGACTGGAGCGCCGGGGCAGGATCGACTTTCCCCTATTCACTCAGCTTGCCCTCCAGAAACCTCGCCAACCCCTCGGCATCGTCAGTACCGATCCGCAGCGTGCCCCCGTTCTTGAAATGGACGACCACGCAGCTCCGGCCCCACAAGTTCCACACCCAGCCGCCCTGAATGCTCATGTGGATGCCCCAGCCGTCGAATAGCAAGGTCCGTCCTACTCTAACCGATTCGATGTCTGCATATCGAACAGTCCTGCGGAACAGAGGCATAGGACCATATCGAATCGCTAGCCTATCGCCCCGATCTTCGACGGTGAGGTGATGAAAGGCTGGAGCGACGAACAAACCAAGGAGCAGACCTACCATGCCGGAAATATACAGCACCGGAGTTTCCGCAATGGAATAGGCCAGAAGCAGGCACGCCAAGGCCGAGGCGTACAGGATCCAGCAGAGCGGGGCCTTCTGCGTGTGCGAATATCCCGAAGGGGTGTTCTCGAAGATTGTCATTTCGACACTTTCCAATCTCTATTTCATGTCGGCGAATTGCAAATCCGCTCAGCTTAGTATCCGAAGAACACACGCAGTAACCAACCCGAGGCTGCGGGCTCCTCACACAAGTCTTCCGACCTAGAAAGCAAGCCCTTAAGGCTGGAACAGTATTCCAACCAAAATCCTAAGAGAATTTCCAGATTGAATAGCACAGGGCCGCTTGAGATCGAACGCCACAACCCTCTCCGCATGTTGGACGGGCGATATCCTCCAACAATGTCGCGGGGAGGATCTTCACACTAAAGGCTGCTAGGTGGTCGATTTGCTTTTGGGTAAGGAATAACTCTTCGTGAATCGATGACGCGCGTTGGACGGACTGCTGAAACTGCGAATCATTGGAAGTTCGGCTCGCCCTCTGCTGCGCTTGCTGTTGCTTAGGCCAGAACTGATTATTTCTGTTCGACCGCAGACTTAATATCCTTCAGGTCTTTCAAGAGGGCCTTTTTCACCACGCCCTTGAACAATAGTCGCATTGGGACCGACATGAGTTTTGCAAAATTACTCTGGGGCGTGGACTGATGAGACTCCGCCAATGTCATACTTCCATTGCTCTGTGAAATGCTTTTGGTGGTTAAGAATACGAATCCACCGTCTTCCGCTCTAGTTTTGTAAAACTCGTTATCGATAGCCTCGGTAATCCACTTTTCCACTGTAGCGGGCTTGCCGAAGAGAATTCGTGTCTCTCGCCACCTCAGTCCGACCAACCCGCTCGCTGGCTTTTCAAGGACTTCAATTTTTTCGATTCCCGAGATGATTTCCGAGGCGTTTTCGATGTTGGTGATCACATTCCAGATTGCAGCCTGGGAACCCTGGATGGTGACTGCTGCTTCCACGATCATAGAGTCCATCCTGGTGGTTGCATACTAACGTAGCCCAGAGGCATCATGAGACGTCGATCCGGATGCTGCCGAGCCAATGGGTTTACCATAATGGATATTCGTATGCTACCTAGAACACAGCGCGTCGAACTGCTAAAGGCAATCGCCCACAGTTGCCAATCAACAGGTCCTTTTCTTCCACCCTACTTGACTCGCACCAGCTTCATTATGCGGCCATTCATGTTCCAATCCTGCACGTACAGATTGCCGTCCTTGTCCCAGTAGGAACCATGCGTGCCGCTGAAGATCCCTTCGACCCATTGGGATTGGGGAATGGAGTAGTTCCCCCCTTTCGCGGGGTCGGGATTATAGCCTAATACGGCCATGATCGTGTTGCTCTTGTCAAGAATGACAACGCGTCCCTGGAGATCTGGAACAGACACGTAGTCGCCGTGAATTGCCGCAGAAGTGGGCATGCCCAGTCCGGTAATGACCTCGCCAATGAATTCACCCTGCAAACTGTAATGCAACAATCGGCCCTTGGGACTGTGGTTACGGTCGCAGATCAAAAGACGAGCGGGTTCATAACGCGTGTCGAGGACCATGCCATGGGCCGTGTTGAATTGTTTCAGTTCGTTCCCTTTCACTCCGAAGTGCATCAGGTACTTGCCGGTCTTGTCGAACTTGAAGATATGGTCGCTGGCATACCCGTCTGACAGATAGATATCGCCGTTGGAAGCGACGGCAATGGCCGTCGGATTGAACGCCTTCTGGGTCAAACCCGACTCTTTGGGAAACGGCAGTTTCAAAACGATCGCACCGGTTTCCGCATTGAACTTGATGCCTTCCCCATTCGCGTTGCGAGCGCCATAGATGAATTCGCCATCGGCTTCGGCTCGAATCTTCATGTCGTGAATTCGCGAGTGCTGATCGTCGACGAATCGCCGAATAATCTTGCCGTCTGGCGAGAAGACGAAAACCCCTGCGTCGGCGCTGGTATAGATATTGCCGGCTTTATCGATGACGACGCTGCCGTGTGTCGGCCCGATTTGCGACTTACCTTCGGGACTGAGACCCCAGCCAGGAACCGTATCGAAGGTCATAATCCCGCAGCCCATCCGCACCGGCTGGACTTTGTCCGCCGCGAAAACAGGTCCTGTGAGACTGAGCAAAATAACGGCCGCCAAATAAATCCGACGTTTCAGCACGACTGAGTCTCCTGTGAGCCGATCTTTCCCGAATGCACCTCACCCAGGAAGTCGGATTCGAATTTGCGTTGATTCTCGCCCCATGCAGAATCAAAGTAAAGAATTTTCTTTTCGGCATCAACTCACGAACGTGTGCAATCAGCTTCCTAACTGGTCAAGGAAGGATCCTTCGTTCAGATTCTGCCAGTTCGGGTGATCTGGTTGGGGGACCGACGCCCATTTTTTGGATCTGAGTGTACCTGACCTGTTGGTGAGGGTGTAGCTTCAAAAAACGCAAAACTGCTGAGAAGAAGTAGTAAAACTCGGGGAGCCTGCCCAACCGAAGGCGGCATGTGGGACTTGATGGGAATTGCAGCAAAACTATCGACTGAAGAATTTGGAGCTTTTCGAAACAATCCCAGAGGTAGATAGAATGAATCAAGTACCTGACCATCTTGAACGCTATCCGACGTGCCTTGGTCGCGATGGGTATTCAGCTTGACTGCGTTCGTTACTAGGACTCCGGCACTGGCAGATAGCCATTCACACGCGCCGGCCTTCACTGACCGAGAAACGAGTACCGCCAAGCGGAATCAGGATTCCAGCCCCATTTCTCTCAAAAATTCCAATTCAGTGTTCCCGGATCGGCGCAACTGTCCGTATATTACATCTCGAATAATGCAGTGTCTGTAAACCTGAAGCACAGTCCGCAACCTGGACAGGAGAACGAGCTTGAGTCATGAAATTCATGAACAGATCGAACATGCTGGACACGCCGCCCATGATGGCAGCCATCTGCCGCAATTCATCGGCATCACCATTGCGATTCTCGGCGTGCTTATGGCCCTATGTTCGGCCCAGGTCGGCGAAGCCCGCACGGAATTGATCGCCACGATGGTCGAGGAGAACACCGCCAAGGCCAAGTTCACCGCGGTGTCGAACAAATATCGCGCTTTACAGGCCCAGCTTCAGCAACTCCATGCGGCGATGCCCAACCTCGAGTATCTGAAGAAAAAAAATGTGGAGCTGAAGGTCATCGATGGCGAAGTGAAAAGCCCCGATGTCAAGAATAGTATTAAAGCTACGCAGGCGAGCACCGATAAGATCCTCAACACTGTCATTCCCACCGAATCCGACGTCAAGCGTTTTCTCGGCCTCATCCATCACATTCGCGAGCAGAACGAAGCCGCTAACGAGTGGGCTGAATCTTTCCGCAGTGCGGTCAAGGTACATGATAATACTGCTTCCCGGTTTGAGATTGCCTTTCTCGGTGCGGAAATCGGTATTGTGATAGCCTCAGTCGGTCTGTTGCTCGTCAAGAAGGCCAAGTTCGCTCGAGGTGCCTGGGGGATGGCGATCATACTTGGTCTAGGCAGCATGGGAGTCGCTATCGCCACCAAGATCAACAACACCCACGAACTCCATGCCGCCGAGGAGAAGATCTCCGAGAGTGAACATCATTTCACCAGCCTGAACCGGGACAAGGAAGATATTGCCGAGGACAAAGTACTGGAAGAGGAAATTCTTGGAGAATTCCATGAGCTAAAAAAGCTGTTGGAAGGCTCGTAGAAAAAGACCTTCGAATAGTCGGCTTATCTTGCCTCGTCGCCATAAAAATGCGATCCCAGCGTGATGGATAGAACTGGTCTGGGCTAGCGTGAAGCACCCGGCAATCGGGCTTGGTGCCGCAGCGGGCTTAGGAAGGACGGGCAGATGATTTCGTCCCGTGCCGGACAGGTTCGCTGGGTCATTGCTACCAGAATAGTTACCGTTTGAATTGCTCGAATCGGAAAGTGCTGACAAATTTTCCATCCGGAGGAATAATCCGTTGGTCCTGAGCTCGAATCCCAGCGCTTCCACTCCCTGGCCCCTTGAGATAAGCCGCCAGGTTCAAAAAGCGGATCTTGGATCAGTTCACTGTCGAAATACATTAAAAAAGATTATCACGGCTAACAATCGAAAAATAGATAAGCCAATTCGCGCCCCAAAAATTAGCTTCAGGGCCGCAGTCTCCTCGAGGAGATCGAATGATCGTCCCCCAGTATTGGGCAGAAGCTCGAGTTCAGAATCGCCAAAAGGGTCGACAGATCACTCTACGCCGATTCGGCTGGTCAGACGTAAGCCAGTTAGAGGCTCAAGATAACGCCAATGCTCGTGCCCAAGAAGCCCTTCTTCGCATCCTATCCGGTGAAAAGATTCCGCGGCGGGAACTCAAGGTACCCTACAATGGGGCTCAAGGTGTACCGATACGCGAAGAAGTAATCAGTCGTTTCGGCGATACCGTCATCACTCGAAACTCCTATGGCGCGAGGTGCTTAAACACTCCCAATGTGCTGTTTGCCGATGTCGATTTTAAAGAAGAGCCCTCTTACCGACTGATCTTTACCATTTTTGGGCTTTTGGCCGGGGGAGCCTTGCTCGCTTGGAATTTCCTCTCTGGGGCACTTGGTGTGTTTTTTGGTTTCTGCGCTTTATGGGCGATGCCGATTTCCCGGGTACTTTATCGAAACTATCTGAAGTTCACCGGTGGTAGTGCAGATGTCACAGCTAAGCAACGACTGACGAGATTTGCGGCCCAGCACCCGGATTGGAACTTACGAGTTTATCGCACACCGGCTGGTTTCAGGATTCTAGTCACTCACCAGACGTTCAATCCTTCGGACCCAGATGTAAGAGAGTTTTTTCAGGAATTGGGCACGGACCCGGTTTATGCACTGATGTGTTGGAATCAGCAGTGCTTTCGCGCTCGCCTGAGTGCCAAACCTTGGCGGGTGGGTATTGAAAAGCATCTTGGTCCTCGTCCGGGTGTCTGGCCCATCGCAGCAGAACGAATGCCGATGCGGAACGAATGGATAGCCATCTACGAGGAAGCCGCCCAGGGATACGCCGCGTGCGCGTTTCTAGAAACGATCGGGAGTGGCGTCGTTCATCCGGACGTTCGACGAGTCTTGGAACTGCACGATGAACTATCCGGGGCGAACAGCCAGCGGCCGATAGCCTGATTGAAGTTCTGTGTTTGGCAAACGTGAACTGGAGAGTGGTACTAGAATTTACGGGAAGGATACAACTCCCGCAAAACTTGGGATTTTCCAGTACGAGATGGCAGGCCGGTAGCTGAGGAGTCCGCCGGAAGCATTCACCTCGGGGTAGAATGACTTGTTTGACGGACAAGGAAACCCCGATCCGGCAAAAGCGAATTCTCCAGAGCGGAGCGATCCTAACGCTGCCTGAATCCAGCAGCCCCTGAGCTATTCGCAGAAAGGCGGCCATCTATGTCGGAAATTCTACCTGCCCTTTTCATCGGCCATGGCAATCCCTTGAATGCGTTGCAGCAGAACAGTTTCACCGAAGGTTGGTCGCGGATCGGCCAACAAATCGCCAGGCCGAAGGCCATTCTTGCCATTTCGGCACACTGGTTTGTTCCCGGAACCGGCGTCACCATCAGCACCTCGCCGCGAACCATTCACGATTTTGGCGGATTCCCCCGCGAATTGTACCAAGTCCAGTATTTGGCCCCCGGCGATCCGGCACTGGCACGACGAGTCCAGCAATTGCTCGCACCTTTGCCGGTCAATCTGGACAATTCCTGGGGGATGGATCACGGTACTTGGTCGGTGCTTACGCATGTCTATCCCGCTGCAGATATTCCGGTCGTGCAACTCAGCATCGACGAGACGAAGGGTTCGATGTTTCACTTCGAAATCGGCCGAAAGCTTGCCCCATTGCGAACAGAAGGCATACTGATTTTGGGTAGCGGCAATATCGTCCATAACCTGCATACCTATGCCTGGGGACGTCACGAGTCTGAACCGTACGACTGGGCAGTTCGCTTCGAGACCGAAGCGAGACAGATATTAGAGTCTGGCGACTTCAACCCGTTGATCCAATATGAAAAACTGGGCCGCAATGCTCTGCTTTCGATTCCGACTCCCGATCATTTTCTCCCCCTGCTCTATGTGATGGGAACCCGCCAGCAGAACGACCCGATCGCGTTCCCGATAGAGGG
The DNA here is from genome assembly GCF_018398935.1 of Telmatocola sphagniphila. Taxonomy (GTDB): domain Bacteria; phylum Planctomycetota; class Planctomycetia; order Gemmatales; family Gemmataceae; genus Telmatocola; species Telmatocola sphagniphila. Next base: position 5,890,060 of record NZ_CP074694.1, on the reverse strand, counting down.
CGTCGATGGGGGTTCCATTTCCATGTTGAGCGTGAAGGTCGGCTAACCGGTTTTTGCTGCTTGGTGTATCGGGCAAGCGTTGCTGCGACTGCCCACGGGAGAAAAGTCACCTTATGGGAAATCTATACTAGTGATTTGAAGAATCGGCCGCTGCAGTAGTTTCAAAAAAAGTATTTTTTGCACTTATAACATGTTCAACCAATCTTGTTTCCTCATGGCCAATGCCTCGCCCGGCTCTGGTCGCGATTACAATCTTTCTCTGAAATATCAGAGCGAGTTACCTCCGATAGTTGACTCGCACCGCGGTCGCGAAGAAAGAGTTCCGGTTGGCGGGCAACCGGAACTCTTCGTTTAGAAATCCGCATCGAGCACGATGCGATAACGAGCCTGACCGGATTCCAGCCGAGCGAATGCTTCATTGATTTTGCTCATCGGAAAATGTTCGGTCTGGGGAAGGACATTGTGCCGAGCCGCGAAGTCGAGCATCGACTCGATATTCGTCGGAGAGCCTGTTGGAGAGCCCGAGATACTTCGCTGCCCCATTATTAGCGAAAATGCACTCACCGGAATCGGCTCGAGGACGGCTCCGACGATGTGTAATCGGCCGTTTGGCGCGAGCGTGCCAATCATAGCATCCCAATCGAGCTTCACGTTAACCGTACTGATCAGCAGATCGAAGCGACCGGCGAGCTTTTTGATCGCGACGGAGTCTTTGCTGGACAGGACGTCATTAGCTCCGAAACCTTTGGCTTCTTCGAATTTGCTTTGACTCGAAGTAAAGGCCGTCACATCGCATCCGTAGGCCGCGGCGAACTTGACCGCCAGGTGACCTAATCCGCCAATGCCGATGATTCCCACCCGGTCGGTCGGTTTCGCATACATCGCCAGGGGATTGAAGACGGTAATTCCGCCGCACAAGAGCGGACCGGCTTCAGCAAAATTCAATTTTTCCGGCAAAGGAATCGTCCAGGCCCAGTGCGCACGAATGTGACTCGCAAAACCACCTCGATGTCCGACGATGGTAGGCTGGGCCTGCGAGCAAAGGTGTTGACTTCCCGACAGGCACTGTTTGCAGTACATGCAGCTTTCGGAGTTCCAGCCGATGCCTACGCGCTGTCCAACACTCAGTCCCTTTGCATTCGAACCAATCGCTGTAATGCGGCCGACCACTTCGTGACCAAGGATGGCGGGGTAATGAGAAATACCCCACTCATTATTCAGCACCGATACATCTGAGTGACACAAACCGCAATATTCCACGACCACTTCAACTTCCTCGGCTCCCAGTGGTCCGAGATCAATCGTTTCCAATACCAGCGGTTGTTTCGCCGATTTGGCTACCCAAGCTTTGTAATCCATAGCGTTCCCTTTTCTCAATCTCCGAATGAATTGAGGGTCCGGAGTGAAGTCTTCCTATTTTGGCTTCAATCCGCTGACTTGTTCATTGCGGATTAAATTTGTTGTACTCATGAATGACCTTTCAGCGGCGCAGAATTTGTTTGTGGAGAAGAATTCATCCATCCCATTTTTGGTTTCCGCTTATCCTGAAGCATCCGCAGTAAATGCATTTGCGAATGGGAACCGCCTCAGGGTGCGAGGTGAGTGAAAACAAAATCGTGTTCCCTGACGCTGGAATTCTTGGAGTGACATCCGAAACAGGATTTGTGTTGCGCTTCATCCGCGGGTTTCCCATCAATGAAGCGACCGAATCCCCAACCGCCCGTTGTCGCGAATTTCTTGGCATCTTTTACCATGACCTGTACCATCGTGGTGGAACCAGGAACGAACGCCCCTTCAAATCCGTCGAGCGGTTCCCGTTTCCAGGTCAGCTTGACCAGCGTTGATCCGTCCGGGAAAGGAAGCGTTCCGTCCCGATAAGCCTTCATCGCTAATTTGTCCCCGAATATGCTCTTGAGTTCATCCTTTTGGGGATTGGAGGCAACGGAAATCAATTCCCACTGGCGATAGCCCTCCGGAATTTTAATTCCGAAGATCGGCGAACTGGTATCCCCAACGCGCTCCCAATCAACTGACTTGGAATTCGTACCAGTCGGCTGCGGATCGGCCTTCGGTGCTGCCGCCAGATCGACCCGACTGGATTGAAGATTTCCCAGTAAGGCAATTGGGGTTGATGCCAAAAGGATAGCGGTAAGAGCGATAAATCTACGACTGCGATGTTTCCGATAATCTGACATGAGAAAATCTCCTGCGTTCGTTAATGAATGTTGTTTGTTTGAGTTTTGCGGTTGATAAAGTCGATTCGATGGCGTCGCCTCGATCAAGTCCAGGCCACGCGGCGATTTGAATAGAGTGAAGTTACACCTAAAAAAATTTCGTTCACGATCATTGCCTTTTGAAGAAAAGAGTCAAGAAATTCGCGAACGGCGACGATTCCTCTATTCGATTTTCGCGGTATTTGCTTGCTGACCAAAATGGCGACCTCTCGACTTCCCTGCGAGAGGCTATCTAATAAGTCCGATTTAAACGAGCGCTATGGTGACCTCGACATTGCCTCGGACAGCTTTCGAGTAGGGACAGGTCTGGTGCCCGGCATCGACTAGGGTTTGCGCGATCTTGCGATCTAAACCCGGCAGGCTGACATTGAGGCGAGCCTGTAGAAAGTAACCCTCTTCATTTCTGCACAAGTCCACTTCCGCATCGATTGCCATATCCGCTGGCAAATCGATCTTCATCGTTCGTGCGGCTATCCCCATCGCACCTTCAAAGCAGGCCGACCAACCCGCTGCGAAAAGCTGCTCCGGATTGGTACCCGTACCCACGGGACCAGGCGTCGAGTGCTTGATGTCCAATCGACCATCCGAACTTCGGGAAGTGCCAGTTCGGCCTCCGGTGGTGTGTACCTTGGCCGTGTAAAGAATCGTCTTCTCCGGATAAGACCAAGCGGCTTCTCGCAGCTTGATCTGGTCGGATGCAATTGGGTGAGTTCGGTTGATCACGGTAGACTCCTGAATAATTGACTGATGTACTTTGATGTCCTTCTGCCCTTACTAAGCGTGAGGTAGGATCATCACTCGGGAAAAGTGGATTAGGAGCCGTGAAAACTCGGTAAAAACTTCAATAAGAATTGACTGAAGGCGAGTCGACTAGAACTCTGGGAACCTCGGAATTCAGTCGTTTTTCTCTATCGAGTTCGAGGGCGATCCGTTGGCCTTATGCTTCTCAGGAAGCGCTTGCAGAATCAGGCTTTCCGCTTCTCGGCGAAGAATCTGACGGATCATTCCATCCTGATCTGTAACTTTCACAGGATTCCAGTCGTAACTCTCTACGGCCATCTTGAGTATTTTTTTTGCTTCTGCTTCCTGACCAGTTTTTTTCAGGGCCATGGCCAGGACCAAACGAGGCGCTGGTCCGGTCATCTTCGAAGCCTCCCCGCGCAGGATCGAGATCGCTTGTTCAAAGTTCCCTTGACGGAATTCCGCTAACCCCAAAACGAATTGAAAATAGGGATAGGCCCCTAAGTGATCTTTTTTGTAAACACCGGCAGCACGACGAGCGAGATCTAGCGACTTTTGAAGTTCTTCGCCGGTTAGGGGCAAGAGCAAACATGCTCGGCTGACGCGCTCCGCGATATAAGGGTCTTCGCTCGTGCTAAATTTCTCTAACAAGTCCTGTCGAGCCCGAAGATACTTGTCTTCCAGACCCAGATACAGGCATAATTCCGCGTAGCCGTACCAATATAGATGTTCCGGCTGGAGATTATCGAGCGCTTTCTCCCAGGCTATTCTTGCTTCATCCCAGCGTTGCTGCCGACACAAAATACACCTTAAAACATTTTGTAGTACTCCGAACTCAAACCGGCTGTGTCGCTTCGAGAGACCTTCCTGGATGAGTTCGAGTGCTTCATGATTTTGGTTAAGCGAAAAAAAGCATTCCGCAAGACCGGCTCGATACACGTTATTGTTGGGCTCGAGTCGCAACGCCTTCGTGAAATAGAATAAAGCTTCTTTGGGATTCTGAGCCCAAATAAATGAGTAACCGAGATTATAGTTCAGGATGGGATTTTCAGGCGCTATCGCTACGGCTACCTGATTAAATCGGATGGATTCTTCCGGATGATCGTTTTTTGCGCCGAGAAATAGGTTGACCCATAAATCCTGGGGATAGTTGCATTGAACTTTCTTGAGGAATGGAATTGCATTACCTCCAAGACGCCGTAAGAGTTCACCGAGAGAAACTAAAAACTCGACGGGAGTGTTTTCCACATCGATTGAATCGGCCAAAGCAGTTAGAGCTTCCTTGCTTCGCCTGAGGGCGGGATCGCGGAATCGATCGCGCCAGCCGTTCGGATCCGGATCCACTTTTCTCGTAAGGCTGAGTAGCCAATCCCTTTCAGAGGCATTTTTCGAGTAGCAGGCCCAAAAATCGAGAGCGTTGATCAAAGCCTGGCGGATGTGCGATTTCTCAATCCGCTCGGCGCAGATTTCCAAATCATCGCCAACTCGACCGATCCCGGCTTCCACAAAGACCGTTTCAAGTTCCTGAAAGATTCCCTCGAAAGTGATCGTACTTTTCAGTCGGATTTGAATAAGTTCCTCGGCCAGATGCAAATCGCGTTTCCCTTGATCCAATCGAAGGTGAAGCTGTTCGCTTCCCCGTTCTCCTAACCGACCTCTGGCACGTTCCCAGGCGGCCGTCGCTGGGATCCAGGATGATTTTCTTAATAGATTCTCCATTTCGCTCAGATCTTCATCGGCGGCACGCTCCCGGGCCGCGACGCCGCGCGCAATGGCCGCCCGTTCCGACAACCGGAGTACCCCACCGCTAAGCAGAGCTAAAGACAAAAATAAGATGAGTGCAATTAGGGCATAAAATCCCGGGCGACGACGAATTCGACGCACGCATTTCATCAACCAGCTCTCCGGCCGAGCTAAGATGGACTGGCCGTTGAGATAACGACGGAGATCCTTTGCCAATTCCGCCGCACTGGAGTAGCGAAAGCGTGTTTCTTTGTTAAGGCACTTCAGACAAATGGTCTCCAGATCACGCGGCACTGTCGCGTTGAGGCGGGACGGAGGAACCGGCTCTTGCATGAGAACTTGTAGTACTGTCTCGGCCGCGGTCTCCGCCAGGAAGGGAGGTCGACCCGTTAACATTTCATAAAGAATGGCTCCCAGCGCATAGATGTCAGCAGCCGGTCCGACAGCGAGCGCTTGGGAGGATGCCTGTTCGGGAGCCATGTAGCTAGGCGTACCGACCGCGGTTCCCGTACGAGTGAGACCTGCGGGGCCGTCGAGTCGCAAGACGAGGCCAAAGTCACTAATTTTGGGTGTGCCCTCCGCAGTGAGGAGAATGTTCGAGGGTTTCAGATCGCGATGGACGATTCCGCTTTGATGGGCCAGCTGCATCGCATCAGCGAGCGTTGAAATGAGCTCGGCCGCTTCCCGAGCGGGAAGGGGCGTCCCTGCAAGCTTCCGGCAAAGGCTTCCCCCCTCGACATGTTCCATAGTGAAATAAAGCCGGCCATCGATGACTCCCACGTCGTAAATTTGCACGATATTCGAATGGACGAGCGATGCGATCGCTTCGGCTTCGCGCTGAAACCGTTCCCGCTCTCGAGGGCCGGCGAATCTCCCGGCCATCTTCAATGCCACTCGCCGTTTCAGGCGCAGATCCCGGGCAAGAAAAACAATCCCCATACCGCCCTGACCGAGAATCGATTCGATCTCATAATCGGGTACTTGAGGCAAGGTCGTGTCTATATGCGAACTTGAAGAGTCTCCACTCTTATCATCTGAAAGAGGAAACCATTCATCGAGTTCTGCCTGGACAGAGCAGAATTGCAGCCAGCGTTTGCGGACTTCCGGTAATAGTTCAGGACATGTTTTGCAAACTTCTTCGGGCGTCAAATTAGAGTCATACAGCTGATCGAGCAGTTGCTGCATCCGAGTATCATCTGACATGGCAAAATTCCAAGAAAATAGCTTAGCTGTACGTTCCAGCGCATCGATTCCCGTCAAGAATCCGAATTCTCGCGACTCGGTCCCAGATCTCCTAATTTTGAGGTCAAGAGTTCCACTCCGCGCTTCAACCGCCTCTTCAGAGTTACGGTCGATATACCGAGCAATTCCGCAGCTTCCACTTGGGTCATTCCCTGAATTCGGACCAGATCGAAGGCCTCTCGCTCGGCCTCCGGTAGACTATCGATCGCCTCGAATATCTTTCGACCTTCCGGAGATAAACCGGAATCGCTACTAGCCGGAGCATTCAAAAGAGCATCGTGCAACTCCAAAGAAGCCGGCGACTTATCTAAGCGTCGGGCCAGATCATTGAGCTCCCAACGCATGTGCTGGCTCGCCAACGCAAAAAACTGCCGCACAGTGGTGGGCCGTGCTTCACGAAGGGCTTTTAGCAGTCGTTCCACTACGGCACTGAGCATCTCTTCGGCTTGCAGATTCAACGGGGGACGAGTTAAGCGCGGATAGCTCTTATAAAGCAGCCTGTTACACAATTGATGCAATCGACGAACCGCCCGGTCGAGCAATGCCTTAACGATCAGCTCGGGAGGCGAATCGCCCGCCAACTGGTCCAAATAACCCTGCACAACGACCGTGGTTTGTCCTTCCGCCATTGTGTTTCCCCACGACAGTAATATGCCTTACAAGATGATTATTAATGGGCTCTTTTTTAACAGATCTAAACCTTAAAACAGCGTAGTTTTTTGGGGAATTGTTTCGATTTATCGAAGAAAGCTCGAAATCCTTTTTGTTTTCTGCGGTTTGTGTAAGTAACCGCTTAACAAATCGACAGTCGCAAAAAGGAGTTTCGAGTGAATGTTATTTTCGGACGTTGGTTTCAAAAATGCAAGAGTCGAATCGAACGTCGCCTGGCTAAGCGAGAGGCCGCGATGACCTTCGCTCCTTCTTTCGACGCCTCCAACATTCATTACGAAGTCTCCGAACGCGTGGGGGCGATCAGTTGCGGAGGCCTCGGGGCCATGCACCTTCTGGCCCGGCGTATCGGACTGATCGACGACATCGACGAGAAGCTGCATCTGCTCCAATTTCAAAGGCCTTACTCGGAATCGGACCACGTGTTGGCCATCGCTTACAATTCCCTTTGCGGGGGTACCTGCCTGCAAGACATGGAACTGCGTCGCACGGACGAAAACTTTCTCAACGCCTTGGGCACTCAGCGTTTTCCCGACCCGACTACTTCGGGCGACTTTTGTCGACGCTTCGATAGTGGCAGCATCCAGGCTTTGATCGACGCTTTCAACCAGACCCGTTTACGCGTCTGGTCGAAGCAACCCGATTCCTTTTGGGAATGCGCGAAGATCGACGCCGACGGCAGCTTTACCCAAACGCGTGGCGAGCGTAAAGCGGGGATGGACATCAACTATAACAGAGACTGGTGTTACCACCCCCTGGCGGTGACCCTGGCCAACACCGGTGAGACGCTGAGCATCGTCAACCGTCCCGGCAATCGCCCTTCGCACGAAGGGGCCGCGGTCGAACTCGACCGGGCTCTTTTGCTGTGCCTTCAAGCGGGCTTTCGCAGGATCGTCTTTCGCGGCGACACCGATTTCTCGCAGACCACTCGCCTCGACGGCTGGGATGCCAACGCCAAGGTACGCTTTTATTTCGGCTACGATTCGAAGCAAAACCTCGAAGCAATCGCGGAAAAACTGCCGGAAGCGGCTTGGCACAAGCTCGAGCGTCCCGCGCAATACTCGGCGAAAGCGAAGTTGCGACACCGACGGGAAAACACCAAGGAGCGGATCGTCCAAGAGCGGGAATTCGTAAATGTGAAGTTGATCTCCGAAGCGGTGGCCGAGTTCGAGTACCAACCGACCGCTTGCCGAAGGGCGTATCGCCTGGTGGTGATTCGCAAGAATCTTTCCGTGGAAAAAGGCGAATCCGTTCTGTATCCGGACGAACGCTATTTCTTCTACATCACCAACGACCGGGAGTGCACGGCCGCCGAAGTCGTCTACGAAGCCAACGATCGCTGCAATCAGGAAAATCTGATAGCGCAGCTCAAGGGCGGTTGCCGGGCCTTGCACGCGCCGCTGCACGATCTGGAAAGCAATTGGGCGTACATGGTGATGGCCTCCCTGGCCTGGAACTTGAAAGCCTGGTGGGCCTTGACGTTGCCGGAAACTCCTGGTCGCTGGCGGGAAAAGCATCGGGACCAGAAGCAGTCGGTTTTGAAAATGGAATTCAAAACCTTCCTCAATGCTTTCATGCTTCTGCCTTGTCAGATCGTCCGGAAGGCCGGCCGCATCGTCTATCGATTGCTCGGCTGGAACCCGCACTTGCCAATCTTCTTCCGACTACTGAAAGCACTGAGGTGCTGATCGTTCGACCGACTGAAGTCGGGATCCGGATGTCCCGATCCGATAAAACGCCGAGAGCTATTCGCGGAAAGGAAGAATGTTTGAAAAATAGAAGTATGCGTTCGGCCGAGCGAAAAGCTCCGGCGTGGGGGACTCATCGAACTATCTCGCTAAAACTCCCCACGGAATTGGCATCAAAAACTTCGCTTGTTTGAGGTCTAAACGTAACGGAACGCGTGTATAGAGAAGCTTCTCAAGGTGAAAAAAGCTATAATAAAATCGCTTTTGCTGAACAAATTCCTGCAAATAATAATTTTATTATCTGTTATTGCAAGACACAAGTCCCCACCGAATTCCGTTCTTGTTCGACACAAGATCCTAAGCAAAAATAGCCGAATTTGCTGCTTTCGAACACTTTAAACCGCGTCCGAGCATTTCCCTCCGACTTAACATTCTGGTACTAAGAACCTGAGAGTCAGATCGTTCCAGAAGAATGGCTTACTGACATCCTCTAAGAAAACTTCAAGACCTCCCATCACGCTTTTAGTATTAACTTCCCTGTCCCGAGAGGGATTTGCGGAGGGCCGCTCGGCGTTGTTTTACCGGACTCTCCGGTCCATTGAAAGAGAGAGCGACTTGTACTGTATTCATCAACAAATAATGTCGTAAATGAGTTCGGATAGTCCTAGAGCTCGAGGAATCCTCATGCAAAGCACTCCTGCGACGGAGCCTTCTGCAAATCCAATGCCAGCGCAATTAATCAAGCCTGTCCCTCGGAAGCATGTGGGCCGTCGGATTATTTTGTTGGGGGTGTTAGTAGCTGTAATCGCTCTCATCGGGAGTTTGCTGCGATCTTGGGTGATTCGCACCTGGAACACGCAATCGACCGATGACGCCTACGTAAACGGCCACGTGACTTTTGTCGCTCCGCGGGTGGCCGGCCAGGTGAAGGCGGTTTTTGTCGACGATAACATGCGCGTTAAAGCGGGCCAGCTGTTAGTCGAACTGGATCCCGAACCCTTTCAAGTGCAGGTCGACATCAAGAAGTCTCTGGTCTCCATAGCCCAGGCCAATCTCATTGTCGCCGATGCTCAGGTACGCGGAACTTTGGCGCAAGCTCGAAGCCTGCGTTGGAAATTACAGGCTTCAATGGAAGCAGTCGATAATCAAGTGGCTCTCTTGAGTGCCAAAGTGGCAGCGCTACGAAGTAAGGAAGCCACCTGGGACCGCGCCAAGGCCGATCTGGTGCGTGCGAGAGAGACCTTCACCAAAGGGGCCACTGCCCGGCAGGATTTGGACGCGGCAATCGAAGCGGAAAAAGTGGCCCAGGCTCAGGTGAATCAAGCTCGCGAAGAAGTCTACGAAACTCGCGTCTTTCTCGGGCAGCCCCCCATCCCCGCAGACGGTAATTTGACTTCCGTTCCCAAAAATCTGCGGCAGACTTTCTCGAGTGTCCGCCAGGCACTGGCCGAGTTAGTTCAAGTAGCTACCCAGGTGGGCCTGCCGCTGGCAAAGTCGGAGGAAACTCCCGAAGAAGTATTGGATAGAGTTCGAAGCAAAGACTTTCATAAAGACATCGACAAAGTTTTTGAAAAATTGATTCCCGAGGCACCGGCGATCAAACAGGCGGAAGCCAATCTGTTAAAAGCGAAAAGCGATCTCAAAGATGCGGAACTCAATCTGAGTTACTGCAAAATCTACGCGGATATTGATGGCGTCGTCACGCGGCGAAACGCAAATCCGGGAAATTTCGTTCAGGTATCGCAGCAATTGATGGCCGTGCGGTCTCTGAGAGAGATCTGGATAGACGCCAACTTCAAGGAGACCCAATTGGCGGAGATGCGCATCGGTCAACGAGTGGATATCTTCTCGGATATTTATGGCTCTCAAAAAGTGTACAAGGGACATATCACGGGATTCACATACGGCACGGGTTCCACGCTGGCTTTGCTACCGGCCCAAAATGCGACGGGCAACTTCGTAAAAGTGGTGCAGCGCCTCCCGGTTCGAATCGAATTGCAGGATTATGATCCCGATACAGATACGCTCTTTGCAGGGCTTTCGGTGACTCCATACGTCTACGTCAAAGAACCTCCCGAAGGACCGAATGCAGGTCGACGGCTACAGGAGGTCATGAAACCTTGAGTGCCACGCCTCCTCGAGTGAACCCCTGGCTGATCGCCGTGGCGGTCGTCGTGCCGACCTTCATGGAGGTGCTGGATACCACAATTGCTAATGTCGCGCTGCGCTACATCGCGGGCGGGTTGTCGGCGGCCGAAGTTGATAGCGAGTGGGTGATCACCAGTTACCTGGCCGCCAATGCCATCATTCTGCCGATGTCGGGCTGGCTGTTAGTTCGGCTCGGCCGCCGGACCTATTTTCTGCTCTCGATGGCGATATTTACTTTGAGTTCCTTCCTCTGCGGCATCGCCGGCAGCCTGGAACAATTGATCCTGTTTCGAATTCTGCAAGGACTGGCCGGCGGGGGTCTGCAGCCGTGCACGCAAGGAATCCTTCTCGATACCTTTCCGAAGGAAAAGCAAGGACTGGCGATGACAGTCTTTGCGGTAGCAGCATTGATCGCCCCCATCGTCGGTCCCACTCTGGGCGGCTACATCACCGACAACTACGAATGGCGCTGGATTTTTTTCATCAATGTACCGGTCGGAATGTTGGCGTGGTTGGCCAGTTATGTACTGGTGCAGGATCCCCCGTATCTGAACGAGTTGCGTACGCAGGCTCGCAAACAGACGCAGCCCTTCGATTTCCTCGGCTTATCTTTTCTGGTACTGACGATGGTTTGCTGGGAAGTCGTACTCAGCAAAGGCCAGGAATGGGATTGGTTCGGCGATCCGTTTTATCGAGTACAGATTTTGAGTGGACTATTTTTGTGTTGTCTGGGCGGCTTGATAATTCGGGAATTGAATTATGCGGCACCAATTGTCAATCTCAAGCCGCTTGCCAACCGTAACTTTGCAGTCAGCGCGCTACTGATTGCCTGCTCGTTTGGAGTGCTCTACGGTCAGACGACGACTCTGCCGGCTATGCTACAAACGCTATTTGGATATGATGCCACGCATTCGGGATTAGTACTTTCGCCTGCAGGTTTTTTCGCAGTAATGTTGCTGCCAATAGTAGGAGCATTATTGGGTAAAGGTGTCGACGCCCGCTGGCTGATGATGATCGGTTTGCTTCTGATGGGACTGGGAAATTATTGGCTTAGCATCCTGAATCTCGACATCGGCCCCTGGCAGGTTGTCTGGCCGCGCGTCGTCCTGATTCTGGGGCTATCGTTCCTGTTTGCACCGTTGAATGTCGCCGCTTATCAAGGGATCAGCCCGGAGTTGCGTGGGGCCGCGGTTGGACTTTTGAGCTTACTTCGAAATGAAGGAGGAAGCGTCGGGACCTCGGTCGCTCAAACGATTCAGGAGCGTCGGGAACAGTTTCATTTACTAAGGCTAAATGAATATCTCGACATGTTTAACCCGGCCTTCAAATCTTACTTGAATAACCTTCGACCGGGTCTTCTGCAAAACTTTGGAGACCCCGCACTCGCGGATCAGTTGGGTTACCAGATTCTCGATAACACCCGTCAACAGCAGGCCCAATCGCTCTCGTATTTCGATGTTTACTGGGTATTTGGTGCGTTAGCTTTGTTGCTGATCCCCCTGGTGCTGATCATGAAGCGCTCGGTGGCCGCTAAAGGAGAGCCTATTTCGTCGGAGTAAAATCGGGAAACTTGAACCCTGGTGGAATTTTGAAAAGCGGGAAGTCGCTGAAGTAGGCATTTCGGTTAGTTTTCGGCTTCGAATGTATTTTGCGCTTCAATCGTTCCTGGCATAAGCTGACTGGATTTTATTCTTCGAGTTATACTGAGTGATGAGAGCTCTCTAGTGATGAGAGCTCTCTGCCGTCTCCTCTCGTCCGCCCTGCTAGCCAGTTCACTTTTGCGATGCAAATTGTCGCAAAGTTTCCTCATCTGTTTCAAAATCCTCGACGAGTCGAGACAGACTCAAACTTGAAGAGGCAGCGTGGAATTTCACGCGCTTGGGCTGCGGTAATTTTTAGAGCGCTTACTGAGCAATTCGATTCGGTCGCCGAGTCCAGAGCACCGTTCACAGGTCAAATTTGGGGATTCAGATCTTCAAAGCTCGGTGTAGTACTCTCTTCCTGGATGAGTAGTATCACGGTGGGAGATGGTAAAAAATCGAAGAACAATTGCGATAATGACAAACGATTTCCTTGGATCGGAAACCCTACCTTTAAACAGATTATTTAATGCACATCTCGGCCGTTTGTTTTCCTCGCGAGATGGAGCTTACCGGGATGAGTAAGCGACTCGCAGTTGTTCTGGGTTCATCAACCCCGTTCCTTTGTCGGCGCGAAATGGCCGAGCTTCACCTCCGATTTCTCATATCCTTTGTCGCTCGCTTTGAATCGAACTCTTCCGAATCGAAATGGCCACCGATCCACTCCTTCAACTCCCGGTGTTCAACGTGCTCCGGGTCCTCGAGCACATCCAGCAGGTGGATATAACCCCAAGCGCCGCCGCAATCCTCCGGTGGACAGGCTCCTTCCCCTTCCAGGCAAATTGGATATTTCGCTTTGGTATCGATGGGGGGAATGCCCTCGTACAAAATCTCGTGCTTCCAGCCGTCTCCAAAGTCGTATTCGTACTTGAAGGCAAAGCGCTTGCGGCGCTCGGGAAGAATGGAACTGAGTAACGTTTTAGACGAATCGAGGCATTCGAATTCATCGAATCCTTCACTGAGCATCGCAGGATCTCCATAGCATTGCTTCTGGATCTCGAACTGATACAGGTGAGAGTTCGTCCAGCCCATCGCCTGCTGGATGTGATTGTGAAGTTTCTGGAGGGTGCAATCCTGAATCTGAATCCGTCGCCATATCGGTGGCTCGATATCCAGGAGCGTAATCTTGAATTGATAGATGTTGTCCGTGGGCTTCAATCTCGCTGGCTTAGACGGCTCAGGCTCGACAGGAAACACATAACCTTCAAGGCAATCCGCTAATTTCTGGGCGATCATCCAGAATTTTACTGGTTTTAATTTCTGCTCATCCAGCAGCGATTCCGCGACCGTCAGTAACATTCTGGCTGTATCGGCGATAGTGAAACTTGCCTCCTCGCTCGACAACTTCGCCTTCAGCTCGGCAGGGAGAACGGGAAATTTTAGCACGGTAGCCCGTTCTCTTTTATCCAGGGGAAAGTCAACGACTGCGTTTTTATTTATCAGATATTTCGGGGCAACCAGAAACCGGACGGCGAATTCGGCCACGGCCAAAACTTGTTCTGACAAATCGATTGATGAGTTTTTTTTGCTCGCCATATCGGTATGCTTTCGCTCTCCTTCCGCTTTGAAGAGAAATTCGATTCTTGTTTGATCCGGGCATCTCAGTCTTTTCGAAATCGACTCGAGCCTTTGATCATTTTAGAGACGTTGCATTTTCTGACGCAATTTCTTAAGCTCCACTTTGTAGTCCGTAGGAGTTAGTTCCTGCGGGGGTCTAAAGAGTCCAACCGGACCGCAATCGCCGGGCCCTCTTTTTCGCAATGGCTAATGCTTCCCATTTCACGCAAAACTTCAGCAACATCTCACCTCGCCCAGGTTCAGGTCAACAATTTTGAATTTCCGATGGATACCTGATAGGCGCTGAAGATCGCTCCAATCATCAGAGCCAAAAGAGTACCGCTCAATATCAAAAGGATCTTTTTTCCTGGCGAGCCGGATCCAAATTGAGAACTGCTTCCGCGAAAGGGCTAGACTTCGGGATGGAATCGCTACTCTCGCCGTACTACCAACCCCTCTTGAAATGGCTTCCAGTCGGTTCAGGCAAAAAGGGGAATTTCCTCTACTGTAATCGAAATTCCGGAGTTGCCAGTTGTGGGGAATCCAAGTAACACTTCTTTCGTTACGAAAGCTCGCTCGGGGATCGTATAACATCACTTCGTCCGTAGATACTAGCACAATGAGGTATTCATGTCCCTCCCAACCGAATCCAAGCCGCCAGTTCGCATAGATCAGATTTCCGCCGAATTGGGACTCGGTCCGAATGATGTCGAACCGTACGGCTGGTATAAAGGAAAACTCGCTCTGGGGCTGGAGCGAAGACTGCCGGAAAGACCCGGCGCCCGCTATATCGTAGTAACCGCCGTGAGCCCTACTCCGTTGGGGGAAGGCAAAACCGTTACCTCGATCGGCTTGACGATGGGACTCTGTCGTTTGGGGAAAAAAGCAATCGCCTGCTTGCGCCAACCTTCTCAAGCACCAGTATTCGGCATTAAGGGCGGCGGAGCAGGCGGCGGCCGTTCGACACTCGTCCCAACGACCGATATCAACACGCATTTCACTGGAGATATCCATGCGGTGGCCGCCGCGCATAACCTTCTGGCGGCCGTGCTCGACAATCACGTCAAGAGACGTTTGCAACCGCTGGTGGACCCGGCCACCGTTACCTGGCGCCGGGTGTTGGATGTGAATGACAAGGGCTTAAGCCGGATCATAACCGGCCTGGGCGACCTCCCTCAGGCTCCCTTGCGGGAGACGGGATTCGATCTCACGGCGGCTTCCGAAGTTATGGCTATCCTCGCTCTGACTACCAGCCTGGAAGATCTGAGGGCGCGACTCGGAAGGATTATCGTTGCCCGCGCGCCGGACGGTTCGCCGATTACCGCGGAAGCCATTCGTTGTGCGGGTGCGATGGCCGCTCTTCTGCGCGATGCCATCCGGCCGAATCTCGTGCAAACCTGTGAAGGGGGCCCGGCCCTGGTTCACGCGGGTCCGTTCGCCAACATTGCCCATGGGAATAGCTCGGTGCTGGCCGATCTGGCCGCTTTGAAAATGGCGGATTACGTGGTCACCGAAGCCGGTTTCGGCTCCGATGCCGGTGCGGAAAAGATGTTCGACATCAAGTGTCGGGTGGGTGGCTTGCGCCCCAACGTCGCGGTCATTGTTTGCACACTCCGGGCGTTGAAATTGCATAGCGGTCGATTTGCATTGAAACCGGGCCGGCCTCTTGATCCGGGTCTGCTTTCTGAAAATCTGGATGCTCTGCACGCCGGAGCGGTCAACCTGCAGGCTCATCTCGACATTGTCCGTCGCTTCGGACTGCCGGCCGTTGTGGCCATCAATCGCTTCCCCGATGACAGTCCTCGAGAGCTGGAAGTAGTCCGCAAACTGGCAACCGATTGGGGCGCTCGCGGCGTGGCCGTGAGTGAGGGTTTTGCTCGCGGCAGCGAGGGTACGACGGAACTGGCGCAGGCCGTGGTCGATGCGTGTGCTTCGCCGTCGGATTTTCGGCCCCTCTACGATCTTCAAAGCAGTGCGGAAGAAAAAATCGACACGCTGGCCACGCAGTTGTATGGTGCGGACGGCGTGGATTACGAACCGCTGGCCAAAAAACGACTGGCGGAATACGCCAAGTTAGGTTTTGGCCAGTTGCCGGTGTGCATCGCCAAGACGCAGTATTCGCTGTCTCACGATCCACACTTGTTGGGCCGACCACGGGGCTTTCGCTTTCCCATTCGTGATGTTCGCCTGGCGGCCGGAGCAGGCTTCCTTTATGCGTTAGCGGGCGAAATCAGCACCATGCCCGGCTTGCCCACGGAACCGTCCGCCCGCCGAATTGACGTGGACAAGGATGGACACGTAACCGGGATGTAATCGCCGCTGTTGATACGGAAACCCTCGTCTGAAACAGGTAGAGCCGTTCTTTAGTGTCTCGATTGCCGCGCACTATCCGGAGTGGTCGCCCCTCCCTCGCCGGAAAATGACTTCTGAGTAATGACTTTTTTTATTTGAGGATTCATTGCTCGATGATGTGAAGGATTCCAGCCATGACATTTATTCTCGCCCTGTTATTTGTCCTGGCCGTGATGCTCTTCTGGCTGATAACTTTGCTGGGGTTTCCCAGTAACTGGTTAATTGTTTTGGCGACGGTCCTGTACGTTTGGCTGATGCCAGATCATGGGAGTAGTACTACGCGTTGGTGGGCAGTGGGCATCGTGACCTGTTTGGCCTTTCTGGGCGAGATCGCAGAACTTTCCACGAGTTCGGCCAGCGTCAAGAAAGCCGGCGGCAGTCGGCGCGGAGCGTTTTTTTCTCTGCTTGGCTCGATTATCGGATCCATCGGTGGATTGTTTATTGGAATACCGATACCGATCATCGGATCGGTGCTTGCGGCCGTTCTATTTGCCGGACTGGGGGCGCTGATCGGTGCCATGCTCGGCGAAACCACCAAAGGTCAAACTTTCCAGGACAGTTGGAAAATTGGTCGAGCGGCCTTCAAAGGTCGGTTGTTTGGCACTGCGGCCAAGGCAATAATCGGCGCGATGATGGCGGGTCTCGCTATCGCCATGACGTTTACTTGAGGGAGAAAAAAGACGGACAATTTCAGAAATGAGATCAATTTTCGAGGCGGGATGCGAGGAAGGAGCATTTTTTTTTACCCACTAAAAATTCACCCCGAATGTCAAACGACCCGAGGGCGGTTTATCCGAAGGTTTCACCGCATGCAGATCGATTTCTTGATTCTGGGAAGCTTCGATTTCGTCGTCTAATCGACTTCCACCCAGACATTTACTGAAAGCCACCACGACAAAAGGCGCCTTTATCCAGCTCGCCGCATCAATCGCCTCTCTGAGTCGGTCGTTATACATTCGATTCTCAGCAACAACGTTACGTCGACGTTTGATTTTTTTCAATTGCTCAAGTATTGAGTTACAAATGCTTTGGGGATAATAAACCAATCCATAATCATCGCCATAAATTTGCCGCCGAATACCATCCGGCCACTCCAGAAAGAACCAACGTGAATCGCACATCGACCAGCCATCCAGATATTGCGAGTAGTAAACAACTGGTAGTTGCGAAGCGATGTTGAGGAGATTCTCGCAGAGGTTTTCAAGCGCTTTATGATCTTCCGCGGTCCAGTCATCACTACCTAAAGAGAGATCACGTTTTTTGGGCTTTTTCTTTCGATTGAGAATCTCTGAACAGGCCTCTTCCACTTGCACGGAGGCTTTACCGATAATGGTGAGAACTGTGACGATATTGGTACTCATGAATGCAAACCTCAAACCACAGTTTCGATAGCTTTAGCAAGCTGGAAAAATTTCACAAAATAACCTGTCGGCAGATCTACTTACTCACCTAAGAGACAGAAAGTTATCCGAAGGTTATGATTTCGACAACCTTTCACTTCTTGCCGGTGCGGAATATTCCTCTTCGAGTTGAATTTTCACTCTGGCAAAAATTTGTCGTAAACTCCTTCAAATTCACATCTTATGACAACTATTGAATCTAAATTAATCGAACAATCGTCCGATTAACAGTTTGACACACAAATAACGGAAACTCCTGAACCAGATTGCTCTTGCAGCAAATCGAAAAAATCAGATAGTATTAGTCAGGCTAATACCCCCCCATTGGACCTGAATTCGTCTCTGATCTCCAAAGTGCCGTTGTACGACGGCGCCCGCCGTTGCTTATTTCAGAGACTGCAGATGGATCGATACCACCTGCCTGTATTAAAAGAGGCGATACCCTCGTGCCAATGCAGAGTCTTAAAGAAAAAGTGCGAACCAAGTGGATGCTCTCCACTCAGACTGTTCGCGCGCGAATGAATGATTTTTTAACCCGCACTCCACCCACGGATTTTGAATCGGAAGTGATTCACGATCTCGAAACCGAAGGAGTGCACGTCACTTCGCTCGACAAGCTGATTCCCGGTCGCGCGGAACAAGTGCTGAACAAGGCCAGCCGGTATATCCGCGAACACCAGAATCCGGAGAGTGCTGCGTTCTGGAAATCCTCGGTAGCCTCGAAAGACTTGATCCCGCAGAAGCTACTCGAAGAATTGCCCGAACTCTTTCTGCTGGGCCTGGAAGATAAACTGCTTAGCCTGGTGCAACGCTATATTCGGCTTCCGATCGCTTATCACGGGGCCGTGTTACGACATTCGGCCGTGAACGGTGATAATGTGGGTACACGGCTCTGGCATCTGGATGCCGAAGATTTCCATGTCTTTCGAATGCTGATCTACTTGAACGATGTCCATCCCGGGGGTGGCCCCTTCGAATACATTCCGCGACGCGTAGGCGATACGATCCGGCGACCGGTCTCCGTGGCAGGGGGAATGATCAACAACGAACAGATGGGGACGATCCTGCCCGAAGATAAATGGAAACAGTGCACCGGACCGATGGGAACCGTCATCCTGTGCGATGCCGCCCAGGTCTATCACCATGAATCGCGGCAGAAAGAGCGGGAACGCTTCGTGATCATGAGCGGCTACTCGTCGCATCGACCCCGCAACCGCACGCTTTCGATGGCGCATTTTCCGGTGGAAGAGGTGGCCACGCAATTGTCGAAGCTGGTGCCGGCGGAGAAGCGAAGAATTGTTTTTGGCTGGCGCGGTTGAAACCGAGCGACGCAGCCAGATCGCCGCGTCGCGAAGCAACTTTACCAGGTGAAGACCAACCCAATGGTCACACCCTGAGCCCAGTAGCTGGAACTCTTATCCAGATAAACCGGACGTCCCCCCACGGGAGTAAGTCCGGCCTGATTGTTCAGGATTGGCACCCGGGTTTCATCTATTACGCGATCGATCTGATCGCCCGGTCGCTGCACATTCGACCAGTAAATCAGGTTATAGCCCGCGAACACTTTACAGTGCTGAGTAATCGTGTAACCGATGTTAAAGCCAAGATCACCCACGGCCGCGAAATTGGTACTGCTGTGGCTGCCGATATTGCTATTGAGAGCTAACAGACCACCGGGAGTGCTTACAGGAGCAATCACCGGTCCGAATTGGGTCAAGCCACCTTCGATATTCGTCGTGGACGAGGTCACACCCAATGCCAGCTTCGGGGTAAAGCCAAAGGTCCAGCGGCCCGAATGGCATTCGAGGATGGCACCGATCTGACCGCCGTTGAACTGGTTGTTGGTCTTAAACGAATCGTAGATGCCGCCGTTGATACCGGCGTTGGCCGTTCCCGGCAGTCCGCTGACCCGTTCGCTGACGGTGATCCCTTCGTCCAGGTTCAGGTGCCGGAAACCGATCACCCAGTCGATGTTGTATTTGCAATCTTCAAACAACTTCTTGCGGAAATTGATTTCGGCGCTGTTGAAGCTGCTCGTCGAACTGATCCCAATAGAACCTGAGGATATCCCGGGGGCGGCCACGATTTCCGCCGTTTCCGCTCCCGCATTGGCGCTGAAGAACGGCCGGGCCAAGACCGTGGTGCCATCGCTGGAGAAGCCAACGTTCCGGTTTGACGGATTGAGCATCAAAAAGGCCACTTCGATGGCGCACTTCTTATCGGCCCCCAACCAAACACCCAAGCCGATTTTGCCACCCGTTCGACCGGTAGGATCGATCTGACTGGCGGAAACCAGGCTGGAGACTCCCGATTGGCCGAGGATGCCCAGGGACGAAGCGGGCCCGGTCGTCACGAGTGGTGGAACGCGTGTCCCCTTGGTGGTGTAGGCGAGGAACTCAGCGCTGGCATAGAAGCAGCTGCCGTCCTTGCCGAAGAGCAAGCCGCCGGTCGTGCAGGGAGCATCGACGCAGGTTCCAAAATCGCCGCCGATGCCCGTGGGACCGACCACCATCGGGGCACCGATCATTCCGTTCTGGGGAACAGCCCCATTCTGAATTACTGAGCCATTCTGAATGACCGTACCATTCTGGACCTGCATGCCCGCTGTCGGATAATACGGGATCATCTGACCGCTGGGCTGAGTGACGTAATTGATCGGAGGATTACTGGGGCTACCCACCTGACTCGGGATGGTATTTACCGGCGTGCTATTGATAGCCCCGGGCATAATGGCCGGAATGCTGGGGATAGTCGAATTCGCGGTCGGCGAAACCGGTATGGTGGCTTTATTGCCTTGAGCGGAGTTCACCGGGGGTATGGTCAAAGCCGGCGGCAGTTCAGGCATCGGCGGCAGGCTGCTGGTAAGTGGAATGTTAGGAGCGCTGGGCATCGGCAGCGGCAGTTCCACCGGTTTCTTATCAAGACTTTGAGCTTGTTGAATGGGTTCCAGATCGGCGAAGTTGCTGCGCGACTTGGCAATCGGTTTGCCGAGGGAGGCGGCTCGAGGGGTACCCAGGGTAGCCGCTTGGGGAGCGGCATCTTGCGCATTCAGCCAGCTAGTTAATCCCAAGGTTACGCACATTCCACCCACTAGCTTGTTCATACCTACCCTCCGTGGAGACCCACCGACGTACAAGATAGAGAATCGACATCGCAACCTCGTCTAATCGACAGATATCGAAGCTCGCCGGCCGTTCGCGCAGATTACCCAGCCTCGCAAACCGCATGTTGTGCACTTTCCGCACCTTCTGCAAAATCGCTTCAAATACACAAACTGGAGATTCTGGGAAAAAGGGGGAAATCCGCAAAAGTGGCGTTCTCTGAGAATCCGATTCAATGCACGGATAGATTGATTCCGGTTCGGTGGAT
Source organism: Telmatocola sphagniphila (assembly GCF_018398935.1). GTDB lineage: Bacteria > Planctomycetota > Planctomycetia > Gemmatales > Gemmataceae > Telmatocola > Telmatocola sphagniphila. The sequence goes on along the minus strand of NZ_CP074694.1, from coordinate 5,869,277 downwards.
TGCCGGACCCGATAGTCCAGGAGGGACTTTACATGCTACGACGCACGCTTCTCTTAAGTGCCGGTGCGGTACTTTTGCTGCCTGTTACCGCCTCGGCTTTCTTTCCCCCGATCGTCAATAGCCCGCCGCGCACGAATCCCAGCAATCCGGTGAGTGAGGCCGGTGGCCCTGATCCCGGGTCTCCTCCCGTCGCATCGACCCCGGAACCCGCCACGATTCTCAGCGGCCTGATCGGACTGGGAGTTATGGCCGGGGCCCGATTTCGCAAACGCAAAGAGACTGCGGTATAATATAGCCGAATGAAATATCTCTGTGTTTACTGCGGATCGCAAAAGGGGACCAATCCCCGATATGTCGAATTGACCCGTAATCTCGGTGAGTCGCTGGCTCGTCGAGGGATAACGCTGGTATACGGCGGCGGGGCGATTGGGCTGATGGGAACCCTGGCTGAGAGCGTTTTGAGCGCGGGTGGCCAAGTCATTGGCGTCATTCCGCGCTTTCTGGACGAAAAAGAAATCGCCAAAGCCGATTGCACGGAATTAATCGTCGTCGAGACGATGGCGCAGCGCAAAGGGGTGATGTCGGAGCGGGCCGATGGCTTCCTGGCATTGCCCGGCGGCTACGGTACCTTGGATGAACTCTTCGAATCGCTGACGGAAGCCCAGCTGAATATCCACGCCAAGCCGATCGGACTATGGAACGCTTTTGGGTTCTTCGATCCGCTACTAAGCTGGATTGACAAGGCAGAGAGCGAAGGGTTTCTCAAAACGAAGTATGGCCTGCGCCCGCTGAATAAACGCCCATTACTTCAGGTGGATAGCGATCTGGAACGACTGCTGGACGCACTGACCCGCAATCGCTGATCGATCATTTCAAAAGGAAATCGAGCGTATCGCCTGGTCCGGAAATGAAGAATATCAAAGGGGAATCGGTCACCGTCTGATAGCGTGACGGCAATGGCGTCTTATTCACGGAAGGTACCGGATTTAAGATCACCGTGTACTTGCCGGACGGAATTCCCTCAAGAGCATATCGTCCCTCTTCCAAGGTCGTTGTTTCGTAAACTTTCAATTTTGCGGCATCCCGAGAGACAAACATGAGATCTACCCCCTCGAGTGGATTGCCCTGCCAGTAGAGCTTCCCGGTGAGAGCTAGTTTGGGATCGACCGGTTTTTTAGGGGTCTTCTTGATGGGCATCGGTTCCGGGGTAGTAGAGTTCTTGCTGCTCAGAAGCATACCCTGGGAATTCTTCTCCGGCTCCTTGTTGGATTGATCTTTCTTTTCCGGAATCAAAAGCTCCCGGGGAATGATCGGAATCATCTCCAGGGTCTTGGGGGGATCTTTTTTCTTCGGCTCCTCCTTGGGAACCACCAGATTGGGTCCGTCCTTCGATTTGCTATCCTCTTTGGGTTTAACCTCGACTTTGGGCTTGGCGTCCGCTTTCGATTTGTTTTCTTCTTTAATCTTTGGCGTGTCCTTCGCCTTGGAAATCTCCCGGTTGACCAGCCGCTTCCGGACGTCCTCGATCAACTCATGAAGCGCGAAAGCGCGATCACCTGTCGAATCGATTTTTGCGGCTTTGGCCAACCCTTCCTTGATGAGTTTTTGTTCCTCCGGGCGGTAGTGCAAGGCCGGCCGGGTGAGTTCCAGAGCTCCTTCGAATAACCTTAGACAACCAACCGTGTCGCCCTTGTTGTAAAGTTCGCGACCGCGGTTGTGGACATCGCGCAGAGTATCGTACAACTGGCGGTCCATCTGGGTCTTGTCGAACCCCTGAGGCTCCTCCGCCTGGAGTGCAGTACCTATCAATACAATGGCCAATAACAGCATTCGACAGTTCATAGGCTATCTCTCTACCTATTATCCGATGATGGTGTTATAACCGAAGTCGCGGCAAAAAGGGATAACAATCAGTTAGAAGAGACAATGACCATTTTCCCCAACTCCGCCTGCACCCGCTGCGGCTGCGTCTGCGACGACTTGACCCTGCACGTTCGCGACAATCGAATCCAACGCGTGGAGAATGCCTGCGTCCTGGCTGAGGGTTGGTTTCTCCAGCAAAACAGCCGTCCACATCCCGCCGCCTTGATCGCGGATCAACCGGTGCCACTCGAGGAAGCGATTCAAAAAGCTAGCGAACTCCTGTCGCACTCCCGCTCCCCTTTGATCTACGGACTGGGGCGCAGCACGACCGAAGGCCAACGGCTGGCCATTCGATTGGCCGAGCAACTCGGGGCGATAGTCGATACCGCCGCGACCCTAGAGCAGGCTCAAACTCTGATGGCCCTGCAGCAAGTGGGCGAGTCGACCTGTTCGCTCGGCGAAGTTCGCAATCGCGCCGATCTGGTGATTTATTGGGGCACAAATCCGGTAAAGACCCATCCCCGGCATCTGGAAAGGTATGGGAACCCGACTGAAAAGCGGCGGACCGTTGTAGTGGTCGATTGCAAGGAGACCGAAACCACCGCACTGGCGGATCGCTTCCTGCCAATTAAATCGGACCAGGATTGGGAGATGCTGTGGAAACTGCGAATGCGTCTGGCCTCACCCGATTCACCGGAATTAGAACCCGCCTGGGAAGCTTTAGTGACCCAGATGAAATCGGCAAAATTCGGAGTGATCTTTTTCGGCAACGGAATAACGAAAGCGAAGACCGACCATCGTACCGTGGAAGCCTTACTGCAACTGGTAACCGATTTGAATGCCCACACACGCTTTTATGCCCGGCGGATGCGCGGGGTTGGCAATGTAGCCGGAGCGGACAGTGTACTGACTTGGACGACTGGTTACCCCCTGGCCCTCAATATGCAGCGCGGCTACCCGCGCTACAATCCCGTAGAGTATAGTGCCTCGGAATTGCTGGCTAAAAAGCAAGTCGATCTTTGTCTGATGATGGGAAGCGAAACGACCGCCGATTTTCCGCAGAGTGCACTCGCCACGCTGCGTGAAATACCGGTAATAACACTGGATGTTCCGGAGGCTGTTACCGATTTTGTTCCGGCGGTGCGCTTCACCACGGCCACTTATGGGATACATCGTCCGGGTACGGCTTACCGGATGGATGAAGTGCCAATTCCCTTGAGAACGATCCTGGAAACCGATTATCCCTCGGATGCCGAAGTACTTCAGAAGTTGCTTGAGGCGAGCAAGAAGTGATAGGGCGAGAGTGGATAGTTAGTCGATCAGCTTTACCTTCAATTTCTGGCCCAATCGCAGGTTGGAAGTATCGCCGTCAATTTCGATGAGGCATTCCAGTACGCGTTGTTCGTTCATCTGCTGATCGAACGGATTGCTGGATCTCTTCGGCATGAAACCGGGAGCTATACGAATGACGTGTCCTTTGATGTTCAACCGCAGGTCGCTTTCATCGGTCATGATCGCCTGCTGATCGAGCTTCAATCGGGAAGTGTATTCCTGATCGATTTCCGCTCGAATGTAGAACTTCGACTTGGGAATGATCTGCATCAGGGGATTTCGGGTCTGAGCTCCGATCGTCATGTTATCCGCAACGGTCAGATGATAAACCGAGCCATCGCAGGGAGCGGTGATGGTCGAGTATTTAAGGGCGAGTTCTGCAGCAATCACTCCGGTTTCAGCTTCTTTAACAGCGGCTTGAGCTTCGGCAACACCCGCTAAGGCTTCGTTAATGGGGCCATCGAAATTCGCTGCTTGCATAGCCTTTAGCTTGATTTTTTCTCTTTCGAGGAGACTTTGCTTTGCGTCTACCCCGCTCTTTGCGGCGTCAATTTCTACCTGACCCGCAGCCCCGCTCGAGTAGATCTGCCGAACCTTCTTCTGATCTCCCAAAGCAACTTGGACTCCGGCTTCAGCGGCGGCAACAGCCTGTTCCTGCTCCTTAATATTGGATTCGTAAATCTTTTTGGCTTCTCGAGCCTGATCGACTTTGGCCATGGCCTGATTGACCTTAGACTCCACGCGAGCCTGAGTCGCTTTGGCTTTCTTCAATTCAAGCTCAGCCGCTTCCACATCCAGTTTAACGAGCAATTGTCCCTTCTTAACTTCCTGACTTTCTTTCACCAGAACTTCGGTGATCAGTGAAGGTTGCGGAAAATTGCGCGGGAAGATCTGGATCTGCTGAATGCCGTCGAAATCGACATGGCCAAAACAGATGACCCCACGGGAATGATCGACCGCCGGAGTTTGCGCCGGAATAGGATTGGCCGTGCGGGACGGCGACTTTTCGGTTTCCTGATACAGATGGGAGGCTCCCATCAAGGTCACTCCCGCGAGTGCCGTTCCAGCGAAAAGACACGATGTCAGAACGAGATGCTTTTTCATTGTGCATTCCTCCAGAAAGTCGGCTCGACCGGTTGGGCAGGTCGATCGTGGGACCTCATCATTCCGTCTTCCATGTAAAAGTGGGCGTCGACGTAGGGCTCGATGCGGTGATCGTGGGAGACGACGAGAATCGTCGCATCGCGTTCGTGGGCGGCGGCCCGGAGCATTTCGATGACCCGTTCGCCGTTTTCCCAATCCAGCGCGCTGGTCGGTTCGTCCGCGAAAACATATTTGGGGTTTTTGATGAGCGCCCGGCCGATAGCGACACGCTGCTTTTCGCCACCGGAAAGCTGCGCCGGTTTCTTGGTCGCTTTCTTGGAAAGTCCCAGAAGTCCCAGCATATCGTCCGAACGCTTGCGGGCTTCGCGGGCCGTGCATACTCCCCCCCAGCGGAGAACGATCTCCAGTTGCTGGCGGGAATTCAAAGCCGGGAACAGGTTGTAGCCCTGGAAAATAAATCCGACCTGACGCAGCCGAAAATCTTCGCGCTGCTTGGCGGAGAGCTTCCAGATATCCAGCATGCGGCCGTTGTCTTCGGAAATCACCTGACCGCTCGAAGGTTCCAGGAGACCGGACAGAACCGCCAGCAGGGTTGATTTCCCCGAACCGGATGGACCCATCAATAGAGCCAACTGGCCACGCTGCAGTTCCAGTGTGACGTCGCGCAGAGCTGTCGTTCGAACCTCGCCCTCACCATAGGTGCGGGTGAGATTTAAACCTCGCAGCATCGACCGTTCATCGAACATCATCCACAGCTCCGCTTTTTATGCAAACGGCATCATACCGCTCGCGGTCTGCTATCGCAACAAGGACATTGGCTCGATCTTGCGGACCGAACGAAGGGCGAAGAATCCTGCTACCATTGCCACCACCATGGTGACGCCGGCGGACGAACTCAATAACCAGGGCTCCAGCAGTACGTTGGCACCGGCCAGCTTGGCTAGTTCTTTCAGTCCCAGCACCGCGGGGAATGACAGGGTGACTCCAATAATCCCCACCCAGAAGGACTGATTCAACACCGTCAGCGAGACACGCCAGCGCGGAATTCCCAGCGCCAGCAGAATCGCGTATTCCCGGGCCGAGGCTGTGGTCGCGGCATAGAGAGTCTGACTGGTGACCACCATGCCAACCAGCAGACCCAGCAGTGCGGCATAACCGATCGCAATCCCGGCCTTGGTTTTCTTTAACCAGTGCATCTTCGAGTGGTAGGCGAAATCTTCCTTGGTGAAGATCGTCATATCGATCTTATGATCGGCACTTTCCTTACCGTAAAGTTCGTCCAGTTCCCGAACGACTTTGTTTGGATCGGCGGATTTTTTGCACTGGGCAAGAATGTAAGTGCACTGGTCGGCGGGCATGAGCGCTCGCAGGAGGCCCCGCGCCGTGTTGGCCGAGCACCAGACATAGGGGCCCGCCAGGCCCTTGAAGCCTTTCACCGTGCTGACGACCTGCACGCGTTGCTTATTGATTTCCGCATAATCGCCGACCTGTTTAAGACCCAGCCGTTCGAACTCCGATTCATCGACGATCACGCTGGCCGGTTGCGAGAGCAGTGAACGCTGTTCGGAAGACAAAACGTCCAGAGTGCCCAAATCGTCGTCGGTCATCCGCGAACCGATGACCATGCAGAGATCGGAGCCGCCGTCCGATTTCGTCCAGGAGGCAAAGGCCTGATAGTAGTATTCCGTTCGTTCGATATCGGGGTGAGAAGCAATGCGGGAGACAAAGGCCTGTGGGATCGGTTTACCGAGGTCGACGGAGAGCACTTTGGGCGACCCGATCCAGATATCGGCCCGGGCGTGATCGATCGGAATGGTGGTTACCGAGAACAGGCCCAGCAGAAGTCCGAATTGCAACGAAATCAGAACCGCGCTGAATCCCACGGCCACAATACCGGGGAGGTAACGCGATTTGTCGTGCCAGAGACTAGCGAGTGCGTAATTCATTCCGTTGCAACACAGCTTCCTGATTAAGTCCGGGTCAGGCCTTGGAGCCTGACGGTACGAGTGTTTCAATAGGTAACGGGTTGCCCGGCGGATTAATCCCGTGGTTGAAGTCCCGTTTGGGGCTCGACAGCTCGGCCAAGTCCCCAGAGATATATAGGTGATGCCATAACTGCGTGGCGATTACAGCGACAAGTCCGAGTTCAATACTTGTCCGTTTAAGCATGCGACGCATGTTAGGTAAATCTTGACGGCACTTTTGCACGGCGTCGGCATCGAACAGTCCCGTCTTCTTCAACGATTCTCGCGAGAGAACTTGCTCGATCCATTTCGGCGCCCCGGGCCCGGTCATGTGGAACGAATCCAGAGGAGCCCGGAACATTGCCTTCTTACGCCAGGCGATTTCCTTGGGTAGCCAGCGGCTCGCCATGCAGCGAAGAACGTATTTATCGCGAAGGTAGCCCCGCAATTTCCAGCGCGGATGGAGTTTGGATAAAAATTGGATGAGTTTGTCGTCGAGGAACGGATAGCGAACTTCGACGGAAGAATTCATGGCCACCCGGTCTCCCTTGCTACAGAGCAGGTGCCCGGGAAGCATTATCCGGCAACCTAGGTAAAGAGATCGGTTGAACGGATGCCACTGCTTCAATCTTTGTGTATTTAGCCCCAGTTTCGCAAAAGGAGATTCTTGCGCCAAAGTTGAACGCAATTCGGGGTTGTAGAACCGCAATTTCGACATGCTCATCATGCCGTAAAGGTCTACCCAACCGTTATGGCCTCCCACGATGTCGCGAGTTTCTTCAATCTGAGCCTTGGCAAAGCCAGGCGAACCAGTCAGTTTGATGCCCATCTGCCGAAGGAACATCCCGAACTTGTCGCCGAAGGTATTCAGATATTTGTGGATTTTGAACCAGGGATAACCGGCCATGAACTCATCGGCCCCCTCCCCGGTCAAAGCCACCTTGTAATTATTGGCTCGAACCGATTTGGCCAATTGCATCAGGGCCGCGCAAGAGGTGTCCACCACTGGCACTTCGGCCGCTCGAATCAATTCCGGGTAGGTGTCGCGAACGTCGGCATCGCCATAAGGAACCACGATCGATTTGGTTCCCACGTGCCGGGCGACGATAGCCGCTTCGTGTTCTTCGTCCAGTCCCTTGGCTTTCACCGAAATCGTGAATGTGGGGATCGGTCGCTTCAGCACATCGGACGCCACGGCCACCACAGTACTCGAATCGACACCGCCGGACAGATAGGAGACGACAGGCACATCGGCTTTGAGCCGGCAATCGACCGCCTGTCGGAAGATCTCCTCGAATTCGTTGACTACACGCTCGGAGGGAGGATCCTCTTCCGAGCCGTACTGTGGGAAATCGATTTCCCAGTATACTTTGTCCTGAATGCAGCTTTCGGCGGTTCCTTTTCCAAGCTCTATTTTCAGATAATGCCCGGGGGTGATCAGTCGAACGCCTTCGAAGCAGGTCATAGGACCCGGCACGGCAAAGAAGCTGAAGACCTGATTGATGCCCTGCAAATCCACCTTCGGTTCGACCAGCCCGGAAGCTAACAGGCATTTGATTTCGCTGCCGAACAGGAACCATTCGCTCCCGGCGTAGGGACCGACGGCCGGTTTGCGAATCGTGTAAAACAGGGGGCAGATGCCGACGTGATCGCGGCCCAGAAGCAAAATATTTCGCTTGGAATCCCAAAGGCAGACGGCAAACTGGCCTTTCAGATGCTCGAAAACCTTTTCCCCATATTCTTCATAAAGGTGGGGCACCAACTCGGTGTCGGTATGGGTGCGGAAAACGTGACCGCGAGATTCTAATTCCCGCTTCTTCTCATGGTAATTGAATAATTCCCCATTGAAGACGACCCAAACCGAGTTGTCTTCGTTGGAGATGGGCTGTTTGCCATCGGCCAGACCGACGATGCTCAGACGGCGCATCGAAAGATCCAAACCCGGCTGGGTGAGATACCCATCATCATCGGGCCCGCGATGGATCATCACATCCGCCATGCGGCGCGCAACGTTTCCCGGAGCAGTTCGCTTACCCGCGAGATCAATAATTCCCGCAATTCCACACATGCTCTGAAAAACCTTCTCGCGCCCCGCGCGACTAAGCCTTATAACTCAGCACTTTCTTTCGCATCACGGCATCCAACAGCCAGGGCGTTACCCGGTTACCGCGATGAATCAATAGTGCCAACTGCCCGATGACAGTTTCCATCCAGCCCTTCTTGAGGGCTTTGACAATCCCACGAGCAACCTGATCTTCACTCGGCCCCGCATTGGGATTCAGATAAATCTTGCCTTCATCTCGCAACAGGTGGCTGGCCCGGTCGGGTTGACCACTTACCAGCCCAGGGAGGACGAGACAGACGTCCACACCGAACCGTTGAAATTCGCCACGCCAGGATTCGGTAATCCCTGCGATCGCATGCTTGGTGGCACAATGCTCGGGATAACTGGGAATTCCCCTTCGGCTGCAAATCGAACCGACATTGAGGATGGCCGGTTTATTATTCGATGCGGTCAAGTGGGGCAGACAAAGGCGGGCCATCTCGACCGGAGCGAAGAAGTTAATCTCCATCAGCCGTCGTAAAATCGACTCATCGCTCGTGGAAAATTCCCCGAAGCTGCACAAGCCGGCATTGTTAATCAAAACATCCAGACCACCCAACTGCCGGACCGCTTCTGCGACCAGTTTGCGACGGTCTTCCTCTTTGGTTAAATCCGCCGCGATCGGGGCGACCTGTATCCCTTTTGACCGCAACTCAAGTGCCAGCGCGTCCAGATCGGACTGAGAACGGGAAGTTATGGCCAATTTCGCTTTTTCATCGGCCAATAGATGCGCAACCTTTCTTCCTATGCCTTTCGTGGCACCTGTCAGAAGGATCGCAGCCCCGTTCAATTCTCTTCGCATTCCGCTATAACCTCGCGGCCTATTGTACTTAGAACGGCCAAATGCCTGTCGCACCTGTTTCCCAAAGACAGACAATCCATCAAAGCAAAACAAGCACATCCAGAACAACCGCTACATATTTCCTGCTTTTTGCAGTCTAACGCAGCACCGGCTTGCAAATACCGGACGAGTTTGCAACTAATTCAAATCCAGAGAGATTGAATAAAGTTCCGATTAATGATTCTGCGAATTCGTCTGCGCATTTGAAATAGTTACAATAATGTGGAATCGAATGATCGGCGAGGAAAAAGAGCCAATCAATAAAACGATACTATGAATTTACCAATAAGCGAGCATTAACACAAATTGGGTTGATCCGGTTATGGAATCGCACAAATCCGGCGAATCAGAATACGCTACACTCGATCTCAAACGGGAGGCCCGTTGTGGATTTCCAGAAGTGATTTTCGCCGAGGGCAAAACAGTGGACTGGATGGTCGGCATCATCAATCGATTGATCGGCGCCGACCAAGACGTTTTTGCAACCCGCGTCAACGAGGAACAAGCCAGCACCTTTGCCCGGCTCTACCCCCAGGGTATTCAGGATCGCATCGCTCGCACCTTCTGGTTGCCGGTGGTTACCGAACGAAAAACGCCGGTAGGAGACGTTCTGGTGATCACCGCTGGAACCAGCGACCTCCCGGTAGCCCGTGAAGCACTTAACACGGCCTCCGTGATGGGGGTGGGTACGGAACTGATCGTAGATGTCGGAGTCGCCGGGCTCCATCGTATCCTCTCGAAAGTCGATCGGCTCCGGCAGGCGGATATTGTGATTGTCGTCGCCGGGATGGATGGCGCGTTACCCAGCGTTGTCGGAGGGCTGGTGGACTGCGCGGTCATCGCTGTCCCGACGAGCATTGGCTATGGGGCGGCTTTTCAAGGTCTGGCACCGCTTTTGACTATGCTCAATGCCTGTTCCGCGGCAGTGGTCACAGTAAATATTGATGCCGGATTCAAAGCGGGTTACACAGCTGCCCGCATAGTTCACCGGATGTATCGATCAGAAAAGTCGTAGTTGTCTGGGATTACGGAGAATCTCGGCCAGCTTCCTCATCGGCGTGCTCAGCGGATGATCGGCCCATTCGCCCGGTAGGAGCCAACGAAAATCCTCCCGCGCGATCGCACGTCCCGTCAACTCCGCTTCAAGAGCTGTCATCTGAATTTTGAATCGGGTAACGCCATAGCGGATCTGGGTGATCTCCTTACCGATCTGGGCTCGTATACCCAGCTCCTCTAGTAGCTTCCGACAGGCTTCCGCTTCCGTCTCCTCGGGCTCAATAGTTCGTTGCGGAAATTCCCAGAGCCGAGCCCATCTTCCCCCAGGTCCGATCTGTCGCAACAGAAACTTACCTTGATCCTCAATCACTAGCGTTACCGTCTGAACTTGCTCGAATTCTTTCTTCTTCCTGCTGAGTGGCAATTGGTCCTGGAGGCCACTCTGGTAAGCGAGGCACTCCTTCGAAACCGGGCACTCCTCGCACAGCGGTTGCGGCCGACAAAGGGTTGCGCCCAGTTCCATTAATGCCTGATTGAAATCGCCAATTCTCTTTCTGGGAAGTAAATCGGTGGCCGTCTGCCAGAGCCAGACCTGCCCTTCCCGGCTATCCAAATCGAGATCGAATCGGGAAAGCAGACGCACGTAAACTCGACGGGTATTGGCTTCGACGATGGGTAATCGCTGTTCGAAAGCCTGTGAGAGAATGGCCCCCAACATATAGCGACCAATGCCGGGCAGCTTCGAAAAGATTTCGGGATCTTCAGGGAATTTGCCGTTGTGCTCATTTACGAGGATTTTGGCGGCCCGATGCAGGTTGCGCGCCCGGGAGTAGTACCCTAAACCCTGCCAGAGCAACAGGACGTCGGCTTCTTCCGCTGCCGCCAGGGAAACCAATGTTGGGAATTTTGTCACGAAGCGATCGAAATAGCCGATCACGGCGGCCACGGTCGTCTGCTGGAGCATCACTTCGCTCAGCCAGATGCGATAAGGGTCGCGATTAATTCGCCAAGGAAGCTCACGGGCGTGAGAATCAAACCATTTTAATAACTTGCGTTGGAAATTAGACACAAAATTGAAAGCAAAAAAGGCGAGGGCGAAAGGGAATTACGTTCGGGGTCGTCGCATATACTTGGAGAGAATGGAAGCCGCGGCACCTGCTGTGTCGGCATTGAAGCCTTTACTCTTCTTGTCGTCTTTCTTCTCTCCGGGTACAGCCGGTACATCCATGATGGTCGTGCCATCGGGTATGCTGGCTTCAGCCGTGGGGGAGTTGCCCGAGCTTGAAGGAGACGGATCTTCGCCATCAGTGAGCATAAGCATGGCCATGGCGTCGGCATCATCGTGAGAGGTAACTGTCGAGGCGTCATTAGCCGCAACGGCGACCGGCTGAGGTGCCGGTTTTGCCTGCACCACACCCTCGATTTTAATTTTGAATTCAAGCGGACCGGCTTTGAAGTAATCGTCGTTGCGGAGTTCGCGTTCACCGGCTACTTGTTCGTTATTTACAAAGGTGCCGTTCGTGCTGCCGAAATCGATGACGAACACTTTTTCTTCTTTCGTCACGATGGCACAATGCTTTTTGCTTATAGAAGGGCTCGCAGGCCGCAGTTGGCAGTCGGGATCGCGACCGATTTTGAATTCCGTCACGCTAACGGGAATAACCTTCCCGGTATGAACGCCTGCCGCCACTACCAGACTAAGCTTCATTTGGTTCGACCTCGAGGAGAAATGGCGAGTGCGGTTCGCTGTAGAGACGCGAAATCAATGATTTCGATGTACTGCATTGATCCGGGTTTCCAAAATTATCCAAAATACCGAATAAACAAGTATTCCGGATAGGGTTACCTGTATATATGGTAACACATCCGTCCAAATACTGCCTAATTTACAGCTATTTTGTTCAACTGCGAGTAAGCCGAACAACCAGATAGCAATGGCCCGTATAGTAACTGGCAGCAAACCGTCCCAGTTAAATATATTGTTTGCATACATTCGCGCGCCGAGTCAATGAAAGCAAGGCCAAAATGATTTTTTTTTCCTTTTTACGCTCCTGGCATAGAACTTGTCGCCTTTTCCATGGCGAAAATGGGAATTTCTCTGCTTGTGGTCTGGCGCGAATTCTCCCGCTTTTCGGTTTTTTCCTGCTCGTTGGCTGTACCGAACGGCCCAGCTCACTCGACAAAATTCCTCCGCTGGAGTTTGCGGATGTGAAGCTGACTCTCTTCGTTTCGCCCGATTACCCTCATTCCGATCTCATCGAACAGCGTATTAAATCCTGGTCATTGAAGAGTGGCGCTTCGATTCGCCTCAGTTCGGACGTCAATCTTCCCGCCGATCTTTACTTCTACCCGGCCTTCGATCTGCCTCGACTCGTCGAGGCAGGCAAACTTGCAAAAGTCACTCCGGAATTTCGTGGCGTCGGTTCTACCTATGACTGGAATGATTTGATGTCCCCCTACTCTCAGCGATTGGCCCTCTGGAATGGCCAACCGTTTGGCATTCCACTGTTGGGGGAAGGGGAAGTTCTGGTCTGGCGTTCCGACAAGTTCAAAGATCCCAAAAAACTCCAGGCTTTTCGCGAAAAATTCAAAACCGAGCCGCGTGCTCCCGAAACGTGGGATGAGCTCACCAACTGGGCCGAGTTCTGGAATACACCCGAGGCGCCGACCCTGACCGCCTTTCCCACCCGCGCGGAAGATATTCAGAGAATCTTCCTGATCATAGCCAGCTGCTACGAACGCAAAACACTCATCAATAGCGATGTGGGGCAGAAAATACTTTCCACTCAAGCGAACGATGAACTGTTTTCATTTCTTTACGATTTGAAAACTTATGCCCCTCGTCTGGCCTCCCCGGCTTTCCAGTACGCCGCGGAATTACTGGCTCGCATGCAGAAATGCCGACCGAGCGGAACAGGCGATCCCGTGGAAGCCATCAAAAGTGGCTCCGCCCTGTTCGCCATTTTGAAACTCGATGAACTGGCTCGCTTGAAACCGCAGGAAGGGTTGGAATTAGCTCCACTTCCCGGAGCCGCCTTCACCTACGATTATAACAGCGGCCAAAAAGTGATCGACAAAAGTGGTGCCATCAACCGCATGCCCTTTATCGGCTGGGGAGCCTGGTTCGGCGGCGTGGGTGCTGATACGAAAAATCCCGCCGCGGCTTTTGATTTCTTCGCGGATTTCGGGAATCCGACGAAAACCAGCCTGGAACTCCTGGCTGCGGCCAAATGGGGAGTTGGCCCCTATCGGCGTTCCCATGAGGAAACGCGTAACCAGACGCGCTTTCTCGGCTACGGATTTGACAAAAAACAGACCGAGCATCTGCTTACGGCACTGCGTTTCGAAAATACCTCGAGTATTATTAACTACCGACTGAGCCCGCGGACCCCGGATGTTCGGGAGCAAACCGCGATCCTGGCCGAGGCGCTACAAGAAATCGTCTCGGGTAAAACCCAGGTCGATGCGGGGCTGCAAAAAGCTTCCCGGCTATGGATCGAACTGGGGAAGAAACAGCCCGAAGCCGTGCGCAAACAGTGGATCCGCAACAGTCTGGGAATTTAAGCCGATACATGTTTTGGGATTATGAACTACCTGAGGAGTTGATTGCCCAGCAACCCGCTGAGCCCCGCGATTCTTCCCGCCTGCTGCGACTGGATGTCCGCCGCGGGAACATTTCTCACCACCTCTTTCGCGATCTTCCCGAACTGTTAGCGCCGAACGATCTGCTGATCGTGAACGATTCCCGTGTGCTGCCGGCTCGACTGCTGGGCACCCGCGAAAAAACCGGCGGTAAGTGGGAAGCGCTGTTTCTCAAAACCACGGCCGAAGGTTTTTGGGAAACTCTTGCCAAGTGCGGCGGCAACCCACAAGTGGGTGAGATTCTCCAGGTGCGGGACTTCCGATTGATTTACCGGGGCCGCGTTGGAGATCACTCCCTCTTTGAGCCCGCTTCAGAAGGTTCCTTTGTGGATTTGCTGGAGAGATTCGGTTCGATGCCGTTGCCTCCTTACATCCGAAAAGGAGTAGCCCAAAGTGAAGATCGGGATCGCTATCAAACCGTTTTCAACTCTCAGCCGGGCTCGGTAGCCGCACCAACGGCCGGCCTCCATTTCACACCAGAGTTACTATCCCGGCTGAAGCAGAAAGGAATCGAGTCGGCCACCGTGACACTGCATGTGGGCCTCGGTACCTTCGAGCCGGTCCGGACGGAAGATCCGACCCAACATGCGATGCATGCCGAATGGGCCGCCGTCTCGAAAGCGACGATTGAAAAAATTCGGCAAGCCAAAGCTCGCGGCGGTCGAGTGATTGCGGTGGGAACGACGAGTTGCCGGGCTCTCGAATCGGCGGGATACTCAGAATGGACTGGGGAAACCCAGATTTTCATTCACCCACCCTATTCGTTTCGCGTAGTCGATGCATTGATCACGAATTTTCATCTGCCAAAGACGACTCTGCTACTGCTTGTCGCGGCGCTGGCGGGGGAGGAGAATCTGAAGCGAGCATACGAAACGGCGATCGCCGAACGATACCGCTTCTACAGTTATGGGGATGCGATGTTCGTCAGTTGACTGTTTTTGACAGAGCAGCGATTACGTAAATCGCAGTTCATTCTTCGGGTGATTTGCCTCTAGCCGATAGACTCCCGGAGCTAGTCTTGAGTCATTATCATCAATTCCACTTTAACTCGGTTTTTCTCGAGTGAGCAGACGAAAAAAACCCGATTTCTTGCGCCATCCAGCAATTGAAAATAATCTCTAAAGAAAGAGTTTCTAATCGTTTTACTCCCCCTCACTACTCGATAAAGGGATTGTGAATCTGACCGGGTGCGAGCCCAAATCATTTTCCTTTCAAAGTTAAGTGTGAGTTTATCGTTATGAAAAAGCAGCGTTCGGAAAGCCGATTTATACCTTCCCTGGAAGATCTGGAAAATCGACTCGTCCTCAGCGGCAACGTCAACGCTTTGCTACTCAAAGGCAGTTTAGACATCGTAGGCGACAATTCAAACGATTCGTTCAGCCTGCTTGCCATCGGTCAGCATGCAGTCAAAATCAGTTCAACGGATGGCTCCACGACTATCAATGGGCAGCAAGGACCATTGATTATTACCGACATAACCGCGGGTGTTTATATCCGATTGGGCAATGGGAATAACAACGTCGAAGCCAGTGGAGTGGTGAGCTTTACGGATTTCGCAATCACGGCGGGGAACGGCAACAACACCATCGGCCTGGCCAACGTCTATGCCATGGACGATTTTGATGTCGGCACCATCGGGTCCGGCAATGATACTATTCAGATCATCTCCAGCATGGCCAGAAATAAATTAAAACTCTTTAGCGGCAGTGGTGAAGATAATGTCGCGGTCGTCAGTTCGACTTTCGGAGCCAACAGTACTGTTCAGACCACTGGGCAGAATGGGAATTTATCTCTGACCAACGACACCTTTGGCATCAGCTCGGGCAACAGCGGGTACTCGAATCTCATCACTAACGATGCGCCCATCGTCGGGAATACGACTGGATCTGTAACTGGTGGGGAAAGTACCACACTCAACGTACTGGCCAACGATCAAGCGGTCGTGGGCTATCTAGATCCCAAGACCGTTACAATCGCGACGCAGCCGACGAGCGGTACGGTGAAAGTGAACAGCGATGGAACGATAACTTACACCAACAATAATTCTGCCACTGCAACGACGGACACTTTCACCTACACGGTAGCCGATTCGTTTGGCAACGTCAGTAGCCCCGCTACGGTCACCGTTAACATTGCAGTTCAACCCGTTCCCACGGCCGGAGCTGTGACGGCCACGGTTAACGAAGGCGGAACGGTTTCCATCAACCTCAGTGGTAACACGACCGACACGGGCGGTACACTGGATTTGAGCTCCCTGGCTATCAGCACGCAACCCAGCCATGGAACGGTGAAGATCAACACTGATGGATCTGTCAACTATACGAATGATGGTACTTCCAGCACTTCGGATAGTTTCCAGTACACCTTTAAGGATAAAGACGGCAAGGTTTCCAGTCCTGGAACCGTCTCCATTACGGTGAATCAACCGCCGGTCGCCAATGCGGATACCGCTACCGTGGCCGTAGGATCCAGCGTTAATATTAATGTATTGGCTAACGACACTGACCCACAAGGCAGCCTCACGGCCAGTAGCGTAACGATCGTTCAAGCGCCGACGTATGGCACCGCCACCGCCAATAGCGACGGAACGGTGACTTATGCAAGCACGGCCGGCACCACGGCGACCACAGACACGTTTACCTACACGGTGAAAGATGCCGCCGGTCTGATATCGAAGCCCGCTACGGTAACGGTGACCCTAACTTGATTGCCGGGATTAGAGGATAAATAATCGCAAGACGGAGAATGCAGTATGAGCGTTCTCCGTCGAGTGCTAACTTTGCGAGCCTAAACTCTTCCCAAACATGTATTAGAGTCGAACCCGCCTGAGCCGAAAGACAGCTCATTTATCTTAAAGAAGTGTTTCGCAATTCGAGCGATTAAACAACAGCAGCTCCCGAGGGGAGATGCTGAAAAAACTTTTTAATATTAATCGATTAAAAATCGCCCAGAATCTCGCCGCCCGAACGAGTTACCAGTGCAGCCAAAGTCGTGGTACTAATCGAACTTTTCAGAAACTGAACGTGTCCATCGGAAAATACCACGTTAGCTCCACTCGTATGGAATGCGTACAGTTCACTGTCATTCGTGCAATTCATGGGGCAAATATTATTTGCTCCACTGGATGTTACACAAACATCCTTGGTCGCTCCCGCTACAAAAGCCGCCGTGCAGTTCGGCAACGATCCATCGATGCTGAACGCTCCGTTGGGGTCGGCCCAGCCGCCTTCTTTGTTGACCGAAGTGCCGGAAGCGGCAATCAATTGACCTCCCACACCATACCAAGATATCCGACCGGCATCTTCACCGATCATGATCGTATTGGAGGTACCATCCGTGATCATCGCGAATGTGGTACCCGCATTGTTAACCCCACCACCGTGGGAGTCACGAGTCATGACGCCAATAATCTGAGAGGAGTCTTTGCTCGTCGCTGTCGTCACCCCCGAATTTGGATAGCAGTAGGCGTATAGGTATGCCTTAACTGCATTGATCCCGGAATAATCTGTAGCAGCGCGACCTTGAGTTCCCCATCCGGTCGATGCCGCGTCATCGCTGACACTGGTATCCCAGCGCTGCCCGGAAGGTGTCGAGGGGCAATTGAACACTTTTAACTGAGTTGAAATGGCCGTCGCGTTCGGCTGGGCGTCATAATCGTAGTTATAGTTGTAGATACCGGCCAATGGTGATTGTTCAATGAAGGGCAGAATCGCTGCTGACCAAGCGGTTTTATGGACGCCTAAAGTACCGGCAGCTGCACAGACCTGGTCTTTCCCCAGAAAGCCACATGGCAAATTGCCGTAAGCGCTTTCGTAGTTGACGCAAGCCAAACCCAATTGCTTGAGATTGTTCTGACAGCTCATACGAGCCGCCGCCTCTCGGACCTTCTGCACGGCAGGCAGTAACAGACCGATCAGGATGGCGATGATCGCGATGACCACCAAGAGCTCGATGAGCGTGAAAGCTCGGCGAGTCCGCATCGAATTCCGAATCGAAGACATCAAAATCTCTCCTCTATGAGATAAGAAAAAATAACAATTTCGGGTGACTTTATTTCTCCCACTCGAACTGCTCGAGCGCGGTAGATGTTTTGGTAATCGTCGCCGTGAGGCCAGATATTTCTGTTTTGTAATAGCGCGGGTTGAGGAGAGATTTTCCCGGTTGGCTATGGTCGTTTCCTTTACCCTTTGTCTGCTTCGAATCCCAACAGATTGCTATTTGGAGGTCGCCTACAGAGACACAATCATTTACGGCAAAAGTTTTCCACTCAAGAGTTCCGTTGTCCTCGACGATCTCATTCGAAGGCCACTTCATTTGATCGCCTCTCGACTTCGGAAATGTGCCCACGTCACCGCATTCACGTTTGCTTTCAAAGAATGCTTTGCCTTTAATCTTGCGAGTTAAAGGAGATCCGTCAGAACCGCCGGTAAGGAGCACTGCCTCGCACCGATTTGTCAAATGACTCAGCGATCCGATCATTCGGAATGCCTCTCATTGAAGTTTAATCGTCGGGACGAAGCAATTTTCTAGTTGGGTGCACAACAAGCCGGCTCAATCACTTCAGTCAGAGCAATATTGCTGGCCTTCGATGCCCCACCCAACACCAAAAGCAGGTTCTCTGAGGCAGGAACAATTCGATGCACATAGCGAGATACTTTGAGCGAACCGACTTCTTCCCAACCGTCTTGCTTTTCAGTCAATCGATAGATTTTGCCATCGGCGGGGCTGACGTAAACGCGATTATTACAGGTACAGACGGCGGGAGCAAACCCATTCAGCATAGGTCCCGGTACAGGGGGGCCTTCACTCCACGCTCTCGACTTCACTTCGAAAATATCCACTGCCTTTTCAATCTCATTCTCTTCGTTCATACCGCAGACAACGTAAACTTTGGAACCGACGGCCGTGATGTTTAGCGCACGTCGTTTGAAAGGCTGCGTTACAGCTTCCCACTTCAACGGTGACTTATCCAAATCGAGAAGCAGGGCCGTTTCGCACCAATCGGATTTGCTGTCGCGCCCGTTCATTTTCCAACCGCCGACAACGACGATTGTGTTCCCGGCGACCGCCGCATCGAAGGAAGAACGAGGTTCCGGAAATGAGGGCAAAGCCTCCCAGATTTTGGTTTTGGGATCGAAGCGGGCGCAGGCAGCGACAGAAACATTGTCGGCCTTCTCACCTTCCATGTTGCGCGGCCGCATACCACCCAGGCGATAGAGCTTGCCGCCCTGGGCTACTAGAGCAAGACCTTGAAGATTCGGGCCGCTGCTAATGTCTTCCCAACCCTTGGCAGGTTCAGTAAGAGATAACCGGCGTAATTTTCCGGAAGTGGTTTCAGTCGCATAGTGATGAGTTTTGTCTAGGTGGCCGCCGTATGTATAAGCATAACCATCGCAAACCGCGGCCCCGAAACTCGAAAAGGCTTCTGGAAGCGGCGGGTAGGATTTAGCCTCTTGGGATGCACCAATGGCTGGAAGCAGGCAGGCAATCGCTAGAGCAGCCAACAGTCGAATATATCTCGCTTTCATTTCAATTCTCTCAAAGTTGGAGCAGGCCGAGCGGGCCATTGATTTCACTTTGTCACTTTTTGTAATAGCGCCAGGAAGCGGGCACGCTTCACCGCCAATACCAGGGCTTTTTGATTTTCAACGCTTAAACCCGTTAATCTGCGCGGCAATATTTTACCGTCCGCAGTTATAAATTTGCAAAGCGTTTCTACATCCTTGTAATCGAAATAGAGGGTAGCTGAGTCATTGGAGGGCTTTTCTCGGGATGGCGGGATTGCTGGTTTTGGAATGTTCGACATCTCGATTCTAACCCCTGACTTAGTTCGTTACCCCTTTCCGAGACCGCGCGTTCTTTTCGCGCGATGACACCCGACTAGCAGTTGGAGTCATCCCGCAAGAATTCATTCGATCTATAACCAATAGCGTTCTCACTTAGCTGGATTCAAATCGACTACTATGCTCGCGTAGTTCCTGATCTCGCTGTACGCTTTACTTTCGAGATCACCAGACTGGGTTTCGACTTTCTTGGTCCAAGCCCCAAATCGACCTGAGCCCGTTAAACTCGGTGTGTAGCCGTCCTTATCCGTCTTTAGCTTCTCTTTGTTACCGTCCGGCTTCAGAACGGTGACTTCGGCTTCGGCTACGGGTTTGCCGGAAGAAAATACCTGGAATCGATTTTTACCCGGTTCACCCACCACGCAGATTTCCAAAGCCTGCTTCTCGCCCAATGTGGCGATCTTGGCTTGAGCATCGACCAAGATGGCTTTTGCATGATAACGAAGCAGGTAAGGCGTTCCTTCTCCCTTGGCCATGACTCCATAATCGACGCTGCCGAAGATGACTCCTCGGCTTGGCACTTTGACGGTCAAAGCATGTTTGCCGGTTTCGTGCTTCAAAGAAACTTCTTTGCCAGTCGCGTCGATGAAAATCAGCTTCATATTGGCGAGTTTGGCAATGCCGACATCTTCGTCGGCTTCCAGCGTTTCGCTCAGAATAATTTGCGCTGAGGTGCCGTCTTTATCCGGGACGATGTAAACGAAGTGCGCCTCGGCAACAAATGCCATACATGCGAACAGTAGCATTGAACAGATAATACGCTTCATAGAAATTCTCCTTTGTGATTGGGTGCTTTTAGAGGATCAATTACCGAGCGAAGCTACCTCACCGCCGGCGCGAGTTCCAAGCCCTGCAAAGGTGGCAGGATCGATTGAATCGAGGATGAATTGCACAGATCCGTCGGCCATAGTGAAGTTGGCGCCCCCTGTGTGTTCGCTGCGAAAAGCGCCGAAGTTGGCATCGTTGCTGCCGTCTCGTTTATTGATTCCGTAATAGGTGCCAGTCCAGTTGTAGAGGTAGCCGTATGCCCATACCGGCCCCTCGGTCGAAGGCACTCCGGCCGGCATGAAATCGTTTTCTCCCACCAACAGCGTGTTCGAGGTGCCGTCGAGAATGTCGGTCACTCGCACGGGGGCATTGCCGGCCTTGTCCGGCTGCGTGGTATTCGAAGTGGAGTAGGCCGAATTACGGATTGGAACAATGACTCCATCGCAACGGAAGTTGGCAAAAGTTCCGTATCGGGCTTGATAGCCGGTCGGAGTACCGGCTGAGAAAACATAGCTGGAAGGGCCGCGAGTCTCCGGGGCCGTGCCAAGCGAACCGCCATTCGTGGCGCTCGGTGGGACCATCGACGGGCAGGTATAAGTCGGAATCTGCATCTGTTCGAGAACGAAATTCGAGTAACCGTCGTTGTTCGTGACAGTGCTGTTCCGCGGCAAATTTATGTTGTACTCGCGGGCAATCGCATCCTGTTCCAGGTAGGGAAGGATAATGACCCACCCGCTGTTGTAGCTGCCGGTCGTTTGGCCCTGTTGGTAGTCCATCACCGCGTAAGGGAACTTACCGTTAACTCCCTCAAAGTTATGACAGGCCAGGCCGATCTGCTTGAGGTTATTGGCGCACTTGAGCCGTGCCGCCGAGGCGCGAACTTTCTGAACGGCTGGCAGCAACAATCCGATGAGAATCGCGATAATGGCGATGACGACCAACAGTTCGATAAGCGTGAATGCCCGACGATGAAGACCTCTCATCTAAAAACTCCACAAGAAGTTGTTGGCTGAAAGGTCGTGGTCTAAAGCGGCGAAAGGTTGCCAACCTTCGCGACCGAAATGGAGTGGGGATCGATACTAAAAAAGATTTATCGCATAATCAGCACTTGTCCAGTACTGATTGATATGAAAATTATTTTATTTATTCGTAACTCCTTATTTTTGAGAGACTTAAAAAAGCACAAATTTTGTGCTTTTTATTTCCAATCCGTTTGATAGTAAAAGGAAGGCAGCACGATTTTGTTCCTAGTAACTGGGCAAAACGTGGCTCTGAGAAAGCTAGAGCGATTTCTGTGGATTGAAATCGCAAACGAAAGCGGTGAGGGCGCGGCAATCGGGCGTTCGAGGATTTCGAATTCTTCCCCAGGAGCCATCCCCCAGGTAGAGCACGCCATTGGAATCGGGCATGCCGTTCAGAAGCGGCTTGGTCCGCTTGAAAGTGTGATCGTGATGTTCGAGAACCAGGGGCACCCGATATTTTTCAAATAGTGGAACCCAGTGAATGCGCTGACCTTCCCCGGTTCCCAGCTTGCCCGACTTCCCGTCCTTGGCCGGAACTCCTATGGGATTCCGATAAGAAGGATAACACGGAACATGATTGATCACCAATGTGTTGGGATGGTCAATTCGGGCTTTCAGTGTCTCTTCCAGCCATTTAGTTTGCTCCCCGGCGATCGGGGTCGTGTGACCGGTATCGAGCAGCACCAGACTCAGATAGTCGCCGAACTCGAGCGTCGCATAGCCGGTCTCGGGATATAAACCGTCGAATAACGGATAAAAGAAAGTGCCTTTTTCGCGTTTCTGTTCGTAAGAACCGAGCACTTCGTGGTTACCAATGCAGGTGATCATTGGAATCATTCGGCCGTCCTTGGTCACCATGTGCTTACTGTAGTTGCGCAAGAAAGAGAGACTGACATCGACCGATTTGCCGTTATCGTAACCCAGGTCTCCGCCGATGATCGCGAACATCGGATCTTGCTTGGCGGCCATGATATTGTTGGCGATGGCTGCCGAGTTGATGCCGCAGTCGCCCCCTTCGATGAAGTGGATCGAATCGTTCGCTTTGGCGGGCATCGTTCGGAATTTATAGATCGGGGATGCCTTCCCGATGCGGAAGGAGTAATCGGTATTCGGCGTCAAACCGGCTATTTCCGCTCGAAAGACTTTGAAATCGCTCATCGGGTAGGGCTTGATGATCGTGTTGCAGACCACCCAGTTCACCTTCTTTTCATTCGGATTTTTCGGAGCGCCTTTTACGGGGACAGGAATGGGATCGGAGGTGTAGTAAACTTTGATATCGGCCGTTTCGCCCTGAGTCCCCACCCACTGCACATCCATCGTGGTGGTCGGATCTTTGTGCCAGGTCAGAAATAATGTCGCAGGTTGAAACCCGGCATCTTCCTTCACCGCTTTTGCAGGAAGCGGATCTTTTTTCTCATCCTCCTCCTCTTTGTTTCGCTCTTTAGGGGAAGGTTCCTGACCAAATAAGGGGTAGGAAGCGAGTCCGGAAAACGAAGCTCCTAAAAATAGCCTCCGATGAGAATTGAACATGCGAGTCTCCAAATAATGGGATCGAGGAATTGCATTTAAATTAGATTTGAGATGAGAAGATGCGGTTAGCGCTTAATGAAGATTTGAAAGTCGATCCCGAACCGAAGTTGTGCGAATTCTTGGCGGCACATCGGGAGTAAGCCGCTTAAGTACTCGGATATTAATCAAATATGACCGGCTACGCCGCTTGTCGCACCGGATGTGCCTGTTGCAGCCATTTCACATAGTGTTCGATCCCCGCCTCAAGCGAGGTTGGCAATTTTGAGTTGCCCGTCTTCTGAAGACTCTGCATGGCGGCCTGCGTGAAATTCTGATACTGCCGGGCCAGATCCTTAGGCATATCGATGAAGGAAATGTCTGTCGGCCGACCCATGGCATGGAACGTGGCCGCGGCGAGATCGTAGAAGGAGCGCGCCTGACCGGTCCCACTATTGAATAGGCCGCCGACACTCTTTTGTGAGGCCAGCCAGATCAGGTGATCGACACAATCCTCGACGAAAACGAAATCGCGGAGTTGTCCTCCGTCGGGATATTTGGGATCGGTGCTGCGAAAAAGTTTCATCCTGCCTGTCAGCTGAATCTGCTGATACGTTTGCCAGACCACGCTCGACATCCGGCCCTTGTGCTGTTCCCGAGGCCCGTAGACGTTGAAAAACTTCAGCCCCGCCCAGGTCGGGGGCACGAGTTTCCCGAGGTTAACCTGTTGTAAGGCCCAGATATCGAAGTCATTCTTGCTCTTGCCGTACAGGTTCAAAGGCTGCAGTTTCTCTGGCGCAATCTGATCGTCGAATCCCAGCGACCCATCGCCATAGGTGGCCGCGCTGGAGGCGTAGAGAAATGGAATCTGATTTTTGGCCGACCAGAGCCAGAGTCGCCGAGTATACTCGATGTTATTCTGTTCGAGATAGGACCAGTTGGTCTCGGTAGTCGCGCTGCAGGCTCCCAGATGGTAGATCACTGCGGGACTGAAACATCCCGCTTCCAGATCTTGCAGAAAATGATCGTGCCGGCGGAATTGAAAGCGACCGAGACCGACGAAGTTCGCGGCCTTGGCCGGATTGAGTTCGTGATCTACCAACAGCAATTCGGTCCCCGAACCTGCCAAACGATGGGCGAGATTTGAACCGATAAACCCGGCGGCCCCAGTAATAACGATCATGGGAATCCTTTCCCGTTGAAATCTGAAATGTTGGAGGAGATTTAGAGCTTGATGCCCGGGTTCACATCCTGAAACGGTACGGGTTTCATTCCCGTTAGCGTTTTCTTCAGATGCTCGAGCGCTTTGTTGAGAACCTTATCTTCGAGGGATTTTTCATTCTCCGCCGGCATTTTGGCACCCACCGCTTCGCGCTGCCGACGCAGCCGGATTGCGGCTAGCCGGTCGGTGTCTTTCAGTTCGACTTCGAATCCCGGATTTGGTTTCACACCCCATTCATCGGTATCTTTCATGTTCTGGTCGCGGTGAATATTCTTTCCGCTAGGCCGCCAGTAGCTTTCGACCGTCAGCTTCAGAGCCGTGGCCGGGGCCGTGCCGAGGTCGATCAGCTTTTGAACACTGCCCTTGCCATAGCTACGTTCGCCGACGATGATCGCCCGGCCGTTATCCTGAAGTGCGGCCGCGACAATTTCAGAAGCACTGGCGCTGAAGTTACTCTGCAAAATGACGAGGGGATGGCTCTCGGCCGGTTCGAACAGCGTGCCGCTAGCCTTAGCTTCATACGTCGGCCCATTGCCGTTCCGATCCTTTGTGGAAACGATTTTGCCACTCATCAAGAACATATCGCTCACTTCCACCGCGCAGCGGAGAAGGCCACCAGGATTGTCGCGCAAATCCAGAATCAGCGCCCGCGCTTGCTCGGCCTGAACTTTCTCCACGGCCTTCTTCAATTCGTCCGTAGTGGTTTCATTAAAGCCGCTGATATGGATGTAAGCAATTTTCTGCGCGGGATCGGCAAACCATTCCCATTCTCCGGGATTTTCTTTTTTGCGTTGAAAGCCTGTGACGCTGGGAACATCGATTCGTGCTCTCGGAATAGTCAATTCCTGAGGAGCCTTGGCCCCTTCGTGAAGGATCGTAATGCGCACCTTGGTGCCGGCCTCGCCCTGAATCAGCTTGGCGGCCTCCTGAAAGTTCATCTTCTCTGTAGAAGTGTCTTCAATCTTCAGGAGTAGATCACCCGGCAGAACACCCGCATCGTAGGCTGGGGTACCGAAGATCGGGCTCTGCACCATCAGCCGGCCGGAGTTCGGTTCGTATCCCATCGTGATACCGATGCCGACGAAATTGCCTTCGGTCGTGTGATTGAATTGAGCCAGTTCATCGGCCCCGAAATAGGTCGAGTAGCGGTCGAGTTTTTCCAGGCCGCCGTTGATCATATCTTCGACGAGTTTCTGCTTGGCGGCATCGTCGAGTTTGCGGACGTAATTTTGATCGACCCGCGCAAGCACGTCCACAAAGGTGCGGACAAGCTCATAATCCTTGGTTCTGGGCGGAGCACTATAAGAAATGGCCAGGCCCGAAAGCACCAGGAGAGGAACGCAAATCAGCCAAGCCAGATTCGAACGCGTCATGAATTACTCCAAAGATTCTTCCGGTGGGGACGGAACAATCAACCAATTGTACTAGATGAATGGGTTGTTGGGGAAGTACAACTCTCACGCCGCTTCATTGGAAGCGGCTCATTTTTGACCCGATTCGATTTGCCGATTACTGTTGAGGTAGCCTGCGTAAACTTCCCAATTTAATTGGATGACACCATGTATAGCCTCGTATTGATGATGGCGATGAACGGATCTGCCCCGGAAATTCCCCAGTTTCATCACCGCACGACCAGTTATGTCGTTTCGAGCGGTTGTTCGGGATGTTGCGGTGGAGTAGTTTATGTCAGCCCTGGCTGCTGCGGAGGCGGCTGTTGCGGCGGTTATCAAACTCACTGGGGTTACGGGGAAGTCGTAATCACCAACTGGTCCCCCGGTTTCGTTTACCCGACCACCTGGAGTTCCTTCCCGGCTTGCGGTTGCTCGGAATCGGTTATTTACCCTTCCGCTCCGACAACAACGGCTCCTCCCACAACTGCCCCCGCAACGGAACCCAAAAAAGAGATGCCTAAGTCGGAGGAACCCAAGAAGCCTGTAACTTTGAATCAGGTCAGTGCACGCCTCCTCCGGAGTGAAGTTCAAGTGGAACTGCCGGAAGGGGCGAAACTCTATGTGAACGATTCCGCGAAAGCGATTCAATCCGCCGATGGTCGGTTCCAGACGCCGGAACTGCCGGAAGGCGAGGATTTCGCATACTCATTCCGGGCCGTGATGGAAGTGAACGGCGATCGCAAGGAACTCACTCGAAAAGTGACGTTCCGCCCCGGCCAGCCGTTGAATGTCGATCTCCGCGAAGTGGAAATCGTGCGGAAATAGTTAGTGGATTACAGGGCTAAAAGCCGCTTCAATTCTTGCGGCTTTTGGTCATGGCGATGGTATTGCCCTTATCGAAAAACAGCACGTCCGACATGTAATGCCGAATCAGTAACAGTCCGCGACCGCAAGGTCGTTCCAGGTTTTCCGGAGCTGTGGGATCGGGGACATCGCCCGGATCGAATCCGGGACCTTGATCGGTGATACGAATATCGAAGTGGTCAGGACGGATGTGGTAGACAACGCGAACCGATTTATCGGGGTCCAGCTGATTGCCGTGCTTCACGGCATTCACCAGAGCTTCTTCGACGGCCAGTTTGATTGCGAAAATTTCCCGCTCGTCGAATTGCGATTCTTTTTGCAGAATCTGCTCGATCTCGACTTGAAGCTGATGAACAGCCGTCAAGTCGCTGGGGATAACCGTTTCTCGGGTGAGAGTTCGCCCGTCGGAATGCATGAACTTGCAATTCCCAATGTCTGGTAAAAAAATCAGAATGACGCCAGAGCGGTCTGCTCATCCGGGTAGATGGAGAAGAGTTTATCGAGTTTGGTAATCTCGAAAACTTCCCGAATATCTTTAGAGATACTGCACAGAGCCAGTTTGCCGCGAACCGCCTGGATCTTGCGATTCAGAGTAATCAGCTTACCGAGAGCGGCCGAGGAAAGAAATTCCACATTGCTGAAATTTAAGAGAAGTTTGTGACGACCCAATTCGTCCACCAGGCGGAATAGATCGTCGCCGATCATCTGGATGTTCTGTTCATCCAGAATCTTTTTGTCGACGAAATGGACGATGGTAATGTCGCCCGATTCTTCCACTTCGATCCGTCGGCGGCGTCCCTGTTGACTGCTCATGGCCGCTTCTCCCGCGTATTGGTTAGGCCCCGTGTGAAGACGGGTACATTCTACTCTGTTATATTCTTATCAATTTTCAACAACGCCGCGAGAGCTGTCAAGGCGCGAAAAGCTAATTTTCGCCGGTAAACAAACGGCTGTCTCCTCGCAACCGTCCCCTGGGAGTTCCGAGGAGGAGCTCTTAACTCTCAACCTCAGCTGTCAGACTCGCCGCGATCCCCGACCGATAATTGGCAAACTGCGGCTCAAAGCCGAGTTCTTGTCGGGCCTTTCGGTTCTCGATTCTTCGGTTCCCCATTTCGTGAGGAGGTTGAGGAACGCCCGCTGGAGGCGACTGGAATCGCACGGTCGGAGCATTCAGTTGCTCCGCCAGGAAGCTGTAAAAATCTGGTCGACGCACGGGTTGACCATCCGAAATCAGATAAATTTGCCCGGCTTGCGCGCTCGTTTGAGCCAGGAGAATCGCTCGCGCTCCATCCTCGCGATGAATCAGATTTAGCCATTTATCCGGATTGCAAACCAGCACTTCCCCCTTTTCGATCGAGGTCCGACGCAGCAATCGACCCGGACCGTAAATTCCGGCAAAACGCAGAATCACGGCCTCGGGTCTATAACTATGCAGCAACAATTCCGCTTCCCGAACGATCTTGCCGTTCTCTTCCAGAGGCGAGGTGTCGGAGGCTTCGTTGACCCATTCCCCCGTCGTCTGGCCATAGACGCTGGTCGAAGAAACATAGAGGAACTTTCCCCCGGGCGGCAATTTCTCCAGGACGTTTCTCAACCCGTCGATGTAAACCTCTCGAAAACTGCGACCGCTTTTGCGGTCCAGACCCACCGCGTAAAGTAGGGTATCCCAGCTTTGCGAACCCAGCTTGCTCAACGACTGCGGCTGAGTGACATCGCCGGTGATCGGCTGGGTACCCGCCGGAAGCTCGGAACCCGCCGAACGGGTAAGTGCATAAACCTCTTGCTTCGCTTCGAGCCAAAGTCGTGCGACCGAGCGCCCCAGATAACCGCAACCGATGATCAGATTGGCCATACCGCTATTATAGCCGCTGGGTGGTTGTAATATCTTCACTCGAGAACGATATTCTTCCCAAGATGAACCGATTTCCGACCCGAGGAGAGTCATGGTCGCACTGTTTGAACCTCTGAAGATCAAAGATGTCACCTTCCACAATCGCATCGCGGTATCCCCGATGTGCCAGTACTCTGCCACCGAGGGCGTGCCCAGCGATTGGCATCTCGTCCATCTGGGAGGCAAAGCGATCGGCGGATCCTCTCTGGTGATCGCGGAAGCGACCGCCGTCTCACCAGAAGGGCGAATCAGCCCGGGCGATACCGGAATTTACAACGAGTCTCAGGTGACTGCCTGGAAGCCGGTGACTCAATTTCTCAAAAAGCATGGCGCTGTCCCTGGCATTCAGATTGCCCATGCCGGGCGTAAAGCGAGTGCCAACAAGCCCTGGGAAGGGGACAATCATCTCACGCCTGGACAGGGAGCCTGGCAAATTCTTGGTCCTAGTGCCATACCCTTCGGGGCCAACCTGCCGGTGACACCCAAAGCGATGACCAAAGAGGATATCGTTCAAATCCGGGAGAAATTCGTCGCGGCGGCCAAGAACGCTCTCACCGCCGGATTCGAATTTCTGCAGCTGCACTTCGCCCACGGTTACCTCGCTTCGAGTTTCTGGTCTCCCATCGCCAATAAGCGGACCGATGAATATGGCGGCTCGGCGGAGAATCGTGGCCGGTTCATTCTGGAGACACTGAAAGCCGTTCGCGCGGTTTGGCCGGAGAAATATCCTCTGGCGGCACGATTGAGCGTGAATGATTATGTGGAGGGCGGCATTCGGCTCGACGAATCGATTGAGCTGATTCGCAAGATGAAAGCCGAAGGACTCGACATGATCGATGCCAGTCTGGGCTTCAATTCCCCGGATATTTCTGCAATTCCCTGGGGTCCGGGCTTCATGTTGCCCACGGCGGAACGAATTCGCAAGGAAGTCAGCCTGCCGACGACGACCTCCTGGCTGATCACCGAGGCGGCTCAAGCGGAGAAAGCCATTGCCAGCGGGCAGGTGGATATGGTAACACTGGCGCGCGAACTTTTGCGCGATCCGCACTGGCCGTACCACGCGGCGAAGACGCTCGGCGTCGAGACACCGGGGAAAATTCTCGCGGTGCAGTACGGCCATTGGCTGAAACGTTGAGCGCGAGTCGGGTGATGAATAAAAAATCATCACGCGATGCGGGCCGAATGCCGATGTAGATGTTACATCGGCACGAAAAATGTATAAGTATTTGCTGATGCGATGAGTTTGCTGAGGTCTCTCGAAGGAACTATTTCGAAAAAAATTGAAAAAGAAGACGATTATCGAATCGAGAGAACTTGTTTTTTGTGCGACATGCGTTACTATTGCAAGTTAAGCGGAGTTGGTTGAATGGATTTAATTCCCACTTCGCTTGAATAGGTCCCATGATGCCGGATGACTGCGTTGGCTATCCTGGCGGGACTGTCGGACTTGGAGGTCAACCATTTTTTTATGAGTCACATTGACGAGCGTGCTGAGCTTTCGCACGAGCCGTTGTCCCCGACTGCCGCCTACACGGAAGAAGAGCCTCCGAGTAAGCCTCGCCGTCATCCGATCTGGAAAGACGTCCCTCAAGAACAATGGGATGATTGGAAATGGCAACGCCAAAACGCCATTACCAGCGTACGTCAACTTCGAAACCTCCTCGAATTCACGCCCGAAGAACTCGAAGCCATCGGTCAGCTCGAGAGCGATTACAAACTTGCAATCCCTCCTTACTATTTCTCCCTGATCGATCCCAACGATCCCAACGATCCGATCCGTCGGCAATCGGTCCCTTCGTCTTCGGAACTGCAGAATCCTTCCGGCTACGAACTCGAAGATCCCTTGGAAGAAGATCTCGATTCTCCCGTACCGGGTTTGACGCATCGCTATCCCGACCGGGCTCTGCTGGTGACGACCCACGTCTGCACCATGTACTGCCGGTTCTGTACCCGCAAGCGAACCACCATGGATCGCGAAGGCTGGGACGCAGTCAATCGTAACGATCAGCGCATGATCGATTACGTGGCGGCCCACCCGGAAATTCGCGATGTCATCGTCTCCGGAGGCGACCCGCTGACGCTGCCGACCGCCAAGCTCAAATTCTACCTCGACAATCTATCCAAGATTCCGCACGTGGACGTGATTCGCATTGGTACGCGAGTACCGGTGACGCTGCCGCAGCGACTCTACGACCCGGAATTGATTGCACTGCTGAGTTCGGCCGAAAAGGTCTGGATTCAGACGCACTTCAATCATCCCAATGAGATTACCGTCGAAGCCAAGCGGGTCTGCAACGCTTTGCTGCGAGCCGGGATGCCGGTAAATAATCACAGCGTGCTGATGAAAGGTGTCAACGACGACCTCAGTACGATGCGGAACCTGATGCGAGGGCTCTTGCGCATCAAGGTACGGCCTTATTACCTGTTCCATTGCGATCCGGTCATCGGCGCGGGCCACTTCCGCACCAGCGTCTGGAAGGGCCTGGAAATTATGGAAGGCCTCCGCGGTCACATGTCCGGACTGGGCATTCCGACTTATGTGGTCGACAGTCCCCACGGCGGCGGCAAGATTCCGCTCATGCCGAACTATCTCATCAGTTCTTCCGATGACGCCGTAGTGTTGCGTAACTTCGAAGGGCAAATCGTTCGCTATCAGGCGAAAGACGAACCGATCACCCGTCGAAAGACTAAGACCACCGGTGTCAGCGGTCTGCTTCAGGGCGACAAGTCGGTTTTGATTCCCGAAAATATCGAACGGATGGAACGCCGGAAGAAAGTCGCAGCCCAGAAAAAGGTGGAAGCCAAGGAAGCCAGCTGCTGCAGCGATTCCTCTCCCGAAAAACCTGCGGTCGACGGCATGAACCTGATTCAATTGACCGTTCGCGCTCCCCACAGCGAAGGCAATGGGACGCGAAGCAAGAAATCAGCCGGCGGGCCGAAGAAAAAGACTGTCAAAACCAAGTTGCTGACCGCCTCGAACGGTTAACAACGCCTCGTTATTAATTTGCAAGCCGGGTGAAAAGACAGTCAAACCAGCTGTCCGTTCACCCGGCTTGTCTTTTAAATCTGCTGCCAACAAGCAATTTTGAGAACTTCGATTTTCCCGGCCGGCCAATCCTGTTCCCGCATCCTGCCAACCAATTGTTATCTATAATCGAAAAGTAGACACCGCACCGGTAACGAAAGGCTGAATGAAATGTCGAGCGGAACGAAAAAGCTGCCCCTGCGTTCGGAAGTTCCCGTGGGAGATACCTGGGATCTGAACAGTCTTTTTGAGAGCGATGCAGCCTGGGAAAAGACCTTCGAAGACTACGAAAAGAAAGCGGAAGGCTACAACCAGTTTCGCGGCAAGCTGGGGGAAAGTGCTCAGTTACTCTCTGAATGTCTGAAGTTCGACACGGCCTTCGATCGTTTGGGGGACCGCATTGGGACCTATGCGTTCCTGAAAGAAACCGAAGATGTTTCGAATTCGAACTACCAGGGTATGAAGGCGCGGTACATCGGAGTCGCCAGCCGGGCCGCCGAACTGGCGAGCTATATTCGACCGGAAATTCTAAACCTGCCCAACGCCACCCTGGGGGATTATCTGAAGTCCCCCCTCCTAGCGGAATACAAGCTGTCCCTCGAACGACTGGTGCGCTATAAGCCACATACGCTGAGCGAAAAAGAAGAGCGTATTCTGGCCATGCAGATCGAGACTTCGCAGACACCGCGCAATGTCTTCGATCAACTCACCGATGCCGATTTGAAATTCGGCGAGATCGAACTATCCCCCGGCGAAAAAATCGAACTGAGCCACAGTTCTTACATCGTCTGTCTGGAAAATCCAAACCGGGAAGTTCGCAAAACCGCCTTCCATCAGTACTACAGCGAGTTCAACGACCACGCTAACACTTTAGCGGCCACCCTGGCGGGCAGCATCAAGCAGGATGTCTATCAGGCACGAGTCCGCAACTTCTCCTCGGCTCGGGAAGCGTCGCTGTTTCCCGATAAAGTGCCTCTCAGCGTCTACGACAATCTTCTGACGGCCATCCATAACTATCTTCCGGCCGTGCATAAGTACTATCAAGTCCGCCGCAAAGCAATGAAACTGCCTGATATTCACATGTACGACACGTACGTTCCGATTTTGAGCGATCTGCAAACTCGCAACACCTGGGACGAGGGGGTCGAAAAAGTTATTGCGGCCTTGAAGCCTCTGGGAAGTGAGTACATCGACGCCCTGACCAAAGGATTAAAAGGCCGTTGGTGCGATCGCTACGAGAACAAGGGCAAGCACAGTGGCGCGTTCTCCAGCGGCTGCTACGATAGCGATCCTTACATCCTGATGAACTATCAGCCGGATGTGCTGGATCATATCTTCACGCTCGCTCACGAGGCCGGGCACTCGATGCATACCTGGTACTCGAGCAAGAATCAGCCCTACCAGTACGCGAACTACACGATCTTCGTCGCCGAAGTGGCCAGCACCTTCAACGAACAGCTGCTGGGAGAGATGCTGCGTAAAACCGCCAGCAACGCTCGGGAGAAAGCTTACTATCTGAATCGGGAGATCGATGACATTCGCAAAACCATCGTTCGCCAGACAATGTTCGCCGAGTTCGAAAAGGTGACGCACGCACTGGCGGAAGAAAACGAACCGTTGACCCTGGAAACGCTGCGTGCCGAATACCGTAAACTCCTAGATGCCTATTTCGGCCCGGAATTCACCCTTGATGAAGAACTCTCGCTGGAGTGTCTTCGAATCCCCCATTTTTATCGCGCCTTTTACGTTTACAAGTACGCTACCGGACTGAGCGCGGCGATTGCCCTCTCGGAACGGGTCCTGCACGGCGGAAAATCAGAACTGGATGCCTATCTGGGGTTCCTGAAGAGCGGCAGTTCTAAAGATCCGCTGGATCTCTTGCGCGGTGCGGGGGTCGATATGGAAACTCCCGAACCCGTCGAAGCGGCCCTGAAAAAATTTGCCCGCATGGTGGATGAACTCGATCAGCTTTTGAATTGATCGAACGGAAAGTGCCGAGAGCCGCGAGGATTCCCTCGCGGCTCTCGTTTTTTCGTTCCAAGGACTTACTCGGCCGTCAACTTCTTGACATAGGCTTCGTATTCGGCTTTTTGCTTCTTCTGGCTCTCTTCCATTTCTTTCACGCTGGATTGCGATTTCTCAAGGCTGGTTTCCAGTTTCTCCAGCTTCTCCAGATACCGCTTATAGAGAGGCGTCGAATTGGGCAGCTTTTCGAATGCTTCGGTCACACGCTTCTGTTCTTCGGTGATCGACTTGATCGCAGCCGCCTGCTCTTTCAACGATGCTTCCAGAGTTCGCAACGCCGTCAGCATGCCCAGACCTTTTTCCAAAGCTTCCTGAACATTTTTTGCCAGTTTGTCGGACTTGGTGTAACTCTTCAAAGTCTCTTCCGGCATCGCCAACAACTGTTCGAAGGTCCAGGAACGCTTCACTTTCGTTTCGACAATACTGTCCTGAACCTGGATCTTACCCGCATCCACGGCGACGACATACTCTTTGCGTGCACCTCCTTGACCAGCCACTTGTGTAGTCCCGGCCAGCGACGAGCCTGCGGGAATAATTTGCTCCACCATAATTGTGCGAGCGGCGGCTGCGGTGTTGCGAATTGTGTACACATGCTTCAGACGATCATGGATGGAGGCGTCGAAAAGTCCCTTACTGAACTTGCCACTGACGAGGGTTTCCGGCAGGACTTCCGTGCGATGCCAGACTTCAATTCCCAGAGGAGTAATGAAGCGGGCGGGTGGCAGATCTTCCACGCTGGCCGGAGCGGGCACAGCCGAGACTGGCCCGCGCTGGGTGATGCCAACCAGGGAGAACGGCTCGTGAATCGTATCGCGGTTTTCTTCAACGACCGTGAAGGTCACCGGTTTGGGCTCGACATCCTTTTTCAAGGCGGGAAGCACGAGTTTAGTCGTGAATTTGAGCTTATTCTGCGGATCGGGCTTCATTTCCCCGATAATCTGGCGATCGGCCGGGAGGAAATGCTCGAGATCAATCGTGCGTTCCACATCGGAACGATTGACGATGTTATAAGTCACCTTGCGTCGATCTTTATGGGTGACGACAATCAGGTTCGGGTTATCGACGCGGACGGAAAATTTCTCTTCCGGGTCGCGTTCGTTGGTGGTCCAGACATCCAGTCCCAGTGTCGTGGCAAAACCATTCCAATTGGTGTGCTTGGTAATGGCAAAGGGATCAATCCTGGGCAGTTCTTCTTTCACTTCGTACTTGACCAGTTCCCCCGATTTGACCGGAACCTTGAATCGATAAAGATCGCGAGTTGTCTCCAAAGCACTCTTTTCGTCGACCAGTTGCCAGCCGGTTCGGAGCGCCTGCTCGATGATGATCACGCGATCTTCGGGGGTATTGTTTTTGATCGCGTACGTGCGGGTGGAACGCAGGCGATACCCCACGCTGAGTTGATTGTTGTTCACCGATACCGTCATCGTCGGGCTGGGGCTGACCGTATCATACGGCTTGATTTCGACGCCCACATCCACGGCATAGCTGACGAACCGCTGTTCGCCCGGCTGAAGATCCTGAATGCGGGATTCCCCCACATATTGATCGTCGCTGACGATACTGATGGGCCCCTGCATCAGAGATTGTTTGGTAGGATTTTTGATTCGCAAGCCGTTCAGCGGGTGCTTGGCCTGCACGCGAGGATTGTAAATACTGACCTGCTCGCTTTCCAAGGGCAGATCAAACAGCGGAATCATCGCACTTTGCTGACGGGGAAGACGAATCTTCTCTTCGACCACAAATCGGGACGGATTCCCCAGTTCGGAGGAGGCCAGAGCCGCTTCGATGAGTTTAGGATCGACATCGGAGATGATGCTGCCCACCTGGGCCGCCTGCTGGACCTCCGCCTGGTTGGGCTTGGCTGCCTTATTGTTGTTATCTTGAAGTCGGCGGTTGGCGAACTCCTGATAACTCAACTTTCCATTGGCGGCCGCCTGTTCATTATTGGCGAAGTTCTGGTATTTGTTGGCCGGTAGATTAAAGCCGCCTTGGGTTCCGAAACCCATTTGACCACCGCCAAATCCAAGTTGTCCGCCCTGTCCTCCCGGATTCCCCGGGCCCTGAAATCCTCCATTTATTCCACCTCCGATACCACCATTCTGCAATGGAATCGAATTGTTCGCATATATGGGATTGGTTAACGGCTGGGTGAATATCCCATTACCACCGCTGGCGATGGGGCCACCGTAAGTAGGTGGGCGAAGTGAGGCGAACAGTTCCGGCTCCACGATAGGCCGGGGAATATTCAGCGGAGCGTACATGTCCATCTGGTAGCTGATCGGCCGGCTGGAAACCAGCACCAGCTTCACATCCTGCCAGTCTTCGTCGGAAGTGTTATCGACCGTAGCCCAGCTCTCCATTTTGGCTTTGCCGTTCTTATCCAGCCGAATGCGATAGCTCGTTTTCCAAATCGGGTGCTCGGCCACATAACTGACCTTGACGTCCCGCTTCCCTTCGCCCCGAAATCCGAGGCGAACCGTTTTCTTCTGCGAATCATGGCCAATGGAAACGACTTCCAGAGCTCGTTTCAATTCCGATTCGAGAACCGGGTTGAGGAAACGCACCCGCTGAATATCCGCGAGTGGAATATTGCGCAACCCTTCCGAGCAGAGAAGATTCAGAAACTCTTTTTCCGTTGCAGGCTTACCTGGCTCGCCGCGCATCTGCGATTCCATGCCCATGATCGTACCTTGCATGGTTGCGGGCAGATTCCCGGTGTTACCCATGGTCACTTCGACTTTTTCGCCGCGTATCTGATTGATCAATTGACCGTAGGAGGGATTGCCGCTGAGGTCGATTCCAAAACTCTTCAGTGTCTTCTCAATCGGCTCCTGACTGTCGTATCGTAAAGGCGTGATTTTGCCTTTACTGTCCGAGATGACCAACGTTTTGATCATGTCGTTGATGCCGGAGGCTGGAAACAACAATTCGACTCGGGCATCGCCATCGACCGGCCCGGAGCGCTGGAAGTAGCCGACGCCGCTGTTGAACATCACCACCTGAGTGATGGGTAATTTGGCCGTGGCTTTCAGAGGATCATCCTGCCGGGGTTCGCGAGGCTCCCGTGCTTCAGAATTGCTTGCAAGTTGTTTTTGGGGTTCAGCATGACTGGGATTACCCAGCCAATACATCCCGGTAGAAACCGCACCGGCGGTGATCGCCAGAGTGACAACTGTTTTTTTTAACATAAATAGACCTCGGAGAAGTAAGGAGAACGCTCAGCGTTCTTGAGACAACCAGCAAAAGTCGGAAACCTGGCATTTCGTTTGCGCCAGTCCAATGCGTGAATTCTTTCTACCACAAATTGGTCAAGGACGTAGTAACATGTCTGTAACGATAGACTTGCGACCACCTAAGCTCAGAGAGCGATGCGTGAAGAGTGCGAGTAGCAATTGAAGTGATCGTTTTTCAGAAAACCCAGGAGGGTGATGCCGAACTGCTCGGCCAATTCGATGGCTAGCGTCGAGGGCGCCCCGACCGCTGCCACGACTGGGATCGAGGCTCGGATAGCTTTCTGAATCAGTTCGTAGCTCACTCTTCCCGAAAGGAGAAGAATAAACTCGTTGAGTGGAACCAGACCTTCACTTAAGGCCCAGCCAATCAGTTTGTCGAGCGCGTTATGCCGGCCCACATCTTCCCGAAGTGTGACCAGCGAACCTTCCGGACTAAAGAGCCCGGCCGCATGAACTCCCCCGGTTTCGCTAAATAATTTTTGATTCTTCCGCAACCGACCGGGCAGGGGGCACAACAGATTGCGATTTAAACGAAAATCCGATTCCAGGCGCGGGCCGTGCACTTCCAGCGAAGCAAGAGAGCGCTTACCACAAACTCCACAGCTGGAATTGCTGTAGAGGGGACGATCCATTCCCTGAAACTTGCGAGTGGAGGTGAGCTTCACATCAATAATTTGGATATTTTCCGCATTCGGCCGTTCCATCGCGACGATATCGCCTATTTCCGATATCACATTCTCCGCATACAGGAAACCGAGAACCAGTTCCTCATCGTGGCCGGGCGTTCGCATCATCACGGTTTCCGCCTGTCCGTTAATACGTAACTCCAACGGCGCCTCGACGGCCACCGGATCTATCCGGGCCTCCTCCGTGCCGACGGCGGGGATCGCAACAATTTTTCGGGTCTGGATCGACTCGGGAACAGGGCCTTCCGGGATTTCGGACTGGGTCATCAGTACTCACCCGGTTAAAAAAGGAAGGAGGGGATTTTCAAAGGTATCGCTCTGAAGCGGTTTGATTGTCCGCTCTCTGTCAGGAACCTACAATTAATTTAGACTTTATAGAGAATCAATTCACTTCGGATGTGGAACATGAACAACAGAACCCCGAAGAAACCTTATCCCCGACTGACAACTCCTCTCGTTCGCGAAAACGGTTCATTACGACCCGCCACCTGGGAAGAAGCGCTTGACCGAGCGGCCCAGGGATTGCAGCGAGTTGTCGAAAAACAGGGGCCTGAAGCCTACGGGTTATTCAGCTGTTCTAAAACTACCAACGAGATGAACTACATCGCTCAAAAGTTTACTCGCGTGGTGATTGGCAGTAATAACATCGATAGCTGCAACCGCACCTGACATGCCCCAAGCGTCGTCGGTCTGGCGACAGTCTTTGGGATGGGCGGCGGCACCAATTCCTACCGCGAAATCGAAGAGACTGAGGTGATTCTCCTTTGGGGCTCTAACGCCCGGGAGACGCACCCGATCTTCTTTCATCATCTCCTCAAGGGCATACATAACGGAGCCAAGCTCTTCGCCATCGATCCCCGTCGAACCAGTTCCACGCAATGGGCCGACCAGTGGCTGGGTCTGGATATCGGAACCGATATTGCTTTGTCGAATGCCGTCGGTCGCGAGATCATCGCGGCCGGATTACAGAACCAGCAGTTCATTGACCA
The DNA here is from genome assembly GCF_018398935.1 of Telmatocola sphagniphila. Classification (GTDB taxonomy): domain Bacteria; phylum Planctomycetota; class Planctomycetia; order Gemmatales; family Gemmataceae; genus Telmatocola; species Telmatocola sphagniphila. The sequence goes on along the minus strand of NZ_CP074694.1, from coordinate 5,830,966 downwards.
CGCCACCACTGGGTTCGAGGAATATCGAAAGGCTGTCGAATCCTACACGCTGCAGTATGCGGAGCGGGAAACGGGCGTCCCGGCCCGGGTGATCCGCGAACTGGCGCATACGTACGCCAAAGCGGATAAAGGAATTATCTGCTGGACCCTAGGCATAACCGAACATCATAATGCCGTCGATAATGTGCTGTCGCTGATCAATCTGGCGTTGTTGACCGGTAAAGTCGGCCGCTATGGCTGCGGCCTGAATCCCCTTCGCGGCCAGAATAATGTGCAAGGCGGCGGCGACATGGGAGCCCTGCCCGATCGATTGCCCGGCTTTCAGCACGTCGAAGTCGATGAGTTCCGCTTGAAGTTCGAGAAACACTGGGGGGCCAAAATCCCCCCAAAACGCGGCTTGAACCTCACGCAAATGTTTGAGGCGATGGAGCATGGCGAACTGCAAGCGCTTTACGTGATTGGCGAAAACCCACTCCAGTCCGAAGCCGATCAAACCCGAGCCCGACGACTCTTGGAAAGCCTCGATTTTCTCCTGGTTCAGGATATCTTCCTGACCAAGACGGCGGAACTGGCCACAGTCGTGCTACCAGCTGCTGCCGGTTGGTGCGAAAGCGAAGGGACTGTCACAAACAGCGAACGAAGGGTTCAGCGCGTTCGAAAAGCCTTGAATCCACCCGGCCAGGCTCGCGATGATCTCGATATCCTCTTCGAACTGGCTCGCCGGCTGGGACACGATTGGGGTAAACCCAAGAGTGAGGACATCTGGAACGAAGTTCGCGCCTTGAGTCCTGCACACGCCGGGCTGAGTTATGCCCGATTGGAAAAACACAACGGACTGCAATGGCCCTGCTACGATGAAAATCATCCCGGGGAAATGTTCCTGCATAGCCGTCTCTGGGAACAACCTTTGAATGGCCCCCGAGTGGCTTTTAATCCCGTCGAGCATGACCCGCCGCATGAAAAGCTCAGCCCCGAATATCCCTATCGACTGACTACTGGTCGGCGGCTCGATGACTACAACACCGGCGTGCAAACCGCGGGTTATCAATCGCCGCTGCGTCGCGGCGAAACGCTGGACGTCTCTCCCGAAGATGCCCAGACTCTCGGAGTGCATGACGGCGATCTGGTGAAAGTGATCTCGCGTCGCGGCAGCCTGGAAGTCCCGGCCCGAATCGATCGGGGATTGCGGCCGGGACTAACTTTCATGACCTTCCATTTTCCGGACGAAGTAGCCACCAACCTGCTGACGATCGACTTCACCGATCCTAAAGCAGGCACGGCCGAGTTCAAAGCCGCCGCGGTGCGCATTGAGCCCCAGAAAGTGCGGTCCTGATGGATCTTCACATTCATGGTGATACGGCGAGTCCTCAGGAGCGCGAAGCCGTCGACGGGCTGCTCGGCCCTGCCCCTTCGGCCTGGATGGGCGGACTACGCAACTTGAACGAGGAAGGCCGAATTGCATTAGTAGGAGGTCAGGAATCGCGAACTCAACGGCATCGCTTGATCGAGGCCTTCCATGCCGTGCAAGGGCGTATCGGTTGGGTATCTGAAGGCGCCCTCAACTACATCTGCCAGCGACTCTCTGTCCCCCCGGCAGAAGCTTACGGCGTTGCCACCTTCTATCACCTCTTCAGCCTTAGCCCTCGGCCTTCTACGGTGGTCCATGTTTGTGACGATATTGCCTGCCGGATTAAAGGTGGCGAAAACCTCTGCCAGGATTTGGAAAAAACGTTAGGCCCCTCAGGCTCAGGAAGTTGGCAGCGCAGTCCTTGCCTGGGACTTTGCGAGCGGGCTCCCGCTGCCCTGACTTTGCAAGCGGCTACGACACCACGTGGTATTACTTTGGCTCCCACCAGTGGAGAAGAAATTACTCAGGGATTGAAGCAGAACGCTTGGCCGGTGGATGAGCCGTTTCAAAATCTGAGCCGATCTATCCCTCCGTCCGGTTCACGGGAGCTGCGACTCCTAAAGCGGATCGGCAAAATCGATCCTGAAAGTATTGAAGCTTATATTCTTTCTGGAGGCTATGCCCGGCTAAAACAGGCCCTCGCACTCGGTTCCGAAGGGGTAATTCGCGAAGTTCTTGATTCCAAGTTAATGGGCCGTGGCGGCGCGGCCTTTCCCACAGGTCGAAAATGGGAGGCTGTCGCGAAAGCGCCGGCGAAGCCCCACTACCTGGTCTGTAACGCGGATGAATCCGAACCGGGAACCTTCAAAGATCGACTTCTGATGGAAGGCGACCCGTTTGCCGTTCTCGAGGGGATGACCATCGCCGGGCTGGCCACCGGCTGCGAAAAAGGCTTCCTCTATCTTCGCGGCGAGTACCCCCTGGCGGGCAAGCGTTTAGCTCTGGCGCTCGACTTGGCCCGATTCGCTGGCTTTCTCGGCGAGAATATTCTTGAGTCGGGTTTGAATTTCGATATCGAGATTCGTCGCGGCGCCGGGGCGTATATTTGCGGGGAAGAAACTGCCCTGTTCAATTCGATCGAAGGAAAACGCGGCGAGCCTCGCAATAAGCCTCCCTTTCCCGTTCAAGAGGGTGTGTTTGGCAAGCCTACGGTCATCAATAACGTTGAGACGCTGGTCAATATCCCACTCATCCTGAAAGAGGGCGGCAAAGCCTATGCCCAACTCGGTACGGAGAGTTCTACGGGGCCTAAACTGTTCTGCCTCTCGGGTCATGTTGCCCGGCCTGGCGTCTACGAGACGACTTTCGGCCCAACACTTCGCCAGATGATTGAGATAGCGGGCGGCGTACCTGAAGGTCGGAAGATTCAAGCGATTCTGCTCGGCGGAGCGGCCGGGGTCTTTGTCGGCCCCGATCAGCTGGATATTCCACTCACCTTCGAGGGAACCCGAGCCGCCAACGCCACGCTTGGCTCGGGCGTGATTATCATCTTCGATGATCGCGTCGATATGACCGACATCCTCACTCGCATCGCCGAATTCTTCCGAGCTGAATCCTGCGGCCAGTGCGTCCCCTGCCGGGTAGGAACGGTTCGCCAGGAAGAGTTATTTCATAGGCTCAGGAGCCAGCAGCCGCTGGTGAGTCGCGAAGAAGAATTGAATCTTCTTAAAGAAATCGGTCAGGTCATGCGGGATGCTTCCATCTGCGGTTTGGGCCAGACGGCTTCGAGCGCAGTCGAGTCGGCGTTGAAAAACTTGAAGGGTCTGTTCGCGGAACGAGGTCAGCCATGAGCAATGACGGCTATTGGTTTCAGGCTCCGCCCGTTTCCACGCGGATACCGTTACCCCCCGCCGAACCGGTGGTCGAGCTGGTGGATATCACCATTGACGGCCGAACGGTGCAAGCGCCCAAGACTTCGACTATTCTCGACGTGACCCGTTCGTTGGGAATTGATACGCCCACTTTGTGCTTTCTCGAAAATCTGACTCCCGTGAATGTCTGTCGGATATGTGTGGTGGAATTGACCGGGGCGCGGACATTAGTACCGGCCTGCTCCCGCAAGATCGAAGCGGGGATGGTCATCCAGACCGATTCGCCGCGCGTTCGGCTCGCCCGCAAAATGGTATTGGAATTCCTCGGCTCTTCCGTCGATCTCTCAACCGCGCCGCAAGCCCAATCTTACATCGAACGCTACGACGCGAAGCCGGATCGCTACGGGCCGCGAAAGGAATCTGCGAGAACTCACGATCACGCAGAAGCCGTCGATGGCACGAAGGCCCGCACGACCCAGGTTCCGGTTAAGATCGACAACGACTTATACGTTCGCGATTACTCCAAGTGCATTCTCTGCTATAAGTGCGTCGAAGCTTGTGGCACCGATGCGCAGAATACGTTCGCGATTGCTGTTGCAGGGCGGGGATTTCAGTCTCATATCTCGACGGAAGCGGATGTGCCTTTGCCCGACTCAGCTTGCGTCTACTGCGGCAACTGTATCGGCGTCTGCCCTACCGGTGCACTCATGTTCAAAAGCGAATTCGACATGCGCGCCGCTGGCACCTGGGATGAAAGCAAACAGACCCAGACCGATACCATCTGCTCCTTCTGTGGCGTAGGCTGCACGCTGACTTTACACGTTCAGGACAATTCGATCGTGAAAGTGACTTCGCCCCTGGATGTGGAAGTCACTCACGGCCATCTCTGCATTAAGGGCCGATTCGGCTACCAGTACGTTCAGAATCGCGACGAATGATACTCAGGCCGATCTCGTCCCCGACAAAAAATGCTATCTTGAACTATCATGGATTTGAAATTTCATCAGGATCTGGCGAAATATGGTCCTGCCGCCGCCCCGATCCCAGTGAGTTTGATGCAAGCCCGCGCGTATTGTGCGGAACTCACTCAATGCACCTATGAAAACTTCACGGTCGTTTCCTACCTCCTTCCCCGAAAATTAGTTCCGCATTTCCAGGCGATTTACAGTTACTGCCGTTGGGCCGATAATCTGGGCGATGAAATTGCTGACTCCCGGCAGGCGCTGGAACTGCTGAAATGGTGGCGGGAGCAACTCGAAGCCTGCTACCGGAACGAAGCCTGGCATCCCGTAATGGTCGCACTGAACGAGACGATTAAGCAGTTTCAGATTCCCCGGGAACCCTTTTTAAATCTGCTGACTGCCTTCGAACAGGATCAGTTGATCAATCGCTATTCCAGCTTTGAACAGCTGCTGGGATATTGCCAGAACTCGGCGAATCCCGTCGGCCGATTGGTGCTATATCTTTGCGAAGCCTATACCGAAGAAAATGCCCGGCTCTCTGATCTGATCTGTACCGGCCTGCAATTGACTAATTTCTGGCAGGATATCGCGCGGGATTTCGACAATCTGAACAGAATCTACCTTCCCGAAGAAGATCTTCTCCGTTTCAGCGTGGCCGAAAGTGATATTCTGGAGAAGCACTTTACGCAGGAATTTCGACAACTGATGATCTTCGAAGTGCATCGAGCCCAACAGTTTTTTATGGAAGGCCAACCCCTTATTGCACGGCTGCCGCGCAAGGTACGGATCGATATCGAACTGTTTCGACAGGGGGGTTTGGCAATTCTCCGCAAAATCGAAGAGCAGAATTACGACGTGCTGTCCCGGCGGCCCAAGCTGAGAAAAGTGGAAAAGCTGAAGCTGTTTTTGAAGGGCCTGAAAGTCGGACTGGCCCGACGGAAAATTTAAGAGAACTGCAACAGCCATTTGCGCAACAAATCGATCAGTTGTTCCGTCTGCCGTTCGGTGAGCGGCGGCATCGATTTTCGGGCTTCTTCAAATCTCGTTTTCGTCGCGGCATCGATCAGTTTTTTGCCTTTGGCCGTCAAGCCGACCATCACTCCCCGGCGATCGTCCGGATCGGCATAACGCTGAATCAACTCGGCTTTTTCGAGTCGATCGAGTCGATTCGTCATGCCTCCCGAGGAAAGCATAACGCTTTCCATCAATTGCCCCGGCGTCAATTTTCCGCCATCCCCCTGACGCCGTAGCGTCGCCAAAATATCGAATTGGCCGAGGCTTAAATCGTGAGATTCGAGAGCTGCCTCCACCGATTTTTCCAGGTGCTTGGCGAGCACGATGACCCGGCCGACACTCTCGAGCGGAGTGGGATCGAGATCGGGTCGTTGTTGCCGCCAGGCGGCGTTCATTCGATCAATCAGATCATCGGCCATACCGCTATTGTTAAACAAAAGTATCTTTATGTCAAGATTCTTGACAGGAAGATGTCTGCCAGATATCTTGATATCGAGATACTTTTCCGATTCCGTGAGGGAACATCCGATGAAAGAAATTCGAATCAACGATTTTGTGGAACAGGCCGTCGAACGCTCGGACTATCCCCCTGAGAAAATCAAAAGCATTCTCGGCAACGAAACCGTCGCGGTTCTGGGCTACGGCGTACAGGGCCGGGGTCAGTCGCTGAACATGCGAGATAACGGCTTGAAGGTCATCATCGGTCTGCGTCCCAATTCCGCCGGCTGGGCTCTCGCTCTCGAAGATGGCTGGGTTCCCGGCAAAACCCTCTTTCCACTGGAAGAAGCCGCTGAAAAAGGCACCATTATTCAGTATTTGCTTTCGGATGCCGGTCAGAAAGACTTCTGGCCGAAACTCAAGCCGCATCTGACGGCTGGTAAGGCCCTCTATTTTTCGCACGGCTTCTCGCTGGTCTATCACGACCAGACCGGCGTCATTCCTCCCAAGGATATCGATGTGATTCTGGTAGCCCCCAAAGGCTCGGGTACCACGGTCCGCAAGCACTTCCTCGAAGGCCGGGGGATTAATTCGAGTTTTGTGGTGCATCAGGACGCTACGGGCCGGGCACGCGAACGCTGCCTGGCTCTGGGCATCGCCATCGGCTCCGGCTATCTGTTCGAAACCACGGCCCGAAAAGAAGTCTTCAGCGATCTCACCGGAGAACGCGGTGTACTGATGGGGGCCATCTACGGCCTCTGGCTGGCGCAGTACGAAGTGCTGCGAGCCAAAGGACACAGCCCCTCCGAAGCATTCAACGAAACAGTGGAAGAGGCCACGCAAAGCCTTTACCCGCTGATCGCGGAGAAGGGTATGGATTGGATGTACGCCAACTGCTCCACTACCGCTCAACGCGGCGCGCTGGACTGGTTCACCAAGTTCCGCGACGCTTCGAAACCAGTGTTCGAACAGCTCTATCACAGTGTCGAAACCGGGGAAGAAACCCGCCGAACACTGGAGGCGAATAGCCGTCCGGATTATCGAGTAAATCTCGAGAAAGAGCTGAAAGCGATTGCGGATAGTGAAATGTGGCGAGCGGGCGTGGCCGTGAGGGCTTTGCGTCCCGAACGTCAGGAAAAGAAGTAGTTCGGAAATATGTGGGGGAGAATACTCTCAAATATTTTCCCCCATTACAATAACATTCGCACATTCAAGCGCATAAAAGTTTGTTTTTCGGAACTTGTTCTTATAGTCTCTTGTTAGCGCGGGTTTTAGATACCCATTTTGCCCCTTTTTTACCTCCAAAATTAACCATATTTTCAAACGCAAGTCATTTTGAATATTTACTTTAGGAAAAAGCCCAAGTAGCGCCTTGACAAGCATCAATGGTGGCTAATATGATTGTCTTACCTGTTGGGGACACTATCTGAGCGATGGAAAAAATCATCTCTTAGAGTTTTCACTATCACCCCTTTTGTCAAGGCCTTTCGCGGTCTTCGACAAAGCCAGTGTTCCCGACATAAACCCCACGGCGAGATGCCGACTGCATTTGGAATGGACGTCCCGTTTTCGTCAGGAGATGGACATGCCTTGGACACGCTGCCTTGAAGAGTTTCGCGAAGTCTGGCTCCCGAACGTTACTATTTCGGGACTGGACCGCGTATCGGAATTATTGGAACAAGCTAGCCCGCTGCTGATACATGGGATGTTCACTCATGCCATGCCGCGCGGTTGCCTGGCCACTCATATTGCCTGGCATCACCCGAAGACCACCCACATCACACTCGATGCGGGAATCACCTGGTTAACAAAAATTGCCCGCTTGAACCCGGCCACCAGCGAAACTATCAAAGCTTGGGATTCGGTGGGATTGAGCAACTGGGAACTACGTCAGGAACTGCTGACGGCTTGCCGGAATGAATTGGCCCGACGCGAAAAGCTCCCGGTGAACCGAATCAAGACCCATCTGGAAGCCCTCGCCTAAGCCGCGTTCAAAACTCGAAAATTACTAACGGATGCCAAACTTGGCATCCGTTTTTCGTTTACTTTTTCTCTTTCAGAAACTCTCGAATCTCCGCCGCGGTGATCGCGTATCCGATCTGCTGCTGGGCCGATTCGCGATTCAAAACTAACCCCACTACTTCGCCCGCATCGTTATACACGGGTCCGCCCGGCGAGGAGCCCTGTGTCGGCATTTGCAGGAGAAGAACCCGGAACTCGATTGCTTCAGGCTTCTCTACAGTCAGTCGGGTCTTCTGCCTCACATTCCCTTGCGAATAGAGCCAAAGGCAATCGACCCCTAAAGGATGATTGATCGAATGGATCCGATCCGTCACGGCCGGTTCCTTGATCGCGAGAGTCACGGCTTTTCGGGAAGGTAGTGGAGCTTCCAACTCCAGGAGCGCGAGGTCGCGTACCAGATCCACTTTTCGCACCCGAACTGTATATCGGGGGACTGTGCCAGGAACTTCATACAGCTTTTTTTGAAAGCGCTCCGCTCGTGAAGCATCGGCCAGAGGAAAAACCACTTCCGTTTTCTCTAATCCTTCCACGGCTTTTGATGTTGTTAAGATCCATCCTTTTTGGGCATCGACCAGAAAACCGGCATGACGAAATTCCGTCGCGGCGGGATTCACCCAAAGCGTCGATTGGGCAACAGCTTCGTAGAGAGCCTTCGTAGTAGGGCTATCACTCGCCGGTTGATCGAGAAAAGATCGGATCTCCTCCCAGCCAATACCTATTGCAATTCCACCCGTTCGCCAACGCACGGCGGAAGTAATACCGATGACCTGATTTTGAGAATTTAACAACGGCCCGCCGCTATCGCCGGTATTCACGGGTAATTGAAGAAATAGAGCGTGGGCATTTTGGGCCAGTTTCTGTCCCTGCCAGAAGTAGCCCTCCTGTCGGGCCGATTGTCGCAACACTCCTTGGGTAACATTCCAGAGCGATTCGGCATCATAGCGATGGCCGACGGTTCGAATCGATTCGGACGGCGACGCCGCTCTCGATGCGAAAGAGACTTTCTGTGCGCCGGGTGGCAACTCCGCGAGTTCAATTAATGCCAGGTCCCGGCTTAAAGATTTTCGGATCACTTTGCCGGGTATCAGATGCCCGCTTTTTCGCAACTCGGTGCGATGGCTCAGATAATAGTTTTTATCCGCAAGAAGTTCGTCTTTGTCTCGCACCGGGAAGAATACTTCGAGCCCTTTGGCTTCGCCGACGCAGTGATAGCAGCTGAGCATCCGCTTCTTTTCCAAATCGATCAGGAAGCCGGTGCCGAGCAGATCGTTATCCGCATGAATCCAGCCCACGGCCTCCCGAGGAAGTTGCGCTTCCAGACATTCAGACCTCCCTGGGACCAATAGCAGGAACAAACAAAAGAATATTCTCATTCCGGACCTGCCAGTAATTGCTCGAATTTCCATCCGCATCCTGTTAGAATCGTTCTCTTGATTCTATCTAACTGACGATAGCCCCGAGGTGATCGTTCAGGAGTGTCGGCATGATCCTCGCGCATCGTCGTTCGCTGATTCTCTTGACCCTCTTGCTGCTTGGATTAATCTTCCCCGCTTTTGCTTTCACTCCCCCCGTCTCACCACCGTTAAGGGAGATTGCCAAGATTCCGTCTTTTCGAACAGTCGAGGAGGCTTCGGGCTTTCTTCAGAAAGGAATCCCCACGGACAAGGAAATAGCGCGGATACGCCAACTCCTTCAAAATTTTGGGAATGATCAATTCGAGATACGAGACGCGGCCTACGAAGAGATGATTCGCATGGGGCCGATCGTTTTGAATCCTCTGATGCCAGGGCTGGAATCACCGGAACCGGAAGTTCAACGGCAGACCCTGCGGATTCAGCGCGCTCTGAAGGCGGCGGAATATCGGAACAAGCAACACGCCGCGTTGGATATGTTGGAAAAACAATCGGCCTTGAAACTCGAGCAAATCGAGCCGCTCTTTCAAATGGTCGAGATACTGGGTGAAGAGCGTTCCCTTCGCGATCGCCTTCAGGAATGCCTGCTGAAGGTACTTCCGAAAACTCCCGGTTCCGACATTAGACTCCAGTCGTTCCTGAAGCATCGCTACATCTGGGTCCGGCAAGTCGGGGTTGAAGTTCTGGCAAAATGCTTCCCGGCCGAGATCAAACTTCTCGAACCGCTCACGGCCGACCCCAGTACAGAAATCCGCTTCCATGCTTATCTGGAGTTGATTCGCGTGGGACAAAAGGATAAGGTCGTCCCTTTTATTTCGCTGTTCGAAAACTCTCCCTTTGAAATCGCGCTGTTAATCGAAGATCAACTCTGCCGACTTTACGATGGCGAGAAAATCCCATTCGTACTAACGGCAGACACCCCGGAAGCCCGACAAAAATCGAAAGCCGCCTGGCTGGACTGGTGGAACAAAAACGGCGAGAAAATTCCACTGACGCGTCTAACTTCTGAACCCGCTCTGCGCGGTCTGACGCTAATCGGCGAAGTCGATGGCAATCCCGGAAATCGCGTCTTCGAAGTTGATCGTGAAGGAAAGAAAACCTGGGAACTGCGAAACTGCGGCGGCCCGGTGGATGTGCAGGCTCTCCCCAACGGTAATATCCTCATCGCCGAGTACTACACCTCGCAGGTGACCGAACGAAACCGCAAAGGAGACATTGTCTGGAAGAGCCCGCCTTTAGGAGGGAATGCTACCAGTGCTCAACGACTCCCGAATGGAAATACCCTGGTCTCCACTCATCAAGGAGTGATGGAGTTTGATCGCAGTGGAAAGAGATTGGGCGAATTTCCGAATCTTCCCAATCAGATTTATCAGGTGCATCGCGATAAACGGGGGCATACTTTCGTGCTAGGCGATTCCGGATTGACTGAACTGGATCCCAGCAACAAAATTCTGCGGACGATCCCGATTGCGAAGATGCAGGGCTGGGGAGGGTTTCAGGTTCTACCGAATCAGCATTTTCTGATTGGTTATTACAACAGTGCCAACGGCTACGCCGAAGTCGATGCCACGGGTAAAGCCCTCTTCGAACATAAGAACATCAACTTCGAAGTGACCCGTCTGCAGAAAATGCGCAATGGCAATGTTCTGGTAGCCGGGGGCAATCATAATGAGGTCGTCGAGTTCGATTCAAATAAAAAAGTGGTCTGGAAAGTTGCTACCGAAGGAAGACCATTCGCCATTTGTCGCTATTAGGCATATCTCATCCGCATGACAACTGAATTCAGCCAAAGTCAGGCGGCGGACATCGAAAAAAACCGGCTGGCTTACCTACGCGGTCGCAAGCCACTATTTCTTCTCCCCCTACCGGGATCGACCCAAACTCGTCTTAGGGCGCTCAAACTGTTTGCCCAAGGTCGTCTGGAAGCGGGCCTGGAACTTCTGGATGAAGCCAACGGCAGCGGCGACTCCTTCGAAGGGACCGTCGATGGCCGGGAGGTTCAAGGCTGGCGCGATGAGGACGATTTCCTGGGGGATATACTGGAGGTTGTCGTCGCCGATAAACTCCATTGGTTGCCCTTCGTTCAGATTGAATCCTTACGACTGGCGGAGCAGGGACAGTTGCAATCCTTATATCTTCCGGTCGAGATTCGATTGATCAACCAGGAGCAGGTGTCGGGATGGCTTCCGATACGTTACGTGCAATCGGAAACCCATCCGGAAAAGGAGATTCAAGCGGCGGAGGAAGTGGATCTCTACAGCGATGAGGCCGGCTGCACCCGTTGTCTAGGTCTACGGCATTGGCTGATCGGACTGGATGCTTTCACGCCCTGGGAGTTTAGGCAGCTGGAACGGCGAAGCGAACGCATTGGACTGATGTAGTCTTCGCCGTTGCAAGATCAGATAATCACCGGGCACTGGATGTATTCGAGCGCTTCCCGGGCTGCTTCCCGGACATTCTCTTCTGAATCTAAAGTGGCCTGCAGGAGAGACTGAACGACAACCTCATCGGTGGAACCCAACCTCCCGAGTAAGCGAGCTGCGCGTTCACGGGAAATGGCTTCCGGATCGGCTAAAAGCCCAACCAGATGAGGGACGGAAACTTTGCCGATCTTCTTCAAAGCCATGGTGGCAATGGTTCGAATTCGGGTGTCTTCTTCACTCATCAGAGACACTACCGCCGGGATGGCCGCTTTCGCCACACTGCCCAATTTACCAATCGAGTTAATCGCTTCGACCCGAACGCTATGCACATCGTCGTTCATCATGGTGATCAGTTCGCGAACAACGTGCGACGCATCGGGCCCGAAGTCGCCAATCGCTCTCACGGCTCGCCGGCGAACTGGCGGATGGAAATCGTTGAGCAGATCGACGAAGGCATCCAACGCCACGGGAGAACCCACGCCGATCTCGTGCAGAGCGATTACTGCCAGACAGCGGATTTCTTCGTCGGCTACTCGCAGGGTGTCGATGAGTAGCTTTAAAGCCTCGGGCCGCAAATCATCGGGCAAAGCCCCAGTGATAATGGCCAGGATGACCTTGCGAATCTTCAGTTGAGGTGTCAGCTCAATGACGTTTTCGCCATTCACTTGTGCGTAGCGGCTTCTCAATTTACGAGATTTGGTCGGCAACTGTGGCGTGACCTGATCGGACGTATGAATGGTAGAGCCTCCGCAGGAAAACTAATTCTCCTCGAACATAGATCATGAAAATTTCGAGAGAAAGCGGGGATGGAGTTAAATCTGCAATAATCCTGCATTTCGCGCAGGCGATGAAATTTCAGTTGCGCCCGAGTACAAAATTCCCTCACGGCCATAGGGTTAAATGGCTACAAAGCCTTCCGAACCTTCGCATTTTCTCCAGCTCTCTATTGAGATCTGCCAAAAGGAAAGAGCATGGAATTGCGGATCGACCTGTTACTGAACCACCTTCGTAGCGACCCGGCAAAAATTCTGCGGGCCATCGACGAAGATCCGCTTCTAATCCGGCGCGAAATTTCCGGCCTGGTATTAGCCAATGCTTCCAAGCTCCTATTCACTCCACTCGAACAGCACCAGCTCTATGCCAAGGGAATCATCTACCAACGCGAGCCGTATCGGCTGGTCTCTCTACCTCTGATCAAGATTTACAATCTGGGGGAGAAAGAGTTTCAGCATCGCGATCTGAGCGAATTGGCCCAACAGAGCTCGGCAAAGATTCGCTTTGTCGAAAAATTGGATGGAACGATGATCCAGCGCTTCGTCCACGGCGACCGCGTCTGGTTCAGCACGCGAGGTATGCTGGAAGGGCTCGATTCGAGACTAGGGGTCCAGGATGAAGACGCGCCGGAAAAGTTAAGCCAATTTGACTATTTGGCCACCGCCCGGCAACTGGCGGGGAAGTATTATCCGATACTTCTGGAACCGCAATTCGAACGGCTGAGCCTGATCTTTGAACTCATTCATCCGGAAGCCCGAATCATCACCGACTATAAAGGCCGGGAAGATCTCGTGTTGTTGGCGATTTTCGATCCGCACAACCATCGCTATTGGCCGTTGGATCGTGTGCGCGAGTTTGGGCATCATTACGGGCTGAGTCTGGCCCCCCTACTGGCCCCCCCCGGAGAGGGATTAGAAGCGCAGATCACCCACTTGATGCAAAGCCTTCAAGGAACCGACCAGGAAGGCGCGGTAATCCAGCTCGAGAATGATCGGGAAGTGCTCTATCGCGTGAAGGTGAAGTCGCCCGATTATCTGAAGCTGTTTCGACTGATGGTTCGCTGCAGTTACCGCGCCACGTCCGAGATGCTGGCGGCTTTTGACGAAGTTCCGAGCTGGACCGAATTTGAGAAGTATCTGCAATCTCAGGGCTCGGACGCGGTTCCAGAAGAGTTCCTGGGCGAGTACCGCAAGTACTACGAGCAATATGTTATACGAGTCAACGAGTGCCAGCAGATTGCGAACGAGGTCCTAGCCAAAACGCTGGAGTTGAAGAAAGGTTTGGAAAGCTTTTCGGACGCTCGAGAGAAACGGAAAGACTTCGCCCGGCGGGTGGCTACCGAGAAGTACAAGCCGTTGTACTTCTCGGCCTATGACGGCCGATTGACTTGGCAGAGGGTCCGAGAACTACTGGATTAAGCGAGGATATCCTTAAGTACGCGCGCCGGTTCCACACCGGTGAGTTTCAAATCCAGTCCCTGGAACTTGACACTCAGCCGTTGATGATCGATTCCACAAAGGTGGAGCATGGTGGCATGGAGATCGCGTACCTGCACGGCATTCACGGCGGGCCGATAGCCGAGTTCATCGGTTTCGCCATAGGTAACACCCCCTTTGATACCACCCCCGGCCATCCAAATTGAGAAGCTCAGAATGTGATGATCCCGGCCGCTGCCCTGCCCCATCGGAGTACGGCCGAATTCCCCTCCCCAGATTACCAAGGTATCGTCCAGCATTCCTAATCGTTTCAAATCTTTGACAAGTGCGGCACAGGGCTTATCGACATCCTCCGAGGCCCATTTGATTCCTTTTTCGAGTTCGCCGTGATGATCCCAGGCCCGGTGATAGAGTTGAATGAATCGCACGCCGCGCTGAGCTAAGCGCCGGGCCATCAGACAGTTGGAGGCGAAGGAACCGTCGCCGGGTTTTTTGATTCCATACAGCTCTAAAGTCTCTTTGGTTTCCTTGCTGAAATCGGTGAGATCGGGCACTGAACTCTGCATGCGAAAGGCCAGTTCGTATTGCGAAATTCGAGTCTGAATCTCCGGATCGAGCCGATCTTCCGCCAGCATTCCATTCAGTCGATTAACTTCGTCAATGACTTGCCGTTGGGTACTCTGGCAAACTCCTTCCGGATTGCCGATATAGTGGACCGCATTTCCTTTGGCCTGAAACTGGATCCCCTGAAATCGGCTGGGCAGTACTCCGGCCGACCACTGTCGCGCGGACACCGGTTGCAAACCGGTCCGGCCCGAGGAAGTGATGACGATGAAGCCGGGGAGATTTTCCGATTCGCTGCCCAGTCCATAAAGGAGCCAGCTTCCCATGCTCGGCCGGCCCTTGATGATGGAGCCGGAATTCATGAAGGCGTGCGCGGGGTCGTGATTGATTTGTTCGGTCTGCATCGAGCGAACGATCGCGATATCATCCGCTATCGAGCCAATCTCGGGAAAGGCCTGGGAGATTTCCTGTCCCGATTTGCCATACTTTTTGAAATTGAAGATGGGGCCGCGTGCTTTCAGGACGGTATTCTGCAACTGGGCCAGTTGCTGACCTTTAGTGAAGGATTCCGGAAAAGGCTTACCATCCAATTCTTTCAACTTGGGCTTGTAGTCCAGCGTCTCGAATTGGCTGGGACCACCCGCCATACAGAGATGGATGACTCGTTTCGCCCGGGGTTTGAAATGAAGAGGATTGACGACGCCTTTCCACTTCTCCACCGCGCGGGCGGAAAGACTGGCAAGGGCCAGGCCGCCTAATCCGTAGGCCGAGTGCAAAAGAAAGGATCGTCTGGCTAAATCGTTCATTTCAAACCTCGACCAAAATCTAATAACGGGTAATTACTTCGTGCAGGTTTAAAATCACGCGGCAAACACTGCTCCAGGTTGCTAATTCCACCGCATCCACCTTAGCATTCAGCGGAGCAATACCCGTGTGGATCAGCTTCTTGGCTTCTTCGGGATTATCCAAGTAGTAGTGCTTCTGTGTTGCCAGGAATTTGCGAAGCGATTGAACCTCCTTTTCAGTCGCCGAGCGAGCCAAGGCCCGATGGTAAAGCCACTGGATTCGCGCGTCATCACTGACGGCATCCGAAGCGAGCAATTTTTCAGCCAGGACACGAGCCGCTTCAACAAAACTGGGATCGTTCAAAAGAGTCAGAGCCTGCTGCGGGGTATTGGCATTGTTCCGACTGGCCGTGCATTCTTCGCGACTGGGGGCATCGAAGTTGGCCAGCATCGGATGAAGGAAAGTCCGCTGCCAGTGCATATAGATTCCCCGGCGATACTGCTTCAGGTCTGTATCGGCTACATACCGGCGATCGGGAAACTGGATATTCGCATAGTAGCCCTCCGGCTGATAAGGCTTCACACTGGGGCCACCGACCTCTTCGTTTAACAACCCGGCGATCTCCAGAGCATTATCCCGAACGAACTCGGCCTCCAGACGACGGGGTGGCAGGTAGCTCAAAAATCGATTGTTGGGATCAATTTCACGATACTCGGCTCGAGCCTTGGAATCCTGCCGATACGTCGCCGACAAGGCGATTAGCTTCACCATCCGTTTAACATCCCAGCCACTCTCACGGAATTCGACCGCCAGCCAGTCGAGTAATTCCGGATGGCTCGGCCATTCTCCTTGTGCTCCCACATCCTCCATGACCGCGCTGATGCCGGTACCGAAGAATTGCTTCCAGAGCCGGTTCATCAAAACGCGCGCGGTCAGAGGGTTTTCCGGGGAAACGATCCAGTTAGCAAGATCTAGCCTGTTCAGCCGTTTTGAATCTCCCACTTTCTTGATCTGCGGCAGGAAAGAAGGGACGGCCGGTTCCACAATCGGTCCCGTTTCATCAAGGAAGTTGCCGCGTGGCAATACTCGCGTCGTGATAGGTGTCGTGGCGACCGAGACTTGTGTCCAGGCTTTGCCCCGATTCATCTCGTGGCAAATTTGCATCGCTTCGCGATAAACCTTGAAGGATTCCGGGTCGGCTCCGGTGCCTTTCAAAAACAGCCGATACACTTTCTCGCCCAATTCCTGTCGATGCTCGTTATTCAATGTCTTAAAAGGGTTACCCAACTCGGAATCGATGTCGTCGTAAACGTTGTCGAGTGGCGATAAACTCACACGGGCCGAGCCGAGATTATCGCTCTTCAAGGTGACCAGTAACTCATCACCTTCTTTCAGGTACACCGGTTTCTCCAACAACCAGTAAGCCGATTGGGCCTGTTCGAAAGCCCCGGCCGCTGTCCGCCATTGGCCTTTATCCAAACCGATAAATGGCACCGTGCTGGCCCAACGGATAATCTCGTAGCGATCCGCCCGGCCCGCCTGGATACCGAGCTTGGTTTCCTTACCTTCTTTATTTTTCAATGCAAACGTGACTTGGATCAGTGCCGTGGCCGCTCCGTCCCGCGTGATTGTGTTTTTGTGCTCCGCACTGGGGAGTGCTTCGAGGCGAATCGTCGTCACCCAGCCTGGCTGAGGCCGATACTCTAGGGTTTGGGATCCACCTTTCACGGCCTTGCCCGTGAATACGATCTGACCGGAGTCTTTTATCTTAAAGTCCTTACCTTCGGTCGGTGCGGGTGTCTGCCAGACAAAAGTTTTTTTTGTGTTCTCTTCCACCCATCGATTGAATTTGGCTGCTAGTGCCGCATCCGATTTGGATTTTTCGAAAGAAAGGTGAATTTGATGATTCGCCCGGTCCCGAGCCAGTTCCATCTGCTTCGTCAGATAGGTGTTCTTGACTTCCAACTCCGGTGGGAACGGGTGATCATTGCTCCAGCCCTTGAGATCGGGATTGGGGGTGTAGTTGTAGTCGCTATAAACGCCCCACTGTCTGAGATCCGCGAAAAAAGCCGAAAAAGAATAGAAGTCTTTCGCCGTGATGGGATCATATTTGTGATCGTGGCACTCGGCACAGCCGAATGTGGAACCGAGCCAGGTAATCGAAGTGGTTCGCACCCGGTCGGCCTGATACTTGGTCAGGTATTCCTTGGGTTGGGCTCCTCCCTCGCGAGTCATCATGTTCAGGCGGTTGTAACCACTGGCGATTAACTGTTCTTCTGTCGGATTAGGGAGAAGGTCACCGGCCAGTTGCTCGCGGGTAAATTCATCGAAGGGTTTGTTCTTGTTGAAAGCCTCGATCACATAATCGCGATAAGGGAAGATCCGCTGATTTTGATCGCCGTGGTAACCCACCGTATCGGTAAAGCGAACCAGATCCAGCCAGGGAATGGCCATCCGTTCGCCGAAGTGGGGCGACGCCAGCAGGCTATCCACCACTTTTTCGTAGGCTTTCGGATCATTATCCTCGACGAACTTTTGAACCTGTTCCGGCGTCGGCGGCAGACCGATGAGATCGAGATAGACCCGACGGATGAGCCGCTGTCGATCGGCTTCCGGAGAAGGTTTCATCTTTCGCGCTTGGAGAGCACTTAAAATGAAAGCGTCGATGGGATTGTTTTCCCAGCCTTCTCGCTTCACTCCTGGTACGGCAGGCCGGACCGGATTGATATAGGCCCAATGCGGCTGATACTCCGCCCCGCGGTCAATCCATTTCTTCAACAGCTCTTTCTGAGCCGCATTCAAAGGCTTGTGCGCACTCTCCGGCGGCATCACGGCCTCCGGATCATTAGACAGAACCCGTTTCACGAGTTCGCTTTGACTGGCATTGCACGGTACGAAAGCTTCTTTCCGCAGGGCCGCCTCGCGATTATCGAGGCGCAGATCCGCCTTGCGCTTGTTTTTATCCGGTCCGTGGCACTGAAAACAATGTTCGGAGAGTATCGGCCGGATGTCCCGGTTGAAGAGAATCGCGTCTTCGGCCCGTCCGCCCGTTGCAATCAGCAGCAGGATGGAACAGACCCAAAAAAATGACATTTTGGACATGGGAGAGCCCCATTGGCAAACGGCAGGTATGCCGAAATTATATCGCGAAAAGTGGCTAAAGGACCCCGCGATTCCTAAATCCCGGAGGAGAATCTTCGAATAGCCGGACAAGTCTTCAAATTCTCCCTTATATAACAACTCCATGAGCGATGCCATTGAGATCAACAACGTCACGAAAAGTTTCGGGAATTTCGTGGCCGTGAACGACCTGTCCCTTCGGGTACCGCGGAATACCATTTATGGATTCATCGGTCCCAACGGCTCGGGGAAGACCACTACCCTTCGCATGATCATGCGAATCTACGCCCCCGATTCGGGGCACCTGAAAGTGCTCGGGGAAGAGATTTTTCAGGCATACTCGGACAAAATCTCCTACCTTCCGGAAGAGCGTGGCCTCTACAAGAACATGAAGGTTAAGGAACTGATCCGGTTCTTCGCTCGACTAAAAAATGTTCGGAATTGCGATGCCGATATCGAATCCTGGCTCGACCGCATGGGACTTCTCGACTGGCAAAACAAGCGCGTCGATACCCTTTCCAAAGGGATGTCCCAAAAAGTTCAATTCATCTCGGCGGTCATCGCCAAGCCGGAACTGCTGATTCTGGACGAACCGTTCAGCGGCCTCGACCCGACCAATCGTACCGTCATGCAGGATGCGATTTTGTCGTTACGAAAAGCCGGAACCACAGTCATCTTTTCGACCCACGATATGAGCGTGGCCGAAAAGATGTGCGATTTCATCTTCATGATCCATAAAGGCCGCAAGGTGCTCGATGGCACCCTGCAACAAATCCAGGATACTTACGGGTTGGACACTCTTAAAGTCCAGTTGGAGGGGGAATCCCCCAATCTCTACGGATTAAGCGGCGTCGAAAAGATCACCGATTTCGGAAACGCTCAGGAACTCCGCTTAGCACGCAATACCGACACCCAGGCCATTCTGGGAGAATTGATGCGTCGCGGCCGGGTCCGACATTTTGAGATCACCAAGCCCAGCCTGCAGGATATTTTTGTTCGGATCGCCACCCCGGAATCGGAAAATGCCAGTCCCTGATCGGAGCGTTGAATGAAGCGTTTGCTATTTAGCCTGTTGACTTTAATTCTAATTTCCCCGTCCGCCTTTGCCTGGAACGATAAAGGGCACATGGTCTGTTCCCGCCTGGCCTGGAAGCAACTTTCAGCCGAGGAGCGGACCAAGATCACCAAGATTCTGCAGAACCATCCCCACTATAAGGAATATCTCGCTGCGAATCGTCCCGACAACATTCCCGAGGACGAGTGGGCATTCATGCGAGCCTCCACCTGGGCCGACTGGGTTCGCAACGGCCCTCCCGAGCGGAAAGCTTACAATCGCGGTGAATGGCATTACATCAATATCCCGTATATTCCGCCGGGCGAGGACATCAAAGCCCCCGGGGCGGGTGAACAAAACGTCGTGAAGCAGATTGGCCTGTCCAAGAAAATCGTTCTCTCCGGCGGCGACCGCGTTGAACAAGCGGTTCACCTGACTTGGCTCTTCCACCTGATCACCGATATGCATCAGCCCTTGCACTGCTGCACTCGATTCTCCAAGGAGTTCCCTGAAGGAGATCGGGGCGGCAATTTATCCAAGGTAAAATTGCAATCGGGCGGCCTCATTCAACTCCACTCGTTCTGGGACGGCCTGCTGGGCCGGGATGTAAACAATGCCGGGATTAATTCCGGAGTGCTGGATCTGGAAAAGCAACTGGAAGTTAATGGCGGCAAAATCCGCGATGAATTGGATCGGCATAAAACCGTGGAAGAATGGGCTCAGGAATCTTTTCAACAAGCGGTCAAATGCGTTTATCTCAGTGGCGATTTAAAAGTGGTATACGCCAAAACCGAATTTCGCGACGGCGAAGTGAAGATTCTGGATGACGAGAAGAAAATCGAGATTCCTATAGCCCCGAAATACTATGCTCAGCAAGCCGGGGATTGCGCCCGCTATCAGGCGACTAAAGCCGGTTTGCGACTTTCGATTGTCTTGAAAGAAATTGCAGCTGCCAACTAGTATCGAATCTAGAACGAACCGAAGAGAGATTATGGATAAGATTTTCACGATCGCCGCCCGGGAATACAAAGCGGCGGTCCGCTCCAAAGCCTTCATCCTGACAATGCTGATGATGCCCATTTTCTCTTTCGGCAGCATCCTGGTGCAGGTGGTGCTGGAAAAAGTGGATGTCAAGGAGATGAAGATCGCCGTTGTGGATCGTAGCGAAGGCGGAAAACTCGGTGAAGTCTTAAAACAACTTGTCGACGAGAACAGCGAATTCAAAAAGCAGTTAACGGAGGCTACCAAGAAAAATCCGGAAATTGAAAAGGCGGCTCCTCAGTTAAAAGAGCTGGTTTCGATGAAGATGGCCATCGAAACTATTCCGCCGAGTAAGGATGATAAAGAATCAATTCTCCAGCAGCGTTATGAATTGTCCCAACGGGTTGAAAATGGAGAATTGGATGGTTTCGTCGAAATTGGCAAAGAAGTATACAAACCCATCACCAAATTAGCCGAAGAACAACCGGATGATCAAATCGTTAAGCTCAGATTTAAAAATGCTATTGAAGCAGCCAAGTTTCGATTTCCCGCGCAATTTCTGCTAACCGAAGCAGTTCAAGTACAGAGGTTTAATGACAAAAAGCTCAACGCCTTTGAGATCAAGCCGCTTCTGGCTCAAGTGATTGTTGAACCGCATTCCTTGGTTGTTAAAGACAAACTAACAGGTGAACTTAAAGAGGGCAAAAAAGGAGCACAATTCGTTAATCTGTTCCTACCGGCCGCGCTTATAGGTTTAATGTTCATGGTCATCATGGTGGGGGCGACACCGGCAATGCAGGGAATCGTTGAGGAGAAATCCCAGCGTATCGCCGAGGTGATTCTGGGTTCGGTCAGTCCTTTTCAACTGATGGCCGGCAAGCTCGTGGGAGTAATTGGCGTGGCCTTGACCATGGCTAGTGTCTACCTGCTGGGAGGCTATTTCGTCGCTTATCGTTACGGCTATGCCGATCTGCTCTCTCCCGTCCTGCTATTTTGGTTCGGCTTCTTCCTGATCCTGGCTCTGTTAATCTACGGTTCTCTGTTCATCGCCGTGGGCGCGGCGGCCGTGGACATCAAGGATACTCAGTCGCTGATGATGCCGATCATGCTCATCGCCTGTATCCCGCTGTTCGCTTTGAGCAAAATCATCAGCGATCCGAACGGCATGATTGCTACAGTCGCTTCCTTCTTCCCATTCGGCACTCCCATGATCATGGTGGCCCGGCAGTCAGTCCCCCCGGGCGTACCGCTTTGGCAGTTGCT
Source organism: Telmatocola sphagniphila (assembly GCF_018398935.1). Lineage (GTDB taxonomy): Bacteria > Planctomycetota > Planctomycetia > Gemmatales > Gemmataceae > Telmatocola > Telmatocola sphagniphila. Next base: position 5,809,498 of record NZ_CP074694.1, on the reverse strand, counting down.
GACGAGTATTGTGCTGGTGCTAATGACGACGCTCCTATGCGTCTGGGCGGCGGGCCGGATTTTCCGAGTGGGCATCCTGATGCATGGTAAGGGAGCCAAATTTGGGGAGATGGTTAAGTGGATTTTCCGGGGCTAAAGTGAAAATTTCGCCCAAAATGGCGGGTTCAAACCGGAAAATGGCCGAACCTCTTGACATCGCAGTTCTCTTTACCAAAATAACAGTCGCAGCCCCTTTAGCTCAGTTGGTAGAGCAGCTGACTCTTAATCAGCGGGTCCACGGTTCGAGCCCGTGAGGGGGCATTCTCACTTTTTGTCGCATCCTCTCGCACTGTTTCGCATAAATCCCCAGTAATTACAGGGTTACAACCGATCGCAGGTTGCTCAGCAGTGCTTCCCATCTCGCACTGGCTCGCACGCAGCACGCACGGAAACGCACCCTGATTGCTACCAGAATAGCTACCGCGCTCTGCCAGGATATTCTCCGAAATGTTATCGTTTATAGTCTTCCCATTGATCCCCAGCATATCCGGGAATCCAGCCACGGTTGCCGCCTCCTGGCCAGGGAATAAATGACCGTAGGTGTCCATGGTCAGGGTGATCGAGCTATGTCTCATCACAGTCTGAATCGACTTGGGATGGGCGCCCGATTGAGCCAACCACGCTCCGCAGGTGTGCCGTAGGCTGTGTAGATCAAGCTCCTGACTGCTGAAGTTCTTTGCGGAGAGAAAATCCGATTCTTTACGACGGCGGGTTTCCGCCTCATCTCTTTCGGCTTCCTGAATCCATGCGGACTTTGCCGCCGCCAGATCCTTTCGGATCATGTCCGCCAATCGAGAGGCTTCTGGAAGATTGAAGACGGGTATATGAGACATTTTTGACTGCACCAACCCCGCTAGGGCTTCTGCCAGTTCCCGTTTAATATACTGTCGCGCATCTTTCCCGTTCTTGGTAGATCCCGCCTTGCAGGTAACGAAAGGGTTTTCCCCGCTGAGGTGTAATTGTCCCCGGGTCAAACTCCGCAACTCGCTCGATCGGAGTCCGGTCTGAATCGCCAGAGCATAAAAGAGCATCCTTTCGTGACCATTCATACCGCAAAGCATCGGCCCCGATTCTGTCGAAGCTCGAAGCCAGCTCCACTCCTCGGGGAGAAGCATTCGTCTTTCCCGTTTCCTTCCAAGTTTCGGATTCGGCTTTGTGACCGACGCTAAAGGATCTCGAGAAAGTTTCCCCGTCTGGATCAGCCAGTGAGTGAAGGATTTGATGCTCGTCAAATGGGCCTGAACAGTTCGGAGTGAATTCGTTCTTTTAAGTTCCGTCGCGTAGCGATTTACTCCCGTCGGTTCCATCTGCCCAAGCGTGCTCCAACCCGCAAATTTTGCGATCTGGCGAATTGCTCGAAGGGTTGATGCGATATGCTTCGGATCCCGGTTTGCAGCAGAGAGAGAGGCCTCGAATTCTTGCAAATAGGTTGCAATCGAGATATTCGAAGCGTCCCGAAATTTCTCCTCAGCCGGATCAATCAAACCCTCCCGCCGCAACGCTTCATCTGAAACGATCTTCGATAAGATACGTTCGGCGGTCCGCTTGTCGGTGGTCCGTGTGGACCGTTTCCGACGTTTCCCGAGGTAGTCATACCAGGAAGCAATCCAGGCCCCTTCGCCATTTGCACGATAAAGAGTCCCCTGCCCATGTGTTCGCTTCGTGCTTGCCATCTTGAAGGACCTCATTTGCTTTGTTACGAATTGAGTTTAACCCAGCGGCCGATTTTGAGATATGCGAACGATAAACGGCTTGTCTTTCGCCCGCTCGATGAACGCTCGAATGTCGGCCATGTCGTAGCGGATCGCTCGTCCAATACGCACCGCTGGAAGTTCGCGGGTATTGGTGATCTCCCAGAGCTTGCGAGCACCGATACCCAGAAGCCGGGCCGCTTCCCTTGCGTCGACGAGCAAAGGGTTAAGTGAGCATTTTGAGGGGTTGCTTATCGTCTGCTTCCATTTCTCATACCCCCTACCTAGTCGTCCATACCGCCGAAATATTCTGATACCCACTCAGAGTCCTTTTTAACTTTCCACTGAAATGCTAATTGTCCGGATCAAAATCCACGTCACTCAAAGCTCTTCGATTGTCTACAGGCTTAGAAGGTTCTGCCTGTGAAGGCTGGTTTTCTTTTCGTTTCCAATACGCACGCATCTTACATTTGTTGGAGCAGTAAATTTGTTTGGAATGACCACGTCCACTCTTCATCGGGAAAATTTCTCCGCATATTGCACAAGTCCGATCGGTTGCCTTTTCTTGGTTAATCGCACTTGCACACCCGAACTGAAGCCACATTGCACCTAATAGCGATTGGGGATTTAGACTGAGGCAATGCAACCCCGATGTCGAATCTAAGGACATCTGTAAGCGGATAGCAAAATCAAAGTTGGAGTACCTATTGAACAATTCGTACATTTCCATGAAGTCCGCTTGGACAGCTCCTCCCCCCGGACGGCATAGTTCCATAAGAGTGATTGCTCGATTCATATCCTGAATGGCGACAATCCAATCTTCAAAAGCTTCGCCGTATTGAACCGGCTTGGAAATCTTCGCGGTCTTGTCTTCTGCACCTATCGAACAAGCCTCAAATTTGATGCGCAGCCTATCACCGGTTGCAGATTGTGTTTTCGGAGCGGTTCCGATACCTAAAAGACCGTATTCATTTGCAAATTGCTGTACAGCTTCTTCTGACGGCTTCAGGTTTCCAAAAATTCGGTACAGGTTCTGAACTTCACTGGGTTGGTATGTCCGGTTCGGGTACTCCCTTTTCGCGACGCAGAACTTTCGGCCAGCAAGAGCTTTTTTGGTCGAACTATGCTTTGACCCAGGAACTTCCGGGATCCACGAATATCCTTCGACCGCGACGGTCCAGTAAAAGGGTTTTGAGGGAAAATGTGCATTCATCGATCTCGACCTCAAGAAAAACTTTAAAACTTTGAAACTTTGAAACTTTAAACAGTATATTGACTCGTATCAGATTCTTCAATAGTTATTTCCAAGCTGGGGCTCATGGCGGGTCGCTCACTGAAGCTGTTGAAAGGAGGTCATGGATTTGAGAACGGCAAAATTTAACGCTAACCGGCATAGTAGCGGAAAGCGCCTGCCCAGCAATAGATGAGAGTGAGTCGAGGAAATTGACCGTACAGCGACGGCAATCGCTGTACGGCCGCACACTACCTTAGGAGTATTGTTATGTCTAGCTTACTACACACAGCGGATTCAGTACACCCCCGTTGTAACACGATTGCATCCACTTGTTTCAATGCGGATGCTGTCGATAACCGCGAACAACTTTGTAATACGGGCGAAACCGGCCCCATCGAGCGAGTCTCCCGGGCTGAAGCTGAGATCACTCAGCTTAACGCCATGCTTATCGATATCGACCTGTGTCTCCTACGCCCGGCTATCGTCGACGAACACCTGCAGTTGGGAGGCCCCGAGGCCGTCTATCAGAACGTAATCTCCCCGTGGCTCGAGCGATCCCCTATCCTCCGACAGGCCGAAGTGCGGTTTTCTGGGGGCGGGTATCACATCATCGTGTGGCTATCTCCCACCGTTCAGTTTCATGGCGAGTATGAACGGGATCGCTGGAGCCGCTATGTTCGAGTCGTGCAGTGCTTACTTCCGAGCGATCCGGATTGCCCTGGCATAACCGCCCTAACGCGTCCCATAGGAAGCATCAACAGCAAGAACGGTGTCGAAGTAAGACAACTGAAGGCCGGCAAGCCAGTGTCACCGGAAGAAATAGTCGAGCATATCGAAGTTGTTCGCAACGCTCCGTTTGGGGTGATCGCTGAACAGCTACTTGGGTCTCGACGAATCAACCCATGCCCCAAATGCAAAGCTCCGAATAGTCGCTTGGACGTCCTCGACCGCATCGGAAAGTGTTATGGAGGCTGCGGGAGGATTAAGCTAGAAGATCTTTTCGATCTTTATCTTTCACCGCGAGAAGGTGCAAGAAAGGAAGGTGTCTAATGGCGAGTATTTTAAACTCTTCCCGAGGTAATGAGCTCGCGCATACACTCTTCTCTTCCTTTGGCGAACTGGATCGCTTACCGCTGGGAGGATCGAGAAACATACCGAATCTTGCCGGGTATTCCCGCAAAGTCGGATACACAAACACGGACAACTTCATTCTACTGGCGCGTCAGCTGCTGTTAGAATCGGAGCGAGTTTTCGACTACGGCGGAAAGATGGTCTACTTGCGAGGAGAAGGCTTCGGCCCCAGTGCGAAACTCTGTAATATCTTTACGGAGACCGGGCCGGATCGAAATGGGCCCAGCCATCTGGCTAACATCCTGGTATGTTCGGATGAGAAGGGTAAGTTCCTAATCCCGCGGGAAGCTATCTCGTTAATCTTTTGCTCGAATCTGATAGAGAATAGCTTCCCCGAGATCACCACCTCCGCCGGAAGGCCACTTTTCGACTCGCAGTTCAAGATTCTTCGTCCCGGCTATTATCCCGAGTCAAAGATCCTGGTAACCGGTGAGAGCATCGAACCCATCCTGAGAGGGTCGACTCCAACCACCGGCCCCATCCTTGAGCGGTTGCCGCAACACCTCCGAACGCTATTACAAAACTTCTGTTTTAAGACGGATGCGGATCTGGCCAACATGATAGCATTCCTAATTACCGGACTGCTGATTAATCATTTCATAGAGGACGGTAAACCACTGGCCGTTATCGACGGCAATCAGCCAGGGCTTGGAAAAACTCTCTTAGCTCGTCTTGTCGGCCAGATATTTGACAATAATAACCCGGCATTACTGGGCTACTTGCCGGAAGAAGAAGAGCTCCAAAAGCGACTGTGTGCCTCGCTTCAACGAGACGCTCACGTATTGATAATCGACAACGCCAGGAATGCCCGACAGCAGTCGGTGGCCAGCCCAGTCCTCGAAGCGAATTCTGTCTCACCGACTATCGAACTGCGGATCTTGGGTACCTCCACAAATATGCGACGCTCTAATGATATCCTATGGATCTTAACCATGAATCAGACCTCTCTGAGTTCTGATTTAGTATCCCGAAGCTTGCCGATCCGCTTGCATTACGACGGCGATCCGAGAAGCCGGCAATTTCCCACGGATTTCGACCCGATGCAGTTCGCACGCGAGCATCGGAGTGAGATAATCTCCGAACTGATGGGGATGGTAATCCATTGGGTGCAGCAGGGACGACCAACAGGTAATGGCCGGCATCGCTTCCGGGTATGGGGTCAAGTAATATCGGGCATCATGGAAGCCAACGGCTTCCATGAGTTCCTTGCGAACATTTCCGAAGCTAGCGAGGAGTTCGATTCCGACCGCACCCATCTAATGGCTTTAGCCGATTCCGTAATCCGTCTACAGGGCCCGTATCTCCACCCGGATACTACCGCTCGTGAAGCGACTGGGATCGCCAAACTGTCAAAGGATTGGCTTATTTATTTTTCTGCATCGGAGGCATTCGAGAATGTCGTGGGCAAACCCCAAGAACGTGTGCAGGCACAGCTCGCAGGTGCAGAACTGAGCAGGCTCCTCGGCCGCGAGACCCCTATAGCCATAGACGGACGACCAGCAAAAGCGGTTCTAAAAAAATTGCGCGAACGAGGCAACAGGAATCTCTACTACCTGGACTGCCTCTGGGAGAGCCGAATAGAGACTGACACTGGTGCTAGCTCGCTGGCTGCGGGAGCAGTATTAGCAGATGGGAATCTTAGCTCCGTGGTGGAAGTTCGATCCGATATATCTACTCAGCCAGTTCAGACTGAAGGAAGTACTACCGAAAATCAGCCGCACTCAGACGGGTCTGGAAATACCGAAGAATGGTAAGTGGCATATCGCAACCGCTTAGCTACCATGCGAGGTTGAGCGGTTGCCCTACCCATGTCAGATCCTCGTCCGTTCTGGAATAAGTGATTAGGCGGTTAAGCTGATGAAGCACTTGTCGCCTCGATAACTTTCAGCAATTGCCTTAGTGAGTGTCGGCTAAGAGTCGAGCTGGTTAAGATACTTCAGTGAACTGCAGGGGATCTTACCCTCAAATAATCTAAGGATCTTCTTGGGCTAAATAACCTAACCAGCCTAATCGCTTAACCAGTTCTCAACGGTTTTAAAACATTAAAATATAAACGGATATAAAAACATATGAACATTCAAATTGGCAATATTAATTATAAATTTTCCCCATGGAAACTGTCTAATGGTCGGATATTCAGTGGTCCTATTAGTATCGATACTGAGACGTTACAAATCGATCGCCAGAGAGATTGGATAGCGCCACCATTGGTAATGGCTGCAGCTTTTAGTGGTAATCGGGGTGTCTTTCTCCCGCGGGAAAGTGTGGCAGATTTTCTCCACTGCCATTCCCAAAACGAGATCGTCTTTCATAATGCAGCCTTCGACCTAACGGTTCTAGAGGAATTTGATGAAAGCCTGTTTAAGCGCGCGGATGCAAATCGGATCTGGGACACAATGATTCTGTACAAGCTTTATCGGCTAGCCACGGCCGGTGATCTTGCCGACAAAGAATCGAAATTGGACGATTGTGCCCTAGAGATTCTTGCCCTTAGCGTCCCGAAAGACATCCGAGATGACCAGGGGAATGATGTTCGAACATCCTTCGGCCGCTGGCTTGGAAAACCTCCAAGTCAGATCGAAACAGTCTATCTGGAATACCTCGCGCGGGATGTTGCAATTACGCACATGCTTTATGAAAGACTACGCGGTTTAATTGAAAGTGAATTGCAGACTTCTCGGGAGATCTGGGGAAGGCTGTCGGCAAATCGCATGAATGAATGTCTTCACAAGTGGGGTCCTCTAACCCACCATATCCAGCTGAAAGCATCACTGGCTCTTAAGGGTATCCACGGTAACGGCCTAACGCTTAATCGCCAAGAATGCCAAGCCGCGGTGACCTATTTTCAAACCGAACTGGAAACCCACCTCAAAATTCTTCGGGCGGAAGGGTATCTCGGATCTGGCAAAGGCTCTCAGGAGTCGCTACAGAAAATCTTGAAACGCGTCGAAAAAGATATTGGCGTCCAGCTTCCCCGTACTCAAAAGTCTACCGATCAAAAGGATCGTATCTCAACTTCGGAAGATAGCCTTCAGGAATATGCCAATCGTTCACCTTTTTTGAATTCTCTTTTTTTATCCAAGCGATTCGAGAGCTTGCTAAAGTTACTGACCAGCCGCATGGATCGGCCGACCCTTCATCCATCCTTCCAGTTTTTGGTACGGAGTGGTCGTACGAGTTCGTTCGGCGACCTCAACGCTCAAAATCTCCCCCGCGATCATCGTGTCCGTCGCTGCTTTGTTCCTTCCCCCGGACATTACCTGGTCAAGGCCGATTACAAAATGATCGAATTGGTTGCCTTGGCGGAGGCAATTCAGAGCCAGTTTGGTAAATCCTCTCGAATGGCCGAAGAGATAAACAAAGGAACTGATCTTCACAAACTTGTTGCCGCTCAGGTCCTTCAGATATCTCCTGAGCAGGTGACGAAGGCAGACCGTGCCAAAGCAAAACCCATCAATTTTGGAACACCTGGCGGCATGGGGGCAAGATCTCTGGCTCACTACGCTAAAACATCCTACGAAGTGGAGATGACGGAGCAGGAGGCGGAAAAGTTTCGGGATGGCTACTTTGCTCTTTTTCCGGAAATTCGAGAATTTTTAGCTTCTGATATCCCTTTGCAAATCGCCCAATACTTGAATCTGACACCTGCTGAGTGGAAGATTTTCAATCCAAAAGCCCATACTTGGAAGAACACAACGGCGGACGAGAATACTCCCTGCCCGATACTCGGCGGCATGTGCCTTAAAGTTTTAGGTCAGCAAGAACCTCGGAGCCAGAAAGGTATCCTTTATAGTCCCGAATATCTCGACTTCTTCTGGACCAGCTTGAATAAAGTTGCCACTGAGTTAGAAAACCCTCAACTTCGACTGCAGATTATCCAGAGAACCCCTTCCGTTGAATTGAGGAATGCTATGATATCGCTTGCCGGTACGACGGCCTTTGTGACCCTTAGTGGTCGAATACGAGCTCGTGCGAGCTATACGCAAAGGCACAATGGGATTTTCCAGGGTATTGCGGCCGACGGAGCAAAACTGGCTCTGTGGAATCTATTCCGGGCTAACTACCGAATAGTGAATTTTGTTCATGATGAAATGCTTATCGAAGTCCCCGAGAGTCGAGATCCCGAGGAAGCGAAAGAGCATATCAGCCAAATCATGGTGCGGGCCATGAAGGAAGTTCTTCCCAACATGCGAGTCGAAGTGGATATTCAACATGGAAGTTCATGGGCCATGGAGGAAGGCGACTCTCAAGTGCCTTCCGTACGTATTTCGCCTGCCAGCCCTGGACAAATTCCGACCGCAAAAGCTGATACTCCAAAAGGAAGTGGAGCCGTGAAGACGTCGTCGGTTGCCTGAACAATATCGCTGGTGATTTGTGGCGGCGGTTACGATTTGGAACTGTAAAAAACCCAAAGCCCTCTTAGTCGGTGTCGAGCGTCAATACCCTGCGGTCTCTGGACTGCAAGTGACATCTGATTAAGGGGACTGCAGTCCCACTACCCCCGGCGGCAAATGAATAAGGGCCGCCGGGGTAGCAGGGACACGGTGGCGGTCATGCGGTTAAGATTCTCTTTGGAACTGTCACGTCATTCGGCAAGATTCCAGCCGTTCCTCCAGGGTTGCTCGCCTTGCAGCTTATCCGCCGATCCAAAACGAGGCCATCCTTGCGACCATGTGGCGATAACCCAGGATTGGTGAAACCGACGCAGACCATAAGTGATGACGGTTTCCTCATTCCTGGCAGGCGCGTCGTCATCGCCTATGTTGTGTTCGATTCCTCTGACAATGACACACGCTCGATTACCTTCGCACCACCATCCGTCGATATAGCGGACGTAAACCCATCTCCCGTAGTTGTGGCCGTGGAATTGCTCCTGAAGCCGGGCCGCACGCTCGGTGGGTTCGTGGTCAAAGAACGGGTACGCAGAGGCCACCTTCAACCAGTTCTGCTCGTTGTGGCCGTTGTGATAATCTTCAATCGGCTTGAGAAGTTCCGCAGGGACAGTCGTTGACAAGAGCAGAAATGGTGCTGCCGCTGGTGGTCGATACGACAGGTCTGGCATGTCTGGCTGTCCTGCTGGAATAAAGGTGTCTTCCAGGGCAGGTTCCTTATCGTCACCGTCCTCCTCCTTTTCCGACCAATGATTCCGCCAACCTTTCCACCACGCCTCGAACTGACGCTCCCACGTTTCGATGTCGAGCGGCACGGCGTTACTGAATGTCTCCAGTGAGTCGCAGTCAACGGACAGGCCAGTAACCGTACCTTGGGGGCCGTAGTTGTGCGGCTCGAAAGAGACGTGAATCCGCAAAGGCGATTCGGAAGGTTTGTCCATCAGATTGCCAACCAGTGCCTCCCGGACGCACGCCGTTACCGCCTCGAAGTCGGCCTGGGCAGAGTTGATCGAAAGGTGGGCTTCGACCGCACCGTGAGGCCACTCTTCGAGGTCGGCGACGGTGATCCGAGAACATCCCCCGAATTCGGAGGGCTTCACATTTACGCTGGCTGGCGAGTAGTGCGCACTAATCCGCTCGACCCCGCTGAGTTTGAGTTCTACGGTGCTATCCTCAATGGGCGTACCATCGACATTGCGTCGGAGGCACTGGAAGCACAGGAGCAACGTCTTGAGATGACGGTCCCAGCGGGACTCGCACAACCGGGCGTCGTGCAGAAGTGGCGGTATGTCTTGTAACTTTCTTGCCATATCAATGCCCTGTCTGGTGAAGGTCAGTTGGATCACCCACGATAACCCGTCCCAGGCACACGCCGTTCAAACTCCGGGCAGAGATGGGTTTCCTGAACTATTTCTGACACGGTATCCATCACATCAAAATAGTCGTCCTTGTCGAAGTCCTCACCTAAAGGGAGGGCAAGATGGCCAACCTTGTTCGCTCGAAAGCAGATCATACTTCCGAACAAGCCATGACCATAGGGGCTGTAATCCGAGAAGGCACAGTTGATGCACGCTTTCATGAATATGCCGGGCGGCAATTTGCTTTGAAGATTCAGCATCTCGCCCTCGAACCAGCCGGTCTTTCCTTCCGAGGAGTATGACTGATCGTTGACCTTCAGGCAGAGCTTGAGCCGGTCCTGGTTCATTTGGCCCGTGGTCAGCGGCTCGCCGAGGGTAAGCTCGACCATCTTAGGAAACGCCGGTTAGCATCGCTCCCCTACGTCGGGACTTCAATTTTCCAGCCGCAAACTAGCCTGAAAAAAAATTGTCGCTTACGATTTTCCAATAATCTCCAGGCCTTTCCCGGCTCCAATAACTCCCCAATCGCTGCTAGCGATCTTCCGTAACGCTCAACCTGAAGGTAGCGTGGAAAGGAGGTAAACATACTCCAACAAAGGAAAAAAGAAATGGAAAACGAATTCCCATACGACCTCCAGATGTGGGATCCCTTTCGCCGTCTCGACGGGCGACTCCGTCGGGCGAAGGCAATCCTCGATGCGAACATCCGTCGGCTATCGCGAGACGATGCCGAGACCTTGACGATCGCTCGACACCTAGGCGCGAAGTTTCGAGGAAAGAAAACGCTATCCAAAGAAGGTCTTGCGGAAGCACTGGCCCTGCCCCGAACACATGCGACCTTGTTACCCAAGCTCCAAGCTTGGATACTGACCAAAGCATCCGATCAACAACTCTCGGATCGCTTCGGCATTCCGGCGGAAGTCATCTGCTGGTACGAGCGGAGCCAGTACCACGTTCGACCCTGGCTCCACTACCACGACTGGGTCCTGCGGACTGCGATCGTTCACTCCTCAGATGGAGAGCCGAGAACTTCCAACATCTATCCAGAACGTTGGTTTGCGTACTGTGGGGGTGAGAAGATCCTGGAGTGTTACTACGCAACGATCGGAAACGAGCCGTTTCCGGATTGGATGACCAACAGCCGAGCGTATCGTCGGGAGGCCGATCAGCTGCGGTTTCGGATTCAGCTCCTCATCCAAGATGGTCTGCTGACCTGCCGAAGCGAGGCGGAGCTGCGACGGCTCCTCCGAGTGTATGAGAATTTATGCACGGCGGCGAATCATCCAATTCCGCCCTACAGTCGCATTCTGGATCTAGCAGCTTCCAAGCAACCTTTCTGGCTTACCAATTTGGCTCCCCAAATGCCTGATGAGACCCCATTCAACTCAAATGCTAGCGACAATAGCGAGTTCTGCCTTGCTTCGATCCGACAACAGATCGAAAACCTCCTAGGAGCCCGAACATGAAAAAACCAAAACCTACGGAACAGAGCACTGATCCGAACCTTTCGGGAGCACCTCGATCTGGAGGCCCGGAGTCCGCGGAGCAGGCGACACCAGGGCCTCAGGAACGGACTGAGCCTTCAGAACCACCACCAGCCGGTCTCGACGAAGATAAGCACTTGCAGAGTCAGAGATCTGCTCACTACGCAGATGTGTTGATGAAGCTGTTCGTCCCGCACCAGATGTCCGTCGCTCTCGCAGCCAAAAGCGCATTCGATGTCGACACCATTCGTTGCTACCTGGATCGGCTGATTGCAGAAGCTGGGAACCCGAGTGACCCGCTAGAGAAGATCCTGATCGAGCAAGCTGCGTTCATGCACCTGCAGCTGTCGATCTTGCGCTGCGATGCGATCAAATCGCAGTCACACGACGCAACGAAAATCTTGAATACCGCCTCTAATAGGCTGAACAGCGAACTTCGTCGCACGATCGAGACGATTCGATCAAGGAAATCCCCGAAAGCCCACCACGCAAAGCCCAAGCTGAGTGTAGCCAAGGTCGCTTGACCTCCAACCGGCCCACTCTAGGGGAGGGCCGGCATTTTTTAGCTAAAGTTAGTTTTTTTTGATTTTTTTGGCATCGAACAATTAAGTACGAGAAATTTCCCAATGGAAACACCCCCGAAAAAGAGCCCCAACCCCAAGCGTGTAGCCGCAGGAAAACTCAACAGATCCAAGCGTGGACCAATCTCTTCTATTGGTAAGGCCAAGCTTCGATTGGCCATTTACCGGGTGAAGCCCTGGTTGTTGTCGACAGGCCCGAAAACCTCCCAAGGGAAGGCAGAATCAGCCCGGAACGGGCTTCTACGAGTGAAAAATGGCGAAAATCTTCGAAAAGTCAGACGAAACATAAACAAGATCTCTCAAATGATGAAAGAATTACGGGATCTCCGGGACGAGATAGGGTAGTCGCGAGATCTTGGTGTTAGAGTCTCTATTTTGTATTATCGTTAATACAGATTGGTGGACTGGCCAGACCGACGTCCCCAAATATGGCCCAAATCCATCCCATGCCTAGCTGAAGTACCGGCGAGCCTATCAAAATCGCTGCTCGTCCCATTCGCAGCAAGTATTGAACGGAATTCTTAGTGACAAAACTTTTGCCAGTAGAAGCCTACTGTGAGGTTACGAACCCCACAAACGGCTGGACTGGCGAGGCAAGTTCGCGACGATGATCCAGCCGAGGATATGAGCCGGAAGTGATGAGTATTCCCGTCCGAACGGGGAGGTTATTCGAGCGTAGAATCCACGATAGCGAGCGAACTGTTTCCCGCCACGTAGAGGACCTCTGACAACCCCAACGTCGATTTGAGTTTCCCGGCCGCAAGGTCGCGGATCGGCCCCGGCGTTCCCTTACCGGGCTCCGATTGAGGAAACGCGGTCGAGCGGGCGGAGTGGAAGGTCACCTTCCCTTCCACTTTCTGCAACACCTGGTGAATGTGGCCGTTGAGTACCGTGAGCGAACCGAACCGCTTTAGGATCTTGAGCGCCTGCTCGGAGTCTCTCGTGCCCCAGCCCCATTTCTCGTGGACCATCCAGAGCGGGACGTGGGCGAACACGACGATAGGGTTACTGTCCTTGAGTCCGGCCGCGTCCTTCTCCAGCCACTCTAATTGTTCCTTTCCGATAACACCCAGTCCGCCGCCACTGCCCGATTTGGAGTTCGCCACGTTGACGAGGCCGATGAAGTGGACCCCTTGGTGGTCGAAACTGTACCACCCCCTTCCCTCCGTGCCTTTCCCATACCGTTTCAAGTACTCCTGGTTGCCGTCCCCGTCGAAATCGTGTTCGCCGGGGACGTAGAGCACCTTACTGGCTTTGACTTCCTTGAGGAGTTCCGCCACGGCATCGAATTCGGCCGGCTTGGCGAGGTGCGTCAGGTCACCCGTATGCAGAACAAAAGCGGGCGGTTCAGCAAGAGCGTTGATCCGGGCGATCGTCTGCTGGAGCGTGCCAGCAACATCTTTGTTCGGGTCGCGGGCGAACCCGAGGTGGCTGTCGCTGATCTGAACGAACGAGAACGTCGGTTTCACAGTCGGTTTCTGGCCGAAAACGCGTGAAGTAGCCACCCCGCCCGCCACACTCCAGACCAGTCCGGTGCCTACCCACGCCATGCACTGGAGCATCCCCCGGCGGTCGATGCCATCGGCGGACGGGGGTTCTTGTCGAAGCGTTTTGTTTACATTCTGCATGATTCTGACCTCCTGGTTGGTATTTGAATCGCCCCTGTTGCACGCGCAAAGGGGCTCGCAGATCCTTACCGGCTTTCTGGTCTAAATATTCCTTCCGCCAAAAAGAAAGTGCCTTTGGGAATAAATGGGCTTCTCCGACGGTAGAATACTGTGTCGGAAATTCCATGAATGATCGCCGCCTGACTTGAAAGGCTCTTAAGCAGTTGGAACTCCCTGAGCGGCGGCAGTTTGAACAAGCCACACTGCCACACCTGGATGCCGCCTACAACCTGGCCCGGTGGTTGACCCAGGACGAACATGCAGCCGAGGACGTCGTCCAGGAAGCCTTCCTTCGTGCTGCGCGGTACTTTGGGAGTTTTCGAGGAGGAGACGGTCGCGCGTGGCTCTTGGGTGTGGTTCGCCGGGCATCCTTCGACTGGCTGTCCAAGCAGCGGTCGCCAGGAACTCTGCTCTACAGTGAAGACATTCACGATCGGGGCGACGAATCATCGAATCCCGTTTTCCTGGCCATTCGTAAGTGCGAGGAAGCCCTCGTCCGGCAGGCGCTGGAAGAATTAGCACCGCAACTGCGGGAGGTGATCGTACTGCGCGAACTCGAAGGATTGAGTTACCAGGAGATCGCGGCCGTAACAGAAGTTCCAATCGGCACGGTCATGTCGCGACTTTCCCGAGGTCGCCATCAACTTCACCGACTGCTGACAGCTAGCCCCGAAGGGGAGCCGAAATGAATTGTCAAGAAGTCCAAGTCCTGCTCCACCCTTATTCCGACGACGAACTGGACTTGGTTCGGCACGTTGAAATCGAAGAACATTTGTCGGGATGCCAGGAATGCTCCGTTCAAGTGAAGCATCTGCAGTCACTTCGAGCGACGGTCTCGTCCGCATCGCTATACCACCGAGCTCCGGCCAGACTACGCGCTCGCGTTCAACTCCCCTTTCCCAAGCAAAGACGGTCCCCACGCCGCGCTGTCCTCGCCGCGGGAGTCTTATTCCTGATCGGGGTGTCCGCCACCGTCGGTATGATCTTGTCCCGGACAGGAACGTCCGCCGATGACCGATTCGCGGAGTCGGTAGTAGCCGGTCACGTCCGTTCACTTCAGGTTAATCATTTGACGGACATGCCGTCCACCGACCGGCACACTGTGAAACCCTGGTTCCGGGGAAAGCTAGACTTCTCTCCGCAAGTCGCCGATTTGACCCCGCAGGGATACTCGCTTGCTGGTGGTCGTTTGGATTACCTGACTGATCGACCGGTCGCCGCCCTCGTCTACTACCGCCGCTTTCATGTCATAAACCTGTTCACTTGGCCCGCAGGCGACGAAAACGAGAAAGCAGTGCTGGGGCTGGCCCGGCAGGGATATAACATCCGTTACTGGCAGCGGGCCGGCATGTCCTATTGGGTGATATCGGACTTGAATGAGCAGGAACTAGACGACTTCGTGCGGTTATTTCAAGAACACTCCGAGGTATTGCAGAGGTGAAGAGTAACTCTGCCACTCACGTATAGTATCCAGTAATCGTCAGGCAAATCCTACAGCCCGTGACCGCGCGTTCGAACAACTGTTACAGAAACCGCATAGTGCGGACAATGAATCGCAACTTACGGGAGAGTGTCATGCGACCGATGATCCTGTTGTTACTCTTAGGCACGCCAGCGACGGCCGCAGAACCGGCGCTGGGGGTCTATCGCTGGGCCAACGGCACCGCGAACGTGGATGCTTTTGCAAAGTGGCTGGACCGGCCCAGCGTCTGGGGCGAGGATTTCATCGGCGGCGAATCGTGGGACAACGTCCAATGGCCCACCTGGTGGCTGAAGGAATGGGGTCCGTGGGTCCACGCCAAGCCTGGCCGGCGGTTAGTGCTCGCAGTGCCGATACTTGCCGGTCCCGCCGACCGCAGCGGCCCCGTGCAGGGCACTAAGGACCTCAAAGTTCCCGTGTCACTTGAGAAGGGCGCCGCCGGAACGTACAACCACCATTTTAAGCAACTCGCTGAGAACCTGGTGGCGCACAAGCTCGGGGACGTCATCCTTCGACCTGGCTGGGAGTTCAACGGGGGGTGGTACGCCTGGGGGGCCAAGGACAAGGCGAAGCTTTTCGCCGAATACTGGCGGCAGATTGTAAAGACTATGCGTGCCGTGCCCGGCACAGGGAAGATTTTGTTCTGCTGGAACCCCACGCTTGGCGACCAAGATTTTCCTGCCGACGAAGCATGGCCCGGGGATGAGTTCGTCGATATTGTTGGCATCGATGTTTACGACGAGACTTGGAATAAGGATACCTATCCGTGGGCGAAAGGCGCGACCGACGACGTAATCCTCGCCCGGCAGAAAAAGGTCTGGACCGAGTGGATCATGGGCAGTCCGCGCGGCTTGGTGTTCTGGACGAAGTTCGCCAAAGACCACAAAAAACTCCTGGCGATCCCCGAGTGGGGACTCAACCGCCGGAAGGATGGACATGGCGGCGGCGACAACCCGCATTTCATTGAACGCATGCACGCATTTGTCAATGATCCCACGAACAACGTCCTCTTCCACTGCTATTTCGATGTGAACGTACCCGGCGATGACCACCGCCACCAGCTTTCGCCCGGCGACGGCGAGAAAGGTCTGAAGGACGGCACCGAGTTCCCGAGGGCGGCTGCCCGCTTCCAGGAATTATTCAAGGCTGGAAAATAACATGGATACTGCGTGCCGCTAATGTTGTTCGGAACTGGGTGTTGTCCTCCAAGAGATCCAGTGATAATGAGCAGGAAGGAAAAATGCACGAATTCGGAAGCCGAACGCTACTGTAAGCCGCTGAAGGCCAAGGGGGAGTTGAGTGGCGTATGAAGCGAGCTTAATTTCTGTTCTGCGCATCTTAGAGCACTCTGCCGAGGATGCAATTGTATGTTTCAGTGATGGGGAAGCTTATCGCATACAGGTCATCTCGACGAAACATGCGAATGATGGTGGAGACATTGTCGCCAAGGTTTTGCCACCCACTTCCACTTCGATCGTGGACAACATTCCGGTTGGGACGTTCATAAACTTCTTTCTAACGGACGTGAATCAGGTCGTAGTGAGGGGGGAATGTGTTTTTCCAATCACTGCGGGGGCTTAATGGAAATAAAGATGCTCGTGGTCCACTGCGACCAAACGCACAGAGCTTATTTGTGTTGGTCATTGAACCAGCGGCGTCTCGGACCTGAGCGGGTTTTGGACGGGCTTCGTCCAGTGAGTCGGGCGCGGTCCGAACTTGTCCCCCCATGCCCGCCTGACGCCGATGCATCGGCCGTGGAAACGACTCAACGCAGTGGGACTGCCTGAGGCCTGCGGTGTGACCTAAGTCGATCAATTGCCCAAGAAATAACTTGTTTCTCCTACGCTCTGAACCAACGCGGCCAGTTGAGCATCACGAAGTGGTCTGCGTCGGTGCGTTTCGGCAGAGTATCTGAAAATATTTTTCGATTGTACCGATCCCGCTGGGCCAGTAAATTCTACTGCAGCTTGTGCGTATACGTACAAAATGGACCGTTGGAACGGTAACCGGGGACGAAATCGCGATGGCCTTACGGACCGAGTACTTGGCGTAGCACCGCCGGCCCGACGCCCAGTTCGCTCGGCACGGGGTGACGGCCGAACAGTTCGTGTTCCTGGCCGCTCTCGCTGACGGGGGGGTGGTTACCCAGCGGGGCCTCGCCTGCCGGGCCATTGCCGACCCGAAAACCGTCCGGGCCATGCGCCTACTCATAGAGAAGAGGGGGCTCATCGCACGCATATCGGACCGGGCCGACGGCTGAGTTCGGACCGCAACGCTGACCCCAAAGAGGGGCACGAAGGGGCCACTTGGAAGAATCACTTCTACGGGTTCGCCCCGCTGCTGTTCCAGCCCACCAAATGACCGAATAATCGCCCTTTTTCATTTCCGAGGAACCTCTCATGACCAGATCGCTATCTCTGCTTGGCCTCACGTTTGTCTTGGCGGCGGCAGGCCCTGCGACCGCCCAGCCGCGGCAAGGCCCGCAGTCGTACATATCGCCGGAAGTAAAAGATAAGACGGTGACATTCCGACTCCGTGCCCCCAAAGCCGAGAAGGTAGGGCTGTCAAGTTCCGACATCCCTGGTGGCGGCCAAGGATCGCGGGCGATGAAGAAGGGCGAGGGCGACCTGTGGGAACTCACCCTGGACGTGTCCCCAGGCACTTATCGGTACCGGATCGAAGTGGACGGGGTGCCGGTGGTGGACCCGCGGAACCCTTCGACCAGCGAGTCGTTTGGAAACACTTGGAGCCTGGTTCGCGTGCCGGGCGCGGCGTTTATGGACACCGCCGACGTGCCGCACGGGGCTGTGGCTAGGGTCATTTACCACTCGAAGACGACGGGCGGGAACCGGCGAGCTCACGTCTACACTCCGCCGGGATACGAGACAGCAACCGAGAAATACCCGGTGTTATACCTGCTACACGGGGCCGGCGACTGCGACGATTCTTGGACCTCGGTCGGCCGGTCGGCGGACATTCTTGACAACCTTATAGCGGCCAAGATGGCCGTGCCGATGATCGTTGTAATGCCGGCCGGGCACGACAGCAAGTTCGCCGGGTTCGGTCGGCCGACGGGTAACACCACTCCCGCCGCCCTGTTCGAAGACGACTTCGCGAAGGACCTCCGGCCGCACATCGAGAAGACGTACCGGGTGAAGACAGGCCGCGCAGACCGGGCAATCGCCGGGCTGAGCATGGGCGGCGGGCAGACGCTTTCAGTGTTCCTGGCAAACCCGAACGATTACTCGGCCGTCGGGGTGTTCAGCTCCGGCATCTTCGCGGGCCGGACGCCGGAAGATTGGGAAAGGTGGGAGAAGGCTAACAAGGAGAAATTGACGGCGGTCGTCGCCGCCAAAGACGGGCTGAAGGTGTTCTGGCTAGCCACCGGCAAAGAAGACTTTCTGCTCGACACCACCAAAAAGACCGTTGCCCTATTCGAGAAACACAAACTGAAGCCGGAGTTCCAGGAGACCGAGGGCGGGCACACTTGGATCTGCTGGCAGCGATACCTGAACGAGTTCGTTCCGAAACTCTTTCAGTAACCGGTGCAGCCCGACGAGGTCCGTACATTCGATTCGCATCGAGCTTTCCGGCGCGATGCTCACTTCGTTTACCCTGGCGACCTGCCAGCCCGGCCTGGTGGCCCGCAGGAGTCAGCTTGCCTCTGGTGAGTGCCGACCGCAAACGACCATTCGCATCTACGCACCGAAGGCGGAGACGCTTTTGTATCGCCTAGTTGAGGAATCGGAATAGGTCTATGTGTGGGGTACTCCGGCCTCATAGCTCGGGGTAGTCTGGCAACCTATAGGCAGTGAGTAGGCCGAATGGCACTTAGTTATCTCTAACTCCTTTCGCCATCAGACGTTTGGCTTCTTTTCTGGGCATCATGAGTCGATCATAGGGTTTGGGTCTGCGTTTTCTGCGACGAGGCTCGTAACGGTTAGGTCGATTGCCGACGCGATGGCTGGCGATCTCCTCAAGCATCAGTTGATAGACCACCCAGCGAAATTCGGAATTCTCTTCGGTATGCATCGCAATAATTTGTTGAAAGGCCTCCAGCGTTTGCAGGGTTCCTTTAAAGCTAATGGATCGGGGATCTATTCTTTGGCCGCCTGAGCCAGGATGGTGCGGATCAGATTATAAGCCAAAATGTGGGTCCAAATTTCCTTACGCACCAACTCCGGCGTCTTGCAGCGTAAGATATCCATTTGAAGGGACTGTTTTAACGAGCGGAGATGGGAAGGCATTCATCGACACGATTCGCGCGGTCTTTGGGGGATTTTTCAGCCAATACTTGTTGGATCAACATTCCGAACTGATCGAGAAAAGATCTGCTAAAGATCCCCTTACGAAGGTCGAAACGCCTCGTTATTAAGAGATGCGTCCACGGACCGGAGGGGGAGCCGACACAGCAACATCGGAGAAGCTAATGAAGCTATGGCGACATCACGAATCACCGGAGTCCCGCGTCTTGTCTCTTGAGGAAGGAGAACGGCCAGATCCCCAACCGGGTGAACTGTTAATCCAAGTCCACGCAGTCGGCGTCACCCCGACGGAACTACTCTGGTATCCAACCACCCATCGCAAATCCGGTGAAGCTCGCAATGCCGCTGTGCCCGGTCACGAGTTCTCCGGTCGCATTGCCGCCGTCGGTGATGGCACCGAGACTTGCTTCAAAGCCGATCAGGAAGTGTTCGGAATGAATGACTGGTTCGCTGAAGGCGCCACTGCGGAA
Organism: Telmatocola sphagniphila; assembly: GCF_018398935.1. Classification (GTDB taxonomy): domain Bacteria; phylum Planctomycetota; class Planctomycetia; order Gemmatales; family Gemmataceae; genus Telmatocola; species Telmatocola sphagniphila. The sequence goes on along the minus strand of NZ_CP074694.1, from coordinate 5,789,707 downwards.
TTCTGTTGCACGCAGCATTCCACGGTAGTGCTGAAACCCGCTCAGCTGACTCATGTCGAGGCGGCCTCCGTTCCAATCGGCGCGTTGACGGCTTGGCAAGGACTGTTCGACCGGGCTCGATTGCAGTCGGGCGAGCGCGTGCTCATCCACGGGGGGTCCGGTGCGGTCGGCGTCTTCGCGATTCAGTTTGCCCGGCAATTAGGAGCTGAAGTTTTGACGACTGCCTCCGCGCGGAACAGAGAGTTCCTGACCGGTCTGGGCGCACAACGTGTGATCGACTACAGGACCGAACGGTTCGAGGATATTGCGAAAGGGATCGATCTGGTTTTCGATACAGTCGGCGGTCAGACATTGGCGAGATCTTGGAGCCTACTTGGTCCTGGTGGCCGTCTTATCACTGTCGCAGCCGATAGTGAAGGAATCAGCGACGAGCGTACCCAAAAATCATTTTTCATTGTCGAGCCCAATCAGCGGCAGTTGACCGCCATCGCTGAGCAATTGGCGTCCGGTTTGCTCCGCACTGTCGTTAAAAGCGTCGTGTCATTCGATCATGCGGATGGCGCCTATTTTGATCCACGGAACGAGAGTGATGGCTGCGGCAAAAAGATAATCTCTGTGATTTCCCACACCTGAGAAGGTAAGCGATCAGCAAAAGGTGGATGCCATTGGAGATTTCAAAATACATTTGGACGACAGGAACTAGGCCCTGCAGCTTTTGCCTTTGCCTGCAAGAAGGTAGCGTTTTCGCCGATTTCAATCTCGATTCGGATGGGCGGGTGTACGTAGTCCGGATTTCGTTCGACGGTTTCGGTTGTTGCGTGACGGATGAGAAGGTTACGCGATTGCCGCTAGACGAATCCCACACACTGGTACAAATGGTCGACACCGACGACGTCAACCGCGACGAGATACGCGAGATCCTTTACCGATATTTCGACCAAAACAAGACTGCAATCTGGCGAGAAGCGCTCGAGGATCACGAACTCCTCAGGATATGACGAAAGCTTGATTTTTCCTGGAGATTGGTCCCGTCAGACGCTCGGAGAACCCGCCGTTGCACCTGACCGCGGCGGCATTTCAGCTTTTCAGAGTTCAACGTCTCATCGGCCACGGCGGCAGATGAACAGTGTAGTTCCCATCCTTCGCCGGTCACATAAGCCGGGTGTGGTTCGCGTTCTAAAGCCGACGTAGTCGATTTCAGTACAGATACCACATCCTTCAGAATCTCCCATCTCAACCTACTTCGCAACCGTTTGGCATAATCGGGGGGATTGCACACTAACACCCTGAACGAAGCCATGGCCAAAACCCGCCGGGACCGAGCCGCCAGAAGCTGACCAAGCGACCCCCCCCGTAACACCAAGTCTCAGCGCAAGGAAGCGTATCCACCTACGGTCCGCTTCATCCGAATCGCTCCGACATCGAACTTTCACGCGTTTAGCACTCCAGTGCTTCCTGCGATCCAAGTTGCAGTTCTTGCGAATCCCAAAATTCTTGTTGTTCCAACTCGGTTATTTTTCCAAAGCTGTCGACATTCGATTTAGTAGCGTTCTTCCGTTCGCTAAGTCGTGCTCACACAATGGCCCACCATATCAAACTTATCGCTTCAGGGTGACGTTTGTGGCGCAGATAGCGTTTGCAAGAATAGCCCGACCTGTTCGCGTTCTTTCTCAGATAGTAGTTTATATGATCGCGCTGCGGCCGTTCCCTCTCCGCCATGAAGAGAAACAGCTTCTGCAATGGTTGAAGCACGACCGTCATGCATGTAAGGCGCCGAGTCTCGTAAGCCCCAGAGCGGCGGGGTTCGCCATTCAAGTTCGCTAGCAGCTCGAGCTCGATTTGACTTTTCTTTATCGCTGATCTCGGTTTCGAGTACCGTATAAGATCCCAAATCGCTAAGCGAGGGCCCCATATCGTGGAGCAAAAGATCGCTATAAATGCCCTCCACAGCGCCCAGTTTCGGTCGGTGACAAGCTGCACAACCTACAGTCGTGAATAACTGACGTCCACGTTGGATTGCTTCCACCTGCTCCGGCGAACCCGCGGGACGTACCCTAGGTTTGGACAGTGATGCGACAAAACGCGTTAACGATTCACATTGCTCTTTGGTTAGATCAATTCCCGGAGCTTTGTAGTCGGGTTTCCACGGCGGCATTGCCCGCGCAAAACCGGGAACTTCCAGACCAAGTTCGTTGGAACAGGCTTGGAGCGTAAACTCGTGCAGGCTGGCAACACTCGCTTTCCAACCGAAACGGCCAATTTGCCCATCTTTCAAACGCGACACACGGCCCTTCACATGCAGCATTTCGTCGCCCCGAAGGGATTTCGAGATTGCAGGTGCATCAGCAGCAGCTATTTTTGCTTGTTCGTCGGCAACTTCTTCAATTACCTTATTCGGAATTGCATCAATAAGCCCAACACCAAAAAGTGGGGGCGTGTTCCGCTTGGATTCAATCAGTGACAACTTAATAGAGCCAATGGATTTAATAACACCCCGTTTCCAATTCAGTGGGTTAAAACTATTGAGATCGGTCATCTCTTTGGGTAAAGTGGATTCTTTCCAATCGTCGTATTCCGGAGAGACACCAAATCGAGGGAGGGGAAAGGAAGTCTGCGTACGTAAAGCCGGGTGGATTTTGGCTAACTCGTTTTGCGAAGGTATTTCAATTTCAATTTTTTTTCCACCCCGGTTCGCGGCGACTTTATTCCGCGCATCGGCGAGAGAGGGAGGGGGCGCAGGCGGGATACCTGTTATAATCGAAGGTCCATTTACATCACCTACAAAGACCGAAACGAGACTGACATTCGTTTCGTTGGTCCCCGCGCCTCCGGTGCCTCCGAGCCGGTGACAGGCAACACATGATTGAGCGTTATATACTGGCCCCAATCCATCCCCCGCATGGCTTCGGCGATCCCCTCTAGTCCATTCGCGAGTGAACAACTCCTTCCCCTGTTCCAAAACTTCTTTATCATTGTCTGAACCAGGTTCTGATGCAGCAAGTGCATCAGTCCTTTCGAGCACCGTCCATCCAAGAACCGGTACAATACTGGAAATAATTAAGACAAGGCAAATTCTTATCAAATACATTTTGCCCCCCCGTTAAGAATTGGTTCCACATCCATTACGTGGCGAGAAGATATATCAAACCATATTCTAAATAACGGTCGCGACAAACGCTAGAGCCAAATGTGTGGTGTTTGTATCTCTGACCAGTTCGCGATTTTGGACGGTGCTAGAATAACTCTTCGACATTTTTCTGATCCTAAACAGAGGTCTAAAAGATGATCTTCCGATTCGGGACTTTCATCACCGCGGTATCTGTCATGATGGTTTTCGGGTTGCGATCCGATGAAGATCCAGATCTGAAACCGTCAATTCAGACAATACGCCAGGTTGGCACAAATGGAAAGGGAAGCCCGGAAGCTGCAGAAGCATGGATGATACTAGCTCAAACCCCGATCGAGCAATTGCCCCAACTTCTCACCGGGATGGATGGAGCAACTCCGTTGGCACGCAATTGGATCCAAACCGCCGTCGATGCTTGCATGGAGCGTGCTGAGAAAAACAAGAAGCCGTTGCCGATCAAAGCGCTAGAGAAGTTTCTGGTCGACACCCGACATGATCCTCAGGCAAGGCGGTTTGTGTTTGATTGCGTCTGCCAGCTCGACAAGTCCGCCAGAGATCGCTTCCTGCCAAAGATGGTAAACGATCCCAGCCCCGAGTTGCGACGGGAGGCCATAAGTCGCTTGCTCGACGAAGCTGAGAAACTATATCGCACAGAGAAGAAAACCGAAGCCCTGACCATTTACCGTTTGGCTTTTGCTTCAGCACGGGAGAAGGATCAAATCGACAAATCGAATTCCCGGCTAAAAGATCTCGGTCAGACAATTGATCTGGCAAAACACCTCGGCTTCCTTCTCGATTGGAAACTCCTCGGCCCTTTCCCTAATGTCGAGCAGGCTGGTGTCGACAAATGCTACCCTCCTGAAAAGGCACTGAACTTTAAGGAGGAGTACGACGGCAAAGAAGGCAAGGTCCGCTGGAAGGATTACCTTTCGAAGGACGATAACGGAATTATCGACCTGAACGATGGTCTCGGGGAACACCTTCAGGCCGTGGGCTACGCAGCAACAGATTTCACGACCAAGGCGGCCTGCGATGTGGAAGTTCGGATTGCCTGCTTCACCGTTTTCAAGCTTTGGGTGAATGGGGAACTCGCTTTGCATCGCGCTGATGCCTACACTGGGATGCAGTTCGATCACTACCGAACGAAAATACGGCTGCGTGAGGGGAAGAATACTTTTCTCTTCAAGGTCTGCACGGATGTGCCGCCACCACAATTACCGAAGCTTTGGCGGTTTCAGTTAAGAGTCTGTGATGCCGATGGCGTAGCGATTCTTTCCACTAAACGACCAGAAAATTAACCGTCTTCGAACAGAAGATCTCCGCCTGAGGATTCCCATGCGTCGATTTGTTTATACCGTCAGCCTGAGTGCGGTTCTCTTCAGCAGTATGGCCGCGGATTGGACTCATTTCCGAGGAAGCGACTCGACCGGAGTCGGTTCCGGCGATGCCGTGCCTCTGCCATTTGGACCGAAGCAACAAGTTGCCTGGAAGGCCGACCTGCCCGGACGTGGTCTATCTAGCCCAGTACTGGTCGACAATAAAGCTTTTCTGACAGCCTCAAGTGGGGAGAAGCAGAACCACCTGCACGTATTGGCCTACGATACAAAAACCGGTCAGAGGCTTTGGCAGCGGACGGTTTGGGCGACTGGGCCGACAGATACGCACTCCAAAACCTGTCCGGCCGCTCCGACCCCGGTGAGCGACGGAAAGTACCTGGTGGCCCTCTTCGCCACGAACGATTTGATCTGTTTGGACCTAGAGGGCAACTTGCAATGGATACGATCACTTCACGAAGAGAACCCCGGCGCGACCGACGGGCGAGGGCTGGCATCCTCACCGCTGATTATCAATTCTACGATCATCGTGCAGTGTGAGAACCAGAACACCTCCTTCGCTGCAGGTATTGATATCTCCACCGGAAAAAATCGCTGGCAACAAGCCCGCCCCCGCGAGTTAAGCTGGTCATCGCCGATTTCGATTCCGGGCAAATCACTGAATGAGCCACTTGCCTTGATTCAAGGAAATAACAAGCTGAGTGCTTACGAACCGCTCACAGGGAAAGAAATCTGGGCGATCCAAGGTCGATGGCACCCCTTCGCCTCTTGCGCACTAAAGGGAAGATTGCTGCTTGTCCCTGGAGAAAATAAGCTGTTTGCCTATGAACTTCAGGATGAGGGCGTGCCTCCCAAGCTATTATGGGAGCAATCAAGACTCAATCCTTCGACTGCCAGTCCTCTGATCTATGAGGGAAAAATCTACTCCCTCCGGGGCTCAATACTCGCGTCAGGTGAGTTGAAGACAGGCAATATACTGAATCAAATTCGCCTCAAAGGCGGCTTCAGTTCCTCGCTAGTGGTCGCAGGCGGCCTGCTCTTCTGCGTCAATGAGGATGGCCTGGTCCACGTCGTTCGACCAGGCGAAGAGGATCCCGTGCTGGTTGATAGTTACCCGTTCGAAGAGACGATTCTGAGCACACCGGCGGCGACGGGCGGAGCTCTTTACCTGCGCAGCGACAAACACTTTTGGAAAGTGGGGAAGCATTGATCATTTCACATATGTGATTATGTGCACTAATGGGCTGAATCAGAAAGTGGAGAGCGTATGACACCCAGGACCAGCGGCAACTAACTTCTTACAGCTGTAAGTACTTCGAGCAAGAACTTGGAATTCCAGCCACAGGATCGGCGTTTCATGACCAGACTTCCTTTGCCCGGGTGTTGTTTCAGCAGTGAGAGCGTGAAGCGATTCAACCATGCGAAATTCTCCCGCGCATCGACGTGCCGAATTCGTGAATCGTCTTCTCGGTAGGTGACATCTAAACTCCAATGGCAACTGTTCTCAATACCCCAATGGTTCCGGGTCGCTTGGGCAAATTGTTTGATCCCCATGGGCAGACTGCTGATGAAGTAACGCACTCGGGTGGTTTCCTGGCCGTTGCGAAGGGACGTCAAATGCACCAGACCGATGGTTTTCAGTTTCTTCCAATGCTTCAAGCCGGGCAAGGTACTGGGAGCCTCTAACTGGATATATTCCCGCGTCTCGGTACGACCATGGCCCGTTTCTTGCGCGACCCGTCGGCGAGCTTTGACATCCGCAAAGTCCTTCTCCATTTGTTCGACGAGGTAATCTTCGACGCCATCGAGCAATTTCTCCTGGTTCCTTTTGAGTGCCAATACGAAATCCCCACCCCCATCGACGACTCGCTCGGCAATGGCTTTCTGAGTCCCCAGGGCATCGATCGCGACGATCGCTCCTTTGAAGTCGACCAACTGCAAAATTCGAGGAATGGCCGTGATTTCGTTCGATTTTTCGTCGGTCGCCACTTGGGCCAGCGTGATTCCATACTCGCTCGCCCAAACCGAAACAGAGTGCAAAGGACCCAAGCCGTTTTGAACGTCATGACTGCGTCGCAAAGTCTTGCCGTCCACGGCCAAGGTGGGACGATCATTCTCCGTGGCCTGCGCTGCGGCCGTACGCAATGTTTTAATCCAATTCGAAAAACACTGCTGGAACGCTTCGGGTTTCAAAGCGCACAGAACTCGTCGAAAAACATCCTTTCCCGGAATTCCATGGGGTAGATGCAGCAGCGACTGCAGAAAGTCGGCGTTCAGATTCGCCCAAGTCGCGATTCCAGTCGGGCCCGAGGCTCGGGACAGCACTCCGAGTAAGGCTATGACGATCACACTTTCCAAAGGGTGTTTCCGGTTGATCTCCGAACGAAGATCTTCCAACTCTTCAAAGTGACACAACACTTCGCCAATCGTAATCCCGCGTCTTCCCATCGCTTAGCTTCCCTGAAGACAGTCCTTGACTCCACGGAGAACTTTGTACCGCATTCCAAATCCCAGCGCAACCTTATCTATCTTGCACAGAATTCACAAATGTGCGCGCTGGCCCTGGGGTTCTGTCGCACAGTTGGTGCAATAAATATCCGGGAATTATAAGGTTGGAAACAAGTGATTTAGGATTTGGAAAAGCATCCACTCTCGAAAAAGAATCTCACCAGGATCAGCTCCAGTCCTACGGACCTCAAAATTCTTCGGATGAATTCCTTTCTCTAACACGCATACATCCGCTCGACACAATTCTCAAGCAATTCGTGATTTTCAACCTTGTGTTCAGATGAAGGAGAACCGGTTCAGCCCTCGGCCTTTTCCCTTCAATTATTTGGAAACATCTACAATCGACAGGAATGTCTCACAATCTAATAATCGTTTATCACCAAATGTGCGACAGAGCCCTTTTCGACCGGCATTTACAGCTCATCTCACGCACCGATTATTTAGTCTTCAATATTATCTTTTAGTCATGAAAAACGTTAAATAATTCGATCTTTAGCTTCAGAACTACTTCGAAACTTTCACCAACTGAGATAGTGCCCATTCGCCTTCAGTCATGGCCCGTTCATTCGGTCCCCTTTGTAAAACCAAATCGCAGGTTTGTTTCATCAGTCGCCAGGTGGGTTCGTCGATACACTCTTTGCGGAAAGAGTCCCAGTACTCTGCTTTGTTAGGAATATTCAAGGCGAATCGGCTCTTCCAGAACGCTTTCGCGTACAGTGTGTTTGATGCTTTGTATTCTTCATTTGCTTCAAATGGTTTGAAGATTACTTTACTCTTGCGATAAGCGAGTTCGCTTTCAGTGAGATTGCGGTCGAAAACAATTACCCGGTCACCTTCGCAGTGCAACCACCAATTTTTCGTGGGATGCTTCGGATTTACTGAGAGGAAGAATTCCCGATCAATTTCCTCTTTAAGTTCCTCCCCCGTCCCTACGCCCCAAACCTGTACTTTATCGTCCCAAGATTTCGCCATGATTCTTCGGTTGTCAGAAGAAAATGAGACACATTTGATCCCTTCGATGTCGCTTTTAAGGGTGAGGATGTTTTCTCCAGTTTTCGCATTCCATACTTTTACGATCCTATCGGCTGCCGAGACAATCATCTCGCCATTCGAGCTAAACGACACCGTATCCACAATACTCGTGTGTCCTTTTAAGATGAGTCGATTCGACTTGCTTTCTCCCTCCCAAACTTTCATCGTCCCATCATTACTTTCTGAAATGATTCGTTGCCCGTCAGGACTGAACGATACGTAACAGACCGGACTCGTATGCCCTTTCAGTGTCAACAGTTCAGACCCGCTATTGGCATCCCAAATCTTTACCATTCTATCTCTGGATCCTGAAACTATTCTCTTACCATCGGGACCGAACGATACGCTTTCCACGGCGCCTTGATGCCCTTTAAGCGACAGCAGTTCCACTCCATTTTCTACGTCCCACACCTTCACAATATCGTCGAATGATCCCGAGACGATGCGCCGTCCATCTGGACTGAATAACACACTCAATACTGCCATCGTGTGACCTTTCAGTGTTAAAAGTTCCACGCCACTTTCCGTGTCCCAAACCTTCAACGTCTGATCATTTGATCCGGACACAATACGTCGATTATCAGGGCTGAACGACACACTCGATACCCGACCCGTGTGACCTTTTAATGTGAACCGTTCAGCTCCGGTCTTCACATCCCAAATTTTAATCGTCTTGTCTTGAGAACCAGAGACAATCAGCCGACCGTTTGGACTGAATGACACACTAGTTACCTCACCGGTGTGCCCTTGCAAAGATGCCATTTCTTTAGCAGTATATGCATTCCATAGCTTCACTGTCCTATCTTCTGAACCTAAGATAATGCGTTGACCATCTGAACTAAAACCCATACTCGTGACGCCTTTGGAATGCCTTGAAAAAGTTGACTTTTCCATAGCGGTGTTCGCATTCCAAAGCTTCATCGTTCCGAATTCCGATCCAGAAACTATATGTTGGCCATTAGGACTGAACGAAGCACATTTTACAGAACCGTTGTACTCTCTTAGAGTCAGCCGTTCCGCTCCGCTCTCCAGGCTCCAAAATTTCAAAGTCATATCATATGAGCCTGAGACGATGTTTTGCCCCCCAGGACTAAACGAAACGCTCTCCACACTGCCTGTATGCCCTTTTAGTGTCGCCCGTTCTATTCCTGTATCTGCATCCCATATTTTTAAAGTGCTATCCCAGGATCCTGAAACGATCCAGCGACCGTCCGGACTGAACACAACCGAGGATACCCCGCGCGCGTGTCCTTTTAATATAAGCAATTCGATTCCAGAATTCGCATCCCAGACTTTGACTGCCCTGCTGGTTCCGGATGCGATTCGCCTACCATCGGGACTGAAAGAAACTTGTTGTACTGAGCCCGAATCCCCTTTCATAGTCTTTACGTTCGCACCGGTCTCCGCATCCCAAATCTTTATTGATGCATCGCGTGAGCCAGAAATGATACGATGGCCACTAGGACTGAACGATACACTCGTCACATCGCCTGTATGTCCGTTCAAAGTCATTTGCTCAGCACCACTATCTGCATTCCAAATCTTGAGAGTTTTGTCCTCTGATCCTGAGATGATCCTCTGGCTGTCTGGGCTAAATGAGACGCACAAAACCCGACCCGTGTGCCCGGTTAACGTAAGCTGTACCGCCCCCGTCTCTGCATTCCAGACTTTAATCGTCTTATCATGCGAACCTGAAGCGATTCGTCGGCCATCCGGACTGAACGATACACTCGTCACTCGATCCGTATGCCCTTTCAACGTATATTGTTCCTCTCCACTTACCGTATTCCAGACTTTAATCAACTTATCCTGAGCCCCCGAGGCGATCCGTCGGCCGTCTGGACTGAACGATACGCTCATCACTCGATCCGAGTGCCCATAAAGAGTTGCATAGCTGCCATAGAATTGATTCTTTCGAATGCCCCATTCGATACCGCGAAACTTCAACGGTACTTCATCCAGTAGTTCATTGGCGCGAGGAATGCGGTTCTCGGCAAACGCGGCATCGGCCGCGAATTGGGTTGCGATAGACAGGGAGGCTACTTTGCCGTCGAGTTCTTCTCTTGCCTGAACAGCCATTTTCCGTTGCCAGTCCGCTTTCAGATAGAGCAATATGAATGCGAAAGTGCAGCCCAATAGAATGCAAGAGAGGATTACCCAAAACTGCCGCCGAGCCATTGCTTTTGCTTCACTCAACTCGGCTTGTTTTGCTCGCCAGACACTCTCTTGACGATATTTTTCTAACGCTACCGCTAGTTCGAGCGCGTTTGCAAAACGGAGCTCACAACTCGGGTTCAGACATTTCAAAGCGATAGCTTTTAATTCTGATTCGAACTCACATTGTTCAATCCGATTCTTCGCGTCGTTTAAATTTGCCGTCTTCGCCAATAGATTGGTCGGCTGCTTTTCCGATCCCACATAGGGGGGTTGCCCTGTCAGCAATTCGCAAAGGATTGCACCGAGCCCAAAGACATCCGATGGGAGGCATACCAGAGATACTTCACCCCGTGCTTGTTCAGGCGACATATAGGCATAGGTTCCCACTGCACAGCCATCCACGGTTTCAGCAGGATCACCAATTTTCTCTTCTGGATTATCGGTTTCCGCACCATGTGTTAATTCACCCCTCGGATGTTGAAGATTAGACTGGCTTTTTAGTACTTTAGCCAAACCCCAATCTATGACTTGGGTTTCGCCAAAAGCGCCGACCATTACATTGAGCGGCTTCAAATCGCGATGGATGACATTTTTTGAATGAGCATAGGCGACTGCCTGACAGACACTTTCAAAGATACCTAGTTTTTGACCGATAGATGTAAGCGTAGGTAGTAGGACTGAGAGGGTATGTCCTTGGATAAGTTTCATAGCCAGATAGGGCCGACCATCAGGAAGAGTGCCGAGATCGTGTATGGGAGGGATCGCTGGATGCTGCAACTGACTGGTGATTCGGCTTTCCTCTAAAAATCGATTCAGGATATTTGAATCATCGGCAACCTTATCGTGGACCACTTTTAAGGCAACTTCGCGCTTTAAGATTTCATCGTATGCGCGATGGATGACGCCCATGCCTCCTTCGGCCATTTTCTCGAGAATTCTGTAACGACCTAACATATTGGGCGAACGCTTCGATTTTTCTGTATCTCCACAGATCAGTGCGGGGAGACTCAGCGTTTCATTGGAGATTACGGGTGGGAGAGTAATCGTTTTATCCAAGGACATGAGAATAATTCTCAAATGGTTTCGTTCATTTCGTACCCACTCCACTCATGCCTTTTCGCATCCTTGCCCACTCGGCTTCGAGTTCACGGATGCGACTTCGTAAGGGTTCGAGGAGCGGTACCAATTGTCGTTCCGAATACCGCTTATGGATATGCTGCTGGCAGTTGATATCCCACGCTTCGAGAGTAAATAAGATTACTCGTTCTACTCTTCCAGGATAATCGCGATCACGAAGCTTCTCCAGAAGGTTTGGATCATCCTCGATTACCCGCATGGTCGCTAAACTCTGGATGAGTTTACTTTTTACCTACATACTTACCAAGGAACTCTTTCATCAGCCCTGCAATCTCATCGCCGTTGGTTTCCAGGGCGAAGTGACCCGCGTCGAGAAGGTGGTAATGAAGGGTTTTTAGGTGGCGTTTGTATTGTTCAGCCCCGGCGGTTGTAAAGGATTGGTCGTTTTTTCCCCAGGCGATTAACATCGGTGGCTGGTACTTTCGAAAATATCCTTGCCAGGAGGGATAGAGAGGCGGGTTGCTGCTATAGTCGAGCAACAGATCGAGTTGGATCTCATCGTTTCCTGGACGATCCATATGGAACTGATCGTGTGCCGGCCCATCTGGACTGACGAGTTCCGAATTCCTCACGCCGTGTGTGTACTGCCACTTGGTTGTTTCATATTTGGTTACAAAACGAAGTGCGTCCCGCTTCTCCTTGCTCTTGGGTTCTTTCCAATACGCTTTAATGGGCTTCCAGAAGTCATTGTCGAGCCCTTCTTCGTAAGCATTACCGTTCTGAACCACGATGGCGCTGATCCTCTCCGGGTGTTTAACTGCGAGCCGATAACCGACCGGCGCGCCGTAATCCTGCACATAGATGGCGTATTTCGATAGCCCGATCTTTTCAGTGAACTCGTCGATCACTTTTGCCAAGTTGTCGAATGTATAACTAAACTTGTCGCGCGACGGCATGGAACTGTGGCCATAGCCGGGATAGTCGGGCGCGACGACATGATATTTGTCAGCCACTGCAGGTATCAAATTGCGGAACATCTGCGAACTGGTGGGAAAACCATGAAGCAGGAGTAGCGTCGGAGCTTCCTTGGGGCCAGCCTCTCGATAGAAAATGTCCAGATCTTTAACCTTGACGGTTTTGTAGAGCACCTGAGAGGGTTGCTGTGCAGAAACCGGAACAGTTGGAAAGGTTGCCCAAACGCTGGCCGCAATCAGGAAAAGCGCCAGCGATAATCGCTTCGAACGGTTCATAGGAGTATCTCCAAGTTAAGGAATTTACAACTGAAAGTTGGCTTAATCACCTGCGGGTTGTTTTTAGAAAAAACCCATCAATGGGCCGTTTGCTACGAAAGGAACGATACCTTCGTCTTCGTAGTCGAGAGATTTGATGCTGCCAATCCAGATTAGCACTACGACAAGACCGATTCGAGTTACCGTAGTGCTGACTCGGTCTGCGCGCGAGTCCATCTCAAGAAATTTGTTGATCGTTCTCATATTTAAGATCTTTCATTCGTTCTATTTAAGGGTACCTATGATTCTTTGGTTCGTTTCTCGCATTAGCAATTCGCTCATTCCCTTCCGGTTGCACTACTAAGCGTGGCATGTCAACACCTTTAGAATGACGAGCAACCGAGGAAACAATGTGTTTGCGAAAAAAGTAAAAGTGATGTGAGTGGAATCTGAAAGGCGTTTATATCTGTCAAGTAAACAACAAATTAAGAATCTACTTCTCTTCAATCCGTTTGATCAAAGTGCTCACCTCATCCCAAAGTGCGAGCCATTCTTTCTTTTCATCAATGGGCAATTTATTTAGCTCGGCTGGATTGCGAACGCCTGCCAGGTCATTGTCTACCAACCAATTCGACAGCTTTGGGATCAGAATACTTCGGATCGTTTTGTCGTTGCTTTTCAAAGCTTTCTTCCAGGCAACAAGGTCGGCCCGCAGCCATTGCCTCGCCTGATTTCGCCAGCGAACTCGTTCCTCTTCCCCGAGGTTGGCTGCGTCCGGGCTGCGGCCGCAACAGACTTAAGCCGCAGCACAGGCCGCTCTAAAACGGTGGTCGATGTGGATATCCTCGGCGATTTTTGAATCGGCGGCAAAGACGTCGGAGTAAAGGCGTGCTAAGGCGAATGAGCGATTGGTGAATTGACAGATTCCAGAGTATGCGAGCCGCTCGTCGTTGTGTTGCGGTTGGTATTTACCCTCTAGGAATTCGGGGAGGTTCGGTAAGATCAAGCTCTCGGCTTCCCGGCGAAGATTGTGGAAAATCCAAGCATCGTAGTGGCGTATCTGATTCGCACGCCAATCGAAAGACACGATTGCCTGCGCGAGCGCTTTTCGGGCTTCCGGTAGCTGTCCGGTTCGATAGAGGGCCATGGCCAAAACGAATCGAGGAGAAGGAGCAGGCACCCGAGAAGCAGTTCCCCGCATTATGGCAATCGCCTGGTCGAACCGTCCCTGGCGGTATTCTGCCAGGCCCTTGACGAATTGGAAGGCCGGATAGGCTCCCTGGTGTATCGAGCGGTCCGCGGCCGCGGCTCGGTCCGCCAGAGCGATCGCCTGCCCAAGTTCTTCTTTGGATGAAGGGAGTAGCATACAGGCTCGGGCCGTCCTCTCTGCGATATAAGGATCGGTATCCGACCCGAATTTTGCAAGTAAAGCTTTCCGAGCAATCTGGTACTCTTCCTTCTGGCCGAGATAGAGGCAGAACTCGGCATACCCGTACCAACTCCCATGATCGGGCGGGTCGAGTTCGAGCTGTTTCGCCCAGGCTTTCCTCGATTCTTCCATTCGTCCAAGATTCATGAAGGTGACACGCAAGGCGTAGTGGGCGACCGACAGGTTCGGATCGAGGCGTGTGGCACGTTGGTACGCACTGATTGTTTCGCTAATTTTGCCCTGGGCTTCCAGACACTTTCCACGAAGTAACTCAAGGAGAGCCGTGTCAGGGCCGTTTCGAAGGCAAAATTCGACATGGGTGAGGGATTCTTGGAACCGATGCAAGGCGGCTAAATTGTAAGAGGTATTGTAATGAAAACCGTAGGAATTTGGCTCGATCTCTAGAGCCTTCATTAAGTAATCTTGACTCTCCTCAAACCTGCCATCCTTGTGCAACGCCATTCCAAAATTATTGTAGAGGGCGGCTATCTCGGGCTGAATCGCCAACGCCGCTTGAAAATAGCGATAGGACTCCTGAGGCTTTTCCTCTCGATCGGCTATCGCCGTTGCCAACCTTTCATTGGCGTAAAAATCGTTCGGCATCGCCAGTTGGATCCTCTTCAAGAACTTAAAAGAGTCCCCACCGACCGCGTGCAAGCGCTTCTCGAGCGCCAATAGCAGTCCTACTGATTGTTTGTCCACGGGGGCTATCGCGAGCACTTCCGTGAGGGTCGCCTTACTGTCCCAGGTAGCTGGGCGACGAGCCTGGACACACCAGTCCGTCGGGGCTGGGTCTGCCAACATGGCCACCTCCAGCAACCACCTTCGACGTGCCAAATTCTCTGTGCAGGCGGCCCAGTCATCGAGAGCCGCAACGAGCGTTTCTCGGATATTTGAGCCCTTTACTCGTTCGGCAATGTTTGCCGTACTTTCATGGAGTTGGCCAAATCCGGCTTCCTGAAAAAGCGTCCGGTATTTTTCATCCGAACTAGCAAAGTTGATCTTACCCTTGCCAGATATCACCTCAACGAGTCGAATGGCTTCGACCCGACGTATCAAATCCAGCTCGAGGTTTAGTTGATTTATGCGTTGATGGAGATCGAGAGAGTCGAGAGCGCCGAGACGTACCTTGGCCATTTCTAGCGCGGAGCGACTTTCTCCTACAGAAGATTTTTTAAGGAGTCGAACCGCTTCTCTAAGTAGTTCATCCACATCGCTCTCAATTTTTACACGCTCCGCCGCCGCTACTTTTTCTGCCGCCCAACGATCAGAAAGCATCCAGATTCCGCCAACTAGAAATGTACTTGTGACCAGTATAAATATCGCAACAGTTGAGAAAAAAGCCGGTCGGCGTCGGATGCGGCGGGCCAGCCTTGCCAATAGACTCTCCGGGCGCGCCATGATAGCCTCGCCAAGAAGGAAGCTGTGAAGGTCTTTCGCTAAAGCGCCTGCAGATAAGTATCGCTGACGGGATTCCTTATGCAAGCACTTCAAGCAAATGGTCTCTAGCTCGCGAGGCAGTTTTGCGTTCAACCGTGAAGGAGATATTGGATCTTGAGAGATTACCTGCTGAATCGTTTCCGCAGCCGTCTCTGCTTTGAAGGGCGGACGACCCGTCAAAAGCTCATACAGGATTGCCCCCAGAGCATAGATGTCGACCGCAGGTACTACGGCGAGTAACTCGCCACTGGCCTGTTCCGGCGCCATGTAGCTGGGAGTCCCTACCGCGATACCGCTCAGCGTGAGTCGAGTTTCATCTTCCAACCTTCGAGCTACACCAAAATCGGTAATTTTAGGGCTGCCATCAGTGGTGAGGAGAATATTAGCTGGTTTGAGGTCGCGGTGGATTATTCCATTTTCATGGGCAGCTTGCACTGCCTCGGCCAATGTTGCCACAAGCGCTGCGGAACCTCGTATGGATTGGGGTGCACCCTCTAACTTCTGGGCAAGGCTGCCACCCTCGATTAATTCCATGGTGAAATAAGGCTGGCCTTCAAAATCGCCGACGTCATAGATTTGGACAATGTTTGCATGGCGCAACCCCGCCACCGCCTCAGCTTCCCGTTGGAAGCGCTGTCGCTCATTCGGAGCCGCGTAAGCTCCCGAAAGTGCCATCTTCAAGGCCACGACGCGGTTGAGGCGTAAGTGCCTAGCTCGGAAAACGATACCCATGCCCCCCCGGCCAAGAATTGTCACTAACTCGTAACCCGAAACTTGTGGGAGGGCTTTGGAATCGAATTGCTCCCTGGGTATTGTGGCGAATTCCTCAGACTGTGGTGGAAACAAAGCATCTACTTCATCCTGAACCAAGCGCAATCGCCGCCAGCGTTCACGAACCTGGGGAAGAAGTTCGGGGCAAGTGCTGCAAACCTCTTCCGGAGTCAACCGTGAATCAAGCAGGACGTCCAACATTTGCTGGATTCGGGGGTCCTCGACCATTTACAATCTCCCAAAAGACTATTAACGTCATTGACCCGATACACAACGGATTGCATACCGATTAAGGTAGCTCCGATTGATCGCGATTATTTCTAATGGGGCGAAGGTCACCCAGAGCCTCAGTTAGCAAATGCAAGCTCCGATTTAACCATCGATTGACAGTCATACCTGAAACGCCTAGGATCTCTACGACTTCCACTTGGCTCATTCCTCGAATTTTCGCTAAATCGAAGGCCTCACGTTCTGGTTCGGGTAAGGCAATCGATTGTAGCTAGAATCTGCAGGCAATTCGGTGAAAGACCAGAACCGCTATCCACCAAGGCAGGTATCTGAGCAGCCTGCAGTTCCACTGCCAAGCGTCGATTATCTAAGCGTCGGGCCAGATCATTCAATTCCCATCGCATATGCTGACCAGCCAATGCGAAGAACTGGTGCACTTTTGGAGGGCGGGCCTCGCTCATGGCTTTGAGGAGGCCTTCGACCACCGCGCTGAGCAATTCATTCGGGTGCAGATTCAGCGGGGCTCGGGTCAAACGAAGATAACTTCGATAAAGTAGCGACGTGCATAGATTATTAAGACGACGGACTTCCCGGTCCAGTAAAGCACGTATAACCGGTTCCGCTGAGGCCTCACAAGCCAGTTTATCAAGGTAGCGTTGGACAGCAGCAGTAGTGCATTCCGCGTCCATTTTGATTTCTCGAATTGAACACTGTGGAGTCAAAATAATTGTACTCCCGGGGCCTTTACGCAGCCATGCGCAGTTAATCCCACAAGATCGTAAGGCCTTTGATTCCCTACCGGATACAAGGCTCGGGCATTATTTCGTCAAGTAATTCAGCCTTATCACTGACAGAATTGGGTCGGTTTGGAGTCTGAAGCGGCAGGTATATCGCTGAACAACTGCTAATCGTCCGAAGGGTTGCTGAGAGCCTGACAAGCCAAATTCAAAACGGTTAGATTGGCGAGACAAGTGTTGCCCCTTGACCACATTTCAGAGTATCAATTATCCGAATTGTTGAACCCTCACCGTATTCCGTTTGCGAAGCGAATTCCAGGTTCCGTAGCCTCAGAAAGTCGTATGGACTATTTAGGTCGAAACTCAAAACCTCAGATGGGTGACTACCTAAAAGGGCTACAGATGGTTCGTACTTCAATCTGTATTAACGTTAATATAGATTGGACAAGCGGTAGATGCATCCGAGGATGCTTTGCTAATTGCGAAGTTCGCGAGCCAACATTCCGACCAGCTCATTAATCTTTGGAACAGGTTCAGAAAGTCATCGCTCTATTCAGGGATCTGGAAGTCATACCTGCGGACCTTACAACCGTGCATCACGCTAGTCCGATCGCATGGAAAGATTCACTGGTGCATCCGTTTGGCGGATTTCGGCCGATAACCCAACACCTGCGGAGCTACAAGTTCCCAGTATCGCGAGAAACGCTTGGGCTCCTGCGAGTACTCTGCAAACACCGGCCGGGAGTGCACGATAACCTTGCTCCCTTTCTGTAACTGAATCGCGGTTTCCAGCACCGTTGGGTTCGGATGCTCCGAGAAGTGAACCGTAGACGCCCCGAGAGCGTTGGCGAGGACTGCAAGTTGCTCGGCGGGATCGCCGACGAGCACCAGTTTCGTGGGGTTCAGCAGATGCTCGAAGAGATCTTCCAAGCCCTCCAGCACGAATGCCAGTCGATGATAGGCCCACGGCTCCGCCCGCAATGCCGGCTCGTCGAAGACAAACGCCACGGCCGCTTCGGGATTCGCTTTGAGAGCCGGATCCTCCCAGGACATGGCCGCGTCGTGTACCCACACCAGATCGGAGGCCGGCGGGAGCGGCCCAAGGCGTTTTACGATATCGGTCGCCGAAAGTTCAACTCGCTTCGATTCCGCTGCAGGAGTCGGAGTGGCCATCGGAGCCGAGGAACCGGTAAACAATCGATGCTGAAGAGTGGGATAATCCGCTTCGAACGGACATTTCACCCGACAGGTGTTGCACCAGCGGCCGCCGCTGAACTTGGCAATGTTGTCTTTGTTGGCAAAATAGGGCTTGGAGGAAAACGTGCCTTCGACCCACTGCCAACTGGACGAATTGCTCGCGATATCGCCATCGTAGAGGTACTGCCGGAACAGTTGGGCTCTCGCCTAAACGCTTCCCATCGCGAATCCAGCTTACGACACATCGACATGACTCAGACTCCTGATGATTAAAAACCACCCGGATAAATCGCCAGACAATAAGGGTGTTCGTCATCCGGACACGAGCAGAATATTCCTTCAACGTTAGGGTTAGATTGACTGGTGAGTTTCCACCTTAGTACTCTTAAGCATCCGCACAGTGATTTTTCAGCCTTCAAAGTATTTGAAATTCGTGAGATCAAGTCCAGAACCAACGATTTGGTTTCCATCAATTATTTTGTTAACCCATCCCGCTTATGAATAGCAGAAGGAATTCGCAAACATTGAAGGAATAGAAAATGATCGCACAAAAATACGAAAATGGTTTCGACCCCATGGAGTCAAGAAAATCCTCTCCGATTCGCACTAGAAAAGAAGTCTTGTACACGGCAAGAGTGGTCACCACGTGTGGTCGGGAAGGTGCATCCCGCAGTTCGGATGGTCGACTCGATGTCAAATATTCGCGACCTGAGTCCGGAGGCATAGGTACTAATCCAGAGCAACTGTTCGCCGCCTGTTGGTCTGCTAGCTTCGAAGGGGCAATGGCGATCATAGCACGCAAGATGAAGATTACCATCCCAGAAGAACTAGCCATTGAGGCGGAAGTGGACTTGTGTTCAAGCGATAAGGGCTTCTTCCTCCAGGCTCGGCTCAATATCTCTCTTCCAGATTTGGATCACAAGGTCGCTTTGACGTTGGTAAACGCGGCTCATCTGAATTGTCCTTATTCCAAAGCCGTCAAAGGAAACGTTGGAGTGGAGATTAACCTCGTCTAAACTCGACTCATCAGAATGCGAGGATTCGCTAATCCTCATTTTTAATTTTCGACTTTTTTATCCGAGGAGATTTTCCAGTGTTTAAACATCGCAAATTCCACTATGGCAAGTTTCCAGGCGCAGCCGCAGTGCTGATCGTCACCATGCAACTCTTCACAGCGGGATGCGTGGCATCCAGAACAGACAGTCTTGAAGATGCCGTGAATGAACAAGAAAAAACACCTGCGGCAGTATCGAATTCCATACCCGTTTCGGCAAACCATGCCGATGAATCAACCTCACCCATTTTCGGAGTAAGCATACCCGATGGTTATCGGCATTGGGAATTAATTTCCGTGTCCCAGGATTCGGGCAGAAACGTACTCAAAGGTATTTTAGGAAACGAGCTCTCGACCAAGGCCTATCAAGACAAGACGATTCCTTTTCCAGATGGGTCAACTCTCGTCAAGCTCACCTGGAAGCGTGAATCGTTAAGTGGATTTGAAAATGTGTTTGTTGCGGGTCCCTCGACCATGGTTGAGGTTATGGTTAAAGATTCGAAGAAATATGCAGAAACAGGTGGATGGGGCTTCGGTCGATTTATCGATGGCAAACCCGCTAGCGAGGCACAACACAAAAGCTGTTTCGAGTGCCACTCCCGCGACGCAAAATTCAAAAATTATGACTTTGTTTTTACCCATCGTGCCCCCTGAAATCGGCCATAGTCCACCTACTCCCTGTCATTTGGATAAATTCGTTCCCGTAATTACAAAAATTGTCATCGATACCTGCGTCTTTTGAATTATTTAAAACGAATTTTGCAACCTGAGAGGGAGTGGTGTTTCGATAGAAGATTTTCGAGGCCTCTTTGGGTAGTTGATAAGTTCTTTATGTCTCTGGTACAAGGTAAGGAGTCCAGGATGTCCCAAAATGCAACTTACCGTACAATCACAGTAGATGGTCTGGCCATCTTCTACCGCGAAGCGGGCCCGAAAAATGCACCCATTCTTCTGTTATTGCATGGATTTCCATCATCCTCGCGGATGTTCGAGCCGCTCTTCGGCAGACTTGCCGATCACTATCATTTGATTGCACCCGATTACCCAGGATTCGGTCACAGCGAGTGCCCGGACAGAAAAAGCTTTAGTTATACTTTTGATCGCTTAGCTGAGATTATGCATCATTTTTGCATAGCATTGGGACTTTCCCGCTACACGCTCTACATGCAAGATTATGGTAGTCCCGTAGGCTTCCGTATAGCTTTGGTCGATCCGGAGCGGGTTGAGGCACTCATTATCCAGAATGCAGTGGCACACAACTCTGGTCTGGGAGAAAACTGGAAGCTTCGTCGAAAGTTTTGGTCCAATCGAACTGCCCATGAAGATGCGTTCAGAAAAAGTTTTCTCTCGTTGGAGGCAGCTCGGACCAGACATGTGGGGAGCGATCTCAATAGTGAGCGATATGATCCCGATCTATGGACGGATGAGTTTGCGTTTCTGAATCAGCCAGGTCAGGCGGATATTCAGATCGACCTTTTCTACGACTATCGAACCAACTTGGATCTTTATCCGAAATGGCAAACCTGGATGCGAGAAAGGCAACCGCGACTTCTCGTAATCTGGGGGAGGTTTGACCCGTCGTTCGATATCTCTGAGCCGGAAGCTTATCGCGCGGATGTGCCGAAGTCAGAAATTCACCTTCTCGAGGCGGGACATTTCGCCCTCGATACTGCCGCGGATCAGATCGCAGTGACGGTGCGGGAATTTTTGAAAACGATGAACTAAGTGGTTATCTGAACGACGGCTCCTAGCTAGCGAAAACCGATTCACAAATACGGAGAGATGATGGTGAATAAAGAGCGCGATCAATTTAGTCGGGAGCATCCAAGCCGTAACGAAGAATATTTGGAGCTCTCGCTGTTCTTATCGAATCGTTGTTTGGAAGCATTGCAGGTAGTAGCCAACAAACAGGGTATTTCCGTAGGTCGATTGCTGCGCGATCTGATTCTGAACTATCTTGTCGTTCAAAGGCAGCAAAACGCAATATTAGAGAACAACATCGGTTGAAGAAATTCCGCCGAGGATCTGTCAATCGAACGCTTCAGCGGATCAGCATCCTTTAATGAACCGTTATTTTTTGGTCAATATCGCTGAAAAGTAAACGGCTCTTCCGTTTCTAGGTGTAGCATCCAGAGAAATGCTTCTGTATCTGGTTGACGAAGCCGCGAATCTCCGCAACGGTCGGCCCTAATTTTTTCGCAGCCCAATTCACGTCCAGGAGTATTCTCGTCCAGAGCGTAGTTAGACTCTGAATTCCATAACTCCGACGTAGCACTACCCGAATCTTGGTATTCAGACCTTCCACCGGGCCGCTGCTTTTGCGTTCCTCGAAGTAGGCTAAGATCCCCTCCCAGTTATTCTTGAGCATCGTGATGAACGGCTCCCAATCCATCTCGGTCTCGCGGGCCTGGACGATCCAATCTTCCAACAGTCGCGAGGCTTCGGCTCGGTTCGGGGCACTATCGAAGATCTTGGTCGCCTCCCAACGCAGATGGTAGATCGTTCCCAACGAAGGCACCTTCTCGAACAAATCCTCGAGGGCCTGGGTCCGCTCGGGATTCAAATCCTCGGGACGACGCCGGAAGTCGTGCATCTGAGAACGCAGCTTCTTGCGGGCTTCCCCGCTCAAACTTCGCTTGTAGGCTCGATAGTTTTTTTTCGCAGATCGTCCGCCACCTCACCCAATTTCTTGGCGACGTGAAAGCGATCTATCACCGACTGGCTGTTGGGTAAATGCACGCCGCAAGCCTTCAAATACGCCGCGCTCATGTCCGTATGATGCCAACGCACCGCCGACCGTTGCTGGGCCGACAAACGCTCCAAACACGCTCGCCCAGCTGCTTCGTCACGACCCTTGGACAGAGCCAGAATCTCCGGACGCTCCGCATTCGTCAGGTCCGTCAATATTGTCGCATATCCCTTATGCCCCTTACGCAGGCTGATCTCATCCAGACCCAATCGCTCGATCTTCCGCTGGGGATCGATCTGCTTCGCCTTGGCGTCCTCTATCCGGTTCTTGACGATTCGCTCCACCGTCTCCGCGGCGATCCCCAAACGCACCGCCACGTCTTCGGCTGTGCTCCCGATCAGACTGACCAGCACCTGCTCCTCGAAGCGAAACGTATATTTCACATCCCGACGCTTGAACGGCGGCAACAGCGATTGACGGTGACCGCACGACGGGCAGCGGTGATACACCTCCTGGTACACGAAAAAGCTCGGCTTACCCCACAAATCCAGATCGCGGATGCTCAGAAACTTGTTCTTCTCCACCAATTGAAGCCGAGACTCTCGCTGGCAAGTCTCGCAACAAAGATTGTCGGGAAACTGCCAACTCACGTGAAAGGCGTGACCCCCGTCGATGCGTTCGTATTCGCCAACGCTCACTCCGGCAGGGACGTCCATATCTATGGCAATGGTAGTCGTCGTCATCGGCTCTTCCGTGAACCAGGAAAAGGGTACTCTCAATTGCAATCTATCCCAAAATGACCGATTCGCCGAGAGTTGCGCCTAAAAACGGAAGAGCCAAGTAAACTTCCAGAAGTAACGAACACCAGCGTTATAATGTTGAGCTTAAAGCGTAATAATATAAGTCCGCATGAAATTTCAAACAATTGCACTTCATTCGTAGAATGTAACTCTCGATCCAAACTGATCACATTGAAAATAGTCCGCTCAGCGTTTAATCCGCTATTTTCCCGCTCCGTACTTCTCCAGAGATTCCCATAATTTTGGAACACTCTCTCGGATGTTAACCCTTTACGCTCAGATTAGGTGAGAGGCAGAGAGAACGACTGAATGAGGAACTTTACTTCGTTCCCTCCCAGCACAACGATAAACGGGTATCGATGTAACGATCTCAATATTAATCTTTCGCTTTCGCAAAAAAAGGGGAATGTCATGTCTCAAGATTCAGGCCGACCAAAGCTCAGCGAGAAGGGGTTATTGACGCCAGAGAATTGCGTTCTTGCGCTCATAGATTTGCAACCGCAAATGCTGTTTGGCGTGTCAAATTTCGATCGTCAGTCGATCATCAATAATAATGTTGCCCTCGCCAAGGCTGCAAAGGTATTTGGCCTTCCGGTGATACTCTCGACGGTCGAAACCAAGGCGTTCAGCGGTAATATCTGGCCTCAAATTCAGGCAATATTTCCAACGCAAATACCAATTGAACGCACTTCTATGAATTCCTGGGACGACCAGAACTTTGTCGCCGAAGTCAAAAAGCACGGCCGGAAAAAGATTGTCCTGACGGGCCTTTGGACGGAAACCTGCGTTGCTTTACCGACCGTCCAGGCCATTTCCGATGGATACGAGGTTTTCGTCGTTGAGGATTGTTGCGGGGATGTCAACCAACTATCGCACGATAACGCCATGAAACGAGTCGTTCAGGCCGGTGCGAAGCCGGTTACTGCTCTTTCGGTCATGCTCGAGTGGCAACGGGACTGGGCCCACAAAGGCACGTACGACGCCGTGATGGACATCGTGAAAACTCACTTCGGTGCCTACGGCATCGGTGTCGAATATGCCTACACGATGGTTCACGGCGCCTCGCCAACCAGATACCCCGAGTATGTGGTGCCTACAGCGGTGTCGCACAAATGAAGCCTCGATTGAAGGAGGCTTTATTGACCTGGATCGGTGTGAACATCACGGCATTCGCGCTGACCTTCACGTTGACTCCGCTAATTTCGGACTGGTCCTGGTTCGCAATATTGCTTGTGTTTAATACGGCTATGGTCGCCGGGTTAACCTGGATGGTTATGCCCGCCTTAGTTTGGCTCGCTGAACGTTGGTGGGCACCCGGTTCAACATCTGAAACAAATAAACCCCGTAAAGATTAGCTGCAATCGCGCAAAGGAATAACGATGGCTACACCAAACCTGATCCTTCATAACGGCAAGATAACCACAAACGACAGTTCGTTGGAAGTGGAAGCCATCGCTTTCGAAAATGGGCGGGTTCTCGCAATCGGTAACGATGCCGAGATACTCAAGCTTCGTGGACCCAGCTCGACAGTTATTGATCTGGACAAGAGGAGGGCGATTCCCGGATTGAACGATTCTCACCTCCACCTCATCCGTGGTGGGCTGAACTACAATCTCGAACTTCGTTGGGACGGGGTTCCTTCTCTCGCCGACGCACTCGCGTTACTTAAAGAACAGGCGAAGCGGACACCGCCTCCCCAATGGGTGCGCGTAGTAGGAGGCTGGAGTGAGTTTCAGTTTGCGGAACGGCGGATGCCAACGTTGGAAGAGGTAAACGCGGCCGCCCCTGACACGCCGGTTTTCATTCTCCACCTCTACGATCGGGCGATTTTAAACGCAGCCGCGTTGCGTGTTTGCGGATTTACCAAGGATACTCCCAATCCACCAGGCGGGGAAATACAGCGGGATAAACGTGGTAATCCAACCGGAATCCTCATAGCTCGCCCAAATGCCATGATTCTCTATTCGACTCTTGCAAAAGGCCCGAAGCTACCGCCGGAGTATCAACTCAACTCGACTCGACATTTCATGCGCGAATTGAACCGTCTTGGTGTGACGAGTGCCATTGATGCCGGAGGCGGCTTTCAAAACTATCCCGAGGATTATGCGATCATTGAAGACCTCCATCGTCGAGGTGAAATGACCGTTCGCGTGGCTTACAACCTCTTCACACAAATACCTAAAGGCGAGTTGGAAGATTTTTCGAAGTGGGTGGATACGACCAGGCCGGGTGCCGGGAGCGACTTCTACCGAATGAATGGCGCGGGCGAGATGCTGGTTTTTTCCGCGGCCGATTTTGAAGATTTTCTGGAGCCTCGACCCGATCTGTCACCGGGGATGGAAGGTGAACTCCATCGAGTGGTAAAACTTCTTGCCGAACATCGCTGGCCGTTTCGGTTGCATGCCACCTATGACGAGTCAATTTCCCGATTTCTCGATGTTTTCGAAGCTGTAAACCGAGAGGTCCCTTTCCAGGGCTTACGCTGGTTTTTCGATCATGCCGAGACTGTAACTGAGCGAAATCTGGAGCGGATTAAAGCTTTGAGTGGCGGCATCGCTGTGCAGCATCGGATGGCATTCCAGGGAGAATATTTCGTCGACCGGTATGGAGCCAAGGCGGCCGAGCAGACACCGCCTATCGCCAAGATGCTTGACATGGGGATCCCCGTGGGAGCGGGGACGGATGCTACCAGAGTAGCAAGTTACAACCCTTGGATAGCCCTATCGTGGATGGTGACGGGCCAAACTGTAGGTGGATTTCCTCTCTACACCGAAACTAACAGGCTTGATCGAGCGATGGCCTTGCGACTTTACACTCAAGGTTCTGCTTGGATGTCCTCGGAGGAAACTCACAAAGGTGCACTGGCAGAAGGTCAACTTGGCGATTTAGCGGTACTTTCCGCCGACTACTTTAGTGTACCCGCTGAAGAAATTAAAGATATTGAGTCGATACTGACAGTGGTGGGAGGGAAGGTGGTTTATGCAAGTGAATCCTACTCAGCCTATGCTCCCCCAATATTGCCAGTTACCCCAGATTGGTCCCCAGTAAGCGTCTATCGGGGCAAATATAGCAAAGCGGGCTGGATAGATGAGCAAATTCACCATCCTCGATGGTGTTCACATGGGACGGGCTTACAAGGTCTGTTCCCTCGTTTGTTAGGTCCGTTTACGATCGAGAAAGATGATCCGTTTTGGGGCAGAGGTTGTGCTTGCTGGGCTTTTTGAGTCTATTGGCCTCAAACAAGTGGAACGTATGAAAAATATAAAAAAATATCGATTTGCATACGGCTTGGCGCAGCCTGCAACTGATGAAGTGCAAGCGCGCCGACTGGTAAGACCATTGGATGCTTTTCAACGAAACTTGCTTCTCTCTTTCGCGCTCGCCTTAGTTATTTCGAGTTCAAATACGGTAGCTCAAACTCCAGAATCATCGCCGGTTGTTACAAATCGAGAATCCTCTTTAAGTTCTGATAAATCTTCGACCACCGACCCTCAAGATAAAGTAACTGATAAAAGATTGGATACGCGCTTCGGTCCGGGTCAGCAAGCAATATCTGGCTCGGTTCCAGCGGGAACGGAAGGAGCACCGACCTACAAGCTTCTTAGGTACAGCGAAGATTGGAGCTATCTCAAAGAGCCTCAAAAGCGAACGGACTACTGGGACCCTTTGAAATATATTCCGCTCTTCGATCGCGAAGAATACTATTTGACCATAGGAGGAGATATTCGAGAGTGGTTCGAAACATACCACAACGGTTCGTATGGGCTTGCTCCATCAAACGCGCGAGGGAACAACACGTATTTCTTGCAGAGGTATATGCTCTACGGAGATTTGCATATCGAGCCGAATTTCCGCATTTTCGTCCAGTCGATCAGTGGATTCGAGGACGGTCGAATCGGTGGTCCGCGACCGGATATAGACCGAAATCAATTCGATTTGCATCAAGCGTTTTTTGACTGGAAATGGAATCTGATCAATGACGATTCGATCACTTGGAGGATCGGTCGACAGGAATTCGAATATGGCTCTGGTCGACTCATTGATGTAAGAGAGGGACCGAATCTCAGGCTCTCGTTCGACGCGGCCCGATTTTTAGCAAAAATTGGTGATTGGTCCGTCGATGGATGGTGGGGAAAACCGGTATTGAACAACGCGCAGACCTTTGACGATGAGCCCAATCCACAAATTTCGTTCTGGGGTATTTATGGTGTTCGGCCTACAGGGTATGATTCCAAGATTAACTTCGACGTTTATTATCTCGGTTATGAAAACAGGACGGCAACATACGATGAAGGGAAAGGTTATGAACTGAGGCATTCATTCGGTACACGAATTTGGGCGAGACCAGAACCCATAGAGTACAACCTGGAATACGTTTACCAATTTGGCTCCTTCGATGGAGGACAAATTAGTGCCTGGACGGCGGCGAACGCTATTCGTTATAAACTGGAAGAGCTACCATTGGAGCCTACTCCCGGTGTTCGATTCGATATCGCAAGTGGCGATCGAAATGCTCTCACTCGCAATCTACAGACTTTCAATCCACTTTTCCCCGCCGGTGCTTACTTTAACTTGACCGGCCCTTTTGGGCCCATGAATCTTATTGACCTTCATCCCACACTCGACCTTAAATTATCCGAAAAACTGAGCCTCTCAGCCGACTGGAACTTCTTCTGGCGGCAGAGCCTGGAAGATGGCATTTACCAGTTATCCGGCAACCTACTGGCGAGTGGTCAGTCGAGTCGTGCGAGATATATTGGTTCGAGCCCCGCTTTAACGCTCATTTGGAATCCCACTCCCCATTTGACATTACTTACAAGTTACGTTCACATATTTCCAGGCCCATTTCTTGAACAAAGCACACCTGGTAAACCCGTCGATTACATCACGACTTGGTTAACCTACAAATTCTAACACTGTGAGATACTCCATGAACCAGTCGATTAAATTGCTTGCTCTAGCGTTTTTCCAGCTCGTTGTTGCGATTCCGTCGGCAAGTGCCGAAAATCCAGTTCAAGCACCTGCCGAAACGAAACTGGCAGGCCCTCATGATTCGTCGATTATAGTTCGAATGCAGGGGCCTTACGATGCCGAAGTGCCCTTACAGATCGTTTGTTACTTCAAAAAATCGGCTGAGTCGGACAAAAAGATGACTGGGGCACCCGTCGAACTCGACAAGCGACTAGGCGGGCTGATAAGCTCACTTCGGAATCGAGGTGAATTTACTGGAGACGACCTGGAAGTATTAATTATCGATGCGCCTGCGGAAACGATCAAACCGAAAAAATTGCTTCTCATCGGTCTTGGGGACGAGGCCAATCTATCGCTTCAGAAGATGACGCAAATTGGCATATCGGGTCTGCGAGAGGCTGCAAAGCTAGGCGCGACGAAGGTCGCATTTGCTCCTTTGATTCGCGATCAGGGAAACAACCGATTGAAAACCGGAGACGTGGAATCCGCCGTAATCCGAGGGATGCTGATGGCGTACGATACGGAGCGAAGACTTCAAAAGCAGGGTTTTGCAAAATCATACGCTTTGCAAAATTGGGTTGTAGAGGCTGGTCCGGCTTATTACGAAGAAACTATTTCGGGAGTAAAGAAGGGTATAGCCGAAGCGGGTACGGCAATTCAAGCTCGAGATGTTCAACCTTATTCTACAAAAAGCAAGTAATCGATAAATTTCGATCAAGACGTGGGGGGAAATCCGGCCGGTGAGGATGCGGTGCCACGGAAAAAAAAATGTGTGGAGTAGGATTCTGGATTTGAAAAAGGTGAATATCCAAACCTGGAAAGGAACAATAGGACCTAGATTTGTGGTGGGTCGAGGATGAACTCTAATCCTATTTCTTTCTCCAAATACTGACACGAACCAAATCGTGAAGATTCGTGGAAACACAATTTATTTCAAACTGAATGGGTTCATTTGTCCAAAAAATAACCTACTTTTTGTTGACTTATTATGATCGAGTGGAGAATCTTCCAAGCTTTGAACTAAACCAAGCATGTTTTAGTTAATTCCATGGACTACAATCAGCTAAACTCCAGGAGTCCGATTGGAGACTATTTCATGGACCAGGAACGTACTACCGCTGCTGTCCAACGCTACCTCGACAAACTGGCCGGCGATGCACCCACAGAACCTGTTGTCCGCGAGCTATTAGATCGGGCAGTACGGCGTCTACATCAACTCTGCTCATCGCTGCTTTATCGAAGTTATCCCCGTTTAACTCGGCCACCGCTTAATCTCCAACCGGATGAATTGCTCAGCGCCGTGGTCGAGCGTCTGCTTAAAGCAATGCGGGAATCTCGCCCTTCAAACGTACGGCTGTTTTTCGCTTTAGCCGGTCAGCATATGCGTTGGGAACTGAATGATTTGGCTCGACGCTTAGATATTCAACCCGCTGCCGTGGAACTTCAGGATGCTAATTTACCTGCCCTGGCAAATAGCGATTCTGGTCTTTCCGCTGATTGCCGACAGATGCTCAAGGCGATCGAAAACCTGCCCGAGGATGAACGGGAAGCTTTCGATTTGGTGAAAATTCAGGGAATGAGTCAAGTGGAAGCCGCGGAGATCTTGGGCGTTTCGGCTATGACGGTAAATCGCCGGTTAAATCGCAGCTTGCATTTACTTACCGAGGCGCTGGGTGACCTTCGCCCGAAAAGCCATATTCAGGCTCAAACGTAGCTTCCTGAATTGGCGTGGTATCCGGTGGATGTCGGGGGTCATGAGCTCAATCGTCTACTGGGAGATTCTAAATGCTCGAAGACCAGCGAATAGAGCAAATGATGGATGCTCTGATAGATTCGCTGTCAACTCCAGAAGAGGTTTGCAGTGACTGCCCCGAACTTCTTCCAGAAGTTCGGGAACGCTGGCAGCGCTTACGCATTGTCCAAGCAGAAGTAAATGCCTTGTTTCCGCCTCCGTCTGATGAGTCCGCATCAAATCCTACGGCGCTTTCCAATTCCAAAACCCTACCACACATTCCTGGTTACGAGCTAGAGGCAATCCTGGGGCGAGGTGGCATGGGGATCGTTTTCAGGGCCAAGCACTTACGCCTCAACCGAGTCGTGGCTTTGAAGATGGCACTAGCGGGAGCTTACGCAGCTCCCAATGAGCGAGAGCGCTTCCAACGGGAAGCTGAGGCAGTGGCGGGGTTGCGCCATGCAAACATCGTTCAGGTTTACGACGTCGGCGATTCGGAAGGGCAGCCTTACTTCACAATGGAATTTATTGGGGGGGGCAGTCTCGCTCAGAGACTGGAGGGCACGCCTCAATCGGCGCGTGCTTCCGCAGTGCTTGTAGAAACCTTGGCCGAAGCGGTGCAGGCTGCTCATGAAAGTGGGATCGTCCATCGCGATCTCAAGCCGGCTAATGTTCTACTTACCGAGGATGGCACTCCCAAAATTGCCGATTTTGGTGTGGCGCGACGATTGGAGGGGGAAACCCGTCTGACTCTGAGCGGTATCGCCGTAGGGACACCTAGTTATATGGCCCCGGAGCAGGCCACTGGTAATGCCCTTGCAGTGGGCCCCGCGGCCGACACTTATGCTTTAGGGGCAATACTTTACGAACTCTTGACGGGTCTACCGCCTTTCAAAGCAGAGTCGGTGGCGGAAACGATCCAGAATGTAATCGCTCAAGATCCAATACCTCCTTCGCGGCTGAACTCGAAAATTCCTCGCGATCTGGAGACAATTTGCCTGAAGTGCTTGCAAAAGGAACCTCGGCTACGATACGAATCTGCAGGTGCTTTAGCGAAAGACCTTCACAGCTTCCATTTAGGCGAAGCAATCTCAGCGAGACCGGAGAGTCTGCTAGCGAAGATGGCAAGGAAGGTTCGAAGGCGGCCATTTTTGTTTGCAGCCTTAGGTTTGAGCATACTGTCGACATTTTTTTTGGTAGGCAGTGGACTTTGGATGCTCTCCGAAAGGGCGGCTACCTATCAAGCTGCAGAAGCCGACTTGAACGAGATGAATGAGCTACTGAAGAACTCATCCTGGACCGAGGCAAGAGCGGCTTTGGAGCGAGCGAAAGGCAGGTTGGGGGAACGTCCGCCTGTTCGGTTGATCCAACGGCTCGAACGTGGACGACTCAATCTCGAATTGGTTGATCGACTGGATGCTATTCGTCTCGAAGGATTTGTGATGAGGGAGGATTCGCTCGACTTTAAGCCATCGGACATTGCCTATGAAAATGCATTCCGACAAGCGGGTCTGGTGGTGCCTGGGGAAGTCGATACCGACGTCGCAGCTTCGCAAATTAGTTCTTCCCCAATAAAATCTTTATTGTTAGCCGCTCTCGATCAATGGGCCGCATGCCGAATCAAGAATGACAATCGCAAGGAATGGTTGATTGAAGTGATCCGGAAGGCCGATCCAGAGTTGACGAGTTGGCGAACTCGCGTGAACGATCCAGGAATATGGAAGGACGATGCGGCCCTCACGAAATTGATCGATACGGCTCCAAACACCTATCCCTCTTTACCGGTCTTGTTGTTATTAGAACAGCGAATGAGGGAAGCAGGTAAAGACCCCCTTCCTTTCTTGAAAAGTGTTCAGCAGGCTCACCCGGGTGACTTTTGGGCTAACACTAGGCTCGCACGGGCGTTATTCCAAAGCGATCCTCGTGAATCCGTACGATTCTACCAGGCGGCTCTCGGGATTCGACCCGGTGCGGTCGTGATACGCAACGAACTCGCTGGCGCCCTCGAACTCTCTGAACGTAAGGAAGAGGCCGTTGCACAGTTTCGTTTGGCCGTCGACAGCGTCCCAACGTTCGCCTCAGCCCAAACCAATCTGGCCACTATCCTATCACGGCTTGGCCGACATGATGAAGCTTTAGAACGAGTGCAACTGGCTTTTCAACAGGGTATCCAAACATCCGGACTTTACAGGGTGCTCGGATATAGTTTGATGGCAAAAGAGCGACAGGACGACGCCGAGTCAGCATTTCGCCGAGCCATTAAACTTAATCCGGGAGATATGTGGGCTCAAGATGGTTTGCGCAAAGCCCTTATCCACCAAGGAAAGTTCGAGGAGGCTTCCGCTCCTTGGAAAATGGCACTGAGCTCCCACCCGTCCGAACATAAATATTGGTACGGTTACGCGGAATTGTGCCTATTTCTCGGGCAAGAAAACGAATATTGCAGTGCCCGGCGTGAGCTCTTGGAAAAGTTCGGAAATGATTCTTTCTCGGTAACTGCCGAACGAACCGCGCGGGCTTGCTTGCTCCTACAGAGTACAGAAGCGGAGCGGAAACAAACTGTGGCTTTGATTGATAAGACCTTAAGAGAAGTGGATCGATCAAGATATCAACAGTTTTATGCGTCACTACTTTTCGTCAAGGGTTTGGCGGAATATCGAGAAGAGCGTTTTGAGCAGGCGATCAGCACAATGCGAGGCGACGCCTCTGGCGTATTAGGTCCCGCCCCCCGACTCGTCCTCGCCATGGCTTTGCATCAACGTGGACTACAAGCGGAAGCTAGAAAAACGCTCGCCGACGCTATCTCATCCCACGACTGGCGATCAAAAAACATACGTGACCAGGACGGCTGGATTTTTCATGTGCTCCGCCGAGAAGCGGAACATTTGATTCTGCCAAATTTAGCGGCGTTCTTGAATGGGAAATATGCACCGCGAGATAACGATGAAAGATTAGCACTGATTGGAGTTTGCGAGTTTCAGAATCGAACTCATGCCTTGACTAAACTCTACGACGATGCTTTTGCTGCTAACTGTGAACTATTCGAATCGTTCGATGAACGCCAACGTCTTTTTGCTATTCATGCTTCAGCGCTTGCAGGCATTGGCCGCGGCTCTGATACTTCCGTTCTTACAGAACCTGAGCGAATCAAATGCAGGAAGCTAGCGCGGCTTTGGCTGCAAGATTGGATGGATTCGTTGAGTAAATCAACAACGGGAACTCCTAAGAGTCGCGAAATTCTTCGACGGGTATATACGCAATGGAAAAAAGATCCCGATCTTTCGGGCATTCGCGAATTAGCAGAATTAGAAAAATTGCCTGAAGTCGAACGGAAGGAATTCGTGAAGATATGGGAGACGATCGACAAAGCACTTCGAGATGTCGAACGGTCGAAGTAGTTTTCTTATTTAGGCTCAGGAAAATGGCGTCATTTTCCCTCTCGGCAAATTACATTCAAGTTAAAAACACATTTGCTTCTTCAGGAATCCAATCAATCTGTTGTTAGCTTCTTACGCTTAGTAATGCAGACTGAAAGAATCAAAGTTTCTCCTTGATCGACATCAGTGAAAAATCACTAACTTGCGAATTCGTGGGTTCCAATGGTCGAACTGAGTAACTTCACCTTAAAAATTAAAGATGTATGTTATGAGATTTCAAAAAAAAGACACGGCTCTGGTCATCATCGACCCTCAGAACGATGTTTTGAACGAGAACGGGATTTCCTGGTCTCTGGTGGGGGAAAGCGTCAGAGAAAACAACACAATCGAAAATCTCTCAAGTCTCTTTCAAGCCGCGAAGGAGCGTGACATCGGTGTCTTTATCTCCCCTCACTTTCTGTTTCCCCACGACCAAGCCTGGCAGTTCGGCGGTGCAGTCGAAAAGATGATGCTGGAAACCAAAGAGTTCTACCGATCCGATCCATTAAGCCTGAATGGATTTAATGGCTCGGGTGCTGACTGGCTGGCAGGTTTTAAGCCGTTCATCGAAGACGGAAAAACTGTGGTAGTCAGTCCCCACAAAATTTGGGGACCCCAAACCAACGACTTGGTTCTCCAGCTTCGCAAGCGAAGTATCAACAAGATTATTCTCGCGGGAATGCTGTCAAATCTCTGCGTTGAAAGCCACCTGCGCGAATTGCTCGAACAAGGCTTCGAAGTCGTCGTCGTTAAAGATGCGACCGCTGGTCCCAGACATCCGGAGTTAGGTGATGGCTATCAAGCAGCAATGATCAATTTCAGATTTCTGGCTAACGCCGTCCTTTCGACAAACGAAGCTGTGAGCTCAATGAAATAATTTTTTGCTGACTGCCGTCTTTGGACGTCGTCCGAAGAGGCGTCGTTGAGTCGGATCTGAAAATTCATCGATTGAAAGGGAGAAATTCTAATGAAGATCGAGAGCTACAAAAATCTTGTGATCGGCAGCGGCGAGGCCGGAAAATACCTGGCCTGGACGCTGGCGAAGAGGGGGCAGAAAACCGCAGTTGTCGAGCGTTCCATGATCGGTGGTTCCTGCCCGAATGTGGCCTGTCTACCGAGCAAGAATGTCATCCATAGTGCCAAAGCGATTGCCCTGGTCAATCCCACCACGGGTCTGGGAGTCGTTTCCGGATCTTTCAAAGTCGATATGTCCGGTGTGCTTCATCGCAAGCGGAAAATGATCGAAGCCCTGACGGAGACCCATCTGGCCACTTTCAAGTCTACGGGCGCGGAACTCGTACTGGGGGAAGCGAGTTTTACAGAGCCGAAAACTGTCCAGGTGGCTTTGAATGCGGGAGGCACTCGTCACTTGCGGGGCGATCGTGTTTTTTTGTGCGTAGGTACTCGTGCCAGTATTCCAGATGTTCCCGGGCTCGCCCTGGCCGAGCCGATGACGCATGTCGAAGCGCTCGATCTGGAACGCCTGCCGGAGCATCTGGTTATTCTGGGCGGCGGCTACGTGGGACTCGAGTTTGCACAGGCGATGCGGCGCTTCGGCAGCCGGGTAACAATCCTTCAACGCGGTGATCGATTGCTCGAACGAGAAGATCCAGATGTATCGGATGCACTGAAAGAGCTGATGAAGTCCGAGGGTATCGATATTATGTTTCGCTCTGAATTGATGAGCGTGACAGGTAGGTCGGGCACCAAAGTGAAACTCAAAGTTCGATCAGAAACATCTGAGAAAATCGTCGAAGCCACCGATATTCTGATCGCGGCGGGGCGCAGTCCTAACACGGATCGATTGAATCTCTCTCAGGCGAATATCGAATTGGATTCCCGAGGGTTTGTCCAGGTTAATGAAAAACTACAAACTAGTGCCTCCGATGTTTGGGCCATGGGCGATTGCGCCGGAAGTCCACAGTTCACTCACGTCGGTTACGACGACTATAGGGTCGTGCTGAGTAACCTCACGGGTGGCAGCCGCACTACGAAGGGCCGGCTTATTCCTTATTGTTTGTTCACCGATCCGGAGTTGGCGCATGTCGGAATGACGGAATCCCAAGCGATGAAAAAAAATATCCCCTACCGGATTGTCCGGCTTTCCATGGCTGCCGTTCCCCGAATGCAAACGCTGTCCGAGACGCGCGGTTTCATGAAAGCCTTAATTGGCACGGAAGATCAAATTCTCGGTTTCACGGTTTTCGGCGCGGAAGCGAGTGAGATGATGGCCGTCATGCAGATGGCTATGCTTGCCAGCTTGCCTTACACCTTTATCATCGAGACGATCTTTACCCATCCCACCGCCGCCGAAGGTTTGATTTTCCTGTTCACCAAAGGCACTTGGCTTAACCCGCAATTCTCCAACATGCTCCCTGAAATCGAAAATACGGATCTATCTACATTGCAAGAAATAGGGAGCTAGGCGATGAGTGAGTTCAAAACGAAAGACGGCACGAAGATCTACTTCAAGGATTGGGGTTCGGGACAGGCCGTCGTTTTCAGCCATGGTTGGCCATTGAGTGCCGATGCCTGGGAGGATCAAATGTACTTTTTAGCCGAGCATGGCTATCGGGTAATTGCACACGATCGTCGCGGCCATGGCCGATCTAGTCAACCCTGGGACGGCAACGATATGGACACCTATGCGGACGATCTCGCGGAGTTGGTGAAAACTCTCGATCTCAGAAACGCCATCCACATCGGACACTCCACGGGTGGCGGTGAGGTGGCTCGCTATATCGGCCGGCATGGCACGCAGCGTGTTTCGAAGGCCGTGCTTATTGGGGCAATTCCCCCTTTGATGCTGAAAACGAAAGCGAATCCCGGGGGGTTGCCCATCGAAGTCTTCGATGGATTGCGAAAGAATTTTCTCGCGGACCGCTCCCAATTATTTAAAGATCTCAGTGGGCCTTTCTATGGGGCCAATCGAGCAGGAGCCAAAGTGTCGCAGGGGGTTCGCGACTTCTTCTGGTTACAGGGCATGCAAGCGGGTTTCAAGAATGCCTTCGACTGCATTCAAGTCTTTTCCGAGACCGATTTGACCGAGGATCTCAAGAAATTCGACATTCCGACACTGATTATTCACGGCGATGACGATCAGATAGTACCTATCGCCGCTTCAGCGCTGCTGTCCTCCAAAATCGTCAAAGGTTCCACTCTGAAAATTTACCCCGGTGCGCCGCACGGTCTCACCAGTACTCACAAAGACCAGGTTAACGCCGACGTGCTCGCCTTCTTACGAGGTTAAGCCAACACTCAGTCACAATATTCTTCTTTTGAGGTACATCAATGAAACGTTTAATGAAATCGTCGCGAATTTTATTCCTAATCGCGGCTAGCGCCTGGGTAGTCTTTACAAACAACCCGGTTTCCGCTCAACAAACTACTCAAGTACACTACAAAACTCTCAAGGTTGGAGATCTGGACATCTTCTACCGGGAGGCTGGTTCCAAGGAAGCTCCTACGCTACTCCTGCTTCATGGTTTTCCCACCAGTTCGCAGATGTTCCGCAATTTGATACCTGCACTGGCTGACAAATATCACGTCGTCGCGCCGGACTATCCCGGCTATGGCCACAGTTCCATGCCGTCGCGCGACAAGTTTAGTTACACGTTCGACAACTTGGCAAAAGTGATCGACGAGTTCACCGAAAAGATGGGACTACGTAAGTATGCCATTTACGTGCAGGACTACGGCGCGCCCGTCGGTTACCGCCTGGCAGTCAAACATCCGGATCGAATCACTGCGATCGTAGTCCAGAACGGCAACGCATATGACGAAGGGCTCGATAATGATTTCTGGAAGCCGATAAAAGCGTACTGGAAAGATCCGAAGAGCAAGGAAAAGCGGGACGCACTTCGCTTCGTGACCAAATATGACGCCACCAAGTGGCAGTATACCCACGGTGTGAAGAACCCTGACCTCGTCAGCCCGGATGGTCCCGACCACGATCAGTTTCTCATGGACCGCCCGGGAAACGATGAGATCCAACTCGACTTATTACTCGATTATGGCAGCAACCCGCCACTCTACCCCTCCTGGCAGGAGTATTTCCGCAAGTACCAACCGCCGATGTTGATCGCCTGGGGAAAAAATGACCAGATTTTTCCGTCAGCCGGTGCCGAGCCTTACAAACGCGACTTGAAGACACTGCATTACCACCTTCTCGATGCCGGGCACTTCGCCCTGGAAACTAACGGCGAAGAAATCGCGGGGCTGATGAAGGAGTTCCTCGGCAAGCATGTAACCAAGAAGTAACAACTGGTGTAATCGTTCGAGGCGTACCGTCGCGATTAAGTTCGATCCGCTGATGCATTGCGGTGCTAATTCTAACAATGGGTGATCCTCTATGAACCGTCGTAAATTCTTAAAAACAAGCGCCACTTCCGCACTCGTTGCAGGTGTGGCCGCTCCTGAGACTCTGCCCGGACAAGCATTTAGGACAGAAGAACAGGTCGCAGGAAAATTCTGGCCCGATAACGCTCGCCTAGTGATTTCCGTCTCGATGCAGATGGAAAGCGGCGCGCAGCCCGCAAGTGGTGCCGAAAGTCCCATGCCTAAGATCGACCCGAAATATTTGGATCTGCCGGTTACCAAGTGGTACGAATACGGTTTCAAAGAAGGACTTCCCCGGCTGCTGGATATGTTCGAACGTCGAAAAGTGAAAGTCACTTCTCACATGGTGGGGGCGGCGGTCGACCTTCATCCCCAGCTAGCCAAAGAGATTGTGCAACGTGGTCACGAAGCCTCAGGGCACGGGCAAACCTGGACGCCGCAATATTCTATGACTCCCGATCAGGAACGCGAGTCATATAAGCAGAGCATTACAAGCATTGAACGAGCTACGGGAACCAGACCTGTCGGGTTCAATGCATTCTGGCTCCGGGGAACACCGCATACTCTCGAACTCCTTCAGGAACTTGGATTCCTCTATTACATCGACGATGTAAGTCGGGATGAGCCGTTTCTAATTGATGTGAAGGGTAAGCCCTTCGCGGTTATACCCTACACATTGCACATGAACGACATCGTGAACTTCGAAGGCCGCTATTTCAGCACGCTGGACTTTGCCGGCGATCTAAAGAGAGAGTTCGATATGCTCTACTCCGAATCGGCGAAACGACGTCGAATGATGTCGGTTAGCGCACACGACCGCATAGCGGGCCGTCCATCGCGCACCCATGTTCTGGAAGAATTTATCGAATATGCCCAAAGACATCCCGGGGTCGTTTTCATGCGAAAAGACGAGATCGCCCGATTCGCACTCCAAAGTCCGCTCACCATTCGCGAAGGTATCTAGACAAGCCAGGAGAGCCACAATGATGAAATCTCTAAATGGGCAGCGCGTTCTAATAATCGGCGGTAGTTCGGGAATTGGGTTGGCGACAGCTGAGGCAGCCGTAAAGGCGGGAGCTTCCGTTACCATCGCCTCTCGCAACCAAGACAAGCTCGATGCTGCGGCCGCAAAACTAGATAATGCTCCCCAAACGGTTATCCTCGACACGGGTGACAACAATTTCCTCGAAAGTTACTTTCAACGAGAACAACCCTGGGATCACATATTGATCTCTGCTGCTCAAACGAAGAGCGGTCCGATAGGTAGCTTGAGTCTTGCCGATGCTGAAGCTTCCGTCGCGAGCAAGTTCTGGGGAGCTTATCGCGTCGCTCGGGTTGCCCGCTTCTGCGACCGCGGCTCGTTGACTTTCATCTCCGGATTCCTGAGTGAGCGGCCCTCAGCAACATCCGTACTACAAGGAGCCATCAACGCGGCTTTAGAATCTCTCGCTCGCGGTCTGGCTTTGGAATTTGCTCCCATTCGTGTTAATTCCGTTTCCCCGGGATTAATCGAGTCGCCGCTCTGGGACGACCTATCTCCGGAGAAGCGTAAAACCCTCTTTGAGACTACGGCCTCTAAGCTGCCGGTCCGCAAAATCGGCCGACCAGAAGACATCGCAAATGCTGTTCTGTTTCTGATGACGACATCCTTTGCGACGGGATCGACCGTCCGTGTGGATGGGGGCGGTGTGATTGCCTAACAGGGATTGGATTGGGGAGTATCGCATCGAAAAACGAGAATTCCTCGTCAAGGACAACCTGAAAGAAAGCTTTATGAGCAATCGCTTTGAAAGAAAATTCATGCTCGTCGCCGGTGGTAACAGCGGCATCGGCCTTACCATGGCGAGACTTTTGGCTTCGGAAGGGGCTTCCGTATTCATCACCGGCGGCCGTCAGGCTGAACTCGACGAGGCTATCAAAGAGATCGGCACGAACGTAATTGGAATCCAAGGTGACGTTACGAAACCTGCCGATCTGGACCGGTTGTTCGCGCAAATCCAAGAAACGTCGGGCAGACTGGACGTCGTCGTCGCCAACGCAGGTTCTGGAAAATTTGTGCCTTTTGGTTCCTACACTGAAGAACACCTCGATGCCACCTTTGCCGTCAATATTAAAGGAACAGTCTTCACTGTCCAGAAGGCCTTACCCTTGCTGCCGAATGGGGCTTCGGTGGTAATCATCGGATCCATCGCGGGCGTAAAGGGGATGCCTGCCTTCGGTGTGTATGCGGCGACAAAAGCGGCTCTGCGGTCTTTCGTCCGCACGTGGTCCGTTGACTTAAAAGCAAAAGGCATTCGATTTAACATCGTCAGCCCAGGTTACATACCGACTCCTGGCTACGACCTGGCAGGCATTACGCTTGAGTCGTTAGAGCCGGTCATTCCCCAAATTCCACTCGGCCGGGTCGGCACTACTCATGAGATCGC
Source organism: Telmatocola sphagniphila (assembly GCF_018398935.1). GTDB lineage: Bacteria > Planctomycetota > Planctomycetia > Gemmatales > Gemmataceae > Telmatocola > Telmatocola sphagniphila. Next base: position 5,750,015 of record NZ_CP074694.1, on the reverse strand, counting down.
GAGTGCCGTAGCTTTTCTCGCCTCTTCCGAGAGTAGTTATGTTCAGGCATCTGAACTCGTCGTCGATGGCGGTTTGACCGAGGTATGAATTGCAAACATTTTCAGAAATGTTTCCGCTGAGAATGTTGATTTGCGCTGGCATTGTAATGAGTCAAAAAGGCTGATCAAGAGGTCTGGAAGTGGATGAGCGAGCAGGTAAAAGTGGCGATCGGAAAGTATTGATTCCCAGGCTGATTTACCCAGGATCTATACGGGAAAATTTTAAATAGATCGATTGTAATTTCTGAACTCAAGTAGGAGAGCGTTATGACGATGACCACTATGGCAAAGACCGTTCGAACGGGCATGCCTCCAAATGCACAGCATTCTCATGAAATTCAGGCTTTCGGTTCGGTGATACCAATACCGATCGCCCTGGCGGAAAGTTCTCGTAAAGAGGGTGTGACCAACCTGAACCAGTTACTGGCAGATACGATCACTCTCCGCGACTTATACAAGAAGCATCACTGGCAGGCGTCGGGTGCCACTTTTTATCAACTCCATTTGCTCTTCGACAAGCATGCGGAAGAGCAGAATGAACTGATCGACGAAATTGCCGAGCGGATCATGAAGCTCGGGGGAATTAGCCTCGCGATGGGCGCCGATGTGGCCGAGATCACCTTTATTCCGCGCCCACCAAAGGGACGCGAGGAGGCCATCGCTCAAATTTCGCGGCTACTTCATGCCCACGAAATCTTGCTCAAGGAAGCACGTGCGATGGCTAAGCGCGCAACCGAAGCCGGCGATGACGGAACAAATGATTTGATTGTAAGTGACGTGATACGCACGAATGAGAGCCAGGTTTGGTTCCTCGCCGGACATTTGTCCGATACGGATTTCACTTACAGTGATGGGAGTTCAACTAAGTGATTCAATGAATATCATCGATGATCTCCCCCAGCCAGATTCCCAGGATCAGGTCCAGTTAGCATCGGATGAGTCATTTCCTGCCAGTGATCCACCGGCCCGGAGCGTGGTTACGGGTATCGGTGAACCGATCCGAAAGTCCGGGATACCCGATGCCGATTTGGATTAGGAAATCAGAGGTATATTCCAGAAAGAATGGGTTGGCTCATGCGAAAATTTCCCAGCGACATCGCTTTCACTCCGGCAGTCAAGGCGATCCAGGAGCAGAAAGGATCCCGGCGTAGCTATGCTCGGATGGAGCGGGAAGGAGGCTGGCAAACGACGGTTACTCCTGAACTCGCGGAATTCCTGGCGGACTTGGATATGTTCTACCTCGCAACCGCGAACTCCGAAGGGCAGCCTTACATTCAGTACCGGGGTGGACCGCCGGGATTTCTGAAGGTGATAAACGAAAAGACACTCGGTTTCGCCGATTTTGGCGGCAACCGCCAGTACATCACTCTTGGCGACCTTACGGAGAATCCGAAAGCATTTATTTTCCTTATGGACTATACGAACAGCCAAAGAGTGAAACTGTGGGGAACCGCGCGAGTAATCGAGGATGATCCAAACCTTCTGGAGAAGCTTCGTGATCGCGATTATCCTGGAAGAGTAGAACGAGTAATCTTATTTACTCTCGAAGCGTGGGATATCAACTGCCAGCAGCATATCCATAAGCGGTATTCGGAACGACAATTGGTACCGCTCCTCGAACCCTTACGTAGTCGCATCCGTGAACTCGAAGCCGAGTTGGCGGAGATGCAAAATCGTCCGAGTGGAAAGATTGAGAATTGAGAGAATTGTCGCAGCCTATGTTAATGAACTTCGAAGATGCGAGCATCCCTCTCGAGGAAAATTATTCAAGAATCATCTGTAACGCAACTAGCAGCAACTTGTAAGGAGTGTGTGCAACTATAAGTTATGGCACTTTGGACTTCCCCACTAAAAACGGACACCGAGTTAAGCTGATAAGCTAACTTGGGAGGTGTCGGATGGAGAAGTTGAAGGTCAAGCGTCGTCGTAAGCGGTATTCTGCCGAGTACAAGAAAGCCGCCGTAGAGTTGGTGACTGTAACAGGTCAGTCTGCCGCAGAGGCGGCCAGGTCGCTGGGTGTTACCTCGCAGACGATAAAGAGGTGGATCGACGAACTCACCAAGCTCGGCGAGAAGGCCTTTCCCGGCAACGGCGTTCGGGGTGTGCTGGATAATGAACTAGTGTAGTGTCTCACACAGAATGTGTTTTATCCAAGGTAGCCCTCGCCCGGCGGACTTTCTCCAGAATAGCCTCGGCTTTGGCGGTCCACTGGAATCCCTTTCCTGTGTTGTTGTGATGATCGATGTAGCCTTCAATCGCCTGGATTAATTGCGGCACGCTTCGAAATGTCCCTCGACGCAGTCGTTTGTCCGTCAAGTCGCGAAACCAACGCTCCACCAGATTCATCCAGGAACTACTCGTGGGGATGAAATGCATGTGGAATCGAGGATGCCGGGCTAGCCAACGCTTAACTTTGGGATGCTTATGCGTAGCGTAGTTATCCACGATCAAATGCAAATCCAAGGACGGATCGGTGGCCGTCTCGATCCGTTTGAGAAACTTGATCCATTCCTGGTGTCGATGTCGCGGCATGCACTCGCCAATCACAATTCCCTCGGCCACGTTCAAAGCCGCGAACAGAGTGGTGGTGCCATGACGCATGTAATCGTGAGTCAGAGTGCCGCAACGGCCGGGTACCATGGGCAAGCTTTTTGCGTGCGATCAAGGGCTTGTATCTGACTCTTCTCATCGCAACTGAGCACCAGGGCGTGCTCGGGAGGGTTCAAGTACAAGCCCACTACATCCCACAGTTTCTCGGCGAATTGAGGATCATTCGATACCTTGAAGGTCTTATGCAAATGAGGCTTCAGACCGTGGGACGACCAGACCCGCTGCACGGTGGCTTTGCTCACTCCTACCTCTTGGGCCATCGTTCGTGTGCTCCAATGAGTCGCACCGGATGGTTTCTCCTGAGTGGTCTTGCGGAGAATTTCTTCGACGACTTTCCGGCTGATCGCTGGCGTTCGACCCGGCCGCGAAGCGTCCCGTTCGATACCCGCCAAACGCAGCTTCGCAAATCGGGTCCGCCAGCGCGCCACCGTGGGCTTCGACGTGCCGCATTCCTCAGCAATGTCCTTGTTCCGTACACCCGCGGCCGCTGCGAGTATGATCTTCGCCCGCAGGACCAGCCGAGCGGGAGTACTTCGTCCCCGAGACCAAGAAGTCAAAGTTTGTCGTTCCTCGTCAGAAAGTAAGATTGGCAGCGCGACTTTCATGGGTTTTCTCCTCCTCTATAGAGTAAACCGCAAAAAGGAGCTAAAAGTAACGCTATTTCTGGGACACTACACTAGCTCGTCTCCGGGTTGAGAACGATCGATTGCGTATGGAGCGGGACATTCTAAAAAAAGCGGTCAGCTTCTTTGCGCAGGATTCGGTCTGAAGTATGAGTTCATCGAAGCTCATGCGAGTACTTGGCCAGTGAAGCGGATGTGCTCGGTGCTGGGGGTTTCAACTTCGGGCTACTATCAGTTTCGAAAGCGTCTGAGGCTGAATGGGCGATGCGAAGCGAGTCCCCGGCTGTTGACGGAGATTCGGACGATTCATGCCGAGATGAAAGAGCGTTATGGCAGCCCTCGGATGCATGCGGAATTGCAGGCCCGAGGCTATAAGTGCTGTCGAAATACGGTGGCTAAGGTGATGAAAACAGCGGGAATTCGAGCTTCGATGCCTCGTCGGTTCGTTCGAACGACCGATAGCAATCATTCGCTGCCGGTGGCCGGGAACGAATTGAATCGACGGTTCGATTCGGCGGATGCACCGGATCGTTTGTGGACGGCCGACATCACTTACATACCGACGAAAGAGGGCTGGCTTTACCTGGCCGTGGTCGAGGATCTTTACTCGCGTCGGATCGTCGGTAGGTCGATGGATCGGACGATGGAAAGCCGGTTGGTGGTCGATGCCTTAGCCATGGCCGTCGAGACGAGATATCCGGCGGAAGGTTTGCTGGCTCACTCGGACCGAGGTAGTCAGTATGCCAGCGAGCACTACCAAAGATTGCTGGAGAAGAAGGGCATCCGCTGCAGCATGAGTTGTAGAGCCGACTGTTGGGACAACGCTCCGATGGAGAGCTTCTTTGCCAGTTTAAAGAAAGAACTGTGTCACCGGATGGAGTACAAGACCCGGGAGGAAGCAAAAAGAAGCATCTTCGAATACATCGAAGTGTTCTACAATCGGATTAGAAGACATTCGAGTCTGGGATACGTTTCCCCAGACCAATATGAGAGGGCAGTAAAAGTAGCTTAACTCCGTGTCCACGCAAAATGGGGAGGTTCAATCTACGGTTTACTGCACTTCTTGTTTCAACACAGGAATTTCATTCATGCCTACCTTTAAGCAGACAATCCGAAAGCTGGCAGAGTACGCGATAGCAAAAAAAGGAGCACGTCAAAGCCCCAGCCAAAGCAACTTCGATGTCCATGAATTTCCTTCGGTCCAACTACCAGGTGGCTTGTGGGGAATGTTCTTTGAAATAGCAGATGAGCCATACGTCCGGATGCCCGTCTTGGCAGATCGATTTAAAGAGCATCGAAAAGTATACCCGGCGTTGAAAAAATCAGCTTGGGAAGAGCGCGACGGGCATATTTACATGGAAGTTTCCTTGCATGCTGATTTGCCAGTTGAATTCATTAAATCATTAATCGACGAGGCTTATTCGATTGTGTGGAATAAACTGGATAAGGGTGCTCGGCTGAAGATCGAACTTGCTGGTCAGCCTTATGACGAGACGAAGCTACTCGATAGGATGATCGAAATCCACGATCTCAAGCAATTTCGAAAAGAGATCCGCAAGGTATCACGTCCCGCTATTCTTCTTAGGACAACAAAATCGACTGAGGCGAAGATCCCTATTGCGGCAAGCAAAATTGGGGGTCAACCCGATTTGCCTGCAAATGTCGAATGGCCGGTCTACACAAACGGCAAGCCGCTTGCGTTTTTGGCTCAAATTAATCTCTCGGAGATAACCAAGCTCGGAACGCCGATCAAAGGATTACCCATAGATGGTCTACTCTCAATATTCTCCGTGTGGGGTTGGCTAGAGGAAGGAGAATTCGATCCAAAAACACCTACGGAAGTTGGAGCAGAACAAATTGGGTGGACAGTCATCCTGCACACGCCAAAAAAGGTAAAATTAGAACGCCGGAAGACACCAAAAACAGTTAATTTCTTCAAATCAGCAGCCGTATTACCCACTCCGGTTTTGTCTCTACCCAATCACCGAGTCGAACCGCCTTTGGCGGCACTGGGATGGACGGAAGAGCTTTACGACCGATTCGATGTTATGCAATCAGATTTTCGTTCACTTCAAATGGGCTATTGGTTGAAAAACAGTGATATATTTGCAAGCCATCATCAGCTGGGTGGCTACGCGCTCTTCCAACAGGATTTCCCTCAGGAAGTCTTGGAAAAAGGACTAGCAATGTTGGTGCAAATCGGCACTGACAACTACTCAAAAATGGTTTGGGGGGACGGAGGCGAATTGACTTTTTATGCCGATGCCAAAGCTTTGGCGAAAGGGCGTTTCGAGCGTGTATGGGGAGAATGTCAGGGAGGCTGACTTCTCGAAGTCTGTTATCGCCCTTCGAATAACTTCAATTGGATATACCGGTCGCATCGAAAATGGCAGTCACCAAAACTCCATCCGGCGTGTCGGAACTGAGCGGGTAACATCACCTGAAGCGAAATATAATAGGGTTTCGAGGAGATTTTATGAGTAATGAAATGTCTCGACGAAGCTCTCTGATGGCAGCCGGAGTAGCGTTCGTGAAGTCGAACGGGCCCCTTATGGCATGCATTTTGATTGTGGCGCCCCTGTTGGCGACAGGATGGGTTGCACTGTTTTATTGCTTTTGCTTTCGCATTTGGTGGATCATTGGCCGTTCGCCAGTCGCTAAAGGGGATCGGTTTATTGCTCACTTGTCGAACGGGATGCACGACCATATTCTCGCGATCGGTCTGATCTTTATCATTCCTCTTGCATTTTTAATTTGGTCAATCGCTTGCGCTATTGCCCTCGCGGCAAAGACCATAAGCTTTCGACAGGCAGGCCTAATCTCCCTAGGATGGTTGCCAATATTGTTCGTCGTCTTCATCGATCCAAATGGATGGTTTTGGAATGTCTTCTTTGATTGAAGCAATAAAAGACCGCGCCAATACCGTTGTTTAACAAGGTTCGTGGTCCAAACTAACGCGGCGTGTCGGACCTGCGTAGAAAAAGATAGCAACCTGTCATGAGGATTATGGAGATGTGGCGGAATGCAACTATTGGGAATAGTTAGCTCCTTCTTTCAAAGCAAATCTAGAATTTCGATTATGGTCATTGCACATTAAGAGTTCCTATTATCAGAATAGCTTTCACGTCATCGGAATCATTGCCTTTAGTTCCTCACATATCGCTTGGGCGAGTGCCGAATCAGTGTAAACTTTCAAATTCAATTTGCAAGACGTACCGTCGCGATCGTGCCAAGTCAGGTTAATTATGTATCGAAAGATGTTTTCGTCGTCACTCCTGTCCGACTTGATTATGCTTTCGTCGAGTACGTCAATGCTTCGGCACCAAGAAAGAGGAATCGTTTCGTATGAGCTATATTTATTAAGAACGCACAGAGTTTTTCGTTCTAAGTCGACTACCAGACGCGATGGAGAAAGGTACAAACTAACTAGAATCGCTACTGGGGGACCGATTATCCAGCAACACAACACGAAGGATTTATTGTCGGCCAACTGCAAAAAGCCGCTGCCGAAAATCGAAGTCAACAAGGCTTCCAATGCAAGGATCAAAAAGACTCGATTGACGAACGATAACCAAAGAGGGACATTGGTGAAGTAGATGGAATACTTTTCACCGGAACCGATAACCTTCAATCCTTCCAATGAAGGCTCATCCTTTCCAAAGATACCTGCATAAACGCAGATAAATACACCCAAACCCATTAGAGTCTTTCTTCTTATCTTTTGCGCTTTTTGCGCAAACTTTTTGTGTATTTTATTAAATCGCGGTTTTGAGTTCTTTCGGGAACTCTTTGATGCGGATACGAACGGCCGCCGCCATCACCGCATTGCCTTTATCCGTCACATGATAGCGATGCGCCCGCGGGACTTTCCGAATCAATCCATGAGCGCGCAACCTTCCCAATTGTCGCGAGACTCGTTGCGTTTGCCGACGCCGTTCAGCGGCATCCCGGGCGGGCTCGTTCAACGCTTTCAGGATGTCGTGGTTGCGAAACCCATTGATGCGATTATCGCCGCATAAGACAGCCAGGAATAGCTTCTGTTCTTCGGCGTGCATCAAGTTCAAGCCGCGTCGCTTCCGGTTACCCAGAGAGACGGGTTGACTCAGTTGGTCGAGTTGACGCACGGTGACCGAAGGAGCGTCCACAACGGCCAAAGCCTCGAGATAGCGTCGATTCGAAGCGCGGGCGACTTCGAGGTAGCGATAGAAATTAGACACGCCTTTGTTCATGGGGCACCAGGCCATTTTTTCGACCCCTTTGCGGATGCATCGACGGCGGACGTGGAACTCGCCTGGCTGGTTGATTACTGTTTCAATGCGGAGAATCCGTTCGAATTTGTCGTACATTTTCAGCCAATTGCCTTTCATGCGGTGCTTGACGCGTGTGCCCGGTGCCCGTTTCTTGCGGCCCAGAGTAAGAATTTCTCCGTCGAATTGAGGATAGAGCTTGCGTCCCAGGAATTTCATAAGGTCGTCGGCAGAGAACTGTTGAATCGAGTGATCGACCAGACGCGGGTAAAGAGCTTGTAAGTCTTCACGACTTCGGAACAAAACGTCCGTGCTGTACTCGGCTTGATCGATCACCCAGTAGTATTGGCAGCGGTTCAGCCAGTCTTTTTTCAATAGCGGATTGGCCCGGCGGACCCAACGGTCGAGAATTTTGATCCAATTCAAATGGGCAAAGCGATCGGCCAGGCGTTGAGCGGCTTCGGGATTGTCGAGTTGAACGAAGGCATTATCGCTTTGAAGGAAGCCGATCTGCTTTTCGTTCATCTGGCGGGCCAGCCAGTCGTGACCGTTGACGTAGACTTGGACGCTGTAAGGAAAGAAGGTTTGGATGCGGACATGGATCAGTCCGAACTCGGGATCGAGAGAATAGAAATAGACGACGCGTTGCGGGCGAGACGTGAAGTACAATTCCGGTCGATCCTTGCCGGGACGCAGCTTGACGCCGCGACAGGTTTCCATGCAGCACAGCACGGCGACCAGTCCTTCCTTTAGACTGCGTTTGGCAATCTCCTCGCGGATGATCTGCTCTTTGGTGTGCTCCCCTTGGAGAAACCGATAAGGAGCACCGGCTTCGGCGGCGACTCGTTTGCCATGTTCCACCAGTTCTTCGGACAGACCTTCCAGGAAGGGAACGAAGTCTTTGCGACGCATGCCCAGTCCGCTATCGCAGAGACGGTGGAGATCTCCATTCTTGAAAAAGGGAAGATATCCTTTGAAAATCACGCGGTCGTGACATTCCAGAACGGATAGAATGGAATCGGCGAACTTCTTCGTAAATGAGTTGATCGTCGGCATGGCGTCGAGTCTCCAACGGTTGTGTGGTTACTTCCATTGGATAAACCGACGCCATGTTCGTTAATACCTAGGGTTGCGGGCATTGCCCGCGTTAAGATCAAAGGATAGAATGCGACGAAAAACCAAAGTTCAGCAAAATCAATTGACAAAACTGCTCTGTGCAACACGCTCTGTTCTGGATTTTCTGGATTGTAGTAAACAGGTACATTCGCACCTAGTTTGAATTCTCTGGCCCAGCGTCTTGGCCAATGATCCGAAAACGTGCTACCCAAGTTGGGGTAGCGAATTCGTACACCAGAGTAGTTGAATCCATCGACCAAGTAGTCGTATTTGACTATTAATTCATGAGTATTATCACCTTCGACGTTCTCCAATTCCTTCAACTCGTTTGAGACGATAGTGCCATTTGTTTGTACGTAGGATTCAGTACGGAGTTGCTGAAAAATGCCGATCACCCGGATAGCACCGAAGATTGCTGGCGAAATCAGCAGGAAACCAAAAACAAGCCAAAAGAGATAGAGTGATCTGAGTAGATAATCCCACCATCTCGATTTCTGCGTCGAGGTTTCGTTGGGTTCAGATGTATCTGATAGTTTCATGACAAGCTATTCGTCAGATAACCCTATCATTTCTTCCGAGGCAATCTTTTTTTCTACTAACCAAAACCAACGCATACATTTAATAGTTATTATGCCAATGCGGGCTTCAACGTCGACAGGAGACGCTGGCACTCGTACATCGGATCGTTGTACCGCAATTTCATGAAAAATAGAGGGTTATCGAGGCAGAATTCAATCAAATGCTTCGCGAGTAGGTCACATAGCTCGGGGCAGTCACGCAAACGTCAAGTGGCGTGTCGTCCCTCTCTTAGCTGCCAGCATAGTCCATAACGCAAAAAATGTCTCAACGCGACGGCTAGACTTCGTCAAAAGCTATTTCAGCTTAGCGACACCGGCGGCAACCCCAGCCGCCAATACCGCAACGACCGTAGCCAGCCAAGTCGCGGCTGCAGAAACGTACAGGTAGTTACTGATACTCCCATGGTAGCTTTCGTAAGCGGTTTGCTCAGGCGTCGGGTGATGATACGGAACAGCGATACCTGTCGAAATTCCATGCGCCAAGAAAAGAAACGATAGTAAAATCGCTAAAGTCAGTAGTCCGACTACAGCCTTTCTCATCTCAAAACCCTTCCCCGCCGAACATATTTCTTACTAGCCAGACGCACCGCGACTTGATCGAGAACCATATACATTACAGCGGTGTCTCGCTATTTGGCGGAGCGCAAACGCAATTTTTCAGATTGTAGTCACTCAAATACCAACGAGCAAGCGAACATCGACGATTGAGCGTCATTCCACAATCCACTTTGCGCGCTCCGGTCACATAGTCCGACACGCGCAACGTGCACAGAAAGAAAATCAAAATCGGCCAACTATGCAAGCATTTGACTAGACAAATCGCAACTGTGAGCCCGTGATTGCGTTCGAGCTCGCAACTCATTTCTGCAAGTTGACACTCTTGAAAAAACCGCATTACTGTCCTTCTGTATGAGATCACGGGTCCAAAGTTCCGAGTTCCGATAATGAACCCGTCGAATCGCCAAAGCTCGTGACCGAAACTCCCAGACGATCCAAGAGCGCGCGATGCAGATTGGCGAGCGGCGTTTCGCGGCTACAACGGAGATGTTTTCCGGGTTTCAGAGTCCCTCGGCCGCGACCGGCCAGGAGAATGGGCAGATTGTCGTGGCTGTGGGCGTCTCCATCGGAAATTCCACTCCCGTAAACGATCATGCAATTATCGAGGAGGGTACCCTCCCCTTCTTTAGTCGCTTGGAGCTTCTTCAGTAGGTAAGCCAATTGTTCCAGGTGGAACACATTAATCGCCTGGATTTTGCTTAATTTCGCCGGATCGCCGCCGTGATGGGACAAATCGTGGTGACCCTCGGAAATCTTTAAGGCGGGATAGCTTCGGTTACCCCCATCATTGCCGAACGCGAAGGTCGCGATCCGCGTCGAATCGGTTTGAAAGGCGAGCACGAGTAGGTCGGCCATGACCCGTAAGTACTCCCCGTAATCGCCCGGAATACCGACCGGACGCGAGAGTCGGGACGGTCCCACTTCGGCTACAGGCTGGGCGCGGGTGATTCGCAATTCAAGTTCACGAATTCCCGTGAGATATTCTTCGATTCGCTGTTTGTCCGAGCTTCCCACTTTATCTCGCAACTGGCGAGCGTCTTCCGTTACGAAATCCAGAAGGCTGCGCCGTTCCCGCTCCTCCGTCGAAGTTTTGGCCGCGCCGCCGGTACCGAACAGCCGTTCGAAAAGTAAACGCGGATCGATTTCTTGGGGTACCGGAGTATTCTCCCGGCTCCAGGCCAGGTGGGTCTGGTAGGCACAACTGTAGCCGTGATCGCATACCCCCGAATCGCGTCCGCCTTCGCAGCCGATTTCCAGAGAAGCGAATCGCGTTCGACGTCCGAGAGCTTGCGCCGCGATCTGATCTGCGGAGAGGCCCGCTTTCAGATCGGTCCCATTCGTTTTTCGCGGATGTTGACAAGTCAAAAAGGAGGCCATGGCCCGCGCGTGGTCGCCCCCCCCATCCCCATGAGCCCGCGCGGGATCGAGCGCGAGCCCGCTCAGGATCGTGAGTTCTTCGCGCAGCGATTGCAGCGGACGAAGCAGGGGAGGCCATGCAAAATCGGCTCCCGTCGCCTGGGGAGTCCAAGACGGCATGTGAACGCCGTTGGGCACGTAAATATAAGCCAGCCGCAAAGGAACTTTGTCCGCGGTGGGATTCGCTCGGCAGGTTCCGGAAGCTTGCATCGCTTCGAGCCCCGGAAGAGCGATCGCGGTACCCAGACCGCGCAGAAAGGTGCGACGGTTTAAGAATCGAGGGTCTTTCATGGTTGATCTCCAGGCCGGGTCGCCTCTTGAAATAATTCACTATGGACGAGGTATTGAACGAGACGGGAAAAACGGGGATCCTGTTGCGAAACGCGGCTGGATATTTCACGGAGAATCAATCGGTCTGAGGCCGTCAAGCCGCGCCCCAGAGCATAAATCGCCAACTTTTCGGTCAAAGTATGAATCAAACTCTCCGCATGCGTTTGGAGCCGTGCTTTCAACTCGGCCGGATTGCGGAACGACTCTTCCGGCAGCCCCCGTCCCGAGGCCTCGATGAGACCGGTCGCGTCGCCGTCCCGCCAGGCTCCCAGTGCATCGAAACTTTCCAGCCCCAATCCCCAGGGATCCAACTTTTTATGACACGAGGCACACTGCGGGCTACGCCGGTGCTGCTCGAGTCGTTGGCGGGCCGTTAGAACGGGTTGCGAGGAGAGATTCGAGGAGAGACTATCCGCTCCGGGCGGCGGCGACCCTGGTGAACCTCCCAAAATCACTTCGAGGATCCAGCGGCCGCGCTGCACCGGCGAAGAACGAGCGGGGGAGGAGGTGGCCGTCAGCACGCTTGCTTGGGTGAGAATTCCGCCGCGAGGAATCCCCTTGAGGGAGACCTTGCGAAATTCCCTCCCGCGGACCCCGGGAATGCCGTAGTGGCGGGCCAGGCGTTCGTTGACGAAGGTATAGTCGGAATCCAGCAGATCCAGGAGTCGGCCCTCTTGGCGAAAGAGGGCATCGAGAAAAAGTTCCGTCTCTTGAACCATTGCCTGACGTAACTCTTCATCGAAATCCGGGGAGAGATGGAGATCGGGGTGGAGCGTTCGTACTCCGCGGACTCTCAGCCACTGCAGACCGAAATCGGTCGCCAAGGCGCGGGCTTTGTCGTCGCGGAGCATGCGTTGGACCTGAATCGTCAATTGATCCGGCTGGTGCAACTCCCCGCGGGCGGCGAGTTCGAACAACTCCGCATCGGGCAGACTGCTCCAAAGAAAGTACGAAAGCCGGGAAGCGAGGGCAAAATCGGTGCGCGGCGCCCCGGCCCTAAGAAATTCTTCTCGATCGAAGTGGAACAGAAAGTTCGGCGAACAGAGCATCGCTTTTAAACCCATTCGAATCCCACTCTCGAAACCCTCGTGATGGCGTTGCGCCGATTCCACGAACGCCAGTAAGCGCGTGATTTCCGAGTGCAAAATGGGTCGCCGATAGGCTCGGTCGCCGAAGGATCGAAAAATTTCGTAGGCCCGCTGCCGTTCGACCTCTTTCGGATCGAGCGGGGGAAGATCGTGCGCCGATAACACCAATCGCTTGACCGCCGTCTCCCGAACGGGGGCTTGGAATTGTCTTTTGTCGGCGAGAAACGCGGGGTCGGGGGCCGGGTTCAGTATTTTCTCTTTAGCGGTCTCGGATCGGAAAACCGCGTCCACGATTTCCTCGGCCGCCTCGCAATACCGTTCGATCAAAAGCGGGGACAAGGTGAGAAGATCGGCAATGTTATCGAAATCGTAACCGACATCGTCGGCGGGAAATTTCGATCCCCCGGCAAAATCCAAACCAAAAAGATCGCGAATGGTATTCGCGTATTCGGTTCGATTCAGCCGTCGGATCGCAAAGCGTCTCACGGAAAGCGGGGAACTATCCGCCGCCAGAATTTCAAAATTCCGGCCGAGCGTCTCGCGTTCCGAACGATCCGGTTGCGGTTGATCCGGGGGTGGCATCGTGCGAAGTCGAACTTCGGTTGCCGCTTTCGTCCAGCCCTCGGAGCGCTGCGCTCCTTTCTGCATGGATTCCAGAGAGATTTCGCCGGCCGGGGTCTCTCCGGAGTGACAGTCGAGGCAATATTTGTTCAGGAGCGGTGTCAACTCCCGACGGGCGAGGACCGGATCTCGAGGGGGAAACGCGATCGTCCAATCTTCTGGAATTCGAACCTTCGCGAGTTCTTCGATCGAAGGGGGAACGGGGCGAGGTCGAGAACCGTCGAGGAGTACAACTAACCCCCAAATCGGCAACAGGCCGAAGGCCGGCAAAAGACGTTTCATGCAGTATTCCCAACAGCGGTTGCCTAAAGTCGAACGCCGAGCGGGGGAGAGCGAGTTCCCCGCACTTAAACCATGGCCTTAATAGTTGTCCGCAATAGTTTCCCCCCCGGCTCTAGTGACGAGTGCAATGATGACGGCGGCTGCGGTAGACTCGGACAGGAAATGAACCGAGCCATCGCCAAAAAGAGCGTTCGCTCCGCCGGTATGCCAGGAATAGATCTCATTATTGCTGGTGTAGTTGATCATGCAGCTTCCTAAACGCAGCCCGCTATTGTTGCATTGAGCTCCGGCAATAGCTGAGTAGGTGAACATATCCCCCCAGGCGCCGCCTCCGCTGCTAACCGGTTCAATACTGCCGTCGACCGACAATCCATTCACCTCCGATTTGTAAATCTGCCGGCTATGATTGTAACCGACCGGCTTGCCGCCGCATTCGGACATAAACAAAGTGTTGGATAAACCATCGGTGATCGCGGTCATAGCGAAGGGCCCACCCCCTGGCAGTCCCGGATCATTGAGTGTGCCGGAGGCCGAAGTATCAGAAGGATAGGTGCTGGTGAGCCCCAGATTCTGGATCAAGGGATACTGAATCCCGGCGATCGGAAAATAATCCGTCCGGGCCCAGATTTGACCAGGAGGCGGGTTCAAATTCGTACCCGAACCTCCTCCCGGAAAACAAGTGGCTCCGCCGCCATCTCCATAAGGTCCCCAAAACGCATTGTAATAATCCAGCGTCGACGGCGTCGGATTGGAGGGACAAAGGTAGCTCTTCACGGCCTGGGCATACGCCGTGTTCTTGCCGCTGTGGGGACCATTGGGCGGAATGTTCGCCGTATTAGCTTCCGCAACACTCGGGTTTAAGAGGGAAAATAGCGGTGTCTGCTCCAGGTAAGGCAACAGATTCGCCTGGAGCGAAAGCCCCACCCTCTTGCCGGCGAACTGGGCATTCGGATCAGGATCCGGAGACGACAGCAGTGTATAAGCCGCGGGCAACTTCCCATAGCTCGATTCATAGTTGTGAATGGCTAAGCCGATCTGCTTCAGATTGTTCTGGCAACTCATGCGGGCAGCGGCTTCTCGAACCTTCTGCACCGCCGGCAAAAGCAGACCGATCAGAATTGCAATGATGGCAATGACCACCAGCAATTCAATCAACGTGAATCCCCGGGAACGATCAACTGGCAAACGCTTCATAAAGAAACCTCCTCAATTGGGCGAAGAGTTCTGAGTTGGGCGTTAAAAAGCCAAAGCAAATTCGGACTAACGACGAATATCATTCGATTTCAAAGGGAGGCAAATCGTTGGATTTGGCCTCGATAGTCGCCTTTAGTAGGGGCTTATCGGGATTGAGATACTTCTTTTTCAAGCGGTCCGGGGCATTCAACGCGGGGCTCCGCCCGCGCGTTTTTCCCGCTCCCTCTTTCCACTCCACCAGCACTACGTACTCTCCGGGCCGAGCTCCCGGTCCCGATGGCCCCGCTAGTTCGAAACTTCCGTCTTCCGAGACGACAGCTTGAGCCATCGGTTCCCGTGTTCTGCGGAAGGTGTCTTGGGGAACAAAAGTGATTAGGGCTCCTACCGCGGGCTCGCCTCGATAGCGGATTTTGCCGCGGACTGAATACAGAGAATCCGATCGGCCACAGCCGCAGAGCGTGAGGCCACTCCCGATCACGAACAATCCGAATAGTATTCTTCTCATGAGTCCACTAGCCTTCCGAGACCCGACCCCCGGAGACTGGAGAGTCGAAGGAATGTAGCCTCGCTGTGAAGCTCGAGGGGAGAAAATCCGACGATGCGATCCTCCCTCCGCCGCAGCGGGTTTCAAATTATCTTCGATCGAATTCTAATCGTTGCGATTTCAAGAAAGGCTCAATATGGAGAGGGGCGGCGTAAAAATTGTGTAAACAGGAATTTCCGAACCGAAGGGATCCACCCCGGATACTTAGCCGTTTTGGTCAACTTCATGGCCAAGGAGCTAGCCGACGTGCCAGCAACATGTCGCTGAGTGGCTCATCGCACGCCGGCAGGACTGCTCCTACCAGACCCTTCCAGTACAGTAGCGCGGCCCCTGGTATGTGAAAAGAAAAGGCTCCCACGAAAGTTCTTTCGACGCTCAATCGCCTGGCTTTCGGACTCGCCGTCTACGCTTCGCCGTGTAGGTTATAGGCATGCTGCGAGTATGAAAGCCCACATTCCTAGAAGCTGACTTTCGGGATAGCTGTAACGGCTAGCCCCCGTTTCTGGACACCAATTGATTGTAACGCTAAATGTTCGTCGTTATAAGTATGACTAAAAAATTCCAAATTGCATTTCCGAAGCATTCGAATCGGTAACCGAAGACCATTTACAAAGCTCTGAGCCGTTGTAGACGGAAAGGTTCAAACCGTTCGTACTGGATCCGCTTTGTGCAAACGCGGTACGAAGCTATCTGAGATGGTGTCGCTAAGTCCGCATTCCCCGAGCCTCCCTCCCCGGTATTCTCCTTCCTTCGGTGGAACTGTTCCAAAACTCATTGATGACTCCCGGAATTTCATCGCCGGCTTTGTGTTAATTGCATCTAGGATGCGTACTTATTCGCCCGCCCGATCGCGGCGGAAAGCTTCACTAGTGCATCCGTCTGGCGGATTTCGGCCGATAACCCAACACTTGTTGGGCCACACGTTCCCAGTATCGCGAGAAACGCTTGGGCTCCTGCGAGTACTCTGCAAACACCGGCCGGGAGTGCACGATAACCTTGCTCCCTTTCTGTAACTGAATCGCGGTTTCCAAAACTGTAGGGTTCGGATGCTCCGAGAGGTGAACCGTAGACGCCCCGAGTGCGTTGGCGAGGACTGCAAGTTGATCGGCGGGAGCGCCGACGAGCACCAGTTTCGTGGGGTTCGGCAGATGCTCGAAGAGATCTTCCAAGCCCTCCAGCACGAATGCCAGTCGATGATAAGCCCACGGCTCCGCCCGCAATGCCGGCTCGTCGAAGACAAACGCCACGGCCGCTTCGGGATTCGCTTTGAGAGCCGGATCCTCCCAGGACATGGCCGCGTCGTGTACCCACACCAGATCGGAGGCCGGCGGGAGCGGCCCGAGGCATTGTCCGGTATCGGTCGCCGAAAGTTCGACTCGCTTCGATTCCGCTGCCGGAGTCGGTTTGGCCATCGGAGCCGAAGAACCGGCAAACAATCGATGCTGAAGAGTGGGATAATCCGCTTCGAACGGACATTTCACCCGACAGGCGTTGCACCAGCGGCCTCCGCTGAACTTGGCAATGTTGTCTTTGTTGGCAAAATAGGGCTTGGAGGAAAACGTGCTTTCGACCCACTGCCAACTGGACGAATTGCTCGCGATATCGCCATCGTAGAGATGTTGACGGAACAGTTGGGCTCCCTCCTGCCAGCGAACGCCACGGAAATGGCATAAGTAGGCTGCGAACCAGAGCCGAGCATGATTGTGCAGGTAACCTGTGCTAAACAACTCACTGAGCATGCCGTCGATACAGGGTAATCCAGTCTCCCCTTGCAACACATCCAGAGGCATGCGATGGTAACGCGTGACCCTATGCTTCGGTTCCTCGAGATCGTTTTCGAGCCCACGGCCATACCAGGACAACACTTTCTCGAAGAAGTCCCGCCACGCCAACTGCCTCAGAAATTCTTCCCGCCGAGCCGGGTCCTTCGGAAAGGCCGATTGCAGAAACTCGCGCACTTCGACGGGCGAAAGCATCCCATGTCGCAAGTAGGCTGAAAGCCGCGATACCGAGCCGTCGAGAAAGTTGCGACTTTGGCCGTAATGGGACGGATCGTAGTCTCGGAGCCGACGGAGAGCTTCGGTCCGTCCTCCAGGCAGCGGGCCATGTTTAGGCTCTCCCAGGAAGCATCCTTGTAATCGTTGGAGGAAAGAGGCCCGATGAATGGGAGGACGTAAGATCATGGAAGTTTTGTTGGTTTTGATAAGCTTCCGGAATATTCACAAAGGAGTTCGGCCGCCCGAAGCCCAGAGAGAAAAGCTCCTTCTATCCGTCCGCCGGCCAGCCAGTCGCCACAGACCAAAAGGCCTGTTTCCCGATCATAGAGAACCTTTCTTTCGCTCGGGTCCGATCCCAAACTGTATCGCCAGCGGTGGGCCGCCAGAAAACTGGCCGGAGGTAAAGGGACGCCGACCGCCTGGGCGAAAGCCTGAAGCAGCACCCCCGCGACATCGTCCGGAGTTGTCTCCAAATGGGTCGCCGACCACTCGGGGCTAGCGTGAAGTACCCAGCAATCGGGCTCGGAGCCTCGGCCGGGCTTGGAACTGTTCCGGGCTATCCAGGCTAGCGCGGAATCCTGTACAAACGCCCCATCCCAATCGACCTCGATCCGTCGTTCCCAAGCGGCCATCACCGCCCAACAAGGGGTCATGGGTATCGATTGAGCCTCTGCGGCAAACGGATGGGTTCCCAGCAGTTCCGCCGACTGAGGCGCGGGCAACGTCACGAGGACTTGGTGGAAGGGACCATGTTCGTGCCCCGCGGCGTCGATCAGTTCCCAGCTATCGCCGGAGCGGGTCAGTCGAAGGATCCTCTTCTCCAAGCAAATGCGAAGATTTGAAGCCAGCTCCCGGCCAACGGAAGCCATGCCAGGAACCCCGACAAAACGTCGCGGCTGGTTAGATTTAGTTCGAACTTCCCCGCCCTGGATTTCGACGAATTGACCGTACCACTCGGCAACAATACCCCGTGCTGACCAGGACTCGACATAGGAAATGAGCTGGGGATCGCGGGCGGTAAAATACTGGGCTCCATGATCGAAAGTGATCCCCGAGGCAATCCGGCGAGTCGCGGCCCGACCGCCCGGACCCCTGCTCTTTTCGAATACCGTGATGTCGAAGCCGTGGTCTTGCAGCGTACGAGCGGCTATCAAACCCGAAATGCCCGCGCCTATCACGGCAACGCTTTCGCCACCCTTCTGCGGGACCAGGACCGGCTTTGAAGTCGAATCTAACTCACAGGATGGCAATTCGATCTTCTTTCACGTCTAAAAGTCAAGAACTCCAACACACACTACTTCTAGACCAACGAAGTCCACGGGATCCACATATCTAACTATGGGAAGATCTTGGTCCAAAAAAACGGGCCTACACAGGAACAGTCGGATATCTTTCAACAGAGGAAATGTTTGCGATTGCGCCGGAGCTGTTCAAGGCGGGATATGGCATCTGCGAACGAGAGAGTGTCCATATGGAAGCAGATCAGTGTCCGTTTCTTGAAGTCAAATCAGGAGCTAGTTTAGGATGTCGTCTACAGGTAGAAAGGTTTGCCTATAAAGGCCCCTGGAGCCCGGATTCTACTGAGGGCAGACCGCCGACCAGAATGGACGTGAATATTCAGTATGGGAACAATTCCTTTTGCTTTTTCCCTTCTGCGGCAAGCGCCAGCTTCAAATCGACGAGCCATGCCAGTGATTGAGTTTGCCAGGAATCGCACATCGGCACCCTGCATCCGTTCAGTATCGCTACAGTTTGTATTAACGTTAATACAACTTCTCGGGCGAAACTGCTTTCGTCGCGATGATCTGATAGGACAGGGAATGCACCAGGCACTCCAGGTAGACCAGCGCGTAAAGCTTTTTTGCTCTCCAGGGCGATGACTCTGGGGTAGTAAAGTTGATTCTGTTTCCGAAACAAGGGCAGCCCGATTTCGGCTTGAATTTCACTGCCATATAGGACTCAAGGGTGATGTCTGAAGGCCACGAGTCGACGAATCTTCGCAGAGGCGAATACTGCCATACTTTTATCCATGTCTGAATGAAAATTAATGCGTCCAGGCAAATCAAACACAAAAGCGTAAGAACCTCTAACAAAACCCTGTTTTTAAAAAATTGCAATTGGGTTATTCGATTAAAGTTCTCCAGCAGATAAATGCCATGGCGAGAGAATTCCAGGCTTGGTAAATGTAATCGTGGCGGTCGAACCTCACTCGCAATCTCCGCAACCCTCGAATCCAAGATATGGTTCGCTCGACCACGAACCGAGTTTTCCCCAAGCCGCTGCCGTGAGGAGTATTTCGCTTAGCGATGCGCGGAATGATGCCCATCCAATAGAGCAACGCATCCACCCATTGATCGTGGTAGGCTCGATCCGCTTGCACGACCTTGGGCTTATGAATCGGAGCACCGGGCTTTCCTCCTATCGCTGGTATATTGATGACCAGAGGAATGATCTCCCTCACATCGTGGCGATTAGCTCCGGTGACGCGTATCTCCAGGGGAATACCGTTGCGATCGACAATTAAGTGCTGTTTAGTGCCGGGTTTACGTCGATCCGTAGGGTTGGGGCCGGTCTGCTCTCCCCCGCCAACGGTTCGAGAAATCGTGCTATCGACGACGACCAAAGAGAGGTCGATCTTCTCGGCCTTACGCAACTGCGCCAAAATCAAACGATGCAATTGATCCCATAAGGAGAGTTTCTGCCAGTCTCTGAGACGACGCCAGCAAGTCATGCCGCTGCATCCGATTTCGCGAGGGATATCCTCCCAGCGGATTCCGGTGGTCAGAATGTAAAAGATGCCTCGCATGGCCGTTTTATTGGGTATGCGCGGCCGTCCCCCTTGCTCGCCGGGAAGCGTATCGGGAGGAAGTAAAGGTTCAATCTCTTGCCAAAATTCATCGGGTAATTCTGAACGAGCCATGACAGCGCTCCTGAATCCGGGCTAGATTCTGGAGCGCAAATGCCATACCAAGCAGGGGTTTTGTTAGAGCTTCTTATTTGAACTCCTCCTGGGGATCGATAAGCAGCAGTGCTTATAATTGGAAGTTTTTGCACCAGGGCGGAGAGCTTGAAGCTACTAGTCTCTACGATTTTAGAAATCGAATGTATAGCCCAACTTTGGAGCGTTGGATGCAAAATGATCCAATTGGATTGATTTTGCAAAATAACAATTACTACTCATTTGAGCTTAATTCACCGTTAAATGAGACTGATCCTCTAGGTTTAGCAAGTAGGCGTGCATCATATATTTTGGATCAATTTGGACTGTATATAGAGGATATAAACACACCAAATGCACGCCTGCATTATGGTTCTTCCGTTTTTAGGCGCAACTCTCGGCGAATCGGTCATTTTGGGATAGATTGCAATTGAGAGTACCCTTTTCCTGGTTCACGGAAGAGCCGATGACGACGACTACCATTGCCATAGACATGGACGTTCCTGCCGGAGTGAGCGTTGGCGAATACGAACGCATCGACGGGGGCCACGCCTTTCACGTGAGTTGGGAGTTGCCCGACAATCTTTGTTGCGAGACATGCCAGCGAGAGTCTCGGCTTCAATTGGTGGAGAAGAACAAGTTTCTGAGCATCCGCGATCTGGATTTGTGGGGTAAGCCGAGCTTTTTCGTGTACCAGGAGGTGTATCACCGCTGTCCGTCGTGCGGTCACCGTCAATCGCTGTTGCCGCCCTTCAAGCGTCGGGATGTGAAATATACGTTCCGCTTCGAGGAGCAGGTGCTGGTCAGTCTGATCGGGAGCACAGCCGAAGACGTGGCAGTGCGTTTGGGGATCGCCGCGGAGACGGTGGAGCGAATCGTCAAGAACCGGATAGAGGACGCCAAGGCGAAGCAGATCGATCCCCAGCGGAAGATCGAGCGTTTGGGTCTGGATGAGATCAGCCTGCGTAAGGGGCATAAGGGATATGCGACAATATTGACGGACCTGACGAATGGGGAGCGTCCGGAGATTCTGGCTCTGTCCAAGGGTCGCGACGAAGCAGCGGGGCGAGCGTGTTTGGAGCGTTTGTCGGCCCAGCAACGTGCGGGGGTGCGTTGGCATCATACGGACATGAGCCCGGCGTATTTGAAGGCTTGCGGCGTGCATTTACCCAACAGCCAGTCGGTGATAGATCGCTTTCACGTCGCCAAGAAATTGGGGGAGGTGGCAGACGATCTGCGAAAAAAAACTATCGAGCCTACAAGCGAAGTTTGAGCGGGGAAGCCCGCAAGAAGCTGCGTTCTCAGATGCACGACTTCCGGCGTCGTCCCGAGGATTTGAATCCGGAGCAGGTCCAGGCCCTCGAGGATTTGTTCGAGAAGGTGCCTTCGTTGGGAACGATCTACCATCTGCGTTGGGAGGCGACCAAAATCTTCGATAGTGCCCCGAACCGAGCCGAAGCCTCGCGACTGTTGGAAGATTGGATCGTCCAGGCCCGCGAGACCGAGATGGATTGGGAGCCGTTCATCACGATGCTCAAGAACAATTGGGAGGGGATCTTAGCCTACTTCGAGGAACGCAAAAGCAGCGGCCCGGTGGAAGGACTCAATACCAAGATTCGGGTAGTGCTACGTCGGAGTTATGGAATTCAGAGTCTAACTACGCTCTGGACGAGAATACTCCTGGACGTGAATTGGGCAGCGAAAAAATTAGGGCCGACCATTGCGGAGATTCGCGGCTTCGTCAACCAGATCCAGAAGTATTTCTCTGAATGCTACACCTAGAAACGGAAGAGCCTGCATTATAATGAACGATCTGGATTAGGAGGGAGAAATTCTTTAATTCAACTGCTCGAAGATTATGTTTTTAACCCCAGGCATAAATGCTTACCGGAAAATTGGTCTTGCAAAAAGATCGACGAAGCGATTTCAGAGGTTATAGATAGTATTTTAAATCGCTATAGAGAAGGCCAGAAAATGGGAGGGCTTAATGACGCGCATCTTTGGCCTATCAAACAAGAGATAAAGATATTAACATTACTATCATTTATGTTAGCAATATTTTGTAAATTTTTTAATTTAAAAATCCGCAAGATATCCAAGATATTATACACGAACTATTTCCACCAGATATACTACAGCCTGGAGCGCCTGTACCCGTCGGTCGGCCATTGCCAGCTCCAAATGGTCCTTCAAATCATCTTGATCCCTTACTCCCATTTTATCCAGGAATAAATAATCCTTTACCGATATTACCGATAACCGTGAATCCATATCCAAGATTGCCATTACCCACTTCTCCGCCACCCGTCTGGGCAGGAAGAGGCGCTTCAACGATAGGAAGAATTGGGACTGTAATCGAATCGATTCCTACATTGGCAGCAGGCTTTTTCGGATTTATATTTGTTCCAGGAATTTTTCCGGTCCGGACTGGCGAAGTCGTTTAACGTCGCTGTTAAAGATTGAGGATGTAAACCATCTGCTGCTCATTTGTTATCGGATTCCGAATTACAGCATTGGAGTTCTTCATAGATAACGGACACGGAGTTAAGCGGATAAGCTAACTCGGGAGGTGTCGGATGGAGAAGTCTAATGTCAAGCGTCCTTGTAATTAGCATTCCACCGAGTACAAGAAGGCCACCGTGGTGTTGGTGACTGTACGGGACAGTCTTCCGCAGAGGCGGCCAGATCAGTGGGAGTCACCTCGCAGACGATTAAGATGTGGATCAACGAACTCACCAAGATCGACGACAAGGACTTTCTCGGCAACGGCGTTCGGGGTGTGTTGGATAATGAACCAGCTTGTCTACGGACCGAGAACGATCGACTGCGTATAGAACGAGATGTTCTACAATCGAATTAAAAGGCATTCGAGTCTGGAGTACGTTTCCCCAGACGAGTACGAAAGGGCAGCTAAAATAGCTTAACTCTGTGTCCGTTATCTATGAGGCAGTTCACAAGCTGATGACGGATCTAGAGTTCCAGCTATATCAACGCGAAAAGTGATTTGCACATCGAGAGAGGATTGTTCATTTTTGATTTGGATTTCTCGATAAATACTATGCTTTATTACACAAAATTCAAATTTTTGATGTCTTAACCCACTTGTAACCACTGAAAACCTGAAAAATTCGTCGCTCAAAGGTAACTACAGGTTCTAAAATGAATTTGTTAAGGTTGAGGACAAGAAGCTGAACAACGAATACTTCGTGGTCGGCTACTCAGATAGCCTGGAAATAAAGTTAGTTCCCTCGAGGACGCAATCAAAGAAAAACGGCGTGACCGACGTGATCACACCAAGTAAAAACTAGGCTGGTAGTTGCAACTTTTGCTGAGCGATAAATTGGGGAGTAATTTTGACCACAAATGGAAGTCGGGAGGAGCGAGAAAATGGTGGTCGCAGTACATCGTAAGATTGAAGATGAGGTGTCAGTTACAGGTGACAATGCGGAAATTGGAATATTCCATCGAAAGTTAACTGGAGCGACTATCGCGAAGTGTCTGAAAAAGATAGTTGGTTTTTTTGTGTTCACTTTTTCCATCAAAGGTGCCACGAATGTTTTTTTTAAAATTCGCCGGTTTCGTCAACTGTAGTACCCGCGATTCAAAATTCAGATATTTTTGACTATTACAAAATCCAAAAGATGAATAGAAATATTCTCTCAATAAACTAATAAATATCGAGTAATGATCGACACTTTTTGAACAAACTAATTTTCCCTAAAATCCTCTGATTGAGTGAGTCTATGAACGTTAGTGTAATCGACTATTTTTCTCAATTTGACAATATACTTTCTCAATTCTCATCAGACACGATAGAAGACCAAATATTCGATCTGGTTTTTGATGCTTCTGTACCGTTGGAATTTTACGAAAGTCTTGTTGAGACGAAATCAGTGCACCCTTTTCTTCCTGAAATCCTTAAAAAAATTCATGTTACATGGTTTATGAAAAGCGATAATTTGCTCACAACTGCTTTAATTCAATGGCTGCTCCGCCCTGGAATTTATACTTATCAAGTGATTATGTTGCAATACTGTTTGGCGGAATTCCGGAAAGATACCGGCCCCGAAGAACTTGAGGAAAAATTATTGCGTCTGTATAATTCACGCGACGCTCACACGTCTAGTATAAGTGAATATGCGAAAACAAGGCTCTTCCGTTTCTAGGTGTAGCATCTAGAGAAATGCTTCTGGATCTGGTTGACGAAGCTGCGAATCTCTGCAATGGTCGGCCCTAATTTTTTCGCAGCCCAATTCACGTCCAGGAGTACTCTCGTCCAGAGCGTAGTTAGACTCTGAATTCCATAACTTCGGCGTAGCACTACCCGAATCTTGGTATTGAGACCTTCCACCGGGCCGCTGCTTTTGCGTTCCTCGAAGTAGGCTAAGATCCCCTCCCTGTTGTTCTTGAGCGTGGTGATGATCGGTTCCCAATCCAACTCGGTCTCACGGGCTTGGGCGATCCAATCCTCCAGCAATCGCGAGGCTTCGGCTCGGTTGGGGGCACTATCGAAGATCTTGGTCGCCTCCCAACGCAGATTATAGATCGCTCCCAACCGAGGCACCTTCTCGAACAAATCCTCGAGGGCCTGGACCTGCTCCGGATTCAAATCCTTCGGGACGACGCCGGAAGTCGTGCATCTGAGAACGCAGCTTCTTGCGGGCTTCCCCGCTCAAACTTCGCTTGTAGGCTCGATAGTTTTTTTTCGCAGATCGTCCGCCACCTCACCCAATTTCTTGGCGACGTGAAAGCGATCTATTACCGACTGGCTGTTGGGTAAATGCACGCCGCAAGCCTTCAAATACGCCAGGCTCATGTCCGTATGATGCCAACGCACCGCCGACCGTTGTTCGGCCGACAAACGCGTCAAACACGCTTGCCCCGCTGCTTCGTCACGCCCCTTGGACAAAGCGAGAATCTCCAGACGCTCCGCATTCGTCAGGTCTGTGAGAATGGTCGCATATCCCTTATGCCCCTGCTGATCTCATCCAGACCCAAACGCTCGATCTTCCGCTGCGGATCGATCTGCTTCGCCTTGGCGTCCTCTATCCGGTTCTTGACGATTCGTTCCACCGTCTCCGCGGCGATCCCCAAACGCACTGCCACGTCTTCGGCTGTGCTCCCGATCAGACTGACCAGCACCTGCTCCTCGAAGCGAAACGTATATTTCACATCCCGACGCTTGAACGGCGGCAACAGCGATTGACGGTGACCGCACGACGGGCAGCGGTGATACAACTCCTGGTACACGAAAAAGCTCGGCTTACCCCACAAATCCAGATCGCGGATGCTCAGAAACTTGTTCTTCTCCACCAATTGAAGCCGAGACTCTCGCTGGCATGTCTCGCAACAAAGATTGTCGGGCAACTGCCAACTCACGTGAAAGGCGTGGCCCCCGTCGATGCGTTCGTATTCGCCAACGCTCACTCCGGCAGGGATGTCCATGTCTATGGCAATGGTAGTCGTCGTCATAGGCTCTTCCGTGAACCAGGAAAAGTACTCTCAATTGCAATCTATCCCAAAATGACCGATTCGCCGAGAGTTGCGCCTAAAAACGGAAGAGCCGAAAACAACCTCGATAAGAGTACTCGTTGCTTTAAATTACTCAATTTCTTTAGATTCCTTTTTAGATCCGATAGATCAAATCAACCCAGCGAATATTGCTATTGTTGCATTTAAATGGCTGATTGAAAATGAGATCAAATTAGATCCTAGTCATTTAGAATTTATGAGTCTTGCCTATACTATCGCTACCAGGTATGACCTTTCAATATCATCAAGCCCAAGCAGATTCTCTTCGAGAAGTATTTTTATCAAGAAATATTTCTCATTTGTGGAGATCCTTACTTCAAAACATCTAAAATATTTAGCTGAATTTTCAAAAACAGACCCTTGGTTGGTATTGCTTTCTGTTTCTAAGGTTAAAAAAATACTGCTTGACTCTAACGAAGATTACTATCACACCTATATAGTTTTCAAAAATGCTTATGAGAGCAACAATTCGCATCATATTCCAGCAATTATTAATACGATAGCAAATCCATACTGTATTTCTAAGCTTTTTGTTACTACCATAACATATGGAGATGCTTTTTTACTTAGGCAAATAGAACTGACTACGTGGCTGTCATCAGTTGATTTAAACAACGATATAATAAAAATAACAATTTTAAAAATGTTAAATGCAAACCTCTTCAGCGCTCGAACAATCCCTTGCCACGAGTGATCTCTGGCTTGGTTTGTTATTTTTTCGCTTTTAATCATCGACTCCTCTACACTTTAACATACCCATTGAAAAACCTGCAAAGTCTCGGTAAGGAATTGCATTCTTTCGGATAGTTTTCAATCCGACAAATTGCCGTTTCGTTGTGGCCATTCCATGGTCGTGACTTCACAAA
Organism: Telmatocola sphagniphila; assembly: GCF_018398935.1. Classification (GTDB taxonomy): domain Bacteria; phylum Planctomycetota; class Planctomycetia; order Gemmatales; family Gemmataceae; genus Telmatocola; species Telmatocola sphagniphila. The sequence goes on along the minus strand of NZ_CP074694.1, from coordinate 5,723,436 downwards.
CTACACCTTTCCTGGTCCAGAAAATCAACAATCGCCAAGAGCAGGACAATCGTTGCCGTCTGGCAGTTCAACTGGTTCTGGAAGTCCAAATGATTCAGAGGCTGGCCATCATACTCGAGATCAATTCCCCCAACCTGTATCGCTGGATCTTCTGGCACAAAGTTCGAGGAGAGGAGAGACTGAAAGCTGTTTAAATTCTGGTCCGACACCGAAAATGACCGAGTAGCAAATTCAGGAAGTCCGTTCTTGGCTGCTTCGTCACTCTCGAGACTTCGGCTTTCGTACTAACCTCTGGACTTCCCGACCAATAGTGCAATTGATATAGGGAAAATTACACAATCAGTACAACGCCAATGGCTTCTGCGGTTGGTTACCCAAAAAGGTTTCTCATTCTGAGAGTCTGCTAGGGAAGAGGCTCTCATGCAACACTGTGTACTTGCGTGAAAATCAACCAAGTTATCGAGTATTTTTACCTTTAATCCTCGTCATTTGGTCAAATTCGTTGTAGGAATCGCAAAATAGGCGAGAATTAATGCACAATCGGAATTATTCGCAACGAAGCACTCCACCTGAGAAGGAGTAGAGGTAAAAAATAACCTCGTTCGTTCGTTGAATACCGCAAAAAAAGAAGATTCTTTTTAGCAACTCTTAGATTACGAAATTTCTCTTGCGACCTAGAAATGCGAAGCTGGTCCGGGTTGCGAAGCGTTGAAGGGGCGGCGCGGCCTACCGCTAGAAAGCAGAGAATTTTTCTGGCACCCGATGTGAGCAACTCACCGACATCGATTTAACGAGGAAGTCTGTCGCCTTTTCCAATTTTTGCTCCAATCCAGCGATTTTCCAACTATCTATTCCTTTGCTCCGATTCCGGTGAACATTCTACCGTGGAATTTTATTGGCCGATTTGGTTGCTCAACCGATCAAATCTTTCTTCCATTCAGGTTCCGCCCCCCCACGGCCTTCTTGATGGCAACTTGAAGCAGCCGACGGGCCGGTCAAGCAGAATAACGGTTTATTCCCTAAAGGGCCACTTTTCGTGATTCCGACTTGACCGGGCGTAAGAACTCCCGTCTACGGCTGCTTCGGGTCGTGTGCCGATCACACCGAAAGAGCAACTTCCAAACTATTGCCTTATAACTGGACACAAAACAGTTCTGGAACCGTTAAAGCCAACTCACGCGGTTGGAGTTGACCACGTCCTTGGCAGAGCGGTTAGAATCTAGGGAAAGTAAGACCAACAAGCTCCAGGTCTTAACCACCCGCGAGTTCTCTCTGAGCACTTCCAATCCTCCTTCCTGGCACGATAGCCCGTTTGGCAAACAGAGATTCCTTGGCAAAAGCAGAAAACACTTTTTCATTGGGCGTCGGGAAACGGTCGCCTCACAGTTCCGGCCAAGATTGTTTCGTTTCGCCAATTGTTTGGTTGGGCTTAATAAGGGTGCCGAAGACTTGTTTTGAAACAGACTCGGCAAGCGATGCTTTTTCATTGACTTACACTCACTGTTGGAGCAAAGTAGACCTTTCAACGATTTTTTTTAGCCAAAACCAGAGAATCCCCATGTCTCGCTCCTTTTTGTTTGGATTAACCGTTCAGCTGATCTGGATTTTGCCAGGTACTTCAGCCCGGGAAAAATATGTGCTGCCTCTCGATGCTTCCCAGCGCAAAAAAAATGAGGAGGCGGATCGAGCCTGGTTGATCGAAAGTTATGTGAAGCCGTATGAAAAGCAAGGTGTCAAAAATGCGTCGTGGGATGGGGATGTTAAAAAGGTGTCGGATGGTTTCGTGGAGTATATGCTGAGCAATCAAATGACACCCTATCTACCGCGTGCGACACAGGATGCTGCCGCTCGAGCTCGGAAGTCTGGATGTCAGGATATTCTGGTTCGATACGCCGCTCTTCGGAGCATGGATCAAGCTAACCTGGCAAATCCTCAAGGCCTTCTGAATCTTTTTTTGCAAGTGGGTAAGGATGTTCCGAAGAGCTATTACCCGTCCGCCGTGAAACTGGAAATGGAAGTGTTTCTCGGAGTCACACCTGCCCAGAATTCCGCGGCCTGGAAGGAGGCGGAAAAGGCGGAAATACGGAAAATTCTTATGCAGGCCCTGGATCTTCTGGTGGAAAGTAGCCTGAAGGACGCCCCCACCCCCTTGATGGAGTATCGCTGGCACTATGCTTGTTCAGAATTAATCAACGGCTTCAAAAACCTGGGGGATAGATCCGAAAAAGCCTGGGAAACTGTCGATGCCGCCTTAGCCAAATGCAACAAATTCGAAACTAAGAGGATTCGAACCAAAGGCAGCTGGATGGTCCAATACGCTTGGGAAGCCAGAGGCTATGGAACGATCGACAAAACAACCGAAGAAGGCCTTAAAAAATTCACTGAGCGATTGAATCAAGCTAAAGAATTATTGGAAACTGCCTGGAAATTGGAACCCAGTCCCATTATCGCGGAAGCACGCATGCGTGTTGAGCTCGGAATCGGAAAAGGGGATCGCAAATCAATTGAGACTTGGTTTCGGCGAAGCATAGGGAATCGGAATTATGATAGAAATTCAATTGGGATCATGAGAGAATGGCTAAGTCCCAAATGGTACGGAGACGAAGGTTCCCTTTGGGAATTTCTAGAAGCCTGCCGCGATTGCGGAAACAATCGGGATGTGATCTCGGTCCAATACTTGGACGAAAAATACGTAGAAGCGCTTCGACTTCCAAAAGAAGCGAAATTGGAGCACTTTAAGGATCCCAAATTCTTTCAAGAAATGTCGAAAGTGTTCGCGGCTTATCTAGCGGTTAATCCTGATGATAATTACTATCGCGGACGCTATGCGGTTTTCAGTTACTACTGCGGTCAGTACGCCGAAGCATTAAAACAATTCGAACTAATCGGTGAAGACATGGTCGAGAGTAAGCATGCGGAAATTAATCGGCAGATCTTTTTGAAAGAAGATCTCCTCAAAAATAGAGTTCCCAAATCAAAGTGATCCTTCAACATATGGTATAGGACTTCGGAATGAGCTAAGCGGTGATGTTCAGTGCTTACGAGGTGCCACTTCTCGTCAGCACTTGCAGTAGGTACTCGAAGTCCCACACGCAGCATCGTCCTTGGAAGACCACACTCTCCTTCTTTCTAGGGATGACCATTTCGTTTGCAGAACGGATTCGGTTGTGCCATCCCTAGTGTAGTGTCTCAGAAATAGCGTTACTTTTTGGCAGTTCATTCTATAGATGAAGAGAAAACCCATGAAAATCGCCCTGCCAATTTCGCTGTCGGACGAGGAACGACAAACGTTGGCTTTTTGGTCTCGGGGACGAAGTATTTCCGCTCGGCTGGTCCTGCGGGCGAAGATCGTAAGCATCCCAAGGTGCAGCCTTGGCTCGCCCGACATCCTCGATTCCGCATGCATTTCATCCCCATAAGTAGTCCCTGGATGAATCTGGTGGAACGCCGGTTTCGCGACTTGACGGACAAACGACTGCGTCGAGGCCCATTTCAAAGCGTGCCGCAGTTGATCGCGGCGATTGAAGACTACATCGACCATCCCAACCATGCGGGAAAAAGATTCCAGTGGACTGCCAAAGCCGACGTGATTCTGGATAAAGTCCGCCGGGCTCGAGCTACCTTGGATAAAATACCTTCCGTGTGAGACGCTACACTAGCTCCTTTGAAAAGCGATCCACGACCTTTTCTACCTCAATTGAGAAGTTGTGGATCATATCGATAACAGGCCCGCCAACGGCAAAAGTCTCTTTTCCGAAAGCAATTTCAAATGAGGTTGTGAAGAGAACATTTTCTGGTGGTGGGACTGGAGCGAGGATTTTACCTATGAGCTGGCCGTCCTCTAAGATTAAGAGTGTACCATCAGGTTGAAGGCCAAAAAAGCTGAGCAGTGAAACTTTTAGAGTTGGTACCCATCACGCCGAAAGACCAACTGCCCGAACTGCTGCCGTCTAGCTGGGTGAAAAGCGCCTGAATAGAGAAGAGTTGGTTCCATTTAAACGGGTAGCTAGACCTGACGTCGACTGAACGGATACCAACATTGCTACTAACCGTGGGGAAAGTCTATCCACACTTGCAGGATAAGTAGGATAAAATCGCAGGTATCGATACAACTCTCGACAATTACAATGACTGATCGAGAAGCTTCCAAGTTCTAGAGCAAGTGAGTCCAAGAGTTTCTCGCCGGAGGTTGCCCAGTCACTCCCGCAAAGTTCATACTCGGTGATATACTAATCGATCAGAAAATTTCGAAGAGTGAGGCTGACATTAACGGCTCGTCTAGCCTGACCTTTCGCGAGTCAACTCATCCGTCCCAAATTTTTCACTGAACGTTTTCCAGCCCGGCAGCGAATGAGAAGGATCGTTTGTGAATAAGCGAATGCGGCGGTTCCAAACGTTCTTCTCGATTGCGACCAGAAGAGACAGACAGTGCTACTTGATCTCGGGATCGTTACTCTTCGCCCCAGCCTCCAGCGCCAACCGCGAATTTAGGCTCAGGTCAATCAGTTCCTTGGAGGCCGCTGCCCGCCGGCGAAACGAACCAACTCCTAACTGCTTAACCAATCGAGTCGACTTTTGCCGGAGCTCGGATTGAATCGTCTGAACCGCCAGCACTAGAACGGCCGGCAGAATGATGCTGTTTATATGAAGACCCCCTCCCAAGTAATTGGACTCGTCTCTTCGCCAGAACCAACTATGCCATTGCCTTTTTCTTGCGCTGATAATCGCGAAGCATGGCATCGGTTCGGTTACGGTCATCCTCTCCCTGCAAGCGGCTCAACTGGAAGGCCAGATAACCGAAGCTGGCTAAGGCCGTCAGTAAAGCCAGCGCATTCATGTCTTTCTTCAGGAACGTGTCGTAGAGGCCATGCAACACGATCGGTATCGCCAGTATTCGGAAGAGACTCGCCCCGTACTCGAACCAGCCATCGGTATTCACCCAGTCCGGTTTCTGTTGAATCGTAATGGCTGCGGAACCAGTCCAAAGTGCATGCAACGCGACGCAGGATATAAAGCGGACCAAATAGATGCCTGAACTGGAAATGCCGTTGTATTGCCCACCCGCGTAAACCACGGCCTCCGAGATGCCGAATCCCGCGCTCGAGGCCATCCCCCAGAGGAACGCATTTCGCCAGCTTTGGCTTTCCTGCTGGGAATGTTTAAACAAGAGCGGAACGGCCTTGCACACCTCTTCGCAAAAGCCGACTCCAAGAGTAAAGCCGACGAAGCTGAGCAGAAAGCCGTTATCCGGGTCGGTGGCCGCACGATAAGAGAACCCAATGAATTTGACGATGTAAAAGAAAATGATCAGCACGCTACGGCCGATCAGAGTCACCCCATAGGTCGCATCGGCGATGTACTGAAACAAAAATAACATCAGCACGCCAACTGTGCCGGTAAAGAGCCCGATCCAAAGTAATCGCTTGGGGTCGGCAGTGCCGAATAGAGACAGAGAGTAAATGAATATCAAAAAGACAGTGGCGGAGAGACCCGCGAAAAGCCAGTGAAGTTTGCTGTTACGAGGCAGGAAGGCCCCATCGAATTTGTGCTGGGGTAATATTTCGAAAATCCGTTCAAAAGCGGCCTCTGGATCATTGCTGCTTTCGAGTGCCGCAGTGATGCGATGTTCTACTTCAGGGTTGGAATTTTCAAGTGTTCTTAGAAGTCGGGGAATCGGTTCGTCCGCCTCCGATGGCTTACGCAGTAGCGAAAATGCCAAAGGTATCAGCGCGGCGATCAGCAACCAGTGCAAGTGGCGAAACCAGCCCGGCGGATCGTTCGATTTCACTGGGGAGACTTTTGGCTTCGAAGGCGGGGCGTGAAGTTGGCCTCCGACCGGAATTTTCGCCTGGGGCGGATCCTCGAACTGCTTGAGAAGGGTATTCTTCCGCTCGGTCTTGGACAAGGGATCCGAATCATAACAATCCGGTTCGGAAGTGTTCACTTCGGGGGCGGAGGGAGTATCCTCAGAAATGGGCGAATCCAACAGTAATGCGGCGGCTACTTCATCTTCCGAAGGGGGTGTAGGAATGGTCACCCGCGTTTTACAACCGGGACAGGCGATAGACCGGCCCGACGACCCATCGGGCGCCTTCAACTTGACTTGACAGGATTCGCAGCGAAACGCAATTGGCATGGATACGCCTTTATTCGATACTCGATTTCTTTGGTTGAAAACAGGGCATTGGGCTCCCATCCCTATCGTCCGAATCGCCGATCAGGGAAGGTCGCTTATCAGTTCTATCTTCGATTAAAAGGAACGGGAATAACCATGGCTGGCGAGAACCAGAACTTGCTCGCCTTAATGGTTTGGAGAGAGTCTCAAAGTGTAATGATCGACTGGAAAGGAAGCAATCTCAAAAAAATGCAAAATTCAAAAATATTATCGCATTGAAAGCTCTTTAGCGAAGTTAGCGGATGCGTTGTGAAGGCGTGAGAGCAGACTGCGGATCATCGTCCGTCCGCCAGGAGTTAGATAACTCCCGGAGGACCCAATCAGGCCGTCGTTAGACTTATTTCGATCGTTTCGACCATTCTTTTTCCAGCAAAGCAGCCTACTGTTGCAACGATCCCGTCCAGCCGTGGCAATGGCCCTTTTGACTTTCGATATTCTCGAAGCTCTCGTGAATGAGAGTAATCTCGGTGCCGCCGCCGGTTCGCCAACGAGGCCCGCATCACCGGCCAACTCCAGCACCCGGCCATCCCGCAGGTCTGATCGCTAGTCTCGACAGAGAACGAGAAGAGACTGGCGTACGCCGCCTCTTGCAAGTTCAGATATTCACGGATAGTGCGAACGTCGCCGATAGCGGCAATGATCGAGATCGCGGCGGAATGAAAAACGCGGCGATCTGGAATCTGTTCGACGTATATTACAGAAACGAATTAATTCTGAATTGGAACTAGGATAGACGAGAGTTGCTCGTATGGAATCAGATGGCGGATAAATTATCCAAGTTAGCTCGGATTGCTATGGAGGAGTTCGATTTAGAAAAACTCCTCGAAAATCCTACTCAGGCCCCACAAAGGATAACAACGGACGATTTGAGTTTTATCTGGATCGAGCAAGCCGAAGCGGAAGCAACCGCACGTAGTTTGTAAGACGCTTTTCCCGGAGAGCGATGGTGCGCCAAAGTCCTGACGGCACAGCGGACAAAAAGTCGAAATCATTTAGTTCGATTGTTGAAAGTAGGAAGCACTATTAGAGGCGTGGTGATATACAAGTAGGTAGAAGCTGCCGTTCGCATTCGACGCTTGGTCGTCAAAGATTCCGATGTGCGACAAGGACTCGGCCGAGATGCGATTCGACGATTGCAAGATACCTGGATTCTCGCTGCCAAAAAGCTCTGCACCAGCGTACACGAAAGCAACCTGGATGGGCTGCTCTTCCTCAGAAGCTGCGGCGGGAAAATAACCAGGAACAAAAAACGCTGGAAACGATCTGTCAACACTTCTTTCAGATACATATTTAAACCTTCATCTAAATAATTAACTGTTTGTCGTACAATCGGACGGCTGATCGCTTTCTAAATCAACGCTAATAGCCAAAAAATCAACCAGAATCGTTTCGGAGCCCCTTATCCGACCCTTCTACTCGCCTAAGGTGTTGAAGAGCTTGTACGTCTTTATTAACATTATAACGAAAGTACAACTATGGCTGTATTCGCAGGTTCTGAAACGCCCCGCAGATCGGCAGAGATATCATCATCGAGCCGTACGATCCGCGTAATCTAAATCCGCACTCGAACAACTCGGGACTGAGCGACAGAGTCGGAGTTTTATCCTGCGGGGAGCTAATACAGTTGGAACACCAGCAAGGGCACTCGACAAAAAAGAAAATCCGGCAAAACTTGTGCTGCTTCGAATCGCAATGAAAAAGGTCTACGGATTCTCAGAACTCGCAGTAGACTCAGCGATCAAAACTCTTCTCGACCTAGACGCTAAAGGCAAAAGTTGTCCGCAAATTGTAAAAGAGAAAAACTCTAGCGCAACTTGGGTAGATTTGGAAAAGATAAAAAAGCTGAGAAAGTGTGAGAGGATAGTTGAAAAACACATCATCGGACAGGATTAAAAATGTCGAAAGCAAGACGAAGACGTCCGCCGATCATCGAAGTCAAACCGCAGGACCGCGCTATCGCAGAACTGGACCTGCCGGTACGCATCGCCAACGCGCTCGAGAAGCACCATATCCTTTACGTCGACCAGCTGCTGCAACAGAAACCGAGTTTCTTCGGAACCATACCGAACTTCGGCGATAGCGCTTTTCGAGAACTCAAACAAACTCTGTCGCGACACGGTGTCGACTATCCGGCAAACTGGCGCCGCAAACTTCGTCGACGAGCGTGAGCGCGTATTATCGTTAATACAAACGCGCGCCACTCACACTGTCGGAACTCGCTTCTGCGCTTTGTCGGAACTCGGTCTGCGCTTTTGTCGCAAGTTCGTTTCGTTTGGTTTTGGTTTTTGGAAATAAAAATGCCTTTCGCCCACGACGCCCGCAAGGGCGGCGGCATTTCTTCTCTTTCTATAGAGAAAGAGAAAGAGAAGAAACTAACCTCAAACTCAGAACTTGGTTTACTTAGCATCTGGAACGGCCAATTTTTTGTGGTTTATTGCGGTGCTTAGTAAAACAAAAATAATAAATAGTGGCAAGCTATAAAAAATATTTCTTCTATACTCTTCGAGGTCTTAACATGGCTGATTCTGATTTCCCAACGTTAACTTTTCGGTTTACGTCGCGAAAATTTTCCCCTTTAATACGTATGATGATGACATCGATCGCGGGCGTAGCTAAAGATACGTCCGCTATCCAGGGGAAGTATCGAAAGCAACTTCGCCGGCTTCGCGACACGCAGTTGCTCTCTCGTTTTTCTAGCGAGTCTCGTTACAATTTCGCTGTGAATTGTCCTCCGGTTGGTGCTAGCTGTTTGATGGCTCCTTTGCGTGTTTGTAACTTTGCGTCGTTCTGTCCGTTTTGTTACGCGAGACGAGTTGTAGCTCCCGTTTACCGGACCTGTCAGAAACTACTTTCTGATCGTCAAAACCGGCAAATGGTTTTGCTGGGTTACCGAGTTGGTGTGTCGATTCCTTCGTATGTGCCTAGTAATCCCATCATCTGGTCCGGACAGTTGGCTCGTGAATTTGTTGACTTTATCGACGGACACGTGCACCGCGACAAAATGACTTTGTATTCTGAGTTCGATGCTTATGCTGCCGGCGGCGCGGTGCTGACTTCGGAGAGTTTCTCCAAGGATTCTGTCGCGGTGCATCGTTCGGGCGTAATACTCGTCAAGGATACAATGGTCGAATCGCCTCGATGGGTGCGTCGCGATCTGGAGCACGAAAACTTTTTGCAGCTGATGAGTCGAAAAGATTCTGAGTTGCAATCGTTTGTGGCAAACATATTCAGTTATAAGCAGAGCCTTTTAACGATGGACAACCCTAGGGCTTTGGCTTTCTATTTAGATGCGCTTCAAGGCATGCACATGTTTCGACGCGTCAACTGTTTCCGCGGTAAGCGGAAATGAGTTGTATTAACGTTAATACGTTTTCTGGAGACTGCACGAATCTTGATCGACTTGGCGATGCGAGCGGCTTTTCTGTTTGTCTGCCGCCTGCTGTTTCGCCCAACAGCAATATACCTTTACTGATTCACAAGATCGGGGAATTGAAGATGTTCTTTTCTCTAGGAGTATTCGAGGCTGGATCGAACCGGTTTTGAAGCTCTATTTCCTTTGACCTGGTTTAGAGCCAAGGCTACGCTTCCCTTTGGAAATTTTGATCGGACTGCGAAACCATCTCAGCGATAACCGGAGACCCAGCGAAGCATTGTAATTAGCAAATCCACTGAGCAGACACGATAACACATCCCTCACTCGACGCCCACTAATCTCGTCGAATCTCTTCGAGTACTCCCAGATCTTCGATCACCTTGTTGACAATATCTTCAAACTGCCCGGTCACGCGGGCCCGAAGTTCTTGTAGGTTGTTCCAGGAGGAAGATGGTCTTGCCGCAGTCGGAGCTTGATCGCGAGGACCTGCTCCCTTCAAGAGATCCTGGATCTCCTGAATCGCTTTTTGCTGACTTTCGGCGATTTTCTCTTTCAATCGATTCTCAGAAAGTGCGAGCTTGAGAGCCTTCAAAGAGTTTTGACCCCACTCAAACTCGAGGACTTTGCGGCGGAGTGGTTCCTCGATTCGCTGGAAACCGAGGCCAGCCGCGAGTGCCGAAGCGAGTGCGATCGGCAATCCGGTCAAGGGATGCGCCAGAATATGCGTGCCATGGGCGGCCAAATACACGATTCCAAAAATGGTTCCGGTCAGTCCGATTACGACGAGATTAGAAATGATTTTGGTGATCTCATTGGTAAAACTCCCTAATTCTGGAACAGGAACCGTGAGCGTTCCGGGAGGAAGCAAATCCTCGACTTTGCGGTGGATCGAATGCTCCTTGAGCCAGATCCCCAGGTAATCTCGAATCAATCGCATCAAGTCTTCAGCAAGCAGTTTGTCGCGGGCTTGTAATGTGTTTTTGACATCGTAGTTTTCAACAAATGTCTGGATGTTTTCCTGTACCGATTTCAGGGCCCCCCCTTCGCTATACCACTTGAGAAAGAGAGATTCGACCTGCTTCATCAAAGGGAGCACGACAGCCATAGCGGTTTGCCGGGTAAACTCGTCGATTTTCTCCTCGACCCTCCTCTGGAATTTTTCTTTATACGTCGGGAACTCTTCGTGTAACTTTTGCCGTTTCAGGGCATTCCGATGCTTCAATACGTTGTAAACTGCCAATCCCGAACCGATCGTTGTTTCCGGATCGGGAGACCGTCGGACACACTCCCGCTTGAGGCCGAAGGCGTCGACGGCCAAGTCTCGCATGAACGGCCACTTACAGCTCCCGCCGGTCAAGATAATCAACGCCAGGGGATGTTGATTCTGGTTGAACCCGCGCGTGAGTTCTCTTCGAATCCAATCCAGGAGATCGACCGGCTTCTCTTTTCCTAAATCCCGCAACCGGGAATCAACTTTCGAAAAATACTCTTGGGCGACAGAGCTAGGCCGGTATCGCTGAGTTCGATTCAAGAACTCTGGTACACTTCCTCGAAACTCTGCGAACCGGCGTCCGGGAAGGGCCAAAAGATCTTGGTATTCAATCGCCTCAAGAGCGGGCTTTTGGGAGCTATCCAATTCGTCCTGCCAGTGGGTACTGAACTTTTCCTTGAGTTCGCGACAAGTCGCTTGCCAAACGAAGAATTGATCGGCATCGGATAATTCGATCTGCGGATTCTGTTGAAGAAGCCACTGATAAAAGATGTCATCGAATAACCGGCCTCCCAGAAGGGGATCTCCCCAAGGAGCTGCCATTCCTTTTGAGGAGTTCAGCCAAGCGATATCCAGAGTCCCGCCACCAAAATCGATCACCAAGACCCCGGTACGGGCTTCCGCTCCCGATACCGAGCCATCCGCCAGATGATAGGCTAAGGCCCCGAGCGGTTCTTCTAAAGAGTTCACCTTTCCGAACCCGGCCTGTTCCGCCAGCTCGGCCGTCGTACGCTTTTGCAGTTCGCTGATTTCGGCCGGAACGCCAATCACGACCGGCATTCCTTCTTCTCGGCCCAGAGCTCGAACTACGCCACTCTCTCGAACGGCCTGAAAGCATTTGGTCAAAAACGCTCTGGAGTCGCTTTGAGCAATTCCCGCCCGCGAGCCACTAATAATATCGGGTTTGAAACCGACTGCGAAACGATGATTCTTTCGTTCTGAATCACTCAGAGTGAACCAAGTCCTCAGAGCCTTTTCCCCATAGGCGACGACAGCCTCGCCGTTGGAGTTGGCTTCTCTCAATAACAGACAGGTAAGAATCGAGGATTTACCGGCCAGAGGAACTGCCTGCGGAACCGTATTGCCGTCGAGATAACAGACTGCAATATGGGTAGTGCTGGTTCCAAAATCGATTCCTATGTATCCCAAAAGTGGCAGTTCTTTCATGCCGTTGGGAAGTGAAGACGCCATATCTATTCTCCCAGGAATCGATTAGATCTTTCGTACGAGACCCGCTTTAAGTACCTGCCCCCGATGGACCCAGGCCGGATTCAAAGTTTCCACAGGTTGACCGATCTCGACCATCCCGAATACTTCGAACAAGTTTTTCAGATCGTCGGAATAGAGCGTACCGGAAGGAATCGTCCGCCATTCGTATCCCTGGTCGCGAATGCGCTGCATCAAAATCCGGACGGCACCTGATAAATGTTTTTCGGCGGATTGGGGATCGTCGCAGATTTGGCGAATGACTCCCAGAGCGTCGGCAATCGATTCGGGAATTCCGTTCGATTCCGAGGAGGATGAGAGAATTTTGTCCTCTCGGTCGGGGTGCGACCAGCACAAACTTAAAACCAGGTCGGCAAGATGATTCAAGTAGGCTCGAACCTGCGGTTGGAGGATCTCCCCGCTTTCCGAATGGGACAACCCGACCTTTCTCGGTCGGGCCAAGGTTACTAATAGCCAGCCGGCTCCGAACCAGCCGGCCGTTTTCAGCAATCCTAAAGAGTCCCGGCGGATTAACCTATAGAGTCCTACTACCCCGGAAGTCAGTGTCGTCGCCGCCAGGATGAATTCCGCGTAACGTTGGAATTTCGATTGCCGCGAGAGCCAACCGATAGCACCGACAGCCGAACCCGCTCCTACGACGCCTCCTAACGCTAAACCGGGTTCCCGCTCTCCTAGTAACAGTAAACTCAACGGCGTGAGGAGGAGGCATCCAATTCCGGCCCCCAAGGCGGCCGAGTATACCCAGGATCGCGTCGGGATTTCCTGAGTCGGCTTGGGAAGGAACAGTTGGCAAGCGGGAATTCTCTGACGAATCGCCGAAAGGAGTTCGATCTTGACTCTTTCTGACTTTGCGGGCGAAGGTCCGAAATTTTGCTGGTTTAGCCAATCCAGCCCCTGGGGCAGTAGAGTGGTAACTGCCAATTCTTCGGCTTTTCGACGCAGGGTATCTTCCAGCTGATACTGCTGCGCGGGGTCAGCGGAGTTGATCCAGGTCGGCATCGGCCGGAGCATTTCTTCGACCAAAGCCTCCGTTTGGTCCGCAACTAGTGGAGCCATCCTTTCCTGCCAGCGCGGTAACAAATCTTCAAGTCGGTAAATGGAACTCATAGATCGCTTTCCTAAATGCCCCTGCTGCAGGTGTCTCGAATTTCGCCAATAATCCCCTAGCCCTCGGTCTGCTATTCGCCTCTATCGGAGCTCAATTTTAGAAACCTTGCTGCCAGCATTCGAAACTCGCGGGCGTCAGGAATCGGTAAAAACACGTTGAGCAACTAGAAAGCCAGAACTGATTCGCCCCACTGGGTTTGGTAATAATCATCGATCCCGCTACTCATTCTTCTCCGAGCTAGGGATCACTTCCGATCCTGTAAAGTAATCCGAAAATCCTTACCAATCCTTGCCGAGGAAATAGGTTCTAAAGGCTTTTTCCTCCTCCGAGGTGAAATCCAGTATCTCCAATGTGACATAGGGAGTTCCCAGGAATCGAGCCGATCTGACTTCGAGTTCTTTCTTGCCATTCAAGTCCAAGATAGACCACTCTCCCTTCACTTCAGTCTCGGCACAAAGGGATCTGGAAAATATTACGGTACTGCCGAGGCGAAGCTCGATTTTGATTGATTTTTCCGGCTGCCACTTCAGCTTGAATTCGTCCGTCCAATCTTGAATTTGGACTCGCGAAGGGCTGGTGCAAGAATGAACCGTTTCGTCTCCGCAAGTAATCACGACCCGGTGGAATTCCGCGACTTGGAACTCGCCAGAATTACGCAAAGCCAGGGTGAACTCTTTTTCACTCATCAATAGGTGTGCGACTTTCAAGGCGGATTGGATGCGATTTCGTTCGGGATCCGTCCGAGAAAGCTGATCGCAGAGTTTCGCCAGTTCTTTGGCTCGTTCCGCGATTCCCGAGAGATTGCTATTCTCGATCTGCTGAATCTTCACTCGAAGGTCCCCAACCTCTTTACCGATCTTTTCATTAATCCATTTGTGGACTTCCTTTTTGGATTCGGAACGGGGATATTCGGATAGAAATCGCTGGGCCGATTCCTTGAAGGAAGAAATTCCGTTTTCGAATTCCGACTGCACCTTCTTATAATCCTGCTCCTCTCGAAGCCGATGGACTTCAGCGATCAAATTCTCCACTTGGGCTCTCGCGAGAATAGGGAAGAACCGTTTGAGAAGCCGGAGCGACTGTTCTTTTCTTTGGAGATCGGACCGACCGGAGCTTTCCGATAATTGCTGGCGATAATCTTGCAGAACGGTTTCGACCAACAGATCTCGTTCTCTCAAAACCGTCGGGTCGGAACTGTCCAACACTTCGGCCAATCGCTGCTCCCAGCAGAGGGAATCCTGTTTCAGGCGAGCCAGAGTCAACTCCGAACTGGCAGGCGAGGAAGCACTAAAGAAGACTCGGATGCTCAAACCGAGTACGACGAAACACAAAATCATCGAACCGATCAAGATCCGATCCGGTGCCCAAGGACGAACTAAATGGTATCGAATTGCTCCGACTAGGATAAACAAAGTGAGCGAGCCCAGCGCGAGAAAAAAGCCTATTTTTCTGACTGGGTTCTCTACGTCTTGAACGGGAAACACCCTGGAAGCCGGACTCCAAAACGAGAGAATCTCTTCGGCCAATTCCGTGGCGCTGATATCTGTGCCGAAGTTTACGGTAGAGCCTGGCTCCAGAAACTCCGAAGGCGAATTCCAACGACTCAGGAGGGAGACATCGAATAGCTGCGTTTGGAGCACCACTAGTTGATCGGGGTGCTTCAGATATAGCAGAAACTCCTCCGAAGGAAGATTTTCGGAACGCGCCGACGCCCGGGAATTCGCAGGGGAAAGGCTCTGCCGAAGATCTCGGATTTTTGGAATTGTCTTTTCAACTTTCTGAACGGCTAGCTGAATGTTTTTGAGAACGGTCTGCAGCGACATACTCAACTGAGGAAGAATCAGATGCGTTCCGTGCGAGAGTAGGTACTTTCCCGATCCCGTCGGTTGCGAAGCCGTCCGAAGTAGAGAGGGAAGCGACTTATCGCGGAACGCCTGACGCTTAGCGACTCGACTGATCGCTGGTTTGGCTGTTATAGATTTCGTTTCTTGAAGCAGGATCTCCCGAGCCTCCCGGGGTAACACACGCTTCAGAGCTTTCTTGGAGCCGATCTTGGCGGAATTCTTGGCGACTGACCAAATTAACGAAACACCGGAGGTACCCACCAAGGCAGCCGCATCTGTCAAATCTAAAGCGGCCCAGCCGACCTCCTCCCATTCGAGTGTCCCCTCGATTCCGTGCCGAAAAGCCATTACTGGACCCGAGAGAACCGGGAGATCCGCGATCCAGCCCGGATTGACGATATGGCCCTCCGCATCGAAATCCTTATCCAGCCACTTGGTATCTTCAGGGTTTTCTCGAAGACGCTGCAGTCCCGAGTCGCCGTACTTCAAATAATAGGGTATCACTCGCCATCCCTGCTTTTTCAGAAGGTCCTTGAAGATCTCCCGATTATCACTTCGGACTTCCGCGAAATGTCTCAGCGTACCTAAAGCGGCATCTCCTGTTGACCGCAGGGCGGAGATCGCTTCGGGCATTTGCTCCGGGTAGTGGAGGTAGAGGAAGCTCGCGATATCATCGACCGCGAATTTCTCGAGCAGTTGGGAAGCCTCCTTGGGAAACTCGCGATGGAGTTTCCAGCATAAAGGAAAGTGACGGGCGGAATTCCAAACAGCGGGGTTCTTCGAATAGATCTCTTTCATCTGAAGGACCAACTCCGACGATTCCCCCCCTTCGAATTCTCCCGGGTTAGCGTAGAGGATTTCGAGCACTTCCTGAAGATCCAACTGCTCGCGAACGGCTTGCTCGATCAGCGGTCCGTATTGGATTAACAGGAGCATTCCCTCTGCTCCTAACTGAAGGTCGCGGACGATTCGACGAGCAATCGGATCATACTTCCGGGCGGCGGCAACAATCTCTCGCACCAACTCCGGAGAATGCTTGAGTTCCTGGCCGTCTGGAGTCAACTGAAGGATCGTCAGTAGTACCTCATCCAGCCAGAAAGGACTCGTTTGAGTGCTCTTCTCGTCTTGGTAATAAGACCACAGATCAGGATCCGCCAGAGCCGCCCGAACGGCGTGATCCCATCCTGTAAAACCGTTCCGAACGGCGTGAGGATCTTTGCTCAAAGCGTCCAAATATCCCTTCTGCCGTTGAGGATCATGTTCGAGGCTTTTCAAATAGGCCGACTGCGCAATCAGAAATCGAGCCTTCTCGGGGGCCGTCGTCGCCGATTCCCGGGCGATCCTCTTGCAGAGTTCATAACGGATACAAGGTTGCTTTAGAACGGCTTTTTCGGCCAGGGAACTTAAAGCTTCCCGCCGCTCGGAGGTGGGTGTCAGCTGCAGGTAGAATTCCAAGGCTTGTGGATCGCTTTGTGCCAGTTGTTCCAAATAGGTCCGTTCGGAACCTGCGGGAGGAAGGAAGGATGCGATGAGTGATTCTCGCTCGGGATGTGCTGGGCGTAGGGATAGATCTGTCCAGGATCCGACGACGACTAATGCGATGGAGACCAGCAGGAGGATACGAGCGGCTCTCTCGAGCCAGGAGGTGAGTTTCATGCGAGCGAAATCTCCTGAAGGTTCCTGTAACAAAGGAATTCCTCAGTGCAGAATTGGCTTCGCTTATCGAAGCCGGCTGGGATACGGTAGGTTTTAGGCGGAGGCGATCCGTCGAAGGAAACTTAAAGACATCTCCAAAATGATACTTAAACACATCATCGGTAGTGGCAGGATGGTCGTCAAGTATGAATCTCGACGATCAAGAATTCCTCCGCTTACTTGGATCCCGGATCCGAGAAGTTCGGGAAAAGAAAGGTTGGACTCAAGCGGAATTGGCTGAGAAATGTCAATTGCATCGCACTTTTATTGGTTCTGTCGAACGAGGGGAACGGAATCTCTCGCTTTTGAACCTGCGATTAATTGCCCGGAATCTTCGAATCAGCCTGAGCACTTTATTCTCATCAGGACCTATTTGAGAGGCTTGGGCGGTTGGAAATTGTGAAATCGTCGGGCCAGACTCTGATAGTGCATTTGTTTCAAGATCCCCTCCCCTTTTCAACGCCCATACTTCGATTGTACCGAGTTCGATCCGGGTGAGACCGATATGGAGGCTTCGGAACTTACCTCAAAGAGTCCCGCCGGAATCTGAAAGACGGCTTCAAGTGGTCACCCGACTACTCTGCCCCGGGGTTACCATCGAAATCTCGTGGGGGTTGTTTGGTGGGTGAAATGCCTTCGAGTAGTCTCTGTCGACCTCATTCCGATTCCCCGAACCTCCTGGATGTCCAAACAAAGGTTAAAGACCATCTGCAGCAATCACAGTGCGACCCGTTGTATTAACGTTAATACAAGGGATGTTCCCCTCAGCATGTTGATTTGTTGAAAATGCAATCCGATAAAACACGGCAGCCTTGAGCCTTACCAAATTTCGCGTTTGTCCAAACAACGTTCTCATCACTCAACTGCTGCTCTCCGTGTCAGCGATAGGGACAATGAAACCCGGCTTTGACAACGCCGGAGTCAGGACAGGCCAAATGTTCAGCTAGGACAGTAAGATGTATGTCCTGTAGCCCGTGATGGCGGACGAAAACCAGCGTAGCGGATAACGGGAAAGCGCGATAACGACTTTGCCACTGCTCTAAAGGGCCGCTCTTCCAAGTCCGCCAAACGCCAGACTCTTTCGCCACCAGTTTCGATTCTTTGCGGACTGTTTTAGCGGGGCAATCGGGCCTGATTATTTTTTTGCGCTAGTTTTCATCAAAAAACTACCACTCGATTTGACTATTATGTTTAGTTTTTTAATTTGAAGATTGACCTGTGAAAACCTCTTACAGATAGTTCTGGACAAGTTGGCAGTGCTACACACGAATCCGACGAACCCCTTCAGCTAATCGAGCGCGCTTTCATCGTCTGCAACTTTGTCCGCCACCAATTATTTACGTCCTTCGCTACTTTCCCCTTCGCTCCACCACCGCGATTCCATCGGCGACGAGAACCCAGGTTTTGGGGCCATCGCTCAGCTTGCCCTGCTCGTTGACGATCTGAGTCGTCCGGAACTCCAGCCGCCCTCTCACCTTCAACTGAGGGCTAATAACCACCGTCGATCCTGGCTTGATGTACTTCTCGGCAAGCCAGACCAATTCCTCGCGAGCCGTTTTGCTGGCGCTGGTATCTATGACAAACTCGCCGCCACTTGCGATGACAGTGGCGGTCACCGAATCGGTTTTCTCCGGCCGCAAAATTGTGCCCAATGTGCCCTCGACCTCGACTTTAATTGACCCTCCTGCCGGAGGGTCAGCAGTCAACGCGGGACCGGCCGACACGACGGCCCCTATCAGAACCAGACTAAACCAGCGAACAAAAAACGATTGCATTTCCGTTCTCCTCGACGATGTAGAAAACGTTGGCAGCGGACGTGCCGCAGACATAACCATAAATGCCATTCATGGCATGGTTATACCACATCAGGCAGTCGCAAAAAGTAACGAATGGGTAACGGCATTCAGGCTTTATCAACTCGAATTCCGGAGGAAAACACTTCAGCTCTCCAAGACATTCCGAGCAATTTTCTGAAGGCCGGGCAGTAATCGCTCCGCTGGACTGGTCTAAGCCTGACGAGTCAGGCCGACTTTTTGCAGGTCTTCAAGAAATGCAGCATCCATGCCGTTCGGTGATGACTCCGGGACTTCCCTTTGGGAAAGAAATCGAGAAACCGATTTGCCAAAAACGAAACACCTGCCTGGAAATCATTTGCAGTGACGCCAGCGGGAAGGTCGAAAGATCTCCATGCCCATGCAAGGCCATGAACGGTTCAAAAACGCCAGCCTATACTCGATCGGATGTTACTCCAGGCACTCTCTGGACTTCATGCCGGCGGATTGCTTGCTGACCGCTGGGGCGTACCTAGGACCCAAAGCAGCCGCAATCAGTTGACTGCTCAAGCAGATTTTCGAGGAATCACGCCCTCACTTCTTCTGCTTGACCGGCTCACTTTCTTCATACTTCAAGATGTCTGTCCCTTCCATCTGGGTGATGAGTTCCTTCAGATGTGGCACCACAACCGTTTTTGCTCCTGATGCCTTGGAACCGCTTTTGGTGATCGCCACAAAATCACCATCAGCGTCTTTACCGTAGATCGTGTGCATGTGATACGCATTCTTACCTGACTGCAAGGAGATGATGACGTAACGCCCGGAGGACAATTCCTTGTCGATCACGCTGAATAAGCGTTTGAGAGGGAAGTCTTTGTCCCTTTTGTCTTTGAACCTGTGATGGAATGTGAGTCCAGCAATCGTTTTCCCGTCAAAATCAGCGAAGTTGCCGTCTGTCTTGGTACTCCACGCATCTTGTAGCTTGAAGTAATTGACAGGTTCGTGTCCGGTGAGCTTGAGAACCATTTCGACATTGGCGGGAATACAGGACATGTCGAAAAGCTGTTTGTGTTCATCGACAATTTTCCGGTCGAATCCGGCAACAACCAGGGTTGCCTTGCCTTGGGCGTTAGCCGCCACTGCTGCGAAAGAGAGGGAAACGATCACCAAGATCAGATGCTTAATGTCAAGCCGCATGAAGGGGATACCTCCTTAACTAGATTGAATATTTTACGTTGTTCGGAGTAAGCGTGGACGATAGATTACTTCCCCGCCCGCTCAACCTTGATCGACTCGATCTCCAGCTTGAACGGCCCAGCCTTCCTGTCGCTCAACCTGAACCCCAGGGCGTTGATCTCATCTGGCTTTACCGGCCCAGCATCTTTCACAACCCTGCCAAACGAAGTTGCCTTGAACTTGTCGAGCGGGACTCTGACCTCGATCCATTCGTCCTTCTTGGTCTGGACCGTTGCACGATACTAGAAAGCGATCAGCGGCTTGTTGAGGTAGAGGTTCAGAGTGTATTCCCGGCCATCGCCCCGGACTTTGGCGACCACGGTATCGCCTTTCTCCAGACCGAGTTTCTTGGCCTTCGTTCGCACCGAGGCGAAGTCTCCGTTGTTAACCAGGGAGAGCGTGCCGAAGAACTCCATGGTCTTCTTGTCGGTGATCTTGAACTTCCCTTCAAAGACGCCGCTCATCACTCCATCGTTGACGTTCTGCCAATCCTTCGCATCGTCGGCTCCTCTGAAGTCGAACAAGGTTTGCAATGATTCATTAGCCAGCAAAAACATCGGGCTGACGTCCGCAGAAGATTTGCCTGCGACAAGCGGCATTCACGCATCGAAATTTTCGCGAATCGATCCTGAGCAATACCCGTCGGGCTTGCCGGCGTAAGACCGCCAAGACCCGCCGATAATGGCTGTGAATCCGATATGTCAGCTGGCCCCAGTCGGGGCACTGCGAACTCGGGCATGTGGTTATTAGAGCAACGTCCAAAAGATCCGCATTGAGAGCGAAATCGGTGACGACCAAACCGTCTTCTTGAGGAAAGAAATCCTGCATAATAATGACGCTGCGTCCTGTCAGAATGAATTCCTGAAGACATTCTAACCAACGCTCGTTACCAACTCTGCGACAGAGCCCCTTCTCTACCGGCGTTTACAAGCAATTCCCATCGTCACATACGATTGTTGCGGAGATAGACGTATCCCCTGGCAGAAGAATTATCGTTAGCGGAGAGCTACAGGAGAGTAGTCCGCCACTTCTATTCCCACTTGAGGAATTCGATATTTCATAGGAGTAGGCCTCCGAAGCACCGGAATTCACGGTATGATAAAAAGCTAATTGAATCTTCAGACTGGATGGTCTTATCCAGGCTGATACTACAATCTTTTGACGATTTCGCTGGAAGCGATCGAGGATCTTGTAGTTCTTCTTTTGACGCATTTTTCATAGTAAACCTTCTTTTCTTCCATCAAGGATGGCGTCGATTACCGAGAAGGTTCGCCCGGTTCAATCCGGACATTGCGAATTTGGATACCTGCTTGCTTGATGTAAATTCCACAGGCGTTTCCAAGAATATCTGGATTGTAGTCGCTTCCGTGAGTATCTTTGGCAAATTTCCGTAAAGCCGATCTCAATACTT
The DNA here is from genome assembly GCF_018398935.1 of Telmatocola sphagniphila. Classification (GTDB taxonomy): domain Bacteria; phylum Planctomycetota; class Planctomycetia; order Gemmatales; family Gemmataceae; genus Telmatocola; species Telmatocola sphagniphila. The sequence continues at coordinate 5,702,325 of NZ_CP074694.1, read as the reverse complement.
CGGAGTAGGGTCGACGCAATCTATGAAGCGTCAGATTATCCAGCGAATAAATGATGGCATCCGCCTTTGCCTCCAGTTTTAAACTGTGCCACTCTTTTTCTTTGAGCTCTGGAATTCTTTGGATTCCTTTATGCCGGTCGGGAGGGTAAGTTTGCAAAAATGTTCGCATTGATACCTGATCGTATGGAAAAAAAGTGTGACCCACTACCACATCAAACGGCATCGGATCGGTTTTTTTCTCTTGATTCTTTCCATTTGCAGTCAGCTTGCACATGATAACTTGTTGGTAAACGAGATCTTCCTTCGTCGTTTCTTGTCGGTCGAAATAAATTCCTACCATCGTGTCTTCGGCAGGTTTGGAATTTAGATAAAAATCGAATTGAAAGCTGAAATTAGGCACGGGTACCGACCGTATGCAGTCTACGAGACAAGAGGAGTCGGACTCCAGGTAAATCATGCCTTGATGGATATATTTTCGGCTGTACTCTTTCGGAGAAGCCACAATGAGCGGAACTTTCTCCTCTCCGGTGGGACTCACGATCTCAACGGGCTGTCCGGTCAGCAATTTCTTGCTTGCGGCAGCTTGTAATCTGGCTTCTATCTGTTCGGGAGTCGATTTCCAGGGCATGAATGAAGCGACGAAAGCAATCGCAAAGATTGGCACCAAAAAGATCCAGACGCCTCGTTTGGGAGGGTGGACCACTCTCATGATTTGTTCGTGAATCTTCTCAGCGCTTTGCAACCGCTTACTGGGTTCCCGAGCCAAACAACTAACCACAAGTTTGTTGATTCGTTTGTCTATCGAGCGGTTAATTTCAATCGGGGCTTTAACATCCTGCTGACTGATGATTTCACTGTATTCTTTACTCGATTTAAAAAGGAATGGCTTTCGGTCTGTCAAAAGCTCATAGAGCACCGCGCCCAAGGACCAGATGTCCCAAAGTGGCCCGGCCGCCTCGAGTTGACCTTTTGACTGTTCGGGACATGAATACCCAGGAGTGCCAACAAACTGCCCAGCTAACGTAAAATAATCGCGAAATTCGTTCTCTCGCGAGCTTGGGTCTGGATTCTTAGAAGCTGGGAATTCAGCAGAAATCGAATCGCTAACTTGCCGCAAATCCTCGGATTGGCGTTTGACTAGGCCGAAGTCACTCAAGTAGGGTTCGTCCTTCTCGTCCAGAAGGATATTCTGCGGTTTGATATCGCGATGCAAATGCCCTTTGGAATGCAAAAATTCAACTGCTTTGGCAATTTTCGCAATCAAGACCAGGGATTTTCGAGGATCTTTGCGGAATTCCTCCATCCGTTTAGCGAGGCTTCCTCCACTGAAGTATTTCATCACGTAATAAGGGCAACCATTGACCGAGCCATAATTCAGAACCGGTGCAATGTTAGGGTGTTCTAGGTGAGCCATGGCTTCCGCTTCTTCGCGGAACCGAGTTAAACTTGTCTCGCTCATCCGCGAGGCACGTATCATTTTAATGGCGACTCGCCGACCGAGCGAATCGTAGCCTTCGTAAACTACTCCCATTCCCCCCTGATCGATCAGTTCTAAATTTCTAAATCCTTCAATCGTTGGAATATCTCGACTGTCAATCGATTTGTACTTGGGAAGCTTAGAATCAGGCGTAACCAATTCGCCAGTGGGGCTTCCATTGATCAAATCGGAATTCGGCGCTTCCGAAGCGAGTCCCGCGGGGTATGCTCTGGTTGATGCTGTTTTGCCACTTTCAATCGGGGTAGACTCGAAATCCGGACCTTTCGAGTCCCGATTTCCCTCGGCAACATCTGAGCTTAAATGGATTGGATTGGGCGGAGGCGACGATACTGGAATTTCATCAGGCAACTTTCAGTCCCTCGTCAAAAGGTAGCTTTATTAAAACAAGATTTTTGCAAAGTGTAAAGCAAATTCAGGATGATAATTTACATGGATACTATGGGTAAATTTATCCAAATCTCCTGACTGGGCATCGAGGAGTTGCAACATTGCTATGGACAAGAGTATCCCGATATTTACTTAGAGGTCCTCACAAAACCATCAATTGTCCATTGAAAACCTCTTAAAACCGAGGTTTTTTAGCACCTCTAAGGTATGGTCATCCTAGGGAAACGATTTGATTCCCAATCGGAGGGTGTTTGTCCTAACCTTCCCCCCGAGCACGCGTAGCTGGCCCGGGTTGCGAAGCGTCGAGGGGGGAGGCCTTGCGTCCGCTTAGTGTTGATTCCATTTGTGTCACTTCGATTCCGCGTCCAGCGCGAGCAATTTCCTGTCGGACTTGCCGACTTTGCGATCAGCTTTCCAACACACCCCGCCGATTCCAGACAACTACACATTTCTCGGACTTCAGAAGGGATTGCAGAAGGCTTTTCTGTCCATCATCGTGGATCGATGTTTTGAGACACTTTCTCCAGAACTCTCTATTCCGCCCCCACACGGCCTTATTAATGGCAACTTGAAGCAGCCGACGGGCCGGTCAAGCAGAATAACGGTTTATTCCCTAAAGGGCCCCTTTCCGTGATTCCGCTGGACCGGGCGTAAGAACTCCCGTCTGAGGCTGCTTCTGGTCGTATGCCATAAGGCCTCATGGTGAGGCCGGAAACGAAAGAAGGAGAAAGACCATGTCCAATAACACCGAAACTTCCAATTCCAACAGCAAAGCCCCCACCCACATCGCCTACCACGTCCGCGAAGGCAAAGACAAAGGTTTCTGGACGAAAATCGGAGTCGCCTGGGCTCATAAAGACAACAAAGGCTTCAATATCCAACTCGAAGTCGCACCCTTGGATGGACGCATTCAACTCCGCGTCGCCACCGAACAGAAATAATCAACCCTCGGGCGGCCGCAAGGCCGCCCCCCTTCGAAAGGAACCCGTACCATGCAATTCACTTCTCAAAAATTCGATTCCACACGCTTCCTCGAATTAACCTCGATTCTCGAAGGCCACCCGGCTGGATGCGATCCCGAATTCGATGCCGTCTACGACGATCTCGAACGTGAATTTGCAGAACTCCGCTTTTCCCTCAACCACAACTAATCAGAAAGGATTTCTCCATGAGCTGCACTCAAAACCTTGATATTCACGCCCTCCTGGCCGAACACAAACAGATCGCCATTGTCTGGTCAGCCGAAGATGTTCACGAAGTGCGTCCCGACCTCGATGTATACGAGGCCTGGGACGTGCTGCAACTCGTCCGCAAACAATATGATTGCAACTTCGGTATTTCCTGGGAAACGCTTGAGGCGGCCGCTCTCTCGTTATTCGGTGAAGACCCGGAAAGCGAAGCGTAGGAGGCGACCATGAACCTGATTCTCGAATCCCTGCAATATCATCGCAATGGTATCTCCGGAGCTCCGTTCCACGTTTTGATCTTCCGCGATCCAGACGAAGGACGGATGCTCGGCATTGTTTTCGAACAATCCCATCATGTGGCGGTCTTCAACCTTGATAAGCTCGCTCTGGGGAATATCGCCTTCGGGGGTTAACTCCTGGCGAGGCGACCGGTACGAACCCGCTTTGCGAACACTCATCCACCGTCAAACCACCAACGAAAGGAACCACTGACCATGAACTCTTCGCCCACTCTCATCAATCCCTTCTATGCCGCTCGAAATCAGCGTACGGGCGTCCCTTCCCCATCCCTGGAACCGATCTATGCTCGGTTGCCTCGGGCTCCCCGCAATGCCAGTCCGGTGCCGCACTTAACTAGCCTGTATCATTTTCACCGGGCAGGAGAATACGGGGACCGCCAATGGCCGGGCAACTGCGGCGGCAATCTGATTAAAGATCTGCTGCTCTATTTCAAACCTCAGGGATTGGTTTTGGATCCCATGAGTGGCAGCGGAACCTGTTCCGATGTCTGCCAAGAACTTGGCATCCCCTGTATCGCCTGGGATATTCACCGGGGGATTGATGCCTGCGATCCGCAAGGATTCGGCTCGGACAATACCTTCGATTTTATCTGGGCCCATCCTCCATACTATCGGCAGAAGCTCTATGCCGAAGATCCTAAAGATCTATCTCGCTCGCCCACTCCGGAGCATTTCCTGAAACGGTACGGCCAGTTCATCCGCAACTGTGCCGCCAGCCTGACCAATTCCGGCAAGCTGGCAATCCTGATGGGAGATTACTCCGACCGAGACTTTGGCTTTCTGCCCCTCACCTACCATACCAAGCGATTGGCTTTTGCCGCTGGACTTCGCCAGCATGGTACTGACATCATTCGCTTTTCGCACGGGGCCAGCAGTGGCAGGAAAGTCTACCGAAGCAGCTTCATCCCCGGACTGCACGATGTCTGCACCATTCTTGAACGCCCGTAATCAACCCACTGGAAAGGAATCCGCTATGACAACTCTCGATGAATTATTAACCGATATCGCCAGTAAACATCTGCAGGTCCGCACGCTCCAAACTCGGATGAGTGATGCCCTCGATTTCCATGAGGTGTCTGTCTGGGGAATCAAGAATGCTCTCCTCGCCGCGTTCGAGGCCGGTGCGAAAACGGGCTTCACGCCTTCAGTGTCGAATAACAACCTCTTGACCCGCTTCGATGATTACGAAATCCAACCCTGTCGACGCTACATCCTGGAGGATGAACCGGATCGCTCTTATGTCGAGCCGTGCGAAGGATTCGAAGCCGATTTCTGGACGCTTTACGGCCATATCACCGGCGAAGGTGTCCAGGCGATCGGCGATTTTGGTACTCGCCGCCATGCCGAGGAAGTCTTTGCCAAGATCACTGGTCGGAGCTACTCCTCCCGTAAACAACCGAAAGAACGGAGGTAGACCATGCTCCCCATAGATGATGAAATCTGGGACGATCTTTTTCACGGCTGTGCTTGGTCGGCCTTCGTCGAGCAAGCTCGACGTGGGCAAGATTGGCCGAAGAGTGAAGTGACCCGGCAACGGGCTTATCAGCTCTATGAAGACGAGTTGGCTCGCCGTAACCGGCGAAAAGGGAAAAACATTTCTTCCGGCTGAGTGAGTCAACTCAGAAGGAATTCTTTCTTGAATTGAATACAGGGGGTTTCCCCCGCGATTGATCAAGGATGCCCTCCGGCAGGGTCGCGGCCCCTCCCCATCTTCCGCATTCCGCTGCGCTGCATTTGTGCAGACGGGACCCCTCCCCGACCCTGTCCTATGACAATCGCTCCCCCATTTTAGAAGTCCTTCTCTTCGTTCCGGTTTTGAATGCGCTCTGCATTCAAACCGGAAAACTCAATTTGAAGAGAGGTAAAGACCATGACGACCCCGAACAGCAAACCCGATGTCTACACCCGCGTGACCGAAAAGATTGTGGCCTTGCTCGAGGCAGGAACCCGCCCCTGGCATCAACCCTGGAAAGCCAAACATGCCGACGGACCCGTTTGCCGTCCCTTGCGTTCCAATGGCCAACCCTACCGAGGGGTAAATGTGTTAATGCTCTGGATCGATGCCGAAACCAAGGGCTTCAATTCCCCCTGGTGGATGACTTTTAATCAAGCCAAGGAAATGAACGCCTTCGTTAAGAAAGGCGAACATGGTTCCACGGTGGTCTATGCCTCCAGTTTCACCAAAACCGAAGAAGACGAAAACGGCCAGGAATTGGAACGGGATATCCCGTTCCTGAAATCCTATACGGTGTTCAACGCCGAGCAGATCGAAGGATTACCGGAGAAGTTCACCAAGGTAGAGCCGAACGTGTTAAACATCCAAGAACGTTTGGAAAATGCCGAAGCTTTTGCCCGAGGAACTGGAGCGACCATCCGCCACGGTGGCAGCCAAGCTTATTACCGCCCCAGCGAAGACCTGGTACAGATGCCCAACTTTGAAACCTTCGAGGATCGAGAAAGCTATTACAGCACGTTGCTGCATGAGCTCACCCACTGGACCAAAGCCGAGAGCCGCCTGAATCGGAATTTTGATTCGAAACGATTCGGAGATACCGGGTATGCCCGGGAAGAACTCATAGCCGAGATCGGAGCCGCCTTCCTTTGTTCCGATTTGGGTATCACAGCTGAGCCTCGGGAAGACCATGCCAGTTATCTAGCTTGCTGGCTGAAGGTTTTGAAAGAAGACAAGAAAGCCATCTTCAACGCCGCCGCCCAGGCTGAAAAAGCCGCCGCCTATCTGCACGAACTGCAGAAAGCGAAAACCGAACAACTTGCCTGAATAAATAACCCGCCGCGAGGCGGGTTTTTCTTTTGAAGGTCGCGCCGCGCTTCGCGCGGCTGTTTTCTTTTTCAAGATCTAGCCGCGAGATCAGTACTCGTCGAGAATTCCCTTCTCTGTCACCCGGACGAGATTACTGGCAGCGACTTTCTCACCAATGTCGGGATTATCCCATTTAACGGTCGCCAGCACAAACTCGGGACCCATGGCTTTCAGCTCTTGGACCACCCCTCGAGCAAAGGGAATTTCTCCCGTGACCTGACCAGACGATTGACAGTAGCGTTTGCTAAACGCCACCTTATCCCCCACTTGAATCTTGGCCGTGCGTTCGCTCCATGACATGACCCCTCGCAACCTTGTGTATTTTTTTCATCGAGAAGGTAGCTGAGATTACAAAATAAGCCAAGCGTTGATAATTATTTTTATTTTGCAACGGGAACGATGTGGCAAAAATTGACACGATTCTTCGTGATCGCAAGCATGTTGGCTGCTAGTTCATCATTGGCTGAAGACACACCCTCGAATGAACCAAAACTAACGAGTTACCAGTTGGAACAGACTGAATTCTGAATTTCAAAATATTTCCATTCGAACTAGTAATTTTGCGATTCCAGAAGCGTCAGAAGGTTGACGTTCGATGCTGGGAAATTCGAGATCACAAATATGCCGGTCAACTGGAACGCCCTTGTCAAAGAGCATGGTCGAATGATTTTTCAAACCGCCATGCGCGTTTTGGATAATGCCGCTGATGCAGAGGAAGTAGTACAAGAAGTTTTTCTAAAAGTTATTTCCGGGAATCAAATTGATCGAATCCGCAATTGGGGAGCCTATTTCCGTCGTCTGGCAATCTACGCAGCTCTGGATCGACGGCGGAGATTTCGCCAGGAACATCCGCATTCTTTGGAATCGTTGGCGACTTGGAACAGTTCGCCATTCGATGATGCAGTACGTCGCGAATTAGCGGAACATTTGCGGTCGGTAATTGCCGCTCTACCGGAACGAGAGGGCGCCGTATTTGCGCTTCGCTATTTCGATCAGCTTTCGAACTCAGAAATTGCCACTGTTTTAGAAATTAGTACGGGTGCGGTGGCTGCCGCAATCCATAAGGTCCGCGTCAAACTTGACGTCGTACTCTCTAACTCATCTAAAGGAGAATCACAGTGAAAAGTCCAAAGCCAACTTATGACGAACTGCCTTTACCTTATCGCCTGGCCGTGCAAACCATTTTGGAGGTCCCCATTCCAGACATCGATCTGGATAAGTACATCCCGCTTGGCCAACCAAACGTCTCGGTAAATTCCTCCAGACCACTAACGGGCATCCGAAAAATCACATGGTCCATAACGGCTGCCCTCGCTTTGATTGTTACTGCATTTGTCTTTTGGCCAACCGATGCATGGTCACAAGTACTTGACAAAATGCAAAAACAAGCGTGGGTGCGGCTCACGTTGTCCGATCCGAAAAAAGATGCCCAAGTTGAGATTTGGATGTCCCCTAAGAAGCGAATTGCGGCGGGAAAATTTCCGAAATTCACTGCCTTTCTCGAATTCGGTCTCAATAAGGAGTTACGCTACGACGTGAAGACGAAGACGGTGATTATTTCCGATGCGGATAGCCATGAGGAGGAAAGTTTCACCGCTTTTAAGTCGATCTTGCAATCTATTGGCGAAAAAAACGAAGTTCGGAATTCCGGTCCGGATGAAATGAAGGTCGTTCGTACCAGCCGCGACGAAAAACGCTCTGGAGACAATCGCTGGACGGAATACGCATTCGATTTTGAGGACGACCGCCATTCTCCACCGCAGTTTCGGCAAATATTTCATGTGCCAAGCGGTTCGCAATTACCCTCCAAGATGGTTGAAGAATGGAAATTTCAAGAGAAACCTTATTCGAGAACTTATGCCATCGACTATCCCGAATCCGGTCCGGAAAACTTGTATGCGATGAATGTGCCGAAGGACGCCCAGGTGATCGACACTACTTCAGGTAAAGAGTTGAAAAAGCTCTTAGACGATTATGCCAAAAAACAACGTCAGTCCTTCGATCACTACAAAGCGACCATTTTAACCTCCATTCAGCAGGATGATTGGAAGACCCTCGGCCTGGTTCATCGCTCACGGCATGATGACCAGGGCCACAGCGGTGAAGAAGTCGATCTCACTCAGATCCAAAGATTACAAATGATGCTGGGGGCCAATGGCCCGAACCCGGACGCGGTAAAACAGCTTCTAGACGAAGTGAGAAAACTCCCCAAGGAAGCGAATCCTTTGGCTTTCAAATTGATTGAAAGTCTGCCTGATAGTGCCGGCCGCATGTTGTGGTGGAAGGCGGAAGTAGACAAAATGGAAACCACTCGTTACTTGAACAAAGATACCATCAGCCCATCGTACTGTCCTGATCGCATAATCTATCCCGGGCTCGGTCTACCAAACCAAGGAGTTCGGGCCACGTTGAATCCCAAGCCTTCGATTGGCCCCAGTGAAGCGGCGATGATCACGGTGCAGGATGTCAAAACGGGAAAAAATGTACGGCGTTACTGGTTAGCACCGGATCGCGACTATATGTGCGTTCGATCAGAAATCATGCCGGAAAAGACTTCAAATTGGATCGAGACCACGATTATCGACGCAGCCGAACAATCTCCGAAAGGACTCTGGTATGCCACTCAGATCAGGTGCGGTCGAGTCGAGCACAGCGGCGACGATCTGAGTGTTAATTCAAGCCTTGCTCCTGTAACACAGTCTACCCATCGTTTCCTGGTAGAGTTTCTCAAGTAGATACCTATAGCTCGGAAGATTAGCGTGGTTATTCGCTTTCAGATCTAAGACTGATCATTCAGGTTTAAGAACTTAAGGAATAACCACCGTGCGTCGGAAAAGCCCCATAGAGTCTAAAGAAGCTGCACGACAAGAAATGAAAAAAGTCCCGCAGAGGTCCGGTTCCGTGTCGCCCAAGCACGAAGTCCGGGAGCAATCTGCGGGACAGCTTGAATTGTACAACTCGTCAATCGAGGTAAGCAAATAGAAAACTCTTTGGTACTCCCAATGGGCTATTTTGATTCATCATCCGTCTGGGATCCCGAATTCCTGGGGGCTTTCTCTTTTTCTTTGTCTTCTTTCGAGGAGTCCTGAATCATCTGAACAACATCGCCCGTAATCGCAATCCCCAGGAACAAAACAAGACTTTTAATGCAATTTGGAAAACTCGTTTTATTCAACAGATAGGTTCCGATTGTCCCCAGAGCCATGAATAGGCCAAATCCGCGAATGAACCAAAGCGGCAACGCTGAGGTCGTGCCCGGTCGCGGCCCCCGGTAAAGCCGAACGCAAACAAAAAAAGATACCGCGAAGAAAAATGCCATGATGCCGCCTACTAAAAGCAACATGGCCGAATCATCTTCTTTATGCTTTTTGTCTACCGGTCCAAAAAGAAAGAGAAGTGTCAGCAAGAAAAAAAGGAAGGCTGCGAATCCGAGAGGAATCAGCAGGATCCAAGGACGCCGGTAGTGCGGTAGTTCCTGGGATTCCGAATCGAGTTCTTCCATGTCATTCATATTCCGATCTACGACCACCGATTTCGAGGCTGGGGATTTAATATACTTTGCAATGATTCCGGTCGATTATAGGTGCAATCGCTCGCTTCGGAAGCGATACTGGGGACGCTTTTTCTATCTTCAGCGCCCCAAATTCTAATGCATTTTCGAGCGATTTTCCCACGAGAAAAAAATATCCCTCAACGGTACAGGCATCTTCCCGATGCTTCGCATCGGCAGAATTTCACCGTGAAATTCCGGCAGACTAGCCAGAAAGCTGACTTTCAAGCCTGCAAAGATGAATACAAACAGACATGTTTTCAGACAGACATGCCGACATGAAAACATGATTACATGTTAGGCGATCATTTTGCATTCTTGTAAACATGTAAGCATGATTGCCAGACTGCATGAATACATGAAATACAGATTACTTGCTTACATGTCGTACTGACGCCAAGTCATCAAAACGGCGTGCTGACATACTTACACGACGACAAGCTTTCATACTTACCTGAAGACATAAAATTATGTCGCCTTGCCGACATGTCGTCGTGTCTTCATGTTGCACATATTACTTGCAATCATGTAAACATGTGGTACCGTCCGCCGCATGATCATTGTCGTTGCTAATTCAAAAGGCGGAGTTGGGAAGTCCACGCTGGCTGTCCATTTAGCCGCTTGGCTTTTTGAGCAGGGCCATACGGTAACTCTGGCCGATTGCGACACGCAGCATTCCTCCTCCGATTGGGCCGCCGAAGCGGTACCCGGAGTTAAAACGGTACGACTCGCCGACCCCGAAGAAATCTTGGATCGTTTGCCAACACTGAGCGAACACGCCGAGTATGTCGTCGCCGATGGCCCGGGCAGCAACACGGAAACCAGCCGAGCCTTACTACTTCGAGCGGATCTGGCTATCGTCCCGTGCAAAGCCTCCATGTTGGAGGTGAGGGCGCTTTCCCAGGCAACCAAGGTCTTACGGCAATCCCAGGATATTCGGGGAGGCCATCCCGAAGCCGTGATCGTTCTTTCAATGGTGGGAAAAAACTATCGCTTGACGCAGGATATGAAGGATGCCGCCGAAGCTTTAGAGCTTCCGCTGGCCAAGACCGCTTTAACTCTGAAGCAGATCTATGCCGATGCGCCGGGGCAGGGGGCAGTCGTCTGGAAACTGGGGAGTCGGGGCCGCGAAGCCGCCGATGAAGTGCAGGCCCTTTTCAGGGAGTTACTGCCGGATGCGGTCGCCAGCAAAAAGCGAAGCAAAATCATGAAATTGGAATCTGCTTAATTGTGGGAGGAAGACTCATGAAAGAGAGAAGACCATTAGTCACCGGCCTGAAGGATCCTATCGATCCAGCCATTGAAAAGCAGTTTGTTTTTGGCAGCAAAGAAGCCGAGGAACCCGTCAAAATTCATCCGAAAGCCGTGGAAAGCCGCGATCCCAAAGGCCAACCGCCCATAAGCCGAGTTCCCTTTACTTCACGACTCCGCGCGGAATTCGCCAATGCCCTCAAGAGGGAATCCCTCGAGCGGCAATTGAATAACCAGTATCCCAATTCCTTGCAGGAAGTGCTCGAGGAGGCTTTGGAGGACTGGATGCGAGCCAAAGGGTATTGGTCCTAAATTTCGAAATCCACCGGAACACCGTTTATTAGGCGCATTAAAGTCATTTCTCCGAGAAATAGCCTTTTTAGCAGCGAAGACGTTTTTTGATAGGGTAGGGGCTTCGATACGCCTTTCGCCTCAGGTTGCCCGCGCGAATCGTTCTTTGAAGGGAATAGATCGATCCCGGGAAGTCCCTTTCTGCTGAGCCACTTTCTTCGATCCTAAGAGATGTTCAAAGCAGGGTTGGAGAGAACAAAACAGGTGTGGGGCAAAACGAATTGTGCACAAACCGCTTCCGTTAAAAGAGTTATATTTATTGTTTAGGTTAAACAGTTAGGCCCCCTGGAAACGCTTGAATCACAGGGATTTTTCGGGCGTTGGCGCGCCTAATAGGCCGAATCCATGCGCCCAATAGGCCAAATGAAACTGCGTCTAATAGGCCGAGCAGGTTGCGTCTAATAGGCCGTGTTGTATTGGAGCGGTTGGGGATAACTTGTCCAGCGAAATGAATCTACGAACTGTACGCCTAATAGGTTGATGACCGGCACTTTGCCGAAATCCTCTCCGAAATTTACGATAATCACCCATAAATCGATTCGATTGCGTTCAAAGTCGGGAGAAGAGGGGGCTCGAAAGGAGATCCGAAGATGAAGAATTCAACCGGAATGCGCCCGATAGGCCGACCCTCGGAAATTTAAGTGACTGTTTTCAATCAATCCATCGAACCGCAGCGGGCGTTAAACGCCGCTTGGGATTCCGTTCGAACTGGTAATTCGGATCATCGACCCCCAATTGGCTGCGCCTCAGAAAATTGATGACCTCTTCCTCCTGCTCATTGCGATGCAGATAGAGCGAATATTCGGGTAGTTGATTCAATTCGACCAGCCTCCGGACATCGATAGCGAAATCCGAAAATCGAGCCGTCGAACCGGATTTCTCGTAAAGCTGCCGCATGGTAAACTGCCAGCCAATCTCCTGGTGCCCCGCATGCTTGCGAGCTACTCGATACAGCCAGCGTTCAATTCCACCCGTGAGCAGGAAGTAGTCCTCGTGGATAGTCAGCACACCACCCTTCATCACGATGCCCTGGAATAACCAATCGGGGATTGTTATCGTCATCCCCTGGGTTTCGCCGGTGGTTTCGTCCGTGACCTCGGTCCAGCTTTCCAGCCAATGGAAGGAAGCGAACTTCTTTTTGCCATTGGCCCGGATATTGGTCCGAACCGCCGTGTGGGTGAGGCGTTCCAGGGCTGCCCGCAATCGGACATAATGATCGCCGCCGGTCTCGCGGCGGATGGATTTGAGGAGGTTGTGCGGGTGGAATTTGAGTGTACGGTTGCCGGGCATTCCCCGGTCAATCGCCTCGGTGATTTGCGTCGAAGCCCAAAGCAGAATATCGGCATCCCAGATGGTGGCCATGCCGAACATCGGATTCGCGCTTACTTCGAGCCAGACATCGCCGACGTGGTACTCGATTGGGTCGAAACGGGGCTTCTTGGCCAAGCTAAAAAAAGGCCTCTCCATCGTATCCCGCTGGTCGCGGATCGGGATGTCCGCGAAACTGGCAGCGAAGAAATCGGGCTGAAAATCGCCCTTAGGGGGGAGGCGGCGAGGCATTGGAGGACGTTAAAGCTTTAGAAGATAAATGCCAAGGATTTCTTGAAGTCCGCGTCGTCTCACCAGTTAATAAGACTGATACTGTTGGACAGGTAATCTTCTCAGGCCCTTTAATTTCTTTTGTCTCACAGACCCCGGACCAGTTTGGGTCGGTCAGTAGCAGTCGGCCCGGCAGTCGCCTTTTCGAAGCCCTGGGCATTAAGCTAGATTGGCTACATTTCAAAAGCAATTTTAGTGATTGCCATTACCTTCTCCATCTTCTGATCGACCTATGTCGCTGTCAACTTTCACCTTTTCGACATTGACTTTGGCCCATTTCGGTAAGGTCGTTCTACAATACCTCCATGAGCGACCGCGCCGCTTTCGTCCGAACCATTTGCGAATATCCGGACGATGTTGCGCCCCGTCTGGTATACGCTGACTGGCTTGACGAACAGGGGCCAGATGAACGAGGTCGGGACTTTCTCTCCGATTTCATCCGCCTGCAATGCGCCGAACCGGAGCATGAACATTTCGCCATCGGGTTCTCCGAAACCGATCCGAACAGCGCGCACAATGTTCCCCACATCTTCGCGGAGAAGCATTGGAACGGTGAAGAGAGCATGACTTGGCGCGGCATCCATCCCATCGTTCTCGGACACAAACCGAAGACGCCCTGGCTCATATACGCGGTAATCGATTTCCAACATTGGAAGATTCTTGACCCGAACCTGGGTGGACGCATTACCTATCGGCGCGGCTTCATCGAAGAACTCTTTATGCCCGCCTCGCGTTTCGTCGGTTGTTGTGCGTCGATCTTCGCAAAACACCCGATCCGTAAAGTCCGCGTAAATGTCAACCCTATAATCGGCACCGACGGACACGTATACTTGCCGCAAAAATTGCCTGACGAAATCCAAGATCGCATCGCGGACAGACTCCACCCACTGGCCTCGACCGATATGCTCATCGAAGAAATCGTCGTTGAAATCATTTCTGAAGAATGCGTGCGGTACGGGCGTAGAAAGGCGGGGTTGAGGATGTAGGCGATTGGCGACTTACTTTTGCACTTCCGATTGATCTATACGATCACTGATCGATTGAGCCAAGTGTTTGACGAAAAATGATTCTCCTTCCGGGCAGCTCACATGGTTCTCGCAAACCGGCGTCCGCTTCGCTTGTTTAAGGACTAGGATCGTCGTCATATCTGCCTCATACGAACAATCCCGATGGAACTGGTTTCGAGATTAAAGTTGCTTGTGGGTCGGCCAAGTGCTCCTTTCGATTCCTGGTTGCCGTTTCCAATAGCGGAGATTGGCTTACCACCCGCCTGTTAGTTGCCGGAATCAATTCCTTCTCGGCATAGCGTTTCTTGGCTTTCTCAACTTCGCTGACAATGCGTTCAACCTGTTCTTTGTGGTTTTTGAACCAATCGGTTGACCAAATGCGAACGATCTTCCAGCCCAGACTTTCTAGGACTTCCTGTCGTAATCGGTCGCGGTCCCGCGCAGTTGCCGCGCTGTGATACATAGCTCCATCGCATTCGATGCCAAGTAGGAAGCGACCCGGTTGAAGGGCGTCGTAGGCTCCAAGATCAATGCGGTATCCAGCACATCCGATCTGGGGCTTCGTGAGAATTCCCACGCGACGCAATTGCTCGGCAACAGCGGCTTCGAAAGGAGATTCGTGTTCCTCACCGACACTGTTCGTTTTTCTTGCAATTGCTTGCGGCCCATCCATTGCAAATTGCAAGAATGTCTTGAGCAATTTAGGGCCATCGTTTGTCAATCTATCTACATCCATCTCAAGCGGGTGCATCGATGACACGATGCTCATACAATGCTGAGAGCGAGTGATAGCAACGTTAAGTCGTCGCTCACCACCTTTCTTGTTAAGTGGACCAAATCGCATTGCTAAGGCTCCAAATTCATCCTTCGCATAACCGACGCTCAGGATGATGTGGTCCCGAGCATCGCCTTGTACGTTTTCCAAATTCTTGACGAAGAATGGTTCTAAACCAAAACGGTTGAAATGCTCCTCTAAATGTGGTTTTTCGCGCCGCCTTTTTTCCAATGCATCGTTGATACATTCCTGCTGCTTCAAGCTGAAAGCGATTACTCCCAACGATTGATTTGGAGAATGCTCGAAATGCTCGATGACTAAATCGGCTACGACTGCCGCTTCGATTTCGTTCTTGTTGCCAATGAATCGCCCATGAGGAGTGTGGACGAATTGAATCGGCCTTTCTCCGGCATCGTCGGGAGAAGGGAAGCTTACGAGTTCACCGCCGTAGATTTCCTGGTTGGAGAACGCAATAAGTTCCTCGCGTTTGCTGCGATAGTGCCAGGTCAGTCGTTTCTGTGGGAGTGATTTGGCAAGCAATACATCGAGAATACTCTCATGTTCGAGTAGAGAGTTGTCATCGTCATCATTTGCAATCACCTTATTCCTGACGCCTATCTCCGTGGGGGGCAATTGCTTCGGGTCTCCGGCCACAACAAGTTGTTTGCCCCGGTAGATCGCGCATATGGCATCATGGGGCCGAATCTGCGAAGCCTCGTCGAAGATTACTACGTCGAAGTGAAAATCGGGCGAATCGAGAAACGTACTGACTGCAAGCGGAGACATCATCCAGCAAGGCTTTAGCTTCAGTAGAGGAGCCGAAACTTCAGCGAACAACTTCCGGATTGGTTTGCGTGATCGTTTCTTCTGAATTTCTTCCTTCAGAATTCGAACTTTCGGATCGCGACTCGACCACTTTATATCTGATGGCCGACAGCTATCGTTCATTAATGTCGAGCGGATCATATCTGAAGCGGAGGCTGTTAAAGACTTGTCCCGTTCAACAAAATCCGCGATCAATCGTTCGTGTTTGTTGAAGCGAAAATCCGACAGTTCTTTGATCGGTTCGCTACATGCATCGATCCACTGCGCCAGAAAGCGGGATTCGAAAGCCATCGCTGCTTCCTCAAGCTTCACTTCCTTCCGGTGGATTTCCTCGATGATTTCCTCGACACCGACGGCCCGCGTTTCCCGGCGAACACGCTGGTAGGTCAACCATTCCTCCATTCGATTGGCGTCCTTCCGTCGCGATTCACTCCAGGCTACGACTTCATCGAGGGGCGACTGCTCCAATACGATACCTGTCGAAACGGAACTGGAGGAAGGGAAGAGTTTCTCCGTCAGGAAGGACCACGCCGAAGTTAATCCCTCCGTACCAACTCTGATACCCCTATGCCGCAATCGGTCGAGGTTTTGTCGATATTCCTCGTCCGATAGCGCTTTGCGATCTTTCTCCGGAAGTGGCGTTGCGCAACGGTTCAAGTAGGCTTCCCCTTTTTCGGCAGCCTCGGCATCCGCTCTCCATTCGCGGCGAATCGCCTGTTGCAAATCCAATGAGGGTTGGAAACTATTTCGAAGTTGGTCGATTTCGTCCCGCAGGTTTCGCAGCCTTTGCAGTGTAGGCATACGTTCGGAGAGGACATCGAAGGGGACATCCGCATCCGTCCGAAGCCAGCGCACACAGCGGTCGAGACACAGAATTTCATTCTTCAATTGCATTTCAACGGGAGCAACAAGTTCGTCCATTTCTTGTATTCGACCGGTGATTTTGCCCCCTGTAGCAAGTTGCTTCAAGGTCAGAATAATATCGAGTTCTGCGCATTCGGAGATGAGGCCGACCACCGACTCCGAAGCTCGGTCGATCAGGGAAATGAGTGTGGGCTTTTCGATTTCGGCCTCGAAGAAAATGGGTTGCAGGGGCAGGGAGTTGTCGCCATCGGCAAATGCAACGACTGCACCGAGTCGATCACACTCTGTTTGCCAACGGCGGGCAGAGAGTTCCGACCCGGGGAATTCCGGGCAAGTGGCAACTAATTCCTTGACGAGTATGTGGTGCCGACGGAAACTATCAAGTTGTTCAACGTGGTTTCGGAACTCAGCGTGCTTCGGGAATTCAGTCGAGTAGAGGGTACGCCATTCTCGCTTTAGAGAAGACCAGCCGAAACCGAGTTTGCGTAACCGCGAACGATAGGGATAGGCTTTTTCAACTAATCCGGCTTTTTCGAAAGAGAACGCTTGTAGCGAGATTTCTTTGAGCAGTCCCGCACGAATCGTTTCCGCTTTTTCCAGAGCATCCTTACCGCGTGCGAGTAGGATCTGTCTTTCGGATCGGTCTTCGTGTTTGGACCATGTAGCGGGCAGCGGACAAACAGCGACAACTGCCCGTAGGCGTGCGAGTAAATCAGGGAGATCTGTAACAGGCGTGGTTTCCCACGGCAGTGGAACGATCGCGGTGAGGGCCTCTAATGTCTGCCGAACCAAAGATGATTTCGATTTCATTCGCAGCATTCGTTCGAGCACACGTTGCACTTCTATCAATCGGCTACGAATCGACTCGAAGTATGGTTTTTTCAGTGGAATTGAGCGATCCGGCGCTCGTGGCATCTCAGAATCTTCGCACACGGTTTCGATATCGAATTCGGGCAGCATTTTCACTGCTGCACGGTGGGTGCTAGTCTTTGCCGGCATTTGTTGGACGGCACGAAGGGCTTTCTGGGGATCGGTTGACAACCACTCACGGTGGAGAATCGGAACATCCAAAGCCCGACCGGCTTCGTTAATGCCCACATGGAAATCGTTCCAGTTGGGCCGCG
Organism: Telmatocola sphagniphila; assembly: GCF_018398935.1. Classification (GTDB taxonomy): domain Bacteria; phylum Planctomycetota; class Planctomycetia; order Gemmatales; family Gemmataceae; genus Telmatocola; species Telmatocola sphagniphila. The sequence continues at coordinate 5,684,787 of NZ_CP074694.1, read as the reverse complement.
TGGGAAGCCAATCCATCGACGACCATTCTTTGGCGATTCTCTCCGCTTCGGTTAACCCGTGTGACAATCGCTCAAGATTGTGTTGCATATCGTCGCGAAGAACTTCGGTCAACCGCTCTGGCAAACAACCCTGCCACGGATGACGTTCCGGATCAGCAAAAACGCTTCGAGCATCATGGAGTTGGGTGAGGGCCTCACGCACCGATTCGAGCCTATGACGATCCCAGGCACCCGCATCAGGTATTATCAGTCTGGATTGACTCGCGATTTGGGTGAATCGCGCGCGCTTCCCGTAAACCTCGTAAAAGGAAAGGCCCAAAGGTTCGCGCTTCTCATGCAAGGCGTGAACGTATCGATTGAGGTGTTCCCGCGTCTCCTGCTGCTTTTTCTGCCGTACGCTAGGGTCGTCGTATGCGGCAGGCCGTAATGCCAGGCCTTTCTTAAATTCCTCGCAGACTGAAGTGCGTGACGTTTTCGACGGATCGTGAAGTGACAGGCAAAAATCGCCGAGACCGGCTTCGCGAAGCCGACTTTCAACGACTTGCAAAGCGGCGGCCTTTTCGCTGACGAACAGGACGGTTTTCCCCGCACCGATCCGGTCGGCAATGATATTGGCAATAGTTTGACTCTTTCCCGTACCGGGCGGGCCATCGAGAACCAGATCGATACCTTTTTTCACTGCTTCGATTGCTGCGTGTTGGCTCGAATCGGCGGGCAGGATATGGAGCAATTCGCTAACGGGCACCTGGGCATCGAGTTCCTCCGGTTCCAATGGCCGAATTCCGGGGTCGTGGGCTAGCACATCCGTGTCCCCTGCAATAAGCCGGCATAATCGGTGCGCGGCAATGCGTTTCATGTTCTTCTGCAAATCCTTCCACATGGGCAATTTGCGGGAATCGAAATGACCGAGGGCGATCATGTCTTCGCGAATTTCCCAGCGGCGGTCGGGCAACTTGGAGAGGATTTTTTGAACGCTTGAAATGAATTCGATGTAGCTATCCAACGGCTCACTATCGTCGCTTTCCTCCGCCAATTCGGGTAGTTGTATCTTGAAATCGTTTCGGAATCGTTCGGCAAGGCACTCGTTCCGTTCGGCACCTTCATCAAGCGGCGCAATTCGCCAATTGCCGATCAGGTTTTCCTGGCTCAAATGAACGGGAATCAGAAGAAGTGGTGCGAGGTGATCACTAGAAGCATTCTCGGCCTCGTACCAATGCAGGAACCCAATCGCGAGGTAAAGAGTATTTACACCGCGTTCGTCCAGACTTACCTTGGCGTTCAACGACAGCCTTTTGAGTCGGGAATCGAGCCGTTTATCGGTCAATTTCGACAACGCTTCGTCCCGCAATTTCGGGGACGACAGACAGAGTTGAATTGTCGCCTCCGAATCGGTATGGCGTTCTCGCTCGGCGTCATCACCTTCCAATTCGGAATCGGTTTCGCCTTCGTCATTCTGCTCATCATTTAGCAAATCCCGCTTCCAGGCGAATGAAATACCGGCTTCTCCTTCGAGCATCGATTTCCAAACTTGCTTGGCGTCAGGACGAAGGAGTTCAAGCGCAGCTCGGGGGCCGAACTTAGTAGAGATGAGCTTGTTTCTGGCAGATGTATCGAGAAGTAGCTTCATCCACTCTTCGATCCGAGCTTCGATATCGAGCGTCATTTGCGCGCGGTTTCACCTACAGGAGAAAACTAGAACGTGATTTGAGACAATGCAATAAAGTGAAGCCGGGTATGGTATTATGCGTAATTCACCGAGTTTGGGTTGTCTGAACTCATTAAAGTCGGCATCCAGACGCAGACCTTAATAAGATCATTAGAACGAATTGCCTAGCAACTGTACGGGTTCGCCAAAGTTCTCTGGGACATGAATCGTTCCCCGGGGCGATGCAGGTACTCGACTTCTACCACGCCTCCGAGCGAGTGCCGGACGAAGGTCCTCTACAGGGAAGAGACCCCTAGGCGTCTGGCTGACCCGCCTCTGTTGCCTTAAACTACGGCGGACTCTGGAACGACTATTACTGGGCCGCCGCGTGAGTGCCGGAATCTATTAGCGCATCCCAACAGTATGGCTCGCCAAGAGATCGCAATTCCAAACCAGGCAAATTCGTCTTTACCAGGAAGTAGATTTCGAGCATACGGAAGATGACGATAGGCCTAATCCATTTGAGATGCTTCATCTTGGGACTGCTCCGACAAGACTTCCAAGTCTCCATTCAGCCTCTGAAGTTCGGCGACAGATTGAGCGACCAACGTAAGCGCGTTTGTCATCGCTCTTTCGAATGGCTCCTGGTTCCAGTAATATGGCAGCCATTGATCCGCAACTTCATCCAATCTTGGCGGAACAATGAAGCCTAAAATACCTAGCAATGCGTTTCTGAAAATCAGCGGGGCAATCATAGGTAGCATGACGCTTTGCTGAGTTTGACCACCAAGATGTAGGTCTGCTAATGTCACTTCATTCCCATGCATGAAGGCATTTCTAGCTGCATAAAGCGCCTCGTATAAATCAACGGCGATTGCACGTGACTGATCGGTCAGCCATGGCCCCTGTCCGATCATCGCTTTAACCTGCTTCGGACCAGCCCATTTCCCATCGTATGCTAGAATTTCGAACGCACTGACCCATAGTCCTGCACTCACTCCCATGTCGTGAATGGTTGGAATTAGAATACTAATTCCAGGCAAACGCATTGCAAGAAGTGCAATCTCCATAGATCGAAATACCCGACGGTTCCTAGGTGTTTCTTGGCGGAGTAGAAAACACTCTTGCCAGCGTATACGTAATAGATCCAATAATCGCAAATCCAGCTTACACGGTAGCATGTTTAGATGCGACAAATATGCAGATGGTTGCCCTCGGAACTCGTCGCGAGTTTCTGATCGACACTCCCAATTTGCAGGAGTGTGAGAAATTAATTCCTCCCCATCATTACTGGGTGTAAAAGGGTAAAGGTCAAAGTAGTCGGAATAGCGTTGCAAGTTTCCCCTAGATCCAGATAGAAACTCTCGGTGGGCTTCGGCTAACCCTGATAATGCTAGGCAGTTGCGGAATGCTATGATTTGGTCTCTGCTTGGCGTAGCAACTTCCTTCCGTGTTATCATTGCGGCCGGTTTGATTTGGTCGCCGAATACCGTCGTAAAATTCCTCAGTAGTATCTGAACCGCTGGTTGATCCAGTAAAAGGTTGAGGCGTTCGTCCTCATTCGAGACGACAGCCAATGGCCCGAACTCTACAGTCTCTGAAATGACTAGGTTTGGCAGAAGGTAAAGAAGCGACCATTCTGATGACATTCGACGATCTCCCTAGGCCCATGGCAGGATTGTACAAGGGTATAGATGGTTCTGATTCGGAATGGTTCGCTATCATCTGAAAAGAACTCCACTTGAAGAGTCGACCAATTTCCTCTTAAACCGGAAAAATATGTTTGAGGCAGAGAATTGGCCACCTGGAGATAACGCATCTAGGGTGGGCAAAAAGCGGGCACTATTGGCCGTGCGAGGCCAATGCGGTATAATTACCAGCGAGAACAGGTTCGCGGCGCAACAGCTTTCATGGCCGTGACTTCGACGTGTTCGAGACGCTACACCAACATAAGCCCAACTGTTCGAATTTACATTCGAATCCTAGTCGGGTAGCTCACTTTTTGACGCCTCAAAAAATCCATAAGTAGTTATCGGATAAGCACTTACGAAAAACATCCTTCGTGCTTGTTTCGTCGCCAAACGCCATTTTGGGTGCAAATTGGGTGCAGCATCGCTCCCGCGTTGGGCTCGCGTCGCTGGACCCATCCCTCACAATTTGTGGGGAGGATTTCCTCATGGAGGTTTCCTAATGGAGGGCACGTTACGCAGAATCTTATTACTGAACCTGTAACTTCTGAACTCCGAGCGCATCCAAATACTAGCCGGGAGACGGACTGGGGCTATGTCCCGCGAGCAACTCTCACACGAGTACTTTTGAAGCGAGTGCAGATTCATGGACCAGGGAAAAACAGAATCCAGCAAGGACACCGCAACCGATTTGTGTCCCCTCGATTGTCCGATTCATAAAACTCGGAGACCCGCCTGGATCGCCATCGGTTGGTTGACGGCGGCGGTTTCCTCGCTCTATATCTCCGACATCCCCTACGATCTCGGCGAAGAATTATGTGGAGTCTGGGGCTGTTTTCCCCCTATCCAGTCGCTGATCGCTATGCATGCTTTCTGGCTGATTGCGCTCCTGGCATTGGTGTGGGTTCTCCATTACCGTAGTTCGCGATTTCTAAGACCCGTGGCCGCCGCATTCCTGGCCGTTGGCTGCTTTGGAGCTTTGGGATTAGCGGGTAAAGATTTAACCCGATGGTGCCAATCTGTTTCCGTCGAAGATCAACAGTACTGGCCGAAGCGAGTGGGCTATATCCTGGCCACTTCCACGGATCTCCCTTTTGTGGAACTCGCAATTTCCGGTCTAATTGGCTTGCTGGTTGGATCTCAACTAGGCTCCGGCGAATCCGGCGGTTGCAAAAACGAATCCAAAGCTTCTTAGTAGCCATTAGCCACGCGACTAACAATTTCGCCCAAAACCGGAATTTCGTGTAATCCTTTCGCTCGAGTTCCGACTAATCCGATCTAGCGGCTCACAAAAACGGATGCCGACTAGATGCCGAGTTACCTTCATGGATCGATCTTTACCTCTGCCATTTCTCGATCCTGCGAACTGGGTCGAGAATCATGGAGATGCTCTCTATCAGTTTGCGACGGGTGACACTGGCACCCCATCTCAATAAACGCAAGTCCCTGTACAATCTAGACTTGGGTGGCACTGGCTATCTGACAGTGCCGTTTCGATATAACTCCCGTTTTCGGATCGAATGTGTTTCTGAGTTGGCGAAAAGTCTCTCTGATTTCTCTTTCTCAGTCACTGGCAGATAGCCAGTGGGACCCAAAACATTACCTGACAATGACTTACGGTGATTCTCAAGGGTTACCAGTGCCACCCGCCGTAAGGAGAGGCAAGCGGCGGGCATCGAGCAGGCCAAGAAGAAGGGTAAATACAAGGGGCGTGCGAATGGGACGTTGAAGCGAAATCCCTGTCGGGTGGTCGAACTCCGTGACAAGGGGCTGACGGACCCGAAGATCAGCACGGCGTTGGGCATCTCGTTGAGGACGGTCTGGCGGTACATGAGGCTGCGAACGTCGTCGAGGTGGGTGGAAGTCGCCTTGAGTGGACACCTTCTGCAACTTGCCCGGTCGTCGTATTACCCTCATTGACCATTGGCATATGACCTTAAATTGGATAAAAAATTCGAAATCTGAACAAACGCCCGAGGTTGGATACTCGCGCACTGATAAAGGTCGAAAGAGATAACCTTCGGATTTATTTAGGAGACTACCTTTGAGACTTTGCATTCCCATGCTGTTGTGCTGCATTCTGATATCTTTCGGTTGCTCGAAAACCAATCAAACCGACACGAAGTCCGAAGTCAACGAAACCATCAAGGAAGATCCTCTTCAGAAACAAGCCGCGGGCAATCTAAGAAAAATCCTTGCAGATGTTTGGAGCTTAATGTCCGATGGAGAATTTGATGACATTTATACACCCCCAACTCCCGAATCGCCCAGAAAAGAGAAAAAGCCTCTCCTGAGTTGGCGCGTCGAACTTCTCAAAGTGACGGAGCCAAAACTTTATAAAAAATTCAAACTAAATGAGCCGTGGGATAGTCCAACTAATAAAGCTCTAATTGAAAATATTCCGGACCTATTCAAACCCGTCAGAGGTTCGGTGCCGATAGGGGAAACATACATTCAAGCTTTTCGAACGAAGTATCCTGAAAAAGGACCACAATCCATCCTGGGTTCTAAAATTGCATTCGTCAATTTGAAACATGGAACCTCTAATACGGTCTTGCTTTGTGAAGGCCGCAAATCAGTGATTTGGACAAAGCCTGATGACATCCCGTTTGATCCGAATGCTGATCCCGAAATCGGTGGCCAGTTCGATGGTGATTTCAACATCGGCTTATGTGACTGTTCGACAAAATTCTTTTCCCGAAAAACACCTCCTGGCTTGTTAAAAGTTTTGATCACCTGCAATGGTCCTTTTATTCCGGTGTGGGAAGAGCTGAAGCCGTTCATTCTTTCTCCGGAGAATTAATAGTGGGGGCGGGACGCTCCGTCTCGAAACTAAATACTCCGGGGATTTTCTTTCAATACTTACTGTTTTACAAATAGAGACGAGTTCCTAGCCTTGAGAGAACGATCATGAAGCAGTTCGATTTGTATCCAGCGACTGTGTTAGTTGTGTTCGGACTCTCTATTTTGCTGAGTTCCTGTCAGAGGTCTGAACCAAAGCCGGTAGTTATTGAGCCAACTCAATCGTCAACTACAAATCAAGCCAAAAACTATGATCCCATAGCGACTCTACCGGCCAGTGATTTCTTGAATCCAGATGCAGAAGATCCAACGGTGCTGAATTACCTGGAAGCAAAAAAATGGAAATTTATGACTTATGGATCGCTAACGAATAATAAACCATTATCTGGGGTTCTGCTAATTGAAGATGGTAATGTTACGGTCGAGGACTGTAAACTATTAAAGCAATCCAGACGATTGACAATTCTTATTATCCAAAACACAAAACTTGAGCCGGAATGCCTGAAATTGATAGCAATGCTACCGAATCTGGAGAGCATTGTAATGCTGGGCATCGATATTAAGGACGCTGATCTGAAAGCTTTGGCGGGATGCAAAAATATTCACTCGATTACGATTGTTGGGAGTAATGGGATCTCCGATGCAGGAGTGAGAGAACTAGCTAAGCTACCATTGCTGAAAAATTTATCTCTAGCCTATATATCTTTGGACGGCGCTGCTTTTGAGCCATTCGCAGGAAAGACTACTATGGAATGTCTCCATTTGGAAAGCATAAATGGGTTCACCGATGAAGGAGCGATTAACATCTCAAAAATACCGAATTTGACCGATTTGGAAATCACTAGTCGGCATGACTCTCGAATGAAAGGGAGCCCCCTATCAACTGCTGGAATTCGGGCGATCGTTGACAAGCATCTGCCGGAGCAATTCATTTTCGACACGAGTCATATTGACGATGCATTGCTGGAATCCTTGATAGCGAAGGGGTGGCTCGATGGTCCAACCACCGCTCAAAAATCTATGAATGAGTGGGCATTCCGAAAATCCACGGTGAAGAAAGCCAGCAAACCCGAAAAGGTGAAGTACATTTATCTGGGAGGATCTAAAATAACGGATCGAGCTGTTTCCGCTCTCTTACGATTTCCGAATCTCACTTCTCTTTATCTAAGTGAGACCAATATAACCGACGAAGCATTTAAGAGCTTGTCGCAGTTCAAAAAATTAGAGGAACTAAAACTCTCGAAGACTAAAATTTCAGGTACCGGCTTAGCATTAATGACTGACGCCCCCATCAGAGAACTCGGCATGGAGAGGTGCCCAACCACGGAAGCGACCTTCCAAGCTATTTCGAGATTTGCTAAACTTGAAAAACTCGATCTTTCGGAGGCCGTTCCACAGGGAGATTGGTTGCGATACCTTTCCGCTTTGTCTAATCTCAAAGAACTATCGCTGAGTAAAATCAACTTCTCGGATGCAAATGCCAAACTCCTTTCTTCTTTGGCCCAACTCGAAGATCTAAATCTCAATTACAGTCAGTTGGGCGATGGAGGATTTCGAGAGTTGCTCAAATTACCCAAGCTAAAGCAGTTCTACCTCTATGGCACGAAAGTGACTGATAAAGCATTCCTTCAAGCCCAAAAAGATCATCCCAAGCTTAATCTCAACAAATAGAGTCGCTTCGATCCGGATTAATTCTGTTCAAGTCGACGGTGTGAAGAGGCTTCCGCTAAAATTATCTCCTCGAGGCGTACTCAACTCGATCCAGGGTTCAACGAACGCGGGACCTTACAGCTTAAGAGGTTACGTCGAGCGGCCGTCATTGCCCTATACCCCTGGAACGGCTTTTCAGACGCCAAATCGAAAACCCAAGCTGTCCCCAAAGAACGCCGTAATCCGCTCACACTTGCCCGCCACTACCAGGCCCTTCTCGATACTGGCAAGTTTGAGAACCGGGCGGCGCTTGCCCGCCATCTCGGTGTCAGCCGGGCAAGGGTGACACAAGTGCTACGTCGCCTGGGCACATAATCACGCACAAACAAAAGGGGTGACAAGGCACGGATAGAACATTTTCTGGCTGAGCGTCAATGATTAGAAGATCGTAACTGCGCATGAGATTTCAAGAAGAGATCAACCCCTGTCGTGACCCGCTTCGGAATCGATTTTGTCACCTTCTTGTGGTCGATCCCGAGCATGAGTTGGTAGTTGGTCATACCCTGCCACATGCCGAGGAGCATTTCGGCCGCACTGTTCGCATCCGCAATCTCAAGATCGGAAGCAAGCGGACTTGATAGGATCGCGGCCAAGTTTGCCACCGTACGTCCGGGCCCTGCGTCATAGAACATTCGGGCAAGTTGTGGATCTCGACGCAGTTCTCCGGACAAGGAGCCGTAGAAGTCAACGGCCCCGGAACCGGTCAGAAATGTCATAATCCCTGTACCGAACCTGATGAGCACGTCCCGTAGAGTTGTTCCTGCGATAGCGGCTTCATCGAGCCGTTGGGCCGCCTCGATCTTCGCCATCTCACGGCGTACGCCTTCCTGGAACATCGCGCGTTTGTCATCAAAGTACGCATAGACGGTTGCCTTGGAGACACCCGCCTCGGCAGCGATGGTCTCGACCGCTACCGGTTCCACGCCGTGCTTCAGGAATAGTCGCCAGCTTGCGGTCAGGATGGACTCCACCTTCGCTGGATCGCGTGGTCGTCCGAGCGGCCGTGGGCGCTCGCCTGATGAAGATTCCGAAATCAAACTTGACCTCCTGTTTCCCTGAGGCTATTACTATACGAACCAGTCTGTTTAATAAATAGAGTGAACTCCACTATGCCCCCGACACCGCCTCTCGTCAAAGGAAAACCGAACTACGGCTGGGACGCTCCGGGCATCATGCTTGGAATGCTCGGGGTGGGCAGTGTCCTGGTTGCGGCGGGGGTCACCCTCGCTATGGCAGAGCCGTTTCCTTTTTCCCAGGCCGTGGGTGTGGTGCTCGCCGTCGCGGGAACCGTACCGCTCACGCTCGGGTTGGCAATGTTACAGTACGGTCTACGGGGAAAATCGAGAACTCGCGATGCGATCTTGGACCTTGTGACGTGGCGCGGCGATGAGGTCGTGCTCGACGTCGGTACTGGCGCGGGAATGCTAATGATTGGGGCCGCAAAACGCCTTAACGCCGGCGGTCGCGTGGTCGGAATCGATATTTGGTCCGCAAAGGACCTCAGCGACAACTCTGCTGATGCGACCCGTCGGAACATCGCCCTGGAGGGCGTAACAGACCAGGCCGAGGTTCGTACCGACGACGCCACGGGATTATCCTTCCCAGATGCGACCTTCGACGTGATTCTCTCTCTGCTCTGCCTCCACAACATCGAACCCAAGACCAACCAGACAGTCGCCTGCCGGGAAATCGCCCGCGTGCTGAAGCCCGGCGGGCGTGTCGTCATTGGCGACTACGTGCCTACGCACAGCTACGCTCAGGCACTCCGCGACGCCGGGCTCGACGTGAAACGTTCAAGCGCAGCCTTCGGGGTCGCCGGGGCGCTCATGTGGCTGCTCGTAGCAGACAAACCAATCGAATCAGGGAGTGGTTGATGCGCACGGTTACTTTCCCCACGCTTCACGGCTATTGGTCGCCGATCACCGCCGCCAGTCGGCTGAAGGCTGGCAAACCTCTCGGTCTCGTGCTGGATGGTGTCCCCGTCGTCGCGTTTCGCGATGAGAAGGGCCAAGCCCGAGCGCTCGTCGACCGCTGTCCCCATCGGAGCGTCAAGCTTTCGATTGGAACGATGCCCGGCGACGGGACTATCCAGTGCAGCTTTCACGGCTGGCGTTTCGGTGGCGATGGCGTGTGCCGCCACATTCCGCTCAATCCCGAAGCGAAACTGTCTGCGGTCCGCGCGCAGGCGATGGCGTGCGAGGAACGCGAGGGACTGCTCTGGCTGTACGCGGGTGAAGCCGAGAACGCCCCTCCGCCCGTGATGCCACCGCCCCTCGGAGAGGGGTGGTTCGGTTCCGTTGTCGAACGTGACTGGCCCGTTCATTGGAGTCGCGGCGTCCAAACGGCGCTGGACGTTGCCCACGTTCCGTTCGTCCACCCCTGGAGTATAGGTGCTGCATTCGGCCGTGCATTGGGCAAGATGCCGAACGCGCAGCTTGGCCACAAACTGGAGCAACGTCCGGACGGCGGCTTCCATATGGACTGGTGGGTCGAGACCGGCCCCGGCGTCGCATCACCCGACGTGGGTTGGGTCGCGTTCCACCCTCCGCATGCGATGAGCCTCGGTATCCCGCAAAAACGACCAGGGCGGAAGTCTCTGCTGTTCATCTGGGTCGTGCCGCTGAGCGAAAATACTTCTCGAAACATTGTGGTGGCCCGCCGCAACTTTGGCAAATTTAGCCTCCTGCCACGTATCTACGACTTGCTGACACCGGTCATCCTGGCCGAAGATCGACGCAACAAGATTACGTGCTGGCCGTCCGAAGTGCCTGCCGGCGGTGAAGTGTCGATGCCGTCGGATGCGCCGTCAATCGCTTTCCAACGCTGGTATCGGGGTTGGGTGTCAGAAAGAACTTCCATCAAACAGGTGGATCGACCGTGATAGGCTCTAAGAGCCCAAAATCAAGCGATGAGCAAGCTTGGTGGATGCCTCGGGGTCTGAATCGTGACTAGGATGCGAACCAATTGACCGGTTACAAACCCTTTCACAAGAGCGATTTACAGGTATTGCCTGTGAATCGAGTTGTGTCCAGACCTGATCAAACTCCTCGAGTTGGACTCGAACCTAGAACCGTCTGATTAACAGTATTGACCTAAATTCGCTCACGAAATTGCACAACTGACCTCTAATAGCTAAAAATTGGCATCCTATTTATTGGCCTTTTCAAAAACGAAAATCTCCCGTTTATTCATGATTATTATGAATAAACGGGAGTATTATCGCCTACCGACGGATATTTCCTCCGACCAGATCCATACTGAGCAGAAAAACCACCGCTCCAAGGGCGATCAGGGCCGATTGAAAAATCACTCCCAGCATAATCGCGACCAGTCAAGATCCGGTCATATGCGCGGCGTTGAGCTTGTGCTTGGCACTCATGCAATTTCTCCTATTTAGGAAGGGATGAAGTTTAGCAACCGAGGGAATTCAAATGAAGGGATCGGGCTGCAGTTCGGGAGATGCATTGGCATTGACTAGTTCGGGCCTTCTGCTCGGGAGAAGTCGCTGGATCTCCAGGCTCAGCGAGCCGAGTCGTTCTATCAGGGCTTGACCCAGAGATTGCAGAGCTTCCGCTTCTTCCAGCAGTCCTGCCAGAAGGGCCGAGGTGAAGCTTTGGGCCCGCTGTCGCAAGCGCTGGGCCGTAACGCTCTTGGGCTTCAGTTCTCGCTGAGGTTCCAATAGTTCAACTCGAATCGCTTCGGAAGAAGAAGCTACGACCGAGGACTTACCCAAGGGCATGCAGACGAACCTTCGGCTGCCTTCCTGGCAAACAATCGGCTTGTCGGGATCCACGATCTGGAACTCTGAAAAACCCAACTGCAACGCCCGCCGCAAATAGTCTCGATCCAAGGCCAAGCTGAGCGGATTCCCTTCCACCTGCGAGCGGTTGAGGTGAACTTCGGTCGTTTGCAGACTTTCGGTTCCTCGAGCCCGAATCGCAACATGACCGTTGAGTTCCACCGTCACCGGTCGATGCGGATCTTTCTCGCCCGGCAACTGCTTCAAGCACTGTGCCAAACCGTGCGATTCTCCCGGGTCTATCCTCCAGCGCGTCGCTTCCAAAGAGGCAGGAATCGCTCGATGGACTTCGGGATAGCGAGCTTCCGAGGCGATTTGCAGGGCGATCATCCAAGCCCCCAGTCGTAACCACATATGCGAGGCGGTTCTGCCTATCTCCAAGGAATCGCCTTTTAGTTCCTCTACTCCCAGGAGTCCACAGCGCGGTATTAGCAAATCGTCTTCCCAAGGGAACGGGAATCCGGACTCAATAAACAGTTGCCTGGAGTCGGTACCAATGACCTCGCCCGTCCGGCCACGCAACTGGATGTAATTGACGGCAAAGCGTGTCGCCTCGGCACTAGCGGTCTTCATTGCCTCGGTGAGTGCTTCCCGCAGACGCAGGTCCATCGGCGTCCAGACCTCCGGTAAAGACCAACTTTCAACGCTGGCGGGAATCTCGTACTCGCGAATCTGCGGCACCGTTCCCGAACTCCAGGCGACGCGCAACTTCTGGTGGACCAGGGCCACGATTTCGACGACACTGTCATCCGAGCCGGCGGTATCATTGAACACGGCAAAAGGAATGGTCATCTGCTCGTCGGCAAAGGAGCCCGGCAGCCGGTAAATCGCCGTGACTTCGCCGATCGAGCCCTGTATTGAGAGCCCGGATGAATCGGTCTTCAGCAAGAGGCTAGTCGGAGCTGGGCAGCGGGCCGCTCCCAATTTCTTGAACAAGCTGCGTAACTGCCGGACTTGCCGGCGCTGCAAATGGATCATGGTTTTCCTTCGGTGAGTAGTATTGGAATGAAAGTGCGAATAGACGGGAGAAGGGCTAAAAAGCAAAACTGCGAATCAATTGAAAAGCCGGCCAAGCGAGACCAGCACCGCTTCCCTTTCGGCGGCCAGACTTTCAACTTTCTGACGGAGCTTTCGGGAAGCCGTGGCGAGGGAAAGTTCCAGCTGATGCTTCTGATCGGCCAAGAGAGCGGCGTAGGCTTCGACTTTGAACTTAGTGTTGCGAATCCGCTCGGCGGCTCGTTCTACTGTATCGGGCCGAGTATCTTCGCCAAAAGAGGCAATCGCTTCCTCATGCTCGGCAATCAGAGCCGATAATCCCGAAGCGACCGCTTCTTTGACCGAGACGTCGCCGCTGGCAGTTCCTTCCGGTACCGGGAAGCGCAGCATCTGACCATTGAGTTGCTTCAACAAGCTCTGCACCCGATCGATGAAGCCGGCATGCAACTGCGGGACGAAGTAGGCTCCGCCCTGAGGCCGAATCGGGAAAAGATCGGCTTCCCGTTCGAAGAGCTTCTGTACGATCCGGGTGATATCGCTGCCGGTCCGCACGGCAATACAGCGATCCAGCTCTTCCTGAGCCAATAGAGCTAATTCCCCTTTGTCGCAGTGCACCTGCCCGGTCTTCTTGGTCAGGGTCAGAAGGGTCTCGAAGTCGTAGCTGAAGCGGTCCCCCTGTTTCGATTCCTGGGTAAACTGGAATTGAATCGAGGCCTCGTCTTCGGCAATCTGCCGAATGATGCGGGCTTCGGACAGCTTGCGACAGGCCCGGGCAAAAGCGTGCCGGGGCGCTAACTCCCGGGCCACGCTTTCATCGAGGCCGACTTCCTTCAGGGCTCGAATCAAGTCGCTGTGCCGAACGCTGGCCCCGGATGCGGTCCAGGTAATGATCTCGCCCAAGAGGCGAGCTCCCGGAGTAACCTTCGGCATAATGTTGGTTTTGATCAAAGCACTCATAGGGAGTTCCTTTCACTTCAAGACTGAGAAATAAACAGAAAAAAAGCCCGCGGAACCTTCTGCGAAGGAAGATCCGCAGGCTTTCACACCAAATAAAAAAACAAGGCTAGATCGACAGCACAGAGCCAAGGGCGTTCTCGGTGACTTCGAGCGATTTAACCAGATGGACTTCATCACTCAACGCCGCCAGGTCCCCCGCGGTGTCGGCCAAGATCAACGAAATCACCCGCGCCGAAACCAAGCGCTTCCAGGCCAGGAACTTCTGCTGCAACTCCAGCGGAATCGAGCAGATGGCATCGGTCAGAATCAAGACATCGGTAATGCCCGGGGGAGCCCAGAGCTGTTCCACCATCCAAGGCAGTTCCACGATCGGAACATCCAAGGTCGAACCGCCTCCGAGGAAGGCTCCCAGCCAGTCGAGCAGTTCCGATTCGTCCCAGCGCGCCGGCGGCAAAGACAACAGCCGTTCGCCGGTATCGCCCGAGTAGGCAATCAGGCCACACCAGCGTCGCTGCTGCCGGGCGATCCAGGCCAAAGCCAAGGCTAGAGCCTTGGCCGTTTGCACTTTATCCCCAGCCATCGAGCCCGATTCATCGATGACCACCACGATCGGACCTTTGCCCACCGGTTCCAAGGACTGGTAGTCCCGGGCCAGGCACTGCCGTTCGGCCAGACGGCGCAGGGTGTCCAGTTCCAACTCGGGAATTCCCAAGCGGACCAGCTCGTGCGGCAGCAACTGAGCCAAGTCTCCTGAGGTAGTCACTCCGACCAAGTCATCCTGACCGTGCGCGCATTTGCGACGCTGGCTCGACTGGGCCAATCGCCGATAACGACCGGCCAGTTCGCAGATCCGTCGCAACGTGGGGTCCTGGCGCACCCGCTGGAACAGCTGAGCAATCCCTTTGGGATCGACCGAGCCCGGCGTTCCCGGACCGAGCCCGCCGCCGAGAGCAGTAATCGCTTCCCGGCACTGGTCGACCTCTTCGCGAGCGGCCAGCACCGCCCGGCTGACCGCTTTTAATGTGGCGATCTCGGGTTCGGCCGTGGTAGCCGCATTCCGGAGAGCGGCGAACTGTTCGGCGAAGTGCAGGGTGGCGATCTCGGAGGAGACTTCATCCAGTCGGGTCCCGGCGTGAAGAGCTTGGTACTCCGGGGTCTGGAATAGCTCCATCAGGAAGGCCCGGCGGGCCGGATCCTGGCAATCCTCCAACAGCTGCGGTTCCGGTTCAAAAGCCGCCGTGTGAAAATCGGCGATGGCGTACTCGTCCAGGGCGAACGATTGCAAGCGGGGAGAATCCCGCAGCAGATCGTTGCTCCGACGCAGCCCCCAGGAATCGACCTGCAGGGCCGTTGGATTCGCAGAAGGAGTTGTTGAAGACGGAGCGGAATGGAAAGGGGAAGAAGTTTCGGCATTAGAAGCCGTAGGCGGTAACGGGCGATCGAGATCGAAGAGTTTACGGAGTTCTTCGGCATTCATGGTTTTTTCCTAGGGGTTAGATCGCCTCCAGCGAGGCGAGTTTGAGTTGTCGGAGCTGTTCGCGAACGTAGTTCCGGGTTCGGGTGACCCGGTCATTGGACTTCAATTCACTCAGCTGCTTGTCGATCTCGCCGAGCTTGGCCGCGGCCTTGGCGGTCTCGGGCAGCTTGCGAACATCGGTTGTGGACAGAACCTGTTCCACTTCCAACAGCAGCTGATTGAGCCGCATACCGATCGGGTTGGCAATCCGGGCAATGACCTGAGCCACTTTAGCCGGTTGTTCCTTGGGATCGTCCCAGAGCACGTGGGCGGCCACCTCCAGATGCTCCGGTTCGACCTGCTCGGCCCCTTGCAGGAAGGCGTACGCCTGCACGATGCCGACCGCTTTGAACTGGCGGCGATCTCCCGGCTGAATGCCTTCCTTGGTCAGGTCTTTGAGAATGGCCTCGAAGGCTTCCTGAGCTGGAATCGACCATTCCAGTTCCCGCGCATAACGACGGGCGGCTTCAAGATCGGTCGGTTTCAAGTGCACCGAGATCTTCGGGGTATGATCCCGATTCCAGAGCAATTTCTTCCGACCCGACTGCGAGCGAATCGGGGAGAGACTCTTGCGCAGAGTAAAGCGATCGAACAGGGCGGCCAGTTCCTGGGTACTCTCCGGGGCCGGCCATTCGTTGGAAGCGGCCACGCAGAGCTTCAGGGGAACCTTGCGCAAAGAACCTTCGCCGGCATCGAAGGTCCGTTCGTTGAGGATCTTCAGAAGAGTATTCAAGATCGCCGAGGAAGCCTTGAAGACTTCATCGATGAAGGCGAAGTCGGCTTCGGGCAGTTTACCGGTGGTGATCCGCTGGAAGCGGTCTTCCTTGAGCCCTTGAATCGAGATCGGACCGAAGACTTCTTCGGGGACGGTGAACTTGGTTAAAAGGATCGAGAACTTGGAGCCGCCGGTGGCCTTCAACAGGGAATCGAGCAGTAGGGACTTGGCACAGCCGGGCGGCGAGACCAAGAGCAGATGCTCTTGGGCGATCAGAGCGGTGAGGCAGAGATCGATCTCTTCGTCGCGTTCGATCAGGCCAGAAGCCAGTTCTGAGCGCAGCAAGGCGAAATGGGCCTGGAGCGCCGCGCAGTCGGGAACGAGGGTTTTCATGGGATTACTCCTGAGTGAGGTTGAGAAGTAGGCGATAGGAAGAAAGGCAAATTGGCAGACACCGCGATGCAGTTCTACCGGGACAGTTTGAAGACGACTGAATCGAGAGCCCGATACTTCCGGAAGAAATGCAGCAGAGTTCTACGGAGCAGGGCCTGGAACCGGGAGCGATTCAGCTGTCGGCGGATTCTTTGCACTTCGGCTTCGGCCGTATCGGCGAGAATCAAAAACGACAGATGAAACTCTTCGAGCAAAACGCGTCGCGACATGAGAAAGTCCTTTTTGGAAGAGAGGGTAAGATTTAAACCGGGCGAACTGAGAGCTGTTGCCGGACGGTGGCGATGAACAGCGGAATCTGCTGAATGAAGAGAGAGGCGGGCAGGGGCCGGGATTGCCGGAAATGCTCCCAGGCCAGAACGACGACTTCGGCCACGGCGTCTTCGCGATCGTGCCGAGAGGGCACATCGCGAAAGGCAAAACGAGCCTTCGTCTCCAACAGGGGCAGAATCGTCACGAACGCCTGCTGGCGATCTTCGAGCGACAGCACAGGAATAGAAACGGGAACGGACATCGAAATTAGCATGAGTTGTCTCCAGAAACGAAACAACCGCCGAGGATCGGTGGTTGTCTTGTGTTGAAAAGGGGTAAGGTGAAGCCCCAAGTGAGGCCCATTGGAAAGAAGCCAAAGCTAGACTTCTCTCAAGGGTAATGACGCAAAAAGGGCGGAAATTTAGAGAAGATTTATAGGGCTCCAATGGGATAGCCATTAGGGCGATTCGAGTATCGCCAAACTGCTAAATCAGACGACGAGTGCCTTTCGGAGGGGAGCTGCGGGTGAAGTAAACCGAAAGCAGCGAAAGCTAAGTTTCACTCACTCATAGATTATGTCGCAAAAATGCCAGGAATTTAGGTAGAGTGTTCAGGACCAAATCAATAGGGCTCACCCGACTTGTATTATCGTTAATACAAACGGTAACAGCAAATCATCGCGCTTCGAGGAAGCCGAGGAAGATGTTCTTCCTTTAGCAGTACCATTAAGGCCGTACGAAACGAGCCAAACTCGGTTAAAGGCAATCGAAATCGGAAGGCGCGTTAACGTATAACTTTGATAAGCCGAACGCAGTGCGGCTTCAAAAGCTCCGATAAATTCGCAAGTTGTGTTTCCGAGCCTGCCATCATAATCACGCAGAGAACACCATAACGCCATGAGAACTATCCAAATTCAACTGTCGATTACCTTGTACGACGATGCCGCGAAAAACTTGGTGGAATTGCTTGTCCCGGCAATCCGGCAGATCATATAGAAGGGTACCGAAGAAGATGCCGGGAGACAAGCACGCCTTCGAGCCTCCCGGAACGCCCTCTTCGGTGACGAGGAACCACCGACAGACGAAGGATTGTTGATCGATGCGCGGCATGCGGCAAAGCTATTAAACGTGTCATCCCGATTCATCAGGTGAATGCAAACGGAGGGAGAGATGCCGAATCCGATTCGGATTGGTCGAGCCGTTCAGTGGAGCCTGGAAGCATTCAAGAAATGGGCGGACGACGGATGCCCACGACCCAATAGGCGGAGTTAATTCGCTTAGCGCAAGGGCAAAAAACCCCTGTCCTTCGGTTAATTGAAGTTAAAGAGTAAATTCGCGATTTCGAGTCGACGCTAGCTGGCCGTTGAGCCGACAAAGCAAGGGGATTATAATGTCTGTCCTATCTAGCGACTAAAGCAAAGAATCTCTATTTGTCTGGGAATCAATTTCGCAGTTCCGGGCTATTTGCGAATCCAGGATTCCGAGGTAGGCTAGCGAGTTCATAGTCTTCGACTGTCGTAACTCCGAGCCCGTTTTGCACGGGGTTTCGTACCGGGACTATGCGTTGCATGGTCTCTTGGTCAGTTAATACTCAGGTACAAAATGGACCGAGCTCGGGTGGCGTTGCTGATAGTTTAAATCGTGACAATTAAAAGCTCGTAAACTTAGCAACGGGGTCATTTACTTGCTTTCCCAGTTTGCTCGATTCAGGCAGTCAGTTCGATTCCTTGAGCAACTTGACCACCATCGTGTGTTTCCGTTCCGTCGCTAAGTTGAGTGGCATACGGCCTCGAGTGTCTTTCGCTCCCCGATCGGCTTTACCAGCTAGTAATATCTTCACCAGTTCGGCGTCTCCGGCCCACGCAGCATAATGCAATGGGGTCAGCTTTCCGCCCTTGTCGGCGGCGTTTACGTTGGCTCCCTTTTCAAGGAGCAGTTTTACAGTACTAGCTTTGCCGTTCATTACGGCTAGATGGAGCGGAGTCCACCCATACGCTGATTCATAATTGTTCGTCTCAACGGCTAATACATTAACATCGGCCCCCGCCTGGAGCAGTACGCGGATTGACTCGTCGTGACCTTCGCGGGCCGCTATATGCAGCGGCGTGTAGCCCGATTCGTTTCGTTCCTTCACCAGGTGACTCTTGCCTCTGAGCAGATCGCCGAGGCGGGTCGCATCTCCGACAGTCGCAGCGGTCAGCACGTCTGGCACCTCGCTTTTGCTCGCGACCAGTTTCCGGACGACTTCGGGATGATCGGCGGCGCTTGCCAGTTGCACCGCCAACCGGCCGATACCATCTTTCGAGTTGGGGTTGGCTTTCGATTTCAGAAGCAATTCGACCGCTTCGCCATTACCTGCTGCCGCGGCCAGATGCAACGCCGTCCGGCCATCCTTGCTGCGGGCGTTCACGTCGATCTTGCCCATTAACGCGGTCTCAATGAATTCGGGTACGTTCAGTTCTACTGCGACGTGGAGTCGGGTCCAACCGAGCTTTGCTTCGTACTTCTTGAGTTCTTCTCGATTTCGCTCCTTCACTTTCGGTAGACGGCGTCTTAGGTACTCTTCAATAGCAGCGTCGTATCCACGACCTACCAGCCGGTCAAGGCAACCCTCGGCCATGTAATCATCCTCGGTCTTCGCCAGCAGGTCGCGAACGGCTTGATCGAGCTTTTCCCCAGGATCGTACAGCAAAGTTTGGACGAACCGGGCTTGGGTGGTGTAGGAGAGCGGTTGGGTCTTTGGCCGATCTTGACTCTTGACATTGGCGGGTAGACCAAACACATCCATCAGGCACTCACGGGTTTTGTACTTGGGGTCGAGTTTTGGACTTCTCCTCCCTTCTTCGTCGGCCTCCAGGGAGTCCAGATCCTCAAACAGATTCCAGCGAATGCCTTCGAGAGCGCTCTCGCCGTGCTTCTTGACAAATTCATCCACGAGCGTTTTTCGATCCTTTGCCGACTTGGCCGGGTAGAGTTCATCTCGGACCAGTTTCTCCACCGCGAACACATCGTACGTAGGGCGTCCGAGCTGTTTGATAGCGAGCGTCTCGAACTCCACTGGGTAATAATACGCCAATCGAACTGAAGCTCCGACTCGGACGTACTCGGAATCTGATTCCAGATCTTTGGCTAGCGAATTGCGGTGTGTCTCGGCTGATAGTCCCTTCCACTCCTTGAGCAGATCGGCACGGAGTTGCTTGCAATGCGGCACGGAGGTGGCGTAAATGATGGCTGTTGGTTGATAGCGGACGGCAAAATATCCACGGTTGACGATCTGCCCGAGTGCGACGTAACAAAGATCCCCTACACGCACACAATAGCGTTTGCCGGCACTGAACCCTTCACCAAATTTCTCCTCGGCCTTTTCTCCCTGATCCTGGGTGAGAAAGAAACCGCCGAAAAAGCCGGCGTGTTCGATCACAATCTTGGTACGTCGGTCGTCGGAGAGGTGGTCGAGCAGCGATGGGATGGCTTTGACGCCGAGTTTCACCAACGATCGCATAGCGTCGGATTGAACCCGGGGCCGCTGACCCAGCAGCATAGTATGGGATTCGTTCCGCCCAAGGGGAAGGAACGCCGTACCAGATGTACTGCCGGAATAGCCAGTATCTTGCTGATCCACCTGCACAAGTCGATCAATCAGCACTATCGCTGGGTCGGCTTCCGGTCTCGTCGGCTCGTCTGCGTGGATCGCTCCGAGCAAGAAGCTCAAGCTCAGGATCCACACAATACTGAACCTCAAAACGTTCATGACATTCTCCTCGTGGTGTTGACTATTTTGAACCTGAGCGTCTCCGAATTCGCCGATTTTTTGCAACCGAATAATCTCCTTTAAGTCATATCTGGGCATCGCGATGGAACGAAGGAACCATTGCAGGCTACGGATCGAGACACCTTGTCAAAGACGGATCGGCGAACGTGATGGATGTCTTCGACGAATCGGAATCTATGATAGCTCCGAACTTTGATCGGGAGCCTACAGGGCCAAGATCTCCTGATACGCTGCTTTGCTGAATCGACGAACTATCCAGAGCAGTGAAGGTTACCGTATAGTTAAAGATAGGGATCGCAGGCTTTGATGTAACTTGTTAATTCTGGAGAAGCCCTAACGCGACTCCGCCCCGAATCGTATTCTCGTAGTTTTGGTTGGGTAACTCGGATGCAACCCATCAGTGAGGCGGAGTTCTGGACTTGGACAACGAGAAAGGGCGTTGGTGTCGATCCACGATACCCCGATTCAGGCTGTTTGAGCTTTCTACCACCCACACAATACTCTCGCTTCTGGACGTTCCCTTCTGATCCGGCAACTTGGACGAACTTCGCAGCCTCCCTTTTAGAAGGTTTGGACGAATGGCGTTCGGGCCTACTCTGGCCCCGCTCGGGAGGCTGGCCAATGGCGAGCACCTCGCGATCCTGCAATGAGGGTGTTCGAGATGTTGTACTCCGCGGAGCAGGCATTCCAGATGGCTGGGCTGGTGCCGTCCGGTACGAGCGGCATGAAGAGAACAAGCTCATTGCCACGCTGTTCACTTTCATGGCTTTCGGGTGGTGCGTCGACGACGACTTGTTCTTCATTCCGGATCACGCCCGCCAAATATTGCAGACCGATCACCACGATGTGATTCATGTAATATGTCAGTCCGAAAAGCGGGTGAAGGAGTTAGTCCAGCAGATGACGACTGAAGGATACGCCTTACCTACCGAGTTGCCCGATTGGACATTCAAGCGACCCGTGTGGATGGACGGCGTAGCCACTAAACCGGACGACGCTGCAGAAGGCGGAACACCCGGGGGATTCCTAGTATCGTAGCTCTTAAAGGAGACCTCTGAGAAGGTTCATCCCTATCTGCTAGTGCTAAAGATGAGATTCACGATACTCAATATCGATGGTAGGGATACGATTCGGTTGGCATCGGGTGCCATGAATATTCAAGTGTGAAGAGACCCCCCTAGGAGCCGAGGCCTTTTCCTATTTGGCGGAGAGAGCTAATAGCCGGTCATCCTCCGACTTGCTGCCTCTTTTCAGCAGCCTACGACCGCAGGCGTAAGTACGCCAGGTAGCCATGGGCGAACGCGATAGCCATTTTTTAGATTATGATGCCGGAAGGTTTGCTTTAACGATCAAGAGGATCGCATTGCGAAACTCTTCCGTCAGTTTGGGCCAAGCTTCGATAACTCGCCGGAGTTCGGGCGAAAGGACGATCAGATCTTTTCGCACCGTGCCGCACGCCTTCGCTTGGTCATTGCTACCAGAATAGCTACTGTTTGAATTGTTTATATCGTAAAGCTTTGACAGATCGACGTTTACAATTTGCCAATCCTGACTCTTAATCAGCGGGTCCACGGATCGAGCCCGTGAGGGGGCATTCTTTTCTTCTGCTATCTCCCGTCCTCTAGCTTCATCAAAAGCCATAACCTGCAAGAGTTTACGTTCACCACTCGTTAGCAGTGAATTGACTTCAGCATCATCAAACGACTTTGAGACTAATCTCCGAAAATCAGATTCAGGGGTCAGCGCAGGGGTCAGAGATTTTCCTCCTCCATCAGCTCCCGTCGCAGCCAAAGGTATCTCTTTCGAATCCTTATCCAATTCAGTTGGTCGCAAACTTGGAAGTCGATTGACTGTTCCTCTCAAGTCGTGAAGTCTTGCGCGGCCATAAACGGCCATAGGGTGCTTTGGATCGGAATGTCTTCTCCATACGAATCTCCCAAGTTAGCATATTGAGCTTAAATCGGAGTCCATTTTCGTGGGTCAGTCCAGTCTTTCGATCCCCAAAACTTCTTGACGATTCTCCACCTGGTTTACTCAAGCGGGATGATAAAAAGCTGGCAAATGAAGCTCTTGCTTGTTCCCGGGACTCAGCGCGGAGACTGAGACGATTCAGCCTGGCTGGCGAATACGTTCAAATCCTGTCCTTTAAGCACGGCGGCTAACAAATCCGGTAGCCGATCGGGAGAGCAGCCGAAGCAGGGCATGCCAAGGTTCGTCAATTTCTTGGCTAACTCGTGATTATAAGAGGGCTTCCCTTGATCGCTGATCGCCAGCAGCGTGACAGCCTTTAACCCGCCTTCGATTAACTGTTCTATCCTTTTTTCAAACTTCGGCTGATTCGGGCTGGTATCATACAGGTCGGCCAAGAGTATATAGAGCGTTTTTGCCGGAGTATGCATGAACTGTTCGCAGTAGCAGGTCGCTTTCCAGTAATCCTCGGCCCCGCCCAGTTGTATGCCAAAAAGCAGGTCCACTGGATCGTGCATCTCGGCCGTCAGGTCGACGACATCCTCGTGATTGAATGCGACCACATGCGTTTCCACAGCCAGCATACTCGCCAGAATCGCTCCCATGACGCCGCCGTAGATCAGCGAAGAAGCCATGGAGCCCGATTGATCCATGGCGATGATGACATTCCATTCATTGCGCTTCTGTTGACGGCTGAAAAACGAAAAATGCTCTGGGATTAATGCTTGCAACTCGGGATTATAGTTTTTGAGATTCTGACGAATCACCCTCTGCCAGTCCAGATTGGCCAGGCTGCGAAAGGGGCTGTGCTGATTGCGGTTGAGCGCGCCGCGCACGGCCTGCTGCATTCGCGATTCCAGCCTTTTTCGCAGATCTTCCACCACTCGTCGGACGAGATCGCGGGCGGCAGCTTTGGCCTTTTCCGGCACCAGATTTTTGAGGGAGAGTACCATGGAAGCCAGGTCGACCGATGGTTCGACCTGGGCCAGCATTTCCGGCTCGAACAGAAGTTGTTTCAGGCCCTTGCGTTCGATCGCGTCTTTCTGTACCAGAGTCACAATATCCGTGGGGAACAACCGACGCACTTCCCCCAGCCAGCGCGCCACCTTGGGATAGGTTCTTCCCTTGACCGCCCCGCGCTTGGAACCGGAGTCGTTCTCCCATTCTTCCCGGGTGAGGTCGATCCCGTCGTCTTCGGCATAAACGACGTCGAGGGCATCATCGATGTCGGCCATATCGCCGCTCAGAAGGCCGCCTGAATGACCCATTCGTCCAGCGCTCGAACGGAGGGAATCCTCGGAAGACTTGCCGAGTATGAGCCGCCAGCGCTGAAGATTTTCAAGAGACATGGTGGTTAGAAATCCCCAAAATCGAGTTCGTTAAGGTCCTTGAGGGTCTTCTCTTCTTCTTCACTCAGCGGTTTGGCGACGGCATCGAAGGTTTTCTCTTCATCGACACCCCAGAAATGGGCGAGATTCTCACAGATCTGCCGTTTTTCACGAGGACTGAATGCGCCAAACGCTCGACGCAGGAACACCAGGGCTCGCTTGAACTGATCCGGATCAAGTGAAGCAATATAGCTATCCAGGGCTTCCCAAAGTGATTGGCGGGCCAGCAAGGAATGCCGATTGCGCTTGGCGAGCCCTTCGAACCAGCCGGCTCCGAGATCCGCGGGCACACCGGGGGAGAGCCTGCGCGACACCTCGCGTACCAACTCTGCGTTCTCAATCAGATTCCGTTCCAGAAGAGTCGCGCAGGCAAATCCCGAGAGAAGCGGGTTGCGATCATCGGCATCGGATAGCCTCCGCAGTTGTTCCAGCCAGAGAGCCTCATCGACAAGGTCGTGATGTTCCAGGCTCACTCGATTCAACTCCTCGATGGCCACAACAATTTCCTTGGCGGCATCATCGTTGCAATTGGCCGCCGAATGTAAGGCGAGGCTACCGGAGACAAATAATTGTTCCATCAGGGGAAGGAGTGGGGCCGGATCGAACCGGCGAACATCCCCGTAGCGAATCACCTGGCTCAGTTGGAAAGTCGCGTGGGCAATAACCTTCATATCGGTACTGGTGGCCGCAAGTTCCTGTAGGCGTTGCCGAGCCAGTTCCATGGAGGCCATCAGCCCGCACTGGCAGGCTTTCGTCACCAGATCACTCGCTTCTCCGATGTTTTTGCAGTTTTCCAGGAGAGTTTTGAATTGAAAGCCAGTTGCCAGTTCGACGGTCTCGCCGAGTAAGACGGCTTCTACCAGCGCAATTTCGGATTCCGGTGTCCACTTCAACTGCCAATGCTCGGCCCAGGTCGTCGATTGCTGTCGAAGCAAAACCGGAGTGGCGAATTGAATGCCGAGCATTAGAAGTCGGTGGAAAAACGATGAGCGATTCAGGTCGAGAAAGGCCGCTTCTTCGCTGTGGACTCGACGATTTTCACGCAAATCGAGTTTGAGATCCTGAACGGTGGATGTGCGATATTTCTCCAGTTTCAAGCGGGAGAGTTCCCGGGCGAAATCTTCCTGAATCGAGGTCTGGCTCACGCCTTCGGGTAATTCGCCGATGGCCGAGCCGATATCGATATCGGCCAAAGCCTCCCGCACGACAAGGGCTTCACCATGACCGATGAGGGTCACCGCCGCATCGCGTAAATCTCGGAGCGTTGTTGCGGAACCCTCTTGCAATGCCGCCAGCGTTCTGGCCAGCCGCACACCTTCAATGACTTCCGCCGTCGATCGATGAGTTCCCCGTTCGCGCAGATGCCGGGCAACTTGGGAGAGATATTCGCCAGGCAGTTCCTGAAGTTCCCGGCGTTGGAGACTGTCCCAAAGTAACTCAAAATAGGCCGGGGCATGATTGCCGGCCCCATAGCCCGATTGCGTGGAGAGTTTGTAATACGAATAGGGCATCAGTGTGAGCTTGCTCGAGCGTCGGCGCAAGCGGGACAGTTCTTCATCGGTCATGGCCGGATAATCGCCGTTGAGCACCGATGCGTGGAACGCTCCGACCACGGCCACAATCTGCTCGGCTTTCACTCCTTTGGAAATCACCTCCTCGATGCGCCGTCGCATATAGCTTTCGCGAACCAGATTTTCCGCTCGCCAGATCGGGGGATCTTCTTCGTCGCGAAGGGCCTTACCCAATTCAAACGCCGCCAGTCGGTAGCTGTCGTCCTGGAGATTGTGCTCGAACCGGCGTTCCCAGTAGGTATCGTAATCGGGTTCGCCACAGCGGGCCGCGATGCGTTGATAAATGGATTCCCCTCGTTCGGGTCGCCAGCGGCTCTGCGAATTTTCTTCCTCTTTCTCCGTACTCTCTGGTTCTGCTTCCTCTCTTTTCTTGCGGAACTGCTCATTACGCTCCGACTCGATGTCTTGCAGGCCGAGAAAAATGTCGGAGGGAAGATCGATGAACTCGACTGTCGCTTTATTCTCTTTAGCCCATTGCAGAGCCTGATACTCCGGGCTGTAACGGGCCATCGGGTAAACCAGGGTTCGCACCGGCTGCGAATCGGTGTACGCAAGAATGGCTATGGGAGGCTTGGTATTGCGCAGAGTGATGTCGCTGACGAGCGGCCCGGCATCGTCCAATCCCTCAATAAGTACGACCTTCGGCCGAACTTTGTCGAGAAATCGACGCAGGTGCCACGCTCCGGAGGGGGAGAGATGGCGAACGCCGAAGACGGGGATACGCCAGGAACTCACGAATTGTGCTCCGAGCAAGAGGTGAACAGCGGCAACCATTCGGAGCCACGTTTTTTCACGACATTCGAAAGATATTCCTGCCAGATGACCTTATCTTTTTCCTCATCCTTTACGACGGCCCCTTGAAGACCGGCCGCCAGATCGTGAGCGGAGACTTCTCCATTTCCGAAGTTACCCGCGAGAGCCATGCCGTTAGCCAGAACGGAGATGGCCTCGGCTGTGGATAGTACCCCCGAAGGCACTTTCAGCTTATTCTTGCCGTCGAGCGTTTGACCCGTTCGAAGTTCGCGGAAGATGGTGACCACTTGAGCCACGGCGTCTTCGGTCGGGATGTTCGCTTTCAGCTCTAGACTGACGGCGAGTTCCTGAACTCGCTTACGGACGATCTGAATCTCGGTTTCCAGATTTGAGGGGCTGGGAAGCACGATCATGTTGAAGCGTCGTTTCAAGGCCGCAGACATGTCGTTAACGCCGCGATCGCGAGTATTGGCCGTGGCGATGATCGAGAAGCCTTTATTCGCAGGAACTTCCGTCGCCAATTCAGGCAATGAGAGGCGCTTTTCAGAAAGCAGGGAAATCAAAGCATCCTGAACTTCGGCAGCACAGCGGGTGATTTCTTCAAAGCGGGCGATGGTGCCTGATTCCATCGCACGAAAGATGGGACTTTTAATCAAGGCGTCGTGGCTGGGGCCCTTGGCGATCAGCATCGCATAGTTCCACGAATAACGAATCTGTTCTTCGGTCGTACCGGCGGTGCCTTGCACCACCTTGGTTGAATCGCCATTGATGGCAGCTGCGAGATGTTCGGAAAGCCAGGATTTGGCAGTTCCCGGTTCGCCCAAAAGTAAAAGCGATCGATCGGTCACTAGTGTGGAGATGGCGATTTCGACAATGCGTTTATTGCCGATGTATTTGGGCGTAATCTCCATCGAGCCCGATTTACCGCCGCAGATATAGGTCAGCACGGCGCGAGCGGACAAACGCCAGCCGGGCGGACGTTCGAATTTATCCTCTTTGGCCAGTTGTTCAAGCTCGGTAGCGTAGAGAATCTCTGCGGGAGCCCGCAGCATCTGCGAGCCAGAATTGGATGAGGTCGCTTCTTCCGCCTTTTTCTTTGCCATTTAGATCGCCTCAAGAGTTGTTCGATGCAATTCCAGGTAAATTCCTAGTCAGCTTTTTCACGCAGCTTTTGCAGGCTCATCAGTAAGTTATCCGCCAGCCGTTCGGGTAATTTGGGAACCAGGGCTTCGAGCTTGGGCACTGCCGATGTGGGGAGTCGGGAGACGATATCTTCCAAATGGTAGAAGTAGTAATAGCTAAATTTGTCCCCAAGTTTTTCGAGCATCGTGATCAGGGCATCCGTGGCCTCGGGATGTTGAGCGCGGGCCATGCCTTCCACAATTTGAGGACATTCGCTAGAATACGTCGATTTCTCTAAAGCTTTTTGAAAACTTTCAAACAGAAACGCGTTCGCTGCAGCATGTCCAGGTCTTGCTAGTTGGCTGACAAGACTGGATTTCTTTGCCTGGACGGCAACATCCAGCCAACGAGGATCGAGCGAAATTTTTGCCTCAGAGTTTAGAAGTTTCCTAGTGCCAAAATATAGCTGATCCAGGATGGCTAGTTTTTCTAAGACGCCCGACACTTTCTCCAGCTTCGGATTCTTCTTCTTGGGATCGCCTTTGCCCAAAGCGTAGGGGGAAAACATCTCGAAGACTTTCTCGGGGGGCAATTCCTCCAGAGCGACCTGGAAACAGGTTTTCAGATCCTCGAGGTCCAATGATTCGTGATTCTCGATGAGCGTTTCCCGCGCATGGGGAGTCCCTCGCGCGAGGACGGAAACAACACGCTTATTCAAGTCCCGGCCGGAAGTTGTCTCGCCTCGAATAGTTAGCAGTTTGTCTCTATCGGCGAAAAGCTTGAGTAGTAACTCTTCGCTCTGGGCATCCTGGCGCTCTTCCAGGCAATAGAGCAGATAGAGCAGTCGATCAATACTCTGGCTGATCTTTTTCTTGTCTTTTTCCTTGCGTAACTCCGTCACCGATTCTTCGATTCGACCCAAGAGGTAGTGCAGGAATTTGGCATTGAGGCAGTTTTTCAGCGACAAAACCGCCTGCGAGAGATCTTTACCTTCAATTGCTTTTTGTAATGAGGGCAGTACCGCATCATTATCTATTCCGGCCAAAGCTGAGTAGGCAGCGAATCGAACTTCTGAAGCTTTCGCGTTCGCTTGTTCCAGTAAATAAGCGATGTCGTCTGGTTCGGCTCCCAGACATTCGATGGCTGCGACTCGAACTTCTTTAGAACCTTCCTCCAGAGCCTGTTTAACGAGCTCCCGTGTATTGGCAGGATCGAGAGCATGCATCAATTTCAAACGTCGGCCATGTCCCGTTTTGCCCTTCAGGTTAAAAGTGCTTTTCAGCGAGGGGAGGATTGCTTTGCCATAAAGAGGAAGAATTTTTTCTGCGACAAACTCTGCTAGTTCGGCAAACACATCATCGATGGCAACGACGGAAGGTTGAATCAGTCGCAAATCGCGAAACGCATTTTGTGCGAATGCCTCCTTGATCATCTCTAATCGACCGGAGCCGGTTGTGGTCAAGGCTTCGATCAAGGGTTTCAGCACCCGCGCGCTGGTTTGCGTCACTTGCAATCCCAGGTCGGTCGTTTCGATCCGTTCCAGAGGGCTGACGATTCCAGTTTCGCCCTGAGTGTAAAGAATGGCATTAACGAGGGTGGCGAGATCGAGTAGAGCTTGTGCGGAAGTCTTATCATTCGAATCGACAACCGCTTTCACCCCCTCGGCCACCTTGCTGAAGACAGGGGCTTTGGCACCTGCTTGATCCAGCGGAGTAATCAACTTCTTGAGTCGAAAATCCCCCGGCGCGACCACGCTGCCGGCAATCGCCAGTCGGCGGGTTTCGTCGTAGACCTGAGTGAGTAGTGCGATGCTCATTGGCGAAAACCCCAGGACAATTCTTGCGAAGCAAAAGACGGAATCAGAGAGTTAAGCGAATAATGGATGTTCGACTAACCAGACTGAGCGGTTTGATCTGGAGTTTACGAGTATCCAGATCATGACGGAAGCGGGCAATAAGCGTATTCCCTTGAAATAGGTCGGCCGGTAGCAGCAACAGGAGATGGCAACTCGGCGGTTCTTCGCTTATTCCCGTATCGGTCAAGACGAGCCGATTTCCCGTAACGTCCTCGACGACCAGGGTTTCGCCCACTCGGCCTAGATGCTTGAAATTCAAAGCATAAATCGGTTGTTTATCCGCTAATGGCCCCTTGAGATGGCCTTTCACTTCCTTGATCACGGCCGAGAAATCGGAGTGCCCATGCTTTCGGACCGCTTCGAGATCCTGGGGGGTCAATGGCCTCGGAACCATGCCTTCCCAGCGAACGCGGGGATTGACGTTTCCCGGATATATGTAGAGTTGTGGTACTTGCGCGACTTGAAAGAAACTATCGTCGCTCTTGATATGCTTCAAAGCCTTATAGGGTCGGAAATTTTGGGTTATGCGAATCCGACCATTACTCAGCGTCATCCAAACACCCGTGTCGATGTATTCCTTTCGGGCGACATCATCGTGGGTGTTAAAGCCGAGTTGAACCAGCTCGGCATCGACCTCCACCAGTCCCGCCTCTTTTAATTCGCTGAGCTGCCAGGCATGGCCGAGCCAGGCAGCTATGGCGGTATCGATTTCCGGTTTCAGTTCGGAATCTTCTAATCGACGCTGCAAGTACGCACGGCCTTGTTTGGCCAGAGTGTGCAGTCGGCTAAGGTGATCCAAGGCTTCACTGTAGATTTTTTCTCGGGCCTGGCTGGGCTGGTCGGTGAAGGTGCCCTCTTCACCTGCGAATAATTTAGTGTAGGCATGCAGGGCGGACTGAGCTCCTGGCAGATAGGCATTGCCCAGCTGCTTGGCTTGCTCCTCCATGGAAGAAGCCAGCTTGGCATTCATGTTGCCGATACCTACTCGGATAAGATCGGCCGTTAATCTTTCCAGAATGTCGATGCCCGCCAACTGAGCTTTGATTTTCTTGGCAAGTGCTCCCAGGTTCACCTGCTTCGGTTTCTCCACCTCGGTTTGCTTCTTCTCTACCCGAGCCTGGGATTTCTCTCGTTTAGCCTGCAAATCTTCAGGTACGGCAGCGGTTTTAAAGCTTTTCTTCTGCACGTAGGCGTACATCAGCCCTAGACAGTGCTTGCAGGGGAACTGCCGGCTGGGACAGGAACAGCGATGGGTCGGTTTATCTTCGCGGATGAAATCGCACGAGCAACGGTAAGGCTCTTTACCGCTCCCCTGGCACTCTCCGAAGAGGATCGATTGATCTTCAGAGATATGAAATGCGATAAACTTGTTTTTGAGAACCAGACTGCGACCATTTTTGATCGCTTCGGCATTCGGGGCGGCAGCATCCACATAGGCGTCGTCGAGAGGGATCATTTGTTAGGCTTCTCTGGCAACGGATGATATTGGCAGCTATGGCAGTATCTTAGAAACGAATTGTCCACTGGCGGTAGGGAAATTCACTCGATACTTTTACTTTGCGAAGCGAATGCGTATGAGCTCAAAATAACTTGAGCCACACAAAGGTGGTTAAGATTGGATGGGTCAGAGCCAGACATCCGATGCATCGAATCTTTCGAGGACAACGAACAATTGAGTGATGATCGGCTAAAACGCTGAGAAAGGCTCAGAAGTGTTTTCTTTTTGGATCACTCGATCCTTTAGCACCTTAGCACGAAGGCTCGGCGCAACGATTTAAGAGGACACGGCCTCGAAACGGATTGGCAAAAACTTGCACTCTCCAGTTACCACTTCTTTGGCCTGGATGCCGAGAAGCCTCAGCGATCCCTGCCATAAGCTCCGGGGCTTAAAGACTTGTTGCTTGTCACAGGATACTCATCGGCTCCACAGCTGAACGTTGCAGTATCCTCCGTCGGGAACCGGGCTCGTGGCCGCAATTTGAATACCGAGCGGCCTGTTGACCGGAAGGAGTAAACTGTCTGCAGATCAGGTGTTCAAGCTAGAATCGCTTTCGCGACGACGCCGCTGACGTCCGTGAGTCGATAGTCTCGTCCGGCGTGGCGGTAGGTCAGCTTTTCGTGATCGAGTCCCAATAGATGCAAGATTGTCGCGTGAAGGTCATGAATATGCACGCGATCTTGTACTGCATCCCATCCAAATTCGTCGGTTTCTCCGTGTGCCAGGCCGCCGCGCACACCACCTCCGGCCAGCCACATGGTGAACCCATAGGGATGGTGGTCTCTTCCGTCCTTCCCTTCGGCGGCCGGCGTGCGGCCAAATTCACCGCCCCAGATCACGAGAGTGTCTTCTAAAAGTCCACGCGCTTGGAGATCTTCCAACAGGCCGGCGATCGGCCGATCCGTCGCCAGGGCGTTTTTCTCGTGACCTCCTTTCAAGTCGCTATGCTGGTCCCAGGGTTGAAATCCTCCACTCGTATGGTAGAGCTGCACGAACCGCACACCCCTTTCAACGAGTCGTCGCGCCAACAGGCACTGGCGACCGAACGTCTCGGTCTCCTTGCGGTCGACGCCATAAAGCGATTGCACTTTGTCGGTTTCCTTCGTGAGGTCAAAAGCGTCGGGCGCCTGGGTCTGCATCCGATACGCGAGTTCGAAGGATTCGATGCGTGCTGCGAGACGGCTGTCTTCGGAACGATCGATCCTATGAAATTCGTTCAGTCGGCGCAGGGCGTCAAGCTCCAGTCGTTGACGCTCTGGAGATACTTGATTATTCTTCAGATTTCGGATCGGGTTCTTCATATCCGATACGAATGTTCCCTGATGGGCCGCGGGAAGAAAAGCCGCACCATACTGGCGGTTTCCCTCGATGAGCGGACCGGGACCGATGGCGATGAAACCGGGCAAATTTTGATTTTCGGTGCCGAGGCCATAGGTCACCCAGGAACCGAGACTGGGACGAGTGGCGACTCGCTCCCCGGTGTTCATCTGCAGGCATCCGCCGGGATGATTGACATCGTCGGCGACCATTCCGCGCAGAATGCAAAGTCGGTCGACCTGCTTCGCGACGCACGGAAAGAGTTCGCTCACTTCGAGGCCCGATTGGCCATGTTTCCGGAATTTCCACGGGGACGCCAGCAGGTTTCGCTTCTGACCGAGGTAAAGTTTAGGCGATGATTTGCCGTTGAATTTCGTCAGTTCCGGCTTGGGATCGAAGGTGTCTACTTGCGACGGACCGCCCGGCATAAAGAGGAAGATCACCCGTTTAGCCCGCGCTTGGAAATGCGGCTTGCGAACAGCGAGGGGGTCGGCCGAATCCGCCCCATGCGCTTCCTCGGCCAGTAAGGCCGACAGTGCGAGCGAACCGAACCCAGCACCGACGCGTTGCAGCATCTCGCGGCGATTCGGCTGCCTCGCAACATTAGAGTTTTTGTTCATATCCCCTCTCGGTTCTGAATCGGTTTTAATCCCCAGTAGCTCATATCAATCCATGAAAAGGAATTCATTCGAACTTAAAATCAGCAGGCAGTAGCGCTCTAACGGGTCGGGACTGTCATGGTGAGTAGATGGAAGGAGCAGTTTTTTCCCGAATTCAATCTCCACTTTCGCGGGCTTGCGACCCAAGGTCAGGGAATAAAGATGTTCGATGCGGGCCTCGGGGTCTTCGGGTGTTTCTTTCCGGATCCTGGCCGCCAAATCTTTTGCAACTCCTCGGACGAAGGGATCGTTCAGAAAAAAAAGCGCCTGCGGGGCGACAACCGACTGGCCACGCTGGGCCACAATCATGCTAGGATCGGCAGCATCGAAAAGTCGTCCGAAATCGGAGGTATTCGCTGCCGTCCGGGACGACATCAAGTAAAGTGTGCGGCGAGGAATGGCCAGATCGGAGAAGGGCGCTCCGCCCAGCGTTGAATCCAGGCGTCCGCTTACCGCCAGCAGGCTGTCGCGGATGGCTTCGGCTTCCAGTCGCTGACGGTTCATACGTCCGAACAACCGGTTTTCCGGATCGCGGGACATCGCGTCGGGGCTGTTAGTGCAGCTTTGCTGGTAGACCGCCGAAAGCATAATAAGCCGGTGCATGGTTTTCGCAGACCACTTCGATTCGATGAACTTTGTAGCGAGATAATCCAGCAACTCGGGGTTCGTCGGCCGTTCGCCCCGTTCACCGAAATCGTTTGGTGTGCGGACCAGACCTTCACCGAAGTGGTGCTGCCAAATACGGTTGACCATCACTCGGGACGTGAGCGGGTTTGTGGAGTGGGTCAGCCAGTCGGCAAGTTGGAGTCGACCACTCCCTTCGATGATTTTTTCTGTTTGGTTTCCCGCTAGTACTTTCGGGAAGCCGCGAGGTATCGTTTTACCAAGTCGTTTCGAATCGCCGCGAAGGAATACGGTAGCGTCTTTAAAGCCTTCGTGACGCGTCCCTTTAGGGCCGCCGTCCTGTACGGCGACTGCCATGGGAACTTCCACAGCAGGTTTATTTCGCAGAAGATTTAACTCGCGACTCGTCGTTTCAAACCGCTTTTGCACTTCTGCAGGCAGAAGTTTAATTCGTTCTTCCACGGGCGGCCAAAATGCCCCTCGCGTGGAGAGCATTTCCACGACCAACTCATCGAATGCATCCCGCTTAGGCACTCTAGGGCCGTCGGCTTCGAACCACGTTTTATGGAGCTCGTCATCGACCAGTAGTCGTTCCGAATCACTGAGAGGTCGGTCGTAAACGCGCAATTCCGCAATATCCCCGGTGAAGCGCGGGCCGTTTCCGGAGCCGGGCCCGCCAATCGCCAAAGCCGTGATTTTCGGATCCGAGGAAATTCCATCAATCGTTTTCGAAGAAACATCGACTGCGTTGCGGCGCATAGTCGTACCGCCCGGTCCCCAGCTAATGCAGACAGTTTCGAAGCCATTCCACGCATGGTTATCCACTAAATCGCCCGATAGCCCATTCTTACGGAGGATTGCGTGGAGCCGACCTTTCGAGTCAGTCATCAAACCTAGCCCATGCTGGCCGCTGTCGGCATCTTCCCAACCAACGATTCGCTCACCGGCTCGAGATTCCGGCGATGGCCGGAAGACGATGAAAAGAGACCCCATCGGAGGAACTGGACGCTCGACTGCCAACACCGACTGACCCTGGAATCGGATGACTGGTTTTTGATGTTGACCGATCTTAGCGTACGCAGTCTCCGGGGAGTTCTTTGGAACCGGCGGAGAAGCGTTTAGCCAAAAGCCGGAGAAGTTCGGCCAGAAAGCGATTCGCTTGACCTCGTCGAATGCGATTCGGGGATCGTCCGCGCGAAATTGAAACAGTAAGGAATGATCCAGAGCGTATTTTTCAGGTGCGCGGCCAGCTTGATCCCGGTCGCGCTGAACGGATCCGGAAAGAGCATTTTGAACTTCCAAGGCGGCGCGCACCAATGCAGGGTCCGAGAGTTTATCGGCAGCGATTTCGCGAAGCAGGGCCGGGTAGCCTGCCTCAGGATGTTTCTCAACTCGAGCTAAAAAAGCGATCCACTCCGCCAACAATCCGTTGTGAAGGCCAAGCCGATTCGCCACAACAACGGCTGACGGCTTGTCCAGAGTGCGACAATCGTGTGCAGCCAGAATGTATCGGGCCGACTGTTCGTCGAGCAGCGTTCGCAAGTAGTTGCGGTACTCGCTCGTGGACGCATCGGAAAGCGACCGTTCGAGTTCTTTTCGGCGCGTCTCGTCCGCGGCGGCTCGCAATTTCAACTGTTCGATCTCATTCGGCGAAAGTAATGGAACTTTGACGAGTGGAGTATTCCCGGGAACGGGGCCAGGGATAATTCGAGTGCTGAAAAAAATACCGGCCAGCGCGTAGTAGTCTTCGGTAGAAATCGGATCGAATTTATGATCGTGACAGCGGGCGCAGGAGATCGAGAGCCCTAAAAATGCCCGGCCGACCACATCGATCTGGTCATTGACGTAGTCCGCGATCATTTGATTCTTATCGACATCGCCGGGAACGAAATCCGCAATGGCCAACATCCCGGTTGCAACCAGGCCTTCCTTGTTGAAGCGATCGGGACGAGTCGAAGGCTGGAGGTCGCCAGCGATTTGCGAACGAACGAAGTCCGTATAAGGCATATCTCGATTGAACGAGTCGACTACCCAGTCCCGATAGCGCCAGGCTTCCCGGAAGTCGCTCTCTTTCGGCAATTGAATCAAATCCCGCGCATCGGCATAGCGGACGACATCCAGCCAGTGGCGGCCCCAGCGTTCGCCGTAGTGGGGCGAAGCCAGCAGACGATCCACGACTTTCGCGAAAGCCTCGGGCGAATCATCCTTCAGAAATGCTTCGATTTCCTCTGGCTTCGGAGGAAGGCCGATCAGGTCGAAAGTCGCCCGGCGAAGGAGAGTGCGCTTGTCGGCTGGCGCGGCCGGGGCAAGATTCTTCGCACGCAGTCCCGTCAGGATCAATCGGTCAATTTCCGACTTGGCCCAACTTGAATCTCGGAACGCGGGTAATGGTGGAAACTTTACCGTCTGAAAAGACCAGAACTGCCGTTGTTTTTCCGTAATGGTAAAATGGCTGCCCGGAACGGGTGTCGAATCCACGCCAGGCCAGCGGGCACCCAGTTTCACCCATTTTTCGAGAAGTTCAATCTGCTTGTTGGTTAGCTTACCTTTCGGAGGCATCTGGAGGTCGCCTTGATACCGAACGGCTTTAATCAGTAGACTCTTGTCGGGTTGGCCGGGAACAATGGCCGAACCTGAATCTCCACCGCGAAGGACGGCCGCCCTCGAGTTCAGAGTAAGTCCACCTTTGGATTTAGAGTCGCCGTGGCAGCCCACGCATTTTTCAACTAGAAGAGGACGGATGTCTTTTTCAAAAAAATTGTCCTCGGAATCGGAGAAATTCGCTGCCTGACCTGTCGCATTTAGCAACAAGCAAAACAACATCGTAACACCGAACGAAACTACAGATTTGAATTTCATGGCCCGCCTCATGGAGAACGTGTCAAACTCGACGAACGCGCTCCGTGAATGCAGTTTCAAAAGCGGAAAGAACGGCAGTAAGCAGAAGGACAACTTATCGCGATCAAATCGAATCGGCAATGCAGGCCTAAAACTACTAAAGATTCTTTAACTTCAGTCCAGGCAAAAGGAGTAGTGGCAGCAAGCCCTAAAGTCCCGGAATTGTTGACTGAAAGAACTCGGTCTAATGAGTTACTCTTGAAAACGAGACCCGATCAGAAAGGGCTCGATAGCCAAGCTGCCCAAAAATTGGGTGATTGGCTTCTATTCTTGTTTTTCTTGAGTGAAGCACCGCTTGCTCCGCCAGCCCAGAAATGCTATGACTTCACTACCCGAGGCTGGGTTTTTTCGGTGCTTGCTTGTGCGCTCTTCAAGCTTCGATTCAATTTCCAATGAAGAGAACCACCGGAACCGATCGATCGACCGAATCAATCGATGAAATATCACGATCAAAGTTTGCCATCAATTTACTAGTATTAATTCGACTTCACCGTTAGACTAATTGACGATACTCCCTCCTACCTCGCCGAACCAATCTCCTTGTGAGAAGTTCATGTCCAAACTGAGCCTGCCCATACTCTTTTATGTGCTGATTGGGTGCGCTCCGGTAACTGCAGCGATCCAAGTGACTCCATCGGCAGTGGTGCTGGATAATCCCGAGGCCTGTCAACAGTTGCTCGTGACACTCGCGAACGGCGATGGTACACGAACAGCCCGCTATGAAGTGAAGAATCCAGCAATCGCAGGGGTTGACTCAAGTGGCTTAGTCACACCGAAATCGGAAGGCCAAACGGAAATTCTGATTCGAATAGGTCAGGAAACGGCCAGAGTTCAGGTAGAAGTCCGTGGACTGAAATCGCCGCGACCGGTCTCCTTCGAACAACAGATCATCCCCATTCTGACCAAAGCGTCGTGCAATCGCGGCGGCTGCCACGGCAAGGCCGAAGGACAGGCCGGGTTCAAACTGAGTGTCTTTGGCCACGACCCGGAAGCCGACTATCGAGCCATTACCGCGGAGGCTCGCGGACGAAGATTATTCCCAGCTTCGCCTGAGAATAGCCTGCTGCTCTTAAAAGCCACCGGCCAAATGTCTCACGGCGGTGGCCGTAAGATTGAAAAGGAGAGTTTGCACTACCGGCGGTTGCTTCGATGGATCCAAGAAGGAAGCCTGTTCGCCGATTCGCCTCTGCCCGCCATCACAGCGATTCAAGTCGAGCCGAGCCAGAAAACACTGGCTTTGAGCGGCACCCAGCAATTGCGAGTGACTGCGATTTCTGCAGACGGATCGCAACGATGCGTGACCACCGAGGCCGAATATGCATCGAACGCCGGAAACATTGCCAGTGTCGATAGCCGAGGCCAAATCACCTCCGGCCAGAACCCTGGTGAGGCGGCGATTCTGGTCAGATATATGGGACAGGTTACTGTCTCCCGCATCACCCTGCCGCGACCGGGCGTGAAATTCCCTCGACCGGCGGAGACCAACTTCATCGATAAGCATGTTTGGGATAAACTCGAACGACTTGGGATTCCGCCGAGCCAACCGGCCGAGGACGCCATGTTCTTGCGCCGGGTCTTTCTGGACACTATCGGTACACTGCCTACGGCCGAGGAAGCCGGCAAGTTTCTCGCCGATAAGGCTCCGGATAAGCGCGAGAAAATCATTGATCGCCTCCTGCAGAGACCCGAGTATGCCGATTACTGGACGCAAAAGTGGTCGGATATTTTGAAACTCGACAAGGATGTGGTGACTCCTCAAGGAGCCGTGGCCATGACCCGATGGCTCCGTCGGCAGTTTGCGGAAAATCGCCCATACGACTCGTTTGCCCGGGAAATTGTGACTGCCCATGATAATATTGCCTCCGAAGGCCCCGCCGCCTTTTTTAAATCTCTCGAGACACCGGAAAAAGCCGCGACCGGCATCAGCCAGATATTTCTCGGTGTGAGAATTGAATGTGCCGAGTGCCATCACCATCCTTCGGAACGCTGGGGGCAGGAGGACTATTGGGCATTGGCGGGTCTGTTCTCCGGTGTGTCGCGCAAACTCTTGCCCGGTGGTTCGGAAGCCGTCGTCTGGAAAAACGGCATAGATCTGGGTCCGAAAGTCTCGAAGCGAGCCGGGGCCGCGACTACCATACCCGCACGGCCATTGGGGGGTGTAGCCCGAGCCTTCCCGCCTTCAGAAGATCGTCGTAAATTGTTGGCGGAGTGGATGACATCCCCGGAGAATCCGTACTTCGCTAGTGCCCTTGCCAATCGATTGTGGTCTCATTATTTTGGCCGGGGCCTCGTGGAGCCCATCGATGATATTCGGATAACCAACCCTGCTTCCAACGAACCACTTCTGGCGGCTCTGGCAACTCATTTACGCAATCAGAAATACGATCTCAAAGCCTTCACCAAAACGATGTTGATGTCGCAAGTCTACCAGCTAAGCAGTCGATCTCTTGAGCAGAATGCCAGCGATGAACAGAATTTTTCGCATGCCACACTCAAACCGATGCCGGCCGAAGTTTTACTCGATTCGATTAGCCAGGTGACTGGTCTCGCGGAAAAGTTCAATGGCTGGCCGGAAGGTTATCGCGCTATCCAGGTTTGGGATAATCGCATGCCGTCGTATTTCCTCCAGATCTTCGGTCGTCCGATTCGGTTCAGTGTCTGCGAATGCGAACGCGGCACCGATCCGAGCATTACCCAGGCCCTGCATTTGATGAATTCTCCCGAGATTGCAGCGAAAGTTCGTGCTCGAACTGGCACGGCCCGCAAACTCTCCGATTCGGACAAGAAGCCGGAAGTCATCGTCGACGAATTGTTTCTCCAGGCGCTGGGTCGGCCACCGCACGCTGCGGAGCGAACTAGGTTAGTGGAAATTTTTGCAGATGGTGATCGCCGTAGTGCAGTGGAAGATGTGCTCTGGGCTCTCCTGAACAGCAAAGAATTTCTCTACATTCGCTAGTGTGCGAAGGAGTTGTCGGCGCATTTAGGTGAAATGCTATTTCCATCTTTTGTTCGGAAGATCAGGAGACGGATGGATATTCGAAAATAGTTGGAATCTCCATTAGTAAATCAAGATTCTGGATGGCAGCGAAGGAGCTTCTATGTCCTTATCTCGAAGGTCTCCACAAGCAACAAGAATGTCCCGCCGGGAGATGTTGCGTGTCGGCAGTGTCGGTCTGATCTCTCAATTGACCTTGCCGCGCCTGCTTCAGTATCAGGCCTTGGCGGGAACCGATAAGACGTGCAAGGCCAAATCCTGCATCTTCCTTTTCCTGGAAGGCGGCCCCAGCACGATAGACATGTGGGATATGAAGCCCGATGCCCCAGTCGAAGTGCGTGGGCCGTTTAAACAGATCGCCACGAATGTTCCCGGGAC
The DNA here is from genome assembly GCF_018398935.1 of Telmatocola sphagniphila. Lineage (GTDB taxonomy): Bacteria > Planctomycetota > Planctomycetia > Gemmatales > Gemmataceae > Telmatocola > Telmatocola sphagniphila. The sequence continues at coordinate 5,645,460 of NZ_CP074694.1, read as the reverse complement.
CTTCATCTGCGAACACCTGCCCAACTGTGCGAAAATCGCCAACAAATACACCATCTTGCGCAGTCACAGCCATCAGGACAACGGTCATACGACCGGTTATCACTATGTGATGACGGGAATGAAGGCCGACTTTGCCGACGGTACTAATAGTCGTAAGCCGAACAACGTGCTTTATCCCTCCGTTGGTTCGGTGATCTCCCGAGAGTTGGGGGGGCGAGGAAGCGTCCCCCCGTACATAAACATGCCACATCCGATGACCGCCGGTGGAGCAGGATTCTATGGGGCGGAGCACTCGCCTTTTGTGATCGAGGGCGATCCCGTCCAACCGGATTTCGAAGTCCGAGACCTGATTGCCGTGGAAGGTATCGACGCCCAACGCGAGCATCGCCGGGAACAGTTATTGAAGGGAATTGAATCCCAGCGCGCGAGTACCGGGAAAGCTGGAACGATGGCCACCTACTACGAAAAAGCGCGCGATCTCATGAATTCGCCGGCGGCACGCAAGGCCTTTGAAATCAAGGACGAGCCGGCCAAACTTCGCGAAACCTATGGCCATACAACTCTCGGTCAGTGTGCGCTGCTCGCACGCCGGCTGGTGGAAGCCGGTTGCCGCTTTGTCGGGATCGACCATAGTGGTTGGGACACCCATTTCACTTGCTTTCCGAGTCTGCAAAAAGATCTCATCCCCAGCGTGGATCGGGCTTTTAGCGCATTAGTGACTGATCTCGATCAACGGGGCTTGCTGGACTCAACGCTGGTGGTGATGATGGGGGAGATGGGCCGAACTCCGAAGGTGAATGCCCAGGCGGGGCGCGATCACTGGTCGGCCGCACAGAGCGTGCTTTTTGCCGGAGGCGGAATCAAACCGGGGATGATCATCGGAGCGACGGATAAGAACGCCACTGCGCCGGTCGCCGACCCTGTCAGCGTGGAGGACATTCTTCGCACGATCTTCCATCAGATGGGAGTCGATAGCAGCAAAGTGTACTATACCCCGCTGGGCCGTCCCGTGCCAATCGTCAACGGCGGCCGGGTCATTACCGATCTGGTGGGTTAAGACCGGAGCTAAGCCGTGCGTTTATCGCATCGAAATTCTTCTCAGATTATTTTTGCTGCGGCCTTTGCGATCACACTCGGCTTGCCTGGCCTGACGATTGCACAAAACAAGAAACAGACTGCGGATCTGCGGGCACCCGAACCGGGATATCTTTATCCGCCGGGAGGCCGCGCCGGTACGACCAGCGACGTTCAGTTGGGCGGCTACGACTGGACGCCCGATCTCCAGTTCTTTGTTTTAGATTCGCGCATCAAACTTCAGACTTCCGGGGAACCTGGGCCGATTTTGATCCCGCCTCCCCCGTATTGGTTCGGCGCTAAAGCCTATATCACTCCTCTGCCCTTGCCTCGGGAGATACCTGCCAAGTTAACGATCCCCGAAGGGTTTCCTGCAGGACCAGTCTACTGGGCCGTGGCCGGCGCCAGCGGAGTGTGTCAGAAGACAGGAATCTTCTGGGTCGGAACCGAACCCGAGGTTGTTGAGGATTCCACTTCCAAGGTCGGGCAGAAACTCCCAGCTCTTCCTGTCACAGTGAATGGCCGGTTGTCGCGAATCGAAGAAGTGGACCGTTACCGTTTCACGGCGGCCAAGGATGGACCGGTAACTTGTGAAGTTTTTGCGCGTCGGCTCGGCGTGAATATGAATGTCGCACTCGCCGTTCGCGATGCACACGGGCAGTTAGTTGTTGACGGAATCGATACCGAAGGCCAGGACTTAGCCTTAACCTTCTGGGCCAAGGCCGGTGTGGAATACACCCTGAGCATTAACGACTTCGATTTTCGCGGGGATCGCTCCTTCGTCTATCGACTAACTTTGACGGCTGGACCGCGGGTGTTGGCCACTCTTCCTGCACTAGGAAAGCGGGGAGGCATACAGGAAATCGAGTTCCTCGGACTGGGTCTGGCTACGGGGCAGCCAAAGCTGGAATCCATTAAGCAGAAAGTGACTTTCCCGGAAGATCCGAAACAAAATTTTCTCACTCATCGCCTCGAGACCAAGTTCGGAACCACACCCGCCTTTGGGATACCTCTGAGTTCCATATCTCAGTCTGTTGCCAGTAAAGCGAGCAACGAGATCCTCCACGTTCCCGCAAGTATCACCGGCATTTTCGAGGGCGCTTCAACGGAAGCCCGGTTCCGCTGCGAAGGCAAAAAAGGTGAGGTCTGGAATCTGGCCGCGGAAGCTCGTCGGTTCGGCTCGCCATTGGATCTGGTCTTGAGCATACTCGGTCCCGATGGGAAGCAAGTCTCCCAGAATGACGATCTGCCTGGCACCACTGATGCGGGGTTAACTTTGCAATTGCCTGCGGACGGGATGTATACGCTCGTGGTTTCCGATCAATCCGGGAAGGTCGGAAAAAAGACTTCCCTCTATCGGTTGCTCGTCGAGAAAGTCATTCCCGATTTCGCAGTGACCACGGTGGCCCGTTTGAATCTTCAAATCGGCGGAACGGGCGAATTCTTGGTAAAGGCCAATCGAATCGGCGGATTCAAAGAACCGATCTCGCTTCGGATTACAGGATTACCGGAAGGCGTTACCGTGCCGGCAAACCTGGTTATCCCGCCGGACAAATCGGAACTCAAGATCGCCCTCACCGCCGCAGATAATGCCCCGGCCATGGCGAGTCTGGTGACGATTACTGGTACGGCGGCTACGATTTCTCACGTCGCTTTCGCATCACTCTCGGGCAATCTGGCTGCAAAGTATCCCGATGAAGAACGTACCTCTTCCCTGCTGATGGCTACCACGCTGGTTCCCCGCTTGAAGCTCATTGATGTGGAAGCGGATGGCGGACGGAAAGTCCACCGTGGCAGCACGCATCCGGCCGAAGTGATTCTGGAACGGATCAACGACTTCAAAGGGGAAGTCAGCCTGCAAATGAACTCCATCCAATCCTACCAGCGGCAAGGTATCAACGGTCCAGATATGATCGTCCCCGCTTCCGAGAATCGTGCTTTCTACCCCTGCTTTATGCCGGAGTGGCTGGAGACCACTCGCACATCGAGAATGGAACTGATCGGCGTTGTCAAGGTTCCCGATGCGAAGGGAAAAATTCGTTATCTGGTCACTCCCATGCTCGGCCGCATTACGATGTCGATTGAAGGGGCGATTCTGAAAGTCGATCCTGGTCTCCGGGAGATCGCACTGCGTCCGGGCGAGAGTGTTCAGATACCCGTTAAGGTCCTGCGCTCGGCAAAATTGCCAGTCCCGGTCAAGCTCGAACTCAAGCTCCCGGAAGAACTCGCCGGTGTATTGAAGGCCGAGGCCGTCACGGTGCCCCCCGGACAAACTTCGGTCAATATGCGGATCACCTGCACCAAGGAAGTAAACTCCAACGAGATGCCGGCGATAATCATTCGAGGCACCGCACTTCAGGACGGACGTTACGCGGTCGTCTCGGAAGGCAACATCAACTTCGAGTGCCTGAAGAAAAAATAAGGGCGATTCATGCGTTACAGTCTCTTTGTTTTTCTTTTACTTTTCACATCCACAACCCAAGGCGCTGAAAAGCCGGTTGTGAAACTCGGCATCGTCGGTCTCGACAATTATCAGGCTCTCGATTTCACCTCGCAATTTCACAATCCGAAAGCGCCCGCTGAACTGCAGGGAATCCGAGTCGTCGCGGCCTATCCCGGAGGCAGCCCGGACATTGAAGAGAGCGTTCAGTCGTTGCCAAAATGGGTGGAAGGAATGAAAAAGCAGGGAGTCGAGATTTTTGACTCGATCGACAAAGTGGTCGAACGTAGCGATGCCATTTTGATCATGAGCCTCGATGGCCGAGCGCATTTGAAGGAATTCCAGGCAGTTGTGAAATCGGGCAAACCGGTCTATATCGGCCGACCCATGGCCACTTCCCTCGCCGATGTCCTCACTCTGTTCGATCTGGCGAAGTCTAACCACACGCCGCTTTTCTCCTGCTCTCAACACCGCTTCGTTCCGGGATTTATCGGCATGCGCAACCATCCGGAAGTCGGCAAAGTCCAGGGTTGTAGTGTCTGGGGCGGTTGCCCGAACGATCCTTTGCACCCCGATACCATCTGGAAAGCTGTGCACGGTGTGGAAACTCTCTATACGATCATGGGCCCTGGCTGCACTTCGGTCACCCGGGCATGCACCGAAGAAGCCGAGTTCGCCACGGGAGTCTGGAAAGACGGTAGAGTCGGCACTTATCGCGGAATCAAGAAGGGAGCCATCACCTATCGGGCGATGGTCTTCGGAGACAAGGGAATATCGCCATCCGGAGACTACGGCTATGACGTGCCGACCAAATGGGTCGCACCGCACGGCGAGTACATGGCATATAAGGGCCTGGCTATCGAAATTGCCAATTTTGTACGCTTTCGTCAGCCGCCTGTGACCGCAGAGGAAACCATCGAGATATTTACTTTCATGGAAGCGGTTCATAAAAGCAAATCTCAAGGGGGAATACCTGTCAAGCTGGCGGAGGTACTGAGTGAAACTCGGAAGAAGCTGGCGGCAATGAAGTGAGTCGATGGTTGAAAATCCTAGCGGTGTCTGCCCAAGCGAAGTATTCAGCTTCTAAGCCGAAGCCGAAGAGGCAATCCCCGAAAATCAGATTTGGGGACCATTATATTTCCACTTGCCCATACCCGAACCCAACCGCGTTAACGAACAAGTAGAACTGGGAGTAATCGTCAGCTTGTCTTACTTAGCGGCGGGGTCTTCAATCGATTTCATCCATTCGATCAACTTCATCTGCAATTGCTCCCGGACGGCCTTTTGCTGTTCCTCCCGATACAAATTCCGAAGCTCCCCGGGATCGTTCTTCAGATCGAAGAGTTCATCCTGCCCTTCCACTTCATAGTGGCGAACGAGCTTCCAATCTTTCGTCCGGATCATCCGCATTCTCTGCGAAGCCGTGTTCGAAATGTCGTATTGCCCGAAAAGGACTTCGCGCTTTTGGTACGGTTTGCCGCGCATCAGAGTCGAGAGATCGTGCCCTTTTCCCTGCCAATCTCTTGGGATTTCGACCCCGGCAGCGCCGAGAAGCGTTGGGAACAGATCCTGGTTGCTGAACCATTCCTCGTAAACCGTGCCCGGCTTGATGACCCCCGGCCAGCGGATGATAACCGGGATCCGCAGAGAGGTGTCCCACATATTGGGCCGTACCCCCTTATTGTCGGTGGTGCACCAGTTACCATTACCTTTACTGTGGATGCCGTGATGGCCGATGTTGTAGCCGTGGTCGCTGGTGAAGATCACGAGCGTATTTTCCGCGAGCTTCAAGTCGTCGAGTTTCGCGAGGATTTTGGCCACATTCCGGTCGATGGCGTGGACGCAGGCGTAGTACTGTTTCGTCCAGGTTTTGACTTGTTCGACTCTCAGATTCGGGTAATCGGGGATGGTTGGATTGAGGTTTTTGAATAGTGCGGAATCGGCTTCGGGCATCGGCACGTAGGGAGTATGCGGCTCCCGGAAATGCACGCAGAGGGCGAAGGGTTTTCCCGCCGATTGATCCAGGAATCGTATCGCATCCGCAGCGGAGCGATCGACGCTGAAGTCATCGATCTTTGTCTGTTTGCCATCGATTTCCAACAGCGGATCTTTCGGATCCCAGCCGCCGTCGAGATATCCGGCAAAGAAATCGAATCCATTAGCCAGAGGGTGATATTTCGCCTGATTTCCCAAGTGCCATTTACCCACCAAGCCGGTTCGATAACCCGCTGTATGAAGTATTTTCGGCCAGGTCGGTAGTTGGGGATCGAGTCCCAGACCATTGGTCCCTTGAGCCGGTGTAATCCAATCGCCGATCTTGCACTGGGTGCTTTGCAGGCCGGTCATAAAAGTCGCTCGACTCGGACTGCAAACCGGCGTTGTGACAAAGGCATTTTTGAATAGAGCCCCTTCGGCAGCCAGCTTGTCGCAAGTCGGAGATTTCGACTCTTTGTTGCCGTAGCAACCCAGAGACCATTCCGCCTGATCGTCGGTGAGAAGCAAAAGAATATTGGGCCGTTCAGTGGCTCGAGTTAGTGAAGGAAACAGTAGAAGACCAAACAAAAGTGCGGCGAGCAAATGAGACTTTGGCATAGTGTGTACTCGAGATACGAAGAGAATCTTTTTCGAAATATACAGCCAGAGGGAAAGAATCGCCATAGGGCGGCCGCATCGACCCGAGGCTGTGAGTAATCCCGGTAAACGTATTCTTAGGGGTTCTCCTCAATCGAAATCTGGATTACGCGACACGTGAACGCCTAGAAGTGGAATAGGAGGAGCCGACCCAGCCTTGTCGATCCCGGAAAATGTTTCCAAACCAATGCCCCGAAGGAAAGTCGAAGAGTTCTCCTGAGGATCGGTTCGAAGGTAGAAATGTCTGATTGAGCAACTCCCTTCAAGAATCGGGAACGAGATATCAATGCGCGGATATTGCCGAATATGCAAATAATTAAGCTTGTAGGATTCGAATTGAACCATATCTGAGCCTAGTAAGTCCTACCTAGTCGACACAGATATCCCAGAAGTTAAACTAGAAAGCTACAACCACGGAGCATAAAGTATGCGTTTTCGATTTTTCACACTTTTCTTGCTGGGTATCGGCCTCATCTTGGCCGTCGGACCCGTGCAATCCCAAGAGAGAGGCAAGGGAGAATTCCCCGGCGGCCCTCGAGGCAAACAAGCCGCCAAGAGCGATATCAAAAAGTATGACGATGTGATCACCAAGGAGTACGTGACCCAGGCGGGCGTTTTTGCAGTTCACCGATTAGAGGACAAAGTCTTTTTCGAGATCCCCCAGGACAAACTTGGACGGCTGTTCCTCTGGCAGGCCGAAGTCGCTAAGGGACCGGGTGGCCAGAGTTGGGGCGGGACATCGCTCGGCTCTGCCGTGTTGAAGTTCGAGCGCCGGGGCCACAAGATCTACGTCTGGCGCGTCGGTTTTTCTAAGCGGGCCAGCGGGGGGGCGGTGCTCGCCTCGATTGAAGCGTCCTCGACGGATACTATTATCGCAGCCTTCGAAGTGGAGTGCGAAGGTAAAGACCGCTCGTCAGTCATAAACGTTTCGGATGTACTCATAAACGGTTATCCCGATCTCTCTTTAACTCGTGCCTCGGGCGGTCCCGCGGGATCCGTCGATGGCAGCCGAAGCTATCTCTCAGAAGTTAAGAACTTTCCAACCAACATCGAATCACGTTCGATCATGACCTTCCGCCCCGGCCCGGCCGCGGGACCAGGTGGTTCCCCCAAGAGCGTTACCGCTCTCGTGCATCAGAGTCTGGTCCTGCTTCCCGAAACACCGATGACCGGTCGGCTCTTCGACTCGCGGGTGGGTTACTTCACCGAAGGCTTCACCGATTTCTCCAAAGGCTGGGCCACCGAGCGAAAATTCATCACTCGTTATCGACTGGAAAAGAAGGATCCCAACGCAGAGATCAGCGAACCGGTGAAACCGATCGTGTTCTATCTTTCGAAGGAAATTCCAGAGAAATGGCGGCCGTCGCTCAAGAAGGGTGTCGAGGACTGGCAGAAAGCTTTTGAAAAAGCCGGTTTCAAAAACGCGATTCTCTGCAAGGATGCTCCGACTAAGGCAGAAGATCCGAACTTCGATCCCGAAGACGCTCGCTATTCGGTGATCCGCTGGGTCGCCGAGCCAGTCGCTAATGCGATGGGGCCGCACGTTCACGATCCGCGTTCGGGAGAAATCATCTCCTCTCATATCATTTTCTGGCACGATGTGGTGAAACTCTCCCAGGTCTGGTACTTCATCCAATGCTCGGCCCTGGATCCTAAGGCCCGAAAATTCCCGCTTCCGGACGAGCTGACCGGCGAGCTCCTACGCTATATCACGACCCACGAAGTCGGTCACACTCTGGGTCTTCGTCACAACCACCGGGCCAGCCAGGCGTACTCCATCGAGCAACTTCGCAACCCGGAATTCGCGGCCAAAAACGGATCGGTCGCTTCCATTATGTCCTACGGCCGGTTCAACTACGTTGCCCAGCCCGAAGACAACGTCAAGCATCTGTTCCCGATCATTGCTCCCTACGATTTCTTTGCCATCGACTGGGGTTACAAGAATATTGCCGGAGCCAAATCGCCCGACGACGAAAAGAAAACGCTGGATGAATGGGCCGCCGAGCAGATCAAAAATCCCTTCCTGCGCTTTGGGGGGGAAGACGGCCCCGCAGGTGTTGACCCGACTGTTCTGACCGAAAATATCGGCAGCGACCGCGTCGAGTCCACCGCTCTGGGACTGAAAAATCTGGATCGCGTTCTCGATTATCTGGTCCCGGCAACCACGGAAAAAGGAGAAGAATTCAACGTTCTGGAAGAAGTCTACAGTAACATATTGGCCCACCGGAGTCGCTGGTTCCAGGCCGTCGCCAAAGAAGTAGGCGGCGTTGTAGAAAACCGCATCCTGGCCGGTCGCGAAGGGGAAACTTTCGTCCGAGTTCCGAAGGAAAAGCAGAAGGCTGCGGTCAAATTCTTACTCGACAATGCGTTCACGACACCGACCAAACTGTTGAATCCGGCTATCGTGAATCAGTTCAAATACACGGGGGCGGCGGCGACGATTTCCAATCAGCAACGGGGATTGCTAGCGACACTTCTCTCTTCGCCGCGCATCGAACGGTTACATGATTCAGAAATTCTCATTGGAGAGAAGGCTTACACCGTTTCAGAACTCGTCAACGAATTGCAGGCTGGGCTGTTTTCCGAGTTGAAGCAGGATGCACCGAAGATCGACCCTCTGCGTCGCACCCTCCAGTTCGGCTACCTGGAAATTTTGAAGACGGAATTCAGCCAAACTCCTGTTGCCTCGGAAGCCGCACCGACGCCCCCCGGGCCACGCCGAATGGCAGCCCCGGATAGTGGGCCGAAGAACAACGAACTGCGTAGCGTGGCTCGCGTTGCTTTGAACAAGCTGGATACGGAGATCACGGCCGCCAAAGCGAAAACCAAGGATGGGACGACGCTTGCTCATCTGGCCGATCTGCAAAGTGAACTGAAGACAATCTTGTCTGAAGCCAAGAAGTAATCAATCCCTCGTGCGGTTGAAATTCCTCCGCACGACCCGACGGACTGTTCAAGCTCAAAGTTTTCGTAGGAGCCGGTCGCAGCAACCTCCCATAAGGCGGTTCCACCGGCTCCGATTTTTTAAGCCAGTTACACGATTGTTTGCCATGCCCGCAGTTCCGAAAACGAATCGTTGATGAGTTAAATCTCCGCTTTCTCAACTCTCTTCGATACCTCCTTTGATGGTTCGCTCGATCCAATCGTGTTGGCTAAAAGAGATGTCTCCAATCGATTGCACGATGCCTCCTCCCCTCGATTACCTTCTTTTCGATTACTAATTCCCTTTGCTGCCGTCAGTGAGATCAAATTCGAGCAAAATGTTGTCGAATCAAGCCTGAATTGGACAATTTGTCAGATACTACCCGATCTTTTCTCGACCAAAAACGGTATTTCTTTAAGGGATTTCCCTAGAGAGGTCATCAGATCATCATTTTTCACATAGTGGAAAACGCGACTTTGATGACCTTAGGTTATTTCTTGGGAAATACGCCTGTTTTGGGGCTATTCGTCGAAAACCGATTTTGAACCCAATCGATGACCTCCTTCTCTGAAAAGTTCTGAACTGCTGGTAGGATCACTGCGAGAATCAAACAGACGAAGCTCGCAGGCAGGCTTTTGTAATCCTGAAATGGACCGATTCCCTGCACGCTGTAGAGTAATCGAGAGAGAAGAGAGTAGCAAAGTGGGTTGTGGGGAAATGGTACTGAAACAATCTCCGTAAGTCTTTGCCTAGTAAAATCTTGTGTGGCTCTGGCTGTCTGCCAGTGCCTGAGAACGAGAAATCTCGGAGACATTTCACCTACTTCGAAACAAATTCGATCCGAAAGCGGGAGCTATATCGAAACGGCGGGTGGCAGATAAACATTGCCAGCCAAACCATGACTGGATAATGACTTGCGTTGAGTTAGTTAGGTTACCAGTGCCACCACGCAGACTCTGGAAGAGGGAGATCAAGATTTGCCAGTTATTCATGGTCTTCCTGGTGATTGGCGCGGGTACGACTTTCAGGGGCGTGAATTCCTTCTGGGTTGAAATAGGGTGATTTGTTGTTGAAAATCGATGATTTCTAAATGGCACTGTCAGATAGACAGTGCCGCCCAAGTCTAGATTGTACAGGGACTTGCGTTTATTGAGATGGGATGCCAGTGTCACCCGTCGGAATCGGCTCCAAGGCGTCGGGATCGAGGCGAGCGAACTTCGCCCCGTGAAGAGTGAATTCACCCTTGCGGTCACAGATCGCGGGATCGAGCCGCAACCAGAGCGGAACTCGCCGAAGGTCGGCGAGAGTCCAGGAGGAGGAGCTTAGCTTCATTCAGGCATTGGAGCAGGCGGGCAAGGTTGAGTCGATCTCGGTTGTGTGCGATCTTTTTTCGCTTAAATTCACTATCCCTACGAAACCCACTCCTGCGGGATGGAATTCCAGGTACCAATAGTGAACATCACTAATTTGCCCCATCTTGTATTGAAAGCGACCGTCACAATTTGAGATAGGCTTTCTTTCAGAAAAATAGATATTAAATCGCTCGTAAAGTTCGGGATAGCTTCTACAGAGAATTTCGACTGGGCAGGTTTGAACATAAGTATTCAAAGGTACTGGGATTTTAAATCGATGATAGTAGAGCCCTTTTACAATTCGACAAGTTACATTAACGAGCGCATGCACATCAGGTTTATAAGTCATTTGCTCGAATAACACTATCATCCCGGGTGAAACATGTTTTTCATGTCTCACACCTAATGCAAACTTTCGATCAATCCCTCTCCCAACACGATCAATCACTTCGTCGTTTTCCAAGCGAATCGGCCCAGGCTCTTTCAGAGTCAAATCTCTTATAAATTTGTTATCGTCATCTGAAAAACTGCGATTGCAACCTTCACAAGCGGGAACAGTTATAAAATTTGTGGCATCGTACCTGTTTTTTGGGAAGTAACCTTGTGGAGGCAAATGATCGCCGATCCGTGAGGAATATTCCTCTTGGCAATATATACACTTTTCGCGATGCCATCTCTTTCCTCTTTCCTGACTGCGATCTGATTTGGTAAAGCTTCGCAAAGAATCGTTTAGCATAAGTCCCGTCCGTTAGGTGTGTTGCAGGCTGAAAAACGCATAAGTGAAGTTTAAAGTGTTTTTCGTGCTGCGGCAAGCATTAAATGGTTAGACGGGATTAGTATTTGGTTGAACGCCTACTGTCACCCCTTCCACTCCAGTTTCGGCAGTCCCGCCAGTTGCCGCCCGTAGTCCACGCAGGCGCGGGAGAGGGCTTTGAGAACTTAGGATTCCCTTGCGGTAACCTTTCACTTCCCTGAACTGGTCTTGCGCGAGGGGTTGCGATTTGCTATCACTCCGTCATGGCTTCTGCGATTCCAACTTTGACGGAAACTCCCGTTCTCGATCCCACTTTCCTGGCGTCGTTCCGAAGCGGAAAGCTGACTTCGGAACAAGCTCGGGAGTTCGTTCATCGTGATCCCCTGGAATTGCAGTTTCTGTTACTTCAGCTGAGCGTCGCGGTCGCTGCAGGCACGATACCTCTGGGGCCAAACACTCCCTCGGGATCCATCGCTCCCTACTTAAAGCCGAATGCGAATCCCAAGAAAAAGAAGGGAAAAGCCGGCCCCAAGCCTGGACACGATGGTCATTATCGCCCAATTCCCACCCGCATCGATAAACGCCAGACCCACCAACTGGAGGTCTGTCCCTGCTGCCAGGGAGCTTTGCAACGCACCGACCGCAAACGCCTAAGGATCATCGAAGATATTCCCGACGATCTGCACGCTCAGACGACCGAACACACGATTCATCGCGACTGGTGTCCCAAGTGCAAAAAGCAGGTCGAACCGGTTGTTCCCGACGCTCTGCCAGGCTGTCAGCTGGGCCATCGAACTACGGTCCTGTCGGCCTGGCTGCACTACGGACTGGGTACCACGACGAGTCAGATCCTGGAGGTCTTCAACGGCCACCTTCAGATGAAACTCAGCGTGGGCGGCTTGACCGAAATCTGGCACCGTCTGGCCGAGGTACTCGAACCCTGGTACGAGCAGATTCACCGCGAATGTCTTTTGGCCGGCGTCCTGCACGCTGATGAGACCGGCTGGCGAACCGAAGGAGTGACGTCCTGGCTGTGGTGTTTTGCGCGGGACGATGCGACCTATTATCGGATTCACCCCAAGCGGGGTCACGAGGCCTTGAAGGTCTTCTTCACGGAAGCCTTCCAGGGCGTTCTGGTCAGCGACTTCTGGAAAGCGTACGACATCGTGACCCAGAAGCGTCAGAAGTGTTGGCCTCACTTGTTGCGGGATTTGACGGCGGTCGATGAAGGCTCTGAAAACGGCGAGGATTGGCCAGAATTCTGCAAGAAACTGTGGCGGATTTACGCCGATGCCGTGCGTTTGGAGGCGGGTATCGAAGAGTTGCAACAGGAGAGCTACGACAGCCGATTGCTGCGGCTTAAGACGCGGATCACCGATTTGGCGGTGCGACCGTGGACGAACCGCCACGCCCGGAGATTGGCCAAGCGTTTGTTCGATTACGGCGACGATCTATTAACGTTTCTGGAAATAGAGGGAGTGCCCAAGAGCAACAATAAGGGGGAGCGAGAAATCCGACCGGGCGTGATGATGCGGAAAGTCAGTTTCGGCAGTCACAGCCAGCAGGGGGCTCGGACGCGAAGCATTCTGATGAGTATTTATCGCACCCTGAAGCTACGGGACCTGGATCCTTTAAAGGAGACCGAATCGGCCCTCCGCACCTACACGCTTACAGGGAAACTACCTGATCTACCCGTGAAGCTCAGTTCAGGAGAGTGAAAGATTACCCCTTGCGAATGTGTTAATCGTGATTACCAAAACAAGTTCGCCGGTCAGATTCGAAATGATTCTCAACTCCAATTTCTAAATATGGAAAACGCTTATAAATTTATTGCGAGGGTATTTGCGCCCACAAAATACTCTCTCGTAAGATAAATTCATGTCGAGTGATAATGATTTGTGAAGCGGCTAACCCAGTAGAGAATTATTAGAAATTGGTCGAAGCGTAGAAGAAAACTGCTTATTTTTCTCGCTTAATTTCAATGTTTATTAACTTGATGTTTTTAGCAAATTGAATGAAATCCAATTGTGAAGATGTCTACTTAATTCCCTGAACCTATTGAGTTCCCAAATTGCCCAGCCTATCGTTCTTACCAGCTGGAGCTTGAGGGTTTTGGTTAACCGGAAACCGCAAATCCAAGATTCCAGTTTAACTCGTACGTCCTAATCAGAATGGAGTCAAAATGAGCACTGTTGAAACTCGCCTACATGATCTGGAACGAGAGAATGCGTCGCTTAAAAAAACGATGAAGCGAAACAGTCGGATTCTACTCGCGGCTCTCATCGCACTTTTTGGCGTTGGCACTTTGGGTGCCAGGACCATAGCAGATCGCAAAAATGCTGATTTCGACATCGTTACTGCTCGACAGCTTCGAGTTGTGGATGCTGACGGCAAAGTCAAAGTTCTAGTTGCAGCAGATAAGCAGAGCAATCCTTCGATCGTTCAGGGCTATGTTGCAGTTTTAGACGATTTGCAAAATGGATCCGCAATCTTCGGACACTGGGGAAGCGGTGATTTAGTGTGGTTTGTAGATGGTGACAAGAGTGGAAACAATCTCTACCTGGGAGCACTTCAGAAAGAAGTTCTAGTCCAATCAGCAAATGCCAACAGTCACAAGCTGAACTACAGACTTTTTGCCAAAGAGGGGCAATCAGGAATTGATTTCACATCGAATGTGAAGGAACCTGATATGAAACACACTATCGAGAAGCATCTTAAAGAAAAAGGAACTCCATAAGGTAGTCTTTCTGAAAGCGATTTAAATCCTGGGCGAGTACAACTTTTTAGTATTAGAAAGAAGTACTCGCCTTTGATGTTCTATAGCCATGAACTTTAGGGAACTTTCAACAGAACGCATCAAGGTTAATCTGCGAATTGCATTCTGGGCAGGTCATTTTCAGGTCGATGATTTTGTCAAGGTCCCAGTGATCGCCTAGACCTTAAACAAGCGAAGTTTTTGATGCCAATTCCGTGGGGAGTTTTAGCGAGATAGTTCGATGAGTCCTCCGCGCCGGAGCTTTTCGCTCGGCCGAACGCATACTTCTATTTTTCAAACATTCTTCCTTTCCGCGAATAGCTCTCGGCGTTTTATCGGATCGGGACATCCGGATCCCGACTTCAGTCGGTCGAACGATCAGCACCTCAGTGCTTTCAGTAGTCGGAAGAAGATTGGCAAGTGCGGGTTCCAGCCGAGCAATCGATAGACGATGCGGCCGGCCTTCCGGACGATCTGACAAGGCAGAAGCATGAAAGCATTGAGGAAGGTTTTGAATTCCATTTTCAAAACCGACTGCTTCTGGTCCCGATGCTTTTCCCGCCAGCGACCAGGAGTTTCCGGCAACGTCAAGGCCCACCAGGCTTTCAAGTTCCAGGCCAGGGAGGCCATCACCATGTACGCCCAATTGCTTTCCAGATCGTGCAGCGGCGCGTGCAAGGCCCGGCAACCGCCCTTGAGCTGCGCTATCAGATTTTCCTGATTGCAGCGATCGTTGGCTTCGTAGACGACTTCGGCGGCCGTGCACTCCCGGTCGTTGGTGATGTAGAAGAAATAGCGTTCGTCCGGATACAGAACGGATTCGCCTTTTTCCACGGAAAGATTCTTGCGAATCACCACCAGGCGATACGCCCTTCGGCAAGCGGTCGGTTGGTACTCGAACTCGGCCACCGCTTCGGAGATCAACTTCACATTTACGAATTCCCGCTCTTGGACGATCCGCTCCTTGGTGTTTTCCCGTCGGTGTCGCAACTTCGCTTTCGCCGAGTATTGCGCGGGACGCTCGAGCTTGTGCCAAGCCGCTTCCGGCAGTTTTTCCGCGATTGCTTCGAGGTTTTGCTTCGAATCGTAGCCGAAATAAAAGCGTACCTTGGCGTTGGCATCCCAGCCGTCGAGGCGAGTGGTCTGCGAGAAATCGGTGTCGCCGCGAAAGACGATCCTGCGAAAGCCCGCTTGAAGGCACAGCAAAAGAGCCCGGTCGAGTTCGACCGCGGCCCCTTCGTGCGAAGGGCGATTGCCGGGACGGTTGACGATGCTCAGCGTCTCACCGGTGTTGGCCAGGGTCACCGCCAGGGGGTGGTAACACCAGTCTCTGTTATAGTTGATGTCCATCCCCGCTTTACGCTCGCCACGCGTTTGGGTAAAGCTGCCGTCGGCGTCGATCTTCGCGCATTCCCAAAAGGAATCGGGTTGCTTCGACCAGACGCGTAAACGGGTCTGGTTGAAAGCGTCGATCAAAGCCTGGATGCTGCCACTATCGAAGCGTCGACAAAAGTCGCCCGAAGTAGTCGGGTCGGGAAAACGCTGAGTGCCCAAGGCGTTGAGAAAGTTTTCGTCGCTGCGACGCAGTTCCATGTCTTGCAGGCAGGTACCCCCGCAAAGGGAATTGTAAGCGATGGCCAATACGTGGTCCGATTCCGAGTAAGGCCTTTGAAATTGGAGCAGATGCAACTTCTCGTCGATGTCGTCGATCAGTCCGATACGCCGGGCCAGAAGGTGCATGGCCCCGAGGCCTCCGCAACCGATCGCCCCCACGCGTTCGGAGACTTCGTAATGAATGTTGGAGGCGTCGAAAGAAGGAGCGAAGGTCATCGCGGCCTCTCGCTTAGCCAGGCGACGTTCGATTCGACTCTTGCATTTTTGAAACCAACGTCCGAAAATAACATTCACTCGAAACTCCTTTTTGCGACTGTCGATTTGTTAAGCGGTTACTTACACAAACCGCAGAAAACAAAAAGGATTTCGAGCTTTCTTCGATAAATCGAAACAATTCCCAAAAAAACTACGCTGGTTTAAGGCCTAGATTCGAGACGCCGCAGTGCGGGCACTCCACTTCGCCCATCAGCGCAAAGCATCCATCCAGGCCTAAAGCTCGCTCGTCAGTGTTGGCCTCAATCATAGTCGCTTTTCCAGTGGGGGTTAAACACTCTTTCCGATCCCGCCGAGCACCTCGGCCAAGTTGATTTTTACCGTGGCGCCCGCTTCCTCCGCGGCCGCTTTGTCACGCATCCGTTTCCGATCCGCTTCGCGTTTCCGCTCATCGATCAACAGTTGCACCTTCGTCGCCAGATAGTCCACCAAACTCCCCGGGAACTTCGCATCGGCCCTCACTCCGGGCTTGGTCGCGTCGTGCAGGATCTTGATCATGTCTTCGACATCGACCCCCCAGCGGGAGATCCAAACCGACAGACTCGCACACAGGGGCAAGGCGGTTTTCTCTTTGTCCGCGAATAACGAAAACAGTTCGAACGCCGGGCCGGCGACTTCACGCGGCAGGAGGCGGAAGGGCTTCTCGGCGATCTCCAGCATTCGCTCCGGTTCCAACAAGGACAAAGGTTTCGCGTCTTTGATCGCTCGGGCCTGATTCATCGGGATCTCCGTAAACGTCGGCGGCATAGCTCGCCAGAAGGTCATCTTTGCTCTGGGATTTCGGTTTCAATCGGTGCAACGCCGGCCGTTCGACCCACTTGGATTTGCTCAGCCAGCGCCAGGCGAACGGGACG
Source organism: Telmatocola sphagniphila (assembly GCF_018398935.1). Lineage (GTDB taxonomy): Bacteria > Planctomycetota > Planctomycetia > Gemmatales > Gemmataceae > Telmatocola > Telmatocola sphagniphila. The sequence goes on along the minus strand of NZ_CP074694.1, from coordinate 5,628,790 downwards.
AATTGCCCGCGATCCGAAATCCACTGATCGGAACGGACCCACCACTCCAGGCCTTCGAGCACCTGGGAATAAAACTCCGGCGGGTGGCACTGACAACCCTTTAGAATCACCGTAAGTCATTGTCAGGTAATGTTTTGGGTCCCACTGGCTATCTGCCTGTGCCTGAGAAAGAGAAATCTCGGAGACATTTCGCCAACTCAGAAACAAATTCGATCCGAAAACGGGAGTTATATCGAAATGGTACTGTCAGATAGCCAGTGCCACCCAAGTCTAGATTGTACAGGGACTTGCGTTTATTGAGATGGGGTGCCAGTGTCACCCGTCGCAAACTGATAGAGAGCATCTCCATGATTCTCGACCCAGTTCGCAGGATCGAGAAATGGCAGAGGTAAAGATCGATCCAGAAAGGTCACTCGGCATCTAGTCGGCATCCGTTTTTGTGAGCCGCTAGATCGGATTAGTCGGAACTCGAGCGTAAGGATTACACGAAATTCCGGTTTTGGGCGAAATTGTTAGTCGCGTGGCTAATGGCTACTAAGAAGCTTCGGATTCGTTTTTGCAACCGCCGGATTCGCCGGAGCCTAGTTGAGATCCAACCCGCAAGCCAATTAGACCGGAAATTGCGAGTTCCACAAATGGGAGATCCGTGGAAGTGGCCAGGATATAGCCCACTCGCTTCGGCCAGTACTGTTGATCTTCGACGGAAACAGATTGGCACCATCGGATTAAATCTTTACCCGCTAATCCGAAAGCTCCAAAGCAGCCAACGGCCAGGAATGCGGCGGCCAAGGGTCTTAGAAATCGCGAACTACGGAAATGGACAACCCACACCAATGCCAGGAGTGCGATCAGCCAGAAAGCATGCATGGCGATCAGCGACTGGAGAGGGGGAAAACAACCCCAGACTCCACATAATTCTTCGCCGAAATCGTAGGGGATGTCGGAGATATAGAGTGAGGAAACCGCCGCCGTCAACCAGCCGATGGCGATCCAGGCGGGTCTCCGAGTTTTATGAATCGGACAATCGAGGGGACACAAATCGGTTGCGGTGTCCTTTCTGGATTCTGTTTTTCCCTGGTCCATGAATCTTCACTCGCTTCAAAAGTACTCGTGTGAGAGTTGCTCGCGAGACATAGCCCCAGTCCGTCTCACGGCTAGTATTTGGATGCGCTCGGAGTTCAGAAGTTACAGGTTCCGTAATAAGATTGTTCGTAACGTGCCCTCCATGAGGAAACCTCCATCAAGAAATCCTCCCCACAAATTGTGAGGGATAGGTCCAGCGACGCGAGCCCCACGCGGGAGCGATGCTGCACCCAATTTGCACCCAAAATGGCGTTTGGCGACGAAACAAGCACGAAGGGTGTTTTTCGTAAGTGCTTATCCGATAACTACTTATGGATTTTTTGAGGCGTCAAAAAAAGTGAACTACCCGACTAGGATTCGAACCTAGACAAAGGGAACCAAAATCCCTTGTGCTACCGTTACACTATCGGGTAAAAAAGGCGATCAGACCAGAGCCGCGGACTGCACGCTAAATGCCAATTGCTCCAATTGCATCGCAAGATCAATGTTAACGATCCGGACCGATTTTGGCAACCTCAACACCGCCGGAGCAAAATTCAAAATTCCCCGAATCCCTGCCTCCGCCAGCAACTCCGCCGTCGACTGCGCGGCCTCGGCTGGCACCGTCAACAAAGCCAACTCGGCGTGTACCTTCTTGAGAGTACTCCTCAGGTCGCCAATCGACTGGATTGTCATGCCTTCAATCGGCGTGCCGATCTTCCCGGCGTCACAATCAAACAGAGCCAAGATCTCGAAGCCATGTTCGCGGAAATTCTGGTAGCGGATCAACGCCCGAGCCAGATTCCCCACCCCCACCAGTATAGTCGGCCAGTTTCGGTTGAGTCCCAGCGCACTGCGAATGGCCGCGATCAGACTAGGAATTGAATAGCCGATCCCCCGCTGACCCAGACTGCCGATGTAGGTCAAATCACGTCGAACCTGGGCATCCCGAATCCCCAGCATTTCCGCCATTCGCTTGCTCGAAATGGTTTCCTGCTTCGCTACCTGCAACGGCTCCAGACAACGTAAATACAGACTGAGCCGATGGGCGCTGGCCTTGGGAGGGGAAGCCCCATTCGGCGGCGGTAAGTGCGTCTTCTTCGGAGTCAGGTTTTCCATGAGCCCTCACTATCCGCATTACCCTATCAAATTACCTATATTATCATTCACTTTGCCAAGCTTCCCCAGCATTCGCTAATTTCGATATTACCCATTTTTCGATACTTTCCGGCACAGCCGATTTTATCGGCATTCTCAGTCGGAAGGCTTTTCATGCGGTATCTCAGCCTACTCATAGTTCTCGCTGTGGTCATGGGTTGCCAAAGTACTCGCAACAGCTCTACGCCCAGCCCGGCGGGGGTCGAAACTCCTGCTATCCCTAGTACGGAAACGGCAGCTCCTCCGGTCGCCACTTTGAATAATGTCTCGCCCCCGGTCGAAATCGAGCGCCCGGCCAAGCCCGCGGAACCGGAAAAACTGGTGGCCGCCGCGCCGACCGTGCTGGTTAAGAAGCCCGAAACCAAGTTGCCCGAAGCCGCGAGCGCTGAGAGAGTCGATCACCTCATGAAGGCCGCGGAGTGCATGGAAAAGCAGGCCCCCAAGGAAGCGGCCGAGCACCTCCGACAGCATATCGCGGCTAATCCCGATCAGATTATGATTCGGGCCTACCTCGCCGAGATGCTCTACAAAATGAAGCAGTTTGATGAGGCGTACTGGCAATTCGACCGCTTCACGGCGGATGCCCAAGAGGCCTCCGGACCGGCACACGAACACCTGATTCACTGCCACACCCGTCTGATGGAAATGGCCGACGAAATGAACGAAGGCTATGCCGAGCATCTGCATCGGGGGATCGGGCTTTATTTATTGGCGAAGAAAAGTGCCAAGTCGGTCTCAGATGCCGATGAGCACCTTTCCGAGAAATTATTTTTGAAGGCGACGGCAGAGTTCAAGCTGGCTCAGAAGTTGAGTCCGACCGAAGCCCGCCCGGCCTGGTACCTCTACTTGTGCTGGACGCAACTGGGACAGCAGGAACCGTCGAATAAAGCTCTGAAACTGGCTGCGGAGCTGGCTCTGACGTCCAATCTTACGCCCAGCGAGAATCAGAATCTGCGGACTACGGTTTTGGCCACCCCCGGCATTCGCAAAAAACCGACCGAGTAGCGCCGCCTAAGTCCGTCGAATTTTCACTTTCCAATTCCTGCTTCCGCACAAATTCGGGTTTGTTCTTACGACCGTCTGCGGGTATATTAGATAGTGTGAGGCAGGTACCTACCTACCGACCTGCCGGAAGAAAATCGCCCTTCTCCGATATTAAAGGATCCCACAATGTTGCGATTCCAATCCGCTCTCCTCGGGTTGTTTGCCAGTGCAATCGCCGTTCATGCGGAATCTCCCACCAAGCTGGAATACAACCGGGACATCCGTCCGATACTCGCGGAGAACTGCTTTCCCTGTCACGGGCCGGATAGTGCTTCCCGAAAAGCGGGACTTCGCATCGATCAGCGCGAAGGGGCTTTGGCCAAGAAAGCCATCATCCCCGGGAAAAGCGTCGAAAGCGAACTGATCGTTCGCATCCTGTCCAAAGACGATACCGAGAAGATGCCGCCGCCGGAGACGAATAAGAATATCACCCCGGCCCAACTGGCGACTTTGAAACAGTGGATCGATCAGGGCGCGGAATATCAGGCCCACTGGTCATTCATCCCGCCGAAGAAACCGGCCATTCCAACGGTGGCCAATCAAAAGTGGGTGACCAACCCGATCGATAATTTCATTCTGGCCGAACTGGAAAAGCGGAAGATTACGCCGGCCCCCGAAGCGGAACGCCGGGCTCTGATTCGACGCTTATCTCTGGATACCACCGGCCTGCCGCCCGATCCCAAGGATGTGGAAGCGGCCGTGAATGACAAATCGCCGAACTGGTACGAAAAAGTCGTCGACAAGTTCATGGCCAGCCCCAACTGGGGAGAGCATCGGGCTCGTTACTGGCTGGACGCCGCCCGGTATGGCGACACTCACGGCATCCACTTCGACAACTATCGGGAAATGTGGGCCTACCGCGACTGGGTGATTAACGCCTTCAATCAGAACATGAAGTTCGATGAATTCACCATCGAACAGCTGGCCGGGGATTTGCTGAATAACCCGACTCTCGACCAGAAAGTGGCGACGGGTTTCAATCGCTGCAACATCACCACCAATGAAGGTGGGGCGATCAACGAAGAATACCTGGTCCTCTATAACCGCGACCGCACGGAGACGGTCAGCCAAGTTTGGATGGGACTGACCGCCGGTTGCGCGGTGTGCCACGATCACAAGTTCGATCCGCTGACGATGCGGGATTTCTACTCGATGGCCGCATTTTTCAACAACACCACTCAGGCCGCGATGGACGGCAACATTAAGGATACACCGCCAATCATTAATGTTCCGATGCCAGAAGATCGAGCCAAATGGGAAACGGTAACCAAGCAGATGAATGTGGTTCGGGCTCAGATCGCCGAGCGCAAGAAAACGGCTCACAAAGATTTCGATGAGTGGGTCAAAACCGCAACCCCGGCCACGGTAGCCAACTGGGAACCGAAGAATGGCCTGAAATTCGAAATGCCGCTCAATGAAAGCCAGGGAAAGAAACTGGCGTACAAGAAAGATGGCAAGGAAGAATTCATCACGGCGGAAACCGGCTTTGCCTGGGGCGATAAGGGACGCTTCTCCGAAAAAGCCTTTCAGGTGAAAGCGGGCGGAACGCTGAACATCCATGAAAGCGTGGGCGATTTCGACACCAAGCAACCCTTTACTGTCAGCGTTTGGGTCAAGCCACATGCTCGCGGAGTTACAGGCGCAGTTATCGCAAAAATGGATCTACCTCCGGCCCATCGGGGATGGGATCTCTGGATGGAAAATGATCGGGTGGGTACCCACTTCATCAGTAACTGGCCGGATAATGCCGTGAAGGTGGTCAGCAAGACTCCTTTGAAATTGAACCAGTGGCAGCAAGTCGTTATCACTTTTGATGGCAGTGCCAAAGGCGAAGGTGTTCGCATCTTTGTGGATGGCAATGCTCAAGCGGTGGATATCCTCAGTAACAATTTGAAACCCGATTCGACCACCCGCACGAAAGTTCCCTTCCAGATTGGTGCACGCGGCGACAACAATCGAAACGACAAGATCGCCATCGGCGATGTCCGTCTTTACGACCGTAGACTGGATGTGGCAGAAGTCGAACGGCTATCCAAGAGCCTGCGATGTGCCGATCTGCTGAAGAAAGAAAAGCGAACTCCGCAAGAAAACAATGAGCTGTTCGAAGCCTGGTTGGCCGCGCAGGACAAGCCCTACCAGAAGCTAATCAGCGATTCGACTGCACTGCAGGAAGAGGAAGTCCGCATCAAATCCCGCGGCACCATCACCCACATCATGAATGAACGGGACGGCGAACCGATCGCCTACATTCTCAATCGTGGGGAGTACGATCAGCGCAAGGATAAAGTGAAGGCCGACGTGCCTAAATCACTGCCGCCGATGGATAAAAGTCTGCCTCGAAACCGACTCGGCTTTGCCGAGTGGCTGCTGAAGCCGGAGCATCCGTTGACCACTCGAGTCACGGTGAACCGCTACTGGCAGGAAGTATTCGGTAACGGTCTGGTTCGGAGCAGCGGCGATTTTGGGATTACCGGCGAACTTCCCACGCATCCGGAGTTACTCGACTGGTTAGCCATCGAGTTCCGCGAGCAAGGTTGGGACATCAAGAAATTCTTCAAGATGATCTTCATGTCGTCTACCTACCGTCAATCGGCTGTAACTCCCAAAGAGAAGCTGGATGCCGATCCTTCGAATAAATGGCTGTCGCGCGGCCCGCGCTTCCGAATGGATGCCGAGATGATTCGCGATTACGCCCTGGCCACCAGCAGCCTGTTAACGAAGAAAATTGGCGGACCGAGTGTGAAACCCTACCAGCCCGATGGGGTCTGGGAAGCGGTGGCCATGATCGGCAGTAACACCCGCGACTATCGCCGCGATACTGGCGCGAATCTCTATCGCCGGAGCATGTATACCCTCTGGAAGCGGGCCGCTCCACCCGCCGCGATGGAAATTCTGAACGCCCCGAACCGGGAGACCTGTGCCGTCCGCCGCGAACGGACGAACACCCCGATTCAGGCGCTGTTAACGATGAACGACATCCAGTTCGTCGAAGCCGATCGTAACCTGGCCGAGAAGCTTCTGAAATCTCCGGCCAAGACCGACGAAGAGCGAATTCAACTGCTCGGTGAAATCGTGCTGTCTCGGCCTTTCAAACCGGCCGAAATGGCGATTCTCACAGCTGGCTTGAAGGATCTTCACACGGAATACAACAGCAAGCCGGATCAGGCCAAGAAGCTGATTGCCGTGGGCGAATCGAAGGCCGATCCGAAGGTGGATGCCAAGCAGTTGGCCGCCTGGACGATGCTGGTGAACGAAGTTCTGAACCTCGACGAGGCTTTGAACAAGTAAGAGATAATTGCATGGCCGCGAACGCGGCGGATGGCGGATTTATTTCGATAAAAGTTCGCTTCGATTAAAGAAGCGAACTCTATTTGCGAAAAGAGAAACCGATGAACTCTCTCCAGAATCTTGGTCTGAATCTGACCCGCCGGCACTTCTTTGGGCGGGGCACGCACCTGCTCGGCGGCGCTGCTCTGGCCGCCTTGCTGGGTCAGGAAACGGCCCGGGCTACCGGAACTAAAACCGGGATCGGGGCGGCCGTGCCGGAAACGCACTTCCCGGCCAAGATCAAGAATATCATCTATCTGCACATGGTCGGCGGACCTTCCCAACTCGATCTCTTCGACTGGAAGCCGAAACTTCACGACCTTTACGATAAGGATCTTCCCGAATCGGTCCGCAACGGCCAGCGTCTGACCACGATGACCAGCGGACAATCGCGATTTCCGCTTTGTCCGACGATGTACAAGTTCAAGCAGTACGGCCCCTCCGGTATGTGGCTTTCGGAGATGATTCCCAACATAGCCAAGATGGCCGGGGATGTTTGCTTCGTTCGATCGATGTTCACGGAAGCGATCAATCACGAGCCGGCCATTACCTACATGCAGACTGGCAATCAGGTGACGGGCCGTCCCTGCCTCGGGGCCTGGGTCAGCTATGGCTTGGGCTCTTTGAATCAGAATCTGCCGACCTTTGCGGTGATGGTGGCCGTGCCGCGCAATCAGGAGCAGGTGCAGGCGATCAGCGCCCGGTTGTGGCAGTCGGGTTATCTGCCCGGCGAACATGCCGCGGTTTCTTTCCGGGCCAAGGGCGATCCCATTCTGTTCATCAACAATCCCGACGGTGTCTCCGGTGAAACTCGCCGGAAGATGCTGGATGGCCTGAACAAGCTGAATCAGATGACCTTTGAGGAAGTCGGCGATCCGGAAACCCGCACGCGAATTCAGCAATATGAAATGGCTTACCGCATGCAGACCAGTGTGCCGGAATTGACCGATCTGTCGAAGGAGAATCAGAAAACTCTCGACATGTATGGCGATGAAGCCAAGAAGCCGGGCACTTTCGCCAACAGCGTGCTGATGGCTCGCCGGTTGGTGGAACGGGGCACTCGTTTCGTGCAGATCTACCACAACAACTGGGATCACCACGGCAACATGGCCAAGCGCATGCCGGATCAGTGCAAGGATGTCGATCAACCCTGCTGGGGTCTGATTCAGGATTTGAAACAAAAGGGCATGCTTGATTCGACACTGGTGATTTGGGGCGGGGAATTCGGCCGCACGGTCTACACGCAGGGCCGGCTGGAGCGCACCAACTACGGCCGCGACCATCACCCCCGCTGCTTCACGATGTGGATGGCCGGCGGCGGCATCAAGCCGGGCATGGCCTACGGGGAAACGGATGATTTCAGCTATAACATCATCAAGAACCCCGTGAGCGTGCACGATTTTCATGCGACGGTGCTGCACCTGTTAGGGTTCGACCATAACAAGTTTACCTATAAGTTCATGGGTCTGGATCAGAAGTTGACGGGCGTGGAACCGTGCAAGGTGATTAAGGAAATTTTGGCGTAGGTGGGGTGGGGAGCTGAGAGCTTTTAGCTTTCAGCGGTCAGCTTTCAGCGAATAGAGGGGACGGGCTCTGCTTTTGGGATTGTCCCCGACCCTTCCGAGGTCTACTGTCTTCCTTTAATGTTCCCTATTGATTAAATTCCCAAGAACGCATCTAACGATGCGTCGCTAATAAACGAAGTGGCTCGGGTTTTTTACTTCGAATCAATTCCAATGCACGCATCTGACGATGCGTCGTTAAAAAAACAAATTTAGCGACCCATCGGAAGCTTTGTGGAGATGCGTTAATAATCAAGCTCGCTATCGCATAGAAAGTGGGTCGGGGACAGGCACCCTGAGCAATACCTGTCCCCTCTCTGTTTTTCACTGACCGCTGAAAGCTGACCGCTGACCGCTCTTCTCTTACTTCACTTCCACCTTGCGCCATTGAGCCTTCTCGGCCTTCGCCAGCTTGATGCACAGCACGCCGCTGCGATAAGTCGCATCCAGCTTGTTGTGATCGATATCGAGAGAGAACTCAATCACTCGTTTCATTTTGCGGTGCCCGAATGGCAGTTTCAGTTCTTCTTCTGGTTTATGCTCCGCTTCTACCTTCAGATTGTTTTCGCCGAACTGGATGTCGAAATCCTTTCCTTCGAAACCAGGTGCATCGATATAGACTAATACGTCGTTTTCCTGCTCCTGGATGTAAACTCCCTGGTTCTTCGCAACCGATTCCTGATCCACGAAGCTGGGCAGGTTGTTGAAGAAACCATCGAACCAGTTGTTCACAGGGAACTCTCGAACACTTCGTCGAACTACGGGTAAGCCATTTCGCATTGTCCTAACTCCTGTTTGGGAACGCGCGGAATCGGGGCCGATCTCAGATAAATGACCTCTGGATCACGCTGGCGATTCCACCGCGCTCGTCTGTGTTTTTTGACCCGAAGATGCTAGCCACCTTCGGGATAACTTGTCGAGTTTGGACAAAGCAAGTGGCGCGCCAAACGCTCAGATTTCCATGAACAATAGCCGTAACTCATTACCTGTCAATAACTTGCAACTTCAACTAAGTAGGAATTTTGGCCACCCGGCTTCCTGTCAAATTGACACTCCGACAGCCTCTTGACGTATCAGATTAATTACGGACAATCGAGGTAACCTGAACAGCGTGTTATCTTCACCATTCTTCACACCCGGAAGGAAACAGTATGGATTTAAGTAAGAAGTTTCTGGCCGAGTTCTTCGGAACTTTCTGGCTGGTATTTGGCGGCTGCGGCAGCGCCGTCCTTGCCGCCAAGTATCTCACGCCAGATGGCGTTCAACTCGGAATCGGCTTTGTCGGCGTGGCACTCGCATTTGGTTTGACTGTATTGACCATGGCCTACGCCATCGGTCACATCTCGGGTTGCCATCTCAACCCAGCGGTATCGTTCGGCTTATTGTTCGCGGGCCGTATGCCCTTTAAGGATCTGATTCCTTACATCCTCGCCCAGGTATTGGGGGGTGCTGTCGGCGCCGGTTTCCTTTACTTCATTGCTTCCGGTTCGGGCAACAGCGGTTTCGATCTCAAGAATGGTTTCGCCTGCAACGGCTTCGATGAACACTCCCCCGGCGGCTACACGATGATTCCGTGCGCAGTCGCCGAAGCGTTGCTCACCTTCTTCTTCCTGATGATCATTTTGGGAGCTACGGATGCCAAGGCTCCGGCCGGTTTCGCTCCCATCGCTATCGGGCTCGGCCTGACTCTGATTCACTTGATCGGCATCCCGATTACCAACCTGTCGGTGAACCCGGCCCGCAGCACCGGCCCGGCTTTGATTATGAAGTTTCAGGGCAGTATCGATTGGCCGGTCAAACAGCTCTGGCTGTTCTGGGCGGCTCCGATAGGAGGCGCGATTGTCGCCGGTATCGTGCATCGCCTTTTCGCCAGCGAATCTAAGAATTGATAATTTCACGGGTCGAGGTTCCGACCTCGACCCATTTGGGGTCGTTATTTCGTCTTCGGCGGATCCCGATAGTTGAGCGGCGGATTCAAATCTTTGGGTATCAGCGATTGATACTTTCGTCCGTCGAGCCGGCGGACGAACTCTTCCTTGGCGGTTTCAATCAATTTCGGATCGTGGTAAAGATCCCAGGCCGTCGCCGCGAGTGTTTTCGCGGCCAGTTGCATCCCCTGTTTACCTAACGAGGATCCGGTGGCCGCAGTCGCCTGCCAGGAGTGAGCGGAAGTACCCGGTACGAAGCAGGCTGTGTAGAAGCCGCTGGTCGGCACTACCCAGGAAACATCCCCTACATCGGTGGAACCTTTGCCGACACTACCGGAAACATCATCCACCCGACGCACCAAATCCAGATCCGCTTTCTCGGACAGGGTTTCCTGAATTCGGAGTGCGAACTTCATTTCTTCCGGCGAATAGTGAATTCGATTCAACGGCACCAGATTTTTCTTCACGGCCTGGGCCAGAGTGTTATTGGGCATGAGCTCAAGAGTGCCGCCCAGATAAAGAGTTTCCAGTTTCGTTTCGGTGGCGAGGGCTCCCGCTTCCGCACATTTCACGAGTCGCGGGTACAGCTTCTGCACTTCGCGAAAATCGGGATGGCGGACGTAGAAGAACATCTCGGCGAATTCCGGTACTACGTTGGGAGCCCCGCCGCCACCGTGGGTGATGGTGTGGTGGATGCGAGTGAAATCGGGAGTATGTTCGCGCAATAGTTCCGTGGCATGGGCACACAGCTCGGCGGCATCCAAAGCCGATCGGCCTTTTTCGGGAGCTGCGGCCGCATGCGAGGCAATCCCGTAAAAGCGAAACTTGACAGCCGCGCGAGACAGGCAACTGGCATCGCCCACCAAATTCCTACTACCGGGATGCCAATGCAATGCGATATCGCAATCTTGAAACAGGCCATCGCGGACCATGAACGCCTTGGCCGAGCCGCCTTCTTCGGCCGGGCAGCCGTAAAAGCGAAGTGTCCCCTTAATGTTTCCCTTTTTGATTTCTTCCGCGAGCGCCAGACAAGCCGAAACAGACGCGGTGCCGAAGAGGTTGTGGCCGCAGGCATGGCCGTAGATGTTGCCGGGCCGGGGCTTCCGAAAAGGCACATCGTCCTGCGAAAGTTCCGGTAGGGCATCATACTCGCCCAGGACGGCGATCACCGGTTTGCCCGAGCCGATCGTGGCAGTGAAAGCGGTCGGAATCTTGGCAACGCCGCGCTTGACCTCGAAGCCGGCTTTTTCCAAAGTGTCGGCCAGCAAAGTCGAGGATTTGGATTCCTGGTAGCCCGGTTCAGCCCATTCCCAAATTTGGCGGGCGATTTTCCAGGAAGCCTCTTCTCGGTTCTCAACCGATTCGTTCAACGCCTCTTTCTGAGCGTAAATCGACGATCCCGACAGAAGCCAACCGGAGAGAGCGATAATCGCGTAAATTTGCTGTAAGCGCAATCGCTCAACTAATAAATTCAGCACAATTGACACTCTCGAATTCGGTATGTATTTCTGGAAATACACTACTCTGGAGGCCCGCTGGTCGGTCATGGGTCTGTAACTTTCGTATGGGGTAAGATGTTGGTCTTTCAGTATTTCAGTTCGTGCATTTTCGCACAAGCCGGTTATAATTTAGTGTAGTCATCTGGCGTGAGCATCCTGTGCATCAATCGAGTGACAATCACCCGGTTCCCTTCGAAGTCATTTTTGCGGATCCTCTGCAACGAGGCGATCAGATTCTTTCTGCGCTGGCTAAAGGAATCGTCGTACTCGATACGCGACTGAAAATCACCTGGACCAACGATCACTTCCTGAAGTGGTGCAACGGCTCTCCGCTAGGTAAGCCCCTGATGGAAGCGCTGGGGGAACTGGAAGCCATTCCTGTAAAGCAGATTCCATTTGAAGCCGCCCTGGCCGGGGACACTATCCAATTTCGCGTGCAGCTGCAGGGCAAGCACTATCTGAATATCACCATCTGGCCGGTCCGCGAAGACAACAAGATCGTCGAACTGGTGGCTCTGTGCGATGATGTCACGGCCGAGGTGCTGCGGCAACAGAAACTGGATGCTCTGCACCGGGCCGGGCAGGAACTGGCGATTCTGGACCCCGATCAGCTCTCGGAAATGAACGTCGAGTGCCGGGTCGATCTCCTGAAGCAAAACGTGCGGCGGGATATTCACAACCTATTGCACTACGATGTGATCGAGATTCGCCTTCTGGATCGCACCACTGGGCGATTGAACCCGCTCCTGGAAGAAGGCATGACCTCGGAGGCCGCGAAACGGGAACTCTATGCCAAGATCGAAGGCAACGGTGTGACCGGTTACGTAGCGGCGACTGGCATGAGTTATCTCTGTCTCGATACCGCGAACGATCCCTATTTCATCGAAGGTTCACCCAACGCCCGCTCCTCGATGACGGTGCCGATTATTTTTCAGGATCAGGTGATTGGCACATTCAACGTCGAATCGCCGCGCGTGAACGCCTTCGGTGCCGAAGATCTGCAATTCGCGGAACTGTTCAGCCGTGAACTGGCCCAGACACTTTACACTTTGAATCTTCTTTCCGCACAGCAGAACAGTACGGCAACGCAGGCCATAGAAGCGGTGAATCGCGAAATCGCGCTCCCGGCGGATGAACTGCTGGCTATCGCCAGTAAATTGCTGGATCAGGCCAAGGAGATGAATTCCGAATGGCTGGAGCCGCTGCGAAAAATTATCTCCGACACCCGGGCGATCAAAGAGAAGATCCAGATTGTCGGCGAGAATTTCGCGGGCACTCGAGCCAATTTATCCAGCAAACGGTTGCGCGGCATGCATGTGCTGGTGATCGACAGCGACGAGCGGATTCGCAAATCGGCCCACATGATGCTGGAACGGCTCGGCTGTCAGGTTGAAACCGCCGCAACGGCCACCGAGGGGATCGCCCTGGCTCACAACGGCAGCTACGAAGGCGTGCTGATGGATATTCGCCATTCAGACATGGGAGGCTATGCGGCTTTTCGAACGGTCAAGGATGCCCTGCCTTCCGCACAGATCGCCCTGATGGCTTCGTTCGGCTACGACTCCTCGCACACCATAGTGAAGGCCCGCCAGGATGGTTTGAGACATGTCATCTTCAAGCCGTTTCGTCTGGAACAGTTGCTCAAAGTGCTCATCTCGGCCAGTTGATCGGTCCCTTCTTTATTTGCCGCGCGTCGACTTTTTCGCCTTCGATCCCTTGGTCGATTTGTCCTTCGCCTTGGGTTTATTTTCCGGTGTCTCGACCTGATGCAATTCGTTTTCGGCTCCCTCGGTATCCCGACGGCGCGGCTGCAAGAGCTTGGCCACCAAGGCCGTCCAGCCCGTCTGATGCGCGGCCCCAACACCACGTCCGGTGTCGCCATCGAAGTACTCGTAAAAGAGTGGATAATTGCAAAACTGAGGATCGGAATTGAACTGCGGATTATCGCCGAACACGGGCCGACGGCCTTCAGAATCCCGCAAGAATAGCCGGGTAAGGCGATCCCCAATCTCCTGGGCAATTTCTTCGAGACTCAAAAATTTGCCCGAACCGGTCGGACATTCGACTCGAAAATCTTCGCCGTAGTAATGGTGGAATTTTTGCAGCGATTCCACGATCAGGTAATTCACGGGAAACCAGACCGGGCCGCGCCAATTGGAGTTGCCACCGAAAAGCCCAGATTCCGACTCGGCCGGCTGATACTGCACGGTCAGTTCTGTGCCCTGACATTCAAACGTATACGGATGATCTTTGTGATAGCGGCTCAGTGCTCGAATGCCGTGGTCGGAAAGAAACTCGGTTTCATCCAGCATGCGTTTCAAAATCCGCTTCAGTCGATGGCCGCGCAAAAGCGAGAGCAGTCCGCGGTCGCCGATACCCGGCTCATTCCACCGGGAGATGAGAAACGCCAGATCGGGGCGGGCTTCGAAGAATTCGTGCAAACGCTGATTGAATCGCGGCAATTTCTGCCGCATGCCCGGCTCGAGCGTTTCCACGGCGAACAACGGGATCAGCCCGACCATGGAGCGAACCCGCAGCTTGATCATCCGCTTATCGGGCAGGTTCAATTCGTCGTAATAAAATTCGTCCTGCTCATCCCAGAGACTATCTTTCCGCAGCCCGGTCAGATTGGTCATGGCATCGGCGATTTGCAGAAAATGCTCGAAGAACTTCGTGGCCATGTCTTCGTAGACGGGATTATTCAAAGCCAGTTCGAGAGCGATGCGCATCATGTTCAGGCAGTACATGGCCATCCAGGCCGTGCCGTCCGATTGATTGATGAACCCGCCGGTGGGCAACGGTGCACTGCGGTCGAACACCCCGATGTTATCCAGCCCGAGGAAGCCCCCCTGAAAAACGTTACGCCCTTCGGTATCCTTGCGATTCACCCACCAGGTGAAATTCAGCATCAGTTTGTGGAAGATCCGCTCCAGAAAATCGAGATCCCCCGCGCCGTCATGATTCTTGCGATCGATCTGGAACACTCGCCACGCCGCCCAGGCATGTACCGGCGGATTCACATCCCCAAATGCCCATTCGTAGGCGGGCAGCTGCCCGTTGGGGTGCATGTACCGTTCCAGAGTGAACAGCAACAGCTGTTGCTTGGCGAACTCGGGATCGAGCAGCGCAAAAGGAAGCATGTGAAAGGCCAGATCCCAGGCGGCGTACCAGGGATATTCCCATTTATCGGGCATGGAAATGACGTCGAAATTTCGCAGATGGGTCCAGTCCCGATTGCGACCGAGCTTGCGTTCCGGCGGGGGCGGCAATTGAGCCGGATCGCCGTTCAACCAGCGGGTGACGTCGTATCCGAAGTACTGCTTGCTCCAGATCAGGCCGGCGAAAGCCTGCCTTTGAACCAGCCGGGCATCCTCGCTGCTTAAATCTTTCTGGATCTCCCCGTAGAACTCGTTCGTATCGGCAATTCTCTTTTCGAAAATGCCCTCGAACTTATCGAACGGCTTACCGAGTTCTTTGTTCGCGAGTCGAAGGCGGATCGTTTCCTGCCCGCCTGGGGGAATCGACAGCGAGTAGTGGGCGGCGACTTTGGTTCCGACGTGGTTGGGATTTACCGCGTCTTTCCTCCCGTGAAGCAGATAGTCGTGAAAGGCATCTTTGAAATATCCGGGAGATCGTTCCAGCTCGAATAGTCGACGAGGATTGGTTTCATTCTCGCAGAAGAGCAGTTGCGGCTGGCCGTCGTAGTAACCGAAGTAGTTTCCCAGTTCGACGTGGTTGGCTGAAATGGTATTCGGGCCGGTGGCCCGAACCGTCGGCTTGAGTGCATTCAAAAACCAGGACCAGGTATTTCTAAACCAGAGTTGGGGCAGGACATGGATTTTCGCCGTTTCCGGCCCGCGGTTACAAACGGTCACCCGCATCAAAATATCGTTCGTATCCTGCTTGGCATATTCGACGAAAACATCGAAGTAGCGATTCTCCGCAAAGCAACCGGTGTCGTAAACCTCGTACTCCGGCTGCTTCTGGGTGCGCTTCTTATTCTCGGCAACGATGTGATCGTACGGGTACGCCTTCTGCGGATACTTGTAGAGCATCTTCAGATAGGAGTGCGTCGGCGAAGCATCCAGAAAGTAGTAAAGCTCTTTGACATCTTCGCCGTGGTTGCCCTCTTCGTTCGTCAGTCCGAACAGCCGTTCTTTGAGAATCGGGTCGTTTTCATTCCACACGGCGAGTGAAAGACACAGCCGGGCCTTGGCGTCGGAGAACCCGGCGAGGCCATCTTCGCCCCAGCGATAGGCGCGGCTGCGAGCATGATCGTGCGGGAAGTAATCCCAGGCGGTGCCGTGCGGACTGTAGTCTTCGCGAACCGTTCCCCATTGGCGATCGCTCAGGTAAGGGCCGAAGAACCGCCAGTCTTTTTTGCCGAGTCGATCTTCTTCCAAGCGTTCTTTTTCGATGCTCACGCCGACCTACTTTCCGATCCGTAACAATTCGCCGAGCGACCAGGCCTGAAAGGGACAGCCGTTAAGTTTATGGGGCGGATCGCCATCGGCGATTTCCGCAAGATGTCCCAGCCCGTAGCAGTGCGTGAGATCTTTCAACGGCTGCAGGAATCGTTTATCGATCTCTTTCTTTTTGCCGCCGACACGCAACCAGGCTTCCACGAAGGCACCCATCAGCCAGGGCCAGACAGTTCCCTGATGATAAGCCCCATCGCGCTCGGCCACTCCACCGCGATAGTGGCCGCGATAATGAGTGTCGTGTGGCGACAGCGTTCGCAAACCCACGGGCGTCCACAAGTCAGCCTCCACGGCCTGCACCACTTTGGCGGCTTCCTTCTTATCGAGAAGAATCAGCGGCAGGCCGCCGACGGCGAAAATCTGGTTGGGTCGCAGAGAACTATCGACTTTCCCTTTTTCGTGATCCACATCGACGACATCGTAGAGATAGCCCAGTTCCTCATTCCAGAATCTCTCACGAAATGACGTCTGGCCCACTTTCAACATCGCCTTCCACTGCTTGTCTTCCTTGCTACCAATCTTCAGTGCATTCAACCAGAGCGCCTGCACTTCGACCGGCTTGCCGATGCGCGGAGTGATGACCCAGTCGCCGACCTTGGCGTCCATCCAGGTTAGTTGCGCGCCCGGTTGACCCGCCGCCAGCAGGCCGTCGTCATCGGCGCGGATATTGAATCGCGTGCCCTTTGAGTAACCGGTCAGTATGGCCTGGATGGCCTCCTCGAATTTCTGCTGTTCCTTCTTGGGAATGGTAATCGAATTCTTTTTGCATGACGTCCGCAACTCATCGACCGCCACGATGTACCAGAGGGAGGCATCGACCGAATTGTATTCCGGCTCCTGATTCGGTTGATCGAGGAAGCGGTTGGGCAACATTCCTTGGGAAATTAACCCGGCCCAGTCGAGCAGGATCTGTTTGGTTTCCTGAAAACGTCCGGTCGCCAGGCCTAAGCCGCGAATCGAAATAAAAGTATCCCGGCCCCAATCGGTGAACCAGGGATAACCGGCGATAATCGTCTGACCTTCGCCGCGCTTTACCAGAAACTGATCTGCCGAGCGATGCAAGGGGGATTCGAAAGCCGTGCGGTATTTGGTTTCGCGAGTCCGGAGCGACACGGCCTTGGTCAGGGACACTTTAGAATCGGTTGTCAGAATCAAATTCGCCGATTTTTTGGAAATATCCCAGCGAAGTGTGCCCGGCGAGCCAAGATCCTCCTGACTATCGAGTCCCCGGTCGCGCTCCGCCACATAAACGAAGTTGCGGAACCAGTCGGGATGATGTTCGTATTCGCCATTGTGCAAGGCAAAGATGCGTGGCAGAGATTCGTAAGGTTGCCAGCTCACCCGCGCCGTTTCGGTCAGTGCCTCGAAATTGAAGTTGGGGTTTTCACGATGCAGGTTGTGAAAATCGCGACCGGAGATCAAGGGCCGGAAGAACAAGGTGGCTTTCGAACCTTCCAGCAGTCGCCAGCGCAGAACGGTCGTCGCCGATCCCCGGACGACAAAAATTTCCTGCTCGATCTGGGTGCCGTCTTCCAACAAATAGACCCAGCGCGGCCAGGGCTCCGACTCGAAAGAGTGTATCCGGTTTCGCCCGGTCGGATGAACAATTTCCGGACCGTACAGCTGGGAGCTTATCGGATAGCTCCCGCCGGGCGTTTCCACCCAGGCTTCGAAACCGTTGACGAGGACCACGCGGTCAGTCGGCGGAGTGAGAGCCGTCAACAACAGTGCGTGATAGCGGCGGGTGCGAATACCGTTAACGGTTCCGGAAGCAAATCCGCCCAGACCATCGGTCTCCAACCATTCGGCGAAGTTGTCGGAATATCGTGGTTCGGAGGACATGAGCGTGCTCACCCTTACAGCAAAAGATTGAAATACCACTAGAAACGACTGATCGGAATGAGTCAAGCAGTTAGTCGAAAAGAAGTCGGAATCCGCTACCCGGGCGGCGGTCTCCTTGGATACAATGCCCAACATCTTTCAATCAACGGGAAGGGGCCGGGTTTATGCTGTTCTTTCTGATTGTCGGGCACGCCCTGGCCGACTATCCCCTTCAGAATGGACCCATGGCCATCGAAAAATGTCGCCGCAGTTCCAGCGACCTGCAAAAAGTGGTTCCCTGGTACTACTGGTTGACCGCTCACGCCCTGATCCACGGCGGATTTGTCGGCTGGATCACCCAATCCGCCGGGCTGGGAATCCTCGAAACGGTCTGCCACTGGATTCTGGACTATCTAAAGTGCGAAGGCTGGACGAACATTCATATCGACCAATTGCTGCACATTGTCTGTAAAGTCGTTTGGTACCTGCTGCTGATCAACGGCATCACGCTTCGGTTCGAATGAGCCTTACTCGCTCATCTCCGCCGTCAGCTTGGCATTGCTATAGACGTTCTGAACATCCTCGTGATCGTCCAGGGCATCGAGCAATTTCACCAGCTTCTTACCCGTCTCAAGATCGACTTCGACCTGCGTTTTGGGGAGCATGGCCACATCGGCGGAAATGGGAGTCAGGTTCGCCTTGGCCAAAGCCGCGGAAACGGCCATGAAGATGGTCACATCGCAGGTGATTTCAAAGGTGTCACCTAACCGGGTCAAGTCGTCCGCCCCGGCATCCAGAATGAGGCTCATCAGACCGTCTTCATCGATCGTTCGCCCATCGACGACGAAAATGCCCTTGCGTTCGAAGAGGTAACCGACGCAGCCGGGGGCTCCCATGTTCCCGCCCCCTTTTTCGAAGATCTTGCGCACTTCGCCGCTGGAACGGTTGCGATTGTCGGTCAGGATGTCGCAGAAAATTGCCACACCACCGGGGCCGTACCCTTCGTAGTTGAGCTCCTCCATGATATCGCTGCCCGCTTCGCCGGTGCCGCGCTTAATGGCGCGTTCGATGTTGTCGCGGGGCATGGAGACCGAACGGGCCTTGTCGATGGCGTAGCGCAGTTTCAGATTGGTATCCGGATCGCCGCCGCCGGCCCGGGCTGCGATGATGATATAGCGGCTCAACTTGCTGAACAGTTTCGCTCGCTGGGCATCCTGTTTGCCTTTGCGGACGGCAATATTCGCCGAGTGACTATGGCCTGCCATTGCCTATCTCCAATCTCAACATCAATTTGGAAGGAATAGGATACGGAGTTCGTGGAACGGGTCGAGAGACACGACGCTAACCGGCGACCTGTTTCAGCTCTTCCAAAGAAGCGAATTCGAGCATCGAAACGTGCGTGGCTTCGAGAACCACCTCCGGAGCGACTCCCGCGTCGTACGCTTCCCGCCAGCGGGAAGCGCATAGACACCAGCGATCCCCCGGCTTCAAACCGGGGAACATATACTCCGGTACCGGCGTGGAAAGATCGTTGCCGCGCTTCTTGCTGAAAGCGAGAAAATCGCTGGTCACTTTCACACAGACGATATGCAGACCATTATCCCCCGGTATATTGTCGCAGCAGCCGTTGCGAGTGAACCCCGTCAGCGGCTTTTCACTGCAAAGTTGAAGTTCGGTTCCGAGCACGTTTCTGGCCTTAGGCATATCCCCTCGTTCCTTTTTTGACTGGGCTTGCTTCTATTAGAATAATACGGCGATCAGTTTAGCGGCAGCAATAACCAGTACTAAAGCCAGAAGTTTTTTCAAAGTCGGCCCTCCCCACTTGCGGCTGCCCATCTGAGAACCGAGCAATCCTCCCATACCCACAGCCAATAACCAGATCCACAGATTTTCGGGTAACTCGGCCCCCCCCTGCACCTGACCGATCAATCCGGAGATTGAATTGGCCAGGATGAAAGTCACCGAAAGACCGGCCGTATGCTTGATGTCGGCCCAGCCGAAAAAAAGGACGAGCGGGCTGAGAAAAATTCCACCACCGGTGGAAGTCACCCCCGAAAAGAAGCCCAACAGAGCCCCCACCAGGAATATTTTCCAGATTTGGGGTCCTTTCGCATCGGTTCCGGTGGGCGGAGCCGGCAACGGTTTGGCGACTAAACGCCAGGCGGCGAAGAGTAGTACGCCGCCCAAAAGCGGTTTGAAGTACTGGTCGGGCAGCTGGCCAGAAAGTTTCCCTCCCAGAAACGCGGCGGGAATCGAGAGGGCAATCAACGGCAGGACCAGCTTCCAGGGGATGAATCGGGAGCGGCCGAACTGAACGAGGCCAATCGTCGCCACCAGGATATTCAAACTGAGTGAGGAGGGTTTGATAATGGCCGTCGAGACCCCCAATAAGTTCATGACAGCGATGTACCCCGAGGAGCCGGCGTGACCGACACTGGAATAGAGAAAGGCGACGACAAACAGAAGAAATACCAGCATACGAATGATTTACGATTTCGCGCCGAATTGAAAATCGGCAATTGCAGGACAGTTTTTTGGCGGAAAACCATTTATAAAAGAGTTAATAAGCCGACTAAATGAAGGAATCCTTAAATGCTCAAAGGCTGGCTCCTCCTCAGCGTCCGCGAAATGTTCCGATTAGCGTTTTGCAAGTAGAAAAATGTAAGCTAGACTGGAACTGTTCGTAACTGACTGATGACGGTTGAACCTATAACCGGGTCGGTAGTCCGAGGGATTGGCTGCTGAAAAAAGAGGCCTATTTCCGGGCTCTAGAGGGTAACATGTCGACTCGTTCGGCTATCAGCTTAAACAAGAATTTAATAGGTTCTCTCTCAAAATTGGGGACTCGACTAAGGCTGCGCGGGATAAGTGGGGAAGTAAAAGGCAAAGTCTGGGAATCGGATCAGATCCTTCGCGCGGGCCGCTTGAGCACCCTGGAAATCGTTTTAGACGACAGTTCTGTCAGCCGGCGTCACGGCGAAGTTCGCTACAATAACAACGGCTGGTTTGTCCGCGATCTTAATAGCACCAACGGCACCTACGTCAACGGCGTGAAATTGGGTGCCGGCGAACGCCAACTCCATTCTCGCGATATCGTTCAGTTCGGCAAAGTGGCCATGATCGTTGAACTGAACGAAAAAGGCCCCGAAAGCAAACTCAGCTCGATCGTGCCGGCCCTCGACGAACAAATTCACGTCGAAGCGGCCACCAGTTCCTCCTGGGAAGAAGGCGTGCAGCGAATGGTCTATGACCGTAATCGCTCGCCTCGTCCCGGCGATCAGATGATGGCCCTGCTTCGCGCCGGCCAGCACCTGGTCAGCATCGAAAAAGAAGACGATCTCCTCCGGCAGATTCTCGATGACGCCGTCTCGGTTCTGGAAGCCCAGCGCGGCGCCATTGTACTAGCCGATTCGAACAACGTACTGCAATTGCGAGCGGTATCGAACGGCACCCGCAATGAAGTCAACAGCCGGTTCTTCTTCAGCAAGAAATTGTCGCACCGCTGCTACGATCGCGGTGAGTCCATTCTCTGCTGCAGCGTCGAGGACGATTCGGAACTGAAGGGGACGCAGAGTATTTCCGAAGGTTCCATGGCCAGCGTCCTCTGCGTACTGCTTCGCACACCGCGCCGTCGACTGGGCGTTCTGCATCTGGATCGCGGCTACTTCAGCAAGCCGTTTACCGAAGGCGATTTGCATCTGGCCGATGCCTTGGCAGCCAATGTCTCTTCCGGTATCGAGTGCGCCCACCTGCTGAAAAAGCAGCGTGATGTCTTCCTGAATACCATCAGCACGCTGGCTCAGTTCATCGAACTGCGCGACAATTACACCGGCGGCCACACGGCTCGGGTGACCACCTATTCGCTTCTCCTCGGTGAACAACTCGGATTGTCCTCCTCGGATCTGGAATTGATTTCGCTCGGCGGACCGCTGCACGATGTCGGTAAGATCGGCATTCGGGATGAGATTCTGCTGAAGCCGGGTAAGCTCGAGCCGCATGAAATGGATGAGATGAAGACCCACACTACTAAGGGGGCCGACATCATCCGTACCATGCCCGATCTGCATCCGATTATTCCCATCGTCAAATCGCATCACGAACGCTGGGATGGCCGCGGCTATCCGGAAGGGCTGAAGCAGGAAGAGATTCCGCTTTTGGCTCGAATCGTAGCCGTGGCCGATGCGTTCGACGCGATGACCAGCAACCGCGCTTATCACGAGAACAAGCGGGGCAAACCGCCAGAAGAGGCCATGGCAATCGTCAAAGCCGAGGCCGGCAAGCAGTTCGATCCGGCGTGTGCTTATGCGTTCGTGGAAATTCGAGCGAAGATTCTCGAAGCGATGGAAAACAGCAAGAAGCAGACGACGTTCACGGCCCCGATCCGATAAATCCCGCTTCGCCCAGCCATTTCGATTAACCCCATAATCTTGCTCAATTACGCTATCCCCGGGAAGTTATCCGGACTGTTCCAAAAAGAAATGACTGACCTCTATAATTAACCGCGTGGGAGTTCTCTTTCGAGGGGAAGACGCTATCGTGAGCTAGGAAGGGATTCTTCTCATGATTGACGTTCAGGCCAGTCAGCAAATTCTCGGAGCCATGATTACCCCGGCCGTGTTAATCTCGGCCTCGGGGACCCTCTTGCTCTCCACCAGCAATCGCCTCGGCCGCGTCGTGGATCGCATTCGCGTTCTGGTGGATGAGGTCGAAAAATTCACGGATGTACTGCCGGAGAACCTGCCCGCACCTTCCGAGGAAAAGAAACTGCTGGTCTACGAACAGCTCTCGCAGCTCTCCAAGCGGATCTACCTGTTGCAATCGGCGTTGACGATTCTTTACGGGGCGATCGGCTTGCTGGTGGCTACCAGTATTGCCATCGGCTTGAGTTCATTTCTGCCGCCGACCTTCGGTTCGATACCGGTAATTCTGGCTCTGGCCGGAGGCTCGCTTTTGCTTTTTGGAAGTGTGGTCCTGGTGCGGGAAGCCCGGTTGGCGGTTGGTACGACCATCCACGAACTGGACTATGTCCGGAATCTGGTTGCCCGCAAAACGGCGAAGAAAATCGACCTGCCCGAAATTACGGAAACAGCTTCTGATAAACGCTGAACGCTTCGCGGAATTCGTTTAAGGGAAAGTTCTCGATGGCGCTCATGCGAGGTTTCACCATCTCCGCCAACGGGGCCTTATTCGAATCCGTCGAGTTGAGGTCCCGAATATTCAGCGAGAAGACTTTACCGAAGATCGCCTGCACTTTATCATCGGTCACGGAATATTTCACCAGACCACTCTCTTTCAAATCCTTACGCACGACTTCCAGAGCCCAGATCAGCTGACGGGCCGTATCGTGATCGAGATAGACTTTCGATTTATTGGCGCGCTCGTCGACCCGATCGAGCAATTTTCGGAACAACTCTTCACTTTTCGATGTATCGAATTTCGTTGCTTTGACTTTCTCTAGAACTTCCGTGCTAAGACCACTCAGCATGACATCAGCAGATTTAAAAACCTTTGGATCGCCAAACGGAGCGTTATCGAAACCTTTCTGAAACTCTTTCAACGCGGTGTCCAGTTTCTGCTGGAAAACCGGATACCCTTCGGGATCGACGCAAGAAGCCACGGCCTCGAACAGTTCGACCGAAGTCGGGCGGATCAAAGGTCGGCCCGGTACTCCCGGGAATCCAGCGGCCTGCCGATCGCTAGGGATCTTCAATTCGTGGTGGCAGGCATAACAATTCATATTGGAGAAATCGAGCGAGTTATTCTTCTTGGGATCGTCGAGGAAGAGTTTAATCGTTTCCTGGAACGTCACCACGGAGCCAATCGCCACATTGCGAGCTTCGGCCAACTCGCCCGAGCGGTAATGGAAAATTTCCCAGGTTTTGAATTGAGGATCTTTCTCTAGGTTCCGCAAACCCTGATTTTCCCGAGCCGTGTAATAGTGTCGCGGCTGAGATGCCAGGAAAGTGGCCACTTCAAATGCGGGCAGGGGCGGATGCCCGGCCGCAAACATCTCGTGCGTGACGAACTTCCCTTCCTGCTGATTACCGACATGGCAGGAAAGGCATTTTTTCGTTCGAATTTCAGGGTCGCGGAGATCGTTTAAACCTTTATCGGCTTTCTCGTTCACGGCCGTTTTGCGCCAGCCCTCCAGGAAGTGTTCGCCGAACCAACTTTTCGCGTGCCCGTGACAACTCTCGCAACTGACTCCCGAAGTGGTGCTGAACCAGGAATCTGATCCGGTCATTTTGATGTTCGGAAGCTCTTTGATCGCGGCATCTTTCACTCGGGCTGTGGCGTGGCAGGCCAGGCAGCGCTTGTCTTCCGTCGGGTTGTATTTGAGAGTGTCCTGCATCTTTTTGGCAAGCGGACTCGTTTTTGGATCGATGTTCAGGAAGGCCTTCGAATGGTAATCGTGCTTATCCCAAATTTCGTATTCGTTCAAAAAAATGAACTTGCCACTTTTGAGAGGCCCTTCGGAATAGGCTTTGAAGCTCGGGCCGTCCTTGCTGCCGTGACAGCCAACGCAGTTGATGGCCCCGAATTCATCCAGCTTCGTCAGCAAGGGTGGATTCTGCTGAGCGTGCACGGCCGAACTCGGCGGACCAAGCCAAATCGCGCTTAGCACAAACAAGATCAGCACCAAGATTAGTCGAATCTTCAGCGGAATCATGGTTTCGGGGTCAGGGTATTTTGGAGCGCGTTCCAGGCTTGTGTCTGCTCTTCGACGGGCACGGAACGGGGAGCGTTGGTTCCCGTCTGATACTTCAACTGGTTACGAATTTTCTCGAATACTGCGTTCAACTCGGGACTGAGCTTTTGCCCTGAAGCGTATTGCAACTGAGCCAGAGCCAGGAAGTGTTGCATCCGGCTCTCCCAATCGGGTGAGCGCAAAGTCCGTGAATCGGCATTCAAAATGTCCGCTGCGATTGCAGATTTGAGAGCGGGTAGATTCTCAAGGCGAACCGAGTTGGCGGCTGTCAGGATTCGGGACCAACACTCCAATTCCTGAAGTGCCTGTGGGGTAAGTGCCAGAATCGTCTGGGTATCGGTCGGTTTTTCATTCATCGTCTTCCGCAATTGTTCGAGCGATTTCAATTCCGGCAATTGTTCCGATTTGGTACTCAAAGCTGTACCGATCACCGGGAGCATAGCGAATGCCCAGTCATTCCAGGGCGACATTCCCGTCGATTTGGAAATAGAAGCAAAATTTGCATCATCTATCTTGTGATGGCAGGATTGGCAGTTGAACTCGCCGAACTCCGGCCAATTCGTTTTCTTGAGTGCCCTCGCCTCAGTGAGTTCAAGAGTCGCTTTTGCAATTGCGATCTGGCCGAGTATCCAAGATCGGATTTCGAAATTGCTGGTTTTTTCTTTCCAGTGCGGGGTGTAGTTCGGTGAATGCTGGAAGCTGCTATATTCAAATAGCAGTCTCGGATGCCCGGCGGCAATCAGATTATGATCGACATCCTGCTCGGCGTTGCCGACGTGGCAGGTCGCACACTGCTGAATGCGGAAATCGATATTCTTGGTCGCGAGTAGACCGTACTGTTTGGCCTTTTCCTCGACGGTCAGATTTTTCCAGAAGTCGAGATAGTGCACGGTGCCATATTTCCCGGCGGGGCCGTGGCAACTTTCGCAGCCGACGCCGTCCGCATGAGCCGAGGACTCGGTCGCCTGGGGCGAATGACATTTCAGACAGGTCATATTTTCATGAGCGGGAACAATTCGGTTCTGGGAATCCCGCAAGTTGAGATTGCGAGCCATGCGTACCGAGGTTTCATTGAACAGAATGCGATAGGCCTTCGCGTGAGGGTCGCTATCGATCCAGGTATTCCATTCACTCCCCAGGTTTCGAGGCTTACCGCCGCCGTGACAACCGGAACTGGCACAGGAGGAGGATCCCAAAATCGAGAAGTGGGAGTTGGCTGAGGAGGCGGACGGTGGTTCGCCACCATCGACCTCATCGGAACGAAAGCTCAGCACAGCTCCCAAAACCAGTAGAAGCAAGGGAATGCCCAGACTCGACAGCTTGCGTACCAAGAGTCTTCCCGGGAGGGTAGGAGGTTTTAAATATTCGCTTTAACGGATTGTTCCGGTTCCAGCGAAAACTGTCAAATTCTAATCGTTGGGGATTCTCAAAATCCGTTTCGCTTCTTTTCGCGACTAGCGGATCGAGCGCAATAAACGGCAAAATCGGTTCATCTATCGCCGCGTTTTTTCTGTGACCAGACGCATTAGCTTCTCCCCGGCTCGTTCTTCCCGGCCACCCGACTGTGTCGCCCGGGAATCGGTGAAGCGGAAGGCCGCTTCGTGCGGGCAGGCGTGTACACAGAAGGTATCTTCTCCGCGATCGATCAAGCCCTGGCAGAGATCGCAGTTCAAGGCCTTGCGAGACGGCTGGGCAATGAGGCCGGTAGCTCCCGGAAGAGCTTTCGCTTTCACATCCGGATTGGGAACCATTTGAATCGAACCGTAAGGGCAGTTGCGTTCGCATAAGCCGCAACCGATGCAATGATTTTCGATTCGAATTTCGAGACTTTCCTTACCACGATGAATGGCATCCACCGGGCAGTCATTCATGCAGTACGGCATGTGACAGGATCGGCAGGCGGTCGCCACCAGGAAGTTCCCGAAGCGAGCTCCTTCGCGAAGCAAACGGCTATGGCTCAGACCATTGGCACCCGGACCGTGGGCATCGGAGCAGGCCTTCGTACATTCATCGCAGCGAGTACAGCGCTCCAGATCGAGCACGAGGATGTTCTGGGCCTGATAGAGACCCTGATCGACGTAACTGTCCAGCAGTTCTATCGCTTTGCGATCGCGGGCCGGTGTCGGTCGAACCCGCTCGAGCGATTTCTTCGCCAGCCGTTCGGCAAAGTTCTGGTTGATTTTGCAATAGCTTTCAAAGGCATCCCGGGGAACGCGCAGGACTTCGACATCGTCCAGAGCGAAGCAGGACGCCGTACGCCGATCGACTTCGATGCCATATTTTTTAATTTCGTCCCGCAGTAGCGGATGCTCGGAAATCAGAGCGATTTCGCCGAAGTAATCGTTTTCGCGCAGAACGGCTATGGTTTCTTCGCGCTCGAAATCGCGCTTGGTGACTTTGACAAAACCAAACCGGATCAGATAGAGATAGCTGGCCGGGGCTCCCTGCGCGACCAGACATTCCCCCGGTTGTCGCCGCATCAACACGGCCTTGGAATTCAAAAACAGACTTTCGGCCTCCCGGCGATCTGCTTCGGAAAGTTCCCGGAAAAGGGAATTGTTCCGCAAGGTATCGCTGATGGCATGCTGTCGGTAGACTTTAGCCAGTACCTGCCGGTCGGATTGATTGCGCAACAGCATCGACAGCATATTCCGGCGTACTTCGAGAACACGCGGCCGTACACCATTCTGGACTTTGGCCACGATGGAGGCGGCGCGAGGCCGATTGGAAAGACAGGCCAATTCGCCCAGAATCAGCGATTCGCCCGCTTTCACGGGGAACTTCTTCTCGCCATTCGGAAGGGCAATTTTCACCTCAAACTCGCCCGCGAGCAGGATGAAAGCCGTGGAGCCATATTCGTTTTGCACGCAGAGAGTGGTTTCGCGATCGAATTCCCGTTCGACCACCGCCCCTTCGTTCCAACGCAGATAGGCGAAAGGGATGCCTTTAAATGGCTGGAAATAACGGAGTTTCTCGGCTTCGCTTCCGGTTAATTGCTTCTCCACATAGGGTACGGAGAGCGTTCGCATCTCCTGGGCACTGGGAAAGCGACCTTGAGGAGTTGCGGGAGGTAACGGCTTGGCCGGGTCGATATCAATTTTTCCCAGTCCCGGCTCTTTCCAGTCGGGGGCAGCCCGGCGATTGAGCATCAGCGCTCCCGTCGGGCAGGAAGTCATGCACTCGCCGCATTGCACGCAACCCGATTCGTTCATGACCTCATCGAGATCGAAACTGATGCGGGTTCGATACCCTTTCCCGGTATGACCGATGATCTTGAATTCTCGAACATCGGTACAGGAACGCACGCAGCGGTCGCAAAGGATACAGCGGTCGTGATCGACTTGAATCAGACTCAGGGCTTTAGAGGCATACGGCAGTTCGCCGTGATCCGATTTCAAGGGACGAGATTTGGGGTGCAGGACAGCATTGCGTCCGAGATTTTTCGACTGCTCGATCCCGGGATTACTGAGGAAGCGCGGTCTCGGAACAGTCGCCCCTTCTGGAACGGGTTCCGGCCGGGTGTTTTTGTGCACCTCGCGCAATTCGTTGTAGAAGCGATCCTCATTAGCGCTACTGGCCGGTAGATGATCGGCGGCCAAAAGTTCCGCGAGTAGACTGGTCGAATTTCGGACGCTTTCGGAAGCCCGTTTTTCCTCGTCGTTGGGCTGTTCGGGACCCACGCGGGTCGTCACCCGCATGATCGTATTTTGGTTGGGAATGGCCGGGTGATGGCAGGCCGCGTAGAGTTTGCGTTCCGACTTTTTGACCTCTTTGCCTTCGGCATCCTTTTTGGGTACGCCTTGATTATCGGTCGAAATTTTGCAGATGTGAACGGAGCACATGCGGCAAACCGCGATGGGTGTCAGGTGCGATTGATGGCACAGCAACGGGATGCGCTTTTGAAGTTCCTCTTTGGCCCAGATCCCATCTTTCACCAGTTTTTGCGCGGCATCGTAAATCGTGGTTAGACGGGGGATCGGTTCTCCTTCACCGTCGTAGAGGATATTGCCCAAGCGATCCGTAACCGGCACGGCCTCGGTGATTTTGACTTCGTGGCCGTCGATGAAAATGGAACATTCTTTTTCGAACTGATCCCGGCGTGCCTCCTCCCGGCGAATCAGCCGGCCATCTTCGCCGCGCGAAAACAGCGACTCCTCATCGCGAAGACTGCCACCGAGATAATATTCTTCTTCCATCGCAGGCTATTCCTTCGGTCGGGCCGGGAAATTCTCAGCGCGATTTTCTTTCGCCCTCGGGCTTGGGAGCGAAAAATTGCAAATAAGAGGCGATCGGATTACTGACCGAGGTTCCCAATCCGCAGATCGAGGTCAGCTCCAAAGCGCGCTTCATGTCTTTAACGGTCCGGGCAATATCGCCCGGGCTAGTCGCCGGGGCGGTGCAATCTTCATCGGGCATATCCTGGGGCTTGCGGTCCTCCCGCTCAGCCAGAAGGCCGGTGCCCAGTTCGACCATCTTTTGCGAACCGATCCGACAGGGAACGCATTTGCCACAGGATTCGTTGCGGAAAAACTGCGCGGCATTGCGGGCGGCCTGCAGCATATCGCGGGTATTGTTATAGACGACCAGTCCGGCCCCCAGCATCAAATCGTAACCGATTTTCAAT
Organism: Telmatocola sphagniphila; assembly: GCF_018398935.1. Lineage (GTDB taxonomy): Bacteria > Planctomycetota > Planctomycetia > Gemmatales > Gemmataceae > Telmatocola > Telmatocola sphagniphila. The sequence goes on along the minus strand of NZ_CP074694.1, from coordinate 5,599,575 downwards.
TCGCGGCCTTTATTGCGAAAGACTGTCAGATCGAGCGGCAAACTCCGAAGGCTCACCGGCTCGGGGTTCGGCTGAGCTTCGTTCGGGGCGATCCGGAAGCTCGCAGGAAGAAATCCCCCCGAAGGACCCGAAGTAGCCACGGCCCCAAGTTCGCCGCCTTGGACACCCCCCGCCAGATCGATCAATTCGCCCAGCGTCAGGCCGATGGGGACTTCGAATACTCCGGGTTTATGCACATCGCCGCTGATCGAGAAAAATCGCCGTCCTTTGTACGGGGCTCGATTTTGATTGATGTACCAGTCCGCCCCATTGTGCAGAATGGCCGGCGTCCAGGAAAGTGTTTCGATATTGTTGACGACGGTGGGACAGTTCCACAGGCCGTTGGTGCCCAGTTCCGGCGGTCGATTTCGAGGCTGAGCTCGTTTGTTTTCAATGGCCTCAATGAGCGCCGATTGCTCGCCGCAGATATAGCCGCCGGGGCTGACGAAAACTTCCAGATCGTAATCCCGTTCGGTTCCCAGAATCGACTTACCGCAAATCCCGACCTGACGGGCCTGTTCAATCGCCGATCGGGCCGCCTGAATCTGCTCCGGATATTCGTGCCGAATGAAAATAATCCCGGCCGTGGCATTGGTCATTAGCCCGGCCAGCAGCATCCCTTCGACCAGCAGATGGGCTTTCTGCAGAATCAATTCCCGATCCTTGAAGGTAGCCGGTTCGCTTTCATCGCCGTTGGCCACGATGTACTTTTCCGCCCGCGATTCCAGCCAGACATCGGTCCATTTTTTGGCGGCCGGTACACCCGCGCCGCCCATTCCCATCAGACCCGATTTTTCGAGAACCTTGAGCCAGGGGTGCACTTTCTCGATATAAGCCGTGGTCTCTTTGGAAGATAATCCCGCTTGGGGTGGAGCTATTGGCTTCCGAAACTCTTCGACGAATTTACGCGCGACCGTGTAAGGCGGAAGGTTGCCTTGTGCATAGAGATCGATCATCCAGGCTGATGAATCGACTCGGAACGGCTCGCCCGGTTTCGAAGGGCCATCGGGAGTGGGTGCGGGATTCTTACCCTGAATGACCTGAGTGAGTTTTTCGCGAAATTCCGGAAGGCTCAGCCCGGCGAATAACTCTTCGTGGATAGTAGGCGAAAGATCGTGCCGGGTAACTACACAGGCCACCGCCCGATCACACCGACCCAGACAGGAGACCCCTTTGATCTCCACTTCCCCGGCTTTGGCCAGCCCGGCCAGTCCTTTTTCTTTCGAATGAATCCAGTCGGAACTGCCCTTCAAATGGCAACTCATATCCCGGCAGATCTGCACTTCCACCTGGGGCGGTTTCTGCCATTCGGGCCGGAAATGCGGGAAGAAGCTGATGAGTTCCTGAATGCGATACAATGGAACATTCAGTTCACCGGCCAAATGAAGCAGCTCTTGCTCCGGCAGATAGCCGTGGTGATGCTGAATCTCATGCAGTCGAGGTAGGATAGAAATCTTCATGGTTTCGGTGTTTCGCTCCGACCTTGAAGAATCGCGGATGATTTTGAAGTCTCTGGGATCAGCCTATTCCACCGGTCTGTTTCGGTCGCCGATAGTCCGCGTTCGCCGTTATGGTAGCGATGGCAGTAAACGCAGTCGTGCCGGACGCCGCCCACTTCTTGCTTTCGCTGTTCATCGAAATGTTTCGGTGAATGACAGACCCGGCAACTATCGAAGTCGGCGATACCTACTGGCCCGCGTTCGGTCACATCCACTTTTCCATCGACGAACAGCGGCTGCTTGTTCTCGTGACACAGGACACAATTCATCGTTTTGTGCGAAGCGTGGTTGAACCGGCCCTGGGGCAGCCAGACTGCAGGAATATTTACCGGAGCGATCGCCCGGGGTTCACTGTTGGCCGGCTGGAAGGTGTGGCATTTGGCGCAGTGTTCGCCGCTGTCAAAAATCATCCGCTCCAGGGTAGTTTGGATTTTTCGCACCTGTTCTTCAAAAGTTTGCACGACCTCTTTCTGCCGGGGATCGAGCCGATCATTAATCGGCGGTTTCGGATTCGACGTGGAATCGTGCAAAATGACATCCGCGATTTTCGCCCGCAGGTAAGACGCCAGATCGTTTCGTTGCAAGCGATGCGGCAACTGAATTGCCGGAAGCTTGAGCGTGGGAAAATCGCGGCTTTGAATGGGTCCGGTATTGAGCGCGTGGCACGCCTGGCAGCGCTCCTCGAACTTCACCGGCTGCATGTACGCCCCATCGGTTTTTAACTGGCCGGGAGCCGGTTCGCTGGTGTGGCAGGAAACACATTGCAATTGCACGGCCTGTTGCAGAACTTTGGAATCTGCAGATTGCAAGAGTTTAAGCTGATCGGCCGTGGCATACCGCTCGCGATCGCTGGGCTTCAATTTTTCGAGTGTGAAAAGACCGGTCTGAGTGGCGGAGATCGGCATACCGGGCGTCAGATGCTGTGCATGGCTGAACTTCAGACCGCGATCGTAATTGTTCGCAGTGTGGCTATTGCGTTCTTTAAGGATTCGAAAATTGGGATGCTCGGCCAGTTTCGCAATATTCGGCGTCGAGTGCTTCACGAACTCGGCCATCGATCCGAGATCGCGGTGACAGTTTAGACAGTTGCCGTCGGGAATCTTAACCAGCGACGCGTCCGCTCCGGAATGGTCGCGATGACAGTCAGAACATTGCTCGCCGGAATTGTTCTTTCCGACAAACGATTCGAGATGCGGTGCGTAATAAGTTTTCTGCTCGGCGGGCCCTGCATGGCAACTGGAACAGTCGAAGCTGTGCCAGCGCTTGTGAATATCGATGGCACTGAGCGAGGTGAACTCCGCAACGGAATCGAATTTTTTATGGCAGGCACCGCATTCGCTGTTAAGAGTCGTGTGAGGACTCGCTAGCGGCCCATGACTGAAGCGAAAATCGTCCAGAATGGGTTTGTTGCTTTCGCGGGCTTTTACAAACCCCCAGGCGATCCAGAAGACGGTCGTCAGCAGCGCAACTACACACAAGGTCCGCTTCCACCACTGCACCCCGTTGGGCTGTTGGAAGTAGTCGCGGATTTTCGAGTATCGATCCGACCGTTCCCGGCCGGGGGAGTACTTCATCGGCATTCGCGCTTCACCAGATTTTCAAAGCCACAAACACATGCAGTATCAGCAAAACGGACAAGGCCAAAGACAGCGGCAGATGGATGAGTAACCAACTATGCAACCAGAAATAGACCCGACCCTGTCGTCGCCATTCCCTGCGCCATTGGCACATCGTCTCCAGGCGGGCCAGTGCCGGCAGCACTGCCGGATTGCTGGAGGGATAGCGTTCGCGCCATTGGGAAAATCCTTTACGGCAAGTCTCCGGATCGCTGAATATTGCATGCTTTTTCCCTTCCATCAGGTAGGGTTTCAGTTGAGTTTCCAGGATACTCTTCAATTCCGAACTTCCATCGGCAGTAATACGAATCAGTCCTTCAATTTCCGGTTCGTACGATTTCATCACCCCTGGTACTTCGCTGATGATCGTCTCATTCGGAAAATCAATCAGCAACTTGGAAGGCAGCCATTGTTGCAGGATCAGCCCCCAGACTCCACTGAGAATTACAATTACGAACAAGAGTAAGAGCACCGTTGTCAGCGGCCCACCGAAGTGGAAGGCGCTATGCAGCACTCCGAGGGGCAAAGCGAGAATTCCCAGATAGACGTGCCAGCGCGTCCACCATTTGGTGGCCTTGAGATGTTTGCCGGTAATTCGATTCTTTTTGCCCCGCGCTCTTTTGCGAATCGCCAGAGCCATTTCAAAACCAATAATCCCGGCCGCCAGAACCCCAAGTACCAAAGGAAGCGGTTCACTCGCTCGCGGCCAGCTCACCCAGCCCCAGAAAATCGCTGCGTACCAGCCAACAATGGGAACGCAGGCCAGTACGACCCAACCCAACAGGGAAGCGACTCGGCTAGTCACCGAAGCTGAAGAACCAAATTGCAACACCGTCCTCCGAAAGGCGGTCGGATTCTTTGACCGCTTCAATTAACCCAATCACAATCCTCAAGTCAATCAGGATGTTCGGGGAATCCAAGCTTTTTTGAGATGTTCGCGCTGGACAATCGCGCAAGAAGTGACTTAACTGGTGTGGTCTTCCTCCGAACCCGAGAACGCTCCATGCTTTTGCGACCGACTGTCAGCGGCTTGCTGATAGCCTCCCTGTTGATCGGGGTCTATTTCCTGATCCCCTCGGGTCTGCGCGCGATCTCCAGCACTCCCTCTCCTGCGGGCGAAACCACACCGATTTCTTCGAAAATTCATGGGGCTCCCACTCTTTTCGGTTCGGCGGGATGCAGCGGCAGCAACTGCCATAGCCAATCTCCTGCCGACAGCCAGGAAAGCCCTCAATCGCTCTGGAAAAGCAGCCAAACCATTTGGACGCTGAAGGATCCTCACGCCCAATCCTACGAAACACTTTTGAATGCCAAATCGCAGGCCATGATGAAACGCCTGTATCCGAATGAGAATCACTCGGCCCAGCAGGATCTTCGTTGCCTGGCCTGCCATGCCAATCCGCTCCTGGTCAAAACCCTGGAGTCGAAGACTTTTACGGACGAACAGGTCGCTTTATTACGAGAGGGCGTTTCCTGCGAGGCCTGTCATGGGGCGGCTAATGCCTACCGCTCGGAACATGTGAGCTGGACCGACCAGACCGATCGGGAAAAAGCGTATTCCCAATTCGGACTGACTCGCCTTTACGACTGGAATGTCCGAGCCGCCCAGTGTGCCGGTTGCCATGTCGGAGCGCCCGCCAGTAAAGATCAGCCTTTACGAGACGTGAATCACGATTTTATTGCCGCCGGGCATCCTCGGTTGAACTTCGAATTCGCGACTTATTTGCGGGCTTTACCAAGGCATTGGTCGGAAAAAGATCGACTGCAGGGTAACCGACCTCTACCCGTTGGGTGGGAAGCCGTCGCCTGGTCGGCCGGAGCAACGGAACGTGCCAAAGCGGCGTTAGGATTGCTTGCGGATCGAGTGGAAAGGAAGCCCTGGCCGGAGTTGGCGGAATTCAATTGCTTCTCCTGCCATCACGACCTCAAGGTGGCCGGCTGGCGACCATCGAGTTCGGGAAGGTTAGTTTGGAATACTCTTTTTGTACCTGGCCACGATTTTCCAGGTATTCAAAAGACTCTGCAACAAGGAGATACCGCTTTGCTGACAAGGGAAATCGCCCAGGCTCTATTCCTCCTGAAGCAGCCGGTTAAGCCTTTGACAGTCGACGCACTCCTGCAGCGTCTTACCCAATCGCAGCCCCTCGATTGGGATACTGCTTGCCAGATCTACTACGCCCTGCTTGTGTTAAAAGAGACTCAATCGCTGAACGACGCAGACAAAGTGGCTCTTCTCAACCTGCTCGACCAAATTCAAAAGATTCTGAAGCTGCCGCGCGGCCCGGAAGTCTACAACAGTCCCCGGGAATACGATCCCAGCCCACTGCCCAGCTTATTTGGCCAAGCACTTTCCCTTCTGAAAAAAGGGGGTTGAGGTGAAGAATCGAAGAAGATTAACCTGATTTGGTAAATTTAACCTAATAATGGATTTGATTTCATTTGGAGGATCGGGGCCAGACGAATTAAGTCTCCTTTTTCGGGCAAAAGCTGAATAATCCGAAGGGCTTAGAGTAACTATTTTTTCCTAAGCTCAATTTTTTGTTTCCCATTCATCAGAAGAAAGATTAATTTCCGATCCATAGATCGAATATGCTAGATTCGATTTAGTGTGATTGCAGACTCGCAGACTGCTAACCTCGCTATGCCCCTCGTCGGACTCGCTCCCCGATACTCTCCGCTTTGCCCGCTTGATGGCTGCGGCTTCATGACTTTGTCGCCTCGGTATCGCCTGGGTTACGGGAGGGTTCGCAATTTTCGGCTTACCCAAGAGCTGCATTTATTGCAGCAGTACAGACTTGCAGTTATCGAAATCGGCGAAATGGCAGGGGATGGCCCGGTATATTTTGCTGAGACCCATTCGATGCCGGTATTGTGGCGGGAGATTTTGGCGATTCAGCTTCCGCTCGCCGCCCTCTTCCCCGCCCCGAAGGCGGGAAAAATCCGGAACGGATACTCAGCCAAAATTGAGTTGAAAGGATATAGTGGTCAACGCATCCTGAACGACCGGACCGATGCGTTGCAATTCGGATTTACTTCTTAACGCTCACGGCCTTAAGTTCGAGAGTGAACTTGTTACCGCCGCCGAAGTCGAATTCCTGCTTCACGGGTCCGACTCCCTTGGCGTACCACACGGCGGAATCCGTGACTTTGCCATCTTCTTCCGTTTTGCCCCGAATCACCGTCGTGTCGTATTCGCCGGCGGGGACTTTGACCTTCTCTTCAGAAACGGTGAACTGGGTTTTGGCCTTGGCCGTCACGGGCTTTCCATCCATCACCATCTTCACTTCGAACTCGGCCTTCCAGGTATCCTCTTTTTTCGCATCGTTCTTCAGGAATATCAGCGGCGGATTCACTTCGCCGTTGCCTAACTTCAGACGCTGATAGATTCCTTTTTCCAACGCCATATGCTCCGTGGCAACGACCTGACGAACCGACTCCACTTCCACCGAAGCTTCCAGGACAACGCAATCGGTAGTGCCTACCTTTTCGGTGCGGGCCACCGTAACGTCCATCTGCTTGTTCTGGCCCACAATGGTATAGGTCCATTTGGTGCCGATGCTGGTGGGGTAGAGGCTCTGCTCCACCTTGGAAGTCGGCTTAACGACATCCTGGGCCGCGAGGGTACTCATCAAGCCGAACAGAGCGATCAATGTTGCCAGTCGAAGCATCATAATTTTCTTCCTGAATGTTGGAGAAACGCACGCACGTATTATAGGAAACGAATCTTATCTCGGAATACTCAGACGAGCTTCTCGATTTTTTTACGCGGCTCACCATTGGCGGGAGGCCTGTTCTCCCACGAACGGGTTGGCCTTCTTCTCGTGACCGATTTTGGTGACCGGGCCATGGCCAGGGTAGACCACAAAATCCGGATCGAGCGTAAAAAGCTTGCCGCGAATTCCTTTCGCCAGCGTTTGAAAACTGCCGCCGGGGAAATCGGTCCGGCCAATTCCTTCGCGAAACAGCACATCGCCGCCGAGCACGATTTTGTGTTCTTTCAGTACAAAGACGATATGGCCTGGCGAATGTCCGGGAATATCCAGTATTTCGAGATCCATACCCCCCAGGTGAAGGGTTTCCCCTTCTTTGACCGTCTGATCCGCCGGGGGGCTGACGATATCGATGCCATAGGATCGGCTGAGATTCAAATCCGGATCGGTCAGCATCGGGGCATCCCCTTCCCCGATGATAATGGGCGCCTGGGGAAGTAATTTTTTCATAAAGTCATTGCCGGCAATATGATCGGTATGGCCGTGTGTATTCAGAATGGCGACCACGGAGAGTTCATTCTCGGCGATACAATCCTGAATACTCTCAGGATCCAATCCGGGGTCAACAACCACACACTGCTTCCAATTGTCAAGCCAGACAAGATAGGTATTTTCAGCGAACGGCATCGATACAATAGTTTTGATTACCAAGCTCATAACATGCTCTTGCGGATAGAATTAGGGTAGTTTATGTGCAATCCCGGGTACGGCATCCAAGCTGGCTCGGGGGCTATGCGCTTCAGCGGATGCGACACCTGGACAGACGATCCATGACGGGGGGACCACCATGCTCCAACGTTGGCTGGTTTTTTTTGCTCTCAGTTCCGTACTGGCGGTCGGTTGCGTGACGCTGCCCGCTGCGGATCAGGATCCCACCGAAAAAAAGAAAGACGACGACAAGAAGAAGGATAAGGACGACGACGACAAGAAAGTCGGCCCGATCATGAAACGGCTACAGGAGTTAAAGGCCAAGCGGGAAGCCGAGAAGGAGGCCAAACTCAAGGACGAACTGGAAAAGCTGCAGAAACGACGGGAAGAACGGGAACGCAAAGCGGGCAAGGATACTGATAAAGCGAAGGAAAAATCGAAAGATCCCGATATAGAAAAGCGAGAACCGGAGGTGGCGAAGCCCGGTATCATCAAGGAGTGGATCGACCAGTCTCGCTCGGCGTACAAATCGGTCAAAGATTACACCTGCATTTTCATCAAGCAGGAACGTATCGGCAGCAAGCTGATGGATGAACAGACCGCCGAGATGAGCGTCCGGGCGGAACCTTTTGCCGTATTCTTCCACTTCACGGGTCCGAAATCGGTGCAGGGTCAGGAAGCTGCCTATATGGCAGGAAAAAATGAGGGGAAAGCCCGCGTGAAAGGGGCCGGATTGAAGGGACTGGTCGGTTATCTGACACTGGCGGTGGACGATCCCAAGATTATGTCGGATAACCGGCATACCATCGATCAGGCCGGGATCGGTAAATTGATCGAACAGATCGGCGATGTGGATAAGAAAGCCGGCGGAGTTAAATCTAAGATTCTCCTCAGCGAAGTACAATTCGACAAGCGAGATTGCTTGAAGTTGGAAATAACGCTCGAGGATAAACACCCGGATATCCCGTACAGGTCGATCATATACTTCGATAAAGCCTTGAAGTTACCGGTTCGCGTCGAAAATTACGAGGCACCGAAGAAGGGCAAGACCGAACCGGAACTCCTGGAGATGTATTCCTACACCCAGCTGAAACTGAATGTGGGACTGAAAGAGGAAATCTTCGAAAAGTAAATTGCGACGAACGTGGAAGTATTTCGAGTGGTATCATTTCGAAAACCATTCTTTTTGGCATGGTCTGTGCTTGTTGGCCGGTAAACGGCGTGTTAGGATATCTGAAAACTGTTCCCGGTTCCCTTGGTCCGGGGTGAATAAGGGGAGAAAATATGAGTCAGTATTTGGAAGATGGTTACTACACCGATTCGGTGGCTCAGGCACCATCTAATGTGCGTCTGGCATTCATTCGCAAGACTTATGCTACCGTGGCCGCGGCCTCGGTAGCTTTTGTCGGTTTGGAAGCGGTCTTTTTGAATTCCCCCATCCGGGATTTGTTTTTCAATGCCCTTCGGGGGGGTGGAACCTTCGCCTGGATCGCGCTGATGGTTCTGTTTATGGGCTCGGGCTTCATCGCTCGAGTGATGGCGGCCTCCCGCAATACGATGACCCAGTATTTGGGCCTGGCTCTGTATGTGGCCCTTCAGGCGGTCATCTTCATGCCGATTTTGACGATTGCCGAAGCGAAAACCGGCGATCACCGGTTGGCCTTGCAAGCCGGCATCATGACCTTGACCATCTTCGGCGGTTTGTCCGCGGCGGTATTTCTGTCCAAGAAGGATTTCTCGTTCCTCGGCACGGGTCTGACGGTGCTGGGCTTCGCCGGATTGGGAATCATCATTGCCGCGGCGATCGGAGGCTTCGGTCTGGGCATCTGGTTCAGCTTCCTGATGGTGGCCTTGGTCTGCGGTTACATTCTGTACGACACCTCGAACGTGCTTCATCACTATGGTGTGAACCAGCACGTGGGGGCGGCCTTGGAACTGTTCGCCGATGTCACGATGCTCTTCTACTACATCCTCCGGATTCTGCTGAATTCCAGCAGAGATTAATTCTCCGACAATAATTCAAAATTCGACAAACCCCGAAGATCTCTTCGGGGTTTTATATTTTGACACGACTCGTTAGGCCGCCGCGGCTCTATTCACTCGCATATCTGAAATTCACTTGCATTGCGGCGGTTTCAATCGGACGATGGATACTTACTAATAAGACTCTCATTTTCGCCGGAGAAGGCCACCGTGCCATTCACAGCTGTCTGTACGTACTGCGGCAAAGGGAAAGTCCGCGCTCCGCGAAAAATGATCGGGCGCTCGGCCACCTGCCCCAGCTGCAACATGTCCTTCACGCTCTCGATGCCGGATTCGAGCGCGGACGCCGAGGATAAAAGCGAACTCGAAATCAATATCCCGGTGAATAATCTCTCGAGTCTCGCCGTTCCCGCACCAAGCACAAGATCGAGCGATATCCGGGAACGACTTGTGACGATGCACGAGCCCGTCACACAGGACACCATTCCCAGCGTCACCGTTAATGCTCCCACGACGCCTTCGATCCCTGCCATACCCTCGCTGCCGGCAATCGCTCCTTCGGTTCCGATGACATTCGCCCCACCATCGGATCCCAACCTTTCGCTGATACCCGGACTGATCGGTTTGTCGCTGGGCGGGCTGGCTTTACTATCGACGCAAGTTACAGTGTACGGTCGCTGGATCGCCCTAGGCCTCTCGGCCATCGGACTGATCTTCGGCCTTTTGGCAATCATCAATGTTTATCTGGAAAAGCGAATTCCATTCGCGGCCACCGGACTCAATGCATTAATCCTGTTTCTGGTGCTTCTGTTCCCGGGCTGGCTGGGCCAGAAGCCGTTGTGGGTCTTCGAAAAAGTCGAAGACCCCACCATCGTCCGCGCGGTCGACCCTTCCACCGGGTTGGGCATTACCGCCGATTGGATCGATATAGCCAAATCGACCTGGCAGCAGGACGACGTGCGAATTTCGCTGGCGTCCATAACCGCAGGACCGGTGGAATTCACGAATGCTCAGAATCAGCGCCGGGTCACTAAAGATCGATTTCTGCAGATCACTCTGAAACTGGAAAACTTCGGCGTCTCGCGGAAGATCGATTTTCGCGGCTGGGAAATCAATCCCAAACCTCCGGAAGTGGCCCCTAAGTTGACCGATTCCGAAGGGCGAATGATCGCTTTCAAAGCCCTGGAAACCGGTGCCGAAGTTCCCGGCTGGCAGCCCGCCCCGGCCACCCTGTTCCCGGGTAAAAGCAGCCAGCAACTTTTTCTGTTTGAGATTCCCGAAAAAGGAATCCAATACTTACATTTCGAACTTCCTGGCAGCCCGTTTGGCGGCAAGGATCCGGTTCGACTGCAAATTCCAAGAGCTTCTCTACCTTGGAAATGAGGTGACTGATGAAACGGAAAACTGCCAGATCGGCGTTCACGCTGATCGAACTGCTCGTGGTGATCGCGATTATCTCGACTCTCATCGGCATGCTTCTGCCCGCGGTGCAGAAAGCTCGGGAAGCGGCCAGTCGCATGCGCTGTTCGAATAACCTGAAGCAAATCGCCCTGGCCATGCACAATTACGAATTCAACATGAATTCGTTCCCGCCCAGCCGTCTGGGACAGGGCTATGCGACCTGGGCCGTGTTGATCCTGCCCTATATCGAGCAGGACAATCTCTACCGACAGTGGAATCTCGGGCTGACTTACTATCAGCAGAACACGACCGCGCAACGAAGTGCGGTACCAATCTATTTCTGCCCTTCCCGACGCGTGGCCAATTCGGCCCCGATGTGGAGCATCAGTGGCGATATTCCCAGCTCTGCCACCCTGGGTTCGGGGAGTCAAAACGTCCCCGGAGCACTCGGGGACTATGCCGCCAGCATCGACCGTTCCGGATACGATTATCCCACGACTTCGCAGCCGAGCATGACGGCGGCCTTCCAGATGGGGTCCGGCACGCGCTTCGCCGACTTCACCGACGGTACCAGCAATACGATCCTGATGGGCGAGAAGCAGGTGCCCCAAGGCAACCTGGGTGTCGGGTGGTGGGACTGCTCAATTTATAATGGCGACTACTATCAATGCTCCTGTCGGGCGGCTTCGCGGGCTTTTCCTCTGACGACCAATCCGCAGGATACGGCCTGGAAGTTCGGTAGCATGCACATGCAGGTGGTCATGTTCGCTTTTGCCGATGGGCACGTACAGTCCATTCCGGAAACCATCGACCCGACGACATACGAACTGCTCGGCATGCGGAACGATGGCCAGGTGATACCACCCTGGTGATTTTTGAGAAAATGAACAACTCCTTAGGACTTTCCGTAAAACCTCAAGATTCAGTCGTTAGTCGCGACTAATATAACTGTGTTGCCAGAGCCGTAGCACACTTAAGAGCTGGCGATTGATCCGAGGCTTTCCGATAAGAGGTCCGAATGGCCGACCCGCACGCGGGCACTTCCCCCGATTTAGCCCCTTTAGTCGCTAAACTCAAGCAGCTACAGGATAACATCGGTGGCATTCTGCTGGGCAAGCAGGAAGTCACCCGACTGGCATTGATCGCCTTATTGGCGGAAGGGCATCTTTTACTGGAAGACGTGCCCGGCGTGGGCAAAACGCTTTTGGCCAAGGCCCTCTCCAAAAGCTTGAATTGCAGTTTCCACCGCATTCAATTCACGCCCGACTTACTTCCGGGCGACTTGCTGGGAACCAGCATTTTCCACAAGCCGAGCGGCGAATTCGTTTTTCAAGCCGGACCGATCTTCGCACAGGTGATTTTGGCCGATGAAATCAACCGGGCCACGCCGCGCACGCAAAGTGCTCTGCTCGAAGCCATGAGCGAGAAGCAGGTGTCGCTCGAAGGCCAGACCCGGCAGCTCGGGCCGCCATTTATCGTGATTGCTACTCAGAACCCCTATGAATTTGAAGGCACTTACCCCCTTCCGGAAAGCCAACTCGACCGTTTCAGCATCCGGTGCGAGATCGGCTACCCTCCGCGATCGGTGGAACGGGATATTCTGACCCAGCACCGCGATGGCGAACCTGTCGATCATCTGAAATCGGTCATCGAAGTCAATGAGCTGCTCGATATTCAAATGCGGGTGCGAAAAGTCCGCTTTTCGGATAGCCTGTCGGATTATCTTCTGGATATCATCGACAAGACGCGCGTGCATCCGGATATTTCGCTCGGGGCCAGTACCCGCGCGGCTTTAGGCCTTTACCGGGCGGTGCAGGCCTCGGCCCTGCTCGATGGCCGGGATTATGTGATCCCCGATGATGTGAAGCAACTCGTCGTCCCGGCGCTCGCGCATCGTCTGATCTCCAAACGCTGGAGCCAGGGCAAGCGCGATGACGGGGCGGCGGAAGCTCTCCGGGAAATTCTGGATCAAACGGCCGTGCCTTCGTAAGCACTAAATTTCTCAAGCCAGCTGCTGTACGGACAACGGGCAATTCATGGCAAACCCAGTCGATCCCAATCAGAAGGTGCCGGCCCCTTTGCCGCTGAATACGCGTGAAGGGAAGTACTGGTTGCTCTTCGCCATCGCCCTGTTTATCACCGGGCTCTATCGCGGCATCAATCTCCTGCTGCTATTGTCCTACATGCTGATGGGGTTATGGTTTGTGAACTGGCGGCTGGTCCGGCGCTCCACGAGCAGTCTGACCGCCCTCCGCGAATGGCGAACACCCGTGATCGCCAACCAGATTACCGACTGGCGGGTCGTACTGCAGAACGAAACCGAGGAGGCGCTGCGCGGCTTCCAGGTGAGTGAGGAAATCGCCGGTAAAAGAGCCTTCTGGACGGTTGATCGGCTGGCTCCCAAAGGACGCGTCTACCTGCGGGAAACAGTGGCCTTCTCCCATCGCGGCAGGCATGCCCTCGGCCCTTTGCGGGTGATCACGCGCTTTCCCTTTGGACTCGTGCAAAGCGCCCTCGATCTGCCCGGCGGACAGGAAGTACTGGTGTTGCCGCGACTGGGGCAGATTAAAAATGAATTGTTCAAGAGTTGGCTGTCGCGAGTGAGCCGAGGCGAAGGCAAAACCCGCCAGCGAAAGCCGCTCGCTTCCCTGCGGCAGGCGAATTTTCACGGTTTAAGACAATTTCGACCCGGCGACAGTCCGCGCTGGATCGACTGGAAATCCTCGGCCCGCCGCGATGAACTGATCGTTCGCGAGTTCGAGGACGATGCCCCGCCGAAGCTGATTCTGATCGTCGAAGCCTGGTTGCCGATGACGCCCACGGTCGCCGATCACCGTTCCCTGGAAGATATCCTGAGCCTGGCCGGAACGATCTGTCGAGACTGGTCGCAGGATCAGACCAGCTCCTTGCAACTGATCGTGGTCGAGCAGGCCGTCCAATCCCGGAAAATGTCCGGCAGTGCCGACCACGCCTGGCCTCTGATCGAAATGCTGGCTCCTTTAAAAGGGACCGACAAGCCGGCCCAACTTCAGTCGCAACTGATCGGGCGGACCCGCCAGTTCGCCGATTCGATTGTCGTAATCAGTTCGCGGGCCAATTCTCCGCTTGCTCGCGAGGCAGAACAACTTTATCATCGGCAGGTCGCTCGAATCGATTCGCTCGAAAATCTGAACTGGTACATCCAGCCTCTGGAGGGAATCGGTGAAGTGAATTAGGATTTCCGGGAACTCCTGGGTTCGCGACCGCTTAACCATGAAACTACTTCATTCATTTCGGCTCAGCCTTTATCTGATGCTCAGTCTCTCGGTGGTTGCCCTGGGCTCGGCCAGCGACTTCTTTCTGCCCGAAATTCCGTTTATTGTCATCTTCTCGATCGCGCTTCTGGGCGCTGCCTATTCGCTGGAAGACCGCTTCAGTCTCTCCCTGCCGAGTGCCAACATCGTCGGGGGCATACTCGGTTTCATAGTCGCCTGCTGGATCGGCTACCAGTTCATCCGGCCGGGCGTCAGTCTATTGGATACCCTGCCCTTCCCGGCGAGTTTGCTGCCCTACCTCAGCCCGGTTCTGATGATTCTGATTCCCGCCAAGATGCTGCGCCCCAAGCATGTGGGCGACTACTGGACGATGTTCGGTCTGGCGGTGATGTCCATGGGATTAGCGTGCACCATGGCTTCCGATCTGTCCTTTGGTTTCTTCCTGTTCGGCTGGTTGATTCTATTCGTCTGGAGCCTGGCGCTCTTCTTTCTTTGCCGGGAAATTGTCTGGCCGAATAATTTTCCGACCGCACTGATCGAATCGCGCTGGACGCTGCTATCCGCTTCGCTGCGCTGGGTGATGAGTTTCGGTCTGCTGGGGCTGGGAATATTTCTGCTGACGCCCCGGCCCACCGAAAGCCGCTGGGCACTTACCTCGCGCAGCTTGGGCCGAATCGACATCGGCCTGTCAAACGACAACACCATCGACTTGAACCGTACCGGCACCCTGTCGCAGAATCCGGGGGAGAAAGCCTTCGAAGTGCGGGTCAAAAATTTCGATGGGACCCCTAAGGACGATTTGAATCCCTCCCAGCGCTGGCGCAGCACCACGATGCTCAGCTACCAGGATGGCAAGTGGTCCCGCTCCAGCTTCGCCAGCGGCGGTTCGATCATGCTGCGTGAGCTTTCCATTCCCAACAACGCTCCCGATAACAATATCCGCAGAGCTTTACCGGTTCTTTCCCCCGAGCAGTTTTACATCACTTTCATTCGGGATAGCAAGCTGGCGCCCACGATCATCCTGGCCGACCCGGTCTATTGGCGGGCCAACCTGCCCTCCCCAATAGCATCAATCGCCGATTCCCAAAATTCTTACGTCAGCTTTGATCCGAAAATCGACGGTAGCTTTCAGCCGATCCCGGATCTCCGCCGCAACGAATACACGCAGGTCGCCCTGCCGCAGCTGGAGTCGGATCTCGGCCCTCCTCTCTACGATGTGCACTGGATTCCCGAAAGCACTTTGCTGAATCGTTTACCGGCGAAGATCCAGACTGATCTGGCCCCCTGGGTACTCGCTCTGATCGACGAGCTGATCGCGAAAAATCAGATTCCCGGAATTACCAAACGGGAAATGAATACGAACTATCCCGACTGGATCGAATGGAAGCAGCAGGAGCCGATAGCGCGGGCTCTGGACAAGTATCTTTCCAGTTCCGGGGTCTATCTCTACTCTTCGACTCTGGGAAGATCGGACAAGTCGATCGATCCGATTCTGGATTTTCTGTTCAAAATAAAAATGGGCCACTGCGAGCGCTTTGCCAGCGGCCTGGTGCTGATGCTGCGCAGCGTCGGAATTCCCTGCCAGATGGTGATGGGTTTCAAAGGCTGTACTGCGGAGCAGGAGGGCGTCTATTCCATCTACTCAGATGATGCCCACGCCTGGGTGGAGGTATTACTCCGCCAGCCGGAACCCAAGAATGCGGCCCAGCCGAAGCGAGTGAACCAATTTGCCGAAGGCGACGATCCCGGCGAGCGGTTCATCTACCGCTGGTTAACGCTCGATCCCACCCCGGGTACGGAGGCTCGGACCTCCACGACCTCGAAAACAACCTGGATGGAAGGCTTCTGGGCTCGAATCGATCGATTCTACAAGGAGTTCATCCTCGGCTATAACCCGGCCGTTCGGGAAAAAACCGCGGAGTACATCCTCGCCCAGGTTCTGGCAATTAGAACCTTCCTACAAAAGGAAGGCTGGCTCTGGCTTGTAACCGGCGGCATCTCGTTCCTGGCTCTACTCGCCTATCTGCGGCGAAGGCATCAGCGAAAAATTCTCGAAAACCAGGAAGCGGATCCGCTGCTGCAGCTGCCCGGCGTCAAGTTTCACAATCGGCTTTTGGAATTGCTGAAAAGGTTCGGCTTTGAACCTGAAGTCGGCCAAACTCCACGCGAATTTGGAACTCGCGTGACTGCAGCTCTGGAACGGTCACTCGGAGTACTCGCCACGGTGCCCGCCGAGGCCGCGGAATTGTACTACCGCAGTCGTTATGGAAATGAACAAATCTCTCCCGAAGAGCTGGTAAAGTTTGATAATAAGATCAACTTGTTTGAAAGTGCATTAAAAACTTCGCCGGATTAAAAGATTTTTTTGAAAATGTAACGTATTCAGTAAAAACCCTGATAGACTACAAATTATGAGAGAGTCTCATCGCCACAATTTAAATGGACGGGCGGGCGCCGCGTTCGATTATTTAGAAGAAAATAGCCACGATTTGCGGGTGGGTATCTCCTCCGTGGCGAAAACGAAAGTCATCGATTGTGGCGTTAAATCGCCCGGTGGATTGACTGCCGGACTTCAACTTGCGCGTATATGTCTTTCGGATTATGCGCAGGTCGAACTTAAAAATGGAAATGATGGAGTTGTAATACAAGTTTATTCCGATCATCCTATATTGGCCTGTCTGGCTTCACAGTATGCCGGCTGGCAGATAAATGTCGGTTCCTTTTTTGCCATGGGTTCCGGCCCGATGCGCGCCGCTTACGGTAAAGAAAAACTCTTCGAACAATTTCCCGATTATAAAGAACTGCCGAGCGAAGCCGTCGGAGTACTGGAGACCCGCAAGCCCCCGACGGCCGAAGTGATCGATTTCATAGCTCATAAGCTTCCCCCGGGAGTGGATAAAATCAAACTGGCCTATGCCCCGACTGCAAGTCTGGCCGGTAGCATTCAGGTGGTGGCCCGCTCCCTGGAAACGGCCCTTCATAAACTGCACGAATTGAAATTCGATCTGACGAAAATTGTTTCGGGACATGGGGTGGCCCCGATGCCCCCGATCGGGAAGGACGATATCCAGGCCATCGGTTGGACCAATGACGCCATCCTCTACGGCGGCAAAGTCACCCTTTGGGTGAACAGCGACGACGATGTGCTGAATGAAATTGGTTCGAAAGTCCCGTCGCGGGCCTCCGCTGATTTTGGCCGTCCGTTCGGCGAGATCTTCAAATCGTACAATGGCGACTTCTACAAGATCGATCCGATGCTGTTCTCCCCGGCGGAAATCACCTTCGTGAACTTGAAGACCGGCCGATTGTTCCGCTTCGGACGAGTCGAGCCCGATCTGCTTCGCAAATCCTTCGCCGGCTATTAATCTCTAAGAAAGCAAAGTGAGAATCGCCTGGGCCAATTCGGCTTCGGCAACACTCTGCTCCGTGCGATTGGCGAGATCCTTCACCTTCCAGACGCCGTTCTGAAACTCATCGCTACCGGCAATCAAGGCGATTCGGAAACCCCTCTTTTCGGCGTACTGCAACTGATTTCCCAGCTTCTTGACTTCGGGATAGACTTCACAGCCGATTCCCTGCGCCCGTAGTGATCGAGCAATTCGCTGGTAATCTCCAAGTTTATCCGGCACGAACTGCGGCACGAAAACCGGAGCGGGCGTACTGATCTTGGGAATCAACTTCAGCTCTTCCATAGCGGCGATGAGCCGATCCAGACCGAGGCTGGCGCCGACGCCGGGCAACTGCTGCTTGGTGTAGAGTTCCGCCAGGTTGTCGTAACGGCCTCCGGAGCAGACGCTGCCGATGCTGGGCAGATCGTTGAGGAAGGTCTCGTAAATGGTGCCGGTGTAATAATCGAGCCCCCGGCAGATAGATAAGTCGATTTGAATGCGTTCAGAGGGGATACCGGCTCTTTCAGCGACTTTCAACAGCTCTCGCAATTTTTGAATCCCATCCGCGGCCTTGGCGTTTCCTCCGTACTCTGCTTCGAGTCTATTAATGATCTCGGAATTCGTTCCCGTCAAATCCGCGAGTGCCACGACCTGCGCGGCCTGCTGCTCGGTCACACCGGCCTCGCGCACCATCTCCTCGGCCACTTTGTCGCGGCCAATCTTCAGGAGTTTATCCAGCGATCGAAGGAGCGGCACCGACTTGTCGGATAACCCGAGCGATTCGAGCAGTCCATTCAAGCATAAGCGATTGTTGATTCGAATCGTGAACTTCTCGAAGCCCAGGGCCACCATCAGATCGTTGATCACCAGAGCAATTTCGATGTCTGAAGCGTTCGAAGTGGTGCCGATGGTATCGAAATCGCACTGCCAGAATTCCCGGTAGCGGCCGCGCGCCGAATTTTCTCCGCGCCACACCGGACCCATGTGGTAGCGCTTGAACGGCGTGCCGATCTTGGGAACGTACTGGGCCGCGAAGCGGGCAAAGGGAACGGTCAGGTCGAAGCGCAGGGCCACTTCGCGATCGCCGTGATCCTTGAACTGATAGATCAGCCGATCCGACTCCTCGCCCCCTTTGCCGCGCAGAATCTCAGCGTATTCGAGCGCGGGTGTATCGATAGGCGCAAAGCCATACGAGCGGTAGACCCGGCGAATTTTCTCCAGCATCTGTTCGCGGGGGATCATCAATTCCGGAGGATAATCGCGGAAACCCTTCAACGTGCGCGGTTCAATCAAAGCCATTCGAAACCATTCCTGACTTACAGATCGTGTCTTACTTAAAGAACTTTGTATCTCTGCCCGGGTTCAGATCCAATCGAGGAATCTATTTAGCTTTCGACTCGACGAACGTTTTTTTTGATTCTGCGAACCCGCTGGCGACCCCCGAGGTCTAGATTGCATGGGTTTAACAAACAATATGCAGCATTACGCTGCGGATCAGAAAAAGACGATCGAACAGGCCGGGCGGATTGCGGGCATCAAGGATCCCGTGGCCTTCGATCCCAGCTATTTCTTCAGCGATTTGATGGAACATTCGACGCGCGGGCCGGTTCTTCCCCTGGAAGGATTGCTCGTGCGGGATTGGAATCCCTATTTTCGCCGCACGCACGCCGGCGTAACTTTCGGGGTGCGCGGCTATCGCATTGAAGGAATTCCGTTTGCGAGAATTCAGGCTCTACTGGATGAAGGTAAGGCCTCGCAACGTTGCGTCAAATTATTCATCGTCGGAAAGGAAGACTACCTTCGCTTATATCGGGTGGCCTACCGGCTTTTCCGACAGCCGGACAAAAAGAATCCACCGCCAGTCATGGAAGCGGAAATTCAGAAAACCATCTGGCAGAATACCATCGGCTACCTGGATCCGAAAAATCTCAATCGCATCAAGGAATTCGGCGGACGACCAAAACGAGGTTTGCTCCTATACGGCCCACCCGGCAACGGCAAAACATCCGTCTGCCGGTGGTTAATGCAGGAATGCCTGGAGCGCAGCTGGGAATGGAAGCAGGTTACAGCCGAAGCTTATCAAACAGCACGGTGTTCGCAGAATCCCATCGATTCGATTGGCGAATTGTTCACTGTGGAAGATTGCGGAATCGTCTTTTTCGACGACATGGATATGGCTTTACGCAATCGGGATAACGCCCCGGCCGCCGACGATCAATCCATCTTTCTCAACGCGCTCGATGGAATGACTCAGAAGGAAGGCGTCGTTTATATTTTCGCGACAAACTGCCCCTTGGATCGGATCGATCCGGCCTTCCGGCGCCCCGGACGCATCGATATCGTTCTGATGTTTCAGAAACCCAACGAATCGCTGCGACGCCGGCTACTCGACCGCTGGCATGCGGAGATTCGCGGAAATCTGGATATATCGACTTTTTTGAAAGACACCGCCGAGATGAGCTTCGCGGAAATCGAAGAGTTGAAGAATCTCCTGGTGCTGCATTATATCGATAGCAATGAGTGGAACTGGGGCTGGGCGATTCGCCAATTCCGATCCAACCGAGAAGAATTCAACGCCAAGCCGCGAGGACCGTTGGGATACTTCGCGGCACTCAACGGGCATAATTAATTCAGTCCAATGAGCTTTTAGGCGAAATCACTTTTTCAGGACTTCCAGGTTCGGAAGGTCGCTCTTGATTTCCAGCATGTCCCGGCAAGCCGCATGACAGTTGAAACAGGCGAGAGTCATTTCCAGATAACCGAATTTGGCCCGATCCAGATTATTTTCCTTGCAGGACTTGATAACTTTCTCCGCGCTTCGGGTGAAATCGTTGCTGAAGGTGTTGTAATCGGCCAACTGATCTTTCTTGATCTTCATCATCCAGGCCGCTTCTTTACGAAGCTTGATGAGATCTTCCGCGCGCACCTTGGCTTCAGGCAGATCGTTGAGCACCAGAGCCTTCAGAATATCCTGGGATAAAGCCAGTTTCTTAGCCATCAGAGCTTTGTGTTTGATTTTGTCTTCTTCGGTGGGCACTTTCTTCTCCTGGGCTTTCGCGATTTCCTGCGACACCAGTCGAGCATTACCTTGGATGCCCAAACCGCACACCAGGGCCAGACCCATCGACGCTACTAGAAACTTTTTCATTTTATTTCTTTCTTAAAAAGGGATAGTTATTCTATGGGAAATCGTCATCTTCACCGACGATAGCATGCGGTTCCGCGCATTACAATCGCAAATAGTTACTGATCAAAATTCGACCATATATCACTTCAACAGTTAAATCGCTATCTTTCTAATATCGACAACTTCATTCATCCGAGGATGTGCACATGCGTCGTTTATCAACGGGACTGGTAGCGTTGCTGCTGGTCGGTATCGCTTTCGCTCAGGACAAACCCAAAGAGGAAGCCAAAAAAAGCGAAACTCCCACACGAACCGAAGAATACAAATCGATCGTCAAAGAGTCTCAAACGGCTCAGCAGGAATTCCTGAAAACCTACCGGGAATCGAAAGACAAAGATGCCAAGAATAAAGCGCTCGAAGGGTACCGGGCCGCTCCCAAGAAATACGTCCCGGCCATGATGAATCTGGTCAAGGCCAAGCCCGATGACGATGTCGGTTTCGACGGTGCGCTCTTCATCCTCTCTTCCGTTCGCGATTCGAAAGAGGGGAAGGAAGCCATCGAGATTCTCCGCAAGCATCACCTCACCAATCCGAAAATGGCCAACGCGGTCATGATGATCTCCTTCGCACTCGGCAAAGAATCGACTGCCTTCCTCAAGGAAGTTTATGCCAAGAGTCCCGACAAGAAAGTTAAAGCCTTGTCCTTGCGGACCATGGCCAGTCAGCTTACCGATGACTGCGTGAACTACCTGACTTCTGAAAAAGACGTCAAGGAAAAGTCGGTCGCCTCGTTGAAGCTCTGGGAACAGCTCGAGCGCGAATTCGCGGATGTCGAATGGTACCCCGGCCGAAAGATGGGCGAAGATGCTCAAGACAATATTTACATGATCAAGAATCTCTTACCGGGTGGCAAACCGCTGGAAATCTCCGCCGAAGATACCGAAGGCAAAGCCTTGAAGCTCAGCGACTTCAAAGGCAAAGTGATCATGCTCGACTTCTGGGGTACCTGGTGCGGCCCCTGCATGCAGATGGTTCCACACAACGTCAAGACCGTCAAAAAATACGAAGGCAAGCCGTTCGTGCTCGTCGGCGTCAACAGCGATCGCGACAAGGAAAAATTAGCCAAGCGCATCGAAGAAGAGAAGATCAACTACCGCTCTTTCTGGAACGGCGAAAAAGGCCCGGCCGGCGACATCAGTAAGGACTGGAAAGTCCAGGGCTGGCCGACCATCATTCTGATCGATCACAAGGGCGTCATTCGCCATCGCTTCCTCGGTTCGCCCGATACCGATGCCGAATGGAAAGCCCTCGATGAAGCTCTGGAAACGCTCGTCAAAGAAGCTGAAGCGAAGTAAACATTTGTTCTCCCCCGGTGGGTACAATCGTACCCACCCCTCTCTTCTGAACGCCCACTTATCCCATTTCCCCGTTTTTTTTGACTTCCGCAACGGCGCTTGACATATTACTGTAGTAGTATAAACCTGTATACATTCCGCTACGGAAGGAATGGAACATGGCCAGACCGTTGATTGCCCATCTCGATGCAGACTGCTTTTACGTCTCGGCCGAGCGGGTGCGCTTCCCCTGGCTGCGCGGCAAACCGGTCGGAGTGCTGGGCAATCAGGGAGCGTGCGTCATTGCCAAGAGCTACGAAATGAAAGCGGCCGGTGTTAAAACCGGAACGACCGTCTGGGAAGCGCAAGCCCTTTGCCCTGAAGGTATTTACGTCAAGCGCGATTTTCGCTGGTACGAAGTACTTTCGCGAGACATGCTGGAAATCGTCCGGCGATATTCCTCCTGTTCGGAATTCTACAGTATCGATGAATTTTTCTTCACCGTGGACGATCCTTCCCCTCAGCTACTTGCCCAGAAGATTCAGCAGGAGATTTCTAATCAGATCGGCGTGCCAGTGACCATCGGCGTCGCCCGCTCGCGTACCCTGGCCAAACTGATCAGCGACACGGCCAAACCCTTCGGAGCCAAGGCCCTTTTCACGCCCGAGGAAGAACGGGAACTGCTCGCCCGACTTTCCGTTTCCGAAATCACCGGCATCGCTTCGCGCCGGGCAAAAACCCTGATGGATCGAGGCATTCGGACCTGCCTCGATTTCATCAATGCCGACCGCAAACTGATTCTGCAACTGATCACTAAAGTCGGCGAAGGACTTTGGTACGAACTGCGCGGCGAGCCGGTCATTCGCATCAATACCGAGCGGACGCCCCACAAATTCCTCTCCCGCGGCGGAAGCATGGCCGGGAAGGTTTACGATCCGCGCGTGCTGCACGCCTGGCTGGTCCGCAATGTGGAACGCCTGATCGAGGAATTGAACTGGTATCAGGTGCACGCCGGGAAACTGACGCTGTTTCTCAGCTATGCCGACGATCGGCCGTCGCTGGGGGGTGAAGGGCCGTTGGATGGCCCGACCGATCGTTTCGATGAACTGCTGGAATCGGCCAAGGTGGCCCTGGCGCGAGCTTATCGCCCGGGCTGGGTGGCCACGCATATGCACGTTATTGCCGGTGACCTGCGCCGGGCCGGTTGCCGTCAGGCCAGTCTGTTTCCACCGCCCGAAGAACCGGCCAAGGCGGTGGCCGAGATCAAAAAGAAAATCAACGAACGCATCGGCCGCTTTGCAGTGCGCAGTGCGGCCACATTGCCGCTTCGGGAAATCTATTCCGATACCACCCACTCCTTCGACATCTGCGACATTAAAGGAAAGACCTGTTTCTGATGAACGGCGTGGCACTTCTCGAATGCGAAATTCCGCCCGAGCTGGTCGAACGCTTCCGACTGCGTAAACGGCTCTACTCGCGCGGGCCGGGCATCCAGGAGTTTCGTTTTCTCTGGCTGGACGCCGTGCGCTTGCTACCGATTTGGTACGAAGGAGAGTTTCAAATCGTCCCCTGGGGCAATATCGACCGCCGTTGTGCTTTGCCGCAAACCGGCTGGACCTGGAAACAGAGTCTCGACGAAGGACGTTGGGGAAATTGTCAGCCGGAAGGAGTGCGCATCCTGGCAAATCTCGCTTTAGCCAACGGCGTCTGGTACCCCGTCCGGCAGGGAATACAGGGAATACTGGTTCGCGATCAAAATCAGATCCCGCACGTTTACGTCGTCTGCAAGGAGCCTTCCCGCTACTACCGGGTGATGACCCGGACCGACCGTCAGCCGATATTGATTGAGGAGGATATATAGAGCTTTCAGCTTTCAGCTTTCAGCTAGGAAATGCTAATTGTTCACGCTCAAGCGTTACTGACCAAAGGCAATGGTTTATTCAATGCTGACCGCTGATCGCTGATCGCTGACCGCTACTAGCTAATAGCTGACCGCTGACTGCTGATCGCTGACCGCTAAAGGTTGAGCATGCGGCACAAAATAAGTCGGCCCCCCATTGACCGGCCCCAAGCGACAGACATTAACTACGAACAGATAGGCAAATACGAAATGGCCGATAGCCATCAGGGAGCCGCCGATGCTGCGGCCGATCAGATACGGTTGCGTGTAGCGTACGATTTCAATGAAGGGAGTCGGTTGATTCAATTCGTTTACAGCAATCAGGGCTTGTCCCTGGTACCAGCCCCCTAAAGTCAGACTGGTGTAATAGATGGTTATGCCGAAAGATGTGCTCCAGAAATGCAGGCGAATTAATTTGGCCGATGCCCATTCCACGCCGGTCAAGCGCGGCACGATGTAATACATGGTGCCGAACATCACCATGGAATAAAAGCCATAGACCCCGAGATGCGCGTGCGCAATGGTGTAGTGGGTGAAGTGCGTAATAACGTTCATATCGCGTAACGCTTCGAACGAACCTTGAATACTGACGGCCGTATAAGTGATGGCTCCGAATACGACGAAGCGAAGGGCCGGGCTGTAGACCAGCTGCTGGAAATGACCCCACATGGTCATGTGATGATTGAGAGCCACGGCCATCACCGGGATGATCATCAGTATGGAACCGGCGATGGAGGCGGTCACCATCCAGGCCGGCAGCGGCCCACCGATGAGATGATGCATGCCCACCCAGCTGTAGAAAAGTGCGGTAGCCCAGAATCCGATGATGCTCAGGTGATAGCTATACACCGGCCGGCCGACAATTTTTGGGATGATATAGTAGGCCGCGCCGACCCCGATCGGAGTCAGCCAGAGGCCGAGAAAATTGTGGGCAAACCACCAGTTGCAGGTGGCTTGAACGACGCCGCGAGCAGGATCCATCACTCCCGGAATACCAAAAATTACCAGTTGGGCGACCGTGTACATCCAGGGCATCCAGAACATTGCGCCGAAGATGTACCATTGGGTGACGTAGATGTGTTTTTCCCGCCGTTTCCTGAGTGTGGCGATAAGCCAGGCCGAGACGAGGGCGAGAGCGGTAGTCATGAAGGGCGCTACAATCTGGGGCGGCTCCAGCCATTCCACCCCCTGACTGAATCCCGAGAGAACTCCCACGAGCGCGATAATCATCCCGAGATTGAGGGATAGTGCGGCAATCAAAAGAATGCGGGGATAGATCAAAGGAATTCGCGACAGACGGCACATCAACCAGATGGAACAACCGAGGCCCGCGCTGGACGCCCAGCCCATGGTGACCATGTTCAAATGCGCCGGTCGAATTCGTCCGAAGGTCAGCCAGCTATGGTCGGCGAGAAAATCGGGCGTGTGCATCTTCAGCGAAGCGGTTAACCCGAGTAGTGTGCCGACAATCAACCAGACCAACGCGCTGCCGAAAAAAACCAGCACTGGTAACCGACAGGATTCGTCGATCGCTCGGCGCTCTTCGGCAAAGTATGCTTTGAGATCCGGAGAGAGATTCAGATTCAGAGTGCTCATACTTAGACACCCGGATAATTATTCCCTGAGTTTTTCGGTGGCAGCGGGTTTCTGCGCATTCTCCGTCTCGACATCCGTGTTGTGTGGCGGTTCGGTAACGGGGTGCTCTCTCCCGGGAGAGCCGACGCCCGTTAATGGAGTCCAAGAGGGAGAATCGCTTCCCGGAAAAGAGTCTTCTGAAGCGGTCTGAATGGGATCCGGGGGAGTATTTTTAGGAGTCACGGTTTTCATTCTTGAGCAAACGAGTGCGCAATCCCGCTCAGTGCGAACATCGGGGCGATCGGGAGGAAAAGAATGCAAATGACGCGCCGAGAGAACGCGAACTAAGGACATGAGAAAACTAATAACAAACTTTAATTTGTGAATGCGAAGATATTGAAAGGATTAATCAGGAAATAAAGAACCCTGTTGGGTCGGTTCCTCCACGGCCTCGATCAGCGCCGGCCCTTGATTGCGCGGGCTATTGACCAAGGCACTGACCGGATGCAGCGCCAGCAATTGAGAGGGCGGCGTGAGGAAAAGATCTTCTAATTTTTCCCGGGTAGTAATGGCCGGGTCGAGCCAGCGTTCGAAATTCTCCGGTTCGACCATCACCGGCATGCGCTCGTGCAGCGGCTTGATAATCTCGCTCGCTTCGGTGGTTACAATCGAGCAGGATTCGATGATCTCCCCTTCGGGACTGGTCCAGCTTTCCCAGAGGCCGGCAAAGACCATCGGTTCTTTATCGGCCCGGTAAACAAAGTAGGGCGTCTTGGGCTTCACCTGCTTCCATTCGTAGAAGCCATCGGCCGGGATGAGACAACGGCGATGTTTGAAGGCGGAGCGAAAGGCCGGTTTTTCGTGAATAGTTTCGCAACGGGCATTGATCGTCTTGTAGCCGATGCTAGTATCTTTGGCCCAGCTGGGAATCAGGCCCCAGCGCAGCCGGGCAATTTCGTTGTGATCGATAACCCGACGCACGGCCAGGATGAGCTGCGAGGGAGAGAGGTTGTAATAGGGACTGTCGATATCGTCTTCGTCGAGCCCCAGTTGATGGAGCCGGGCCAGAAGACGTCGATGGTTGTATTGGGTAAATCGTCCGCACATTTAGCTATTGTCTCGTCGGACGCGGGTTCGATCAAGGGAATGGGAAAATATGTCCGCGGAGATTCACACTGTTCCAATTAAGATCGCTTCGTTCAGGTCACCCTCTTAAGGCTTTTTGTCGGGCAACTTGATATCCGGCCGGCGGGGGAGTTTAACGGCGGGTTTCTCATCGCTGATTTTCTTTATGCAAAGCGCAGTGACATCCGGCATATAGTTGAGCTTCAACGCCAAGGTTCGTAGTTCCGTCGCTTGATTGGGTGTGCGATCCGCCGCAATCAGAAGCAACACTCGCTTAATGTCGGGTTCGACGTACAGATTTAGCAGTTGTTTGGGTGCCGATTCATCGTTCGACTTCAGCAGCTCAGCGGCCCGGGCCAGCTGTCGATCCTCGTGGGACATCAACTCCTGAAGTTGCTTCCAGGACTCGTTCTCCAGAATCTGATTCTTCTTTTTGCGGGCGGCCAGATTCAACAAGCCCCAATATTCAATCGCCGATCGCCCATCGCGGGCATCGATGTAGGTCGAAGCTTCCTGATATTTCTCGGTCAGAAATTGATAAGCAAAGGTCGATTGACTTTCGACGTCGCGACTCAGAGCCATGAAACGATTGATGTTTCCCGCCGCCAGGGCCACGGTCAAATCGAGCGCCTGATTGAGTTTGGCCAGGGCAGGATTCATAGCCGGGTTCGCAACAGGTCCCCGAACCAGAGCCGTAAATTGATTTCTCAGATTCTGCATCAGAACCAGATCATTTTTCCGCGCGGCCGCCTGGAGTTTCAATAACAGTCTAGCAGTGGGTGCTGTGGCGTTCGACTGATCGAGAGCGGACTGAAATTTATCGTATTGCCCGGCGGCCAGATACGCATTCCAGAGGACATTTTGAAACTGCACATTGGCGGGCTTGAGCTTCACGGCGGAGTCGAGCCATTGAATCGCTTCGGGAAATTGCCCGAGCGCAAGATAGCGGTAACCGAGCGAATACTGGGAATACGCCGAGGGCGGCGTACTCTTCGAAGATTCTTCCATCAGCCGGGCGGCTTCCGGATCGTCGCTAATACGGGCGAGTAAATATTTCGCATCCGGATTCGGATCACTTTTGACGCGCTGTTCGTATTCCGAACGCAAATCGACTTTGGGATCGAGTTGAAAGCGCGACATCTGATAGACGCGGTGCCAATCGACCAGAATGGGCTTGTCCTCGAGCCTCTCTTTGAGAAAGTCCACCATCTCAGCCGGCGGGAGTTTCAGCTTCAGCCAACCGAGCATGACGAAATCGTCGGGCTGCAAGCGGGCTCGCCGTTTGGCGAGTTCAATCTGCTCGGCCGGTATCTGGATAGTTTCCAATCGGTTGAGCAGGGCTTCGGTCGTACCCACCGGCTCGAAGTACACCCGCTTCTTGGTAACCGTCTGGCTTCCCTTCACCGTCAGGCTCGCGGGGAAAGGTTCGAATTCATAGTCGACCGGGATGAGCTGATAAAATCCCTTGCCGAAATGGACGTTAGGTACGCTATTGGGGGGCGGATTATTGAGGGCATAGGTCGCGGTTTCTTCCTCGATTAATCCCAGACCATCCGGGTTAAAGACGAAGACCGGATTGGTGAAAGGCCGTTCCCAGAAGGGCGTTTCCACCTGGCCTTCGACAGCATCGATTTTCAATTCCGGGGCAGGCACTTCGACCCGGACCGTTCCTTCGGCAACGGTATACGGCGTCACGCGATTTGGATTCAATGAGACCTTCTCGCCATTCACGGCTACCTCGTAAGCTTTGGAACTGCCGTTCACGAGATAAATTTTGCGATTCTGCCCCTTCCAGAAAGCAATGCTGACGTAGATCAGAAATCCGAGAAGTAGTATGGCCGGAAGTACGATGTAAGGCCGACGGCTCGAGCTGGTAGGACGATTGCGAACCTGCTCGCTGTCGATCAGATGTGCCGTGGCGATCCGCTTACCGGTAGTCAGATTTTTCTGCGAAACCGCTTTCTGTTTCAAAAAGGGTTTCTGCCGCGCATATTCGGGGAAGGCGGCTTCCCGAGCCTCCATGATCTCGAGCGCTTCCTGATGCATGCCGAGCCGCTGACAGGTCTCTATCGCATTATTGGGAAGCCAGACGGACTCCCCCTTCCGTTCATCGAAGACGTGCTGGTAAAGAGGACGCGCGTTCTCTGGTTCTCCTTTGCGCAGATAATTGTCGGCCAGCAGTTCTCGAACCGAATTATCGTCGCGGGCTCGCAGCGAGTTCTTGAGCGCCTCAATCGCTTCCTCGCGTCGATTGAAATAGCCGTACGCGGAGCCCAGGGCCGCCTGGACCTTGGCATCGCCGGTTTTTCCTTCGCTCAGGACGATTAGTTTTTCAAATAATTCCTCGTCCTGGAAGCTGCTGGCGGTCAACAAGGCATTGCTGATGGCGTCGCTGTCGTGCGGATTCTGAGTCACCTTACCCAAGGCTTCCGTCACGCTTTCATTTTTTATTTTCTGCCACTGCTTGAGACCGAGCACGCGATGTTTCTGACAGCTGGGGCAGCGCTTGATGATGCGTTGTTTATTGAGCGGGATAATGGGAACGAATACGACGACAAAGAAAAGCGTCGTATCGTACGATTCCAGAACGCCCGCGCGATTGCAGAATTCGCAAATCGACTTGAAGCCGTGAACGTTACGCTTTCCGTAATACCAGGTTCCGACTCCATTGATGACGGTAGGCATTTTGCTTCCAGGAATTGATAAAAGAGATTTGCGAAAATTGTACTAAACCGGGCCAGCGAAATCATCTGAAAATGAAAACGGTTTTACAAAAGAGCTACCGTTGTATTAGGGCTTAGGATGGCGAAGCCGTGAAGCTATCGAGAAAGCGCTGGTCGACGCGCCGGGGTCGGCCGGTCCCGGCATCCAGTAAAACCCAGAGCGTGCGCGCCTTCACCAGTAAACGGCTATCACTCGCTCGCTTGATTTCCGTGAATCGCTCCCAGGTAGCGGCCGAAGGTTCGCCGACCCAAGTGGTCAACTCGAGCTCGTCGCCCGGTAAGCCCGGCGAGAGATACTCGATCTCGTGCTTGCGGACTACCCAGGTATAGGCGGACTTCAGCTCGGCCGAAGCAACATGCAGCCAATGTTTAACGGCAATATCCTGAACCAGACGCAGGAAAGCCACATTATTGACGTGTCCCTGTACGTCGATATCGGTCTGCTGAACGGCAATGGTCTCGACAAATCGGGAGGACATGGTCGCCAAGCTTCCTCAGGTATTGCTCGCCGAAGATTCGACCAGTACGCGAAATTCTTCCGGGCTCAACGGTCGCAGAAATTGTGCCCCCACCAGAAAATCTCCCGCCGGGGCCAGACGAACCTGAATGACCCGCAGGATAATCGGTATGGGCTCCGCCACCCCTTCCCGGATCAACTCCCCGGCCAGAATCTCACCCGGCTTCGGCGAAGTTCCCTGTAGCATGCTCAATCCGGTGAGAGACAGGTCCCAGACTAATCCAGTTATGGGTCTAGACTTCTTCTCATCGGATTCGATCCGAAAGATGGTATTGAGCGCAGGCCGAACGCGAGGAGAACTCCTGCGTTCATCAGAAGAAGCGTGGGATTGTGGCATGGACACTTCACCAATCAATGAAACGTGGCTGAGAAGCAGTACAATCGCTTCCTTTCAACACTATATACAAAGTGCGCGCCGGAGCTTATTGATTCCCGCCTAAATTTGAGGCTCTCATAATAAGCGAGTTTCAAGAATGGAGAAAAAAACAAAAGCGAATGAACTCCGCACGCAGGAGGCGGAATCATTCGCTTTGTATTGCAGAAATTTTAAAAGCCGCTTTTTAGGGCCCGACGGCGACCTTCGCCTGTTGGAACAGAGCCGAGGGGAAGATCCCGAATACCAGCGTCAGAATAGCACAAATGGTAATGCAAATCTGAATCGAACCGGCCGGAGTTGGCTTCACGGGATTGAACGAACTTCGCAGGTACATCACGCCGACGATCCGCAGATAGTAGAACGCGGCGATGGCGGCGTTCACGGCGGCGACCAGAGCCAGGATCGGATACATTCCTTTCAGCGGAGCGGCGGCCGGAGTCGACATGGCGCCGAGGAACAGCAGGAACTTGGCCACGAAACCCGCCGTCAGGGGCAAGCCGATCATGCTGAACAAAAACAGAGTTAGCGTAGCGGCCGACCAGGGTTGCGTTTCGTGTAAGCCGGACAAATCTTCAATCGTTTCGACCGGCCGTTCCCTCGAATTCAAGTAAGCAATGCTGGCGAACGCACCGATCGTCATGATTCCGTAGCAAATCAGATAGAAGTAAATCGCTTCGTTCCCCTGAATCACGGCGGTGCTTCCTTCCGCTCGGTAAGCCTGAGTGGGGAGAACCGCCAGCCCCATCAGCATATAGCCAGTAT
The DNA here is from genome assembly GCF_018398935.1 of Telmatocola sphagniphila. GTDB lineage: Bacteria > Planctomycetota > Planctomycetia > Gemmatales > Gemmataceae > Telmatocola > Telmatocola sphagniphila. The sequence goes on along the minus strand of NZ_CP074694.1, from coordinate 5,568,537 downwards.
GGGCCACGCTGGAATAAGCCAGCATGCGCTTGAGGTTGGTTTGCAAAAGAGCCAGTACGTTCCCCATGGTCATGGTGACCGCGGAGAAGATCCAGAGCAACAGCATCAGTCTCTGGATAAACACCGGGGAAGCTTCCATCATTTCGGCGAAGGAACCAAATAATTTCGTCAGAGCCACAAACCCCGCCATCTTGGGAACGAACGCCAGCATCGCCACGACACCCGTCGGTCCCCCCTGATACACATCCGGGGCATAAAAGTGGAACGGGAACGCAGTAATCTTGAAGCCTAAACCGGCCAGACAGAGCACGATGGCAATCAAGGCCATATTCACCTGATCGCCCGCGACCATGCGCGGCAGAATTTCCACCAGAGCCTTGAGGTTCGTGGTGCCAGTCAGCCCATACAGGTAGCTGAAGCCAAACAGCAGCATGGCCGAGGAAAGAATACTCATCAGGAAGTATTTGATCGCGGCTTCCTGCGAAACCTGATCTTCGTAGCGCGGCAGATAAAGCAGGACATAAGTCGGGATACTGATCAGTTCCAGAGCCAGAAAGAGAAAAATCAGATCGTTGGCACTAGCGACCAGTGAAAGACCGGTAATCGCGCACAACAGGCAGGCATAGTGGTCGGCGGCTCGCCGATCACTGGTATCGTTCCAGCCCATCAGCACCAGCAAAAGCCCGGCCACCAGAGACACCCCGCGAACGAAGTGGGCCAACGAATCGCCCAGTATCGGTGCGACTGTCGGTATCAAAGCCTCGGCATGCTTGGATTGATCGATCAGAAACAGATGAACGTTCAATGCGGTGAGTAGACCGAGTACGGATATGGTGGCAGCGACGACGCGGTTCGACTTCACCGTTGACAGCAGGAACAGAACGCAGGCAGTCGCCAGGAGGATCAGTTCCGGAACGATCAGCGGAAATACCGAGCGCAGCGTTTGATCGACTTTGACATCGATGAGCGTCGGGGTTGCAGCAAACAGTTCGAGCATGTCTCTCTCAAAAATCAAATGTAGTGTCCGCGTGTAAGCTTACTTGCCGTGGTCTGCACGATGCCGTGCTTCATCGGCGACTATCGTCAAGGCCTTGATATCCCGATCCATGGTCGTCAGAATGACCTGGGGGAAAATTCCCAAAAGCAGGCAACCCAGAGCCAAAGGGGCAATGGCCCAGTATTCCCGGCGATTCAGATCTTTAACGATCGCGCCCTGCACGGCGGGAGCCGGTTCGCGCAGCGGGCCGAAGAAGACGCGCTGTACCAGCGTCAGCGTGTACCAGGCACTGAGGAAGATGCCGAAGCCTCCCACCACTCCAAAAGAAATGGTGGTGACGTTGGCGTTGCGCAGATCGAACAACCCGAAGAGCATCAGCATTTCCGAGATGAAGTTGTTCAGACCGGGCAGACCGACGCTAGCCAGGGCTATCACCATCATGAAGAAGGTCAGCTTAGGTAGCTTGGCCCACATACCGGAGTAATCCACGATGCGAGTCGTCCCGTAGCGGTCGATTAGCAGACCCACCAGAATGAACATCGCCCCGGTCGAGAGGCCGTGGTTGACCATATGCAGCATGCCCCCGGACATGCCTTCATGATTGAAGGCCACCAGGGCCAGAGCAACGAAACCGAGGTGACTTACGGAACTGTAAGCAACCAGTTTTTTGAAGTCGCTTTGAGCGAACGCACAGAATGCACCGTAGACGATGCCCACCGCTCCCATCACACCGAGCAAGGGCACCCCGACGACCAAGGTCGCATCGGGAGCCAGCGGCAGACAAATTCGCAAGAGGCCGAAAGTTCCCATCTTGGCGAGAATCGCCGAGAGCATGACCGTAACACCGATGGGCGCTTCCGAATAAGCCCCCGGCAGCCAGGTGTGCAATGGCACCAGCGGAATCTTGACCGCGAATCCGACGGCCAGAGCCAGGAACAGGAAGATCTGCAAAGTCCGAGCACCGGCGACGGTATTGCCGTCCGCCTTGCTGAGCATCTGCGAAACGCTCTCCGACAGTTCGGGAATTGAAAAGGTCAGGATTCCCGTGTGGTTGTAGACCATCAGTACCGCACCCGCGATACCGACCAGCGTGATCAATCCACCGCCCAGAGTGTAGAGGAAGAGTTTGCGGGCCGCTTCCCGGCGGGTGGGACCCACGCCCCAATTGCCAATCAGGAAGAAGAGCGGAATCAGCGTTAATTCAAAGCAAACGTAGAAAAGAATGATGTCGAAGGCGAGAAACACACCGATTGCCCCCGCTTGCAATGCGAATATCCAGGCATAGAACGAGCCGGCGTTTTCCTGGATGCCCGACCAGGACACCAGCACGATCGAAAGCATGATCAGACTGGTTAGCCCGAGCATCCAGACATTCAAACCATCCAGACCGATGAAGAACTGAATGCTCTTCATTTTGGGATTCTTCAAAGCCCCTGTGGCATCCACATCACTGAATCGCAGCAAGTTGTACGTCGTCGTGTGCGAATCCACATCGGTGGAGATAATCTCCGAAGCTTTATGGCCGCTGCCCGGATCACCCGGCACAAATTCCGGCAGGAAAATCGGGCTGTGGCGCGTCACAGGATTCGGATCGAGCGGACGGGAATTCAGGGGCAGATACGCCGATAGAATCACATCGACCGTCAGACCCAGGTGAACCAGAGCGAACACCAGAGCCAGACTTCGCGCCTGGGACTGTTTCTGTCCAAATAGTTTGACGATCAGTGCGGCCACCAGAGGCAGACCGAACAGCACCGGCAAAAGCGATCGAATTGTTTCCGCACTCAGCATTCAAATCTCAGGTAGAGTTGTGAACTATTTCCCCGCCCAGAGGATCAGATAGCCGATAAAGGCGACGACCCCCATAACCATGGACAATCCGTAGAACTGCACCAGACCATTCTGCATCGGCTGGAACAGATCGGCGACATACTTCGGCAGCGTGGCGATCAGACGAACGACATCGTAAAGCAGCGACTCTAAGCCCCGGCAAGCCTGGGCCAGCAGGTTGAACGGCACCACGAAAATCAGGTTGTAGATCTCATCGACGTAAAGCTTGTTGCGCGAGGCCTCATACAGCATGCTCCAGCGCCGGGCATACGGGGCGGCCTTGACCGTCCCGCCCTGACCGTACAGAACATAGGCAAAATAAACGCCGCTGACGGCGACGGCCACACTGCCCAGAATCAGGAACCAGTTGGTATGGTGGTGAATCGGTTCCCCCTCGTCGGCGAGTTGGAATACCGGAGTTTCTCCCAGGAAGTGGCTGAAATTACCGCCGAAGGCTTCGACGATCAGGCCGGCGAACACTGCACCGAAAGCCAGCACCATTAAGGGCAAGGTCATGATTGCTGGCGATTCATGGGCATGGTCTCCCGCTTCGGCAGGAATGATTTCGGGGCCGTGGAAAGTACGGAAGTAAGCCCGGAAGGTATAGAACGCCGTCAGCCCCGCGGTCAGAATTCCCACCAGGAACAAGAGCCAATACATCAGCGGGAAACTACCCCCGGTCGCTTCGATCAGCGATTCCAGGATCATGTCCTTGCTCCAGAAACCGGAGAGCAAGGGCAGCCCGGCCAGAGCGGCGGCACCGCAAAGGAAGGCCAAGTGCGTTTGCGGCAGCACTTTTCGCAAGCCGCCGAATTTCCGCATGTCGATGACATCGCCCATCGCGTGCATCACCGAACCGGCGCTGAGGAACAGCACGGCTTTGAAGAAAGCGTGCGTGAAGACGTGGAACACGGCGGCCGTCGCGGCGATTTGAGCCGGAACCACACCGACGCAACCGAGGGCCATGAACATGTAGCCCAACTGGCTAACGGTCGAGTAGGCCAGCACTCGTTTCAGATCTTGTTGAGTAATTGCTATGAAGGCGGCGAGCAGCGCCGTGATCCCGCCCAGCGTGGCCACGATCAGTTGGACCCCTTCCGCCAAAGCGAACAGAGGGGAGCAGCGGGCCAGCAGGTAGACGCCTGCGGTCACCATTGTCGCGGCATGGATGAGCGCCGACACCGGGGTCGGACCTTCCATGGCATCGGGCAACCAGACATACAGCGGGAACTGGGCCGATTTACCGACCGCTCCGCACAGAATCAACAGGCAGGACAGAGCCAGCAGATGCGGATGATTATTCTTAATCTGTTCCAAATTCTCGGCAGTGAAGACTTTGGAATATTCGATGCTGTAGTTCGAGAGCGACCAGAGCAGCGCAATACCGAGAATCAGGCCGACGTCTCCCAGACGGGTCACCAGGAAGGCTTTTCGGGCCGCGGCCGCCGCGGAGGGCTTGGCGTACCAGTAGCCTATCAGCATATAGCTGCAAACGCCCACACCTTCCCAGCCCGCGAACATGACCAGGAAATTATCGCCGAGCACCAACAGGCACATGGCTGCGAGGAACAGACCGACCACGGCAAAGAACCGGGCATAGGCTGTGTCGTGGGACATATAGCCGATACTGAACAAAACGATCAAAGCGCCGATGAAAGTGATCACCAGAAGAAAAGTCAAAGTCAGTGGATCGGCCGCCAGGCTCAGATTCACCTGCACTGGACCGGCCGCGAACCAGGTGATCGCATTATTGCGTAAGCTATGGGTGTCTGCGGGGAGTTTTGCCAGCAGTGCCAGGACCACGTTGAACGAAGCGATCGTTCCCAGGATCACCGGAAGGGCTGCAAGTTTCCGTAGCGGCGAGCCACCGAGCAGGGCCGCGATGATTGCACCAATCAGTGGGAAAAGCGGGATGTACAGGAGCAGATTCGAGGGTTCAAACACGAATCACCTCCTCGTCCCGCTTCGGTTCGACGCCAGCCGGGGCCAGTTTCGGATAAACCGGGGCGGGTTCCTGATCGGGGAACGGCTCGGTATCGCGAATCGGTGCCACTTCCGCTTCCTTCAAAGACTGCCAGAGACTGATATCCAAAGATTTTTTCTGCCGGTAAAGCATCAGGATCAGAGCGAGGGCCAAACCGGCTTCGCAAGCGGCGACGGTGAGGATGAACAGCACGAACACCTGACCATGCATATTGCCGTGATGGCGGGAGAAGGCGACGAAGTTCAACGCCACGCCCTGAAGCATCAGTTCCGCGCACAGGAACAATACGATCATGTTCCGGCGGGTCAGGAAGCCGATCAGCCCGAGGCAGAACAGAATGGCCCCGACCGTGAGATAGTAAGAAACCGGTATCATACTTTGGCTCGCTCCTGCCGGGTTCCGGCAATCGCGATGGCTCCAATCGTGGCAACGAGCAACAAAGTGCCCCCCAGTTCGATGGCCAGCAGGTGATCGGTAAATAACGAACGGCCCAGAGCCGCCACGTTCGCGGCGGGCAGGCGATTCGCCGAGGCGGGATGGCTCGGGTCGGTCACGACGACTTTCGAGACGCTGTTCGCCGACGTATGAACATCGGTATTCGGGTTCAAAGTCCCTTCGCGAACGGCCTTCAGGTAGTTCAACTGGTTAGCGATTTCCCGGCAATTGGCCTTTACCTCCCCGAGGTTCGGCTTGCCGGAGAATTCGTTTCGCAGATTGATTATGGCGGATTCGATTTTCGTCACCGCATCGGCCGGGGCAAGATATTCCTTCTTGTCCTTATCCTGGACTGGCATCGACAGGGCCAGCCGTTCCTTCACCGAAATGATGCTTTGCAGGAAAGATTCGACGAAGCCCGGATTCTTGAAATTCTCGTCCAGGGCGTCGGCCTCGGCAAAGTGGTTGCACATATTAATCGGGGCGTCGATACCCTTTTCGGAGTAGACCCGTTGCAGACCCACCAGCAGGGTGCCCAAAAACACGAAGCCGACTAAAGAAGCCAGGAAGGGCTCCCGGCTGCGGTCGTTGGCATCGGTCATGCCGTGCTGTTGCGAAAGCATGAGCACGAACAGGAAGGTTACGATGATCGCCCCGGCATAGATGATGATCGAGGCCGCCATGAGAAATGGCGCCGCCAGCAAAAGGAACAGTCCACAAACGCTAAGCACCACCAGCGCGAAGCAGATGGCCGCTCGCGCCGGATTGCGCTGGGCGATCATCAGACCGGCAAAGCTGACCGCCAGGGTCGAGAAGCTGGTGAAGAGAAGATTCTCCACCACGTCGTCGATGCCGTGACCGATTCCTTGCGACAGGTAAATGGCAACGCCGACCAGGGCAGCGATGCCACAGATCGCAGGCCAGACGATTGGCTTGCGCTGCGGGCTGGGCAGCATCAGCCAGATCGTGACAAACCCGAAGACGACCGGGACGACTACGCCCCAGTTCATCGGGTTGCCGGTATAGATTTCAGCGAAAAGCATATCCACCTTTGAAAGAGTCCCTTTCGGGAGACCCGCGAATTCCTATTTGATAACTGGCAGTTCCGCCGCCGGACCCAGTTTGCTACCCGAGGATCGAACCGGATCTTTGCCGGTCTTGGAAGTATGATCGAAAACGCTCAGCAGCTTTTCCTTGTCGAAAATCATCTGCTCGCGACTCAACCCCGTCAGATCGTACAGGCTGGTCAGTTCGATCGCATCCACAGGACAGGCTTCTTCGCACATGCCGCAGTAGATGCAACGCAGTTCGTCGATGCAGAAGGTCGCCGGGTATTTTTCCCGGTCGGTCCATTCCTTGGGTGCCGGGGCGGCCACGATATCGATGCAGTTCGCCGGGCAGGCGGTGGCGCACATGTAGCAGGCCACGCAGCGGACCCGGCCATCGGTATCCCGGTTCAGTCGATGCACGCCGCGATAGTTCGGCGGCAACTCCGGCTCCTGTTCGGGGTACTGCTCCGTCAGAGGCTTGTGCGTCATGTGTTTCGAGGTGATCGAAAGGCCCTGAAGGATGGCGGGAACGTACAGCCGTTCCCAGAATCCTACTTTAGGCTCTTCCACCCAGCGAACATCTTTTTCAGTCGTTGCCATCGGACACCCTTAAACTTTCACCACTTCACGCGGTTCGCTCGGCACCTTTATCACTCGACGTCGGGGTTTGTTGGAATCCTTCGTCGAAGCCAGAGCCGCACTCAAAAACAGCACGGAAGAAATCACCGTCATCACCCAGATCGGCAGTTTGAATTCCCGAACGATCATCACCGCCAGAAGGTTGAGAATCGAAAGCGGAATGAGCACCTGCCAGGCCAGTCCCATCAGTTGATCGAAGCGGAACCGGGGAATGGTCCAGCGCACCAGCTGGAACAGCAACAGGAAGATCGTGGCTTTGGCGCCCAGAATCCCGAACTTGATCAGCACTCCGATCAGACCGCCGATATCGGAGAGGCCGGGGAAGTGCCAGCCTCCGAAAAATGCGATCGACATCAGGAAGCTGGTGGTGATCATGTGGGTATATTCGCCCATGGCGAACAGGGCGAAACCGAATGAGTTGTATTCGGTGTGGTAGCCCCCCACCAGTTCCTGCTCGGCCTCGGGCAAGTCGAACGGCAGACGGTTACACTCGGCGTAGACCGAGGTCATGAACAATAGAAACGCCAGCGGCTGATAGAGAATAAACCAGCCGTTGTTGACCTGCCAGTCGATCACTCGTTCGAGATTCAATGAGCCGGTGTAGAGCAGCAAGCCCAGAATCGACATTCCCAGCGGAATTTCGTAGCTGATGATCTGGGCCGAAGAACGCAGCGAGCCGAGCAAGGAATACTTGTTGTTCCCCGACCAGCCGCCGAGGATGATGCCGTAAACCGTCAGGCTGCCGATGGCGAAAACGAACAGAATGCCGATGTCCATGCGGGGAGCGATAACGAAGTTCCAGGTCGATTCGTCTTTTTCCGCTTCTTTTTGGTAGACCGGCAGAGCCTGCTCGACGCTCGTGAAAACCCGATCGAGCGGAGTGCCCTTAACCGCGTCGGTGAGGTCAGCTTCTTCGACAATTCGGAGGGGCGTCGGTGTCGGATGGGTCGGCCCGAAAGGGACTACCGCAAACGACAGAAAAGCCACGGAGGCGGCCAGCACCGGTGCCAGAGCGAAGAAGAGTTTGTCGACGCTTTTGGGAACGACCCACTCTTTGAAGAACATCTTGATACCGTCGGCCATCGGCTGCAGTAGCCCATAAGGTCCGACGCGATTAGGACCCAGGCGGTCCTGCATGAACGCGGAGATCTTGCGTTCGCCCAGCGTCAGCACCGCCACCGAATTCAGGATGACGAACATGATCGCGAGGATCGATATCAGCGTGTAGATTAAATGCTCTGTACTCATGTTTTCCCATGATTAGGGATTTCCGCCAAATCGGCGAGCATCCGCGTGTCGACCCTTCCTGCTTTTCAGGTCCCCAGCTTCACACCATATTCGCCAATCCCCTTCGCCAGCGGGGCGAAATAGGGAATTTCGCGAGCGATCATTTCCCGAATCGTTTGAGCGTTGTAGAGGCCGGGAAGTCCAAGCAAATCCATGAAAATCTGGGCTTCCGGACGGCATTCCTTCGGAGCTTTCACCGTTCGCTTGAGGCCTTGAGCCAATCCCGCGTAGTTGACGTAGGTGCCTTCTTTTTCCGCAAAACTCGTGGCCGGCAAAATATATTTCGAACCCGAGGCGACCGTGCTCGGCAACAGATCGAGCGTTACCAGCAGCTTCACATCGTCCAGTCGGTCGGCCTGATAATCGTCGATCGTCTTGGAGTCCGGATAACCCGCGGTGAGGAACAGACCTTGTACTTCGTTCCTCTTCACGGCTTCAACTACCTGATCGAAAGTGATCACTTCTCCTTCGAAATGCTTCAACACCGCTTCCACACCCAGTCGATTCGGAGCTTTTTCCGCCCGAATCGTGAATTTCACGGTGCTGGTAGCATTGCCGCGACGATCCTTGGGATAAGTATCGTTCTCGCCGTGAACGGGAACCGCCCCCAGCGCGAGCTTGGAATTCGGCGAAATCATTTTGAACCATTTCGCCGCCAGATAGGCTTCCTCGACGGTCAGAAATGGCGACAAAATCGCGTAGAGCTGATCGGAATGTTCCTGTCCGGCCAGGAGAAACTCTTTTTTGATGCCGCTGAGGGCATTCTGCCAGCTTACGGCTTTGAACTGCCCCACTTCAATCTGTTCGAGTGGTTTGCCGAATCGGGTATCCGAATTGATGTAGTGATACCCGTAACGGCCTTCATCGCACATGAAGTGCCCTTGCGCCAGCGGGTTGAAACGCGGCCGCAGCCGGAAGACGATATCCTTGTTCGAATCGACCTGGATGCTGCAGCCGGTCGAACAGTTCGGGCAAACGCTGTCTTCTTCCTTGAGATACCAGACGCGTTGTTTGTACAGAAAGTCCTTGGAACCGAGGGCGCCGACCGGGCAAAGATCGACGACGTTCCCCGACAGTTTGTTGGCCAGCGGCTCGCCGGGAAAAATATCTATTTCTTCGTGGTGGCCGCGGCCGACCACCGTCAATTCGGCGGTACCGGCGACTTCCCGGGTGAAGCGGACGCAGCGAGTACAGAGGATGCAGCGGTCGGTGAATAAAGTGATCTTTTCGCTGATGTCCGGTTTATTCGGAGGCGTATTCTTCTGATCGATCATGCGCGACTGGGCATGCCCGAACTGGAAGGAGTAATCCTGCAACTTGCACTCGCCGGCCTTATCGCAAACGGGGCAATCGAGCGGATGATTGAGCAAAAGCCCTTCCAGCGTATCCCCCTGGGCGGCCTTGGCTTTGGGACTGTCGGTAACGATAACCGTACCGTCTTTGACGGGAGTCTGGCAGCCGGGCACGACCTTGGGCTGCATAGCGATGGTGCCATCCGGCTTTTTTTCACCAACTTCGACCAGACACATGCGGCAACTGGCCACGACCGAAAGCGCGGGGTGGTAGCAGTAGTGCGGAACGAGAACACCGGCTTTCTCCGCGGCCTGCACGCAGTTAAGCCGCTCGTTGCCGATGTCTATCGCCTTGTTATTGACGTAAACCGTTGCCATATGTCTCTCTTCGATCCCTGGAATCCAACCATTCCGCTCGCTTTGAATTCTTCGAACCTCAGCGAAGCTTCGCTTGAAGCTCTTCCTTGCTCAACATCTCCACGCCGCTGTTGGTCACCACGAAGCCGCGGGTAGTCAAAGCCTCTTTTTCGTAGGCCCAGACCCCTTCCCGCTGTTTTATTCCAGTCAGGATTATCCAGCCTTCCTCAATATACTGGGCAATCTTTCTGGCATCCGGATCCTGCTTCAGGGAAGTCAGAATCGTGTTCGCATCGGGCATATTACCGCTGGCACCGGAGATCGTTTCGATCAACAGGTGAAGATTGTGCATATCGTTCTGGGCCACGGTTCGCTTGGGAGCGCGGGCCACATCGGAGATCACGCCATTACCTGTTTTCTCACTCCGGTCGAACGGATTCATGGCCTTAGCTTTGGGTTCCGTCTCCTTCGCTTCCTTCTTGCAACCCAGGAGAGCGACCGTCAGGCAGGCGAGTAAGAGTAATCGACGCATACGCCACCTCCCTTTCCCGATTATTTGACAATGGCCTTCTGAATTTCTTCCGCCGACATTCTTTCCACGGAGCCAATTCGAGTAAGAACTAAGCCCCCTTTGGTTTCCGCATCCTTTTCGCAGGCGAGGATTCTCTGTTTAGCAGGTGCATTCCAGAAGATCTTGTACTTACCGCTCTCCAGAGTCGGCACCAGTCGGGGATTTTCCTTTTCCCCCAGATAGGGCTTCAACACATCCAGGGATCCGACGAAAGGGCTCGTGATCGGATTCATATCCTTCTGGGTACTCGTATAGTTGAGAAACGCCAGTCCCAGTTGCTTCAAATCATTCGAGATCTGTCGATCATCGGAGGATTCCTTAGTATTCGGGACATTCCCTTTTTTATCTGCGGTTCCCGCAGTCTTATTGCAGCCGGTACAGACCCAGAGCGCCAGAAAAATCAGACTTAATCGACGCATAGGAGAGTCTCCTTTCGGGAGTAAGCGTCACAAAATCTTGCTAACGTCCTTTTTTTAATGCCGTTAGGACGCCCGTCGGCTCAATGAGCCATCGCCAAAGGACGCAAATGGCTTCTCCGGCCGGTCTTGATCGCATCTTCGAATTCCTGACGGAACTTGCGAATCGCATTCTTCACTGGCCAGCCCGCTCCATCGGCCAAGCCGCAAATCGTCGATCCCGGCATGATACCAATCCGGTCGGCGACTTCGACCAGAATATCGAGGTCTTCTTTTCGCCCCTGCCCTTTGCGAAGTCGATCGGTGATCTTCAGCATCCAACCAGTTCCTTCCCGACAGGGGGTGCACTGGCCGCACGATTCGTGGGCGTAGAACTGGCAGGTGTTGTGCAGCACGTCGATCATGCTGGTTTGGTCGTCGATCACCGTTATAGCGGCCGTTCCCAGACCGAGGCAGCCGACTTTACCCGGGCCGTTGAAATCGAGTGGCACTTCCAGTTCATTGGCGGTTAAAAAACCCATGCTGAGTCCGCCGGGCACAACCGCTTTGACTTTGCGACCCTTCCAGACGCCGCCGGCCAGCCGAATCAATTCATTCGAGGTCACGCCTAAGGGCAATTCCCAGCAGCCGGGATTATTCACGTGTCCGGAAACGCAGTAAAGCTTCGGACCGTAGCTGCCCGCATCGCGGGGATTCTTCGGATCGGGCGCCACTCCGATCGATTTGAACCAGTCGATCCCACGACGCATGATTTGGGTAACGCAAGCCAGGGTTTCGACGTTGTTGACGATGGTGGGCTTGCGGAACGCCCCTTCAATGGCCGGGAACGGCGGCTTGATGCGCGGCCAGGCCCGTTTGCCTTCCAGCGATTCGATCAATCCCGTTTCTTCTCCACAGACATACGCCCCAGCCCCGCGGTGCAGATAGATATCGAGATTGAAACCGGAACCTTGGATATTCTGACCGAGCAAGCCAGCGGCATAAAGTTCATCGATGGCCGCTTGCAAACGGCGGTAGCTCAAACCATATTCGTAGCGGATGTAATAGTAAGCGCGGGAACTCTTGATCGCATAGCAGGCGAGCATGACCCCTTCGAGAACCTGATGCGGATCGAGTTCCATCAGGATGCGGTTATTGAAGGTACAAGGTTCCGATTCGTCGGCATTCACGCACAGATAGATAGGACCCGGGTGATCCTTGGGCAGAAAGGTCCATTTCAAGCCAGTGGGAAATCCCGCACCGCCGCGGCCGCGCAGACCGGAGTTTTTGATCGTATCGACGACTTCGTTCGGCTTGGAATTCTTGAGAGCCTTCAGGAACGCTTCGTAGCCGCCATCGGCGCGGTAACCTTCCAGCTTATAGCTTTCGGGCTTGCCGATGCGAGCGAGCAAAATTGGTTCGTAATTCGACATATATTCAATCCGAGGGTGAATTCGCTTTATAGACGCTCCGCTGCGCGTCGCGGTTAATATTTCTTGTTCGCGTCGCGGTTAACAGTTATGCTTTTTGCAATCTCGCTATTAATTGATCCGCTTTTTCGTTGGTGATGTTCAGTTCGTGTTCGTCGTTGATCAGCACACAGGGGGCGCCTTCGCAGGCCCCGATGCACTCCGCGAATTCGAGCGTGATTTTGCCGTCTTTGGTCGTCTCTCCGGGGGCCACATGCAGTTTGTCGCAGAAGTGGCCAAGCAGATCGTCCGCGCCACGAAGATTGCAAGCCAGACTCCGACAGACCCACAGTCGATTTTTGCCGAGCTTATTATGATCTTCCCGGAAGAAGCCGTAGAAGGTCATGGTGTCGTAAACTTCCGAGGGAGCTAGATCGAGCATCTGAGCGATCTCGCGTACCGCCTCATTGGGGACGCAGCGCAAGGCATCCTGCACCAGATGCAATGCGGGCAAGGTCACCGCCTGCTTGTTAGGGTAGCGGGGGATATACGCTTGAATCTTTTCTCGCAGCTCGTTCGAGAGTATAGACATAGTTGCTTTCGATATTTAGCTATTAGCGGTCAGCGGTCAGCAATCAGCAATCAGCAATACAAAACCTTTTCAAAATCAGATTTAGCACTGTGCTAACCCTAAAGAAGCCTTTCCAATAAAATTCAACCTTTTCGAATTTTGGCTATGAGTGACGATAACATTCGCTTCACTTCCACAATTGCCGAATTCAATCGGAAATATTCTGTTTCCGACAATAAAGCCAAATCTTTCCCTAGCAAGATTTGGTATTCCACTTCACTAGCCGATCCCATCGACAACTGAAGAAACCTAGCAAAATCGGCTTCGGAACCTCTTCCACAGCCCTCAGCAATATTCGACGGGATAGAAACTACCGCACGTCTCAGCTGCGAAGTTAAACCGTAAAGCTCCGTCTTGGGAAATTCACTCGTTGCCCGATAAATTTTTAATGCCAGATCATGAGACTTTTGCCATACGAGCAAAGATCTAAAGTCTTTCATCGGGCTAGCTCTTAAAAACTTCCCGCCCTATCTGATTCTGCTTTCAACCGAGGGCGAACGGTGGAATGCAGGGCTTTTGTAAACCATCAGCGACAGTGGTTAACTTTCAGCAGTACCATTTTAACTTTTATCAACTATCAATTTTAACTAATCGGCATCATGTCTTGCTGACAGCTGACAGCTGTCAGCTGATCGCTCTTTATCGATCCAACTCCGCCGCAATAATATTCAACGACCCCAACACTGCCGGGACGTCCGAAATCTGATGTCCCTCAATTAAGTAAGGGAACATCGCGAAGTGGATGAATGATGGCGGCCGGGTCCTAGCCCGATACGCCTTCCCTTCGCCTGAGCCCACAATGTAGAAGCCGAGTTCGCCGTTGGGCGATTCTGTGGCCGCGTAAACTTCTTCCAACGGACTCTTCCAGCGGCGATTAGTCATGATCAATTCGAAATGCTGAATCAATCCTTCAATACTGCGATAGGTCGAAGTTTTATCGGGAATGGTCAATCGGTCATCGATGTCCACATTCACCGGCCCGGTTGGGATATTCTCCACGGCCTGTTTGATGATCGAAAGACTTTCGCGCATCTCCTCCATGCGAACAAGGTATCGGCTGAAGCAGTCGCCCCCCTTCGCACAGACTGTCTTGAACTCGAAATCCTTGTACGCCAGATAGGGCGCGTCTTTGCGGATATCGCGAGTAACCCCGGAAGCGCGGGCACAGGGCCCCGTCGCACTGCGGTTGGTGGCTTCTTCTTTCGAAAGCACACCCACCCCTTTAGTGCGATCAATAAATATTCGATTCTTGTTCAGAAGCCGGCATACATCCGAATGAACCTGCGGGAACTCTCGCACAAACTTGCGGATCAACTCGATCCAGTCTTCGCTGACGTCCATCATCAGGCCGCCGACCCGAGTATAACTGGGGTGGAAGCGCTGGCCGGACATATTTTCGAAGATGTTGTAGATGCCTTCGCGTGCATTGAAAGCATAAAGGAAGGCCGTCAGACCACCCAGGTCGAGGGCAACCGCACCGATGCAGAGCAAGTGATCCGAGATACGGGCCAGCTCGGCGATAATGGTGCGGATATACTTGCAACGCGGCGTCAACTGAATGTCCAGAAGCTTCTCGACCGCATTGTGCCAGGCAATTTCATTGGCGATCGGCGAAATGTAATTCATCCGGTCGACGATGGTCACATATTGATTGAAGTCGAGATCTTCACCGAGCTTTTCGAAGCCGGAGTGCAAAAAGCCGATATCGGGCACGGCCTTGACGATGGTCTCGCCATCCAAAGTCAGGATTAACCGCAGTGTGGTGTGGGTAGCCGGGTGCTGCGGCCCGAAATTGAGGGTATAGAGATATTCCTTGTCTGGCGAGTCATCCTCGACGTCGACCGGATACGGAGCGGCAGCAGTTAAAGGCACGTTGCAATCTCCAAAATACAAGCTTTCAGCGGTCAGCGGTCAGCTTTCAGCGGTCAGCAATCAGCTTTTAGCTATCAGCGGTCAGCTTTCAGCGGTCAGCGGTCAGCAATCAGCTTTTAGCTATCAGCGGTCAGCGGTCAGCAAATGTAAGAATCCGGCTCTTCGTGTATTCAACTATCCCTTTTCAATCCAAAGCTCAGATGATCCAGCACAGACAGTTAAGCCTGCATATCCTGGCTCAAAGCTGACAGCTGAAAGCTCATTTAGTTGATCGCTGACAGCTTTTTTTATCCTTCAGCTCGAATCAACGGCACGAAGTTATGCCGTTCTCCCTTGCCTCGCAGCGGGTAATCTTTGCGAAGCGGGAATGAGACAAACTCTTGCGGCAACAAGATTCGTCGCAGATCCGGATGTCCTTCGAATTCAATGCCGAACATATCGTAAACTTCGCGTTCCAGCCAATCGGCCCCTTTCCAGAGAGAATAAACCGATTTCAGCTTTGGAGTCGGATCGTTCACAAATGTTTTGACGATAAGTGTCTCGCCGGTGACCGTGTTCGTCAGCACGTAAACCACGCCGTAACGATCTTTGGCACCGGGAAATTCCAGATAATCGACGGCCGTCACATCGGACAGCAAATCGAATCCCTGCTTTTCCTTCAGCGTTTGCAGAAGTTCAAAGACCCGGGCCGAGGCCACTACCACCCGCTGATTATCGCGGTATTCGGAGAGCGACACGGCCGATCCGAAGTTCTGAGTCAGAAAATCGCTGGTTTTGCTCATGGTTCTCTTCTTCGGTCGCCAGTCCTGCGGATTAGTTTCGCGTTCGAGTGGCCGTGGAGTAGTCGCCTGGCACAACGATGGTTTCGCTCGGCTGCAGTTCCTTGTAGAGGCTGGCCGGGCCTTCGAAAACTTTGCGTTCGGCAAATTCGCGAGCGTCGATCGTACCCGTATTTCGAACCTTCTCCTGAAGATCCAGCACGGCCCGAATCAGCTGCTCTGGCCGGGGCGGGCAGCCCGGAACGTACACATCGACAGGAATAAACCGATCAATTCCCTGCACGACGGCATAAGTATCGAATACGCCACCCGAGGAGGCACAGGCCCCCATGCTGATGCACCACTTCGGTTCGGGCATCTGCTGCCAGATTCGCTGCATTACGGGAATCATCTTCATGACCACCCGGCCCGCGACAATCATCAGGTCGCACTGTCGGGGGGAAAACCGCATGGCTTCGGCCCCGAATCGGCCAATGTCGTAGCGGGAACTAGCCGTGGCCATCAGTTCGATGCCGCAGCAGGCGGTGGCGAATGGCATGGGCCAGATGCTGTTGGCTCGCGCTTCGTTCGCGATCCAATCGAGTTTGCTGATGATGAAATCGGGTAAGGCTACCGCCATGCGAACACCCCTTTTCGCCAGGCATAGATGTAGGCAATGCCCAGCGTCAGAAGGAAAACCAGAATTTCAATGAAGACCAGCCGCCCGAATTCGGCCCGCCAGAAAGGAGCAGCATTATCCGAGTAGGCGATGGTCGCCCAGGGATAGAGGAACAACAATTCCACGTCGAACACCAGGAACAAGATGGCGATCAGATAGAACTTGATATCGAACTGCATGCGGGCATCGCCCACCGGATCCATCCCCGATTCGTAGGGCATCAATTTCACGACGGTATCTTTTTTCGGCTTGAGAAACGGCGTGTAAACCGCGACCAGAATGCCAAAGGCAAACAGCAGAACAAAACCCAGAAAAATGAACAGGGGATAATAAGTAACCAGATCGAAAGCTGGTTCCAAACCGGCCGTAGTCTGAACGGGCAGATCAGTTACCGCGAGAAGAGGCACAGCTATTCCTTTCCCTGGCCCAACTTTGTGCTTTTTTTCACAAAGTCCAGCAAAAATAAACCTCGACTTCAAAGTCGAGAGCAAGTCACAATCATCTTAGGCGCACGAGGGGGTGGGTCAAGCAAAAGCAAAAGCGAGCATCGGCAGCCATTCTGTTCTGGGCCGAATTTGAGCGAAAAATGCTCTCAAATACTGTGAGAATTTTCTTTTCATCGCCTATCGATCGGGGCGGAAACGGGCGTCCCTTTGTTTCTAACTTCTGGATTAGTCCTGGGGATTCGGGGCATAGACGCTCCGGCCGCCATCGACTGGCAGACAAACTCCGGTGATGAAGTCATTTTCGATAAGGGCCAGCACGGCCTGGGCGACATTTTCCGGCCGGCCTTCCCGTTTCACTAAAGTGGACGCGATGACTTCGTTTCGTTCCGCCTGAGGAAGATCCTCGGGCAGCAGGACTGGCCCCGGGAGTATGGCATTGACTCGAATATTAGGATTTCGGAGGCCTAGTTCGACGGCGAAGTTCCGTGTGAGTACCGAGATGCCTCCCTTGGAAGGGAAATAGGCCGAGTAATCCGGATAGGGGCGAATCTCGGCCCAGTCGCCGAGGTTGATGATGCAGCCACCACTGGGTTGAGCGACCATTCGCAGTCCCACCTGCTGACAGCAGAGGAATGTCCCGAGAGTATTGATTTCGAAATGTCTTCGGACATCCTCGGCCGTGACTGCTTCCAATTTTTTGCGTTCCCAGATGGCCGCACAGTTAACCAGAACGTCAACTCGACCGAAGGATTGGAAGACTCTTTCTACGAGCGAAGAAACCTCCTGATCCTTCGCCAGATCGGCCCGAAAAGCTTCGGCGGCGACATTTAGAGATTGCAGATGGGCCACTGTTTCGCGTGCTTCGCGTTCCGAACTGCGGTAGTGCACGGCCACGGAATAGCCTTTGCGAGCCAGGGCATCGGCCACATACCAGCCCACTCGTTTTTTGCCACTACCGGTAACTATTGCTACGCCAGGAGTCATAAACCCTCGAAAAACTTAATGCATCTATAGGATGTCATTCTAGTTCGTTTCCACGGAGTTCGAGTTAATGCATATTCTGGTGACCGCCGGCAATACCCAAACGCCTATCGACGATGTGCGCTGCATAACAAATATTTTTACCGGCAGAACCGGCACCCGAATTGCTCTGAAAGCCTACGAACGGGGCCATCAGGTCACGCTCTTGACCTCCCATCCCGAAGTGGTTCGGGAAATCTATCCGATGATTATGGAGCATACCCGCTGGCACGTGCAGACTTACCGGACCTTCGAGGATCTCGATCAGTTGTTGAAAATGCACGTTCCCTCCGGAAAATTCGACGCCATAGTACACTGCGCGGCCGTGAGCGATTACAAAGTGGATGGGATTTTCACGGCCGACAATCGGGATGCGCGAGCCAGTAAGATCAAGAGCCATCACACTGAGTTGTGGTTGAAACTGACGCCCACTCCTAAACTGATCGATCGCTTTCGAGCGGAATGGAAATATTCGGGCCATCTGGTGAAATTCAAGTTGGAGACTGGTTTACTCGAGGAAGAGTTGCTTCAGGTGGCGGAGGCCTCCCGCCAACAATCGCAGGCCGACTGGATGGTGGCCAACCTGTTTGAGACCCGAAACCAGTGGGCATACCTGGGAAATGGCGAAGGGACTTACAGCAAGGTAACGCGAGTCGAATTGCCGGAGCGTTTAATACGACTGCTGGAAAAAGCCTAACGGGTTGGCGGTAAGAGATATGGGGAAGCACGATCTACCACCCCAGGAAGTTCTTCGCCAGTTTCCCCTGGGCTGGGCAGAGCATTGGGTGCCACTGCCCAGTGGCTATAGTGACGCCTGTCTTTGGAAAAACCCTTCCGCCAAATTGGTTTTGAAAGCCAGTCTGGCCACTTCACTAACATTGGGGCAACTGAACGACATTCGAACCTGGGTCGATTTCACTCAGGCTCAGGGCTTCCACCTTTTGCCACAACTGATTCCCACATCCAATTTTCAGGCAGGATACGAATACCAGAATCGCGTCTGGTTTTTGATGAGCGAAATGCCGGGTGAACCCGATCTTTCGAAAGCCACCATGGCTACCGGCGTCCAACAAATTGCCGAACAGCTCGCCCGCTTGCACGCCATTTGGAAAAGTCGCTTTGAAACTTGCGGACCTTTCCCCGGCGTCAGACGCCGGATGAAAATCTTGAGTACTGCGGAGGAAATATTCAGTACGTTTGGGCAGATGATACCTCATTCCACTCGGAGCGTATCCGAGGACGTGCGATCCTGGCTGATTCGACTCTATCTTTTTCTGCCAAGCCTGGTTCCGGTCGCGGTACGTCAACTGGAAAGCTTGCAACGCCTCACGGTTCCCATTCAACCTTGCTTATGTGACTGCTGGTATCGGAATTTCCTCTTCGAAGATACCCAACTGACTGGCCTCATCGATCTGGATGCGATGAAACTGGATCACCCGAGTGTGGATCTGGCCCGGATACTGGGTAGCCTGTTCCCCGATCACCCGGCGAAATGGTCCGAGTTTTTCTCGTACTACCAGAATGGTCCCGGGGCACCTCTCGTCGATCCCGAGTGGGTCCGAAAGCTCGACTTCAGCGGGACGGTATGTGCCGGACTGTACTGGATGAGGAGGTTGCTTCTGGATAATCCCTCTTCGGGCCACTCGGAGCAGGTCCATTCGAAGATCGAAGAAATCCTGCGCCGGCTGAGCCGCCCTTTAATTTCATTTGGGGACCCGATTATATAACGCCGTCAGTTCGGAAAGGCGTTCGAAGGCCGGGCTGTGCAGATGCATTCCATGGAAGCGCCACTGCCAGTTGTCGTCGGGCTTACCGGGAGTGTTCATTCGCGCTTCGTGCCCCAAATTCAAAACATCCTGGAAAGGGACTATGGCCAGATCGGCCACGCTCGACCAGGCCATCCGGATGAGATCCCAGGAGACATCCTGCGAATCGTGTCCCAGATAAGTCCGCAGGAATTTTCGCCCGGACTCCGGCAGCGTTTTATACCAGCCCAGATTCGTGTCGTTGTCGTGCGTGCCGGTGTAGACCACGCAGTTGGGAGAAGTGTAGTTGCAGGGCAAAAAGGCATTCTTCGGCTCATCGAAAGCGAACTGCAGTACCTTCATACCGGGCAGTTGGAAGTTATCTCGCAACTGATAAACATCGGGAGTGATCTCCCCGAGGTCTTCAGCGATAATCGGCAGATCCTGGAAGGTATCGCGGAAGATATGGAAGAGCTTTTCGCCCGGCCCCGGAACCCATTTCCCTTTCTCCGCAGTCAAATGATCGACGGGAACGTGCCAGGCGGCACAGAAGCCTCGAAAATGATCGAGCCGGACATAATCGACCATCTCGAAGGTGGCCCGCAGCCGATCGATCCACCACTGGTAGCCATTCTCCGCCATGGCGTCCCAGTCATAAACCGGGTTCCCCCAAAGCTGTCCGGTCGGACTGAAATAATCGGGCGGCACCCCGGCCACCACTCGCGGCTTCAACTGTCCATCGAGCAGAAACAGCCGACTGTTCGCCCAGACGTCCGCCGAGTCAGGTGCCACGAAAATCGGGATGTCGCCCACAATGGAGATGCCATTCCGCCGGGCATGCTCGCGGAGGCTCTGCCACTGACGGAAGAACAAAAACTGCGTGAACTTATAAAAGCCGATTTCCAGTTCGAGTTCTTTACGGGTGAACTCGAGTACCTGCCGATTGCCGTCGCGCAGCAAAAATTCGCGCGGCCAGGTCGTCCAGCTCTCGCCTTTTCGGGCATCCTTCAAGGCCATGAAGAGAGCGTAATCGTCCAGCCAGACCCGCTTTTCGTGGCAGAAACTCTCGTAGGCCGATTTGATCCCGCCTGTGGAGAAGTGCTGGAAGTTTTCGTAGGCGTGCCGTAGCAGCTTTTGCTTGTAGGGAATCACGCGGCCGTATTCGATGCGTTCGGTGAGGAACTGTGGCGGCGAAATATCCTCAGCCCGCAACAACTCTTCGCGTTCCAACAGTTCCGGACTGATGAGATTGGCATTCCCGGCGAAGGCGGAAAAGCATTGATACGGCGAATCGCCATAGCCGGTGGGTCCTAAAGGAAGGATTTGCCAGAATCTCTGATTGGCCTTCGCTAATGCTTCCACCCAGATGTAGGCCGCGGGCCCCAGATCGCCGATTCCAAAGGGCCCCGGCAGCGAGGTGGGATGGAGCAGGATGCCGGAGGAACGAGGGATTTTATTCTGAGACACGCCAGGAACCTGTGGGAACTTTGGATCTCTTCAACGGAGCCGACTAAACTTATTGTGAAACCCAGACTATGCTTATGGCAATAACAATGATGGGAAACTCGGATCAAAAAGAAACCCCCCGTTTGGTATTAACCGAGGGGATCGACTACACCGTCGAAAGTGGGCGCTGGGTTTTCACAGCCACTTACCTGCGCAAACGCGGTTACTGCTGCGGCAGCGGCTGCCGAAATTGCCCTTACTCTTCTGTGAGTCCAAATCCTTCGCCGGACCAGGCCATTCCTCCCAACTCCTCGCAAGCTGGATCGACTCGCTAAAATCGGCAATCTGCGCGGGCCTGATAGGGTTGCTAACTTCGGCTTGATGATTCCCCGATTCCCGTCTATTCTTCGAGATTGTTTTCCCGACCTGCCTCGGAGAGGCGGGCGTACGGTTACTTCAGCGGTATCGGTATGTCCACACGGAAGTGGCTCATCCGCAGTCTGATCCCTATTTTCATCGGCCTACTGGTCGGCATGGGGCTGTACGTCTCCTCCTGGTTGAAACCCGCCTACATCCGCGAACAATGCATCGCACAGCTGCTCGAGAAATTCCAGAATGTCGACATCGAAGTCGGCTCGGCCTCGCTGCGATTCTTCGGGGGCATTTCGATCTCCGATCTGAAAATGACCCGCAAGGACGATCCCGATCACAAGCCGATTCTGTACATTCCGTACGCCGTGCTGCAGCAGGACAAGGAACGGCTCTCGCAGGGGCAGCTGGTCATCCGCAAAATCGATATGGATTCTCCGACCATTCGACTGCAGCGGAATGTCGACGGCACGCTCAACTGGTCCAACATTCTTTTGCCTCCCAAAGATGACGAGCCCATACCGGTCTTCGTTCTCAAAAATGCCAAGGTGGAAATTGACGATTACAGCCCCGCTTCGCCGCGAACGCTGAATCTCGACATTCCCAAAGTCGTGATGGTGAACGATCCGAAATCGATCTATCGCATCGAAGGCTTCGGCAGCTGCGAACTCTTCGGCAATTTCTCATTCGCCGGGACTTACGATGAGCAACAGAACGGCTTCCACCTGAAATCGAGTCTGAAAAAACTGCCGATCGAGCCGGCGCAGTTGAACTGGCTGAGCGCCTATGTTCCCGAGATTCAGGAATACGCGGAGAAGCTGCACGGCGTGGGCCACATCGATTTGGAACTGGCCGGAGCCACTCGGCCAGCTTTGACCTTTCATCCGACCGTGCATTTCGAATTGACGCAGGGCTCCTTCCAGCACCCGAATCTGCCGGCCCCCCTGACGAACTTGAGCGTTCTGGGCACTTTGAAAGAGGAGACGCTGTTTATCGAGAAGGCGCGGGCGAACAGTGGTGAGAGCGTCCTGGGCATGGACGGCGAGATCAACTTGAAGCCGAGTTCCCGGAGCGTTCCACTCGTCATGGTGGCCAAGTCGGGAAGTCCGCCGGAAAAGAATGTCGCCGATGTCTTTCGCCGTTTGAATTTGTCGGTCGAGCATGTGGTCCTCAACGATGCTTTCTTTGCGAAGCTGCCGGTCAAGTTGCAGATTCTCAATCGCATGTTCAAACCGGAAGGTCCCACCGATCTCGAAGTGCATCTTAACCGACTCAAAGATATCGCCGAAACCCACGTTGTCGTATTACCCCGAGGCATCCGCGGAAGCTATGAAGGATTCCCCTATCCGTTGACGGATGCCAAAGGCCACATCGAGCTGATTATGATTCCGGGTAAAGAGGACGAACTGGACATCGACCTCACGGCCAGCGCCAAGGGCAGGACCGCGAAAATCCTCGGCACGATCCGGGGCGATTATCCCGAAAATGATGTGAAGCTGACGATCAGCGGCGAGGGTTTGCAAGTCGATGCCGATCTGATCAAAGCTTTGCCGGAACCCTACCCGCAGCTAGTGCGCCGGCTGCGACCCTCGGCCAAAGGGAACTTCGTGGCCACCATCCGCCACAACGCTCAAACCCGGCGCGATCACGGGCCGACCGTTTTCGACAATACGTTCGACATTCAACTCTATGAAACTTCGATCAACTACACCGATTTCCCTTATCCACTGCATAAGGTGAACGGCAATCTCTACATTCGAACCGTACCCGAACGCCCCACCCGGCTGCCGACCCCGGCGGGAATCCCTATTCCGCAAGTCTCCTCCAACGACGATGACACTGGAAGTATCGAGTTCCGCAACTTCCACGCCGAGCACGCCGGCGGCAAGCTGTTCATCAATGGTCTGCGCGTCCCTTCGACGGGAGGCAACCTGCTCTCGTTCGAAATTAAAGCGGAAGATCTGCCCTTCGATCTCGAACTGCGCGAAGCGCTGTCCCGATTGAAAATCGACAGCGTCTGGCAGACCTTCGACATGCAGGGCAAGATGAACTCCACGATACTGGTCAACGTTTTCGAACGGGCCAAGACCGAAAAAGCGACGGAATCGGTTTTCAACCCGGCCAAGGACCTGGCTCTGGGAATTTCCTTCGATGGCGCCAGCATTCGGCCTACCTTCTTTCCTTATCTGCTTCAGGACGTCAAAGGCCAGTTGACCTTCTTCGACGGCTTGATCAAAATTCAAAACTTCGAAGGACGGCACGGGTCGACGGTGATCGCACTGCCGAAGGCTACCGTTACCATCCCGCCTGAAGGGGGTTACTATGCCGATCTCAACGATCTGAAAGCGACCAACATTCTTTTCGAACCGGAGTTTCTGAAAGCGCTGCCTCTCGATCTGCGCAAGGCGATAGAAGATCTCGAACTGAAGGGCCCGGTGCTCTTGAATGCGAACCGGATCGTGGTGACCGAGAAGGCCGCCACGCAACCCGCTTATCTGCCGACGGTGAAGAAAAACCTGCACAGGGATCTGTACCAGGCGGCTTACAATAATTTCCTGCCGGAGCCCGAACAGGAGCAGACGCCGCATCGATCGCTGGTCAATCAACGATTGAACTACCCGACGATTTACTGGGACGGCCGCCTCACGCTGACAAACGGCTCATTCGTCACCGGCATCCCCTGGAGGAACGCCTACGGCCAGTTTGTCAGCACCGGCGTTTACGAAGGCGACCATCCCGGCAAGATCTCCAGCAAGCTGGTTCTGGAACGGGCCACGATTCTCAAACAGCCGGTGGAGAATATTATCATCAGCCTGTTCATGACCCCCGACCAGCCGAAGCTGCTGTTGATCGACAGCATCCAGGCCAAAGTCTACGGCGGAGAATTGACGGGCGAAGCCCGGGTGCTGCTCGACGATCAGCCTTACTTCAATTTGAAGCTCACCGCGGCCCGAATGCGGCTTTCCGAATTCGCCCGCTCCCAGAATCTCGAGGCCAAGACCCGGCTGGAAGGACTGGCCTACGGGCGCTTGAAACTGACCAACTGCGATCACAAGGAAAAAGGCCAGCCGGTGCTCGAAGGTATTGGCGGCATCGATATTCCCAACGGCAGCAAAATCCTGAACGTCCCGGAACTGCTGAATCTGCTGAAGGCGATGAAGTTGCACGTGCCGGACGATACATTCTTCGACGAAGCCCACGCCAGCTTTCGCATCAAGAACAACCAGCTGTACTTTGGACAGATCGATCTGCTGGGCGATGCGGTGAACTTGGGCGGCGAAGGCGGCATGCATCTGGACGGCAGCAATGTGAAGCTCGAATTCTATACGATTTCCCGCTTTCACGACATGCTCAACAGCCCGCTCAGCAAGTTGACGGCCGGTATCAGCCGGAGTCTTCTGAAGATTGCCGTGCAGGGAGATTTCAACGGCAAACTGGATTATAAATCGCAGCCGGTTCCCATCGTAACGGATCCGCTGAAGAGGTTGATGGATCGCTAATTCGCCCCGTAGAGAGTGAACTTAGTTCGTCGCATCGATTGCGACTTATATCGAGGTGCATACCTTGTTTGGCACAATCTTAAGTCGGTTGATCTTACAGGAACTGGTGAAGGTCTTCTTACTTTCCCTGGTGGCCCTCACCGGAATGTTCCTGCTGGCGGGGCTGATTCAGGAGGCAGCGAAGAACGGTCTTTCGCCCACCCAGATTCTCCGGGCCATTCCGCTGTTCATCCCGAACACGCTCCCCTACACTATCCCGGCCACCACGCTATTCGCCACCTGCGTTGTCTACGGGCGCATGGCTCACGACAACGAAATCACGGTGCTTCGCTCCGCGGGGGTGCATATCCTGCACCTGTTCAAACCGGCCCTGGTGCTCGGACTGACGACCACCGCCATCACCTTCTTCCTCTACCTCGATCTGATTCCTCGTACCCAACGCCTGATGCGTAATCTGCTGGTTTCCGAAGCCGAAGACGTACTCTACAGCCGACTGCAACAGGAAAATTGCCTTCGACATCCGAGTATGGACTACGCCATTTTCGTCAAAGAGGTTCAGGGCAAACGGCTGATCGATGTGATCTTCAAGAAGCGGGCCAAACCGAAGGAAGGTCAGAACCGTGCTACCGCGGGTTATGATGCTATCGTACAGGCTCGCGAAGCTCGCTTGCGTCTCGACCCGGAGCAGAATCTGATGATGGTCGACATGCAGAACGTTCATGTCGCCGGCGATCAGGGAACTACGGGGGAAGTCGATAATCGAACGGAGAACATGCCGATTCCCGAACAGATTTTCGGTAAGGATTCCCGGGACCGGCCGTCCGCTTTGACCTGGCTGGAACTGGAGGCTCGCAAGGCCGAGAAACTTGAAGAGTACGAAACCTGCAACTCCCGGGCGATGAAGGTCGCGGAGGATTTGAAAGGACTATCGCCAGGCTCCGATACTTACAAAAACTTCCAGGTCGAATACCAGAATCAGAGCGTCGCGGCCCGGGAGCATATGAAGATGATTCTGAACATCAATTCCGAATTCCAGCTGCGGCCCGCACTGGCCTTCGGGTGTCTGTGCTTCGTGCTGATCGGAGCTCCGGTGGGAATCTGGGCCAATCGCGCCGACTACCTGAGCGTGTTCATGGTCTGCTTCCTGCCGACCGTTTTCCTCTATTATCCGCTCATGATGAGCGGGACGAAATTCGCCAAGGACGGCAGACTGCCGACAATACCCGCGGTCTGGTTGGCGAACGGCATCCTCTTCACGATTTCACTAGGCCTGATTTACCGCTTGTCCAAGAAATAAAGGCCGAGGGCGTTAGTGCCCTTCCTTGACCATGTTTTTGTTCCAGGCCGGGATGGTCACTACCACATCCTGCGTGCCGTTGGGCACGCACTGGCAGCCCAGGCGGGATTCGGTGGTCAGGCCGCGGGCGGTATCGAGCATGTCTTCTTCGTCCTCGGTGGCCTTGTTGCAGCTTTCCAGTCCCTTGGTGATTTGCACGTGGCAGGTGGCACAGGCACAAACGCCGCCGCAGGAGTGATCGATTTCCACGTTCGCGCCGTAGGCAATATCCAGAATGCTGCCTTCGAGACCCGTGCGGCCATAAGGCAGCTTGGCCGGGTCCACCTCGAAAACTTTTACCTCTTTGGTCTCTTCGATATTAAAAGTAATCGTGAATTTTTTCACCGGGAGTTCCGTTTTCGCCGCCTTGATATAAGGGTTCACACCAGCCATCGATATCGCTCACTTCCAGCCTAAAAGGACAATCACGGGATTATCCTGTTTGAGATCCACGGGAATTGTCAAAGCGTTGGTATCCTCCAATTTTTTGACGTTTTTCTGGCCTTCCAGAAACTCGTCCGGGGGTTGGAGGCTGTCGAGCACCTTGGTCCCATAGTGCATCGGGATAATGTATAGGCGCGGCTTCAATTGCCGGACGACCTCTTTGGCTTTTTCACCATTGATTGTGTAAACGCCGCCGATAGGGATTAGTAAAATATCGACTTTGCCGATCTGCTTGATCTGCTTTTCGTCCAGAATCGTTCCCAGATCCCCCAAGTGGCATATCCGCAACCCGTCCACTTCGAAGACGAATATCGCGTTTTTGCCCCGGGTCATACCTCCATCGGGATCGTGATCCGATTCGACGTCGTAGAAGGTCACATTTTTGAACTTCGCACTGATCGGGTTGAAGATCGATCGCTTCGACTTCGGATCGAGGCCGTAGTAAATCTTGGCCTCCTTACTGTTCTCCAGGATTTCCACCTGAACGTGATCGCTGTGCATGTGACTGCAGGTCACCAGATCGGCCCGTACCACGTTGCGGTTATACTCCGGCATCGCATGCGGGTCGGTGACAATCAGCGTCTTGTCGCTGGTTTCGATCTGAAAGAACGACTGGCCGTACCAGCGAATGGTGATCTTCTTGCCGGTATCCTGGGCCCCGGCGAATTGGACGAAGCCGAGGAACAGAGCTAGTCCGAACAGTGAGCGTATCATAAAGGATTCTCGTTTCGAGCTGATGTCATTCTATACCGGTTACTTGCCGAGGAACCATTTCATCAACTTCCAGCCGGGATCGAATTCCAGATCGCTCGCGGCGGCCACAACTTCATCGTAACTGTTTTGGCCCTTCGATGAAATCCCCGTACCGCAAATGGCGAACGGTACAGCACCATAAGCATGCGACCGCGTTCGCAAGGGCGTGCGATGATCGGGAGAGACCAGAATCCGATAATCGCCGTAGGTTTTCAGTGCGGCGTGCAACGGTCCGACGATGTGCTCGTCGATGCGCTCCAGAGCGAGAATTTTCTCATCCGCCTTGCCCTCGTGCGAAGCTTCATCCGGCGCTTCCACATGAACGCAGACGACATCGTGGCTCTTCAGAGCTTCAATGCCCGTCCGTCCCTTGGCGGCGTAATCGGTATCGAAGTAGCCGGTGGCTCCCGGGGAGTCGATGCGCTTCCAGCCGATCAGCATGCCGGTGCCGCGCACCAGATCGACGGCGGAAATAATGGCCCCCTGCGGGCCGTAGGTTTTGGCGTACTTCTCGACCGTCGGCGAAATACCCTGGCCCCACAACCAGATTTGCGTGGCCGGTTTTTCACCCCGGGCGA
Organism: Telmatocola sphagniphila; assembly: GCF_018398935.1. Taxonomy (GTDB): domain Bacteria; phylum Planctomycetota; class Planctomycetia; order Gemmatales; family Gemmataceae; genus Telmatocola; species Telmatocola sphagniphila. The sequence goes on along the minus strand of NZ_CP074694.1, from coordinate 5,540,715 downwards.
TGCGCTCCCGATTCACCGGATGACCGGCCAAGAGGGGAATGCTGGCTTGCATCAATTGTCGAAGCAACTCGCTGCCCGGTCCCTGCGGCAGGTAACCCTCAATCGGCTGATCGGGTATATCGTGCGGCGGCTGAGTTTTGGTTTCTTTACCGAACGGGGCCGGCTGAACCGGAGCCCGGAACACCAGGATATTGCGGTACTGCACTCCCTGGAAGAATTCCAGTCGGCCGCCGGGCGTAGCGCCGCCCAGCTTTTCCTGAATCGTCGGCATCAACCGGGCGCCGTCGGCATTGTTGATGTGCCCGGCCGTGAAATCTTTCATCTTGCCGTCGACGATATTCACCAAGTTGCAGCGGATGGCCCAATCTTGTGGACCGAGCTCGATCCCCAGGGCCACCGTCTCCAGCGGAGCCCGCCCGGTGTAGACTTGCAGCGGATCGTAACCGAACAGACTGAGAGTCGCCACATCGCTGGCCGGGGTCAACGGCTGCGGCACATTGTTGGATCGGCCACATACTCCCTGGCGGACGATCGCATCCATGTTCGGCAATCGCGCCGCCTGAAGCGGAGTCTGGTTTCCCAAGCCCGGCTGCGGCTCATCCGCACAGCCATCCGGAATAATAATCGCGTACTTCATAGTGAGGATAATTTATGGGATTTGAAAAATCTGGAAGTGAGATTTCAGCAGAGTAGGCGGGAGATTCCTCGCTGGAAAAACCGATTTTTGTACTGCATTTCCTGTAAAGGTCATCAGATCATCAAATTTGTGATAGTGGCGAACGCGATTTTGATGACCTTTAAGTGCTTTGACGGAAAAAATCCCAGCTGTCTCCGGGGCATGGAAATCGATTGAAGCGCCCAGCCTTTTCGACCCTGGGAGCACAACCGCGGAAGTAGGTTGTGCCGTAAATCATTTTACCAGAAAACGGTAGGTTGTTTCAATGAACGATGTGGCTTCCCGGCTCGCGGGAAAACTCAATTTTTCGACGGAGTCGGCTGGGTCAGATGATTTTCCATTTCCTTGAGCTTCTTCTGCTTTTCCTTTTCCAATTCCTGCTTCAATCGCTGCTTTTCTCTTTCCGCTCCGACCGGATCCGGAACTGAAAGCAGGGCCGTCACATAATCGGCGGAGAATTTTTCATTCAGTGGTTCTAAAGCGACCGCCAGAGAAAAGTGGGTCAGTGCCTGCTTGGGTGGCTTCTCTTTCTGCAGCAACAACTGGCCCAGGAGATTCTGTGCCAGCGGGTTTCTCGGATATTGCTGAATCGCTTTTTCCACTACAGGCGTGGCTTCGTCGAAACGCTTGAGAGTAATGAGCACTTCGCCATATTGGGCGAGTAGCGTACTGTCGTACGGTTTGAGTTCGGCGTGCCTTTTCCGGTAGACTAACGATTCTTCCAGGCGTCCCTCTTCAAAGAGATAGTTCCCCAGAAATTCCAGAGCCTCCTCGCTCTTCGGGTTGAATTTCAGAGCCGTGCGGAAGCACGATTCGGGATCTCCCAGCTTCAGTTCCCCTTCGAGTCGGCCGAGCCCGGCCCAAATGGCGGGTGAGGTGCAATCCAGATCCAGCGCCCGTTGATACCAATTCAGCGCGGTCTCTTTGTCGCCGCGTGCCCGATGCAGGTTGCCGCGATAGAAGTAGTTCCGGGCCGAGGCGCCGCCGAGCTCCTCTGCTTTCTCGAAACAGATGTTCGCCAGATCGAAATCGCGGGCGTCCATCAACAATTTTCCGAGAGTATTCCAGGCCGGGTAGGCTTCCGGGCGCAGGGTCAGCACGGCTCGAATGATCCCAATGCCGCGGGTGGTATTTTTTTGCAGGATGTAGATATCGGCCAGGGCGTACTGCAGCCAGAAATCCGCGGGAAATTTAATCAGCGCGCGTTCCAGAAAGCCGATTTGATCTTTGTGACTTTTAAACAGGAAGGCAATGCGAATGAAGTCGGAGGGGCCGGCATCACTTTGCAAAAGCTGATCGGCTACCGCGATAAAATTCCGGTTCTGCACTTCATTCAGGTAATTGAGATCGCGATAAAAAGCACTCGTCGCCAGATGCAGGATTTGATTGATCTGAGTGGTGACATTTCGATTGCGTTCGTGCGCCATCCAATCCAGAAGCGCATCGATAAGTTCTTTCTTTCTCGGGGAATCCAGCAACTTTTTGGCCGATTCGGCAATGTTGTTTTTCTTAGCGGAGAGGAGTTGCTGCTTTCGGAAAAATTCCGCATAGTTCCGATTCGCTTCAGTGATCACCACGGGATCGAACGTCGCCTCGTATTTAGTCAACCGAATCTCATCCATCTCCCGCAGAAAATTCAGGTCGACTTGAGCCTTGAGTACCTCCTCTTTCAGCGAAGCTTCGTAGAAAGTTTCGACGAGCTCTTTCTGATGCAACAGCAAGTCCCTGGCCCGTTCCCAGGCTCCACGCTCCTCGAGTGCGTTGACTTCCTTTAAGCCGAGCTTCACGGAATTGCGGGTGATTTCCTGGCGACGAAGTTCTTCCGCCTGCGAGGTGTTGTGCTGCTGGATCTCCATGGCCAGGCGGTACTGATCCACCTGCCGTTGCTCGGCCTCCAACCGCAACAAATACAGGTAAACAAATCCGGCGAAGAGCAGACCGACCAGCAGGCTGCTGGTCAGGATCAGCGTCATATAGCGGCGCTTGCGCTCCTCCCGGATGCGCACACTCGCCTGAGCACTCTCGATTTCGGCCCGGCGTGCCCGCTCTTCCGATTTCTCGCGAATCAGCCGCACTCGCTCCGCGACTACACCGGCATCCAGAGGACGCTTCGCCCGCTCGGGCTGCAAACAGGCGATGGCCAGCTCGATCCATTCCGGATCGGCTTTCGATTGCCGTAATCGCTCGTAGCAGTCGGCCAGCCGACCCTGCATCGCATGGAACCGGACCTGAGTCCCCTCCTGGCCGATATACGGCGGATGTCCCGTGAGAATCACCGCCAGGATTGCTCCCAGCCCGAACACGTCCGACTGACGATCCATCAGATCCCGTTCGCCGCGGGCTTGCTCGGGAGGAATGAAAGAGGCGGTGCCGACCATGGAGCCGGCATAAGTTTCAATGTCTAACGGCGATCTCGTCGGATCGGTTTCTTCGGAGTGGGGGAGTTCCGGAAGTTCGATGGAGGGATTGGAAGCCTGGCCGGGGGACAGGATTCGGCTGACCCCCCAGTCCATCACCTGCACTTCCCCGAAGGCACCGACCATGATGTTGGAAGGTTTCAAATCGCGGTGAATCACATTCTGACTGTGCGCATAGGCAATCGCCTGGCAAATCTGTTCGAAAATCCCCAGATCGCGCGGCGAAAACGCATTGGGGGTCGAACGCTCGGCCAGCAGATCGGCCAGATTCCGGCCTCGGATCAGCTTCATGGCCAAGAAGGGTCGGCCGTCGGGCAACTCCCCCGAATCGTACACCGGGGGAATATTGGGATGCTGCAATTGGGCCGCGATTCGCGTTTCCTGCAAAAACCGATCGTAGGTCGACAACTCGTTTGTTTTCGGATAAAGCGGATTCTCAGGAGCCGTGGAGAAATTCAATACTTTCAGGGCGACATCCCGGTCCAGATGCAAATCGCGGGCTTTGTGAACCGTTCCCATGCCGCCCCGGCCCAATATCCCTTCCATGCGATAGGTCGCGATCGAGGTTACCAGGATCTCAGACATGTCGATAAACTGCGCGGCCGATTGCACCCGGTGAGCCGGGCTGACCTTTCCGGTATCTTTGGGATTACTGACCGCACGCAACAGGTGCGTAGGTTCGTCCTTCATCCAAGAATTCCTTGCGAGTTTCCGACACGTCCACGTGGTGGGAGAGATTGCGGAATACTAACTATTGGAAATTTGCGATAAAAAAGCAGCGCAGGCAACTTGCAAAGCAAATATTCTTGCGATTGTCTGATTTTCGAGTTCTGCGCGAGAAGATTTCATGATTGAGTGAAAAATTGTTTGACGAGCGAATGAATCTGGTTCATTCGAAAAACCTGTAGCCTGAATATCAGATTTCTCACGCGGAAATCAGACCGGACTCGTGGAGTCCGACCGGGCCTCGGGAGGCACTTCCAAATGATCCGGTCCGCTGTACGGAATAACGTGCCGGCTGATGAAAAAATAGAACGCGAAACTACCGGCCGAGCTGAAAACGTGAAAGACTTCATGCGAGCCGAACCGGAACGGAATGTACATATTCTCGGGCCATTCGGTCAATTCGCAGGTCGCCCCCAGACTATAGAGGATGCCGCCCACCCAGACGTAGTTCATCGCCCAGGACCCGACGGCCCGGTAGTAGTAGACCATCGGCAGAATACCTATCCAGCCCATGCTCAGACTGATAATCACGATGACGTAATGCGGCGGCTTTTCCAGGATCCAGAGCACCAGTACCGCACTGAAGGCGAGCATCCACATGATGCAGATGCTGGCTCTGAGCGGGAAGCCGCGCAGGAGCATGACGATGATCGGCGTATTGGTCCCGGCGATCAGAATGTAAATGGCCGACATGTCGAGCCGCTGGAAAAACCGAAAAGCGAGGGGATGGGCTTCCTGGCTGATCGGTAGCGCATGGAACAGACCGCTGGCCGAGTAGAGGCAGACCATTGAGAGGCCGTAGACAAAGGTGGAGAAGCGCTTCATCGAATTCCGATGCGATTGTCGCAGCATCAGAACGGTGACGTACAGTGCCCAAATCGCAGTCAGAAGATGAGAAATAGAACTGAAAGGATCGCGTAAACCCACGCTCGTTGACTCCCGCCCTCATGGCATCCGAATATTCGCTCGCTCTACCTGGGTACTTATTAGCGTACGGGTTGGGAGATCGGAGTTCAAAGGTGGGGGTGGAGATCGCTGACCGGACTATGCCGGCTCATCGCAACACCCCGGTCTCGGTCATCAGACCGCTCCAAAATTCCCTGGAATTCGGCAAAACACCCTTCAAAATGCCAAAATCCCTACAGCTTTCAATTCGGCTACAAGTGCGACCAGAATTCGGTTCGGGACAGGGTGTAATCCCCGTCCCTACCGCGACCATTTATTGACCTCGTTATCGGTCAATTAACTCAATTCTCTTACGTTCCTGCTCATAGTACTCAGCGAACTCACGGCTATAGTTCATAGTAGCCGTACACAGAAGATTTGCCTGGGGCAAGCGGCATTCATGCATCGAAATTTTCGCAGTTCGATCCGGAGCAATACTCGTCGAGCTTGCCAGGGTAAGTCCGCCAATACCCGCCAATAATGGCTGTGAATCCGATCTGTCCGCTGGCCACAGTCGGGGCACTGCGAACTCGGGCATGTGGTTTTTAGAGCAAGGGCCAAAAGATCCGGAGTGAGAGCGAAATCGGTAACGACCAAACCGGCCTCTTGAGGAAAGAGGTCCTGCAGAGTCATGAGGCTGCGTCCTGTCAGAATGAATTCCTGAAGACATTCTAACCAACGCTCGTCACCAACTGGGCGACAGAGCCCCTTTTCGACCGGCGTTTACAAAAACTGAGTGACGGCGATCTCTTCGTTCTGGCAGATCTCCGAGATGGCTTTACCTTCCAGAAAATGCTGTCGCAGGATGGCCACCTTGGCAGCCGGGCTGAAATGACGACGTTCTCTCGAATTGTTCTCGGCGTTCAATTGGCTCATGACGAGGCTCCTAAATTAGAGTTTCGTCACTTGAACAACCAAAGTCAAATTTCAGTTCAAAGAGAGGCACTACAATTTGAGTTATTCGCAACGAGACTTTCCACCTTAGAAGGAGTAACTGCGAATTCAGATTCGCCAGGATAATTCTAAACAGTATACTACGGCAAAATATTAAATTTTACATGTTGAACTGATTATTTTTAATTTTCCTATAGATGTATTTCAAGCCAATTGCGGTAATTAAAGATATGAGGGTGGCCAAATGCCAACCGATTTCGCCGGATACATTTACAAGATGGGATGATACTCGAATCTCACTTTCCATTTCAATTAATTTTTTCTGCTGCTCCATAGTATCATTCGTTAGCTTTGGTTCGAATATAAAAAGAATATTTCTAGAACATTTTTCTATAGAAGACAACCAAAACTTGTGATGGCCATATGCAGCCATAAAAAAAGAACAGCCAGCAACTAAATAATTCAGAGCTATAATACATCTAAACAATACGTAGTGCCGCATAACGATCTGCCTTTTCAATTTTTTTAAGACCAGTTCATGCGCTTCGGTGAAAAGCCAATCCATTTTGGGAAACACCGATTCGCTTCTTTCCAAAAGAGTTCTAAAGATGGCTACGGCTCTCCGACTTGCAATCCTGTTCTATATTTAAAGACAAAGCGAAGGCAATCAAAACTAATAGGTGCAGCTTTTGGCAATTCATCAGGCAACACAATAGATCCACTAAAAACATCATAAAAGAAGTGTGATTCCGGTACCATCACTAATTCTTCCATGAAGGGAGCGATTCGTGAAAGATCATGGAAAAAGCGTTCGATTTCGTTCATTTGTTGATCCTCGTAGCAATGGACCGCAGCTATTTCACTTCGTACGTAAATTTAAAGTGAGGAATTTTTACGCCAAGGAAGTACGAGCTATCTACTTCCTTGACGAGTTTGACTCTTGCTCCTTTATAGGTCTGCCCACGAGCAGCCAACTGAGCTAATCTCTTTGCGAGAGTCTCGTGTAATAACTCACGCCTTGGCCAAGAGAGAAGAAGCTTTCTCTTTGGCAAAGTGAGCCTGCACGGCGGGGTGGCACTGGTAGCCGAACTAAATCAACGCAAGTCGTTATTGAGTAACAGTTTGGGTGGTACTGATTATTGCCACCGGCCGTTTCGATATAACTCCCGCTATCGGATCGAAATTGTTTCGGAGTTGATGAAAAGTCTATCTGATTTCGCTTTCTCAGGCAACGGCAGATAGCCAGTGTCAGCCAATACATTACCTGACAATGACTTACGGTGATTCTAAAGGGTTACCAGTGCCACCCGTCGAGCCGACGCGCCCCTTCAACGCTTCGTTACCTGGATCCGCTTGCGATTTCTGTAGCAGTCTCGCTAGAATCGAATTTAATGATTTTTTAGGAATTTCATTCGCCTTTCAACCTTAAATTAACTTGAAATTACTAATAATCCGAAATTCGTTTTAGGCATTTACGGATCACTTCATTGTATGAACAGAATACGGGCGATTGTGGCTCCAAGCGAATTACATACGAATCATTCGTAACTAAGTAAACTAAAGAAAAAACCTAGTGTTCTTCACAAAAAATATTATTTTAAACGCAAAACAAAATCAATCATCTTAGATTTTCTCTGAATTGTTAATTTTAAATCTCCAGGAGTACTAAGCAAAATCCTTAAATCTTCTACGTCAAGTTTAGCCAATTCGATAGTTTCTAATTTGAAAATCTGATCGCCAATAAGAATTCCCGATTTCTTGGACACACTTCCCTCATCCAGCCCATCGATGATAATTTTTTTATCGTCAACCAGGAGGTGCATACCGCTCAAATTATACAAGTCTTTTTTTGTATAATTCTTTCCTGGTTTTAGATATATTTTTTTTTGAGAATAGTCAATTGTCACCAAAAAACGAGACAGAAAGTAATTGCTAAGAATACTAGTATTATTGATTGTGAATATCGGCTTTTTGATTAATTTATCGCCAAATTTAATAGTGTCAAATTGCGTAAACGATTGAGTGTTTTCCCCAGCTATTCCCTGAAAAATGCCATCGCCGACCATGTGGAACTTTGTGTTGATTTTGAGCGCGCTTGACGTATCCTCTTTTAGAAAACCACTCTGTGTGGAAATGAAGCCTGTATCAACAACAAATTTGTCCAGTATAGAATCGTTCAGCTTTGCACTTATTTCAACTTGACCGATTTTGTTTATAGAGAGATCGTAAACATCTCCTGGCGGTTCTTTGATTTTATCCAGAAATCTAAGCTCGCCATTGTCAAAATCTATTTGAATAATTTTGTTCACAATAAAATCTAATCCCAAAACACCATAAACTTCTTTGCCTAAAGAGTTCCGAAGATTCGACATGTTATCTAGCCAAACATTGTTTATTGAATCTTTAATATTCATCCGACCAAGATATCCATCTCCTGGTTTGCCAGTTCGCAACTCTTTTGATCCGGAAGTTCCTACAGCCAGCTCCGTTGTAAGAGAGGCATCTTTAACTGGCAATCGAATATCAAATGCAGAACGTGCTGCTCCAGTATCGAACAAAAACAAATATTTTTTATTAGAGATAGATATTGGTACCAGAATGGCTTTTCCATTATTAGGTATTTTAATTACCTCAATTATATAATTAGCAACGTCTGTTTTTTGTCCAAAGCATGAATGGCCTGCAATCAAAAATAGGATTTGACAGAAAATATATTTCATTGTTTTATCCAAAACGATAAATTATTTAATCAAATTTATTTTGTCAATATAGCAATTAACATTCAGTTCGGGAAATCTGGACTACGAAGGTTTCCTTCAACGTTGTATTATTAAAAACCAGATTAACTATTTAAATAGTAATATTAATAAACTAAAAATAAACACTTATTAACTAAATCTCTACTGTCGGCGGGGTGGCACTGGTAACCTAACCAAATCAACGCATGTCATTATCCAGTAACGGTTTTTGTGGCACTGGCTATTGCCAGAGCCGTTTCGATATAACTCCCGCTTTCGGATCGAATTTGTTTCGGACTTGACGAAAAGTCTATCTGATTTCTCTCTCTCAGGCAACCGCAGATAGCCAGTACCACCCAAAGCATTACCTGACAATGACTTACGGTGATTCTAAAGGGTTACCAGTGCCACCACGGATAAACCATTTTTTACATCAACCCACTCCGATCCAATCTGGACACGCTTTCGGGGGCTTGACAGCCGCGACTGCGCTCCAAGCAAATAGATTGAAAACAATCCCGAGAATTGAAATTCCTTCCCAGGATATTGCAAATGCTACAACGGGTGTATCAGGGTAAGAAGGAGAAGTATTCCAGATGACGAATATTAAAATAAGACGAATATTTCCTAATATTTCATATTTGCTATTTGATTTAATAATCTACCGTTGAATTGCTCAGCGGTTAAAGAATATATTTCGCCATTCAATTGCAGAACAATAATGTTATCAAAATGTTTGCCAGAAGTTAGAGATTGCGATATTACATTTTGCAATTCGGTGGAATCCGCGTATTTCGACGGCTGAGTCCACATTTCTTTAATGAAAGGCACGTATGCCACAATTATTGATTGATCTATAATTGATGATTGAACTCGAGTCGCCGGTGGAGAGTTTTGCCTATCAAACTTAGGTATATTTATCAAAATAAAACTGGTGCTGGTAAAATCATTTCTTTCTGAAAAGGTAGCATAAACAGCGGGCATTTTGTTAATTAGCTTGTAATTTTTTTCAGAATCCCAACCAGAATTCATTTGAAATTCTGAAAATATATCTAAATCCATAAATTCAGTGAGAAAAACACGCCAACTTAATGACGAACTATTGACCTTATCTTTATTCAAGGATGAGAGAGGTGAATCATATTTTTCCTGATATTTAAGTATCAATGAGTATATTTCTGTCAACTTTCCATAAATTACCAACCTGTTTGATGCATTGTAATTTGATTGAATTTTTACATATAGAACGTACACAAGTAGCAATGACATAAATAATGTAAATAATATATATTTTTTCATTGTGTGTCACCTTGAATATTTGATGTTGGATCGCTTTACCCATTCTTGTACGCTAGTATTGTATTTTTTGCCGCGGCCATTCATCGCTGGTGTGTTAATATTTATTTACGGAAGAATAGCCGTCTAGGGATTTTTTATTTTTCATATTTGTCTACAGGTATTTTTGGTGTACCCTCACGTAATATTTACCGTTTTTGCGATTTAATTACTAGAGGAATTGGCCCTCTCTTCAACAAAAGATCGCCGTGATCAAAGAGAGCACGGCGTAAAGCAATTCGATCCATAGGCTCAGCATGATGCCCAAGGGAGTCAGCCACTAAATTCAGAGAAGAACTAAAAATTCGAAGAAGTGCCTGACAAATTATTGATCAGTTTTTCTTTTGAGTTCAAGTAAACGGGTATCTGAGCTATCAGTAGACGAAAAATCCTTAGGCCTCTCTGAAGTAGGTGATACACAAATCTTCAAATTGTTAACATCTAATTTATAGATGCCTTTCAGCAAATTACTCTCACCGTCCTCTTCAACAGTGAGATCCAGGTTGGAGTGCGGACTGTGATACGGATCGAATTTTAGCTTAGCCTTGAAACTGCCTTCCAATCGGAATTCGGTTTTCTCTTTATTTCTGCCAGTAGATGAAATAATTGCCGGTTTAAATGAGATTTTTTCAGTGTCAATAATGACTTCGACATCTCGAAGTAAATTAGAGGGAGCCTCTTTTCCCTTAAATACACATTTGACAAGCTCCCATTTTCCAATAATGGAAGCTTCAGATTCTTTTTTTTCCTGTTGAGTTTGGCGTCGATTTGATTGAACCAAGGGTTCCGGTGAGCACCCTATTAAGTCAAATAAAAATACAAAAAATAATAAATACATCACTCGTTTCATACATTCCCCAGGTTTTTCGCGCTGTCAAAAGTGTCCCTGACCTTCTGATCGAGTGCGAATTAAAAAAATAAATTTCAACAGCTCACAGCGATGAATACGGAAGAATCTAGTTAGTGCACAATATCTACCATAGGAAATACTCAGTTGATTTTTACTCGACGCTTCTGCCCGGTTTTAATATTTTTATAAATCCAAAACGTTCCAACAATAGTGATATCATGGCTTACATATTCCCAATCCAAATCATTATTTGGACGGTTAGCATTTTCAATTGATTGTGCTTCTCCGGCAATTGAAGTGATTCCACCTGCCAAAACACTTATAGGTCCCAAGAAACGCTTCCCACAAAATATAACTCTTCCCCAAAGTCGAGTCCAATAGTTCTCAGAGGCTTCCGCCTCTAGGTAAGCTGCTGCTGCCAAATCTCGAGCTCGTTGATAAACCGCTGCGGAATTAGTAATTATATGTTGTCCAAATCGGAGGAGATTGTAATGAGAGCGACTACGAATCTATCGGGATTGCCAGCTTCGTAAGGTGCGAATATTGCAGCTTTTGAAAGAATTTTGTCCTTTGTAGCTGGACATATTTCCGTTTTAGCCATACTTCTTCAGTGGTTGACTTATGCCTTTTTCCCGCAAAGCAGTTTGAATCAAGGTAACAGCCACCTTCGCCTTGCGCATTAATGCCATTTGCATTCGCAGTATTTTTGCAACTAATATTACCTTTTCTACCAAGCCCGCTAAATTCTAGGAATTTATACATTCGCACTTTCCAATTCTATCTTTCAAAACATTCACAGCTAAGCTCAAGTTTTCCCCGAAAGGAGTATACTGATAAGCCTTCCAGGGTATGTTCATTGCGAACACAACACTAATCTTTAAGAAACATCTAATAAGCGATAGATAATTATTCAGGAAATGAATTCAAAACGTCTATTAGCTCAGAGGATAGTTGTTCAATTTGACCTGTTAATACCACTTTTTCTTTATCCGTTCTTAATGTAATATATTCGTACGCAGATCCAAATATCATCCGCCCATTATTTTTATCTAGAATAAGATTGCTGAAAGAATATTCAATTCTTACTAAACCATAAAAATAGATCTTAATTACATTGTGTTTGGTAAAACGATATTCATCAGCATTGACGAAAAATGTTAAAAATACGAGCAATGGAATTGAAGAAACGAAAACACAGAGAATTTTCAAAATGATTACAGCAGTTACTATAGCAAAAGTCTGACTGGCAGGATGCATTAAAAAAATAATCAATCCTGAAATAAAAAAAGCAATCAATGCAAATAAAAATAAAATTAAATATCTGAAAAAGATAATATACTTTGAATTTTTAATTTCTACAGAATTATTTGTTTTTGAGATAATCATAATTGCCCTCCAAATAAGCAGAATGAATACGCTCAATCTACAACAAATGTCTTGAATTTTAGTGTATCAAAATTTATGCGAGAGACTATCTGGGAAGGCATCTTGTTCTCTCAAAATCGGAATTTGCAATTGTACCCCTCACGTAATATTTGCCGTTTTTTGCGATTTAATTCCTAGAGGAATTGGCCCCCTCTTGAACAAAAGATCGCCGTGATCAACGAGAGCACGGCGTAAAGCAATTCGATCCATACGGCGAGCTTCCTGCTCGAGCAACACTCCCGAAGGAGATTTTCCATCCTCCTTCATAGCTCGGTTCCAATGGATTTCAACAAGCTCTCAGAACTGATCGCGAGATTCTGTCGTGACTCTCTCCCGACTTTTCCAAAGCGTCTCTGGAGTAGAACCCAGACCTCCTCTCGGTCGAGCCAAGGCATTGGCTTCCCGTCGAGCCGCCTCCACATCCTCAGCGTTCCACACTTCCGGATGGCCTTCCCAGGCAGCTCTACGTTCGATTCGACTTTTCATAGATCCAATGCCCGCTTCGATCGCACCGTTATATTGTGGCCTCCTCGGCGGAGAGTACAAGCCGAACACGCCTTCTCGCCGCAAAAATTCTTGGACCACTTCGGCAATAAACGGCGAACGGCGGCGACTCGTGCCCGACTACGCCGGCCCATCGCAGCACCCCGGTCTCGGCCCACAGACCGCTCCAAAATTCCCTGGAATTTGGCAAAACACTCTTCAAAATGCCAAAATCCCTACAGCTTTAATTCGGCTACAAATGCGACCAGAATTCGGTTCGGGACAGCCACTTCACTCGAACCAGATAACCATCGAATTCCTAAGTTAACATAGCCGCTGGAGAAGGATTGAAGCCTTTTCAGAGGCTCGATCTTTCGCGCTCGGGCAGATAGCCACCCAGCCGGAGGGCGAAGACTACCCGTCCTATCTCTGAAGTCTTAGGTTGCTCCATGGCCGCAATTGAGATCTGTAGATTTGTACTCACGGGCTTCTGCTAGCATTTTCACTGGAAAAATCATAACCTGTTTTCACATAAACAAAGACGTATAAGGGTTCAATCTGAGCTAGTTCCGCAGGTGTCTCATAAATTTGGATCTTAGCTCCGTTCCCTTGGGTATCGACAAGGATGTAAATTGACCCCTTATTCAGCTTCGTTGCGGAGGGAGCTTTCTCAACTACACAAGCGTTTTGGAGAGAAATTGCACCGACGATAGAACCTGAATGAATCAGTTCCACATTATCCCAAATTGGTTCGCCTGACCGGCTAAAAAGCTGAAAGGGAACATTCGTATTAAGTATCATTTGAGAGGAAGATTCTCTGAAATTGGAACGAGAGGAAATCAACAAAAATCGAATCGAGCCATTTGAATCAAACCCCGTACGGTCAAGATTCATGGTTTGAGACAATTATTACCGATTATGCACGTTAAGCTGAGCTGAGTTGCATCAACAGCTGAAAAACCTCTGGGTCTACAGGTCTCGGTCGTCTAGCTCTAGCAGAGTTCCATTTGACAGGGTGTCTTTTTCGATATAAGCATCTTCGATTTCCTGCTGCCAAAACTGGCTCTTTTTCTGAAGCTGGTCGATGAAATCCAGCAAAGCGGATTCCTCCCACTCCTTGGGAGTAGATTCCAGACGATAACTCCATTCGATCAGATGCAAGCCACGTAATCGTAAGTCTCGCGCCAGCGAATTGAAGTTTTGAACTTGCTGAGCCGAGCTTTTGGAAATTTCTGCGGACAAGGTAATTCCTCTCGTTTTTTCAAGGCTACCATCCATAATTCCGCAAGCCATCAAATACTAATCGCGAGAAGTGGAATACCTTTTCTCCTGACCGCTGCGTAAGGGTTTACCCTTGGTAAACCCTTACGCATGGGACTAATATTAAGCACCTAATTGATGTGATTTCGGGATTCTTCTTTAATGTTGGGAATTGGCTCGAATATTCAGAAGATCAGATCGAGACGAAAGATCCCGCCGCGTCGAGTTCCGCGTCGACTCCCACAGATTCTCAATCAACGGCGGGATGCTTAAAATGTAGCACGTCGAGAAAATGTTCCTGTCAGGAGATACCTTACACCCGTAGGAAGTAATAGATCTTCTCCCGCTTCCGGGTTGTGCTTTCGATCCGGATTCGGATCTCGTAATCGCCTTCGCCAATCAGATGATATCGCTCCCCGAGATGCGCGGCGGCGGGAATCACTGTCTATCTGCTAGTGCGTATTCCAGATAACTCCCTCACTCAAACCAGATAACGATCGAATTCCTAAGTTAACATAGCCTCTGGAGAAGGATGGAAGCCTTTTCAGAGGCCCGATCTTCCCTCTGGCAGATAACCACCACTCAGCAGTAGATCAATCAATCGATCTCGCAGAACGGCAGCGACCGGGCGAGTTCCCGCTTGCCTTCCTCGCTGATTTGCGTCCCGGATATGCGCAGCTTTCTCAACTTCACGAAGCCGATAATTGTCGGGACACTCTTATCCGTAATCTTGGTCTTCGCGAGATAGAGGGCTTCCAGCTCTTTGCATTCCTTCAGCGCTGCCAACCCTTTGTCCGTCAAACCCGTTTCACTCAGTGTCAGGAGGCGAAGTTTGGTCGCACCCGCAAAGCCGGAGATTCCCCGATCCGTGACGGCGGGATTGTTAGTTTCCAAAAATTGCAAATTCTGAAGCTTATGGAATGCCGTCAGGCCAGTATCAGTGATTTTCGTGTTTGTCAGCAAGAGTTGTTGCAGTTTCGAACAATGAGCAAAATTCACCAAACCGGTGTCATCGAAACCATAACCCGAGAGCGCTACGATTATTAGGTTGTTGAGATTTTTGAAATTGGCTAATCCCGTGTTGGTCGCCTTGGAATTTAACATAGCCAATACTTCCAAATCCCGACAGCCGCGGAACACTTTAAGTCCGTCATCGGTTACGAAGGAAGCGTCCCGCATGATCGCTCCCGTGAGTCGAAACATCTGGTCCGGAAGTTGATTGCGTTCCGTATTCATCTCACCGTTGATTCGAATAGTGCCGCCTGCTTTCAAGACAAAGGAAGCCGCCGCTCGATTTCTGGCGGCAATTTGCTCGGGATTATCCGAATTCTCATCCCCCAGATTGGCGATGGCATCGCCACCTCCGGAGGATTTATCCTTCCCGGACATGAAATAATAAGCCGCACCACCGACCACGAGGAGTGCCAGAATCCCGACCCCGACGAGGAGATTATTGTTGCCCTTCTTGCGACTCCGGCTGCTTGATTTGCGCGGCGTCGGGGTAGCCGCCTTCCGAGCCGGGGCGGGCTCGCTGCCCTCCGACTGGGCCGGGCCATCCGGCTTCAGGCATTTTTTCAAAGCAAACTTGCGAATCGCCTCCAGCATCTCTTTCATCTCTTTGCTGGCTTCCGGGAACTCCTCAATCAGCTCTTTCTTTTGCTTGGCCACCGATTCCACCCAGCGGGCGCGCGACGAAGCTTGCGTGCTCAGCTGATCGAATCTCTTCGGAGGAAGACCCAGGAATTTGCAGGCGCGCCGGACATCCAACTCCTGTGGGTCGAAGTCGTGCACCTGTTTTACGGTCATGCCGAAATTCTCGGCTAGTTGCCGGTCCGCCTCCGGGCTGCCCCCCTCCTCCAAGAAGTTAGCGGCGTCCATTTCACTGGGCATTTTATTTTGTCTCCCAAAATCAAAAAATAATGAAAATATGGTTATTGAAGAACTGGGTCACAGGAGTTTTCACCTCGGAGCCGAAGCACCGCGAAGTCCTCTGCGTGACTAACGCCTCGATCAACCGACGTCGGCGGCACAGAAAGGACGATGTCAAAATAAAAATGTCTTAATCTTCAAGATCAAGAGCGAAACCCTGGGAGGAGGGCACAATCAGGAAATACTACCCGGGCGAACAATTACAAACAAGCCAATATCTCTCATTTTTGATCGTTTTCTCACGGTTTACCGGGACAATAACCTCTCTACGGTCCCTTTGCCGAAACAGCCTGGGAACGAGAAGTTGCTCGAATTCGAACGGCTAACCGAGAAGTTTTTATTGAGAATCTTTTGTAATCGAACTATGAAGAACTGGAAAGGAATGTGTCATCGCTCTATTCGCTTCTGGTAGCACCTGCACGGGAAGAGGATTAATCTACCGAAGAATAGAAAGACTGATTTTTAGCTCGGGCGACAGGATCATGCGCTTGGGGAATAGAAAAAGTGTCAATGAAGACGGGCCGAACTTTTTGAAATGCAAGATAGATATCTGAGACAAATCAATTCTGCAGAAAAATAGATCTGACAGGGACTGTTAGCCCGACGAGTCATCGAGGGCAAGATACAAAACATATATCCATGTCCAACTTCTTGCGATGGGGATCCGGAACGTCTGGTGAAAACGTGTCCGGTGCTATGCTTTTGGGTTTGGATTAATATCGCTTCGTTCTGCCCTCTTTTTGAAATGCAAGATAGATATTTGAGACAAATCAATTCTGCAGAAAAATAGATCTGACAGGGACTGTTAGCCCGACGAGTCATCGAGGGCAAGATACAAAACATATATCCATGTCCAACTTCTTGCGATGGGGATCCGGAACGTCTGGTGAAAACGTATCCGGTGCTATGCTTTTGGGTTTGGATAAATATCGCTTCGTTCTGCCCTCGCTGACGCGTCGGGCTAACGAAAACAGGCGGGTGAACGAAAACAGGCGGGCTAACGAAAACAGGCGGGTGAACGAAGCAATTTGCTACTGCCCTATCGCCCTTCCACACTGAACGCATTCAGCAGGGAATTCAGTGCTTCGGTATCAGCCGCTTCCGCGATCTTCGGCACATTCGCCCGCACCTTGATTTTCCAGCGCTTGTCGCTGAGGCCGCTTTCGAACAGGTAGACCAGTCCCACCGATTGATCTTCCGGAAACGCCCCGGACTCCACCTTGATCTTGTACACTGCGAAACCGCCCACCTGCATGAGTTGCGGCTTGCTCACGCGATCCTTGCCGTAAATGGTCGTCAGCATGGTATGTTCTTCGCCGTACTCGCCATTCGAATCCGGCGCCGAATTCACCGAATCGCTGAACTTTCGGCCTTCCAGCGGCGAGTAGGTCACGTTCACGATCACATTCACATCGTTGGGCCGTTCGAGCCCCATGACACTGGTTTTAGCATCGCGGCGCAAGCGCTGTGGAGTGATGGCCTTCCAGCCGGGAGGAGTTTTGAACAGGGTTCCGGAATCACGATGGATGAACTCACCGCGGGCTCGCTCATCTACTCCGGAGGGTTCCTGAGCGCGGACGGGCAGGGAGTAGCCGACGCTTAAGAGGCAGATCGTCGTTAAGAGCAAACGTTTCATCACAATCTCCGAAAGTCTACAGATACAATAAAGGCTTAGAGTGCTGGCAAACGCAAGCGGGGACTGCTTTCCCAATGAATCGGAACTCCTTAATCCTCCGGAACTTAGTGTATCATGGCCGGAGCAATCTGTCCGTTCTTTTTGCCGCGGCGGTGGGAACCGCTGTACTCGTGGGCGCGCTGCTCGTCGGCGATTCGCTGCGGGGTTCGCTGCGGCAGCGGGCCGAAGATCAGCTTAACGGCATCGAACGGGTGCTGATCGCACCGCGCTTCTTCCGCGAGGAACTGGCCACGAGTTTGGGGAGTACGCCGGGCTTATTATTACAGGGAAGCGTCGGCTCCCAGAAAGATCCCACTCTGCGCTCGGGCAAAGTTACCGTCCTGGGTACCCCGCACCTGCTGACGGAATCGGAAGCACTGTCGGGAGTAGCTCTTTCCACCGAGTTAGCCAGTCAGCTTCACGTACAGGTCGGAGATTCCGTTCAACTGAATGTGCAGAAGGCCTCGGCCATGCCTCGTTCCTCGGTGCTGGGCCGGCGCGGCACCACCGACACCACGCAATCGGTCTCATTAAAAGTCGATCGCATTCTTCCGGCCGATCATCCGGGCAATCTGTTTCAACTCAGCCCGACCCCCAGTATGCCGTTGAATCTGTTCGTGCCCTTGAAAGTGCTTCAGGAAGCGTTGAATCAGCCGGGGCAAATCAACGCGATTTTCTCCCTGGTATCCGAGAAGAAGGATCCAAGCGGGTTACTTGCGGAAAAGCTGACCCTCGAAGACTGGGGACTGAAAGTCCACATCCCGAAAAAACTGAAAAGCTATATCAGCGTGGAGAGCAAACGACTGGTTTTGGAACCGGCGGCGGTGGAGGCCGCGCATCAAGCGGCCAAGGATCTGAACTTCCGCGCGGCCGATACCTTCGTTTATCTGGCCAATAGCATCGCCCACGACCAACAAGCCATTCCTTATTCGATTGTGGCCGGGCTCGATCCTACGCAGTCCGAGCCGCTGGGCAAATTCCTGCCCGAAGGGGTGACCGAGTTGAAAGACTATGAGATCGTCCTATCGGCCTGGCGAGAATCGCCCTTGAAGGTGAAAATCGGTGACACCATTCGACTCGAATATTTCGAACCGGAAATCGAAGGAGAAATCAAGTCGGCCAAAACGGAGTTCAAGCTGAAGGGGTTCATTCCTCTCGAAGGGGTCGCGGCCGATCCCGATTTGACCCCCGAGTTTCCCGGCATTACCGACAAGCTTTCGATTTCGAATTGGGATCCCCCGTTTCCTTACGATCAAAGCCGGGTCAAATCGAACGACGATAACTACTGGCGGCGCTATAAGACGACGCCGAAGGCTTACATCACGCTCAACGCCGCCCGCAAACTATTTGCCAGTCGCTTTGGCGATACGACCAGCGTGCGAATTGCGCCGACGGCCGGTCAGGATTTGAACGCCGGGCTGACGCAGTTTTCTCAAGCCTTTTTGAAACATCTCGATCCCAAGGCAGGCGGCTTCGTTTTCGAGCCGATTCGCGAACGGCTGCTGAAATCCAGCTCGGGCAGCAACGATTTCGGGATGCTCTTTCTTGGGTTCAGCTTCTTTTTGATCGTGGCCGCTCTGTTGCTAGTCGGCCTGATGTTCCGGCTGAATGTCGAACGCCGAGCTAAAGAATTCGGCCTGCTCGAGGCCAGTGGTTTTTCTCCGACCTGGATTCGCAGCCTTCTCACTCAGGAGGGCATGCTGCTGTCCTTGATCGGCAGCCTGTTAGGTCTATTGGGGGCGATCGGTTTCGCGGCCGGCATGCTCTACATGTTGAAAGTGCTCTGGCCCGATGCCAGCGTGCGGAGCTTTCTGCGTCTGCACATCGGTCCGACGAGTTTGATTATCGGCCTGATCGCCTCGGTTGGAATGTCTTTATTCGCCATCCGCTGGGCCGTGCGAATCCTGCGTAAGATTCCGCCAGCGTTGTTACTGAAGGGAGTGACCAGCAGCCAACTGGATGAGCGGATCGAAACGCAGGAGGTGAATCCGCGGCGGCATCGCATACTGAAAATCGTGTTGTGGGTGGTGTTAGTCGGCGGCCTGGCCTGCTTGGTCATGGGACCTTATATGCCGCCGGGCGAGCCCCGGGCAGGTTCGTTCTTCAGTGGGGGGAGTGGCATTTTGATTTTCCTTCTGGGAATGCTCTGGATCCGCTTGAAGTCGCACAAAACACCTGTTCGCAGTCTCGGCAATCTGGCCTGGACCAATACCGCCCGGAACCCGACGCGCAGTCTGCTGACCGCCGGGCTGTTAGCCAGTGCCGGATTTCTACTGGTGGCGGTGGAATCCTTCCGCCGGGAGCCGGAGGCCGATTTCGCCAAGAAAGAAGGCGGTTCGGGTGGCTTTCCCGAGATCATGGAACTGGATGTGCCGCTGTTCGTGGCTCCTAACACACCGGAATTTCTGGATAACCTGCTAGCCGGGTTGCGACGCATTTATCAGGACCAGAAATTGAATGCCACCGAGGTGGCGAGCAAGGTCAAAGCCGTGGAAGATCAGTGGCAGGGCAAGCAGTCGCTTTATGCGTTCCGCGTGCGGGCCGGGGATGATGCCTCCTGTTTGAATCTCTATCAGGCCACCAATCCGCGTGTGCTGGGCGTCTCGGCCGAGTTCCTTCAACGGGGGGGCTTCGTCTTTTCCGATCAAATTCACGCGGCGGAAAATCCCTGGACTCTATTGGAAGAAGTCTCGCCCGGCGAGCCGGTTCCCATCTTCGTCGAAGAGAACACCGCTACCTGGATGCTGAAGAAAAGCATCGGCGATGTGTTTGAAATTCCCGATGAAAATGGCAAACCCTACTCGGTGAAGTTGGTCGGTACTCTGAAGGATTCGCCTTTTCAAAGCGAGATCCTGATGAGTGCCAAAGCCTTCCTGCAGCATTATCCGAAGCAGGAGGGTTACGGCTTCTTCCTGCTCGATCTGCCGGAAGAGCAACAGAAACAGTTGCTCACTGGTCTGGGAGTTTATGGGCCTAGCATTTCCGGTACTCGGCAGCGCGTGGCCAATTATCTGGCCGTCGAGAACACTTATCTGACGACCTTCCAATTGCTGGGCGGGCTGGGATTACTGCTAGGCGTGCTGGGCCTGGCGGCGGTGCTGTTGCGAAACATTTTCGAACGGCGCGGGGAATTGGCCCTGTTGACTGCGCTCGGATACTCCCGGCCGGTGATCCGCGGCTTGCTGAACTGGGAGAATTTTTCGCTGTTCGCCGTCGGTCTGGCGATTGGCGTGCTGGCCGCGCTGATCTCGATATTACCAGCTACGCGGCTATCGGAGATACCCTGGTTGCGGCTGGGCGTGCTTTTAGGAGTGGTATTTATTGCCGGGGTTATTGCGATCCGCTGGGCCATTTATGCGACGTTGAAGCAGAAAATTGTTTCTGCTTTGCGAGCCGATTGATTTTTCTTATTGGCGATTTCGCACATCCGATTCGATAACACCATCGCGCAATCGGATGACGCGCCGAGCCCAGGCGGCGATATCGTTTTCGTGGGTCACCATGATGATGGTTTTGCCCGCGTTGTTCATATCGGTGAGCATCTGCATGATCTCATCCGAAGTGCGCGAGTCCAGGTTCCCAGTCGGTTCATCGGCTAGAATCACATGAGGATCATTCACTAGCGAACGGGCAATAGCCACCCGTTGCTGCTGACCGCCCGAGAGCTGAAAGGGGCGGTGATCGAGCCGCTCGGCCAGGCCGACCATCTCGGCCAGTTCGACGCAGCGGGCCCGGGTAAGATCGTTTAGTTCCAGACCCTGATAGAGCAGCGGAATTTCGATATTTTCCACCACCGTATATTGCGGGAGCAAATTGTAAGACTGAAAAATGAACCCCAGATACCGGCTACGCACATCCGACAGGGCATCATCGTCCATCTCCGAAACGTCGACCTCGCCCAGAAAGTAGCTGCCGCTGGTCGGCCGATCGAGACAGCCGAGGATATTGAGCAAAGTCGATTTTCCGGAACCGGAGGGGCCCATCAGAGCCACGAAATCCCCCTCGTCGATTTCGAGTTGAAGATCGCGCAGAACCGGCAGCACATCCCCCAGATAGTAGTTTTTGCAGAGATCCACGACGCGAACGATATTTGGCATGGGGGAGCAGCTCTGTCTGAGAACGGAATCCGGTTTGAACGGGGGCTTGGGCGATTTTTGAAAAAAGAAAATCTCTATCACATCAGAATCGGCTTGCCGAGCGCCCGGCGCAGCACGGCCAACTGCCCGGTGTGCATCATCGGATGGCCAGCAATCACGCTGAACAGTGCCCCGAGCGTTGGCGCGAAGGATTTTAATGCGTCCGGACCCGGTTTATTGAAATCCGCATCAGTCATTTTCGCCAGAGCCTCTTTGGACGCCGCGCGAACTTTCTGCATCAATTCGAGATATTGAGCTTTGGTCAGGAATTTGGCCGGATCGTCGCTTCCGGCGGATTCCTTGCTGTGCTGTTTGGCAAACCCCTCGGGGAGGCTGATGCTGGCAGGTGGCGTCAGAGCACTCAACATGTCATTTTCTGAAGCGATCAGATGGCCCAACTGCCATGCGGTATGATTGGCCTGCGGCACGGGCCGTTTGAGCATTTCCGCTTCGGTAAAGTCGCTCAAGTAGGTGTTGAGTATGAACGTGGCCGTGTCCATGTCGATGACTAGGATTTCTTTTGCTGTCATGATGAATACCTCTCGGGGGTTGTGATTCGGTCACTAACCCTGTTATAGAGACGCCGCCGGGAGGGGGATATTTTAGTTGGGTAGAGCGATTAACGATAGATTTGAAAATAAATTTGCAAATAGGTAAATCTAGAGAATATGCTGTCAGAAGCGATGGAACGAATGTCGATGCCTTGGAATCAGAAAAGTATGGCAGTTTTTTGAGGGTAATTGTTCACCCTGTTGAACTGGCCTTATCTATTCTGCGGAGTCCATTACCTATCTTTTCCAGACTAACGACTGCCAGATAAAATAGCGAGATTGAGTCACCAAATGGGCAAAATAGAAGATTTCAGTTCAACGAGCTGAAATCTTACTTTTGAGGTAGTAAAGCAAAAATAAGCTCTCACGCTTCTGAACTCTTAATTGGTGAAAATCTCTACTTTTTTTGTTGACTTACCAAATATCTTGGATGATAATACTACTCCATTGTGGTCTAATTGACGTGCAAAATTGAACGCGCTTTTCATGGCACTTAAACAGTATGCCCAGATATATTTAAAGAAATCTGGTAAGTTACATCATGGCATCGATTACAATTATAAAAATTGATTTGATAGTTTTCTTTTCTACGTTTTTACAAGTCATTCCAAATAATGTCACATTTGTTCTTGGGAGATATGTAAAAGTATCAGATAGAATTGAAAGGCGATCAGATCGTCCGCAAGATGCACTTTATACCAAGATTGATTTGTCATGTACGTTTAAAAGTACTCTTGTAGTTGATAAAATATTGTCCGGAAATATTAAATTTCAAAATTGCAATTTCATAGTTAGGGCATTCTCAAATACGAGTCCTACATTCCGATCAAGCGCAAGATATATATATGAACCTCTACGACTAAAGTATGATTCGAATCCCGAAATCGGTGATCTCGGACTTTTCTATCTGCAAGATAATAATGAAGGTATAAGTGATGAAATTTCAGCAATAACGACGGAAAATGAACTTTTTAAAATTTGGTGTCCAATATTGCCGTACCCGATTGCATTTAATGAAAAAGCGAGAGATGAAGCTCAAATTATTTTATCAAGTCAGTTACTACCTTTCGTAGAGCATGTCAAAAAATACTCTACTTCAAATTTAAGATCCAGATTAGAAATGATATTAGCTGGAACTACTTCACAAAATCTCTACATAGCATGTTGGTCAATTGAAAAACGTAAGTTCTTCCTAAATAATATTTGTATGGACAATTACAAAGATGTAATCAATAACTTATCATCCGCGCATTCACATACATATTATTTTTTGAATGAATTTCTCACAAATCAAGCGAAAGAGCGATGGACTAAATCCGATATTAGAGTTTTATCCCAAATCGCCACACTCCACAGAAAGGAAAAATGCGATCAAACTGAGATTAGAAAATATCTGCATAGCATTGGGTCAGGAAAGTGGACTCATGTTACATTTCCGCCTGACAAAGCTAGTAGCACTTATTCCATGGAATTTGATCTTGACTACGTAATAAAGTTTTACCACTATTTATATCAAGTTGATAAACAATTTAAATATCCCCCGGTGATTCAGATGGCTGAATATTTGCCTTATATATCGACAAGTAGTATCAATAAAATTTATTATCCTGAATTCAAAAAAATGTGCAAAGAATTCACGAGCGAATCTTATCCAGAAGAAATTAGAAAAAATGCTAACAAAGCACTCAATACACTGAAATAACTACTTGTATGGTGAGACTGAAATCGTTGGCCATTTCGTCAAAAACTTCACAATATTCGCTGGCAATTCATGCCAGTTATCCAGAATTATTCGAACTTCGTAAAAAGCCCGGATTCGATTTTTGAATTTTTCGAAGACAATCCAAAAAGGCGGCGTGGAAAATTGCCCCCTATCTCCTCCTCAATTGGAATTGACCACGGTCGCTTCGCGAAGTGTACTCGGCGTTCAAGCTCTGGCCATCCGAAACGGCGGAGTACTGGAAGGTTCCGAAGAACGGCAGCCGGGAAGAACCGGCCAGCGTCGTTTGATTGCCATTCTGTTGCACCACGTTCAGCGTGACGTTGTAGCGAAACGGGATGACTGCGAAAAAACGCTCACAGTATAATATTCTAAATAGCCATAGTCAGAGTTAATAGAGCGTCTTTATCGATTTGTTCACTCTCTGATGGATACAGTAATTTGTCTATTTCCAAAAATATCTTTTCGCATCTTTAATTTTGTTGTATGACAATAATTAAGTGGCAACTCATGCCAAGCCAGCAATCGCATTACATCAGTTGTTCTTTTGAAAACATGGCACAACTAAATTAGGTATTTTGAAGTTCAAAGAAAGCGAGACACAAAACCTATGTTGTCAACAGTTTTAGCAAAATCTTGCTTCATACTTTTCTTTAGTAATATTGTGCAAATTATACCAACCGATGTCACTTTAGTCCTTGGGAGATACTTGACGGTTTCAGATAGATTCTATCGACAAACGGATCGTCCAAACGATGAACTGTACAGCAGAGTCGACCTTTCATGCACTTTTAAAAGCACTTTGATTGTTGAGAAGGTTTTGATAGGTGATCGAAAATATCAAAACAAACAATTTATTGTTCGAGCATTTACTGCTACAATCCCCTTTTTTTTCGCAGATATATCAAAATACGATTATAATCCTTCTCGAATCGAGTATATTAAAAACCCTCATATCGGAGGTTACGGAATTTTTTTCATAAAAGAAAATAATGAGAATATTGAAGGGGAAGTTTCTGCTATCACTACCAAAAATGAACTGTCAAAGCTTTGGTGCCCAATATGCCCGTACCCTACCTTTTTCGATGATAAGACTCAAGAGCAGGACAATCTAATTGTCTCAAGTCAAGTGAACCCCTTTGTGGATTTTCTTACAAGATTCTCCTGCTCGAACGTACGAAACAAATTAGAATTGCTCAAAACTGGTATCGGTTCAGATAATTATTATATCTCAACATGGTCCATCACTCGTTGGAAATACTTCCTAAATCAGCCCTCTAAAGATAATTACATAGATATTATTGAATCATGTTCGAAATCTCATCCTTTCACTTTTTATTTCCTTAACGAATATATGACTAATAATATGGGTAAAAAGTGGTCAAGTTCAGAGATTAGAATTTTTTGTTATGCAAATACCTTGCATCGTCAGAATGAATATGATCAATCTCAACTGCGCAAATTTTCGTCAAGTCTAGGTGAAGGTAAGTGGACTCTCATTAAGTATCCTCACAATAAAAACAGTAGCGTCTTTACGATGGATTTTGACCTCGAATTCATAGTAAAACTTTATCGGTATTTATATCAAACGGATAAAAAATTTGTGTACCCGCCCCTAGTCCTCAAACAAGCGAAGTTTTTGATGCCAATTCCGTGGGGAGTTTTAGCGAGATAGTTCGATGAGTCCCCCACGCCGGAGCTTTTCGCTCGGCCGAACGCATACTTCTATTTTTCAAACATTCTTCCTTTCCGCGAATAGCTCTCGGCGTTTTATCGGATCGGGACATCCGGATCCCGACTTCAGTCGGTCGAACGATCAGCACCTCAGTGCTTTCAGTAGTCGGAAGAAGATTGGCAAGTGCGGGTTCCAGCCGAGCAATCGATAGACGATGCGGCCGGCCTTCCGGACGATCTGACAAGGCAGAAGCATGAAAGCATTGAGGAAGGTTTTGAATTCCATTTTCAAAACCGACTGCTTCTGGTCCCGATGCTTTTCCCGCCAGCGACCAGGAGTTTCCGGCAACGTCAAGGCCCACCAGGCTTTCAAGTTCCAGGCCAGGGAGGCCATCACCATGTACGCCCAATTGCTTTCCAGATCGTGCAGCGGCGCGTGCAAGGCCCGGCAACCGCCCTTGAGCTGCGCTTATCAGATTTTCCTGATTGCAGCGATCGTTGGCTTCGTAGACGACTTCGGCGGCCGTGCACTCCCGGTCGTTGGTGATGTAGAAGAAATAGCGTTCGTCCGGATACAGAACGGATTCGCCTTTTTCCACGGAAAGATTCTTGCGAATCACCACCAGGCGATACGCCCTTCGGCAAGCGGTCGGTTGGTACTCGAACTCGGCCACCGCTTCGGAGATCAACTTCACATTTACGAATTCCCGCTCTTGGACGATCCGCTCCTTGGTGTTTTCCCGTCGGTGTCGCAACTTCGCTTTCGCCGAGTATTGCGCGGGACAGCTCGAGCTTGTGCCAAGCCGCTTCCGGCAGTTTTTCCGCGATTGCTTCGAGGTTTTGCTTCGAATCGTAGCCGAAATAAAAGCGTACCTTGGCGTTGGCATCCCAGCCGTCGAGGCGAGTGGTCTGCGAGAAATCGGTGTCGCCGCGAAAGACGATCCTGCGAAAGCCCGCTTGAAGGCACAGCAAAAGAGCCCGGTCGAGTTCGACCGCGGCCCCTTCGTGCGAAGGGCGATTGCCGGGACGGTTGACGATGCTCAGCGTCTCACCGGTGTTGGCCAGGGTCACCGCCAGGGGGTGGTAACACCAGTCTCTGTTATAGTTGATGTCCATCCCCGCTTTACGCTCGCCACGCGTTTGGGTAAAGCTGCCGTCGGCGTCGATCTTCGCGCATTCCCAAAAGGAATCGGGTTGCTTCGACCAGACGCGTAAACGGGTCTGGTTGAAAGCGTCGATCAAAGCCTGGATGCTGCCACTATCGAAGCGTCGACAAAAGTCGCCCGAAGTAGTCGGGTCGGGAAAACGCTGAGTGCCCAAGGCGTTGAGAAAGTTTTCGTCCGTGCGACGCAGTTCCATGTCTTGCAGGCAGGTACCCCCGCAAAGGGAATTGTAAGCGATGGCCAACACGTGGTCCGATTCCGAGTAAGGCCTTTGAAATTGGAGCAGATGCAGCTTCTCGTCGATGTCGTCGATCAGTCCGATACGCCGGGCCAGAAGGTGCATGGCCCCGAGGCCTCCGCAACTGATCGCCCCCACGCGTTCGGAGACTTCGTAATGAATGTTGGAGGCGTCGAAAGAAGGAGCGAAGGTCATCGCGGCCTCTCGCTTAGCCAGGCGACGTTCGATTCGACTCTTGCATTTTTGAAACCAACGTCCGAAAATAACATTCACTCGAAACTCCTTTTTGCGACTGTCGATTTGTTAAGCGGTTACTTACACAAACCGCAGAAAACAAAAAGGATTTCGAGCTTTCTTCGATAAATCGAAACAATTCCCCAAAAAACTACGCTGTTTTAAGGCCTAGTGCAAGTATCCTTCTATCTGCCCTATATTATGGAATGCAGCAAAAAAAAGAATAATCTAAACGAATTTAAAAAAATGTGCAAAGAATTCACGAGCGAATCTTATCCAGAAGAAATTAGAAAAAATGCTACCAAAGCACTCAATACACTGAAATAACTACTTGTATGGTGAGACTGAAATCGTTGGCCATTTCGTCATAAACTTCACAATATTCGCTGGCAATTCATGCCAGTTATCCAGAATTATTCGAACTTCGTAAAAAGCCCGGATTCGATTTTTGAATTTTTCGAAGACAATCCAAAAAGGCGGCGTGGAAAATTGCCCCCTATCTCCTCCTCAACTGAAATTGCCCGTGGTCGCTTCGCGAAGTGTACTCGGCGTTCAAGCTCTGGCCATCCGAAACGGCGGAGTACTGGAAGGTTCCGAAGAACGGCAGCCGGGAAGAACCGGCCAGCGTCGTTTGATTGCCATTCTGTTGCACCACGTTCAGCGTGACGTTGTAGCGAAACGGGATGACTGCGAAAAAACGCCCACGAAACTTGGCCTGATAAGCGCCGTTGCCCTGGTCGATCAGCTCGGCCTTCAACGGACCTTTATGGCCGGAGTCGGTACTGAGCCAGGTGCCTGTCCAACTGCCGGACAATGAATTCGAGCCCAGGACTGGTTCCTGAGCCCGGGCAAACGAACCGAAAAATAGCAGAGTCATCAACACCAGTGACTTTTTCATGGGAAACTCTTGAACAAAGGTCAGAAGTCTGGGAAATCGTTTCCTTCAGATTAGCCGACAGGGGCACTACTGCTCAAATGAGGCTTATCTTGCAGAGCAGAGATTGGCTGGGTGAGAAGCCGGTAAAACCGGCTGTAGGGGATGGGGGATGCGCGGACGCTTCTCGAGTTGTCTCAGCCTGGAGGATTGAAATCTAAATAACATTGCACCAACAACGCACTTAAGTATTATTTTTCAATAATATTTAATCAATTCTGAGAGCATTATTACTTACAAATAATTCCAAAAGATTTCTTAATCATTTCTCCTCGTTACATTTGGAACTCGATCAGCTTGGAGCGCTGTTTTTAATCGATTTTCATTTTGGCAGAATGCGAATTCCGTTTATTTTATTTTCACGAAATTCCGGGAAGATCGGGGCCGACTCATGTTTCGATTTATGATCTGTCTTTTTACGTGTTTACATTTGAGTTCAGAAGCCTACTGTCAAACTTATACTTGGGAAGGGCCCTATACTCCCAGCAGTACTACCAACTGGAGTGCCGGAAGTTGGTCAGGAGGCGTTCCACCCTCCGGAGGTGGGTCCTCGGTCATCCTCAATTTCTCGAATCCGAATGGAGATACCACGGGTTATAACACTCTCAACAATCTGGGAAATAACTTTCAGACCAACCAGATGAATTTTTCCGGTATCGGGGGAACGATTTCAATTAATACGGGAAATTCCAGCGACTCGAGCGTCAACACCATTAAGTTCAGTGGAAGCAATGCTCAAGTCAACATGAATAGTTATGGATTGGTGAATCTGAACTATGCCAATTTTTCCGCGGCTACAACCATCGCTGGAAGCGGTACCGGTGAGATAGATATCGCCTGGGCGACCTTCGGTGCGACAGTCACGGTTGATCGACCTACCAACTACCAAAACTTGGGTTTCACGACTTTTTCTAATCTCAACACCGCTTCCGGAGCCAGCGGAAACGGTTCCATTATCATTCAAGCAGGGAATATTCGAATTAGAGATTCCAATTCTCTTTCGACTGGGAACGTCATTGTGAATGGAGGCACTTTCGTCTCGGATGGAGCGAGTACCGCACTTCCAAACAACTTCACTCTAAACGCCAATTTCTATTACGGCGGCGATCGAAATAATCCGGGTGGTTTCCTGATGTCCGGCGTGCTTTCCGGTAATGGAGGAGTGATCATTACAGATGCGATTGGTTACGGCACGCTCACTCTTTACGGAACAAACACCTTCCAGGGACCACTTGGCTCCGCAATTTGTCCCACCGCTGGGCAACCCAGAGGAGGAGCTCTCGGTGATATTTATTTAGTGGGACCCAACGCCACGATTTTGAATTCCTCGGGAATACAATTGAATGCCGGTGGATCCGTTACGTTTAATAATGCCATCGATATTAACGGCAATTCCAGTGCCGCCAATAACAATAATAATCGAATCACCTCGACAACCCCCGTATCGCTGTCGGGCGCTTCGTTCAACCTCATCGGGGGATATCAAACTGGAACCCAACAGGTGGCAGGAGCTTTGACAATTAGTGGGGATTCCGTGGTGTCTGTGGATGCCTCTCAAACCGGTAACACGGGAACCACTCTCACCTTTGCAAGTCTTTCACGCTCCGCACAACGGGGTACCATTTTATTTGAAGGAAATAGTTCGAGTTTTGGTGATGCGCCCGGTGCGGGTGTCGCCAATATTTACTTCAGCACCGCACCCACTTCCGACTTGCTGGGCGGGGGCGGAGCAGCCGGGACTACAACCATCTCGATTCTTCCTTATGCCATCGCTCAAACGCAGGTCGGAAATCAGAGAAGCGCCACTCCAAGCTTAGTGACCTATGGGAGCACGGGCATTCGGCCCCTGGCGTCCTCGGAATACGCCGCGAGCGTTACGATTGGAGCTTCGACGTACGATAATGTCTTGCTCACCTCTTCTCTCACTCTCGGTTCGAGTCC
This sequence comes from Telmatocola sphagniphila, assembly GCF_018398935.1. Lineage (GTDB taxonomy): Bacteria > Planctomycetota > Planctomycetia > Gemmatales > Gemmataceae > Telmatocola > Telmatocola sphagniphila. The sequence continues at coordinate 5,510,771 of NZ_CP074694.1, read as the reverse complement.
CACGTCCATCAATTCATTAACGATGAATGATTCGCAAATTTTGGGGACCGGCACTTTGCAGGTGAAAAGCGGAGTCGTGCTCTTTCTTCAGAATGGCTCCGGATCGACGCAGGTTGCATCCACGGCAACTCTCGATTTTAACGGGCGTGAAGCCCAATTTTTCGTGCAGAATGATATGCTGGTATCCGGGATCATTTCTAATGCGAATGGATTGACCAAATCTGGGCCGGGTACGCTCTACCTCAGCAATACGGCCAACAATATCGGTGGTCCGTTGACCGTCAATTCGGGTTTCGTTTCCTTCATGGCACTCTCAGCCCTGGGAAATCCCACTTCGATCGCATTGAATTCCGGGAACGGAAGTTCCTATTACAGTTTATTTCAACCCGCGGGATTATGGGACGATACCGGAGCATCGAGCATAACTTTAAGTTCGAATATCACGCTCAATTCCGGATACAGTTCCATACGCACGGATGGCCGGAATTTTTCAGGACCCGTTCTGACCTTGAGTGGAGTCATCTCTGGCTCCGGGGGATTGTCTATTTATGCCACACAAGCTTTATCCGGCGGAATTATGCTTACCAATACGAACAATACTTTCTCGGGACCGATTAGAATCTACGAAGGCTCACTGTGGATCAGTTCGGACGCCGCACTCGGTAACGCACCGCAAATAGCCATCGAAAGTCAAAATGATGCGGGAATCGTACTCAATACCAACTGGACGACTTCCCGGCAGGTCGTTGTGATGGCAAACGCCACGGGAATCATCAATACCAATGGCTTCAATGCGACCTTGAATAGTCCACTGGGAGTTTACGGTAATTTTGGGTTCAATAAAAATGGACTGGGAATTCTGACTTTGACCCAGCCCGGTTATCTGGATGGCGACACTAATGCCAGTATCAATATTAACTCGGGAGAATTGAGGGTGGCCAGCGCGGTGGGTTCCACCACTTCAACCCTGCAGATTAAAGTGAACAACCCCGGCACGTTGAGTGGCACGGGGATGATAGCCGGACCGGTTTCGGTGGCTTCCGGCGGCGCGATTACGCCGGGTAATGGAGATATCGGCGCACTTGCCGTCGGTACATTGAATCTCGGCAACGGCCTGACCCTTTCCTCGGGTGCCATCGTTGGAATCAAGATCGCTGATGCCAGCACGGCCGCTTCTGCGAATACGGGCGGGAGTACCGATCTGGGATCGCTACCCTATCCCACTCATAACAATTTTATCTATATTACCGGCGGAACGACTTCCATCAGCAGCGGAACGACTTTCAATGTTGATGCCAGCTCGGTAAGCCTGAAGTTTCCCAACAGTTACAGCTACCTGATTGCTCAAGGAGCCGGGAATGTGTCGAGTCTCGACATTACCAACCAAACTCAATTTACAACCACCAATATCTCCAGCTCTCAATACGAACTGACCGTAACGGGCGATAGCAATGGAGATATTTATTTGAATTTCATTGCTGTTCCAGAGCCGGGATTTCTGATGCTCATCGGCTCTGGAATGGGACTGATGGTAATCGGACAAAACAAGAGAAAAAAGAGGTCAGTTTGAAGAATCGGAAGATCCTCGATATGAAACGCCGCTCCCGCTGGAATTTCAATTTCTTGCTCGGAGTGCTTACGGCTATAAATAGTTTGTTGCCGCCGATCCTGCCCGTTCATGAGTCTCGCTCTCTCCTAATGATCGGAAGTACTGCACACCTCATAAACCAGCTCCACGATGCCATTTTTGTAAGCTTTGGTCTCCCTGAGATCGAGCGGCACATCCCGTTCAAGCTTGGAGAAGAAAGAAATACCTTCGCCGATCAGAATGGGCACGGTTGAATATCGGATTTCGTCCGCAAGCCCCAGTCGAATGCACTCGGCACAAACAGACCCTCCTCCGACAAACCAGATCGAGCGAAACTGGGGCCGAAGTTGCTCCTGGACGAACCGAGTGAGATCTCCCGAGTAGAAATTTACAGTATCCCGGTTACGACGCAGCCGACGACTACTCAGAACAAAAGTCGGTTTATCGCCGTAGGGCCAACCCAAGCCCTGCTCCTCGAACTTCAATGCGGATTCATAAGTATGAGACCCCAGGACATAACAATCGATCGATTTCAAAAATTGGTCGACAAATTCGGGATCTAAACTCGATCCGCCGGGAAACTCATCCGGAGTCTCGAGCCAATCCACCCGGCCGTCCTTGCGGGCGATAAAGCCATCGAGGCTGGCGACCATATGGATGGTGATTCGAGAGTTATTTTGAGACATGGTGTTCTCGACGGCTCAGGAAGATATAATCAAACTCGCTATAAATTCCAAATCAGGATTTGGAGCGGTCCCGATGCGGGATCGAAGTATCGAAAATCCAGGCACTAGTCACTTCTTCGGCATTGGCGCCGATTCCTTGGCCTTCTTCTCTTTCAGATCGTACCACTTCTGGAAGGCTTTTTTGCGGTTTTCTTCGGTTATGAAACTGAATACCTCAATGGAATTGTTTATTCCGTCTTGGTCGGCAAATCGCCAGCCATCGAAGCCATAATCCTCGATTTTTTCTCCATTTAAATGGAGAACCGCAGCGAGTGCAATATCGCGAGTTTGAATCTGATACTGAATGGGATTTCCGTTATTTCCGAGGAGATGATCGGTCGTGCGAGAATCGTCGTTCAGAAAGGATTCAAATATTTTTAGGTCTTGTTTTTTAGCGAAGTTTGCGAAAGCGTGAAGAACATACCCTTTCGTCTGAGTTTTTTGTTTTACGAATCGGGGATCTTTTAACAGTTTTTTTATAATTTCTGTTCCCTCATCCAATTTGTTATCCCTTAGCGAATTAAGAATCAAACATAATTCAAAATCGTATCCCAAACTTTGAATTGCTATGTCGTTTGTAATTTTTCCCATCCAACCCAGAAGAATCTTTTTGAAGACTGGAGATTCCGGTTTATCTCTCAACAATATTTTCAGCGCCTCGCCCTGTATTAAATGAGTAATCGGCATTGAATCGAGACTAAATACAATGGATAGGTCCGAACGAGAAATTTGATCTTCCATTTTCTCTAATTGAAGTATATAGAATAATATTGAAAACAATATTATTCTATCATCTATCAATTTCTTAAAATCATAGTCTAAATTGCGTAATTCTCCTGAAAGGCGCTGATATTCAGAAATAAAAAATCGTGCCGCTCCTTCTGGCTCGCTTTCATAGTATACGAACCGTTCCCCTCCCACCTCCGCCATCTGTCCGTAAACTTTTCGGGTCAATGCATCGGACCCGAATTTCTCGCTGAACGTTTTCCAGCCCGGCAGAGAAACCATCGGGTCGGTCGTGAACTGTCGAATCCGGCGATTCAACTCCATCTTCTCCATCTCGACCCGCAGTAATTTACAACGCTGCTGGATTTCCGGATCGCTACTCTTTGCCCCAGCCTCCAGAGCTTCCCGGGAATTCAGTCCCAGAACGATTAGATCCTTGCTCGCCGATTCTCTTTTGCGAAAAGAACCATCCCCGAGCTGCTTCACTAACGACGTCGCTTTTTGTTTGAGCTCGATTCGAATCGGCTGAATCGACAGCACTACCGCGGCAGCAAGGAAAACGCTGTTCACTTAGAGACTCCCATTTGGTGAGCTACAAATCAGGATCTGGACTCAATTAGTTTAGGGCTCCCTTCGTAGCGTGCAATCGTTTTTTCAGATACGCTTTTGCCGAATCGGCCATCGTTACCAAAGCCGCTCCCATCATGATGGCGTCTTTGATCACCAGCCTACCTGCTCCACTCAAATAAGGGAAACCATGTTGAGCCTCCCCGAGATCCGCTACCCAGCATTCGGGAGTTGTAATGAGAAATGAGAGCGTAACAAAAGACATGATAAACACCAGAAAGCTGCCCACCGCGGCGGCTTGCGGCAACACCGGATGCAGACAGAGCAACAGTCCATAAAGGACGATCACCGAGCCCAGGCCGTAAGCGAAAGTGTAGGTGCGATTGGCTTCGTGCCACGCCCGATTTTCCGGTACCAAGGCCCCTTCTGGATTCCTATGCGATTTATAATTGGCGGGGTCGGCATAGAAGAAACTCATGGTCGGACTGTTAGCCACGAATGGCACGATCCCATCCGCTTCGTAGCGGAACGCTTTCAACCCACCGATCCACAGCAGCACGATGATGAGTCCTACTCGGGTCAGAGCAACGCCCACTTTGTCCATTCGAGACGCCATTTCAAATAATTTCAGCACACCCATTTTGTATCTCCGTAAGAGTCTATTTCGGCTGCTCCCGGGAGTAACCCCGGTTCGCCCGCCCCATGACTCAATTATCGGATTCCACTTTGGCCTACAGAATGGGCGCTTGGGCCGAAAACATGGACAGATTGCTCCCGTTGCGAATTTCCGTTTCGAACTCGCGGAAGAAGGTGGGCGAATAGCCGGTAAATTTTTTGAAAAATCGGCTGAAATAGAGTTCATCGCGAAAACCCAGCTCGCGCGAAATCTCTTTAATCGGCTTCAGTGTGTGAAGAAGTTGCCATTTGGCATGGATAAGAATTCGATTCCGAATGAGATCGGTCGGCGTGGTCCCCAGGTGTTCCCGAACGATTCTTCCCAGGGTCTTGGCCGTCAGATGCAACCGCTTGGCATAGTCGGCCGGGGAATGCATAGTCTGGTAGTTTTCCTCGATCAGATCGCGGAGTTGGGCGAGAACCGGATGTCGAAAATCATTGGCGCCCGGTACGCAGAGGCCCGGTTGGGGGGACTTGATACGCGCGGCCAGAATCAGCAAAACTTTCAGATAAGCGAGCATAACTTCGCCAAACGCCAAGGCGCTTTGACTTTGCTCCTTCCGAACGCGTTCGATCAGACGGGATACTTCCCGCTGGGCCGATTTGTCCAGCGAGACGACTGGGATGCCGTAGGGATCGTTGAATAGAATTCCGCTGCAACCGACCTCGGCGTGGAACGTCTCGACGCAAAGAAAGTTAGCGTGGAATTGAATGGCCTCCGCGCGAACAGGCGTATCGGGAACAAATCGGATGCTTTGATACGGTACGAAGAACAACAGCGAACCCCTGTCGAATTCATGACAGGCGGCATCGGCCCAAAACTTGCCGGAGCCGTTTTCGATGTAGTAGATCGAAAAGTAATTGGTGCGGGCCGGTTCGATGGATTTGGGATCGAGACTCAGGCTCAGCGAGCGAATGGCCTGATCGCCCATTCGGGGATCATACAGTCCGCTGTTCAGGTCTCGCTTGGCCATTTGGATTGATTAACTCCTCCGCGAAATGAAAAAGCTGTCAATCTCTTCGGCGAACGGTTTGATTCCAAAAGTTTAGTGGATATGAGGGCTCTGAACTAATTCTTGCTGGGGGTTCGTGGCTCAACGCTACATCAAAAGGAGAATTTGGTTTCTGAATCTCCCCTCTCAAGTCGACGTCTCAGCAAACTTCTTCCTGGCTTTTTCCGCCTGTTTCTCGGTCATTACCCCTGCCTTGACCATCAAGTCAATTCTCCGGAGCTGACTCATCCCCTTCAACTTCGCTTTCGCTTTGCGAATCTTCTGACTTGAGGTCGGCAACGCCAGCTTGTAACGCTTCACAGACATTCTTCACCCCCAATCCGGTCGGATAATGGAGCCATGTTCCAAGCAAATTTGCCGGATTTCGTACACAGAGCTGGATGTGAGTATCCCGAGAGATCCAGCTACCCGGCCATATACGAGTGGTTCCATCTCTAGGAACATAGATGCCTCGGGCCGTATCTATTGTTAAATTGGACTCGGAATCTTCGATGACCTTGTAGGCATACTCGAAAATTGCACAGTCCAACTTTCGGTATTTATGCCGATTCTTGGGCAATTCAGCACCAGCGAGTTCCATCGACTCCCTGTAGGAATCGAAAATAGCTACAAGATATTCTACATTTTCAGGTTCAGTTAAGTCTAGACAAAATCCCAGCCGTATCATGCAAGCAACCACGGCCAAAGGTTCGGTAGCTCTTCGGAGATCTCCCGAGGTTTTATGCTTCTTATTTATCGCTTGCCTTTGACGAATTCTCGCGAAATTCAGAGCCTGTTTCGGTCCATATTCCCAGAAATAGATCCCTCTTCCCAACCAGTCGTAATCCCTTTCGCTCTGACGGAAGTTCTCAACTCGATTTACAATTCGCAACGCCGAAGAAATACTAGTACCATGGTAACCGACCACTGTTCGGTGATAATCGTCAAAATGGGCCATCAAATCTCAACCAATCAAAAATCGCTGCCGGAAAATTGTCTTACTGTGCCAATCATTCGATCTTTCCGATTGTCATAGACGAATTCATCAGAGCCAGGACATCGGTCGAAAGAACTGTGGTAACAATGACTTTGCTGAACTGAATTATATCTCGTAAATAGACTGGAACAAGATTTAAACCGTGTATCACTTTGTCAGGTAAGGAGTTCCATCGACTCGTCTCCGATTCGATCACGAATGATCCTTAAGAATAAAAACCTTAACTGAACCTGGAAGCTTGTTCCTGAAATGAAGAAACCATCGACTTTTTCACCGTCAGATTAGCTTCAAAAAAATGTCGCTCGAACAATGCCAAGGTAACTCTACCCCTTCTCGTACGCCTGCTTCAGCCAGCCAAGCAACTCCTTATTGATCTCCGAAAGATTCTCGAGACGTACCCGGTGAGTGACCATCGCATTGAAACTCCCGGCCACTTCGAGCCGGTCGGTTGAATCGACATCGGGCAAGACCAGACCCACGTCGAGCCGGGTGGCCGTCGAGGGTTGTAGGATGGCAAATTGCGTATTCCGCCGGAGGCTGACGTACGCTTTCTTCGGCGAAACCTCGACCTTTCCGAACTTCTTCACGGCGGCGATCAGAGCGTCGTAGATTGGCCGCAGTCCCGCCTTCTTACCGGCGTACTGGGCATCGACCAGCGCATCGGTGTCCTCGGAGGTGTGGCTATCCGAACCCAGAGTTTGCAAGGCGATCATGTTGGCGAAGCCATGTGTCAGTTCGTATTCGGTCTTGAGCAGCGTGACGAGTTCTTTGTGCTTGGTCAGTCCACTGGCTCGCAAAATCGGCAACCACTCTTCGAGCGACCTGCCCGTTTTCTCCTGCAGGCCCGCGATCATCGCCGCTTTCATTTCCGCCGGAGACTTCGCCATCTTTTGCAACCTCTCGGTAATTATTCGACTTTACGGTTCCGCAGATTTCGGATAACGGAACCGCAGTTAGTCTAGAGATTTGATCCCGCAACGCGGCGTTTCCGACTATCGTTTCAATAAAAATATTCCACGCGCGCTGGGGAAAATAGTATTTCTCCTAAGTATAAAATATAAGCGCGTTTTATATTTATTAATTACCACTGCGGTTTAAATCTACTTAACTTCTTCCACCGGCATTTCAAACAGTTGATAAGTCTCCCAAGTGCCCTCCCAAAATCCCTCGCCGGTTCCCTGGCCGACATGTTCGAGAAATTGCCGAGTATAGCCAACGGCTTCCTCCATACTATCGGCTTTCAGTAGTGCGTAGCCGCCGAGCACTTCTTTCGTTTCCGCGAAAGGGCCATCGGTGACTGTGATTTTGCCGGCGGGATCTTTATGAACGCGGACACCTTGGGTGCCAAACGTCACCCCTTCGCACTCGATCAGCCAACCCGCCGTCATACCTGCCACAATGAGTTTGTGCATGGAGGACATCTCGATCTGGTTCGGCAGACGATTCGCTGCATTGCCTGTCATAACGCTAATAAATCTCATTCGAATTTCCTCGGTTTAAAAGTTCCGTGTTACTGTCCTAGAGTGAATTAGGTCGGTCGCGTCGAGGGGGAACTGCCTTTCTCGACAGCCAGCCACCTCCGAGCGTCATATAGTCTAAAAACTGAAGTTATGTCGTCGAATTACATCGAGTAAAATTCCCGCACCTCGACCTGTGCTCGACAGGCGAGCACGGCCTTCTTGCCCCACTCCAGGGCTTCTTTCATATTGGGGAGTTCCAGCACCCAGAAGCCGCCGATGTGCTCTTTGGTTTCCAGGTAAGGCCCATCGGTGACGAGGACTTTACCGCCGGTTTGAGCCCGGAGCGACCTTGCCTCCGGAGCTGGGCGCAGGCCGCCGACGAAAACGCGGATACCCGCGGCAATCATCGCCTCGTTCAGCACGTCGATATCGCGATGCATCGCTTCATCCTCCGCGGAGGGTTCGTAGCCATCGGGATGGTGAATTGCAACCAGAAACTGCGGCATAGCTTCTCCAAATTCGAGTCGTTGCACGGGCGATCTGCCCGCTGTTCCTGGTTTAGTCGAACGATGGGAAAGGAAATCGACAAGAAGGGGGAAAATTTTTGGTGATCGGCAAGGGAGCATCCTCCCAGGCGATTGTCGCCGATCTGGTCGTTATCGCAATCAAAATCGCGGGAAGCTTCGAGAAAAATGCTCGATTTGAGAGCCCGATTGCCCACATAATCTCCTCCTTCGGACACCGTCTTTCGTCGATGTGAAAATCGGTTATAATACTTGGACAGCAACTGGTTAGGGAATCATTTGATTTCGGAATTGTCGTTTTCAGAAGTGGCATTGGACTGAGGGTGTGATGGCGAAGAATAGCGCGACGCAAGCAGCTTCGTACAGTGTGAATATTTTGGAGGATCCCGATACGAATGGGGCACTCCGATTCACATTTGTGCCTAAGGCGGTTCGGCCCACGTCTACTGAAAAGGCCACTGTGGAGGCGATGCCTCAGTATATCGTATCCGTTCAGAATCATGCCAATGAAACGAATTTCAAATGGATTAATCGACCTGTACAAGAATCAACGCAGAGAGAGCTGGAGGCAGCCGCCCGGCAGAAAATCAGCATTAGACTCGAGTGGCTTGAGAAGCTCAGGAAGCTTGTGGCGACGGTAAAGAATTGGGCTCAGGAACTCGATTGGGCCACTAAAACAGTGGATAAAAAAATCGAAGATGCGGAGCTCGGGAATTACAAAGCTCCGGGACTGCTGCTTCAGCATGAAACAGTTCGCCTGTTTCTGGAGCCCATTGCGCGCACCGCGCCGGGTGCGGAAGGCGTCGTCGACCTTTACTTAATGCCTTCTTACGACGATATTGCCAATTTATACTTTTATAACAATCGCTGGCACATCCACTATCTATTCAAAAGAGCTTCCAATAACGGTAAAGCCCGCGAGGAAGAGGCAAAACCTTTGACGAAAGAAAGCCTTCGAAAGGTCTTCGATGAGATGAAAGCCCATGCTGAATGAAGCATTTGACTGGATGACGCGGATCAAAGCCGTGGAACGCGAGTATGGTGCAATCCGTTTTGTAACTGATCGTCTACTCGAGGAAATGACTGTTAATCCAGCGATCTTGGGAAATCGCATAATTCGCAGAGATATCGTCACTGCCTCATCCCATCTGGAAGGTACCTATATCGTTCGAATCTTCTCGGAATTTGAGACCGCTCTTCAACACTTCATACGAGCATTTCACATCCGTAAACCCAGAGGCACGGAACCGCTGATTAACCGCGTTCGGGATCGTTGCCGGATACCTCAGGCCGATGCGGAAGCAGTTCATAAAGTTCGAGAATATCGGAATATTCTGGTTCACGAACGCACTAAGTTTGTCGTGCCTGTCGACATGCGCGAAGCGACTCGTGTACTCTGCATTTTTCTCAGTCGCGTTCAGGGCATCTGGTAACGCGACGCTTCGGAAGATTTAGATGTCACAGCCTCAAGGATTGAAGGCTGTTTTCGTAAAAATTAGCCTGAACCTCTGAACATCCGAGCTTTTCTAAAATCAACCCGGAATCAGAGAATCGCAATTTAAGAAATCGCATTCCCCTACCATTTCAGCGGTTTCTGCCAGGCGTCCTTCAACTCGCGCAGCTTGGCCCAGATCAGCCATTCGCCATTCTCGCCCGCAATTCGCAAGCGGTCTTCCTTCACCGTCGAGCCGAGCTTCATGAGAGCCTGTCCCGCGAACAACTCCGCCAGTTCCTTCTCGTGGCCCGGCTCCACTTCCAGCACGAATCGGCTCGGCGATTCGCTGAACAATTTGACGGTATCCGGCAAGGAAGGAGCCACCCCACTCAGATGCACAACATCGGCCCCGATGCCACCCGCGAAAGCCATCTCCGCCAGGGCGACCGCCAAGCCCCCTTCACTGCAATCGTGGCAACTGCGCACCAGCCCCTTCGAAATAGCCGTGTGCAAAGTGGCAAAGAGCTTAGGTGCGGCACTCAAATCGACACGCGGCACTTCGCCACCGGTCTGGCCGGTCACCAGAGCATAATGCGAGCCGCCCATTTCATTGCGGGTCGTGCCCACAACGTAGATGGCATTGCCCGGCTGCTTGAAATCCATGGTCACGCAACGGGTGACATCGCTCACCTGCCCCATGGCGGTAATCAACAAAGTACCCGGTATCGAAATCCGGCGATCGGCCGAGCGGTATTCGTTATTCAGCGAATCCTTGCCCGAAACGAACGGCGTGCCAAAGGCCAGCGCCACATCCTTGCAGGCATCGGCCGCCCGCACCAGCGAACCGAGAATTAAGGGATCGTTGCAGTTGCCCCAGCAGAAGTTATCGAGAATCGCGGTTTTGCTCGGGTTGGCCCCCACCGCCACGACATTTCGCAACGCCTCATCAATGGCACATGCGGCCGCCGCGTAGGAATCGAAATCGGCATAGCGGGGATTGATACCGCAACCAATGGCGAGCCCCTTCTGCGAACCGAGTACCGGCATGACCACGGCCGCATCGGAGGGGCCATCGTTGACCACGCCGACCAGCGGTTTGATCACACTGCCCCCCTGCACTTCGTGATCGTACTGCCGGATGATCCATTCTTTCGAACAGACCGAATAACAGGCCAGAATCTTCGCGAGAGTTTCCTGCGGTTTATCGTGGAATTTTAACGGAGGCAAATTGGCAGCTGGAGGCGGCACCTCGGCTGGGCGAACCACGTCGGGCCGGCCGTCGTGCAGGAAGTGCATTTCGAGTTCGCCGACAGAATGCCCCTGATAGCGGAGCTTCAATTTACCAGTACTTTCGAAGTGACCGATGATGGCCGCTTCCACCCCTTCGGAAGCGCACAGTTGCTGCAGCTCCCGCCAGTTTTTGGGCGGCACGGCCAGCACCATGCGTTCCTGCGATTCGGAGATCCAGATTTCAGTATAACTCAAGCCCTCGTATTTCAGCGGGCATTTCTCCAGTTCGACGGCCGCGCCGAGTTCCGCGCCCATTTCCCCCACCGCCGAGGAGAAGCCGCCAGCCCCGCAGTCGGTGATGGCCGTGTAGAGTCCGAGATCGCGCGCCTGCAGAATGACATCCATCACTTTTTTCTCGGCGATGGCGTTGCCGATCTGCACGGCGCCGCCACTCTCCACTTCCGAAGCGTCGGTCAATTCCAGCGAAGAAAAGGTCGCCCCGTGGATGCCGTCGCGCCCCGTCCGGCCACCGACCGCGACGATGTAATCGCCCGGTTTGGGTTCTTTGTGAACGCGATTCACCGGTATCAAACCGATGGTGCCGCAGAAGACCAGTGGATTGGCCAGATAGCGTTCGTCGAAGATCACCGCGCCGTTCACGGTGGGAATGCCCATGCGGTTGCCGTAGTCGCGCACCCCGGCCACGACCCCTTTCATCACCCGGCGCGGATGCAGCACACCGGCGGGCAGTTGGGCCGGGTCGAAATCGGGGGAAGCAAAACAGAAGACATCGGTATTGCAGACTGGCTTGGCTCCCAGGCCGGTACCGAGGGGATCGCGAATCACACCGCCCAGGCCAGTGTTGGCGCCGCCGTAGGGTTCGATGGCGGAAGGGTGATTGTGCGTTTCCACCTTGATGCAGGCGTGATAATTTTCGTCGAAGGTCACTACGCCGGCATTGTCTGCAAAGACGCTGACGCACCAGTCTTCCGCGCCGAGCTTCTTGCGAATCTCCTGAGTGGCGCCAAAGACGGTCTCTCGCAACAGGTTCTTAATGTGGCGGATCTTGGGCCCTTGTGGCGTATGCTCCACCAGATCGATGGGCCCTTTTAAAGTCTTGTGAGAGCAGTGTTCCGACCAGGTTTGGGCAATCATTTCCAGTTCGATATCGGTGGCGTCGCGGCCCAGCTCCCGGAAGTGAGCCTGAATGGTTTTCATCTCCTCCAGGTTCAGCGCAAGCATACCTTCTTTGGATAGTTTCACGAGACCCGCATCATCGAGATTGCGAATCGGCACTTCAATGAGTTTGAACGAGTAGGATTTGCCCAGGCTGAGATGATCGGCCTGGGGACGGCCCGGCACGATCTGTTCGATGGCATCGTTCGCCAGGACTTTACGGAACAAGACTTCGCGATCGGTCGCGGAAATATCGGTGGGGCCGTAATAGCGGCGGAAGGTTCGCACGGCAGTCAGCCGGATTTGAAAATCGCGAGCGGCATCGAGAACGCTTTGCGCCGAGGGATCCATCACCCCCGGCTTCAAGAGCACGGTCACCGCCGGTTTAGGCAATGCTGTTTGCAGGGAAGTGAGTTGCGAAGTTTCCAGCAGGGGATCGACCAGCAATTCTTCGACGAGCCGCCGGGCATCGATCTCGCCGATTTCTCCTTCGAGGAGAAAGCCGCGGGTGGCAGCCACAACCAGTTCTTTCCCCCGCTGCGAGTGGGTGAGCAGATTGAATTCTTCCTGAACTCGTTCGCAGTCGCCGTCGCGACCTATCGGAGCAATTTCAACTTCCCAAAGCATCGCGACCTCGTTTACCTTTCTCGAGGAATTGGCGAATCGGTTCCCAGTCCGAATCGCGGAGCAACTGACGGAACGTGCCTATGGCCGATTCCAGATTGGATAGGCCATCCAGCAGGGCTTCCCGGTTGTGTTTGATGATCGGCAGCCAAACCTCGGGATCGCCGGCGGCAATTCGAGTCGTGTCTTTGAATCCCGTACCCGTAAAGGGCCGGGCTTCGGGGGGCAGGATACCCGATAGGATCGCCGCCGTGATATGTGGCAAATGGCTCGACCATGCTAACAGCCGGTCATGTTCCAGGGCCGAGAGGCGTACGGGCTTGGCCCCGAGGGCTCGCCAGAAGGCTTCGATTTCAATGACGCCCGCTTCGCTCGAGTGCCGGGAGGGCGTAACGATCACCGTTTTGTTGACGAAGAGATCTTCTCGAGCCGATTCCGGGCCGCGCTGGGCCGCTCCGGCAATCGGATGGCTGCCAATGAATTGAACGCCCGCTTCGGGAAATTTCGCCTGATCGATATCGTGAATGATTTTTTGTTTGGTGCTGCCCGCATCCGTCAGCAGACAACCGGGGGGACAATGGGCCGCGGCTTCAATGACCTGGGAAGCGATGAGATCCACCGGTGCGGCGAAGACGACCAGATCGGCCGATTGCACACCGGCGGGAATGCTGGTTTCGTAATGATCGATAATTCCCAGTTCAGCCGCTTTTTTCAGCGATTCGACATTACGGCCGACCCCGATCACTTTTTTCGCCAGCGCGCAGTTCCTGGCCGCTCGACCGATGGAACCACCGATAAGCCCGACGCCGACGATTGTCAAAGTTCCAAACCGCATGGGGGGATTATAGAAATGCAGCTTTGCAAAGCATATGCATGGAACAAGGTATTTCGATCCGCATCGTCACCCGAGTGACTGATAATTCTTGTACGCCTCTTCCTCGGTCAATAGCGAGGATGCCGACTCGCCCCCTTCATAGTTCTGCTTTTCCAGAAGACTCCGGTGAGTCTCCGCGAACGCCTCGGCAATCTTCTGGGTCAGCAGGATTTTCCATAATCCCGGTTTTCCCTGCCAGTGATGCGTCGCCCCATCTTTGACGCGCAGCCGCTCGATCGTGTTGGCCGAGAGCGCTTCCTTCCAGGGAATTTTCGGAGAAACCGCGAGCACTTTGGCCACGCGCTTCAAAGTTTTAACCGGCTGAGCGACTAAATCTTCGTAATGGAATGGGATCGCACCAGGTACTTGGCTCCAATTTGAACTGACGTCCAAGAGGGCTTTGGCCCGTAGGCTCCGAACGTAATTGAGGAATTGCGGGTGGCCGGGATGCAACCCGAGAATGGTGCCTTCATCGCCACCGTAAGTGTCTAACCAGCGATGGGTTTCGTTGCCCTGGGAAACGTAGTGCAAAATCGAAATGAGTACGTCGAAAGGATGTCTAATGGGAACCAGAATTTTTACGCGGTGTTTTTCGAAGTGTTCGATCCACTTGGGTTCGCAGGGAATGTGCACCTGAACTATATACCGGTGCCCTTCCCAATTCGCATCGAGCGGATTGTGCACTGCTATCGCCTGGCCATTCTCGTTCAACCCATAAGCCGCAGCCAGGACGTGTCGAAACCAGGTATTTCCCGATCTCGGTGTGCCGACCACCGCCAGACGCAGTTCATCGTTCGCCTGGCTCCGAGAATTCCGCCGATCCAAAAGATGTTTTACAATTTGAAGCATTCTTTACTTCAAGGATTACTAAAAATTGAACGAGCGCTGGAGGGTACCTAAGCCCCAGCGATCATGCTGGAAAAGGGAATGCTTCGATCGCAATCGATAAATCCCGATCCGATCGGACGTTGAACGAATTCCCCTCTTCACGCTTTTTTCAAATTCAAAGGATTAAGCATTTTTGAGGTATTTCCCTTCCCTGTCAAGTGGGCAGGATCTGGCCAAATGCTTATGAGAGATTTTTCATGGCAAGACTACGAATTCTCTTATAAATCCGGCTTTTCATCACTCCAAAGTTCAGCGGAGCTCGCCCCAAAGAAAAATTTGCTGGTGAACCTTGGCACCAAGTCAATCCTGGGTATCGAAGACTGGTTCCCTACCTTCGACTGGCGATTTCAAAACCGAGCGACGAAATGAATTGCTGCAACGTACAATGAACTTATGATCGCGTATGAATGCGGACAGGGACCGGTTCGCGCACTGGCCTTCAGCCCGGACGGCAAGCTGCTGGCCAGCTCGGCCGGGGACGGAGCCCTGCAAATCTGGGAAGGCGGCGGCCTGAAATGGGAGCAAATGCTCTCTCAGCGCTGCCACGCCCTCGGCTTCAATGCGGCCGGGACAATTCTGGCACTGGGATGTGAAGACGGCATAACTCGCTTCTGGGATGCCGAAACGGGTAAACTTCTGGAGACCTACAAGTCTCTGCAATACCCTGTCACCGGACTAGCCTTCGTCGATAGCGACAAAAAAATTCTGCTGACCGCCGGCGACCCCGAACGACTCTATGAGGAATCGAAAGGGGTAACGCTTTGGAATTACCCCAGCCGGGAAGGCAAGGCGATCGTCACCTATTCCCTGGAAGTGGCCCGAACTTTTTCGGCATCGCCCAACGGTCAGCGTTTCGCCTGGACGACCCGACACAACAAATTGATCACCGCTCGCCTGAGCAAGCAGGATCAATTTCATTTCTCCCTGAAGGACCCTGCCCGCTGTCTCCGCATCACCAACCAGGGGACGCTGGCGGCGGGCTGTAGCTGGAAAATTTCGATCTATTCCTGCGAAGAGCATCGCTTCAAATTCAGTCTCGAAGGCCATAAGGGCTTAGTGAGCGACATCTCGTTCAGTCCGGACGAACAATTTTTGCTCTCCGGCAGTTGGGACCAGACCGCCAAACTGTGGGATCTGTCCAGCGGCAAGGAAGTGAACAATTTCCAGTGGAAGCAGGGGCAGATTTCGCGCGTGGCCATCGCCCCCGATGGTATGCGTTACGTCTGCGGCTTCGCCACGGGAACCGTCCTGATCTGGGATGCCGAATAAATTCCCGGCCGCCCTCCCGCTAGACGACAAGATTTTAGTTCAGTTTGATCCCCTTCTTGCGTCGAAATCGCCAGAGTCCAAGACCCAATGCGGCGCCTAGCAGAAGGGAGGTCGGTTCAGGCGCCGGGGTGAAGCTAACCTGGAGAATATCCGAACTGGCATGGATGTAGGACACCAGCGGTGTGCCGGAATAATTGCCCGTGATGTTGAAGAGTTGCGAAACATTCCCCGGCGTTAAGCCGAGGATCTGCGGGTATTGTGCGAAGGTGTAAACGACCGAGGAATCGGAACCGCTGCCGCCGGGAATCGCGTTCAATTGCAGGTTCATCCGGTTGCTGGAACTGAGATTGCTGAGATCGAGAATCGCGCCGTTAACCGCTTTGACGACGGAGTTATCGACGCTCGGAATCGGACTGGTGACCGCCGTGTTGTAGTTCAGCACGAATGTACTGCCGCCCATCCAGGTAGCATTCCCCATCGTCAGGGAACCGAAGCCAGTGGGTGCGAGAGTCGAACCGGGCTGTAAAGTGAAGCGGCCGGTGATCACTCCTGTTCCGGTTAGCGTGCTGTTTCCGGAAAGCACGACGTTGCCCGAGCCCGATATCGAACTATTCAGGGTGAAATTGGAATTGATCTGCAGCGTGGCGCCGGCGTTGACCGTGAAATTGCCGCCGCCGGTGTAGCTGCCGCTGAGTACGAGCGTGCCGCCCTTGACAATCGTGTTGCCCGCATAGGTATTGGCCCCGGTCAATTCGAGGGTCCCGGCATCGGTTTTCAGCAGATCGGAATTTTTGGAACCGGAGATAACGCCCGAGAGTCGCATGATATCGGTGGTAGAATTCGGATTATCGGCGACCCGAATTTCGCGCACGCTATAGGGATTGGTGGAGGCGCCGTTGTCGAGACCGATAGAGTTTGTGAAATCAAGACGGCTATCGGCCTTGATCGAGCCGAGCAAAAAGGCGTAACCGTCCGCCAGGAATTTACCGTCGTTCCAGACCAGATTCGCCGGTGTAGTGCCGCCGATGGCCGTCACAAGTGTCACTGTGGCATTGCCGTTGTACGCCGAGAAGCCCCCATCCCCCCGAATCGTCGAGCCATTATCGAAGCGCAAGCCGCCTCCCAGAACAGTGCCGTCCACGCCGACGGCCCGGGAGAAGGTGCCGCCGCCACTGATTTCCAGAACGCCCCCCACCAGTAAATAAGTCGATCGGATTCCACTGGAAGATGTCCCGCCGCCCAGCGTAGTGGGAGTCCCGCGAAGCACTCCCTGCGAGACGCAGATCGGGAAGATGTTCAGCCCGGCATTGAAAACGAGCTGACTGGTGGTGCCGTTCAATTCCAGAAAGCCGGCCCCCGTCTTAATGACCGGCTGCAAGGCCGCCGTCATGTTGCCGTTCATCGAAAGTACCGCCGAGGGATCGAGAACGTAGACATAGCGGAAATTCACCGATTCCATCAAATAGGATCCCAACCCCCCATTAATGCTGAAACTGTATGGTCCGGCAAGCATCAGCGCATTGGTTTGGAGGTAAAGGCCGGAATTCAAATTCAAACTTTGCCCGGGTGCAGAAGGAATGATTTTGAGTGCCCCCGTTTTCAAGTTGTTGGTGAGCGTCAAGGGACTACTCAGCGGATTGGGGGTATAGCTCACCCGTTCATTGCCGGGAGTATTGGCCAGATCGAGTTCGGTGCGCAGGGTATCGCTCAGGGCATAGACGGTGTAACTGCCGTTGGACAGCTGTTTAACCCCCGCCCAACTCGTGTTATTGACCGTGCCCCAGCCAAAGCTGGGACTCGTCATCGAGTTCGAGATCATGCCCGTATCGGAGGAGAAGTACATCGCCCCGGCGAACGAAATACGAGGATTGGCTCCTTCACTGCCGAGCGTTCCGCCCACGCCCACGAAGTTCACGGTCATACTCGTCGAGCTTCCGCGCAGCGTGCCGGAATTGGCAAATTTCAGTTCGGTTCCGCCGCTGCCGCCGTTGTGGATGACCTGGATGTTGGACGGTCCGCTATTGAGCAAGGTCAGGGTTCCCATAGTCTCGATGGTTCCCGCGCTATTACCGATGAGCGTGAGATTAGCCCCATAGAGGTTCATGGCGGCTGTGTCGGGAATGCGATTGGCGGAAAAGCTGGAATTATCGAGAATCAAGCTACCTTGCTGTACGTTGATGGTCGAGGAAGCGAGCGTGCCACTCGTGGCATTCGAGCCGCCGAGAACGAGCGTGGCGCTCGTCAGGATATTGGTGCTGGCTCCGATGCCGCTGGTGTTACCGGTGAAAGCCTGCTGAGTGTTCGTGCCGCGAATATACAGACCGCCCGACGCGGTAATGGAACCCGAAAACGCGCCATTTTCGTAGGCGAACAGGTTCAGAATGCCCGTACTCGCCAGGTTGACGACCCCGCTGCCACTCAGACGGCCGATATTCAAATTCGGGGAACTACCGGCGGTCACCAGAGTGGTCCCCGAAGCGAGGTCGACAGAGTTGCCATGCAAAGCGAATTGCGCGGCGTTGTTGCTGCTCGAACCGATTTGCAGAGTTCCGGCATCGACGGAAATCGAACCGCTGAAGCTATTGCTGGCGTTATCGAGTACCAAAGTTCCCAAACCGCTTTTGGTAAGTGCGTTACTGCCGGAAAGTGCTCCCAGATGAGTGACTGTGCTCCCGGCGGTGTCCCATTTCTGATCGTCCGTGAGATTGAGCCGGTAATTGAGTGTGACGGCTTTCGTCGAGCCGGCATCGAGTAATAATCCGCGGGAACCGAGATTGAGAACGCCCGAATCGCTGCTTTGACCGAGCGACCAGGAGTAGTTGCCGTTGAGTTCCAGACCCAGAATCGAAAAGCTGCTGGAACCCAGACCGGCCTGATTAGCAATCCCCGAGCCGAGCGATTGAAAGCGGGCAATGGAAAGAATCGGATCGTTCGGGGCGAGGTTCAGATGCCAGTTCGCCGAGGCCGACCAGAGTCCGGAACTGGCGTTGTTCCAGATATGGGTGGTTTGACTCTGGGCCGGGAAATTCCAAAGCACCAACAGCAGACAGCTCAGCAGAAGGCGAAGGGGCATGGGCACCACTCACTTAGGATTCGGGTGGGACAATCCAACTTTGTTTGCGTTAAGATCCAAGTTAATTAAGGTATACTTTATTTTTAAGAGCATCTTGGGCTGAAAATGGAAATTTAGGCAGTCTGGGTCGTTAAAATCGGCCTTTCAGATCGGGAAAATACGGGCATAGTAAGTGAATTGCTGGGAATTTGAGATACCTGTCAAGTCGCGAAACCGGCGTTCCACCAGATTCATCCAGGGACTGCGCGTGGGGGTGAAGTGTATGTGGAATCGAGGATGTCGGGTCAACCAACGCCGAACCTTGGGATGCTTACGATCTTCGCCCGAAGGACTAGCCGAGCGGGAGTACTTCGTCCCCGAGCCCAAAAAGTCAACGTTTGGCGTTCTTAGTCGGACAGCGAAATTGGCAGGGCGATTTTCATGGGTTTTCTCTTCATCTATAGAATGAACTGAAAAAAAGGAGCTCAAAGTAACGCTAATTCTGAGACATTGCACTAGTGCGAGTGAGATTTACTTTGCATAGAACGCATAGCTATTGACTATTTTTCCACAATTTGGGTTCTTCGGATCTTCCCAGTAATCCCAGTTCCATTTCTCGATTTCTATACATTTAATTCGCGATTCTGGGGGCGAGGCCTTATTACTTTTTTCAATGTAATTCGTAATGACTTCAGTTAGCGTACTCATACGCTCCGAGTTGAGAGAGGGGATAAGCATCATATAGCTGTTGATCATAACCGATCGACAGAATAAATGTGAATCGACCTCCTCAATCTCACCGTTTTCTCGAGTGGCCATCACTTTAAAATACACGATCGGCATCCGAGCTTGAACATCGGAGTACATCTGCCACGCCGACAACGGGAAGCGTTCGATCCTGTAAATCCAAACCGCGGAGATACCCGCAGAAATCACAATGAATGCCAGCAGTCTTAGGCGTTGCTTCGGACAAGCCGTTTCTGATCTATGTTCCAGCTTCGAAATGCGAATGAAGTTATCGGAATCTGGAGGAATTTCCTTATTTCGACGAGCCCATAGTGCTAACCAGTTCGCGTTAATGAAGATGAGTTGGAGAATCATCAAGTCTAGAAATAAAATCCTCTGAAAAACTAGGATTCCAGTGTGCAAGCTGAAAATCAAAATAGGAATCACAACCCGTGCCCACTTCGAAAAAAAGATTGCTATATAGGACAATTCCGCTGATACAGTAAATATCCCTATTAGACTGTAACTGAAAATGGGTACATCATGTCTGTGGAGCCAGATAGCCGGATTGCGAAATTCACTGAAGAAGAGGGGATTCATAGCATCGCGGAGAATTTTGAATTCCAAGTTTTCGGGTTGCAACCAATTCAAACCCGAATTGCCTAACTTACTGAATCCGCAAGAAACATAGACAGCGGCAACAACGAAAAAGCACAGGAATACACTAAATCGAACGGCTTGCGAAGATGGTGCAGGCCGGGGCGATCTCCACCAGGAATCGAACGACCAAACCTCGGAACAGGGAGTGAAAGTCAGAATCAGTAGCAGATAAATCGGTAAGACGCCCTCGTGAAAAGATATTGCATGATAACGCAAAATCGCTTGCAGGTAAAAGAAGCTGAGTCCCGCCAGCGGAAGACTGAACCGAGTAAAAACACCCAGCATGGCCAGGAAAAGTAATAAGAACGTAGCCCACTGGAGTAAAGCAAGGTAACTCCGGCTGACCAATACCTGAGAATAGCCAGGTAGGCGAAGTAGCCACTCCGTCGCCTCATAAGACACGCCGAATTCACGAGGGAATTCTGCAACTCTTGGTAGGTCTTCCAGTAGTGTCAGCAGAAGAGCGGCCAGGCAAACTAGGATTCGAATCCAGGAGAGTTGCCGGGGAGTCGCGTTGAAACTATTAGAACTCTTCGACCCGTTGTCGCGAAAAAAATGAAAGTATAACCCCGTAGCGGCGATCACTGCCGAGATCCCTATCAGAACTTTAAGCATTTTTCACTGCAATGATTTCTCGTATCGAACCGAAATCGATACGACATTTATTCGGCTTATTCGGGCTGAAAATTCTGGAATTCTGAATTCTTAAATATTCTGTTTGAATTGGTTATGTTACTCCGAACTGCCGTCTTATCTTTTCATCGACTGCAACTCTGGCCGAAGCTGAGGCGGAATCCGTCGGGTGATCCTCTTACCAGAGGAGCTTAGCAGTTCATCCCACTGACAAATTGACGTGAATTTTGCGTGGCAGTGAGGCCATCTGAAGAATTCGCACATTTTTCAGGGCAAAGCTGTTGACCGGGCACAGCCGGTAGTACTTGAGAAACAAACTCTGCTCTGGGATGACGTTTCCCCCTCACTCAAACTCGTACCCGATCCAGAAAGAGATCAACCCGCCCGGCTGACGCTGGATATTCGTGATATATACCGGTAGGCCGCCGCCTCATAGCTAAAGATACCAGGGAATATCCTTTTTACTATCTATCAATGCAAAAACGGATTTATTTTAGTCGATTGAAACATCTTCTCTTCCGGCACGGGTCGCGAGTGCTTTGAGAATAATATCCTGCTCATATCTGAGGAATTTAACAGAGCCATCCGCAAAAGCGAAAGCAGCTCCTCCGCTATGGTGGGACCAGTAGTGAAATACATCGCAAGGATTTTTTGATTTACCTACCGTAAAGTTATAAGGACCTATTGGGCAATTATCCAATCTCCGATCGTAATTGAGTTCACGACTACCCATCAACGAATCAAGGGATCCGCTTTGAGTTTGTCCCCAACCGGCGTACCACCAACCATAATTTCGACTCTCACTTACATGTCTTTCCCCGAAAATTATAGTATTACTTGTACCGTCCAAAATAGCACTTATTGCAACCTTAGAATCTGGAAATAATATTCCATCATAGGTGTCTAGATTTGTACCGGACGAGCCTAGTGTAGTGTCTCACACAGAATGTGTTTTATCCAAGGTAGCCCTCGCCCGGCGGACTTTCTCCAGAATAACTTCGGCTTTGGCGGTCCACTGGAATCCCTTTCCTGTGTTGTTGTGATGATCGATGTAGTCCTCAATCGCCTGGATTAATTGCGGCACGCTTCGAAATGTGCCTCGACGCAGTCGTTTGTCCGTCAAGTCGCGAAACCAACGCTCCACCAGATTCATCCAGGAACTGCTCGTGGGGGTGAAATGCATGTGGAATCGAGAATGCCGGGCCAACCAACGACGAACTTTGGAATGCTTATGCGTGGCGTAGTTGTCCACGATCAAGTGCAAATCCAAGGACGGATCGGTGGCGGCATCGATCCGTTTGAGAAACTTGATCCATTCCTGATGTCGATGTCGCGGCATGCACTCGCCAATCACAATTCCCTCGGCCACGTTCAGGGCCGCGAACAGAGTGGTGGTGCCATGACGCATGTAATCGTGAGTCAGAGTGCCGCAACGGCCGGGTACCATCGGCAAGCTTTTTGCGTACGATCAAGGGCTTGAATCTGACTCTTCTCATCGCAACTCAGCACCAGGGCGTGCTCGGGAGGGTTCAAGTACAAGCCCACTACGTCCCACAGTTTCTCGGCGAATTGAGGATCATTCGATACCTTGAAGGTCTTATGCAAGTGCGGCTTCAAGTTGTGGGCCGACCAAACCCGCTGCACGGTGGCTTTGCTCACTCCCACCTCTTGGGCCATCGTTCGCGTGCTCCAATGCGTGGCACCAGAAGGTTTCTCCTGAGTGGTCTTGCGGAGAATTTCTTCGACGACTTTCCGGCTGATCGCTGGCGTTCGACCCGGCCGCGAAGCGTCCCGTTCGATACCCGCCAAACGCAGCTTCGCAAATCGGGTCCGCCAGCGCGCCACCGTGGGCTTCGACGTGCCGCACTGCTGAGCAATGTCCTTGTTCCGTACACCCGCGGCCGCCGCGAGTATGATCTTCGCCCGCAGGACCAGCCGAGCGGGAGTACTTCGTCCCCGAGACCAAGAAGTCAAAGTTTGTCGTTCCTCGTCAGAAAGTAAGATTGGCAGCGCGACTTTCATGGGTTTTCTCCTTTTCTATAGAGTAAACCGCAAAAAGGAGCTAAAAGTAACGCTATTTCTGAGACACTACACTAGATAATTTGTAAATGCAACAGTAAACTGGCCTTGAAAATTCCACGGCTCTTGCGAAATAGGGTCAGCGGAACAAATATACGACTTGATCTTTTTACCTAAAATTTCGAGATGTGGTGGTTTTTCAAAATTCTTATCGACTTCATAGGCTTGCAGACATTTTTGCCACAGCGGTTCTTCTTCGACAAAAGGTAGGAGCTTTGTAAGCCAAGTCATGAATGGCTGAGTTGTTGGGTAGTCCGCACTAATAATCCCTGAAGGAAAATGGCCGTATTGATCGTGATAACCATGCAACGCTATATTGAGCTGTCTAGCCTTGTTCAAACAGCTAGAGAGTGCCGCAGAAGCACGAATTCTTTGTATCGCCGCAAGCAGAATACCGAAAAGTAATGCAATAATTGAAATAACTATAATTAGTTCAATTAGTGAAAATCCTTTTGATCTCTTCACGATTGAAAGTCCTTACATCTATCTATTCTAAAACAACATCTAATTAGAGATAATATAAAACATGTAGATGTAAAAAAGAAACAATATAGACCACAATATGGACCTTGTGGTTGGTCGTTGAGTTTTTCATTATATTTGTTTCATGAAGAAATCAGAATTGTTATTATACTATATTATTCATATCAATACCGTTTTCGAAGTATAATTTTAGACAACGTCAGTATCAGAATTAAAATAACTACGCATGATGCAAATAAGATTATTCTTAATCTAGAATTGTTGTTGTCCGTCTTAAATTCAACTTTATCTAATGTATTTGTTGCAGCTTCGTCTATAACTTTGGTTGGTCGTCCATCTTTCCAAATATAGTTAAAAGGTCGATCGTCTGGAACACCTATTTTCATTC
Organism: Telmatocola sphagniphila; assembly: GCF_018398935.1. Taxonomy (GTDB): domain Bacteria; phylum Planctomycetota; class Planctomycetia; order Gemmatales; family Gemmataceae; genus Telmatocola; species Telmatocola sphagniphila. The sequence goes on along the minus strand of NZ_CP074694.1, from coordinate 5,487,000 downwards.
CATTAGGGATGCGAGATGTTACCACGAATGGATCTTGTTGCCATTCATCGACAATTTTTATGTTGTATAATTTAACTAATTCATCAATTTTGTTTTTTGAACTATCTGAATATTCCATGCTTATTTCTATTTTATATTCAGATATATAATCCCTTCCATTCACTTTATCGAGTTTTATTGAATCGATCTGTTGTATAAGATGCTTAGGGAGTATAACTTCATTATCTTTGTCTTTTTTGGCCCAATCTTTCAAATTTTTTCCCATCATCGACCTTGTCAGTTAATTTCTTTTCTTGTAACACTCTTAACGGTAAATAGCTTCTTGCTGGGTCGAGCCATAGAGTATGTTTACCCCAATCGCTTACAGACGTAACTTTGATGACTTTGATTCCATTCAAATTATCTCCGACAGTTTCGATTTTTTTTGAAAGAGATAATATCTCGGAAAGCGTTTGATAATCGTTGTAATTTATTATTCCATTGATCGAAAAACAAGTGGAATCATATTTTCTGGATATGTAGTCTTTTGGGGAAAGCTGTTTCACATTAGCCACAACACCCCTAACTTTCCCAGCTGAATCCATCGATACAGAAATGCGACCATTTTCAGACATAACTATTTCAGTTTTATCTACTACAGTTTTCGTTTCGCCCTTCTTTGACACCACATTTTTATATTCAGTAATCCGTTTAAATTTCTCCGAATCAATCCAATTAGATTGACTTATTTCAGTAGGAACACTTCCTTCTTGCTCCGAATATTTTGAGAATGAGCTTAAAAACCCTTTTTTTATAACTGGAAAATTGTTTTCAAATTCAGCAATCGGATCCTCTGTAATCAAAAGCATATTGCTTGAAAAGAGGAATATTGTAAATGATAGTAAATTCATATAAAGCAAAAGATCTTAAGTTTTAGATATTTGTTGTAACTCAGTAATTAATAATATAAAATTAGTTCTGTGCTTTTTGTGGTTCCGGCAAAGCTTCTCTCTAATCTTAAAATTAAATCATGTTAAAGGCTTTATGTTAAGCTAAACTTAATTTGAATTATGTCAAGCAAAAAAAAATGTCTTTTTTTCAAATTTATTTTATTGTAAACCAAATCACTCGCACGCTAAATTGATTCTTAAACATCTACCTATGAGATGAATTCTAAGTACGTAAATTTCGCCCAAAATTGCTATGCTCTAAACCAAATTATCTTGACCTTCAATCTCAACTAACAAAACATCTCATCAAGCTCTCGTTCAAAACAGGAGCTCAACAATACTTAATGTGAAATGGACAAGCTAATTTAGCTTGTCTCACTCAAACTCGTACCCGATCCAGAAAGAGATCAACCCGCCCGGCTGACGCTGGATATTCGTAATGTAAACCGGCAGGCCGCCGCCCAACTGCGATCGACTACTCGGCATCGTATACGGCGTGAAACTGTTGTTCGAGTTACTCGGGAACGGCACCATCCCCAAAAACGAAGTCGGACCGCGCGGCCCCTCAATTCCATGCGACTCTTCCAGAATCGGTCGATTATTCAGAATTCGCCAGACCAATAAACCTTCGGCCGGTAAATTGCTATCGAATCCCTTCCGACGGCGATTCTCCAACAGGTAATACTCGCTGCCATCTGGTCGCACAAGCACTTTGAAGCACTGATGCGTGTCTTCTTCTATAGGTGCTAGAACCAGCTTCTGCTTCACGGTCGGGTCGAGGGTGACCGGCTGGATCCAGTTCAACTGCTCCTTGCACCAGGCCGAGAAATGCTGCGGCCGACCGCTCCCCAACTGGTTGGACATCGCACACCAAACTCCTACCCCTTCACTGCCCGGATTTTCCGGCCGGGCATAAAGATCGGGGAGGCCCAACATATGGCCGAATTCGTGGCACATCACACTGATGTCGGTCATCCGCTGCGGCGAGGCCATCTCGTTAATGATGAAATAGGGCCAGCGCTTCCCTTCATACGTGAAGTTGGCCCGGTGCGGCCAGTAGAGCGAACCGCGATTGGTAGTCGCGCGATCCCCGGCATAGATGAAGAAGATGCCGTCGAAGTCCTTCAGCGCGTCTTTCCCTTCGCGGGCAATTAATTTATCGGTCACTTCTTTCAGATAATCGGTCTTGGAGTTGACCGTCGTGCTGCCGCCATATTCCAGGCGTTTTTTGGGAAGCTGCACCCAGTCGAACACCTTGCCCTGCACCTTCAGTTTGCCGAAGGATTGCTCCAGATAGTAGTCACAAACGCTGCCGTGCGTCTTCTGCCCCGTGGCGTTGGTGGTGTTGTAAGTGCCGATGCTGAAGAAGGATTGCTTCCAGTCCTCGAGACGGATTTTCTCGTTGTGCTTGAGATCGGGATACTCCACGCCGACGATGGCCAGCCGGAAAACCGGATTTTGCCAGGTCCGGGCAATGCGATCGTCCCAGCCGCCACGATTCCCACGACCCCCGCCTCCTCGCTGATTGGTGGAGGATTCGAGCGGAACTTTCAGAGCCAGAACCTTGTCGGCCCGCTTCACTTCGAGAGTTACGGTGTCGGTCGGCTTCTTTTCCCCCAAGAGATCGGTGAACTTCTGGGGATACGTGACGGCGGAGCCATCGAATTTGGTAATGATATCGCCGACTTTCAGCCCGGCCTTGTTGGCCGTGGAACCTTCGTTGACATTTTCGACTTTAACGCCCGAGGAATCGTCGCTGTCCTGGACGCGCACGCCCATCACCGGCTGGGGAGCATCGGGCTTCATAGGTCGGCTGGTGGCAGTCAGTTCGGATTGAATATCGATTGTCTTCCCTTCCCGGGAAACTTGGAGCTGAACCCGATGTCCCGGCTCCAGCGTCTGCAAGCGGTCGCGAAATTCGCTCACCGATTTCAAAGGCTCTTTCTCGAAGGAAATCAACTGATCACCGACCTGAATCTTGGCGGCGGCGGCCGGGCTATTCGGTTGCACGGCATCGATTAAGAGTTTGTCTCCCTGCGTTTCCAGGTGGATGCCGAGATAGCCGGTCTGGCCGGTTTTATTCGTGGAAAGCGCGACACTTTTCGATTTCGCGGCGGTCTCCACCGTTTTGTAGTCTTTGAGATTCTCCGGCAGCACGAGATGGTAGGGCGGCACGATAATGCCTGAGATGCGGGGGGCGGGCAACAATTCCTGCGCGAACGCCGGGGAAATTCCTCCCAGACCAATTAAGGTCGAGAGTGCGGTGAAAAGGATCTTTTTCATGATGAAACTACCACGATTCGGATAGTGCTGGGATTGTTCGCTATTCTCCATAGAGATCATGAGAAAATCATTAGGAATCCGGGGAGTCTGATGGGAAAAGTCAGCCGCAACGCCGCTTCGGTGGGAAATCGTTCCAATTGAGATCGGATTCGGCGAGCAAAGGTCAGGGTAAACCGAGACGAATTATCAGCTCTTTCCGGGTTTATTGTGAGATCGGAGTAAAATTCTTCGTCCAACCCTCTTGCAATAGTTCCCGTACGCGCCGTATATTAGCTAAACGCAGAATAGGGTTCTCTCGATCTCTACTTTGCTGATTCCATTACCGACCACAGGAGAATGGTAGCCGACTCGTTTGCATCTCCGGGACTATCCAAGTCTGGGGCGAGACGGCATTGGCAGGCATCCCCTAGCATCCACTCACCGACCAGCCGGGGCAAAACAGGCTGGAATGGTTCAATCTCCCAGGACGGTTCCCGTCGTGGGTACTCTCGTCAATACAAAAGATTTAAAAGCTTACATATAATATAGTTGAGTTTCATTCTGGGGTCAGCGAAGCGGAAAGTACCGCTTCGGGGGAGTTCCGCTTGCAGCAAGCCAAAGACAAAATTCGTATTTACGCTTTAGCTAAAGAATGGAAGGTCGATAGCAAGGTCATTCTGGACTATTGCAAAGAGCTCGGGTTCGATGCCAAGAATCAGTTGAGCAGTCTGGAGCCGGAGCAAGTCGACGCATTGAATGCACGCAAACAGGGCGGGTCGAAAGCCGCTGCGCCGAAGGCAGCTGCCAGCCCGGCGCCGCTTCCCACCTCTTTGAATAAACCAATCCGGACGCTACCCCCGGCCCCGAAAACGGCCAAACCGGTCGTCGCCGAAGAAGCTCCGGAAGCGCCCCCGGCCGCGGAAGCGGAACCGGTGGTCGAGAGCACCCCTGCGGTCGTTTCCGAATCGCCCGTCGAGGTGCTGGAAGCCCCCATTGTTACTGCCGAGATCACTCCGATCGCGGCGCCTGAAAATTCACCCGAAACGGTACCGACCCTTGCGGCCGCGCCGACTCCCATCCCGGCCCCAGCCCCGACTCCGGCTCCGGCCCCAACCCCAGCGAAACTTCCGAATTTGTCTTCGAATAAAATTTTGAATCTGACAGGTCGACGACCCTCCTCGCCCAGCACTCCGGTCACCAATCGCCCGGCAGCTCCGACGCCAGCGCCGGCTCCGGTCCCGACCTCCACGGCCAAACAAACTCCGGTGAGTCCGCCGCCGCAAGCACCGACGGCAGCCCCACCCGCTCCGACCACTCAAGCTCCGGCGACTCCGCAAGCGCCGCCGCGACCGGCCGCACCCGTTCTACCGCGACCGACTCGGCCCATGCAGAATTTGAATTCGCCGCGACCTCCCGGACCGGGTGGCCCGGCTACTCCGAATCAACGCGATCAACGCAACGAAGGTGGACCGGGTCGCGGCCCACAAGGTGGCGATCGCCGACCCCTGGTTCCGCCGCGCGGCGATCAGGCCAAACGACCCGGCGCCCCAGCCGGTCAGGTGCCGGCCGTTGCTGGCAAAAAGGACGACAAAAAGGTCGGTCCCAGTCCGGTGAAATTCACGCCCGAGCAGCTCAAGGCGATGCGCGAGGGCAAGACCCTTATCGACGTCATGCGCGAGCAGAAGGCCGCTCAAGCAGCGGCCGCCGCCGAGCTTGCCAAAGCGCAAGGTGCGGCCCCGGCGACTGAAGTCGAAGAAGAGGGAGACGATAAGAAGCCCGGCAAGGTCGCCGGCCGAAATGCCCGACACAGCGAACGCGCCAAGCGAGCTGAAAAGCGCAAGACTCTGGCCGGCGCCGTGGTGATCAAGGATGGCCACGCCGAAGTTATCGAAAACGAAATCCACTATAAGAACCGCAACGCGAAAGCGAAGTTGCGGAAGAAGCTCCCCGGCACGCTCGAGCGCAAGGGGAAAGTGCCGATTAGCATGCCGATTACCGTCCGCTCGCTTTCCGAAGCGGTGGGTATGAAGGCCGCGCAGCTGTTGTTCAAGCTGAAGGATTTGACCAACTCGCTGTACACGATTAATTCCAGCGTCGATACTGAAGTGGCGGAATTGATCGCCGGCGAAAATCAGGTCGAACTGGAAATCATCAAGCCCAAGACGGCCGAAGACGATCTGTTCGAAAAACTGAAGGCCGAGGACGACCCGAGCCATCTGGAGCCCCGGGCTCCCATCGTCACCATCATGGGCCACGTCGACCACGGCAAAACGTCGCTGCTCGACAAGATCCGCGCGTCCAATGTCGTCGATACCGAAGCGGGCGGCATCACCCAGGTCATTCGGGCCTGGCGGGTGGAACACAACGGCAAGCCGATCACCTTCCTCGATACCCCCGGTCACGAGGCATTCACCAAGATGCGTGCTCGCGGGGCGAACGTCACCGATATCGTGGTGATTGTGGTGGCGGCCGACTCCGGCGTGAAACCCCAAACGGAAGAAGCGATTGCCCACGCCAAGGCGGCCGGCGTCAGCATTGTCGTGGCGATCAACAAGATCGACCTGCCCAACGCCGATATCCGCAAGACCGAATCGCAACTCTATTCTTTGGGCCTTCTGCCCGATACGATGGGCGGCGATGCTCAGTTCGTCTACACCTCGGCTGCTACCGGCAAGGGGATCAGCGAACTGCTCGATACGCTGGCCCTGGTGGCGGAAATCAAGGAACTGAAAGCCAATCCCAACAAGCCGGCTCTGGGCACTTGCCTGGAAGCCTACATGTCGGCAGACGAAGGGGTTATGGCCACGGTTCTGGTTCAGCAGGGTACGCTCAATAAAGGCGACGTCATCCTCTGCGGCAGTTGCTACGGTCGCGTTCGCGCGATGTACAACGACCTGGGCGTCGCCATCGAGAAAGCGGGCCCCAGCGTGCCGGTGCGAATCACCGGTCTCGACGCCGTGCCAAATGCGGACGACCACTTTACGGTGGTGAGCGATCTTTCGAACGCTCGCGAAATTGCCGAGAGCCGTAAGGAAAAGCAACTCGAAGCGGGCCAGTACCGTTACGAACCGGTCAACATCGACAACCTCAGCAAAGCCAAGACGAAGATCACGGAACTCAAGATCATCCTCAAGGCCGAAGCCCGCGGTTCGGTGGAAGCGATTCGCAAGGAGCTGGAAAAGCTGGTGCATCCGGAAGTCCGGGTGCGCGTGCTGCACGCCGGGATCGGGGCGATTACCGAAAGCGACGTCCAGTTGGCGATGACTTCGCCGCAGGATTCCATGATCGTCGGCTTCAACGTGGTGCCGGACGATGCGGCTCTGCGGTTGGCCGAGGAACGCGGTATCCCGCTCCGCGAGTACAACATCATTTATAACCTGACGGACGATATTAAGGCCGCTCTGGAAGGGAAGCTCAAACCTCGGGAAGAAGTCATTCACCTGGGGCGGGCGGTTATCCGGGAAACCTTCAAGATCAGCCGGGTGGGTACGATTGCCGGTTGTTACGTCACACAGGGCACGATCGAACGTTCGGCCAAGATCCGGGTTATTCGCGAAGGCGCGGTGGTTTACCCGCCCGCCGAGAAGGTCGCCAGCCTCGAATCGCTCAAGCGATTCAAGGACGACGTGAAAGAAGTTCGCGAAGGCTACGATTGCGGTATCAAGATCGCCGGATACGATGATATTAAAGTGGGCGATGTGATCGAAGCTTACCGCATCGAACAGATCCAGCGAACGCTGGATTAATCGGTCAACCTTTTATAGCATCCGCCGCAAGGCGGATTGCTACCAGAATGCACACAGGTTCAATTCGCATCCGGTTACGGGTTCGCGGAGCGCGGACGCTCAAGGATAAGCGCCAGGTGGTGCGCAGCATCATCGACCGGATGAAGAATGGTTTCAATGTGGCCATAGCCGAGGTCGGCAGCCGGGACAACCATCAGTTGATCACGCTGGGCATCAGCACGGTGGCGGAAGAGGCCGAGGATGTGGCCAGTTGTCTGGAACACATCAAAGCGGCACTCCGGGGCCATCCGGTCGCGGAATATATCGACTGCGAACCCTTTTCTTAACCCCGGCCTCTGATTGAAGGATCCGGGAGCCAGTATTCCCGGCGCATAATTCGGTGCAAAAGAGAGGCACCGCAGGAAATTCGAGTATGAAAACACATAGACAGGCACGGGTGGCCGAGGTCATTCGCGAAGTGGCCAGCGAAACCATTTTGTTCCATATCCGCGATCCCCGAGTGAAAATGACAACGGTAACCCGGGCCGAGGTTTCCGGCGATTTGCAGCATGGGAAAGTGTACGTTTCCATTATGGGAGACCAGCGCACTCAGGAGGTGGGGTTGCGAGCTCTGAACCACGCGGCTGGCTTCGTCCAGTCCCGTCTGGCGGATCGCATGAAAACCCGCTTCCTGCCCGTCTTGACTTTCGTTCTGGACGAGGGCGTGAAAAATAGTATCGAAGTCAATCGACTTTTGGCGGAAGCCCGTGCCCTCGAGGGCAAAGCCGATACAACAGAACAGAAGGATTCCGGACAGATTGAGGGTGCCGACGAGACCCCCGGCTGAATTTCACCACGGACGAACCTCCATGCCGACCGTAACCAACAAACAGGCGTTACTCACTCAGATCTTCAACCTGGCCAAGAAGAAGTATGAGTTAGAAGCCGCCGAATCCCGTCCCATCCTGGAAGAACTGCTCTTCTCGATACTCCGGGAAGGCACGACGCAAAAACTCGCCACCGACGCCTACGAAAATCTGATCAAGAACTTCATCGACCTCAATGAAATCCGCGTCTCCTCGCCGACGGAAGTGGGCGAAGCCCTGAGCGAACTGCCGAACGCCGGTGTGCGGGCCCAGCGGATAGTCGGCATCCTGCAGGAATGGTTCGAATTGACTTACTCGTTCAACATGGACGAGTTACCGAAAAAGGGGCAGAAAGAAGGCGCCCGCAAATTGAGCCGACTGCACGACGTGAATGAATTTTCCGTCGCCTGGGTGGTGCAACGGGGCTTCGGCGGTCACGCCATGCCGCTCGATACGCCGACGCTGCGAGTATTGCACCGGGTTGGTGCCATCGACGACCCCACCGATAGTCTGGATAACATCTCGGGCACTTTGGAACACTACATTCCCAAAGCCAAAGGGCCGCTGTTCACCGATTTGATCAGCGAAGTGGCTGCGGACGTCTGCCACGAAAAGCCGAAATGCCCGCAATGCCCTCTGCGGAACGATTGCCTGTACGCCTTGAACAAATCGGCCCCCGCAACGGGGACCCCCGCCGAGAAGAAGCCTCGGAAATCTCGTTAGGACTTCGGATATCTCTTAGCGCGCTCGGATCAGGAACATATGTTCCCCGTAGCGCGGGTTGCCGTATTTCGCCGCACAGTCGACCTGGAAATACCGGCAGGCGGTCAGCAACAGATCCGCGTCCTTATCGCTCTTCCCGCAATCGAGGATCTGCGTCGAACCGGCCTGTAGCCAGTAGTGGTCTTCCTTGTCCTTGACGACTTTCAAATCCTCGTTTCGAAAGTCGATCGAACGCGCATTGAACGGCCGGCCATTCGGAACGCGGCTGGCCGCCAGAAATAATCGATAGCCCGTGTTGCCAATCTCCACGTACTCGTTGACGTGCCAATCCTGAAAAGCTCGCAGAACTTGCCGGCCGGTGTTCTCGTCGCTGCCGAAGTTGAACAGAGTCATCGGCCCGGCCAGCATCACCCATTCGCGACCGCGCTTCAATTCCAGCTGCTGAAGATCGAACGGCTTGCGATGTCCGAGATAGCCGACCTGCGGAATGAAGAAACCATTCTGCAGGAAGCGGGCCGTTTCGGGATCGAACGGTACATTCGGTGTTTGCCTCGAGGCCGCGGGCGCAGTAATCGCGGAACCGGCCGCCTTGGTGGGATAGGTCATGATCGGCACTGGCTGACCGACGATTCCCAAGGCGTTGAAACCATATTTCTTCAGCACTTCCACCGCTTTCCGGGCATTCTCTTCCAACTGGCCGAAATTGTAGAGAACCCGGCCACCGTCCGTGACGATCCAGGCGCCGGAGACCTTCTTCGCATGGATGCCTTCTGCATTGATCGGGATCATCATTGAGGTCTTGGTGTGGGCTTCCGAGGAGACGAGCCCCTTCTTCGCCATACTCTGATCTTCGACCAGCCAGTATTCGAATGGCGGATTAGCGCCGGCAATGCTGCCGTGGTGAGTGAAACCCATCTGCTGAATGACCATCAAAACGGTCTGCGCCGTCGCGCGATCCGCTCCGCAGTCCCGAAGGACCGAGTTACCCGAGGTTACCAGAAACCGGCCGAACTTATCCTGGATGGTAACCGACGATAGGTCGATTTTCTGCAGGGACGGATCGATTTCCGAATTCTTGGACGCTTCTTTTTTCAGCTCCGGCGGCAGGCCGCCTGGTGGAATCAAAGGGGGTAAGGTTCGCAAGGTATCGGCCGGCCGGGAGGGACCGGCGGGCTCGGGCACATCGGGCAATTTCAGGTTGAGCGCGGGACGGGAGAAACCCGCCGGCTGGGTCTCCTGGGCGGCAAGCGGCGATAACGAAAATAGCGACGCGATTAGTGCTAGACGGATTCTCATGTATCTGAAATCGACCAGACTTGAGCAAAAATTTAAGGAAAAGGCGCGAAGATGCAATTCAGGCAAGAACAATCGCTTTTACCCGGACACTTTAGCGATCAATTGCTGCACGATGGCGCCTTGAGCCCGGATATGTTTGCTCAAGATACTCTCGGCCGTGGCCCAGTCTCGATCCAACGACGCTTTCAGAATAGCCGCGTGTTCGCAGGCCATTTCGGCAATCAAGTGAGCTTCGAGGGTGGCGTTATCGAACAGCCAGCGGAAGTATCCGCCGTTCTGAGAGAAGAAGGAGGAAATGAATCGGTTCCCAGCCCGCTCAATGAAGTAGGCGTGCAGCGAATTATCGATGCGGGGCGGACCATCGGGCGTCAAAGGTTCATTAGCGGCCTGCAACTGCTGCAACACCGGCGCTTCCAAGTTCTCGCGGGCCGAGCGCAGCGCCTGAATTTCCAGTAATTCCCGGATTTCGAGAAAGGAATGAAGATCCCTTTCTTCGAAAGGACGTATCCGCCAGCCACGCCTCGGCACATGTTCGATCACCCCCATCCCGGCGAGACGGGAAAATGTCTGGCGCAGCAGCATCCGGCCGATGCCGAAGTGTGCGGCCATAGCCTCTTCGCGTAAAAAATCGGCTTGGCCGCGGAGACTCATCAGCAGCAGTTCGTGTGCGATGACATCCTCCCAGCGAGGAGGTAATACCGGACGATTCAGCGGGCTATTGTCTTTGTCCGGGGGATTAGCCGCAACTTTAATACGGCGATTATCCAGTTGTGTGAGAAAGCCCTCCTCAACCAGTTTTTTCAAAGCGCGACGAACGGGGGTAAAGCTGACTTGATAGTGCCTGGCCAAGGCGGGCAAGCTGAGCGCGGGGAGATCCAAGTTGTTGGCTCGAATCCGCGACTCCAAATCCCGCTGAATAAATTCCGCCATATTCATGAATAGCCCGGCTCCTATTCAGAACAGAATAGCCGGGCCGGGAATCAAAAGCTATGTGCGGAAAGGGCGGAGAAGGGAAAAATTCGGCAATTTACCGGATGATTACTTTACCGTCTGCTTGAATTTCGATGCGGCCGGGTGGTTCGCCATGGGATTCCAGCCAGTCCAAATATTCGCACGCTTCTGTGAACGTCATCTCATCTGAAGCGATACAATCCTCCATCCCCACCGGTTTAGACCAGGGAGGCTGTCGCAATACCTTCTCGAGGGGATCGTCATTCTGAGGTTTACTCATGGACGCTGCTCGCTCTAAGGCTTGATATTAAAAGGATTTGGGTGACTCCTTTATAACCCTACAAATTTCTTGCCGCAACAGAAATTCTTTATGTCTGCAAAGAAAAGCACTTTCAAAATGCCCCGATCGATACCAAAGAATCCGAGAAGTCGCGACAACCGGGCGATATCTCGGCGAATTGTCGCCTACAATTGCTTCGTAATCACGAATTTCACACTCCTACCGAAGCAAAATGATGCGCTTCTGTCTGCCCTTGGTTTTCCTGATATTTTCCCTCGGCGGCCTCTTTTCCCAGCCGGCCGATGAGCCGCTGTTTCTTGGTAAGCTGAATATCACGCCTCCTTCGTTGCGGGAAGACAAATCGGTCAGGTACGATTTCGACATCGTCTATGTCCGCATGCCCCGCAAGGGAGACAGCACCCCCACCGTCTGGCCGGAGATTGATCACCCGCTGCTGATGGAGCCGGGTGCCGATCTGATGCTACTTCATCCGGATGGCCAGGAAGAACTGCTGGTCCAGGGCGGCCTGGATGGGGCGATCATGGATCCGGTGGTTTCGCTGGATGGCAAATCAGTTTACTACGTCCATTTGCGCGGGCTGAAAGGGACGAATCAGTTCACGCAGCCTCCCTTTGGCGGGTCGGATATCTACAAACTCGATCTGGCTAGTGGCAAAAAGACGCTGCTCACCGAACAGAAATACGAGCCGAACACCGGAGCCACCGCCTGGGGCCGTCTCTATCGCAATGAGGACAATGGCCGGACTTACTTCAACCACGGCGTTTTCAACACCGGCCCCTGCCCACTACCTGGCGGTAAGCTCGCTTTCGTCTCCTCACGTTATGGCTTCCAGGCCCCCAAGCATTCCTCGCCCTGCCTGCAACTGTTCGTAATGGATGAGGACACGGGGGAAACGGAATGCATCGGCTTTCTGAACGCCGGGATGGCTCTGCATCCCGTTGTGCTAAGAGATGGCCGGATTATGTTCAGCTCTTTCGAATCGCAAGGTTTGCGGAACAATCTGCTCTGGGGCATCTGGGGCATTCATCCGGATGGCACGAACTGGGAACCGATCGTCAGCGCTTTCGATCCAGTGAATGCGCCGAATCTGTTCCATTTTCAGGCCCAGCTTTCGGACGGTTCATTAGTAATCGAGGAATACTACAACCACAATAATGCCGGATTTGGATCTCTTCTGAAGTTGCCCACGTCGAATCCCGAAGGGTATCCGCCGTTTGGCCCCGGGCACATGGAAGATCCCCGAAATCCGCCGTTGCGTTTCGGCCGCTACGACAACGGCAAAGGCCTCTATTACAAACTTCCCTTCTCGCCTCATGGCGTGGAGTCGTTCACCCGGTTCGCCTCCAACGCGGAAGGTCCGGCCGGGCCGAGCGACTTGAAAGATCCCCAGAGCATTGCCGTGGGAAAGTTCACGCATCCCGCCCCGGCCCCCGAAAACAATTTGCTGGTAGTCTGGTCGCCGGGACCGGTGAATACGCATCTCGTGCAGCGAAATCCGGTCGTGGATGCCGGTATCTACATGATCCTCGGCGGCAAACCGATTGATGAGCCGGGGCAAATGCGGCTGATCAAAAACGATCCCCGATATAACGAAATCTTCCCCAAGGCGGTCGTACCCTACGAGCGGATCTACGGCATCAAAGAACCCAAGACACTGCCGCGCTATCGCAACGATGGTTCGCTCTCAACCTATCTGCCCGCTGGTACCCCCTTCGGGCTGATAGGTACTTCCAGTCTTTACAAGCGCGAGAGCTATCCAAACGGCTACGTGGCGGCGGGCACCGTCACCGCCGGCTTTAAAGGCGAAGATAAAAGCGGTTACGCCGGGCTCGACCCGTTTAACACGGCCGAAAATGGCGCTTCGCTGAACTGGTTCAACCAGGGGGCGGAGGCCGGGAAGTATTCCAACGACGACATTCACGCCATTCGAATTCTGTTAATGGAGCCGACGACCGATCGCCGTAAAGGCGGGCCGAAAGCGGGCCGGTTGTTCCGCAATCATGCCAACGAACGGCTGCGCATTCTTGGGGAAATTCCCGTGCGCAAGTTCGATAAAGACGGCAAAGAACCTCTGGATACCGATGGCAATCCGGATACCAGCTTCCTGGCCCGTATCCCGGCCGACACGGCGTTCACCTTCCAGACACTCGACAAAAATGGCATGGTTCTGAACATGTCGCAGACGTGGCACCAACTCCGGCCCGGCGAGATCCGACACGACTGCGGCGGCTGCCACGCCCATAGCCAGAAGCCGACCGAATTCGCCAAAACGAAAGCGGCCCAGAAAGATTACGTGCCGTTCGATCTGGTGGAAAAATTCCCGATGATCACCACGGCCGAGCAGGATCAATCGCATCAGCAGTGGGATAAGGATCGGCAGACGGGTATCCGCTACGAGAAGAGTGTGCGCGATGTGGAATACTTCCGGGACATCAAACCGATCTTCGAAAAAAGCTGCGTGGCCTGCCATACTGAGAAGTCGGGCGAGGCCGCGGCGAAGTTAGTGCTCGATGACAACCGGCCCTACCCCATCCGGCACGATCATCCGGTACCATCCACTTACTTCCGACTGGCGATGGATAAAGAAGCCAAATTCGGCTACAAACCGCTGATCGGTAGCTGGCGGCAGACCAACGCTTCCCGCTATATCCGCGAATTTCAATCGCGCCGCAGTCTTCTGGTATGGAAAGTCTTCGGCCGCCGGCTCGACGGCTGGACCAACGAGGATTTCCCTACGGAAACCAAACCGGGCGACCCCTCGACCCTGACCTTCCACGGCCAGAGCCTACCGCCGACCCGGGAAAACCTGAACAAGGCCGATCTCGATTACACCGGCAGCATCATGCCCCCACCCGAAGCGGTGGCTGGGACTTATAAGACGCCGGATGGGAAGACTATTCAAGTCGAACCGTTAACCGAGGAAGACAAGCGGAACATCGCCCGCTGGATCGATCTGGGCTGTCCATTGGATATCGATTACCACCCCGCCCGCACAAGCGGCGGTTTTGGCTGGTTTTGCGACGATCAACGCCCGGTGGTAACCGTCACCTCGCCTCAGCCGGGAGTGAACAAGGAGTTTAACCGAATCCTGATCGGCCTGTGGGATGTGAATTCGGGGCTCGATCAGGATTCCTGGACCGTGAAGGCCGATTTCGAGGTGAACGGTCAGAAGCCCGGCAGCGATTTATCCTCTCTATTTAAGAAACGGGAGACCGGGATCTGGGAACTCCAATTGAGTTCAGCCCCGGCCATAATCGAACGGGGGGAGATCATTGTCACAATCCGTGATAATCAGGGCAACACCACCCGGGTGGACAGGATATTTTCACACCGGAAGGAATGAAAATCTGTTCGGAGAATGACAGCTGGAACTCCTGAGCCGTCCTGTAGGGTAATGAACGTAAATTCAATAGGGAAGCGCATTTCCTTTCGATCCAAATCTAATCTATATTAGTGGAAGTCAAGAACTCGCCGGGCATAGAAGCTCGTTATTTGCTAAATGAACTTGCGTTTATCGAGCAGATCCCGAATTTTGTCCCAGCTTCTGAAAATAATCCGAGTCTCCCGGCTTTTTTTCAGGCGCGAAATGAATTGCACCTGGATTAAAATTGGGGGTAATCTCGGTAGGTTAGTTAACTTGCACTTAGTGCATTTATATATTCGCTTGATTGTTTTATTAACGATGAGCTATCCGCCCGCGTAAAGGACCAGCGACTCGGTCATGCCAATTCCTCCCACTACCGCGGATGCTTTTCTGTTGATCGTCCAGAAAAGCGGTCTGGTCCCGCCGGATGCTCTTCGCGAACACGTCATGAGCCTTCGGAAGCTTCCCACGCCGCCGCGAACCATGCATGAGTTCGCTCGCACGCTGATCACTTCTGGGCTGCTGACGGAATTCCACGTCAAGAACATGTTGAAGGGGCGCTACAAAGGATTTGTCGTCGGTAAGTTCAAAGTCATGCAGCCACTCGGTTCGGGAGGTATGGGCACCGTCTACCTGTGCAAGCATACGACGATGAATCATAACGTGGCCATGAAGATTTTGCCGGCCAAGTCGACGAATGATCAAGTTTCGGTGGAACGGTTTTTCCGGGAGGCTCGAGCGGCCGCCGGCTTGAATCACCCGAATCTGGTGCGGGCCCACGACATCGACCGCCAGGACAATTTCTACTATCTGGTGATGGATTACGTCGAAGGCGTTTCACTGCACGATCTGGTTTCCAAAAAAGGACCGCTCGATCCAGTTCGGGCGGCCCACTACATCGCGCAGGCCGCGCTGGGCCTACAATACATTCACAATTCGGGTTTAGCCCATCGCGACATCAAGCCGGGCAACCTGCTGATCGACCGCGACGGCACGCTGCGAATTCTGGACCTGGGTCTGGCACGCTACCTGGATGATCGGGCCGATAAACTGACCAAGAATCTCGACGAACAGGGGATTCTCGGCACGGCCGACTACATCTCCCCCGAACAGGCCATCGAAAGCCACAACGTCGACAACCGCACCGACATCTACAGCCTCGGGGCGACCTTCTATTTCATATTGGCCGGGCGAGCGCCGTTCGACGGAGCCTCCTCGGTTCAGAAACTGCTCTACCACCAGACGCACGAACCGGTGAAACTGGAAACTCTGCGCGCGGAAATACCGACGGCGATGGCGGACATCGTTCGCAAGATGATGGCCAAGAATCCGGACGATCGCTTCCAGACTCCGGAAGAGGTCGCCCTGGCATTGGAGCCCTGGACTTCCACACCGATCGACCCGCCGAGCATGGAAGAGATTCCTTACTTAGGTGGGGGATCTTCGAGCGGTGAGCCGACCGGGAACGGAATTCATTCGACGTCGAATGGCAGCCCGGTTTCCAGCGTTTCGATGGCTTCACGCCGGTTTCCGAAATCGAATGGTTCGGCCCGCTACAGCACCGGTTCCCTTCGAAAAACCCAGACGAAATCGGATAAGAAGACCGGCATCTATGCCATTGGCGGCGGAGTCATCCTGGCTCTGGTGATTGCCCTGTTCTATGTGATTAGCAATCGCGGCAATAACGCCAACGCAAAGAATGACGAGAAGGATCCGGCCAAGAACTCTCCCAACCAATCTTCGAACGGCCTGGAAAACAGCGCCGTCCGGGCGACTTTCCACCTCTCGAGCGGGGGCCAGGAAGTCGAGAAGAAAACTCTGCAGGAAGCCATCGATTCGGCCACGCCCGGAAGTACGATCATCGTGCGCGGCGATCGTGTTCGCGAACCGATCGTCATTCCCGCCGGTTTCAAAGCCTCCTTTCAGGGGGAACCCACTCGACCCGGGGAACATGTGATCTGGGATAGCCAGACCCCGGCGGGCAAACCGATGCTGGAAATCAACAACAGCTCGGCGGCGTTTCGAAACTTCCGCTTCGACGGGAACGACAATACCGACGAACTGATTCAACTCAGCGGCCCCTGCGCCGGGTTCACCATTCAGGATTGTGACCTCACCGGCTTTTTGAACTCGGGGATCCACTTTCGGGATGCGAGGGGGACCTTGGAGCGGCCGGTGAACCTGCAGCGCGTCCGCTTTATGAACAACTCGAACACTAACGTCGATTCGGCGATCAATTTCGATGGTCAATCCAATCAGTTCATTCGCGTGCAGGAATGCCGCTTCGAGGGATCGTTCCAGGCGGCCAATAGAATCAGCTCTGAACTCGTGCAGGTGGACTGGAAGAAAAACCGCTTCTATCGTCTCGACAATGCCTTCGCTTTTCGCGGTGCTTCGGAGCAGAAGTCGATCCAGGGGCTCATCGAGAATAACGTTTTCGTCGAGATCCGTTCTGGCTTCCACTTCGATTCGATTCCCGGTTTTCAGCAAGGCAAACTCACCGTTCGGAACAATCTGTTTGCCAATCCGACCAGCCACAACTCTTCGGTGGTTTCCGCCATTGAAGGGCTTGGCCAGCAGCCGAAGTTGAATGCCGACTGGATCTGGCTGCGCGAAGAATCGATCGCTCTGGGCCGGGGCGTGAAGCCGGGCACCTGCTATTTCCGAAAAACCTTCAAGGTGGGCGAACAGCCCAAGAAGGCCTTTTTGGATTTGGGCTGCGACGACAGCTTTACCGTCTGGATCAACGGCGAGGAAGTGGCGAAGAGCCCGACCAAATACTTCACCCGCCGGATCTATCATTTCGATATTAGCAGCAAGTTGAAGGCGGGAGACAATCTGATTGCCGTGGAGGGAGTTCACGAAACGGACCCGGTAGCCCGGGAGAATTACACGCCGGCAGGATTGTGGGCGCAGATTGTACTATCCGACAGCAAGCAACAATTAGTCGCGACCGATGCGAGTTGGAAAGTTTCGACCAATAAGGCGGAGAATTGGAATAAACTCGCTTTCGACGATCAGGGCTGGAAAAGCCCGATTCATGTCTGGACGCCGGCTTCGAATTTGCCGTGGGAACCTTCGGTTCTCGAATCGTTTTTGGATAGCAAGCAGCCGGGACTTTCCAAACCGAGTTGGCTGGTCGCCGAGAATAATCTGCGCGACTATTACTGGATCGAAGGGGCACCGCTTTTCGACAGCCTGCGCGGCGCGATGGCAACGAGTGCACTTTCATTGGATCCCAAGAACGATCTGACTTTTTTGCGCTACTCCAAGAACAACAAGCTCTACAACACCGATCAAGTTCCCGAAGGCCAGTACGTCGGCTACCCACAGGATTGACCGGCGAGTAGTCAATTTCGCCTTCGACGTTAAATGAGTTTGTCTCGATGGCGAAGTTGAGAGTCAGACGCCTTCTGCAGATCAGCTAACGATCCAATTCCAAGACGAAAAAACATCGCCTGAAAATACAAAAATACGGAATGGTTTGCGGTTCGAGCGGTGTTATCTTGTTGGATAGCCCCCAGGAGACCGCCTGCATGACGCCGATTCTTAAGTCGCTGATTCATTCGCTGCGTGCCGATCTTGAAATGAAAGCGGCGGCGGTAACCGATGCGCAACTGCTCGAGCGTTACGTGCAAAATCGCGACTCCCTGGCTTTCGACCTGCTTTTCTGGCGACATGCGCCGATGGTGTACGGCGTCTGCAACCGGTTGCTCCCGAACCCGGCGGAAGCCGAAGATGCTTGCCAGGCCGTGTTTGTGATCCTGTCTAGAAAAGCCAATATTTTGCATCGCGGTTCTAATCTGGCGGGTTGGCTCCATCGCATTGCCTACCGGGTGGCTTTCAATGTACGGCGCGGTCAAAAACGCCGGTCGAGTCATGAACAGAAGGCGGCGAGATCGGAAGTAATTCACTGCGATCCCTTGCAGGCCGCGATCTCTCGGGAAATCCTTCAAATCCTGGATGCCGAAATTACCCGTTTGCCTTCTCGCTACCGCGATCCTCTGGTGTTATGCGAACTCGAGGGGCGTTCTCGGGAAGCGGCGGCCTGCGAGCTCAAAATTCCGGTGGGCACTTTGGATTCAAGATTGTCCCGGGCCCGGGAACGCTTGCGTACGCGACTTAAAGTGGTTGCTCTGCCTTCGCTACTGGCTTCCACTATTCCCAACACTATCAATGCTTCGGCGATTCTTGCACCCGCATTATCCTCGACGGTTTTGCCACTCGCGGGAGGTGTGGGAGCGCTCGCTTTCAAGAAGAGCCTGGCCTTCATCGCGGCCAGCGTCTTATTGGTCTCGGGAACAGTTTACAACACCCTAAACTCGCAACAACCGGAGAAGGAAAAGCCCTCTGAGAAGGCCGTGCAGAAGCCGTTGGAGATGCCGCCGGAAAAGAATTACATCGATCCCGAAGGCGCGCCGTTGCCGCCGGGGGCTCTCGTGCGCCTAGGAACGCAGAGATTTCGGCATGCGGGAGAGGTTGTAGCGCTGGCCTATTCTCCCGATAGCAAGATGCTGGCTTCGGCCTCGCTAGATCCTAAGGATTCTACGGTTCGCATTTGGGATAGTGAAAAAGGGAAGGAATTGCTTCGTATCCAACAACCGTCTGAACCCCGATCCCAGGGAGTACTATCCTCAAAAGAGATTTCGCTCGGTTTTTCGCAGGATAACAAGAAGCTTTTCATAGCAGACCAAAAGGCAATTAGAATTTGGAACATCGAAGAGCAGAAAGAAATCGCTAATTTTGATTTGCGACTCGATCCCAAATTATCGCACCGTTTAGTCGCTGTTAAAATCACTCCGAATGGCAAGAATGCTATTTATATCTGGCAGAATGAATCGATCGAACTGCGATCTTTAACCGACGGTAAAGTCATTCATAGAGTTGCCACTATTACGGACTCCCGTGAAATCGAACTCGCATTCACAACCAAAGGTGATCGATTTGTATTCGCTGGTAAGCCAGACAAATCCATTCAGATATTCGAAGTAGCTACCCTAAGAAATATCGGAACTATTCCGGCGCCGGTAGACTCTCTATATCGGGTCCG
Organism: Telmatocola sphagniphila; assembly: GCF_018398935.1. Classification (GTDB taxonomy): domain Bacteria; phylum Planctomycetota; class Planctomycetia; order Gemmatales; family Gemmataceae; genus Telmatocola; species Telmatocola sphagniphila. The sequence continues at coordinate 5,467,533 of NZ_CP074694.1, read as the reverse complement.
TTTTCTCGATGATGGCCAAAACCTCGTTTTACTCACAGGTCGAAACGAAAATTTCGTTCGAAATGTCGAGATCATCGACATTCATTCTAAAAAAATGCTCCGCTCGGCCAAAGTCGATACTTATGCGAGTTGTATAGACGTTTCTCCCGATGGAAAGTTGATTGTTGTGGGGAACGGACAAGGTAATTTCATTGAAATAGTTGATGCGGTCAGTCTAAATAAAATCGGTAGATTACACTCTTTCCACTATCAGCAAGACCTCGTTTTCTCTCCAAACGGGAGCAGTTTGACAGGTATAATTTTTGGCAGTAGTACTATTAGTCTCTGGGATTTAAGTACTAGAAACTATTTACCTAATTCACCCGAACAGCGGGACTTCTTTGAAAGTCTTTTTTCGTCTGATGGAAAGTCACTCATACTCACCAGATCGCACTTTCTAACAAGTATCGACTGGCGAACAGGAAAAACAATTAGCAGAACCAAAGAGCCGAACTACGAATTCGGAGCGTCCATTACGTACTCAGCAGATTGCAAATTAAAAGTCTTCAACAAACAAATGGATAAGAGTTCATCTCAGTCGCCAAATACGCTTCTAATTGCCGAGGCCAGCACTGGCAAAGTGCTTCACGAGTTAGTGGGCCACAAGGATTATCCATTTCAAAAATCATTCTCGGCGGATGGATCGAGATTGGCTACCGGTGGGCTAGACAAGGCGATTTTCATTTGGGATGTTAAATCGGGAAAACAAATTGCCCATTTTACACCAGACCAACTGAATGGATTTGAAAAATTTCTTCTTTCGAACGATGGAAGGAAATTGATTACAAATCGGTATCAAGAAAATCAGAAACACTATGAGATAAGTGTCTGGGATGTCGAGAACACAAAAAAAATTCTAGCTATTACCGACCCTACGCTGATCTATCGCCAACTTGCAATCTCCCCGGGTGGGTCGTACCTAGCCTGTAATAGTGCATCAACTAATCCCGCTTCAAGTGAAGGCAACTCGAATCCCTGCTCAGTGACTATCTGGAGCCTAGCCAAAGGAGAAAGATTTCAAACTCTTCCCAGTCATAGCCAGCTTTTTGGTAATCCTGGAATCTGGATTGGATTTTCACCAAACGGAAAATTGCTCGCAACCGGTGATGCTGACGGTCATTTACGACTCTGGGAAGTCGCTACTGGAAAAGAAATGTTCGCATTCGAAGGTCATAAGACCTCTGTCTCCGGAAATTTCTCGCCTGACGGAAAACTCCTGGTCGCTGCCAGCGAAGACGCCCCCTGCTATATCTGGGAAGTCATTCCCACCCAGCCTTTGAAGTGCGACCCGGAACAATCGTTCAAAGACTTAGGTGATGAAGATGCTAAGAAAGCCTTCCAGGCCATTCGCGCTTTGGCTTCTAATCCCAATTTGGCTCTGGAAGTTATCCGGAAGAATTTGAAGCCACTTCCCGCACCCGATCCGAAACAGGTGGAAAACTGGATCAAAGATCTCGATTCCAACAGGTTCGCGGCACGGGAAAAAGCGACCGCCGAGCTAGTGAAGATTGCCGACAGAATACCTAAAGAGTTGTCTAAGGCCGAGCAGATCGTCGGGGTCGAAGGACGTGGCCGTCTTAAAACGATTTTGGAAAGCATCGGCACCCCATCCCCAGAGTATTTGAAGCAACTCCGGGCCGTACAGGTGTTCGATTACATCGGTACTCCCGAGGCCAAGAAGCTCGCCGAGACGTTCCGATAAGGATCGGCCGTCCCTTAGCGAGCTACCGAGTTCCTACCTCGTCAACCACGACAGCACGTCTTTTTTCTCCGGCTTTTCTGGCTTAACGACAAACAGATCCTCGGTTTTGCCCGCGGCGTAGGCATCCTTCGCCAACGCGGTCACGTTTGCATCCGACGGGTTATATACGAGCAGCTCATTCGAAACACAGAGCGCCAACATGCCACTCAGGCCGCCGTATTTCAAAGCGCCGGGCAGCAGGTTGGCATCGTTCATGGCCGAGATCTTCTCGAACTGGAACTGATTCAGATCGGCGGCGGTGCGCTCGACGGCATCCCCCGCCAGCGCCCGGGCGATCACCACTTGCGGACCGGCACTTTCCCAACCCACGAGGAATACTCGCTTCGGCTGGATCATGTTCTTGACTAGACTCAGAGCGGTCAAAGTGTCGTGTACCCGATTCGCGAGTATCGAACGATTGTAACCGAAGGTGAACCCGGCATAGACCTTATCCACCGTATAAGGTTTATCGCTGGCCAGTTCGCCGGTCAGGAAACTGTCGAAAGACATCACCGCGATCTGCTTCGCTAGCAGGGCTTTCACCTCAGCCACCGGTTCCCCCTTCTCATCGAACAAACTGGCTTTGCCCTTGGGATGCACCCAGATCACGCCCGTGCCCTGATAGCCGACCGGCACCAGTCCTACACAGGGAATCGCGTCTTTTTCATTCTTCCGGCCGACAATGATCTTGTGAACGCGGGTACCATCGGCGAGCTTCTCCTCAGGAAACATCTTCACAACTTTCAACTCGTCCTTGGTGGGAAATTGATCGCAAACCAAGGCCTTCAGACCGGCCAGGCGAGTTTTCGCCTCCATCTTCTCCAGCTGCTTTTTGCTTTGCTCCGTAAACCACTTGCGAACTCCGTCGGCATTGGTTTCATCCTTGGGCCGAGGATGCTCGGCGTCGAAACACATCAGGTCCTTGGGCGCCACCGGGACGATTTCCTTCTCGACGATCTTCTCGTCTTTACCCAGCAGATATTTGCTGAACCAGCTATACATCAGTTCGCGGGCATGCAGGTTGTAGTTGTGCGGAAACTCCGGCCAGGCGCGGGCAAACACTTTTTCTTCCGCGCCGTAGAGCTTATAGAGCTGCTTCAATTCCGGGTAACCTTTGGTTTCAATTTCCTTCGTCCAGTCGTTGGCACCACTCATGGCCATCGGCTTCGGGGCGAAGATTCCCGCCAACTCGATGTTGCCAGTGTTCACTCGCAAAAGAGAGCAATTTTCGCAGACGCAGCCGCCTTGCATCGCCGTGGAGACCATCACGGCCGGGAAAATGCAGCTGACCCGGTCATCGACCGCGCCCAGAAGGAAAGTTTGCGTGCCGCCGCCGCTGGCGCCGGTGACGCCGATGCGCTTCATGTCAACATCGGGAAGAGTTTCGAGGAAATCGAGGCAGCGGATACTGTTCCAGGTTTGCAGGCCCATGAAATTCTGCTGCCAGAGTTCGGCCTGCACATCCTTGAAACCTTCGCGGTGCGGGATGGCTTTGCTTTCCGCCGAGCCAACCATGTCGTAATGGAAGACGATGCAACCCATGCGAGCCAGCTGGGCACACTTCGCCTGCAAAAACTGCTTGGCGTTGGGCATATATTTTTCCGCATTGCTGTCGATCTGCTTTTTGGCCACGGCATCCGGTTCGACCATCAGGCGGGCATCGGCCCAGTGGCCGTGCGGGCAAAGTACACCGGGGTGTTTGCCGCGCGTTTTCGGACGATAGAGATTCCCGGTTACATAATGGCCCGGCAGGCTGGCGAAATAGACTTTTTCGACGGTGTATTCCTCGCGATCGACCTTGCCGTGCACGACTGGGTTCAACGGTGTTTTTTCGGGTAATGGGTAAAGGCCGTTGGCTACCAGTACCTGCGTCCGCACGAAATCCCGGCGCTTTTCCCATTCCTGTTTGGTGGCCGGGGGAGTAAAAGGGAAGTAGTTCTTGTAGAGATCGACGAGTTCGGTGCGCTGATGGGTAGATTTTTCCCCGGCGGGTAGGACACGGGAGGGATCGTCGGCCCGAGCCGCGAAGACAACGAATAAGAGACCGAAAAGCGGGAGAGAAAGTGGCTTCATAAAAAAATCCGTGTCGGAGGGAGGAACTCCACGACACGGATGGCAAGAGGATCATTAGCTCATCCCGGCATCGTGGCCGCGCGAGCTGCAGAGAAGTTCAGTGGGGATTAAGGCTTCTTCGCTTTGAGCATTTCGCGCATTTCCATCATCATATTGCGAAGATCGCTCATTTCCTTCTTCATTTGGGCTAATTCGCTTTGAACGCGAGCATTCTCGGGAGAACTCGCACGTCGAGTACTGCTCGGTTGCCCGAACGCATCGGGGTTGGCGTCCGCGGAAGGGGCACCTGGCCCCGCGAACCCGCCTGGTCCCCCCATGCTGGGAGCTCCCGATGCTCCAGGACCGGTCATGCCGGGAGGACCGCCTGGTCCGCCCAAACGTCCGCCCGGGGCTGGAGTAGTGGCAGCGGGAGGCGCCGGTGGAGTTGGGCCTGTACTCCCACCCGTGTTCCTACCCCCTATCGCACCACCGCCGAAGCCACCGCCGCCACCGCCGCCACCTCCGCCCAGACCACCGAAGCCACCGCCCGGACCGCCGAAGCCGCCATCGCCCGGACCGCGGAAGCCACCGAAACTACCACCAAAACCTCCTCCACCAGCAGTTCCACCGCCGAAGGCAAAGCCACCCGCAGCACCGGATCGACCTTCCAATTCCATGAGATGATTCATAGCTTTGATCATTTTTTGATTCATCTCACGCAGTGTCGTCTGGATTTCCGTCAGTTCCTTCCGGGCTTTTTCGATCTCTTCCGGCGTGCCTTTCGGTTTTTGCGCCCGTTCTTGAGCTAATTTTCGCTGTTCTTCAGCCAGCTGTCTTTGAAGATCGCGGATTCGATTATCTGTCTCGCGGATTCGATCTTCCGTCGATTGTTCTTTCGCTCTCGGATCGGAGGGAGCTTCCGCCCGGGTGGCCGGAATACCGGACGGTGCTGCCGGCGCAGGCTGCTGGGCATAGATGGGTGAAAGGGTTAACCCTCCCACTCCCAGAGCCAAACTGAACAACCAGGCCGTTCGGCTGCGCCGACGGTTATTACTTTGCATAATCATCACGATCCTCCGTTGGAGAGAAAGAACCGGACCCGCGCCACTGGCCAACTGCGGCACAGCGAGACACGGACCGTTCAGAAAACCAGCCGTTTCCACCAGCGCGGTGGCGTAAGCTTTTCGTTCGGGCAAGCGGGCGATCACCACTTCATCGCAACTGAGTTCCTCGGCCGCCCTCAGCTGCTTGCGGATAAACCGCACCAAGGGGAACCACCAATAGACGAGGGAAGCCGTCCATTCCAGATAGCGCACCCAGCCATCACCGCGCGACAGGTGCGCCAGTTCGTGCAGCAGAACCGCGTCACACTCGGCCGGGGATAAGAGAGCCTTCAGTTGGCGAGGGAAAATAATCTTCCCCTGCCAGAGCATCGGCGGCAGCGTCCCGGCTACCATCAGAATCGGCGGTGTGTTACGTAGCCGTAATTGCGCGGCCAGACGATCGAGCCGGGCGTGAAGATCGCCATCGGCCGGTTCAGCAAGCCGCAAGAGCCGTTGAAACTGCAGCACCCTATATAAACCCAAAGTCAGCAGAATCAAAAAACCGGCCAGCCAGATCGTCAGGATCTGATCCCACAGGGTAAAAGAGATTCGGGGAGTGCTTTCCTGGGGCTCAGCGAGCACGAGGGCTGGCTTTTCCTCGGCCACCTGGGGCACCGACGTGGCAGCCGTAACGTCGGGGAGTATCGATTCTTGTTGATCGAAGGCCGTTTCCGGGAGCGTGGGAATATTGGTGTTCGCGGCCAAGTTCGGTTCGATCAGATCCCTGGGATCGGGTTCCGTATTCTGAACCGGCTTCTCCACCGGAATTTCCGGCGGTTTCACTTTCGCCAACACCTCCGGTTCGCGAGTCGGCCAGTGCGGCAGTTCCACCGCCCAGATCGGAGGCATGAATAAGCGCAACAGCACCAGCATCCAGAGTGTGTGCTGTACCGCCGGTCGCTTGACGAACCGGCAGACCCCCCAGACAATCACAGCCAGGAGGCTGGCCGCCAGGGCATTACGAAGCTGAAGTTCGATGAGCGAGTTCATCTCACACCCCCTTCTTCTTGCTGTCGAGATCTTCGATCAACTGCTTGAGCTGCTGGCGGTCCTTATTGGTGAGCCGTTCTTGTTTCACCAGATGAGTCAGCAAAGGTGTCAGCGATCCTTCACAAAGCTGCTCGGCGATCGACTGCAGCCGTTGGCCGATCAGATCGTCGCGATTTCCCAGGGCAGAGAATCGCATCACCGGTTCGTCCCGCCGGCGCTCCACCCACTCCTTGCTTTCCAGTCGTTCCAGCAACTTCTGCACGGTGGCGGCCTGCGTCGGGGCTCCCGCCTGCTGTTGGATTTCCGCCAGTTGGCGAACGCTGCACGGGCCGTTCGCCCACAACAGTTCCAGGATTGCCAGTTCCGCATCCGTCACATCCCGAGCCGTCCGAGCCATGGCCAAACTCCTTTAAGACAAATTGTCTTCGAGCATCATAAGACAGAATGTCTATTCAGGTCAAGGGAGAAATTGATGAGAATTTTCGATTGGCTAAATAAGCCGGTTTTAACAGGTGGATATCGGTCAAAATTGGATTAGGACACTCGTATGGGTAAAATGTACCGATCGCGTAGAAAAAACGGGCGAAAAACCCAAACGGCCCTACCGGCAACATCGTCATAAGTGTTACGGTTTGCTTGGCTTACTGAATTGGGATCTTTTACCGGTATTGCGGAGTGATTTCCGATCCCAGATCTTCCGATTATCTTGGTGCTGTGTCATCCGTGGAGAGGCTCATGAGTTCTAAGAAAATTGTCAATTCCGTCCCGTTCCGCTTTCGCCCGAGCGTGGAAGCTCTCGAAGACCGTCGGGTACTTTCGAGCAACGTCGCCGCACAGGTTTTCGACGGCGTCCTCTACGTTCTGGGGGATTCGCAATCGAACCAATTCCAGATCGCGAGCTACGGGGGCACCGACGCCACGATTACCGCTCTGAACTCCAATACGACCATCAACGGCACCAGCTCCGTAACGGTGTCGGGCATTCGCAAGGGCTATCACATCGTCGACGGCGGCGGCGATAATGCGATCGTCCTCAAGGGCCTGAACGCTCAAGACACGATCATGCTGATGACCGGCGATGGTAACAACTCGGTTCAATTGCTGGGTGTCTCGGCCAATGAAGGAGCCGTGATCGCCGTCGGGGCGGGCAACAACACGATTACTTTGACCGATACCACGATCAACCAGATGTTCTCCCTGGTAACTGGTAACGGCAACAACTACATGGCCCTGGCCGGGAATGACTTCGGCGGCGAAGTCCTGATCCACGGCGGTAGCGGCAGCAACAGCTACGGCAGTGTCGGCAATAATTTCGAACAAGGCTATCTGGTGAACAGCTTCGGTCCGGGTTCCCCACCTTCGTCGACCACGCCTGTCACGCCGCCGAGTAACGTTGCCCCGACGGTGGTACTCTCTACCACGACCGGTAACCCAACCCTGCTCTCGCCAATCACCTACACCGCAACGTTCTCGCAACCGGTCACCGGATTTAGCGCTTCGGGCATCACGGCCACCAATGGCACGGTCACGAATTTCACCGCCGTGAACTCGACCACCTATACCTTCGGTGTCATCCCGACGGCCGATGGTGTGGTTTCGGTATCGGTGGCGACGGGCGCCGCTCAGAACAGCTCGGGGATCGGCAATACTTCGGCTTCAACCTCGATCCAGTCGCTGCGAACCGCGCAGGGCATTTCCAGCACCATGCCAGCCGCCAACTCCTCGAGCTTCCAAGCTTTGGGTACCGACGGCCTGAAGATTTGGGATGTCTCCGTGGGCTCGGGCGCTGCGGTGAACGCGAACACGACTTCGGTCTCGGTCTTCTACACCGGCTGGCTGGTCAGCAATGGAACGGTATTCGATTCCTCGCTCACCAGTGGTTCACCGGCTGTGTTCAGCCCTTCCGGGTTGATTCAGGGCTTCAAGGAAGGTCTGCAAGGCATGCAACTGGGCGGCATCCGCTTCATGTATCTGCCGGCCGCCATCGCTTACGGTTCGACCGGTTCGGGAACTTCGATTCCTCCGAATTCGGACCTCATCTTCGAAGTCAAGCTCATCGCGACCAATTGAGCGACGGCCAAAAGTATCCAACAACAGGTGGTCGAACCGGGGTTGCATTAGAATTCGAGATAATTGCAAATAAACGAACCGGAACGACCCATGTATTTCAATGTGATTTCTCATGGGTTGGTGTTAACTCAAGGATTCTGAGAAATCCCGAAAAAGTATTTGGTTTAGTCTCAACGAAACTTTGGAGAGGTTCGGCTCAGAAGATGAACTGAAGAGCCGGCTGTATTTTGCGTAAATCGGTTTGTATTATCGGGTCAAAAATTCTCTTTTCGTTGGGAATGTCGGCGGAACTAAGGGAACTGCTCGAAGAAAGACTCAATCTCAATGTCCGAAGCCTGCCACGGATGACCTCTTAGCTCGTATAGCGACACAATTCCCAGTAAACTCAAAGTATCTTCTGCAAGGAAGCGATCCCGACCCTTCGTTGCACACCATTCCTCTGGCTTCCCGTGCTTGGAGGGACTCAAGCGTTTCACTGAATAACCTTTTTTGATGAGAGCCAAGTATGCTGGCACAAGCACATTTGCAGCGTTGACGAGGGTTTCCTTCAACAGCAGGCTCCTTTTTTTTAGCGGCCAGATAATTGATTCATCTGATTGCGGATCTGCTTCACGATCTGGTCGTTCTTCTTATCCTTCTCCAAAAATTCAACCGCTTCCTTGTACATCGCCAGGGCATACTTGGTCGGTTCCGCGCCGCGCTTGGGCTTGATGTTCGTGACCAGATTGATGTAGGCCTTGGTGAGATAGGCTTTGCCCTCGGGATATTTTCCGCACGCTTCGTTGAGGGCCTTCATCAATTTCGGTATGTAGCGCCCTTCGTTCGGGAATTTTTGAATGGTCTGATTCAACCCGACAGCCGCCTGGGAGTACTGCTTGTCTTCCTGCTGAAACTCGGCCAGCTTCAACCGGGCATCGCAAGCCAGGTCGGGCCGGTTGCCTTTCTCGTAGAGATCGATCAACCGCTTGTACATCGAATTGCGCTCCGGCTTGGTTTCCTTGTTGATCAAAGCGAGATCGGGCGAGACTTTCCAGGTGAAGTCAGGATATTTCGCAAAGTTCACCAGCATCGAATTCCAGTGGCTGAGCACAGCCGACTTCAAATCGGAGGAATTTGAAAGATCGCCGCTTTTGACCATCTCCGCGAATTCCAGCCAGGCCCCTTCGTTGTAGTGGCAGAGTTTCAGATTCGCGTCGAGAAATGCGATGCGTTTCTTTTGCGCCTTCAATTCGTCCAGAAGTACCTGATAGATGCGCATGTTAAGGTCGGAGAGCCGTTTACCGACGCGATCCTGCGCCACGGCACTGAGCCGGCGTTCCATGTCGCGATCGAGAATCTGCTGGCCGGTCTGGGGATCTTTCAAGTTACCGGTGTAGTAATTGTCGGTACCGTAGCGCCCTTCCGATTCGAGGAGGAAGTTCACTTTATCCTTCTGCACTCCGGTCACCTGTACGTACATCACCCAGGCGTGCAGATCGAGCGTGGCCGATTCGCCGCCGACGTACGCTGCGGGTACGGCCAGACTTTTCGCCACCCGAGCCGCAAAGTCGGCCTGCATGGCACAAACTCCGCCGTAATTTTTGAGGCTTTCCAGCGTGTAGGGCTTCCCGGCCAGTTTGCAGACTTCGCCGCCACTCTGCAGCATTTCCGTATCGTACTTGCAATCGAAATAGGCTTTGCCAATCAGCTGTCTTTTGGGCAGATAGTTCTGCACGGCCCATTCCCGCTCCTGGATCGGCGTGCGGGTATCCACCAGATAGACCTGAAACTCCCAGGGCAGAAATTGAATGCGGATGGCCGGTTCCTTGGCTTGAATTGCCTTGGCCTGATCGACGAAATATTTAAAATTTTCCAGGGCGGTAATCTTGTTGACGCCCGCCGGCAACAGGCTATGCGTTCGCACCTGATGGCCGCGATAATCGTAGAGATCTTCGCCGGGCTTATCCCACACCACGGCCACGGCAATCGCCAGATTGGGATAGTTCTTCACCGCTTCCGGATTGGCCTTCCACATATTGCGAAACAGGCTGATGGCCTGGATCAGATCGTCGTAGTTTTCATCCAGAGCAGTGTAAAACTCTTCCTTGATATCGACGTTCTTGGCGAACCATTCGTTCATCGCCTCGGCGTCCTTTCCCAGCCCTTCCTTGATATCGACGCGGTGGGCCTGCTCGAACGCCTTGCAGACGGCCGCGCGCACCGTCTTGTACTCACGCTTATCGAACAGTTTGCCGCTCTTGAACAGCTCCAGGTAGACCGATTTGGCGTCGAACGCATTGCTATCGCTTTTCTTGGCGGAGTCCGCCGCCGGACTCTGAGCCGGTAGCGGGCAGAAAAATCCCAAGCAGCATAACAGGACCAGACAGAGAGAGGCTTTTTTCATGGTTCAAAACTCAGTGGCGGCACGGAGGAAATCGCTTTTATTTTAATCGGAAAAGGCAGCGGAATACAGCGCAAACGAACGGCATCCGGGCCAGATTGAGTAGTTTATTTTCTTTTACTACTTTTCACCGCCAGCTAAAATCACAACATCTCTCCCAAGGCTTGACGGCCTAGGGGCCGAAACTTCCTTCCATAATTTCCATTCGGAACTGGGTGACATTCATGAAACTGGGTCGATTAGTAGTCAGTCTGGCAAGTACGCTGGGAATCACGGGTCTTGCGCTAGCGGCCGACTGGCCGCAGTGGCGCGGCCCCAACCGCGATGGCATTTCCGAAGAAAAGCATCTGCTGAAAGAATGGCCCAAAGCCGGCCCGAAGCTGCTGTGGAAATTCGATAAAGCCGGCACCGGGCATGGCAGCGTTTCGGTCGCCAAAGGGTTCGTTTACCTGATGGGCAGCGACGATGTCGATACCGGCAAAGATGAATACGTCCTTTGCCTGAATGAAAAAACCGGCAAGGAAGTCTGGAAGCACGCGCTGGGCACCACCGACGGGAAGTATAACTTCGGTTACGGCAACGGCCCGCGCGGCACCCCCACGGTTGACGGCGATAAACTCTACGTGCTGGGTGCCAAGGGAGACCTGGTCTGCCTGAACACCAAAGACGGCAGCCCGGTTTGGAATAAGAACCTGGTGAAGGATTTTGGCGGCGGCATACCAACTTGGGGCTACGCGGAATCGCCGCTGATCGATGGCGATAAAGTGGTCCTTACCCCCGGCGGCGGCAAAGGCGCGGTAGTTGCCTTGAACAAAACGACCGGGGAGACGATCTGGGCCTGCAAGGAACTCAAGGACGGTGCGGGCTACTCTTCGATCATCATCGCCGATGTGGATGGTGTGAAACAGTACATTCAGCAGTCGATGGAAAGCTCCTTCGGCGTCCGTGCCTCGGACGGCAAGCTACTCTGGCAGCAGAAGAATCTCGGACGGCGGACCGCCGTGATCCCCACACCGGTGTATTACGATCATCACGTCTTCTGCACGACCGGTTACCAGGTCGGTTGTGAATTGATCAAGCTCAGCAAGGACGGCGACGGTACCAAGGCCGAGAAGGTCTACGCCAACAAAGCGATGATCAACCATCATGGCGGCGTGGTTCGAGTGAATGACAAGATCTACGGTTTCAACGATAAAGGAGGCATCTGGGAGTGCCTGGATTTCCTGAAGGAATCTGAAGAGCCGGTCTGGAGTTCGAAGAAACTCGGTAAGGGTTGCATCACTTACGCCAATGGAAATTTCATTCTGCAGGCCGAGGATAAAGGAACGATTGTGATGATCGAGGCCTCACCGAAAGGCTGGATTGAGAAGGGGCGCTTTGAATTGCCGCAATTGACTTCTCTGGCCCACAAGGGTGGCAAGAACTGGCCGCATCCGGTAGTGGCTAATGGAAAACTGTTCGTACGCAACTACGATCTGATTTACTGCTACGACATTAGTGGGACGAACTAGAAGTTGATTTTGCGAGGCAAGCTCTTTGGTGGACGAAGAGCTTGTCGGCGCCATTTTTCGAGAAATCCATGCCCTTTCACTACGAATTATTCACTAAAGAGCCGATCCCCGTTCTGATCGAGCGGTTCCAGAAGAAATTTGAGGAATCTCCCGCCTCAGGTATTCCGGGTTTCATCTTCGACAACCCCTATTTGAATCCAAACTATTCAGCACTAATACGCGGTAACGTTAGTGAGACCGGCTTTCAGATTTATAGAAAGATAGCGTATCATGAATTAAGGACTAGTTTTAGTCTTAGTCTGAAACTGACTGGTCAATTTGAATCGATCGAAGGTGGAACGAGGATATATTATTCGATTGGAATTAATTTATTTTATTTGTACTTTTTCTGGAACACATTTACTTTTTGTCTAGGGTCTCTGCTGATTTTATCTTTGGATCGCATCTGGATATTTGGTTTGATCTTCGTTCCAATTTGTATTTTTATTTTTGTCCTTTCTGTACTTACTGAAAAATGGTGTTTGCAGAAAGCCATCTCCAACCTTGTGCCTGATTCAAAACCTGCAATTCAGAGCGAAAAGATCTCGCCTAGTGCCTAGCACCGGTTTAACTTCAGTCTAGGAGACACATGGAGTCCTTGAGTGCCTCAAACAGAAATTTACATTAGCACGGACATTGAAACCGATGGGCCCATCCCGGGTCCCAATTCCATGCTCAGTTTCGGCTCGGCGGCTTTTGCAGCGGATAAGACCCTCCTGGGTACTTTTGAAGCGAACCTGGCGACACTTCCGGGAGCCGTCGAGGATCCCACCACAAAAGAATGGTGGAATACTCAGCCGGAAGCCTGGGCCGCCTGTCATACCAATCTGCAAGAACCCGACGCGGCGATGAAATCCTACGTGAATTGGGTGAAAAGCCTTCCTGGCAAGCCGGTTTTCGTGGCTTACCCAGCGGGCTTCGATTTTCTGTTCATGTATTGGTACATGATTCGATTCGCCGGAGAATCGCCCTTCTCCTTTTCAGCACTGGATATCAAGAGTTACGCGATGGCCGTGCTCAAATGCGACTATAAGAAAGCAGTAAAGAAAAATATGCCCAAACATTGGTTCGAGAACCAGCCGCACAACCACAAGGCCCTTGAGGATGCTATTGGTCAAGGAATTCTCTTCTGCAATCTGCTTGCGGCGAATCGCTGAAGAAACGCGTTGGTCAAACTCCTTGAATAGGCTGTTCGAGAATGAATATTCGCTTGTGATAGACTCACTTGGTGGAACTCAAATCGAGAATATTTCCATCCGCGATCAATTTCTGCACCTTTTGCGCGAGTTCGTCCTCGAGATTTTTAGAATTCCTCTCGAGCGGCATCCTCTGGGGTGAAATGACTACCCAAGTCGCAATGGAAAAGGCGTTCGTGTCCAATCGCCCTTCGGGAATAAACGTAACGACTGGCCTATTTGACGCCAGAAAAGTACTCTCCGGCTGGATCTGAACTTCGAACTTCTCCGATTTTACAACGATACTATTGGCTTCCGCTCCCATCCTAATCTCATTGTCATGTGCGACTTTTATCAAAATCGGCAGGAAAATCTTCTTCTCCTTCCAAATCAAACTGACAGCGTGTTGATTTTGCCAATCTGCTGGGCCATCGACAGTCACAAGCAAATAGCGATGCTCCACTTTCAAACGATTCGCAGCCTGCAAATGATTCTGCACCAGAGGAATAGCAATTAAAGTCAGAAGAATTCCAACGACAACAATCAGGCTGATGATTCGGATTTTCATACCGACCTCTTGAGCGAGTTTGTGTGCGAAAAGGACAATCTTCCGATTAATTCCCGACGGATCAGGTCGCAAGCCTATTTCATCGCCGGGCCGTCCAGCACTTTCCCGTTAGTATCCAGGATCTGAAACGTGTGAATGCCTGCGCCGCGTTTGTCCGTGTAGGTCCACACGATTTTCTTGTCAGGTGTAACTTCCAGCAGCTTCAATTCCCCCGGCCGGGCGGCGTAGCTGGTGAAAACCGTATGGCCGTTGGGTAACCGTTGCACACCGCAGGCATCCTTGATCGGCTTATTCGGAAGGTCATCGTTATTGAGTTCCCAAACCTTCTGTCCCTTGGCATCCACTTCGACAATCTGATTGCCGTGCGTGCAGCCGATGAGCGTATGACCATCGGGGAGACGAATGGCCGTAAAGGCCCAATTAGGGGTCTTGGCTTCCCAGACCACCTCGCCCTTCGCGTTGTATTCGCGCACCACCTGATCCAGAAGCTGAGGCACCAAATAGTTTCCGTTGGGCAGTTTGCGGGCCATGCGGGTTTGCAAATGGTGGTCCTTGGTCTGAGCCTTCAACGGCACATCCACGACAACTTTTCCTTGAGGATTTACTTCCATCAAGCGGGGCTTGTCGCCCGCTTCAGTGAGCAGGTAATTGCCGTTTTCCAGAGCCTGCGCGGTATTCACTTCCGATTGGGAACCTTCGAATTGAAAAACGACCTTGTTTTCACGGGTCACTTCGACAATCGCCCCGTGCGGATGCTCTTTCGATTTGGAAAGGGCCAATAGGATATGGCCGTTGGGCAGTACCCAGCCATCGCGAGTGGAACCGGGATATTTCCAGAGTTCCTTGCCCGAACCATCGAGCAGATAGGTCTCGCCTCCGGTGGCCAGGAAAGAATGGGTGATTTTCGCGGGCTCTTCGCCGCGGGTGGGAGTTGTTAACCAGTTCCCAAGTCCCAGTAACAAAAAACAGGAGAGAGTAAAGCGCATGATAGACACTCCGGGTAAGAGTGTCATATTACGCATGGGGGGCGAACAAGCCAGCGTTCTGGGATTACTTCTTCTTGGCCACGGGCTCGAAGTAGCCCTTCTCGAGGTTGTAGCTCATCTCGCCGAGATCGAGCGTCTTGCCGGGTTGGGCGGTGAAGAGGGGAGGCGAGGTTTTATCGTTTTCCATTCGCATTTTGCTCAGGTAACGGGACTGCCCGTATCCATAACTCTTCTTTTCGCGATCTTCTTCGTCCTCACGAAAACCCCCTCCAAATCCACCCGTAGGACCTCTTCTACGCCCAATGAGTGGTCCCCCAGGTCCACCTCGTGCTCCACCAAAAGATCCTGCGGCCAATTCTCCGAATACATATGGTGCAAGAATATATGTCGGATCTTTTTTGGCGATCGTAATGAAAAATTCCGTTCCGGGTATTACGTCTGCAATCATTATCTGACCATTTTGCTTTTTGCTAGGCGGTAATATCAGAGTCTGAAGATCTTTGTTTGATAGAAAACTAGATAATAGTTCATGCGTATAGATTAACGATATATTTGGTTCGAGTTGATATTTGGTGGAGTCTATATTGTATTGCGGCTGAAGCTTGACCGTTGTTAATGGCAGCAGCTTTAGGTTGATGATCTCGGGGTCTTTATCAGATATCTTAAAAATACCAGCCAATTTTTTTTCTGTTTGTATTGCAATAACGGTTTGCGGAATTTTCCCAAGATTGTAGAGTTTACACCGATTTCCTTCGAGAGCCTGATCGGGTTTTACACTTAAGGCGCTTACATCTATTTCAAATGTTCGCAAAGTCCCCCTATTAGCGTCTGGATCGATATATCGGAGTGCTGGACCAGAACTGATGGCTTTCACGCCTGAAATAGGTTGTCCATTCTCGTCGAGAAAAGAAAGAGTTTTTGCTTTCGCAGGTTCGAGCAAGATGTTTTGATTAATTTTCTTCGTATCTTTTTTAACCTCTATAACTTTTGCGAAATGGCCGCGAAGCTTCGCGATACCCCCTTGGGCTTTAAAAAAACTCCATCCTTCCGCCTCCTGAGTAAAATAATCGGGATAGCGAGGATCTGGTGTTGCGAGAGGATAGGGCTGGGCAAAAGCTGCTATATTGGAAGAATTAGACTGAATGTGCGCGGTAAGAAGGTACAATCCGGGCTCCAAAGCCAATCGATATTTCCCTTCGTTATCGATGCGTGAAATATAATTCGACAATTGGAGATTCGTTAAATGAATAGGAATGTCATTTTTTTCTTCCGTTTTACTGCCAAATAAAGGTTCGATCTGGATAAAGCCAGGGAGTTTTTTTCCAGTAATCTCATCTTTTACGCTTCCAGCGATGAGAGTTGTTGTCGACAATTCTTTCTCGAAGTATTGAGGAATCACTTGAGCCTCCAGTTTGGACCAAGTGGGAATAATTCCATACTCGAGATCAATAGGATAATCAGACGACATACGTAGTAGGAGGAAATAATTTTCTGACGGTTGCCCTTCAGGTACTTTTAAAGCAAACTTTCCATCCCGATCCGTAATGGAACTAACCATCAATTCTGTAGGGGTAGAAACCGGTTTGATGCCACTCCGACCTAGAATTTGTTCCTTCCATAATGATACTTCTATATGCGATAATCCATGTTTATTTTGACTCATAATACGTCCGCGAATTTGACGAGGTGTTTCAACGATCACGGATAAGAATGGGTTATAGAATGATTTCAGGCGATTGAGTCTCGCGACATCCAGATATTTTGTCGTTACAATCTTGAGTTCCTTCTCAACAATCTTATCGCCTGCTAACCGAAACTCGACAACTCGATCTTCCGCAATTCCTCGAATTGTGAAATTCCCTTGCGAATCGCTGACGATCTCTCCGATACTCTTCAAAAGTTCTGGGTTTTTCGAAATGTCTAAAGTCTGATTGATACCCTGAGTGTTATCCTCTGAATCCCGAATGTTATTTGACTGAATCAATAAATTCAGAAACTCCTTTCTCCCCTTGCTGAACTTCGATATCCGCACCGGAATCAGCTTTGCACCCTCGGCAAAACGGTTGTTCTCAAATTGCACCGTCCCGCGGATGATCTCCTCCTTCGGCATTACAATCTTCGCTTCCTGAGTCGTATCTAGAGAATTAATCGCCACATGCATGAATCCATAATTCGACAGACGGAAGACTAAAAACTCTCCGCTACCCGCATCCGCCCGAATTTCAAACTTCCCTTCGGGCAACTCGATTTCGGCAGCCCCTTCCTTCTGCGGATTCACCAGCGTTACCACCTTCGGATCGCAAAGCAGCTTCACTCCCCGCGCGGGTTGACCATTGGGCAGACTTACTGTGCCCTTCAAAGTTACCTTCTGATCTTTTGCATCGTCCTGGGGCTCATTCACCACCAGCGGTTCTGGTACTTTGTCGGACTCCGGTTTTCCAGGCACCGAACTTAGCCCGGCCTGCACGCCGTAGCCCAGCACACCCAGCAACACCACCGCCGCACTGACGGACATAATCCGTTGAAGAATAACCATCTTGGTAACTCCTTGCACCAGCCCGGCCACCGAAGCCGAGGTCACACTGCTTAGAGCCACCTTGCGAATGGCAAAGGCTAAACCGATTTGAACTGTGGATTGAATTAGCGTTGCCGAAGCCGAGCCAGCCAAAGTTGCGGAGGCTAGGAGGGCGCTCAAATCGACGCCGCGCTTCTTCAATCGTAGCCCCAGTCGCTGCCGGGCCCAAGTTAAACGGCTGCTGACCGTGGCTTCCTTAATCCCGAGACGAGCGGCCGTTTCGCTTATCGTCTTCTGCTCTAAAATGCAAAGACAGAAAGCCTCTCGATACTTCTCCGGCAGCTTCTGAATTTCCTCATCCAGGAGAGTCTTTATCTCGTTGCGAATCGCGTCCTGCGGAGGACTGGAAGAACTTATTTCTCGAACGGCATTCTTCTCGTGCTTTTCCCGGCGGATTCGGGCGCGGTGCGTCTGCAAGGCGACTCTCAAGGCGATGCCGTGCAGAAAACTCCCCAGCGAAGACTGCTGTCGAAGGGAATGAGCCTTGCGGGCCAAAATCAAAAACGTCGCCTGAAAACCATCCTCGGCATCCTGGATATTCCCCAGCGAACGATTCAGCACCGCACTCACCATCGGACCATGACGGCGAATCAGCTCTTCAAACGCCCCGGGATCGGACAGGACCAGTATCCCCTGCAGCAACTGGCCGTCGCTCGCCTGACGATAACGATCCTCTTCCATCAGCTGACGCAAATGCTGGACGATCGCGCCTACTCGCATGTTCGACATCCCAAGCCCTCCTGTCGCTTTCCGCTATATAGTCGCCGAGGGAAGGGATATCTGCGATCAATTTTTGAGGGACGGGGAAAAATTCTGTTGGAAAATCATGAAGGCAAAATGAGACGGGGAAGGAGATATTGAGTGGTGCAACGGCGAAGTTATTGACAGCCGGGTTGGACTTGATTGATTCTCATATGAACGCTATTTCACTGACTTTGCAGTATGGCTAGAAAATTTAATCATGTACTCGATTAATTTCCCAACTGGGGAAGCTGCCTAATATGGTGAAAATCTTTGCCCGACTCGCCACAGTGCTATTTTTGTTCTGTTCTGGCTGCGAAAATCTGGCCGAGAGTATTTCGCATTCTTGGAATGAATCGCATTCCACTCCACCAGAACCACTTTCTGCCAACAATCCATTAGTAGACTTGAGGAAATTTGTTCCAATATCACCCCATGCTGGAGATTCTACGCCCTAGATTTCATTTAAAATCTACGACTGAATTGATCTCTAGCTTGTTGAGGTCGATTCTTTTAAATTGCTATAAATTGTTAGTCGCGTTTATCCACTTTCCACTATTAACCTTCCGTCTTCGAACTACTCGTCCTTCTTGCGGAGGCGTTGGGCCATGCGATCCAAAAAGCGGTTTTCCTCAGCGGTTAAACCCGTACGGCCGCCAACGCGATGCAGTTTTTCCAGAAGCTGATCCATGCGGGCATCATCCGCCTGCTGCTCTTCAATCTCCCGTTGAATCCGCTTCGCGGCCCGGGCCTGCAACCAGCGCTTAATGAAGCTTTGCTTGGGAGCACGGCGGACGGGCACATCCCCTTCCTCGAAGGCCAGATAGCCCTTGGAGGTGTCGTAGATGCCGTCGCCCTCGGGCTGATAAATCTTCTTCATCTCCATGTAGCTGCAGTACCAGATGAAAATCGCCAGGAGCGAGATCGGGTAATCCAGCCAGATGGAAAGAATGATCATCGCCATGCCCACGATTTGACCCGCATAGCAGGCAATGAGCGTTCCTTTTTCGTAATCCGATCTCCCCCAGACGATCGTTTGCAGAATACGGCCACCGTCTAGAGGGAAAGCCGGCAAAAAGACGTTGAAGCAGAACAGGAAAAGGTTTAACCAGAAGAATCTGGCCGTCCACAAAGCCCAGGTTGGCAGTGGCTCGGTAGTCAGATATTTCGCGTCGACCCATTCGCGGTCACTCAGCCGGTTCTTGACTTGGATTTTGCCGTTCGGGTAAAAATTGTAGGCCACGGGGTTCACTTCCCGTTCGGTATCGCTGCGCACCAGAACCGGAACATTGGCCGTGGTGTAAGTCCGGCCATCGTGGAAGTTGTAAAGCAGCGGATCGTAGGCGGAGAGCGTTCGGATGGGATTCATCGGCGCGGTGAAGCCGCCAATCAGCAATGCGGTACCGGCGATCAAGCAAAAGACAAAATTTACCAGCGGCCCGCCGATAGCCGTGATGAAATGGGCCAACGGGGTCATCGGGGGACGGCAGAACGCCAGCCCGCCCAGAGGCCACATCAGAATTTCATCCGCTTCCCCTTTAACGTAACGGGCGGCGAAGCAGTGTCCGAATTCGTGCATCAGGATGATCACGAACAACATGACGACGGAGACGAGCAGAAAATCGAGCCAGCGATCAGGAGACTGGGAGCAGGCGCGCAGGAGCAGGCCGAGCGTCATGACAATGTAAAAGACATGGACGTTGACACTGATCCCAAATACGCGGAACAGCGGTAACGACCAATTCATCGGTTCCCGCATCTCATCCTACCCGACAAGTTGTCGATCCTGCATCCAAACTCTGGAAATTATCTTAGCAGAGTCGGCAAAAAAAAGAAAACGCTATCGCCTCAACCCGTTACGATCTGCCGCCATTCCGAAAGCGGGATCGGTAAAATCACCAAGAATGTCCGGCGTTACAGAGCAATTTGCATGTTCCTTCCTAAGAGAATTTCTTATCTTTGGTTAACGGAGATTTCAGTGGGTTCGGATATCTTCTACTACAGGGTCGCTGGCCCTGGAGATTAAAAAGACCGGCGACCGAAATCGGGAGAATCGCGATGCGTACATTCAAACTCAGTCTGGTAGCCGTGCTGGCCATCCTCCTGCAAGTCGCAGGCTTGCAGGCCGACGATGACAAAATTCCCCTCGACAAGCTGCCCAAAGCCGTGTTGGAAGCGGTGAAAGCGAAGTACAAGGGCGCGGAACTGGTGGAAGCTTCCAAGGAAGTTGAGAAAAATGTGACCAGTTATGAAGTGATCATCAAATTCAAGGGCGAAAAGCTGGAAGTGACCCTGACCTCCGATGGTAAAATCGAAGCCGTGGAACGGGAAATGGAAGCCAAGGATCTCCCGAAAGCTGTTTCGGACAGCATCAAAGCCAAGTACGACGGCTACACGATCAGCAAAGTGGAAGAAGTCACCAAGGGAGAGACCGTCACTTACGAAATCCTCGTCAAGAAGGGCGATAAGAAAGTGGAACTGACCATCGGCAAGGATGGCAAAATTACCGAAGCCAAAGAAGAAAAGTAGTCCATCCCACTCCGGGTGAGAGCGAGGCCATGCGAATACTGATCGTGGAAGACGATCCGGGGATTGCAGAGTTTCTGCAAATCGGCCTGCGCGATGAAGGCTTCGTCGTGGAGCATGCTCCCGACGGAGCCGAAGGCTGGTACCGGCTGCGCCACGAAAAATGGGATGTCGTGATCCTCGACTGGGCTCTTCCCAAGATGACCGGGCTGGAGATTCTCAAAAACTACCGCGAAGAAAGTGGTACCACTCCGATTCTGTTCCTGACGGCCCGCGACACCGTGGCCGACCGGGTGACCGGTCTAAATCAGGGGGCCGACGATTACCTTTGCAAGCCCTTTTCCTTCGAAGAATTGCTGGCCCGTGTCCTGGCCCTGAGCCGACGCCACGAACGGCAGGCCAAACCGGTCCTGCAGTTCGAAGATTTAACGCTCGATCCGCGCACCCACTACGCCGAACGGGCGGGGAAACGGTTGGTGCTGACGACCAAGGAATATTCCCTGCTCGCTTATTTCCTCCGGCATGTCGGCGAAGTGTTGACACGCACCCGAATCTACGAACAAGTCTGGGACGACCGCTACGACGGCGTTTCGAACTCGCTGGAAGTCCACATCGCTGAACTGCGTCGCAAGCTGGAAGCGCACGGTCCGCGCATTCTCTTCACCGTACGCGGCCGCGGCTACTACCTCGGAAAAGCGGATTCCGGGGGCTAGAGCATGACCATCACCAACCGCGTTTCGGTTTTCTTTCAAATCACCCTGGCGCTGATTCTGATCGGCTTTTCTTTACTGCTTTATTTTCTCAAGCAGAACCACGAATTTTCCCATGCGAGCGAACGGCTCTCGGCCGCCATCAATACGCTGGCCGCCGCAGTGGAAGATGAACCGGAAGGACTGGAATGGGATCGGGCCGCGCACGATCTGCATTTCTTCGCTGATGGCGAGCAGATCCATTGGGCCATCTGGGATGAGAACGACGCTCTCGTCGATTCTTCCGATCTGCCCAGCGCAGAGCAAATGCGAAAAGATCGAAATCGGCTGACCTGGAACGGGCAGGATTTGACCGAGTTGGAACGAGCGGATCGAATTTTGACCGGTCGTCACCTGCAATCGAAAAATATCTCGGCCACTACGCCCATCGCCGATGCGCGCCGGCATCACTATTCGCTGATGATCTATGCCGGGCTGTCGAAAAATGCCATTCACGAGAGTCTCCGCAATCTCGCGTCGCTGTTGAGCGGCATTTCGTTGTCGGTCTGGCTGGCGACCTTTTTTGTGAACCGCTGGATCTGTCGACGGGCCTTACGCCCTCTGAGCCGGATGGCCGCGGTGGCCCGAGAAATTTCCACGGAAGATCTGGCGGATCGCCTGCCGCATCCGCAAACCCGGGATGAACTGGAAGAGCTGGGTACGAGCTTCAACGATCTTTTGAGCCGGGTGCACGATGCCTATGAACGCCAGAAGCAATTTGCCGGCGAAGCTTCGCATCAGTTACGCACGCCGTTAACCGTGCTGAAAGGTTCGATTGATGTCGCCCTGCGCCGCGAGCGCCCCGTGGAAGAGTATCAGCGCGTCCTGCGTCTGCTCGGCCAGAAAGTGGAAAATCTGCAATCGATTACGGAGATGCTGTTATTTCTGGCTCGTTCCGACTCGGAGAAGCAGGCGATCATGATGTCAGAGATCGACCTCGCCGTCTGGCTGCCGGTTTTTCTCGAGGAGACCCGGGAACATTACTCGCAACGAAAATTGGAATTATCGTTCCGCGACGAGAAGTCGGTCGTGGTCTCGGCCCATGCCGGTCTTTTGGGCCAGTTGCTGGGCAACCTGATCGACAACGCCAATAAACATTCCCCGCTGGAATTTCCGATTCGTCTGGAAGTGGCGGCGAGCGACTCAGCCGCGACGATTGCCGTCATCGACCGTGGGCCTGGGATCGCCGCCCACGATCTGTCCAGAATTTTCGAACCGTTTTACCGCTCCGAAGAGAGCCGGAATGCCGGTCTGCCCGGCGTCGGGCTCGGACTGGCCGTCGCTCAACGCCTTGCGAAAACGATGGGCGCTCAGTTGTCGGTCACTAGCACGCCCGGACAGGGAAGTCGCTTTCAGATTCTGTTCCCGTTGTTGATCGTTCAGGAGGAAGGAACCTGTGATCCCGTTATCTCTCAGGAAGTTTAAGCTTGCGGAATTCGTGCACCATCACTTTCTGCATTTGCTGATACTCAGTTATGTTCTTGCCGCCTTTTTCCCTGCCCTGGGAAGTTGGATTCGCACGCAGAAACTCGGCCATGCCTGGCTCGGCGAGCAACATATTCCGCTGTCGTTGACCTCGACGCTCCTGGCTCTGTTGCTCTTCAACGCGGGCCTGGGACTTCGAGTCGATCAAATAGCCCGGCTGGTCTATGCGCCGCACGTTCTGGTGCTGGGCCTGCTGGCCAATTTGTTTGTGCCCTTACTCTTTTTGACCCTGATCTCGCTTTCCATGAGCGACTGGCACAACCCTTCGGAAGTTCAGTGCATTCTGCTGGGATTGGCTCTGGTGGCTTCGATGCCGATCGCCGGTTCTTCCGCCGCCTGGACGCAATCGGCCGATGGTGATCTGGCGCTCGGGTTGGGACTGATTCTCGGTTCAACTTTACTTAGTCCGATCACCACGCCGATCTCGCTCTACTTCACTCGCCCCATGGCCGAGGGGGAGTATCTCGATTTACTCAATTCGTTCTGCGGCTCCGAGACCATGTTGTTTATGCTCACTTTCGTTCTGCTGCCGACGCTATTGGGAATTAGCGTGCGGATGCTGGCCGGTGCGGCTCGGCTGGCAAACGTCCTTCCCCGGCTGAAACTTCTGAACACGGCCATTCTGCTGACTCTGTGCTATTCGAATGCCGCGATTTCGTTACCTCAGACTATCGCCGAGCCCGATTGGGATTTCCTGTTGATCACGCTATTGTTTGTTTGCGGCATGTGCGGCATCGGTTTCGGCACCGGCTACGGATTGTCGAGGCTCCTGAAATCGCCGCGCGAGCAACGCTTGGCCCTGATGTACGGCCTGGGCATGAGCAACAACGGCACGGCCCTGGTGATTGCTTCGATGACCGTCTCTTCTCACCCCCGGGTGCTGTTGCCGGTGATCTTCTACAACTTGGTGCAGCATCTGTTTGCCGGTTGGGTGCTGCAGGCGAATGAAGCCCCGGAAGAGTCGGCCGGGAAATGACTAGCGGCCGATCGGAAATGACCTCCGATTCGCGATTTGCTCCCGTTAATCCGGGCAAGCTGTTCCGGATGGAAGTCTTTTCGCTACCGGATGTTGGTTTTTTTAACTGCGCTGTTGCCAAGTTCGTACGGGCAATGTAATATGGTGAAATCGTGATGTGTAAACATCGCGCCAGAGTATCTTATCCAGAGTGGCGGAGGGCGCAGGCCCTTTGATGCCACAGCAACCGGTCGAAAACTCCCCAGATTTCAATTCTGGCTTTCGATGCTGGTGCTAATTCCTGCCCGGGCGACCGGGGAAGATAAGATCGTGCCAGACCTTCGAAAACCTTTCGGATCGTTCTGCACCATCTTCTTATCTCTGAGTAGTTTCAGTGGAAGTTACTGAAGCTCTATCTGGTTGATACTCTCTCTTGTTATCGATGAACTCCGTGAGAGAGAGGAATTACCGTGCCGTTTGTTCCCGATTTCGTGAAGGGCCTGCAGTGTAAAGTCTGCGGCAAGCTCTACCCCAAATCCCCCGTCAATTTCTGCTCGGATGATTTCGGACCTCTGGAAGTCGTGTACGATTACGACGCCATCCAGCCCTGCATCAGCCGGGAGAAAATCGAGATGCGGCCGCGCAACATGTGGCGCTATCGGGAACTCTTACCTCTGGACGGCGAACCGACCGTGGGACCGCAGGTCGGTGGCACCCCGCTGATTCGGGCTGACCGGCTGGCCGATGCCTTGGGCGTGGAAAAACTCTGGATCAAGAACGACGCCGTGAATTTCCCCACTCTTTCCTTCAAGGATCGGGTGGTTTCGGTCGCGCTGAGCAAAGCCCGCGAATTCGGCTTCCGAACCGTCGGCTGCGCTTCGACCGGCAACCTGGCTAACAGTGTGGCCGCTAACGCCGCCGCCGCCGGACTGGAAGCCTATATTCTGGTTCCCGCCGATCTCGAACGTGCCAAGATTCTGGGCACTAGTATCTACGGCGCGAAAGTGATTGCCGTGCAGGGCACCTACGACGAAGTCAATCGCCTCTGCACTCAGGTGGCCTTCAAATACGGCTGGGGCTTCGTGAACATCAACCTGCGGCCCTTCTACGCCGAAGGCTCCAAGAGCATGGGCTTCGAAATCGCCGAAGACCTCGGCTGGCGCGTGCCGCAGCACGTTGTCGCACCGATGGCCGGGGGAAGTCTCATCGGCAAGCTGCACAAAGCTTTTCACGAACTCTATCGTGTCGGCCTGATCGACAAAGCGCCAACCACCAAGATGTACGGCGCGCAGGCCACCGGCTGCAATCCGATTTCCGACTGCGTGAAAAGCAATCGCGACCGGCACAAGCCGATCCGCAAGCCGAACACCATTTGCAAGAGTCTGGCGATCGGCGACCCGGCCGATGGACCGTTCTCCGCCAAGCTGATTCGGGAAACCGGCGGCTGGGCCGAAGATGTGAGCGATACGGAAATTGTGGAAGCCATGCAGCTGCTGGCACAGACCGAAGGGATCTTCGCCGAGACAGCCGGCGGCACCACTCTGGCCGTTTGCCGTAAACTAATTGAACAGGGCCGAATTCCCCGTAACGAAGAAATCGTCATCTGCATCACCGGCAACGGTTTGAAGACGCAGGACGCCATCTTCGAAGCGGTCGAGCAGCCAGTTGTGATCCGTCCGACGCTGGACGATTTCATCCCGCTGGTCGATTCGGTACCGGTGCTGTCGTAAAAGCGAAGCTTTAGAAAGAAACGGAATTAGTCTCATGTCTGTGAAAGTCCAGATCCCCCCGCCGATGCGAGAAGCCACCGGCGGGCTGTCCGATGTGGAAACCAGCGGCGGCACCATTGAGGCCGTTCTCAAAGACCTGATCGTCAAGCATCCGGCGATCGGTCCGAAGCTCTTCAAAGAGGGCAAGCTTCAGATGCATGTGAATATCTATCTGAACGATGAAGATATTCGCTTTCTGGACGACTTGCAAAGCCCGGTGAAGGAGGGCGACCTCGTCGCTTTGATCCCTGCCGTCGCGGGCGGCTGAAGTCCGAATAAAATCAACTGCATAGTCTGCCGACTTCGTACCTGATTTCAGGTTTCGCCGGGATCGTTCCCGGCGAAGGTACGAAAATTCGGACGGCCCGAGAGAGCTTGTCATGTCCGAGGAAGAAGTCCCCGAAGGCGTCGCACTGTTGCCCTTGATCCCGGAGGAACTTGGCATCTCGCCGATGTTCCTGGCCATGCTGCACGGCTACGTACTCCTGGAAGGTTCGGCCGAGGACATCATCAACGATGTCGCGGCCACGGAATCTCTGGAATACATGGCCACTTATCTGCAACGGCTTAAAGGGCCCGACCTGGTCCGCGCGAAAGAAGATGTAATTACGCTGGTAGGTTTTGCTAAGCAGGAAAAGTGGCCCAGCGAAGTGGTGGAATTCCTCGAAGACTTTTTGGAAACCAACGGGGTGAAATAACCCCAGCCGCCCTGCCGGCCGATTTCAGATTCGGAACTACTGATGCAACGTAAACTCGATGAAAACCTGACCGAACGCTACAGCCGGCAGATGCGCTTTGGCCCCATTGGCAAAGCGGGTCAGGAAAAACTGATCAACGGCCGCGTCACCCTGTGCGGCTGCGGTGCACTCGGCACCGTTCTCGCCAATCACCTGGTTCGTGGCGGAGTCGGGTTCGTTCGCATTATCGATCGCGATTTCATAGAACCTTCGAATCTGCAGCGGCAGGTACTCTTCGACGAAGCCGATGTGGCCGCCAACCTTCCCAAGGCGGTCGCCGCCGCAAATAAGTTACGAGCAGTCAATTCGAATGTCACCATCGAACCGGTGGTCGCCGATATCGATCGAACCAATATCGAAGAGCTCTGCCGGGACGTCGATGTCATACTCGATGGCACCGATAATTTCGAGATCCGCTATCTGATCAACGATACATCGGTGAAGTTGAACAAACCGTGGGTCTTCGGCGGCGTGATCGGCTCGCACGGCCAAAGCATGACTATTCTGCCGGGGGAAACCCCGTGTCTGCGCTGCGTTTTCGAAGCGGCCCCCGGTCCAGGCGATGTCGGCACCTGCGAAACGGCCGGCGTACTCGGCCCGGTGGTCAGCGTGATCGCCAGCTATCAGGCGCTGGAAGCCTTCAAAATTCTGGCCGGAAAGACCGCCGCGATCAATCGCGAGTTGATCTATCTCGACATGTGGGAAAACACCAATCGCCGGATTAAGATCGCCCCACTGAAGGGCAAGGTCGATTGCCCCTGCTGTAAGCATCGCCGCTTCGAATGGCTGGAAGGCATGCAGGGCTCCCAGGCCGTGAGCCTATGCGGCCGCAACAGCGTGCAGGTGAGCAACCGCAACGGCGTGAAACTGAATTTCGAGGATCTTTCCAAGAACCTCGTTTCATCCGGGAATGTCAGTTTCAATAAGTTCTTGCTGAAGTTCGATGTGGAGAGTTACAACTTCACGGTGTTCCCCGATGGCCGGGCGATCATCAAGGGAACCGATGACATCGAAAAAGCACGTATCTTGTACTCGAAGTACATCGGGCATTAACAGGGAAGTGCGGATCAGTTATAATAATTAGGAAGGGATTTCTTGTAGCACCCGAAAGGGCACAGCCTATGATTACCATCCGATTAACAGAAGAGCAAACCGAGCAGTTTCGGAATTCCAATGATCAGTTGCGCGTCGTCGATGCCAACGGTCAGGAAATTGTGAAAGCGGACGCTTCAATTCACCGCGCCCTGGAACGGCTTCGTCAGCACCGGCTGGCTCCCACTAAAGGTATCAGCACGGAGAAAGTACGCAAGCATCAGACATTGCTGAAAGCAGAGTTGGAGAAGCGAGGAACTCCAATGTCCGATGGAGAGCTTCTCGCGTTTATGGAAAAACTTTGGGCCGAGGACGAAAAGTGAACCCCCCTTTTATCGTCCACTGGGAAAAAAGAGCCGATCTCGATTTGGCAAGAATCTATAATGCGGCAGCAGATAAAAATGAAATTACCCGCTGTGAAAACATAGCTAATAAAGCTCTCTCGAGACATCCCGATTCGATTGGTAAGTACCATTCTGAAGGCTTGTACACGCATGATTTCGGCTTACTGAGGTTTTGCTACCACATCGACTTCACCCATCGGGCAGTATACATACTCGAAATTATTCAAATAAGCTGGGATGAAGAGAATATTTGATCCCAATGAACGACCCAATTACTCGTTAAGTTCCCCTGAACTCCTTCAATGATCTACCTCGATAACGCTGCGACAACATTCCCCAAACCCGAGTCGGTTTACAAGGCTCTCGACAGCTACGCGCGCAACTCGCTCGCCAATCCGGGACGGGCAGGCCACAAAATGGCTCTCGCTTCCGAACATACACTCGCGGATGGCCGGCATCGTCTGAATCAGTTCTTCAACGGCAAAGGTCCGGAACGCTTCATCTTCACTCTGAACTGCACCGATGCCCTGAACATGGCCATCAAGGGGGTGCTTAAGCCGGGTGATCATGTGATCACCAGCGACATGGAACACAATTCCATGAGCCGGCCGTTACGCGCGTTGGAACTGGCCGGGGTTATCGAGTGGACCCGTATCCCGTCCGATGGGCAGGGGTCCATTGATCCGCAAACGGTTGCGAAGGCCATCACTCCGAAGACGCGACTGGTCGGAATTTCGCATGGCAGCAATGTGGTGGGGACTACCCAACCCATCGAGGAGATCGGCAAGATTACCCGGGAAAAGAACGTCTTATTTCTGGTCGATGCCGCTCAGACCGCTGGTGTGCTACCGATCGACGTTCAGGCCGCGAACATCGATCTAATGGCCCTGCCGGGACACAAAGGTTTGTTTGCCCCCACGGGCGTCGGGGTGCTCTATGTCGCTCCCGGGGTGCATGTGAATCCCTGGCGCGAAGGGGGTACCGGCGGCGACTCCTCGAGCGAGACTCAGCCGAAAGATTATCCCTATTTCCTCGAAGGCGGCACGCCGAACGTGCTCGGTGTGGCTGGGCTGATCGCCGGGCTGCAGTGGGTGCAGGAACAGGGCCTGAAGAAGATTCACCAGCACGAAGTCGAACTGGTCGAACGGCTCTGGAAACACCTGGATGAAATCGGCCAGTTCACGATCGTCGGCCATCGGGATATGTCGCGGCGGGTGGGCACCCTCAGCTTCTTTACCGAAGCGTTACCGGCCGCGGAGATCGGTGGCATTCTGGATCAGGCCTTCGATATCGCCATCCGGCCCGGTCTCCACTGCGCGCCGTACATTCACAAAGCGTTCAAATCCTATCCGGATGGTCTGGTGCGGGTCAGCCCCGGACCATTTAACACCGAAGCCGATATCGATCTGCTGGCCGGGGCGTTGAAGGAAATCCTGGCATAGTTAACGACTATGCCGGAGGCAGCTTTTCCTGTGATCCGCTAATCCCCGATGCAATGCAGCCATCCGGATATACGGCTCATTTTTTCGCAAGCTCCTGTTCCGCCCATTTGACAAATCGCGTGAACAACTTCGTGGCGAACCGATAATCATTCCAGATCAGGACTACGGTCCGCATCGGCTGCTCGCCATCGAGCTGTCGGTATGCGCAGCCATTGTTAATATGCCTGGGTACCGCCATTTCGGGCACCAACGTCACCCCCTGCCCCAAGGCCACCAACTCGATAATCGTACTCAATTGACTCAGCCGGGAAGTACCCAGCGGTATCACATTTTTCTGCCGGCAGTAACTGATCGTACTCTCGGCCAGACAATGCGCATCGTGCAGTAATAGAAACGGCTCCTGGATCGCCGCGTCGAGCGAGACGCACGCTTTCGCGGCCAGAGGATGACCGCGCTTCATGACTAAACGGAGCTTCTCGGTAAAGAGTTTTTTGATTTTCAGACCACTTGCTTCCAGCGGCAAGGCCATGAAAGCCAGATCGACTTCGCCGGACTGGCACTTCTTCAGCAATACCGGCGTAACATCTTCGACGATTTCCAAATCGGCCTTGGGCACCAGTTTGGAAAAGCGGTCGATCAGCCGGGGCAATAAATAGGGAGCAATGGTGGGAATCGCCCCGATCACCAGTCGGCCCGCGTCGGGCTGATCGGTAATGCGGGCCGCGGCATCCTCCATGAGAGCAAGAATCTGATCGGCTCTTTCTTTGAGGATCTTGCCCGCTTCGGTGAGTTTCACACTTCGCCCCAGGCGCTCGAAGAGCGGCTGGCCCAGTTCCTGTTCCAATTTGAGAATCTGCTGACTAAGCGTCGGCTGCGTTATGAAGCAAGCCTCGGCGGCGCGCGTGAAACTGGACAACTCCGCCGCGCGGGCGAAGTATCGAAGTTGCTGGATTTCCATATTCAGTGCCTATCGAAAGTATAATTCAGATTGTATTTATCTATGGCACTGCCGACCGCCCAACTTCGGCGATGCGAGACGGAAAGCCGAAAGAGTTGCGGGGAATCTATTCGAACAGGCTGCTGCCGTCCGTCGATTGCTTGCGGCCGACGACCAGAAACCCTTTTTGCGTGGCCAGCCGGCCCCGAGGGGTGCGGACAATGTACTGCTCTCGGAGCAGAAAGGGCTCGACTTCATCGCTGAGTGTATCGCTCGGAATATTCATTGTCGCGGCCATCGCTTCCACGCCCGTAGGTCCGCCCCCGAACACATCGATGAGGGTTTCCAGATACCGGCGATCCTGCTTGTCCAACCCTTCCGAATCGACCTCGGCCATATCGAGCGCCCGTCTGGCAATCTCCATGGATATCGAGCCGTCCGCTTCGCTGATGGCAAAATTTCTGACCCACGACAATCGACTGTTGGCGATGCGCGGCGTACCCCGGCTGCGGCGGGCGAGTTCCAGAGCCGCTTCCTCGCTGATTTTCGTATCCAACTTTCGGGCATTCACTCGGACGATCTCCGCCAGTTCGTTGATCGTGTAAAAATCGAGATGCTCCTGCATCTTGAAGCGATCACGCATCGGCGATGAGAGCATGCCGCTGCGGGTGGTGGCCCCGATCAGCGTGAATCGCTTGAGATTCATCGAAATCGTACGGGCATTCACACCATCACCGAGCACCAGATCGATGCGGAAATCTTCCATGGCCGGGTAGATGAACTCTTCGACGACCCGCGGCATCCGGTGGAT
Organism: Telmatocola sphagniphila; assembly: GCF_018398935.1. Lineage (GTDB taxonomy): Bacteria > Planctomycetota > Planctomycetia > Gemmatales > Gemmataceae > Telmatocola > Telmatocola sphagniphila. Next base: position 5,436,716 of record NZ_CP074694.1, on the reverse strand, counting down.
TTCATCGATGAAGAGAATCGAACCTTCTTCAAGATTGGTCAGATAGGGCAGCAGATCGGCCTGTTTGGAGAGGGCCGGGCCGGAAGTCATTTGAATGCTGGTTCCCAACTCGTTGGGCAGCACGGTGGCAAAAGTCGTTTTGCCCAGCCCGGGTGGACCGTCAAACAGAATATGACCGAGGGGTTCCTTGGTTTTGCGAGAAGCGTTGACGGCAATGCCCAATCGCTGAGCCACTTTTTTCTGGCCGATGACTTCGCGCAGGAGCTTCGGACGCAGGGCCGCATCGCGCTTGCGGTCGTCGGGTTCAGTAGTGCCGGAGATAATGGTTTCGCGTGGCATGCGGCTTTCAAAAAAGGTGCAATTTCAGAGCTCAGCGGACTAGCTATCGGCCAAACGTTTTAATGTCTCGGTATGGTCTTTAAACGCTCTGTCCTTAAATTTTTCAAACACTTCCTGACTGACGTCATTCACCGCAAGCCGCTTATAAAGTTCCGAGTTCTTCGCTTCCAAGCTTTCACCCACTTTTTGAACTTGGCTTTTGTGAACGAGAACTCGTTCAATCATCGTTTCCAGTAAGTGCTCTATCGTCGTGTTTTGTTCCGCAGCCAAATTCTGAAGAGCTAATAGCTTCTCTTCGCTCAGTTCAATGTTTAAAGTCATCCCTTCTTCCCCACCGCAAACGCCAAACTAATGAACTCTTGTACCGTAGCCGGTTTCTGCCCCGATTTCAATACCTGATCGATCCGATCCCGCGCTTCGGAGGGATTCATCCCCAGATTGGTCAGCGCGGCGTACGAATCATCGACCACCTGAGGATCAATCCCGGCGCCCAGCGGTTCGGGGGCTGAGCCGAAAGTACCCTCCGAAAATAGCGTGAACTTGGTCACCTTACTTTTGAGCGTGGCGATGATCTGCTCGGCGGAGGTTTTGCCGATGCCCGCCAGCGTGGTCAGCCATTTGGCATCGCTGCGCTGGATCGCCTCGGCAATTTCGCGGATCGGCCGGCCGAGAGCTTTTAATGCCTTGCGTGCGCCGATTTTGTCCACGGTGCAGAAGAGATCGAAAAACTCCAGTTCGAGTTCGCTCAAAAAGCCGATGCGTCGAGGGATCAGCCGGTTGGACATCTGCGAACCTTCCAGGTATTCGCTGATGTGCAGCGTGATTTCCTCATCCGTCTTGGTTTGAATGTTGCGGCGGAGATACTCCGGAATCATCACCTGATATTCGAACGGGCCGATTTGCACCCGGCACTCATCGTCGAGGACCCGGGTCAGAATGCCCGTCATCTTGGTTATCATATCGCCCGCTTTCGAGAGGTCTGTTCAGTCATTTTTCGGGAAAATACGAAGCACAGCGCTACCGCGAGGGCATCGGTGACATCGTAGGGTTCGGGTGCTTTCAGCAGTCCCAGTTCCCGGGTAACGGTCGCCTGAATCTGCTCCTTGCTGGCGTGGCCGTGACCAGTGATGGTCTTTTTTATCTGCGTCGCCTTGAAGTGGTGAACGGGAATATTTTTCATCCCGGCGGCCAGCAGCAGGGCCCCCCGGGCATGGCCCATGATGATGGCCGTGCGCGGATGGGCATAGTGGGAGTAAAGTTGTTCGATGGCCATGGCTTCCGGTTTGTACTGATCGACAATTTCCGAAATTCCCTCGAACAGACTTTTGAGCCGAAGACCCAGATCGGACTGTTTTTTGGAGGGGAGCGAGCGCACCACCCCGGCTTCCACCAGTCGGATTTTCCCGGTGGAGTATTCGAGCAGACCATAGCCGGTGGTATTCAGACCGGGATCGATGCCGAGGATGAGCATTAATGCTTTATTGTCCGAATTGTTCGCGGAGTCGCAAGTTGTCCCGAATAGTATTCAAAAACTCAATGGGCTCGAGGATATTCAAATTAGGCGCTTCTCTTCTGAGAAGCGCCGCATCGGGATAATCGATTTTTGCCAAGTCCAAAAGATCTCGATCGCGACTGACGAGATAGTTGGCGTCCTCCGCTATCGCCAAATTTATGTAAGGCTCATCTTTGGGATCCCGTATATAAGTGAATCGTTTTGCAACCGGAGGTCGAATTTCGACTAGTTCGATAATTCGTTCGATGAATTCCAGGATGACAGTTTCCGTTAGTCTTGGGTATCTTGTCTGAATGAGGGGCTTGCGTAGCGTCTGCTCAATTTCTTCGAGAATTTCCCGTGTGACAAGGACTCGAATCAGCTGATTTTCCAATACACGGAGACACGCGGCAGCTGGCCCTGAAGGATTCAAGGCGGCTTGCAAAAACATCATGCAATCGAAAACGACTTTTGGGCTTTTCGAAATCATTCCGTGGGTAGGCCAGTCTTTTGTTTCTCGGACCAGACTTCGTTACGAGCTGCCTCAAAAACGCGAGTCAACTCGGCTTCCGAATCACCAGATTCGACAAAACTTTGCCGAGCCGGTGCCAGAATTTCATCGAAGGATTTTCTAGTGAAGGTTCTGCTTTCGCCAGACAGATCGAGTTCGGCCAAATTCGTCAAATAGCGTTCAATAGACACGCCCGCTAGCTCCGCTTTCTGGCGGAGTTTGGTTTCCGTGCCCTCGGGTAAATGGATTGTGATACTCATAGTACTAGCTCAAATGCCGATTTAATTATCTTATCTCAGCGACAGTGCCAACTCAATCCAGGTTCCTAGCCCACCTTCCATGTCGTCCCGCCGGCGCGATCCTCCATCACCACGCCTAGTTCCGCCAGTTTCTTGCGAATCAGGTCGGTCTGATCGAACATCACCTTCACGGCCGGGTTGCCCTTTTCCAGCTTCTTGGCTTCAGTGCGCAGATTACCCCGGAGTTCGATCAACAGTTGCATCAATCCGGCGACCAGTTTGTCGTCGCCCCCCAGCGTCGCCGCCTTGGGCTCTTCAAAGAATAGTCCCAAAATCTGCGATAACTCTTTGAGAAGCAGCGCCCCTTCGAGGAATGCGGGCTTTTGAGTTTCATCCGCTTTGGGATCTTCCAGTTTCGCGGAATCGGCCAGTTTATTCAACGCCGTGATCAATTCGAAGAGTACCCCGCAGGCACCGCCGGTGTTGAAGTCGTCGTTCATCAACTCGCGGAACCGGCTATAAAGTTCACCGAATTGAGCGTTGAGGAAGGTCTTTTCGCGAGCCTTCGTGGGCGCTTCCAGAGCATAAAAACTCTTGCCGGTGATCCGCTGATACCGCTCGGCGAAACGCGAGAAGTTCTCATACGATTTTTTGACGGCCTCCAGTCCCGATGGAATCGGGGAAGCATCTTTATCGCGAGGGTCCCATTCCCCCAGGTCGATCGGGCTGCGATAGTGCGTGTTGAGCATGAAGAACCGCAACACCTCACCACCCACATGTTTCAATGCATCGGCCACATTCAGCACGTTGCCGATGGAACCGGCCATCTTGCCCGAGCCGAGCTTCAAGAGGCCGTTGTGCATCCAGATCTTGGCAAACGGTTTGCCGGAGTAGGCTTCGCTCTGGGCCAGTTCGTTTTCGTGGTGCGGGAAGCGGAGATCCAGCCCGCCACCGTGGATATCGATGGTTTCACCCAGTTGATCCATGGCCATGCAGGTGCATTCGATGTGCCAGCCGGGCCGGCCTTCACCCCAGGGGGATTTCCAGGCGGGTTCGCCCGGTTTGGCCGCTTTCCAGAGGGCAAAATCGCCCGGATTCTTCTTCTTACCGCTCACTTCGATCCGGCTGCCCGCTTCCAAAGCATCGGGATCGAAGCCGCACAGTTTCCCGTAATCCTTGAACTGGGATACGTTGAAATAGACATCGCCCCCGGCATCGTAAGCGACCCCTTTTTCGATCAATTTGCTGATCGTGTCGATCATGGCCGGGATATATTCGGTGGCCTTAGGGAAATGATCAATGCCCGTAACATTCAGCTTCTTAAGGCAATCGAAATAATCGGCCGTCATCTTCTGGGCCAGCTCGGCGACCGTGGTCTTGCTCTCGGCGGCCCGGGCAATCAGCTTATCGTCGACATCGGTGATGTTGACGACCCACTTCACGTCGTAGCCCAGATAATTGAGATAGCGTTTGACGGTATCGAAGATGATCGGCCCGACCATATGGCCGATGTGGCTCGGCTTGTAAACGGTGGGTCCGCAGACGTACATGGTGACTGCTTCGCCGGGAATCTTGGGGAAGATCTCTTTTTTGCGGGTCAGCGTGCTGTACACCTGAAGCGGCGGCAAAGCGGCAGACATGGTAGCTTCCTGAAAATACGTGCCGTGCCGACTTCGTGCCGGCACTTTCCAAATTATCTCAGCTATGCCAGTTTAGCAATTCGCGTTTCCTCGGCGAGCGGATCATAGTCCGGTAAATCCCTCCCGTATTTTTTGCTTGTATCTCGCTCACTCCGAAGTACGATGGCCTTACCTTCCTCGGTTGAAGATTTTCCGATCCTTACTCTCCAGGAGTTTCCATGAGATTTTGCAGAATTCTGCTCCTTCTTGCCGTGATCTTTGTGCCGGGCGCTTCCGCTTACGGGCAGTCGAAGACCCTTGGAAAAATCGTTAGCAATGGCCCCGAATTCGATGCCCTGGTGCCCAAGGGAACTGTCATCGAGATGCTCGCTGAAGGGAAGTTCAAGTGGGCGGAAGGACCGGTCTGGTCCAAAGAACACAAGGCTGTACTTTTCTCCGATATTCCCCGCAACAAAATCTGGTGCTGGTGCGAAAGTAAAGGCCTGGAAACCTATCTCGAAAACTCCGGTTACACCGGCTCAGCCCCTTTTACCGGCAAAGAACCGGGTTCGAACGGCCTCGCCATCGATGCCAAGGGCAAGCTGATTATGTGCCAGCATGGCGAACGACGGCTTGCGACGTACGACGGCAAAAAAGTCGAAAACCTGGTCGATAAATACATGGGCAAACGCTTCAACAGCCCGAACGACCTGACCATTATGTCCAACGGCGACATTTACTTCACCGATCCGCCCTATGGTCTTCCCAAGGGTATGGACGATCCGGCCAAGGAACTCGATTTCCAGGGCGTCTACCGTCTGTCGGCCAAGGGAGAGCTAACTCTTTTGACCAAGGAATTGACCCGCCCCAACGGCATTTGCCTTTCCCCGGATGAAAAGACTCTTTATGTGGCGAACTCCGATCCGGAAGTCGCCGTTTGGATGGCGTTCCCGGTGAAAGAAGACGGAACGCTGGGCAAAGGAAAAGTCTTTTTCGATTCCACAAAATGGGTCAAGAATAGCAACCCCGGCTTACCCGATGGCATGAAGATCGACAAATCGGGCAATCTCTGGGCGACCGGCCCCGGCGGCCTGTGGGTGTTTAATTCGAAGGGCGAGCATCTAGGAACTTTGGCGACGGGCGTTCCGACCGCGAATTGCAACTGGGGCGACGACGGCAGCACCCTGTATATCACGGCCAATGACAACCTGGTCCGAGTGAAGACGAAGACCAAGGGTTGGTAGGTGGTTTAAGATCCAAAATCGCCCTCATTCCCATTTCTGCAGAACATTTTGCGGCCGGGTGGCACTGGTCAGATTAACCGTTTGATCCTAACTCTTTACTCTGATTCATCTTGGATAGGGCTAGGAGGAGTATAGGGCTCCCCCTTCCCTCCAAACCGGACGGGCGGATCTCCCGCATCCGGCTTTCCGGTCAGTAGTCTTACCCCTTGAGGGATTGAGATTCCAGACGATGTGCCTGTTCCAGGGAGAACAGTCCCGCCTCGGCAAAGTAAGCTTTGGGCCACTTGAAGTTATCTCTCTTTCGGCTTCTGCAATCGTGACCCAGACGACGACGCAGTATGCACCGCAGCCGCATTCGAGTCCATTTATCCACGTCCCGAAAGATCCCCTTTTTGCTGTGCTTGAAGTATCCGTACCAGCCTCGTAGCGTTACGCTCACGTCTCGGACGATCTGCGATAGGCTATCGCCTCTTTTCCGCTTCGTTTTCGCGCGAATCGCATCCCGAAGTTTCTCCAGACTTCGCTTCCGAGGATATATCAGACGTTGTCCTTTATAAACTCCAAAGCAATAGCCTAGAAATTCGAAACTCTCGATCTGCGTGTCCACCACTCTCGTCTTTTCCGGATGCAGTTGTAGCTTGGCCGATTCGCACCAGCGGCTCAACGTCGCCAGGGCTTCTTCCGCTTCCGCTCGACTGCGGCAGACGATCACCATGTCATCCGCGTATCGCACCATCCGAAAACCTAGGGATTCCATCAAATGGTCCAAAGGATCCAGATAGGCGTTACTCAACAACGGACTCAAAACTGCCCCTTGCGGGGCTCCCGATTCCGGTTCCCAACTCCCCATCGACGAGAATATCTCGGCTTTCAGAAATTGTTCCACCAGACCTAGTAGCGTTCCGTCCGCGACCTTTCGCTTCAATAAATCCATTAATTGATCGTGATTGATCGCGTCGAAGTAGCCCTTGATGTCGACATCCACCAGATGCGTGCCTCCTTCTTTCAGAAGTCTGTCCACCTCTCGCAAGGCATTTTTGCAGCCCCGGCCCGGACGAAAGCCGTAACTATTCGAGGCGAAATCCTTCTCGAAAATCGGTTCCAGCACCTGACGAATCGCGCCTTGAACCACCCGGTCTCGAACCGTCGGAATTCCTAGAGGACGGCCTTCTTCACTCCCCGGCTTCGGAATTACCGCTCGCCGGATCGCCGAAGGACGGTAGGTTCCGTCCCGTAAAGTCCGCTCCAAAGCTTCCAGGTTCTCGTCCAAATGATTTGCAAACGCCTCGACACTTACATGATCCACGCCTGCCGAACCCGCATTCGCTATGACTTTCGTCGCCGACGACTTCAGGTTCCTCTTCTTGCACACCTTGTCCATCAAGCTAAACCAGACGCCTCCTTTAACGCCCGCTTCGAGCGCACTCAACATCCGATCAGTCCACACCGCAGGTTCCGCCCACGACCATTGCTCTCGGACCCTACTAACGGTTCCCGGAGTTCGGTCGCCGGCTTCTCCGCCTTGCTTAGCCACTGGCACTGACGACGGTTTCTCTTTCCTGCTCATGTAACCTCGAAATCCACCTTCCTACGTCCCTTCGCTCCCTCGGTATTACCCGATTTCTACGCTACTATGAACGCTCTGACTTCCGACGCACAAGGCATTTGCCTTCCCCGGCGCCTCGGATATCCCCGCTTACATTCGATACCTTCGCTTTCCTTCCGCCTCCAACCACATCGGATACCTCCCTCGACTCGCTTGGGGCTTTATCTCGGGATGATGCCGTCGCCATTAGTTCTCCAAACCACTGGCGGACCTCTCGGTCAATCCGGCTTTGCTAGCTTCGCCTTAGCCACGCAGGCTCGCCGGTATCCGCTGCCGAAATGAGTTCACTTTATTGCGGACGAAATGCTCCCCTCCGGTTGCTCTCCACCCCGCCTCGCAGCGACGCAGTTACCTTCGGGTACAAAAGGCCAAGCCTCCTTTCGACAGGGAATCTCACCCTGCTAGTATCGAATAGTCACGGGCGCACGTGGCACTGGCTATTGCCAGTGCCATTGCGAAATCACCCATTTTCAATCACAAATCACCCTATTTTAACCCAGAAAGAATTCATGCCCTGGTAGCTCATATCCTCCCCAATCACCAGGAAGACCATGAATAATTGGCAAATCTCGATCTCGCACTTCCAGAGTCTTCTGGGAGTAAAATTTGGCCGAGGACCACTTAAAGTCCATGGCTCGCTCGAATGGAGATATCCCTTCAACCCTTGGTCAGGAGGGAAGAAGTCCGTAATTTCGAGGGCTGGATTTGCCCATGCAGCTAGCGTATCTTCCAGGAAGATGGCTAGAATTCGGGATGAGTGGGATAAGGTTTTGATCTCTTCACTCTCTCTGGCATCAGCAAATAGCCAGTGCCACCCAAACTATTACTGTATAATGACTTGCGTTTACAGGTTAGGGTTACCAGTGCCACCCCGCCGCAAGCTTTTTCTTGCACGGGCAAATAAGCCTGTGTCATGCACATGGATGGTCTTGGACGTAATGACATCGAGCCTTAATTTAGTGAGGCAACAACATCTCCACCGGCACGTGTAGCAAGTGCTGGCATCACGGAATCAGCGGCATAACGCATGAACCGGACGGCCCCGTCGGAAAAAGCGAAATTTGCTCCGCCATCGTGCAAACTCCAAAAATGAAACAGATCACACTGATTGGAAATGTTACCCGGGCTAAATGAATAAGGACCTTCTTGACAGCCAGGTGTAAACAGATAGTTCGGCGCTCGTAACTCCCTCACGCCTAGAACAGCCGTGCCACCCTGTTTCCCGTACAGTCCGGAGGCATACCACCATCCATAATAAAAATCGGCACTCGGTGGTCGTTCGCCGAAGGCTAACGTGTTGGAAGTGCCGTCTGTGATGTCCGTAAGCTTGGTTAAGGAATCATTATAATAGACGCCATCAGCATGGAGATAAGCTGTCCCGCTTACCCCTTGATAGCTTGTCAGTGCGGCGTAGACCTGACCATGCGTAGCATGAGGCCGAACTAATCGGCTATCGCTGGGGCAGGTAAATAATTTAACTACTGTTCGCATCCCAACATGTGCATCGCTAAAAGGATTTCTTGGTTGGACTCCATAAGCATGGATTGTTTCATTCCACAGCGGATCTTGCTCGATAAAAGGCAGCAGATGCGTGAGCCAAGTTGAATATCTAAACGAATCTCTCGCGATAATTGGTGTTATTCCCATCGGCAGAACACCGTGAGATGAGTGATAATTTTGAGAGGCCAGTCCCAGTTGTTTAAGATTATTTTGACACTGAAGACGGGTCGCTGCCTCACGAACTTTCTGCACGGCGGATAGTAGAAGGCCCATTAAAACTGCAATAACGGCGATCGCAACGAGCACTTCGACAAGCGTAAAACCTGAGCAATTCTTCCTGTATCGCTTCATGGCTAAGCCTTCCGAAAGAATAGAATTAGAAAAACAGCCGAACTTATCAGTGCAAGTACCAAAGCGATCAGCCAGATAAACTGATAACTTGTCGCATCCTCTACGAGTTCGTTTGGCAAATTATAAAAGGATAACCGCAATCGCTCGCGGTCTAGTTTTTCGATCTTGTAATCGGTGAATTTCAGGTGATGAAGAATGGGTTTATTACCATCGGCTGTTTCGGTAAAATTCCATTCATTGACGAGTGCAAAAGGGATTTCAGACGAGGGCGCTTGATACGAAAGCTTCTCGTGAATCGTGGTTACGGCTTTTGGCAGATCTTTTTCGGAGAGGGTTCGCAAGTTCTCAAGGACTACATTGTAATTTTTCGGATCGATAAGAAGCCGTCCCGTTTCCGACAGAATGCCTTTGCCCTTTAACACGGGAGTGTAAATATAATCGAGCCAGAGCCGTCCATTGGTATCAGGCTCGATTTTTTGAATCGTTGAAACGGCACGACCTAAGATTGAATCGATCTGAAGAAAAGGGGAATCCGAATCCCCATGTGGAAAAATTCCTTTTGCTCGTAATCCTGAGCTTCTAATAAATTCCTGCCACACGCCGGGGTTCGCAGCCAATTCGCTGACAGTTATAGCTATTTCCAAGCGATAAGGCTTATCAATAGCTGGGCGGGATAATCGGAATGCTCCTCGTTTTGACATCGCTATAACCGACTTGTCATTTAGTGCAAGGATATAGTCGGGAGATCGATAGACCGTGTATGTATTTTTATCACCTTCAACTTTATAGGTGAGATAAAGAGCATTGAGTTCGTCTAGCCGTCTAGTCGCCGTGTCTGTAAGATACGCTTGTTTTTTAAGCGTTATTTTAAAATTCGCAGCGGCCTCTTTATCGAAAGTGATGCCCTTTGATGCCAGTTCCTCAGACGTTGTCGATTGGTATTGGGCTGCAGCACAATTAACTGTTACGAGAACAAATATAAAGGTAACGCATGCCGTTTTAACAATGCTGTGCAAAAACCTTTGCATTGATCTTCGCATAACCAAGATCTTTCATTTTATGATTTTAATGTATCCCCTCCAGCTATTAATATCGCTGAAGGCTATTATTTTTTTAAATATGACTGTTCAGAATTAACCGCAAGCGCAGCTATATGCAGTGTAGCTTACTCTCTGGCCATCAATCTCCATGAATCCGACACCGGTGAGTCGCCCGCAAGATTCACCTTCTACAGTACATAACCCATCACACGCCCATTCGGTAGGGCTTGAAGCCCGGTAGCATAAGAGCGCTGGGATTGGAATGGGAGGTGGTAGCATTTGTGAAAGTTCTTGAGCAGCCGATATTGCCGTGAATAGGCACAGAGTACCGAGCGTTAGAGTGCTCAACAATCTAAACTTTTTCTTCTTCATCACGAACGCCTGATTCAACGAACCTTAAGCTGCCGAAACCTGTCTCCGGCGAACTATCTGCTGACATTGTAACCGATCGCTATCCGCAAACGCGGCTGGTTGGGTAAATCAGTATACAGTTGAACCCATCGAATAATTCGACTTCTCGCTTCAGAGGGAACTTTTAGCAGCACTTGAACAGATGCACTGCCGTTTGGAGGAATTGACTGTGGTACATTTATTACAAGACAAGAGCAATCACTCGTGCCACCTACCACATTCAGTTCAATACTGCTCGAATTTCTGATAGTCAATTCATGAATAAATTTTTCCTGGGGATGTACCTCACCAAAGTCCACGTAACGCTCAACTTCTAAAACTCTTCCCGTGATGATGCAAATTGCTGCATGGATTGCGCCGCTTGCAGACAACCACACCATTACTGTGCCAATCATCAAAACCACTTTGGCTAGAGAAAATCCATGCCGCAAGATCTCAGCTCGAATTTTAAAAGGTACTGGACGGCAAGAAATAGAAAACATACAACCAGCGTATCAAACCCGAAGATCAGCCACGGATTTACAGCAACTGGGCCAAAGCAGTTACAAGTAGGAAAACCTTCTTGTGCTAAATCAGCGCTAACCAATGCAAAAGTTAAGAATGTGATTACACATAAGAGCCAAGCTATGTGGCGTATATGTCCTGACAGGAGCAAACTAGCGAGAAGTATCTCCCAGGCTATTACGATTGATTGCACAACCGGTAAAAGTATCCAATTGGATTGAGGATCTGGCCCCCAGCTTTGCCCAAATATTTTTGTGCCAGCGGCAAACAGTAACAATGCCGCAATTGGAAAATACCAATATCTCAGTGAATTCAAAATTGGAATTGGAATCAAGCGGGGCATTGGCGAAGGCTACTCCTGAGCACTGAAGTTGAGCCTAATATTAAGCAGTACTCGATTATTAGTCAAAGCCATTAGAAAAGAATTCGGCTTATTACTTACAAAATTATTATCATGATTTAAGATTTGATCCTTTACGCCCTCATTTGGTAATCACTCACGCCCTGGCCAAGAGAGAAGGGCTTTCTCTTTGGCAAAGTGAGCTTGCCCGACGGGTGACACTGGCAACCCCTCCCAATAATCACAAGTCATTATACAGCAAATACTTGGGTGGCACTGTGTATCTGATAGTGCCATAAGGAACTCATCCATTTTCGACATCAAATCACCCTATTTCAAACCACAAGGAATTCACGACTTGTTAGCTCGTATTCTTGCCAATCTTCAGGAAAACCCTGACTAATTGGCAAATCTCGATCTCGCTGTTCCAGAGTCTTCTGGGAGTAAAACTTGGCTGAGGACCATTTACAGTCCATGGCTCGCTCGAATGGATATCCCTTCAACCATTCGTCAGGAGGGAAGGAGTCCGTAATTTCGAAAGCTGGATCTGCCCATGCAGCCAGCCTATTTTTCAGGAATCAGGCTAGAATTCGGGATAAGTGGGATTAGGTATTGGTTTCGTCATTCTATCCGGCACTGGCAATAGCCAGTGCCACCCAAACTATTACTGTATAATGACTTGCGGTTACAGGTTAGGGTTGCCAGTGCCACCCCGCCGTGAATTCATTGCAGCACTTACCCATTAAAATTGGAGAAGAACCATAAATTTTGACTTCACACCAACACTTCGGTCTTAACATTCGACGAGACTTCGATTGGAGTGTAGAGATCCACTGCAGTATCTGGTGTCTCGATTGAGATAATGAGACTGTAACGTGTCCTTTGAGCCACCCTTCCGAGATGAGGCCGCTCACGCCACCAACCAGTTACTGGATATACAGCTAAGTGACCTGCGGCCGCAAGTTCCGCAGCTGTTCCAGTCCACCAATCAGAATGAATGGAGCCATGCGTCCGGCCGTCTTCGCCGACAATCCAGTTTCGCGTCTCGGCAACAGTATCGGGTCTACTCTTGGGGTTTTTCGGGTCATCCCATTCGGCACGAGAAACTCGCTGTCGAAACTCTGATAGCATTTCTGTTGGACGAATAACGTCGAAACGAAGGCCGTGTGACTGGTAGCGGTGTTTGTTTTCCCAACCAACTCGTCCCGGGCTTGGCTCAATGAAATACGATAATGTGACCCGCATTGAAACTTCTGTTTTGCCAAGATCCTCCAAGGTTTTTTTGGGCCACGGTAGAGAATGTAAGTGCATTTCATTTGTCTTTGGCTGTTTTTGCGCATCTAACTTAAAAGGCTGAAGTCCACCCTCGTAAACGAGAGTTACGGCGTTTACCAAACTGTAGAGCGCTCGGTTTAAGTCTGGCACGCCGTAACCATAAGTTCGAAGTCGCCTTTGAATCTGTGACTTCTTGTCACCTGGGAACCGACGATACATCGCATCCGTCCAACGTGATGAGTGGACGAGCAATGCACGTAAAGTTTCCGGACGCAACGTGGGATAGTGGCTCCAAAGAGTGGCCGCTAGTCGCGCAGCTTCAGCAGTGGCGGGACTTGTATCTCTGGTTGTTTCAAACAGACGACCACTTGGATGTAGTATGGTCGTGAGAAGTGAAAGGTCATCTGCACTGGAACGCTTGCCAGCGATCTCAACGTAATTTCCTCCTTCACAGACAAAATCCGGCTTCGTCGGCCAGCCTTTATGTTGGTCAGTGGGCCAAGCAAGCGATGTCCTACTTGTCGGGCACAGATCCCCTGGTTCGGCAAGCGGTTGCCATCCCTCAAAGTCGGATTCGCTAATTGCAACTTTTTCGGTATATGCTCCGACCGTAATAGCATTCCACGATTGGGCTGGGTCTTCGACACCGGCCTGCTCACAATTCCAAGCGTGATATTTGTAGCTGGTTGCGTGAAATTCGCTTCGGATGTTACCCGCAGAGACAAAGAATAACTTAGGGGTCTCATCAACCACACCAGCACACATTTCATCAAGGGCCGCAGACCAAGATGACGGAAGCCCGTTGTCGCTTGAATCAGATGTGACAGCCATGCAGTAAACGCGGTTACGATTCGGATTTCTGATGGTTGCTAGTGATGCGGCTTGCTGAGTGATTGCCCCATACAGATCAGGGTCATTTGCTTTGGGAGGGGGTGGGAGTATTTTGACGGATTCCAATCGGTGACTAAGAGATACTATTCCGGACTGGGCAAGAACTTTTGTTAGGCAACCGTAGAGTGCGATACCAGCCATGCCCGTTCCGTGTTGGTATGTATCGTGATCTGCTGTTCCCCATTCTGAATCCACTGCAAATACGTCTTGCTCGCTTAGTGCGACATCTAGTAGCGGATGGCCTCGATTAACCCCGCTGTCAAGCAAGCAAACAGATGGAGCGTCAGCACGCGGAGGCTGAAGTGAAGTCAGTAAATTCTGGCTGAAAGCTCGCTGATCGATAACACTTAGCGTTACGTAAGGTGTTGGAAGTTCTTTCGCTCGTCTGAGTTCCGAGAGCATAGTCAACAAGTCTATGGATTCTGCAAACTGAGTGGCCGTGGCGTAGGCGACAAACACGACTCTTTCAGGAAACGCGATAAATCTTGAGCCAGTTCGGATGCCGAGGTGCCGTGCGATCTCTCGGAAACGATCAAACCGTTCCACTGCTTTGTCTCGCCGACCGTGTAGCCAAACTTCCCACCACATTGGCGACTTTGTTGTCGGCGGGGGACCTGAGCCTTGCCAGAAATCATGAACGAGTGCGAGCCGAACAGCAGCGATACTATGTATGAGAGGCTCGTTCTTTCGGGCCGATTTTTTTACGGTTGCAAATGATGACACCTCGGCAGCGATGCGGTCTGCCTCGGCTGCTGGACATTTGATTGTGACTCGAACCTTATCTCCCGGGCGATCTTTGGCGATTACGCGAATACCGAGTTCCAAATCAGCCAGAGCTTCCAGTCGAGGCCGGTTTGACAAGTCTCCATCAATGGTCAAAGTGGCATGAGATGTGTACTCGTCAATCTTTCGCAGCAAGAACGTCTGCTTTCCTTCGGGGACGAATACTTTGGCTTGCTCAATACCATCAACTTGGTTGACGCTGACTACCTTGATGCCAGCACGCTGGTCTTCCAGACTTTCGAGTTTGAGTTCACCTCCGGGATCGCTTTCAAATGTCAGAATCATCCCTTCTGGTTTTCTTGCAAGAACGTCGGGTGTCAGACTTTGGTTGGCCTTACGGCGTAACTGAGCATTTGCACTTGCTGCATCAATTTCCGCCTTTAACTTTGGAGCGTGAATTGAAGGATCACGCGGAGGAAGGTCGAAAACCTTTCTACTGCCGGTTATTGTTGATGTATAATCGAGAGGTTGGGCTGTGTTGTGCAACCTGAGATGGGGCTTCTCAATCATGCGAAGTTTTTTTCCTGGATTTTGGAGAATGCAACCGCATTCCGCTACGCGCAGAAAGGGCTTGTACGAGTTGATCGCCTGTCAGTGTCGTATCACCACCTAGAATGGTCGTGCGAGCGGCGGCGTCGCAAGAACGTGCCACCTCGGCATGACTCAACCCCTTGGCAGCAGTAAGCAGTTTTTGCCACCGCAAGCCGGTAAGGGTGAAAGAGCTGAGTCTTGATTCGATAAGCGACCGGATGGCTTTACTGTTAGGAGGCGAATATCGAATCACATCGTCGAAACGACGAAACAGTGCGTCGTCTAACATTTCCATGAAATTTGTCGCGGCTACGATGATACTGTCTGAGTCGTCTCGCTCCATGAATTGAAGAAACGAATTGAGTACTCGGCGAATCTCGCCGACATCGTTGCCTGCTGTTCGAGTCGCTCCAATTGCGTCAAACTCATCGAATAAATAGACGCCTCGGGTCTCTGCCATCGCATCGAAAACAACGTGTAGCTTCGCCGCAGTCTCACCCATGTATTTCGTGATCAGACTGTGAAGCTGCACGAACATCAATGGAAGTTGGCACTCTCCTGCGAGTGCCGTAGCAGTCATGGTCTTTCCGCAACCGGGAGGACCGACAAGGAGTAGACGTCGCTTCGGCGCGAAACCGTGAGTGCGTAAGCGGTCTCGTTGTCGATGCTGTTGGACTGCTTCTTCGAGCTGGTGGCGGATGCTCTCAGTGAGCACCATATCAATTAGCCGAGTGTTTGGATAGCTGGCGGCAACAAGGCCTGCGAGTTCGCCTGATGGTCGAGCGATTGGTATCGCACGCGGCGTCCCTGCCGTGGCTTGTTTTCGACGACCTTCTTCCACAAGAGCACGAAGTTCGTCGGCAAGACGGGTATTTCCTTGCTTAGCAGTGTGCGCGGCGATTTGCAGCGCCACAGTGCGGAAGTGTTCGTCATTGCTCGACGTGTGGCTTTTAATCAGTGCTTTTAGTTGCTCAGCAGTAGCCACACACACAACTCCCTAGGCGACCAATCCGGGACAATTCACTCCCCAGTGGTTTTTGTTGAGTATACCTCGCTTCTCTAGCAAAGGATATGTCAGGAATGGCTCTAGAACCACTGGCGATCTCGGTTGCTCTATCTGTTGAACCCTCCCTCTAATGTGAAAATTCAAGTCAAAATGGGGATAGAACTGGTTAATTTACCCGCCAGCGGTGTACCATGCTAGCCCCGGCGGGTGGTACTGACATCCTTTCTCAATAAGCGCAAGTCATTATCCTGTAATGGCTTGGGTGGCACCACGGCCAGCGCGTATTGGAAGTTATTTTCCTATCAGCACTTGTGTCAAAATGTCCGTGTTGAGTAAGCAGCAGGTCATTTTGCCTCGGATGCTGTCTTTCATGTCGTAGTTCTTCAATAAAGATACGGCATAGCGTCTTAGCCAACTCAAATTGTTGCCTAGAATTCGCTCGCGTGTTCGGCTCTCATCTTCCCGAAACACAACGTCCAGCACCCAGTGCATCGATTCGATCGACCAATGACTTCGCACGGCTTCCGCAAACCTCTTTACTCCCGCTTGGCGATTCAGGATGTAGTAGCGCACCTCGACCGTCTCGAGGTCGTTTCCCTCCTGGCTCACACGAATCGCCTGGCCAAGGGCTTTGACGCTCGGCCACTCTTTTTTCAAGGGCCAATCCTTTGGAATCGGCATCACTCGGTACGACCGTTCGTCGAAACGACCGTGGCCTCGTTCTCGCGTTTCGAAGTCCCGATATTTCAACCCTTCAACCTCTTCTTCGTAGCTGGCTAGAAAATTCTTTTCGACCTCGTTGTAGAGCGTGGGTTGATTCTGCTTCACCGCCAAAACGTAATCCCCTTCTTTGTCGACGATGGCCGAAGCGATCTCTTTTTGACAACCCATCGCATCAATGCTTATCAAACAATCTTTCACCGAAATCTGCCGCAAAAGTTCAGGAATCGCCGTAATTTCATTGGATTTATCCGCACACGCCACCTGGCCCAAAGCCAACCCTTCTTCGCTCGCCCAGGCGCTGACGATGTGCAAAACACCCAAGTCCTTCGAGACATCGTGCGAACCCCGGCACGCCTTGCCGTCAATATGAACCAACCGCTTCGCTCCTGGAACTCCCGTTGCAAACATCTGCTGCGACCACATTTCAAAACACTTCTGAAAGGCCGCTGGTTCGATGTACATCAACACCCGCCGGATGCAGTCCCGCGAAGGGATCCCATTGGCTAACGTCAAAAAACCCTGGAGCCATTCTTTACGCTGAACCGCAATCCGGTGAATGGCGGTCGGACCACTGGCCCCACAAAGGATGCCGACGATAGAAAGGACGATGACGTCCAAAAGTCGATGCTTGCGATTGCGTTCGTGTCGAGGGTCGCTGAGCGATTCGAAATAGGAACCGATGCTTTCAATATCAACGAGTTTCTCGGCCATCCGACAGTCCTTAAAAAATGTCGGACACATCACCTAGACAATTACACCTGAGTCTACGGATTGCCGAACAATTAGGACCGTTCTAACACAAAAAATTACAACGCGCCAGATCTTCTATTTTACCCGTTTATGCGCGCGGGCCGTGGGGTGGCACTAGGTACCTGACAGTGCGTTATCTTAAACCAATTTTTTTGCCCAAAAATACTTTCGCTCCTCGAAGATTTGCAAGAAATTTCCCTCTTTCTGCACCGGCAAATCGCCCCTAACACGCCGAATATTAACCGCGACAACGGAGCATTACTTCGTTCAATGAGGAGCACGAAATGTAAAGGGAATGCACGCGACAGTCTCGATGCAGTGCGTACTAATAGCGCTCCGCTAGCGCGTCGCTAATAAGAATCGTTCAAATCGATTCCCGCCGTCTAACAACGCACATAGTTATTCAATTCAACAAGGTTATGCTATAGTGTGCAGGGAATAGGTCCTTTTCCGATTTCAAAGGCCCGCCTGAGAGCATTAGCTGTCCAATTCTCTTCGTTCTCGCACTAGATCGCGAACATTTCTTCAAAGAAGGAGGTCATCAGTTTGATTCAAAATCCGTTTTCGACGAATCGCCCCAAAACAGGCGTATTTCCCAAGAAATAACCGAAGGTCATCAAAAAGACGTTTCTCCACTATGCCCAAAATGATGACCTGATGACCTCTCTAGGGAAATCCCGGAAAGAATGACCCTTTTTGACCCCAAAAAGTCCGGTGGACCTTTGAAATATCGTCAAATTCGAAGGTTTGTGTGCACCCTCGATTGCGGAGAAGTCTGCACACCGCGTTTAGCAGCGAAGAAAGAGAGAGTGGAGGATGTTCTTTTCTGATTATGCGTAGTCGAGGTGGAGATTTCGGACTACTGGCAAGCTCTGTCTTGCTGTCAAAGATCGCAGAAGCTCCCCCCCTCACCTCTCGTACAACTCCAGCGGCAGGCCGTCCGGATCACTGAAAAACGTGAACCGCTTACCCGTGAACTCATCGATTCGGATGGCCTCCACCGTCACGCCGTGACCCGTTAGTTCCGCCACGGTAACATCAAGATCGGCCACCTCGAAGGCCAAGTGCCGCAGGCCGCAAGCCTCGGGATAGGAAGGTCGCTTCGGCGGATTCGGGAAGGAAAAGAGTTCTATCTGGGTGCCGTCGGCGATCCGCAGATCGAGCTTATAGGAATCCCGCTCTTTACGATGCACTTCCCGGATCACTTCCAGACCCAGAATCTCCGTGTAGAAATGCTTCGACTTCGAATAGTTCGAAACGATCACGGCCACATGGTGAGTGCGAAGCAGATTCATGGGAAGGCTCGGTGAATGCAAATATTTTTAAGCTCAGCAACAAAAGTCGCTTATTCTAACAATACCCTACAGGTTTGTCAGAAGGCTATTTTACTGGGTTTTTCTCTGAAGCATTGGGGTCGCGAACGAACGAAATGATTTCAAATCTATTTCAAATCCCCACTGATATTAGTGAGAACCTTACTACTTCCTCTATCCAAAATTTTCTTTCCGGGGTGATGTTGTTGAAGACATTCCTCAAAATGCACGAGAAATTCTCGTAATTTATCACTTCGAAGAACCCCTTCTCCAATCGTTGTTAAGCCGCCCATAGAATTCGTATCCGCGAGTAAGGTTCTTTCACTCGCATCCCACAGAAATTCTTTGACTTCAGAAAAATGAACCACTTTTTGACTTTTTGGTTTTTCGGTCCGACCCCAGCGAATACGATCTGCCTCCAACACGAATTCCAATTCATGAGGAAACAAAACCATGTTCCAAGACTCCAAAGTCCCCAATCCTAAAATTATTGCGAGTCCTAAGAAAAGCAGACTTTCATAGGCGAGCCGCTCTATTGCGACGATCAAAAATCCAAAAATAAAAAAATCAAATACTACCAACACAATAGGCACCACCCAAAAAATGGGGTCGTTCGTCCATCTCGTGCATCGAAAGCTCATATTTCACTCTCCTCTGATTACTATCATTATATTCGCCCGAATTTTTTGTAATTTAGAAAACCTAACTCGGTACCACATTCATAGGCATTTTGTCGAGAAATCATTTAACTCCCCGCTGCGAATCTTCCCCTCGACATTCAGAGATCGTAAAAGAGTGCAGCTAAGTAGGAAGGACTCTCCCTCAACTCGCGAAGCGATAAAACTCAAATTCTTCTCTCGCCGTCGTAACTCCTGACACTCTCCCGTGTTAATCTAGTATCCCTCGGTAATAGACTGTTTTCCTGCACGAGATAGATCATGTATCGCGGCCTGCTATTCCTTTTATCTTTCCTGACCGTCTGCCCCGCCCTGTTTGCTCAACCGCCTGCCGAAGGCACAAAATCCTTGCGGGAGAAGCTGAATAAATCCTCAAAAGAAATCGCCGGATTGAAACGGATGACCTGGAAAGTGGGAGACACTACACGCGAAGCACTCGTCCATGTCCCCGCTACAACGGTCAGCAAACCCGCTCTGATTTTCGCATTTCACGGCCATGGCGGCACGGCGGAATTCTCCGCCCGAAAATTCAAATTTCACGAGAGCTGGCCAGACGCGATTACCGTTTACCCGCAAGGACTGCCCACGGCCGCGCCGTTCATCGATCCGGAAGGGAAACGAGCGGGCTGGCAAAAAGCGATCGGCGATCAGCAGGATCGCGATCTCGAATTCTACGATGCCCTGCTGAAGAGCTTTCAAAAAGATTACGGCATTGATGAAAAGAAAGTGTTCGTGACCGGGCATTCCAACGGCGGCTTCTTTACCTACGTTCTTTGGGCGGCCCGCAACGACACCATAGCCGCCGTGGCTCCCATCGCGGCTTTACTCGATCTGAAAGATTTCAAGGGAATGAAGCCCAAGCCCTGTCTGCATGTGGCCGGGGAGAAAGATCCGCTGGTCCGCTATCAACAGCAGATCCGCACTATCGAAGAAATACGAAAACTGAATGGCTGCGATTCGACGGGCAAACCGGCGGGTACGCACTGCACGGAATATCCTTCGAACAAAGGAACCGAAGTCATAACCTTTTTACACTCGGGAGGGCATGAAATTCCCGACGGGGCAGTGCAACGCATTCAGGAATTCTTTCAGGCGGTTGCCAAGCGATAAAAATGTCTATTTCGCCGCGGCCATCTCGCCCGCAATCCGCTTAATGAGAACTTGCGACTTTCGACCGGAGCGTTCGTAGCGCTCTTTGCGAAAACCGGGAAGATCCTCGGGCGTGGCCAGCCGGAAGCCCCCCTTCTGAATAAAATAGTTAATCGCCTGGGTGGAAAGAGTCAGCAACTCTTCCGCGCCCCGGATCTTGGCCAGTTCTTCCCCGTAGCGAATCAGCTTGGCACCAATTCCCTGGTTTTCGTAGCGCTGCTGCACGTAGACGCAGGCCAGCTCGGCCTTCTTATCCTCGGGAAACAGATGCACGGCCCCACAGGCCACCGCATTGCCATCGACTTCGAAAACGAAGAAATCGTCGATCAGCCGTTCCACTTCCGCCCGGCTACGCTTCAGCAGTTCGTCCGCATCGACGCCCAACTGAATCAAACTCATGATCGTGCGGATATCTTTCTTCAGCGCCTTGCGAATCGACTGATACTCATTGGCGTGAATGAGCGTGCCTACCCCCTCGTTGGAGAAGACTTCGCCCAACAGTCCCTCCTGCATCCGGCCATCGATGATGTGAACGCGCGGCACCCCATCCTTAGCCGCCCGCACGGCGTTCTCCAGCTTGGAAATCGCATCGTTTGGAACGATTTCTGTGCGCTGCTTTTTGACGATCACGCCCGCTTCCTCCATGGTCAGCGAGCGGAGCAGCCGGGTACCGATTTTCGGGGCGGAGTGTTCGGACAGATAGATGAGCTTCACGGCCTGCAACGCCTTGGCGACATCCACGGCCACAGCATCAGAATTCAATCGATAGGTCCGTCCCTGACCATCGCTGCCCAGCGGCGGAATGACCGGGATGATGTTGTGTTCGAGCATGTTGCGAAGCATGGCCACATCCATGCGCTCGATTTTGCCAGTGTAAAGGTGATCGACGCCGCCGAGGATACCCGCCGGGTGAGCGACTAAAGGATTGCCGCAGGCTCCGAGGAGATCGACCGCCGAGAGACCGACGAGAATTTCGTGGGTAACGCGATTGGCCGCGCGAATGGAAATTTCCAGGGTCGGCAGATCGGTGATGCCGATACCATCGTGATTGGTGATGGCCGTTTTTTCTTTTTCGGCGAGGAGCCGCACTTGAGCGCCGGCGCCGTGGACGATCACGACCCCGATTCGCAGACTCCGCATCAGGGCCACGTCCAAAAGCAGGTTGCCGAAATTTTCATCGTCGACGATGGCTCCATCGATGGCGATGACGAAAACCCGATCCCGAAATTGGGGAATATATCGAAGGATTTCCCGAAGTGCGGTCAGTTGCAGCATCTAGCTTGGCATCCCCAAAACGACAATTGGAATAAGGGAGAAGTATACAGGTTCCGGGTTCGGAAAAGAATTGCTTCCCAGACGGTAGAAAATCTTTCCCCGATGGATTCATCATAACAGGATTCAGGCGCGGTTTGAAGAACCGCCGTCGGCAGGTGATTTTTTATTCCTGGCGGATGTGCCGAAACGCTTGTAAAGGAGGTAAACCGCGAGCAGGAAGGCCAGTCCCAGTCCAGCCCGATAGATTCTTCCGGAACCGGCAAAATCGTCCCGGCTGCGACCCGGTGTCAGATCCCGGATCGCCTCATCGGTTTCGGGCGGGATATCCAGCCACATTCGGGCCAGATGGCCACCCCCGGCATCGACGATAATCCGGCAGCGCTCGACCGCCGGTACTTCAAATTCGCACTTTCCGTCTCGGTCGGTTTTGCTTTTCCGCAGAACTTTTTGCTGGCTATCGAGTATGGTGACGTCGGCCTCGGCGGCCGGGCTGTCGTCGTCGAAGTAGGCGGTAACGTAGACTGTTTTGCCGATCAACTTGGCTTCCGCACTCAACCCGTGAGCGCTGGCCGTTTGGCTCAGGCCGAACCAAACGACTAAAATCAAAAATCCCTGAATTCGCCCAAGCCTCATGCTAGCCATCCCAAAAACTGATCAACCGCCTCCAATGAAGACGCCGAAGGTAAAGCCGGTGTCGAAGGTCGGCAGTTGTCCAAAGGTCGGACTTACCCGGTAACTGAGTACCAGGGAACTTTGCGATCGCGACACCAGTATATCATCAATTCCCGTGCCGGTTTCATCGGCGGTCGCAATTCGAACGCCATTGAGCGGCGTTGTGGAGCTGACATCCGAGCCGCCGGACGATGCGGGGAAGCTGGTCAGGAAGCTGGCAAGGACATTATCGGTAACACCGTCGAAAGCCATCACGTGGCCGGAGGTGCCGGTCGCCGCCGCAACGATAATATCCGGCACGCCGTCGCCGTTGACATCCCCGACGGCCACGTTGATGCCGCCCAGATAAGTCGGTGCAAAGGCGTAGTAGCTCTTCAGAATGGAGAGATCCGCCCCACTGAAGACGACCACGTGGGCTTGCGTGCCAGCGCCCGAGCCCACTACGATGTCCGCCTTGCCATCGCCGTTGATGTCGCCGGCCGCCACGCTGATACCACCCAGGAAACTCGTGGAGAAAGCGTAGAAGCTATCCAGCAGGGTTCCATCTTTACCACTGAAGACTTTGATGTGCGGGGCCGTACCCGGTCCGGTTCCGATGATGATATCGGCGTAGCCATCGCCGTTGACATCGCCCACGGCCAGAGTGGTTGGGCCCAGGTAATTGGTGAAGGCGATATAGCTTTGCAGCAAAGCTCCCGTCAGCCCGTCGAAGACTTCCACGTGAGGATCGGCCCCAGTCCCGTTAAGCGTGATAATATCGGGGATCCCATCGCCGTTGACATCACCGACGGCTACTTGAGTGCCACCCTTGAACAGATTGTCGTAGGGTTCCAGAACGAATTTAGGAGCACCGCCCGGATTGGTTGCCGAGTAGACATTCACCAGGGAGTAATTACCGGCATCGCCGCCAGTGACGATGATTCCCGTACCGCTGACATGCTCGAAATTCACGTAGCCAAAGCTGGCCCCGTTCGACTGGGTGACGCGAGTCTGCGAACCACCCAGCGCGGCCGTGGTGATCTTGGTCAGTGTGCGGGAGCCGGTGGTCAACGGGTTGATCGTGTCGCCGCCGATCTGCGACTTGGGATCCATGCCGTCGACCAGAATATTGATCAGCTTCGAAGGAACGACGCTGACCGTATCGCCCACCAAACCTGAAGTTTGATTGCCCGCTCGCACCACCAGATTTTGCAAAGTGGCCGTGTCGAGCTTCACCGAACGCAGTACCCCGAGGGTCGCGTTAGTGATGTCGACTTCGGAATCGGTTACCTTGATCTGGTTCGAGCCATTCGTGGCAGTCGTTTCGTTGTAGGGCGTCGAGGCCAGCCCCGTCGTACTGACCCCCAACACAGTGACCGTATCTCTCGATCCGGCCGGGTTAGTTCCGCCATCGATGGTGAAGCTTTTATTGACATTCTGGAAATGGATCGTGGGCGTCAGTGAAGGATTAACCGGCACGCCCGCATTGTTGATATTGAGTCGAACATCGCCGGAGGTTGCCGAAATCGGACGGTAGATGATACCGCTGGCCAGGTTGAAACCCACCCCCGTCGTCGAACCAAACTGGGTATTATTCAGGCTGTAGAGCGTGAAGCTGTTGGAGTTGGCGGCTCCCGTGGCCCCGTTAAAGGTCACATCGCCGATGGTGTCGAAATTCAGCGGTGTGGAACCGAGTCCAAGGAACTGTTCGCCGTAGCTGCCGGATCCCAGGTGTAACGAGGCATTGTCATTACCGTTGGTGCCGTTGACGTTCAGGTAGGACAGGACGCTGTTGGATTCTCCGCCGCTGATGCTCACGCTGGTGGCCGTAATGCCGGTTCCCGCATTGACGTTGAAGGTGTCGCCACCGCCGTTGCCCAGAAGGATGTTGTTACCGGCCAGGCCCGCGCCCTGAACGTTGAACGTCGAAGCGCCCGCTCCATCGTTTAGGGTCGTCGTCGATCCCGCCGTCGTGCCATTCACGTTGTAAGTGTCGCTACCAGCCGACCCGTTAAGGAGAATGGTCTGCACGCCTTGGAAAACGATATTCGGTCCGCCATTCCAGGACAGCGAATTGGGTTTCAGAAGATAGGTATTGTTGCCGCCATCGCCCTGGTCGTTCAACGAAACCGCGTTCGTCCCGGCGGTCGCGCTGAGGCCCAGAGCTCCTTGAATACCGCTGAGCGAGTTGCCGCTGGTGCCCACGTTGAATTGATCGGTGCTGCCCGTCGTGCTATTTTGCAGCGAGACGAGACTGCCAGCGCCCGTGCCGGTAACGTTGAAAACATTTTTCCCTGCTCCGGCCGAAACGATCAGATTTCCACTGCTGCCTGTCCCCGAGATATTGATGTTGTCTGCCGCGGCTCCGGTGATGATGGTCGTTGTGGCGTTCGATGCTATCGAGGCCACATTCACCGTATCGGTGGTACTACCGGCCAGAAGGTTTAAAGTACCAATGCTGGTGTAGCCGATCGGATTGAGACCCGGGAGGGTTATGGCCGTGCCGGAAATGCCGTAGGTCGTGCCGAGGTCGCCCGAATCGTTCAGGTTAAGCGTATCGCCCACCGCATAAGTATTGGTCACCGTTCCGACGGTCAGAGAACTGGTTGGAGCGGCCAGATTGCCACCGCCATTGATACCCAGGACTCCGAGTATCGAATTCAAGTTATTGGAAGTGCTACCGACGTTAAATGTGTCGTTGCGAGCTCCGCCCG
Organism: Telmatocola sphagniphila; assembly: GCF_018398935.1. Taxonomy (GTDB): domain Bacteria; phylum Planctomycetota; class Planctomycetia; order Gemmatales; family Gemmataceae; genus Telmatocola; species Telmatocola sphagniphila. The sequence goes on along the minus strand of NZ_CP074694.1, from coordinate 5,411,782 downwards.
TCAGCTGAATCAAGCCATTGAGACCTTCAGCCTGAAGATTGATCGTGTTGTTCCCGCCGCTGCCCGCATTCGTAACATCGAGATAACTGCCGACGCCGGTGCTGGCGACGGTAATGTTATCGCTGCCCGTACCTCCATGCACAATGGTCGCGGTATTATCGCCGGTGTTGCTCACCTGAATGCTATCCGAACCCGTGCCAGCGGTCATCTGCAGGGTACCGATACTGCTGAAGGAGATCGCTCCCAGGCCATTTCGCGACAAGCTCGTTGGAGTGAGTGTGTAAGCCAGATTACCCGAGGAATTACCATCGTTAACTGTGAGAATGTTCCCGGTGATTAGAGAGATGGAATTTCCGTTGACCGTGTAGCCGGAAGTAACCGTGGGATCGGTGCCCCCACCGATCAGGCTGAGCGCTCCCAGAATACCGGAGATCGAGTTGCTTCCTCCGGTGTCCCCGAGAGTGAATGTATCGTCGATGCCCTGCCCATTGATGCTGGTCGTGAGCGCGGCCGAGGTGGCAATCACGCTGAAGTTGTTGGTTTCGCTGCCGTCGGCACCGGCCAGTCCGGGGAGGTGATTCCCATAGATATCGAGTGTCGAAAGCCCGGTCGCTCCCTGTGTGGTGTTGACCAGGAAGGAATCTCCACCCCCCAATCCATTGACGGTCAGAGTTCCCTTATTCGCCAACGAGACTACCGGGGAACTATCGCCGAGATTCTGGATCTGCAGTGTTTGAGCGCCGAAAGCGGCGGCGCCGTTTGTGAGATCGATCTGGTCGGCGCCGACGGAACCGTAGTAGTCGGTCTCCTGCGCGGCGGTCGTATCGACCACATTCAGGACATTATTGAAGCTGATGACCAGTGAATTCGGGCTGAGCGTTCCGGTGGCACCCACTCCGGCACTGTCGGTCGGGTCGTAAGTCAGCGTGCTGACCCCGCCGGGGGTAAGCAGCACGGTTTCCCGTTTGATGACCTGACCCGAATTGCCAATCACATTGAGGGTGTTGGATCCGCCGCCGCCGTTGAAGGTAATCGGCGCGGTGATCAAGCCGCCGCTGTTGTCCACGCTCAGCGTATCGTTGTCGTTGGAGCCGGTGACAATCACCCCGTTCAAAGTTCCGAGGATATTGGGGGAACTGACGCCATTGATCAGAATTTGCAGACCAGTGAGAGTCTTCACGACGTAGAAGGAATCGGGGACGCCATTGTTCGGTCCGTTGGAGGCTGAAGCCAGTGCGGAGATACCGAGCGAGTAAGAGCCCGCGAAGGTCGTGGTGCCACCAATGCCCGTGAAAGTCACGTTCTGCAAGCCGGGGGAACTGATCGTTGCGGAATCATTGCCGGTGATGGTATAGGTTCCCGAGCCGCGATAAGTCAGCGTGTTGGTCGTGCTCGTGCCGGAATCGCTACCGGTGATATTGATCGCGGTAATGGCCAACGGCGTCACATCGAAGTTGTCCGATCCGCCATTACCCGTCAGCTGCATCGTCTGCACGTTGGCATAATTGATCGTCGTGGAATCGATCTTCACTTGCGAATTATTCACCACGAAATTATCCGAAGTTGCAGCGCCGATCACATTCAGAGTGTTATTGCCGCCGCCACCGTTGAATGAGATGGGCAGATTCACCGCCGCCTGACTGTTGTCGACGGTGACGGTATCGTTATCGTTCGAACCAATGACGCCCAGAGCGACGATATTACCGATGATGCTCGGCAGGCCAGAACCGTTGATCAGAATCGAGGTACCCGAGTTGGACCCGGTGATCACGAAGTTATCGGCAACTCCATTATTTGCACCGTTGGTCGAGGAGACCCCGGCGGTGACGTTCAGGTTGATATTCCCAGTGATCGTGATGGAGGTTCCGATACCGGTGTAGCTGTCGCTCAACAGGCCGTTGGTCAGTATCGTACCGCTGGAGTAACCTGTCAGCGTCAGGGTGGCGGCGCCATGATAAAGCAGCGTGCTGCCGGTTCCACCGCCGTTGGCGGTGAAGCTGATTGTCGAAAGCGGCGTGATGTCAAAGGAATCATTGCCGCCATTTCCGTCGAATACGACGGAGGTTACACCGGTGAAGTTGATGCTATATCCGTCAATCGAAGCGCTGTTGGCGCCACTGACAAAGGAATCGCTGCTGGAAGTACCTTCAAGTTTCAAGGTCAAGTGGTTATTGGTGCCGGTGCTGCCGTAAATATTGATGGGCACACCCAGCGCGGCGACCGCTTCCGAGATAGAAACAGTGGTATTCAGATTATTGCCTGTGGCCCCATTCACGTAAATCTGGCTGAAGGAATTCAGGTCGAACAGACCAACTTCGGTGTTGCCTTGAAGAATTTCGATCTTAGTGCTGTCGGAAGGATCGATCTCGACGGTCAGATTATTTGCCCCGGCCCCGGGTTGGACGTACAGGAAGCTGTTGGAAGTCTGGCCTTGGACCACCGAGGAAAGCAGGTAGGCACCAGTGAGATTGCTGGGAATCGAGAAATTCGTCGTAATGGGCAAGTTGCCGGTTTGAACCTGCGTACTACTCCAGTTGTACGTGTAGCCGTAGTGAACGTTGCCGTTCATATCCGTCAGTTGAACCAGCGGATAGTTTGAGGACATTTCATCGTCATCCCCGTAGGCCGCCCCTTCATTCAATCCGGTCAATTTGGTGCCGGTAAGAGTCAGCACGCCTCCGGTTTTGGTGATGCCTGTGATGGTGGGGGTTCCGGCCGGATCGGGGGTGCCATCCGGCGTGTAGATGGCGACGGTTCCCGAATCATTCACCATCATCACTTGGCCGGTGGGCAGCACCAGCATGTTTTCCGTGAAGCTCGGCAAGCTGTCCAAGCCAAAACCAGACGGCGTTACATCTGTATAGGTCATCGTCTGAGTATTCAGTTCGTAAATCACCGTGGGAGAAGGGAAGGAATCGTCGGTGTCCACGGGAGATGTGGCTATCAGGATATTACCATTGGGCATGATCGCGCCTGGTGCGTCTGACATCGTATACCCGTTAGGAATATCGGGACCGGCCGACCAGGTGTTCGTTGTCGGATCATAAATGGCCGTATTGCTGTGCGTCCCAAAGAAGATGGCTCTTCCATCATCCATCAAGAGAGCTGGTCCGAGTTCATATCCTTCGTTGGGAGTACTCAAAAGTGCAGGAAGAGTGCCAGTCTCGAACCATTCATTTTTGGTGGGATCGTAATACTGAGCTTCGCCGACATTGTCATTGATACTGGAGAAAATACTGTACGAGAGAATATCACCGTTTGCCAATTTGACCCAAGATTCTTCATCGCTGGGATCATTATCTAATTTATTAGGTCCGTTAGTCCAGGTATTGGTGGTCGGGTTGTAGATATAAGTCTGAGGCCCATTGTAGTAGCCCGCCAGAACGTTGCCGTTGGGAAGCACCGATAAAGGATCATCGCCGAAACCGCCATCCGGGGTGGGTACGCTGGGTACCAATGTCCAGGATTGGGTGACGGGATTAAAGACTTCCGCAGTATTCTGAAAGTCCGGATACTCTCCCCCGACCGTCAGAACCTGAGAATTCTGCAATACCACTGAAGAAGCGAAAAGCCGGGGATCGTTCATCGATCCGACTACCGACCACGTTCCATTGATGTAACTTCCCGTATTATCGGGGGTCAGTTCGTAATACGCTGTAGTAGCACTGTCGCCACCCCCTTTGACTAAAACAGAACCGTTGGAGAGGATAATGGCCGTCTGAGCGGCATCTCCGTCTGGTACCGGGTTCTTCACAAAGGACCAGCTACCGGTGGGCACCAGACGATCTTCCAAGGACAACAAATTCAGTCGAGACCGCTTCTTCGAGACATGCTTCTTCGATGCCGGCTCCAGCAAATTCAAAGGAAGGAACGATTTAACGAATTTCTTCAAGCGATTCTGAGCCATTTTGAGCCTCAAGTTGTAAGCTCCGGACAGGCGGTGTTGGCCTTGCCGGATATGATCGTCGTAGCTAGCAGCTTATCCCTTTCGGGCAATTACAATTCAGGCGATCAGCGAAATTGAATTAAAGCCACTCCAAGCAATAAACCAAGCATTTCCCCTAATCCGGGAAATCCCTTTAGTCATCAGACACACCATTCTCTCTATGTTTTCTAATCAGTCAAGACAAATGGGCGATTTCCCCTGTCAAAATGAGACGATTAATCCTGCCTTAAGGATTGATGCGAACGAACGGATTATTCAGGACAAGTCGAAGATCGGATTCAAAATATGGGCCGTAGGACTTCTGGGGTTTTCACCCAAAGAGAATTCTCCCCGGTAGCTCGACCTCGATTGGGTTTAATCCCGACGAGGATCGCACTCCCTCAGAACCGGCCAGTCCAGAGGTCCAAAAATCGCGCGAAAAAGCCCTTCGAAACTTCGTGCCCCTGTCCGAGGTTTTGAATAGGATACCGTTTCGCACCGCCGTTCGGATTCTCTCAGAATTTCTCATACTTGCGAGTCGTATTGTGCCGTTACTCTTTGCTGTGACGATGTTTCTGAGCGCCACGCTCCTTTTCCTAGTTCAACCGATGGTCGCCAAGATGACGCTGCCGCTGTTGGGCGGTACCCCGGCGGTCTGGAACACTTGCATGGTGTTCTTTCAGGCCCTGCTGCTACTGGGTTATCTCTACGCTCACAAGTTGACGAAAGACCGGCCTTTCAAGAGTCAGGTGGGGCTCCACTATACGGTATTGGTTCTCGCCATCGGCGCCATGCTGCTCGGGGCCATTATCTCCGACAAACACAGCCCGATCCCGATCATCAAATCGCTTGCCCCCAAGGGAGATGAAATCCCCTTCTTCAATGTGATTGTGGTGCTCTCGACCGCGGTGGCACTGCCGTTTCTAGTACTTTCCACGAGTGCCCCACTGCTGCAGAAATGGTTCACCGAAACCGGTCATCCTTCCGCCCGCGATCCTTACTTTCTTTACGGGGCCAGCAATTTCGGCAGCCTCCTGGCTCTGGTCGGCTACCCGTTTGTCGTCGAACCTTATCTCACCGTCGTACAGCAAGCGTATGTCTGGGCAATCGGTTACGTCTGTCTGGTGGGGCTGATCTTCTGCTGCGGCTGGGCGGTAAAATCGGCCAAAGTGACCCTCGAAGAAAAAGCCAAATACGCCAGCAAACCCAAGGTTTCCAGCCTCGCTTCGGAGGCCAGCGACGGCCAGAGTCCCACCTGGCTGATCCGGCTGCGCTGGCTCGGCCTCTCCTTCGTCCCCTCCAGCCTGATGTGCGGCGTGACGACCTTCATCACGACCGACATCGCTTCTCTGCCGCTGCTCTGGGTGATTCCACTGGCTTTGTATCTGATCACCTTCATCATTGCCTTCAATCGACTTCCCACCTGGTTCTACACGCTCATCACGCTGTTTGCGCCGGTGATGATCCTCCTGATGTTCTTCATTCTGTTTGCTCAGAAGCCGGAAAGCTTCCTGGGAACCATCGCCATCCACCTGGCCGTATTCTTCATCACTTCGCTCTGCTGTCACTGCGAACTGGCTCGCCTGCGACCCAAGAATACCCGCTACCTCACCAATTTCTATCTGACCATGTCGGTCGGCGGCGTGCTGGGCGGTCTGTTCAATGCCCTGTTTGCTCCGCTGGTCTTCACCTACGTTTCCGAATACCCGCTGACGATGATCATTGCCTGCCTGCTGTTACCCAAACTGGTGCGGCCCGACGAGCCGGATAAACTCGAATTGCAGGATCTGGTCTTTCCGATCGCCCTGTTTGGTGCGACGCTCATGGCGTTCGAATATTTCTACGATAACACGCTGCTCCGCCGCAGCTGGTTTGTGAAGCAGTGGCTCTTTGAAACGGCCGATGGCAATGTCAAAGATTACTCGCGCATGGCCCGCTCGATCCTCTTCTACGGCTTCCCGATCATGGCCTGCTATCTATTCGTGGAACGGCCTATCCGGTTCGGTCTGGCGCTGATGGGGGTCTGGTTAGCTTTTTCGCTCTTCGAAACTCGCAAAGATGCCCGACTGGTGAAGGAATCGGGGCTGCCGCCGACCGTGTTGACGCGCAGTTTCTTCGGCACCTTGAAAGTTGAAGTTTCAACCGGGGAACCGGAATACATTCGCCTGGTCCACGGCACCACCTTGCACGGCAAACAGTTCCGAGACGACAACTTATGGCTCGGCTGGGCCGCCCCCACGGTCCTGATTGCTTCCCCCTGGGAAGCGGCTGTTCACATGGCGGGCCTGCTGCCCGAACTCGACCCGCGCGAACTTCGACCTCTGACGTACTATCACCGTACCGGCCCGGTCGGCTTCATCATGAAAGCTTTGCGCGAACGCCAGAAAGCGGATCCAAACACCAATACCGACATGGCCTGCATCGGCCTGGGTACGGGTTCGCTCTCGGCGTACAGCCAGCCCGGGCAGAACATCACGTTCTTTGAAATCGACCCGATCGTCCGCCGACTGGTGGAACCAGGCCAGTATTTCAATTACGTTTTGAAAGCCAAGGAACGAGGCGCGAATGTCGAATTCCAGATGGGCGATGCGCGACTGACCCTGGAACGTCTCGAGAGAAAGTTCGCGGTGATGTTCGTCGATGCGTTTAGTTCCGATTCGATTCCGGTTCACTTGCTCACCAAGCAAGCCCTGGAAATCTACTTCGATCACCTGCGCGAAGATGGCTTATTGGCCGTGCATATTTCCAATCGCTATCTCGACCTGGAGCCGGTGGTGAAAAAACTGGCCGAGGCTTTAGGGGTGGAATGCCGAATCATGCACGACGGCGAAGATGCCCCGGGCAAAACCGGCAGCAGTTGGATTCTGTTAACTCGCAAGCTGGAATATATGGGTCCGGTCATTCTGGATACGCAGCGGCCCAATGGCGAGCATATCTGGGAACCGCTGGATATGAACAAGAGGAATGTCTCGGTCTGGACCGACGATTACTCGCCTGTAATCCCGATTCTGAAAATGTCGCTGAAGCTCTGGGGGAAGTAAGCTTCCCACTTCGATGGCTGGAATAGGAATGGCCCGGTCCGAGGGAACTCGAACCGGGCCATTGTCTTTTTAATGGCGGAAGTGTCGGATGCCGGTGAACAGCATGGCGAGGTCGTGCTCGTTACAGGCATCAATACTTTCCTGATCGCGCGTCGAACCGCCCGGTTGAACGATAGCCCGCACCCCCGCCGCCGCGGCCGCATCCACATTATCGCGAAACGGGAAGAAGGCATCGCTGGCCAGCACGCTTCCCCGGACGCGATCGCCGGCTTTGCGAATGCTAATCTGAACGGAATCGACCCGGCTCATCTGCCCGGCCCCAACACCGATCACCATGCCATTTTTCGCCAGCACGATGGCGTTGCTCTTCACATGCTTGCAGACGCGCCAGGCAAACCAGAGTTCTTTCAGCTCGGCATCACTGCCGCGCCGTTTCGTCTGAGGGACCCAAGTGGCCAGATCGTCCGCATCGCGATCCTGGGCTTGCACGAGGAGTCCGCCGTCCACCCGGCGGAAATCGAAATCGACTTTAGGATCGGGTCGGTGAGCCATCAGATCGCAGACAGCCAATAGCCGGACATTTTTCTTCCAGGTCGGTTTTGTGGTGAGAATCTGAAATGCTTCATCGTCGAAACCGGGAGCGACGATGCACTCGAGAAATCTCTGGCCGGTGGCCATGATTTCGGCCGTCTGTTTATCGACAACGCGATTAAAGGCGATGATGCCGCCGAAGGCCGATTGAGGATCGCCATCGTACGCGTTGGCAAAGGCTTCCGTGAGCTGGCTGGCAATCGCCGCCCCGCACGGGTTATTGTGTTTGATGACCACGGCAGCCGGTTCACTGAATTCGCGAACGAGATTGAGCGCCGAATCGGCATCCAGCACATTGTTGTAGCTAAGTTCCTTGCCGTGCAGTTGCTGCCCCTGCACCACGCAGGCATGCTTGATCCCGGGGGCGATATAGACCGCCGCTGGCTGATGCGGATTTTCACCGTACCGCAGAGTCGATTTCAATTTGTAGAACGGGGCCATCAGGGCCGGGATCGGCTCTTCGGACGGCTTCTGGAAATTCCGATGGAAATAATCGGCTATCGCGGCGTCGTAACGGGCCGTTCGTTCGAAAGTGATCGCCGCCAGGCTCTGACGGGTTTCGAGTTCCAAGGCTCCGTCGTTGGCTTTCAATTCCTCGATGATCTTGGGATAAAGCTCGGGATCGGGAATCACGGCCACCGACTCGAAATTCTTGCAGGCCGCCCGCAGCATCGTCGGTCCGCCGATGTCGATATTCTCGATGCACTCTTCGGTCGTGGCGTTCGGCTTGGCCAGAGTGCTGGCGAACGGATAAAGATTCACCACCACCATATCGATGGGTTGAATCTGATGATCCGCAATGGTCTTCATATGCTCGGGGAGATCGCGGCGGGCGAGCAGACCCGCATAGACGATGGGATGCAGCGTCTTCACCCGGCCGTCGAGCATTTCCGGAAATCCGGTCACCTCGGAAATATCCTTCACCGCCAAGCCGGCTTCGGCCAGGGCTTTGCGAGTACCGCCGGTCGATATCAACTCCACTCCGAAACCGGCTAGAACTTTCGCGAGATCGATCAATCCACTCTTATCGCTGACAGACAACAAAGCGCGCCGAATGCGAATACGCATGAGATCCCATTCTCCACAAGACTTAATTCTGTTTTTGTAGCGGAGTCGCCAGAATTGCGCAGGTCGGAAGCGGGAATTCAGCGGGCTTTCGGGAAAGGGACTGGGCAAAAATTGCAGTCAGGAAATGTCGAACGCGGGAACCCCTCTCCCCGCGTTCGACATTCGATGAGGCAATTACTGTCGGTCTTTACGAGCTTGATCGACTATGGCGCGAACGGCTTCCACCGCACTGGGATGGCGAGCGTCATAGCGCCGGTAGTTCGTACCATTCAGATCGGCGGCCACCACGCAGGAGTACTGCCAGTCGCCATTCTCGACCTGCTGGAGAGTCTGCCATTTCAAACCGTAGCCGACGAGAATCATCTGGCCTTCTTCCACGCTCTGGATTTTCGCCGATTCCCCCTGAGGAGCCACCAGTCGCAGCGTGCTGTTGTGCAGTTCCGGCGGCAAAGCCGAGCCCGCGACAATACCGTTAATTGGGGCCTGCGGCCGCAATACGATACTGCTGCCGGCCGGGAAACCGTCTTTCGCGGCGCTCGTCGGAATTGCCGGGAGCGGCTGCAGTTGTTCACTGGCCTGAAGTTTGGGCCCTTCGGAAGGCGGAGTTTTGTGCGGCGTGGGATGGAACAGTCGATCCGTCCAGGATTTTTGCTTATCCGTGTTGGCAACGGCGTAGTCGGTATTCGCCGGCGTAATCGGGCTCGGCATGTTCCAGGAAGTCCGGGAAGCGGGGCTGTTTGCGTTCAGTAAGGTCGTGGGAGAAGGGACATCGGGAGAAGGAACACCTACCCGCGCCCCCGCATCGTAAGCGGGGCTGCCGCCGCCCATTCCGCCGGTCCAGGGAGGCGGGGTCGGTGCGATGGGCCGGTTCCAGTTACCCAGCGCAGGATCGCCGCCGTTGTTGCCGTGCGGGAAGGCGCAGCCACTGACGGTCAACAGGCTGAAACCCGCAATACTCAACACGCTGCGAAGTCTGAGATTAGCGACCATCTTGACCCCTCTTCGACACCGGCTACATTCACCAGACGGACTTGCGTCCCGATGGCAGGATTTTCCGTAAAAGACGGATAATCCGCGCAGAGTACTTATCGGCATCCCCGACGCCAAATTTGACCCGGATTGCCGAAATTCTCTTCATTTAGCCATCGGGGATTATGGAACTGGGAAAGCTGGGTAGGCTTGCTGCCAGAGCGCGAGAGCTCAGAGATTAAAGGTCAGGACTTCAGACAGGAAACTTGATGAAAATGCATAAAATTGCCGTGATTGGTGGCGATGGGATCGGGCCGGAAGTCATCGAAGAATCGATTCGCATTGTCGATGCGGCCGGGAAAAAGCACGGCGCCCAGTTCGATTGGCAGCGCCTGCCTTGGTCTTCGGAGAACTACAAAAAGACCGGGCACATGGTCCCGCCCGGCGGCTGGGAATTGCTGCAACAGCACGATGCGATTTTTTTCGGGGCCGTCGGCTCGCCGGATGTGCCGGAGACAGTCACCGTGCACGGCCTCCTGCTGCCGATGCGACGAAAATTCGATCAGTATGTGAATCTGCGACCTGCCTACCTCTACGAGGGCGTGCCGAGCCCTCTGAAAGATAAAGCCCCCGGATCGATCGACTTTCTGGTCTTCCGCGAGAACACCGAAGGGGAATATGCCCCCATCGGCGGGCGGATCTACGAAGGCATGGATGCGGATACGGCCGTGCAGGTGTCGCTGTTCACCCGCCGCGGTTGCGATCGCATTCTGCGGGCCGCCTTCGAAGCTGCCCGCAAGCGCAAGAAGATCCTGACCTCGATCACCAAATCGAACGCGCTCACCTACGGCCTCGGATTGTGGGACGATGTGGCTAACGCCGTTGCCAAAGATTACCCCGATGTGAAACTCCGCCACCTACTGGTGGATGCGGCGGCGATGGATTTCGTGCGCAAGCCCGAAACCTTCGACGTGGTGGTGGCCTCCAATCTGTTCGGGGACATTCTGACCGACCTTTCAGCGATGGTCACCGGTTCGGTCGGGCTGGCCAGCTCGGCCAATATCAATCCCGAAAAGAAATTCCCCAGTATGTTTGAACCGGTCCACGGCTCGGCCCCCGATATTGCCGGAAAGGGGATCGCCAATCCGCTGGCGGCCGTGCTCTCTTCCGCCTTGATGCTGGATCACCTGCGGGAGGAGAGCTGTGCGGCCGCAATTCGCCAGGCTGTCGCCCAGGTATTAAAGGAAGGTAAGACCATGCCGCCGGATTTGGGCGGTAAATCGAAGACCCGGGAAGTGGCCGACGCCGTTCTGGCCGCTCTCTAGTTCGAAATCGACTGTTCGCAGTTTAACGAGAAAGCCTGGGGAACCGTCGGCGGGACGCCGCTCAACTGCCGACGGGAGCGAGGCTATTCAGCAATTCGGGTACCCAATCGCTCGGTTTTTTTGCTGGCAGCAAATTATTTTTGAACACTCGGAAGGAAATTTCCAGCCAGCGGCCCGTTCCTATCTCCAAAATCCTCAACTCTTTACGACTTGTCAACTTCCGGGAGGGCATTCAATTCAGAAAGGAATCTACAAATTACGCGCGCACTAAAAAAAGCGCACTATGCTGGGTTAGAGTCGCCAGATGTGGGGGCGTTTAAGTACGTAACCGAATCAAAATTCGGGCGTACGGTAACATTCCGCCGGATACCCGAAATTTCAGTCGACCGCATAATCGGGAACTGAGAATTCCCTTCCCTGAAGCGATTTTTTAATTTCAAAGACTCCGATAGGGTGTTTGAAATTACTAGTAGTCGAGAGCTCCGAAAGTTGTTGTCGAAATAGTCAGCCTGAGATCTTTCGTCAGTAATGGAGTCGCTTAGATGAAACCCGATGGACAGGATCAAGTTCGAGCACAGGAAGATGAGTGCCTGGACAACAGTCTAGCTGAACTTGCCAGCTTGAATGAAGACGAAACCGCCGAAGAATCGATCGAAGATCTGCAATGCACCAAGTTGGTGACGAACATTCGTACGATTCTTGAGCCGGAAGCCGATTTAGACTGAAATAGCTGGGAGAATCCTTCCGCCGAAGCAATTAAGGCTGAGGTAGAAAGTAATTTCCATAACCTCGATGGGGAATGACGTGTCGAACAGCGGGATGCCATACCGGCTAGCAGTAGCCAGTCATAAAGGCGGAACAGGACGCACCACCACAGCTTGCGCGATCGCCTGGCTGTGGGGGCAAAACGGTCTGAAAGTTCTGCTGGTTGACGCCTGTCGCACGAAAGCCGCTTCGATGATCGCCATCGACGGCCGAGGCGATTGCCCCTGGAAAAATGTCTCCTTCTGCAACACCATGCCTACCTTCGATCGGTACGACCTCGAATGCGATGTCGTGGTGGTCGACTGCCCGCCGCTGACCGAACCCGAATCTCAGGACGTTCTGCGGAATTGCGACGGCGTTCTTTTGACCTGTCTGGCCGACGTTCTGTGCCTGCGTACCTTGCCCAGCTCCACGGTGGCCATCCGACAGGCCCGCGACGAAAATCCCAACCTGAAAGTCCTGGGCATTCTTCTGACCCACTTCGACGGCGAAGATTCCAATCAGGAACGAACCCTCGAAAAGCTTCGCGAAAGCCAGATGACCCTCACCTTCGAGCCGCCGGTGCCCATGCAACCCGAGTTGCGCGAATGGCCGCTGCGTCCCGGCTGCGACATGCCCCCCGGAGATGCCCGCGCCGCCTACGCCAAGTTGACCGGCGAAATGAAAAAGAAAATTGGAATTGGCAAAGCCCGTACCATGGTGATCGCCTAAAGGCGAGCAATACCCAAGCCCCCTCCCGAGAATTGAGATATGCACAAACTGTTAATAGCGAGCCAAAAAGGCGGCGTCGGCAAGACCACCACTGTAGTCAATCTGGCGATGATCGCCGCTACAGCCGGTAGACGGGTTCTTCTGGTGGACGCGGACCCGCTCGGTAGCGTTTCGGCCTGCCTGAAGCTCAGCCGCAAAGATGGTCGGGGGCAACCCGATCCGGTTTCCGGCAAAGGCTGGTGGTGGAAAGCCGTTCTGCCGAATCTGGACGTTGTGACTCCCTATGCTGCCACCTCGCAGTCCGACGAGGATTTGAAAGCCTTCCTGGAGAAATTCCCGGAAAGCGATTTTCACAACCATTTCGAGCAGGTGTTCGTCGATTCTCCCCCGGCTCTGCTGGGCGACCGAACCAAGACCCTACTCCGCACTTGCGACGACCTGCTGATCGTCATTCGCGCCGAACCGATGGCGTACCGAACCCTGCCGGGCTACCTCGAAGAACTCCAGGAAGCTCAAAAAGAAGGCGCCAGCTGCCAGCTCAAGGGGATTCTGCTGACCATGCCGCAAGGGATGGAAGAAGATTCCGAATGGGAACATCAACTCCGGACTCGCTTTGGCAAAAACGTGTTCGCGGAAATCGTACCTTACGATCCGGAAGCCAATCAGGCGGTGCTGGTCGGTAAGCCGATCACGCTGCTCAGTCCGGAAAGCCCGGCCGCGAAGGTCTACATCTCGCTGGCCAGTTCACTGGGTATTCTGAAATCTCAGAAACCGCGGAAACAAAACCTGGAAAACACCTCGGTTTCACCGGAACTGGTTGCACCTCTGCCGCGCTTTCAGCAAAGCAGTTCGACGACCTCCCCGGCCCCCAGCCGTTCAGGTTCGAAGAGTTCGCCGAGCACACCGACGCCCACTCCTACTCGCCGCACAACCCCCGTGGCTGCAAAAGCCGTGGCCGTGGCAACGCGCAAGTCGAAGGCCCAAGTCGTCGGGGAGCCGGTTGCCGAAGCCGTGGTTGCTCCGGTCAAGAAGCCCTCGACTCAGCCTAACTTGATCATTCTGACTCTGGGCGCAATCATCATCGGTTTGGCGACCGGAGTGATCGCTCTGTATATCATGCGATAAATCGCTAAAGTCTAAAACGAAAGAAAGCCGGAGAGAGTTGCCTCTTTCCGGCTTTCTGTATTTCCAGATAATCTTTGCGAACTAGACCTGACGGACGCCCGCCACAGTGGCTCCCCCAGTGAAGGAGCTGTTGTAGGCCAGGAAGCTATCCAGCAGCGAACCGGTCGGGCCATCGAACACTTTGACCTGAGAAGCCGAACCGGGACCACCCGAGACGATCACATCGGCCTTACCATCGCCATTCGCGTCGGCAGCCGCCACGAAGGCCCCGGCGTTCGTACCGGGGAATGCGGTGAACGAGCGAACCAGATTCGAAGTGGTTCCATCGAAAATTCCGACCGCCGAGGAGCCGGAGGTCGTCGAGACGATGATGTTGGCATGACCGCTGCCCGTGGTATCTCCAGCAGCAACTGCGATACCCGAAGCATTACCCGCGAAAGCGATAAAGCTACGGATTTGAGTAGCCACTCCGCCGCTGATCGAGAACGCCTTCACATGGGTAGCACCTTCCGCCGATCCGGTGATGACATCCGGATTCTGGCCCGCCACCAAAGCACCGGCCGCGACGTTCACACCGCCCAGGTAACCCTGGTCGTAGGCGAAGAAGCTGGCCAGCATAGCGGGAGTCGAAGTGGTGGAAGCCCCATCAAAGACTTCGACGTGGCCACCGGGTGCACCCGCACCGGCTCCGACGATGATATCGGCATGGCCATCGCCATTGATATCCGCAGAGGCCACCGTGATGGCACCGTTGAAGCCCGGGAACGCCAGGAAGCTGCGAATCAGTTGGCCCGTCGAACCGTCGAACACTTCGACGTGACCTTGTCCACCGATACCGGCCCCGACGATGATGTCGGCCACGCCGTCGCCATTTACATCGCCCAGAGCGACGCTGACGCCGCCGAGGAAGCCGGAGCTAAAGGCCAGGAAGCTCAGCTGCGGAGCACCCGTGGCTCGATTGAAGACCTGAATCAACGGAGCAGCTCCACTGGCCACGCCCGTCACAATGATCGCGTCGCTAGCCACCGAGGGAGCCCCCGGATTAGGCGGTTGCAGGTTGGATACCGAGCCGCCGGGACTGGTGGGTTGCGAGCTGAGGAACTGTTGCTTCGAAGCCCCTTGAATCGTGCTGATGGTGATCGGAGAGACGTTATTCACATAAGTCGTCTCCGGATTCGAAGTCGAGACAACGGCCGTGTTCGTGAAGACTCCCGACTGAGTCACCTGGACGGCGATTACCAAGGTGGTGCTGACGCCGTTTTGGAGAGTGCCCAGATTCCAGATACCCGTGGATGGGTCGTAAGTGCCCTGACCCGGACCGCTGACCACGTTCTGGAAGACCAGACCGGTGGGCAAGGGCGTGGTCATCTTGGTATTCAAGGCATCGAGTGGACCGTTGTTCTTGACGACGAACGTCAGATCGACGATGTCGCCGACGTTGACCAGCGCCTTGCTCACGGTTTGAGTCACCGCGATATCGGTTGTGTTGATTTCCCCGAAGTTATAGTTGATGCCGCTGACGCCGGGAGCCAGGGTAATGTTCGAAAGAACATCGTTGCCCAAGGTCCCACCCGCGCTGCCGACCGCGTCCTTACCATTCTGGAATCCCGCGGGCTGCGTTTCGGTAATCGTGTAATTGCCCGGTCGCAGATTCGGGAAGCTATACGTACCATCCGAAGCGGTCAAAGTCGTCTTGCTGACGGCATTGCCCAGATCGTCGGTTCCGGTCAGGGTCAGGGTCGTGTTAGGAATGCCCGCTTCCCCAGAATCTCGAACGCCGTTGTTGTTGTTGTCGACGTAGACGTTACCCGCAAGGCTGGACACAGCTACGAGACCGGCATCGACAGTCAGGTCCGAAGCGTTGGTCAGTGTAATCGGTGCCGTGAGACCCGTAGTTACGTTGGCGTTGCTGTCATTCGCCGTCGTTGAGCCTGTTGCGTTCGGTTTGGTAAAGACATAACCGGCGGGCAATGTACTGGGTACAAACTCGACCGTGTAAGTTCCCGCACTCAAGTTGGTGAACAGGTACTTGCCGTTTGCATCGGTCGTCGTGGTCTGCAGAACAGTGGTTCCGCTCAACAACTCGACGCTGACCCCCTGAACGCCCGGCTCATTGGTATCTTGAATGCCGTTGTCGTTCAGATCTTTCCACACGAAATCGCCAATCGACAGCGTGCCGATGGTGATAGTTGCGGTGGATTTCTGATTTTGCAGCGGCGGGGCTTCGTTAGTCGCACTGACCGTGGCCGTGTTGGGCAGTGTCAGATTCGAGGTAGTCGTCACACCGGTGATGTGCAACGTCAGGCTGGCCCCGGCGGCCAGAGTCGGGGTTCCGACCAGCGACAGGGTCTGCGCGCCGGCAGCGCCGCTTAACTGGAAGGCGGCGGGGTTACCCTTGGTGGTATCGATCGACCAGAGATTCGTGCCGCCCAGAGCCGGCAGCGGATCGGTGAGGGTAACGCCCTGCGCCGGTGCCAGACCGGTGTTGGTGATCGTTACGGTGAAACCGGCAGTTTGACCGGCGGTCAGGCCCGCGGCATCGGCCGTCTTGGTCACAGTCACATCGGGCGAAAGTACCGTCACCGAAGCGGTAGCGGTGGAATTTTGCAGACTGGTAGCTTCATTGGTAGCGCTGACCGTGGCCGTGTTCGGGAAGTTCGCCGTGAAGGGAGCCAGACCGGGTACGGATACCGCGGTGATATGCACTTTCAAGGAACCGGCCGCAGCCAGGTTGGTGCCGTTGACCAGCGACAGCGTCTGAGCGCCGGCCGTTCCGCCGAGTACGAAGGAGGCCGGATTACCAATCGTATTATCGATCTGCCAGGTGGTACCAGTTCCCAGGTTCGGCAATGCATCGACCAGGGTCACGCCATTGGCGGTACCGGCACCGATATTGTTGATCGTAACTGTGAAGCCAGCCGTTTGACCGCCATTGATAGTGGCGGCATCGGCCGTCTTGGTCACGGTGACATCAGGCGAAAGCACGGTAACCGTAGCCGTCGAAGTCTGGTTGTGAACAGTTTCGTTGGTCGCGTTGACCGTAGCGGTATTCGTCAGCGTGGTGGTAAATCCGGCCGCTGCGGTCGGCGTCGTCGTACCGACAACGTGAACGACGAGCGGCGTGTTGACGGCCAGAGTACTCACACTGGAGGAGAAGGTCAGCGACTGGCTGCCGGCGGAACCTGTGATGGTGAACGAACCGGCATTCGTACTGGCGGGATCGATAGCCCAGACATTATTTCCGCCCAGAGCGGGTAATGGATCGCTCAGCGTTACGCCCGTGGCTGTAGCCGGGCCGGTGTTGGTGATGGTCAGCGTGTAGCCGGCTTGAGCCCCAGCAACAACCGTCGGATTATCCGCGACTTTCTTCACCGTGACATTAGCAACCGGCGGAGTGGTGAAACCGACGTCGAAAGAGTAGTCATTGTTACCCGGACCGCCGGTGGTCAGATTAATGACTGCCAGACCGCCAACAAGGGTGGCCTTCGAATTGATGTTCGGATCGGTGGCACTGCCGACATTGGCCTGGGTGAGAGTGGTCAGGCCGTCATTGGTCAAAGTAGTTTGATTCGGATCGATCCGAACCTGATAGTTGGTGTTCGGCAGGAGACCAGTGAAGTAATACTGGCCTCCGTTACTGGTTGTAGCCGTCTGAATGACGTTGCCGTTCAGCAGCAAATCGACTGTTATACCATTGATGCCCGGCTCGCCAGCTTCCTGAATACCATCGCCGTTGGTGTCGGCCCAGACGCGGTTACCGATTTCGATAGGTGCGGGAGACTGCAAGGCGACTACATCACCGATGCCGTTGGCCTTACCGAAAGCCGCCAGATTGCTACCGTCGTATAACTGATAGTCCGCGCCAGCGACCCGCACTCCGGTGGTGTCGTTGAGATGAATCACGCCGCCCGTATACTTCGAGCCACCCTGAATCGGGTCGAATGCGGAGGTGATCACATCGGAAAATCCGGGAACCTGCACGACGCCGCCCTCGGCGATATCGTCGTGGAAGTTCTGATAGTTCGCGCCGGTGTAATACTTGGTGACATTGGTTTGTGGCGGATAGGTCAGCGGCTCAATGGTGAACGTACCGTTGGGCACGCCATTGCCGTTGAGATTCTGGGAAGCTCGCAGAATATCGCCCCCGGCAATACCGCTGTATTGTGTATTATCTCCTGCAATAGGCGCTCCGACCTTATATCCGGTCTGATCGCCCCAACGATCCCGGAAACCTAGAACCATACTTCCGTTATCGAAAGTAATGCCGGTCAGCATCGCCTGCGGATAGCTGGGGAAAAGTGGATTCCCCGCATTGAGAGCAAGACTTTGATTCCAACTCGAGATCCAGGGATTCCAGGTGGCCGAGATTCCCGAGACGACGTTCACATCCCCGCGATTATAGTTGAGCGGAAAATTCAAAACGGGAGTCGTGTTGAAGGTGTTTGTGGCCGGATTGAAAGCGTAGACATAAGCGGCCATGTCCGAAGCTTTCTGAGACGACTGGGCGCTATCCACTTCCCCGACGTAAATCGTGCCGTCGTTCAGAGCAACCGCGAAGGCATGAATATCCCCCGCGCGAGCCGCTCCCAAAGCCGCGTTCGGATTGGGAATGTTAAACGTTTGAACCGAGCGGCCACCGTCGAATGCCCCCGAAGCTGTGATCGGGATGACCACCAACTGATTCGTATTGAGGTTCACCGTGTAGAGCGAACGCCCATCGGCGGAAATCTGCAGGCCGCCCAAACCCACTTTGCCCACGGAATCGAAGGAATTGACGTCGTTGAACCAGTTGGCATCATTCGTCGCATCGGTCGGGTGCGGATCGGTGCCCACATTTTGCACGGTGTAAAGGAGGGTGACCTGCCCAGTCACCGTGTTCACCGCATAGATGGCGCCGGGACCCCCGGGACCGAACCCGGCATAACTCTTCATGAAGGCCGAGACGAAGATGGTGTTCGAAGTGTTCTGGTAAGTCTCGCCCCAGGTCGTCCCGATCTGCTTGGCCGTCGCCAGAACGGTATAGGGCGAACCGCCATTATTGGCTGGACCGGCCGCGTTATAGTTGAAACTCACCAGCACGGGGGAATTGGCATTGGCTCCCGTCAGCTGATTGCCGTAAACGTATTCTTGAGTCGCTATCGTCAACTGGCTAGCCGCTTGAGCGTAGTCCAGAGGGTTATTGAGGTCGAAATTCACCCCTGTAGCCCCATCGATCACAAACTGCACGTCGGTTCCGGCGCTAGCGCCTTGAGCGCCAGGCTGAAGGTAGCTGGCATAGTTGGTGAACTCCAAGCGCAGCGGGCGATTGGACACCGTGGCAAAGTTGAGGTTGTAAGTGCCGTTCGTGGTGGTAGTCGTCGTGCCCACAACGTTGTTGTTGATGTCGTAAGCGGTCACGGTCACGCCCGCTACGCCCGGCTCACGCGAATCCAGAACCCCGTTGGCGTTGTAATCCCGAAATACTAAGCCGCTGACCGAAGGCACATCTCGAGATTCCAGCTCCTGAACATGGAGATGATTTTTCCTCGTAGGCGACGGCAGGCGAAGGGACTTTTGGACCGCCTGCGAGAGAGACTTCCGGAGCCAGCGCATATGTGAACCTCAGAATAAAAATTTATAACGGACAAAAGATCTTTTGAGCGTTCCCAGCTCATCTCACGGTAATTCCGACGATGTCAATCCTCACTCGGAATCTTATTTTCTACAGAAATGCATAGAGATTCTAAGCAAAAAAGCAATTTTCAGGCGGGATGCTAGCGGATTGATTGGAAAAACTCGCATAACCGTTGCCACAGCTTTGACCAACCGCCTTTTCTGTACTATAGCCGGCAGAACTGTCATAATCGTCAAATTGATCAAGTGGCTTTTACAAGCACATCTGTCCGGATTTTCCGGGTGTCAAACTGTAACGATCTTGCGTTTACCTAAGTTGACGCTTTTAACCATTTTTCACCGTTTCGTTTCGACGTGATAATCCCGAACTGTCGATAGTTCAGCCTAGCAGGGATATTCGGGTCGAATCAGTAGATTCGGGAAACCGGGCGAGAACGGGACTCTAATCCCATTTCACCCCACCCATGCCTCAGTGTGAAAAAAGGGGACTTATGAAAAAGTTCAAACGATCGCTCTATGGAGCATTGGCCGGGTGTCTGTTCGCTCCAGGTGTAAGTCTGGCCCAAAGCTCCGGCATCGATGCCGACTGGGCGGAGAAACTCTTGCCCTCGAAAGCTCAAACTCCGCCGACGCCCCAATCGTACCGGCTCTTGACTCCTTACAATCCAAACAACAAACAGCCATACGCCAAGTCCGACTTACCGGTTATCGTGCAAGTCGGTTGGGCAGGCGATGGTGGCTACAGCTTCAAGCCGACGCCACTGCCCGGGCTGTCGATGATGTTCCAGGGGAACTCGACCCCCACCACGAACGGACTGCCCACCAACTATTCCGGTTCCGGTGACGCCAGCAGCTACGCCGCCGCCGGGCAGGAATTGATTCCCGCTCCGATGGTCGTGCCCCAGAAGGTACCTCAGGTTCCTTCCCTGATGCCGACCACGACGGTACCGTCGGCTATTCAACCCGGTACTCCCACCGCCCCCAAGATCAATTCGGATGGCGTGGCCGCCCCGGTCATTACGACGACCGTTCCCACCGTTCAACAGGGTATCGTTCCACCCAGCAGCGTACCGGCCAGCACGGGAATCATCCAAACGGTTCCTCAGCAGGGCGTGATCAGCCAGACTATGCCGCAGATCGGCGTGATTAGGAAGTCCAAACCTGACTTCCTCACGGAAGTCTGTGGAACGACTGATGCCACCTGCAATCTGCCTTGCAATTGCGGGCCTAACGGTCGGATCTGGCTGAGCGGTGAGTACGCCTGGGTCTGGGGTAAGGGCATGTCCATCCCGCCGCTGGTCACGACGGCCCCCGCCGGGCTGCCGGTAACCACCGCCGGTACGCTGGGCGATCCCAATACCCGCATTCTGTACGGCAACAGCAACATCCTGGATAACGGGCAGTCGGCTTTCCGCATTCGCGGCGGCGGCTGGCTCGATAGCCAGAACACCTGCGGCATCGACTTCAGCCTGCTTTATGTTCCCAAGCAATCGGCCAATTTCGTGGCCGGCAATGCGGGGAACCCGGGTCTGTTCCGACCGTTCTTCAACGCAGTCACCGGCACCCAGTTCACGGAGCTGGTATCGTTCCTGAACCCGAATCTGTCGCCGGTTTTGGCCGGTACCGTGCAGGTCAACTCCAGCAGTCAGGTTTGGACCGGAGACCTCAACTTCCGCAAGAACCTCTTCTGCGATCCTTGTTCGCGGATGGATTTCCTGATCGGCTATCGCTATTTCCGACTCGATGAATCGCTGAGCGTTCAGGAAAACCTGACGGCAACCGATCCGAACGGCGTGCGGGCTCCCCTGGGAACGACGTTCACCGTACTCGATTCGTTCAATACCAAGAACGACTTCAACGGCGGCCAGGTTGGCCTGACGGGTGAAATCCGACGCGACAACTGGATCTTCGGTTACCGCGGTACCGTGGCGATCGGCGACATGCACAGCCAGGTCAATATCTTCGGAGCCACGGTCGCTCAGATCCCCGGCCAGACCCCCGTGGTCGGCACCGGTGGCCTGCTGGCCCTGCCTTCGAACATCGGCAGCTACAGCAAGGACCGCTTCGCCTTCCTCCCGGAACTGGGTGGCACCATCGGCTACCAGATCACCCAGAACACGCGAGCCTTCGTCGGTTACAACGTGCTGTATGTCAGCTCGGTACAGCGACCGGGTGACCAGATCGATACCGTTATCAACACGTCGCAAATTCCTCCCGGTACGCTCTCCGGCGTGGCTCGACCGACTTACCTGAACAAGTCGACCGATTACTGGTTGCAGTCGGTCAGTGCGGGTATCGAGTTCCGATTCTAATCGGATCCACTGTCCACTAAACAACGCAGGGCGGGCTAATCCGAAAAAGGTTAGCCCGCCCTGCTGGCGTTTAAGGCAGAAGTTTGAAATCACATATCCGCGAGCACCCAATCCAGCGCGTTCAGTTCGGCCAGCACGCGAGGCAACAGTTGTTTCTTTTCCGCAGGCAGAACGACGTGCACAATGTTCATACGAATCTGTCGCGAAATCCAGTGATAGCGTTCGAACTCGGAAACCCAGCCATCTTCCGGATGGGTGGGATCGTGTGCCAGGCGATTTAAATCGTTGTAGAGTTCGACGGTCGCGAGCAGGCTCATTTTCCCGATGACCAGTTTGCGCGTGGCATCGAAGCGGGTGGCGATTCGAAGGGTCGTTTCGTTCAATTTTTCTTCGAGATTTACTGCGCGATCCGATTCTTCTTTAATGACTTCTTTGGCTTCGGCATCGCTGGCGAAATAGCGGAATCCGGCGGGATTTCGTTCTTTATTCATCTCGCTAATCAACAGCGTTCCCGCCCCGAAAATCAATAACACCGACGCCATCAAAATGGGAAGATAGTTCTTCATTCTCAAAATACTCCATTGCAACGAAATATTTCGGCGTAGGAACTGACGCGGGAGGGATTTAGTGCGTCAACCGAAATAGTCGGAATTAACACCCGACGGAAAGCCTTAATGCAGGAAGCGTGCCAAAAGTAGTTTCTCAGCTTTGGGCATGGTAAAAAGTGCTGTATTTTCAAGGGTTTAGCGGAAATTCCCCTCGGAAATTCTCATATTAGATAAAGCGGCTGTGCCCGAAAAGCGCGCACAGTTTGAAACGTTCTCATTCAATTACGTTGGTAAAAGAAATATGCAGAAATGATCTTGTGAAAGAGCGAATGCCGGGGGGGAAAAAGAATAGCGGTCTTCAACTGGTTTTTTTGTTTTCGACTGGCGAACCCAAAACATCACAGCGGTGTCTTTTGAAATTGGAGATGACGAAGTAGCAATTCCCTTCTTCAATTTCTGCGTAATTCAGAGGCGAGTTCCGGAGTGATTCATGACCGAGGAAGAATGGCTCCGCTGTAACTCTCCATTTGAGTTGATGAAATTTTATCAGGCGCAAGCTTGTCACAGAAAGCTTCGACTCTTTGCCTGTGCCTGCTGTCGTGCAATATGGAATTCCCTGGAAGATAGCAGAAGCCGTGCTGCCGTCATCACGGCGGAAAAATTTGCGGATGGTCTGGCGACCTCGGAAGAATTGGAGCAATGTTACTACGCCGCTCGAAAGGTGGCATTTGAATTGAGCAAATCAGACATCACGGGAAATAAAACATATAACGCAATAGCGCCTGCTGATGCGTCGTTTCCAAGAAAAGCCGATGCCTGGGCGGCTCTGTTGGATGCCTTCTGGAGTGATGATCGTCCCGCTCGTAGAATTGAAAGTCGTCCACGACTGGTTCAATTAATTCATGATGTTTTCTGGCATCCATTTCGGCCACATGTTTTCGATACACGTTGGAGGAGCCCGGTAGTACTTGAACAAGCCCAGTATTGTTACGACAATCGCAATTTCGATAATCTACCCCTTCTCGCAACGGCCCTCGAAGAGGCTGGTTGCGACGATCAAGAGATTATTCAGCACTGCCGTAGTAATCGTCCGCATGTCAAAGGTTGCTGGGTAGTGGATAGAATTTTGGGCAAGGAAGCGTTTGATTAATCGTTTAAGGGTGTGCGGCGGACAAGATCTGCGAGATTGCGAATGATTCACGGCAAAAAATCCATCTTCGAGAAACGGGGCGAGGTTTTTCGCATGGAGAGTATGGTTTTTCCCTCTAAAACTAGGCGTGGGGGAGACTTCCCTTTACATCGGGAATTCCGGACAAGAAGATTACTTCCGTTTTGTGATGATGGTAAGCTTGGAAGATAAACTCATTCCAGGATTCGTCGGCCTTTCGGGAAACGCTCGCCTTTCCATATTTCAAGAACTGATGAAGGGCTTTCCTCATATCAGACGAACCCAATATGGACTTTTTCAAGTAAGCTACCCAGTCGACCTTCGTGGCACCCAACAAAACATAGGGAGTAGTTATGACGACATGATAATCGAACCATTCGTTCAGTGGAGGGCCGAGGCGGACATACCAAAGTTCTCCCCGCGAGCCTTGATAACCACTGGCCACATGACAAACGAATTCATCTTCGGTAACCAATTCCCGCATTCTGCAGCGATTGCCTTCCTTGCCGATCACTTCGTAAATTCCCATGCGAGAAGCTTGCATCCGGCGGATCGTTTCGCTTGCGATAGCGTCCATTTTCAGCGGTCCAGCTAAATCCATAATGCATTGAGAGATCGTTTCCTGATCCCGACCAAATTTCATGTCAAAAAAAGCCCAAAGCGTGAAATAGCTATTAGTTAAGGGACTCATTGGAGGGGCGCTGGGCATGTATTCCTCTTGAGCCTGAGCCATAATATCGTAATAGGGCGTGAGCTCAGGGAACTGAGAAACCTTTTCGGAAAAATAGGAGGCGAAATTTTGGCCCGCAATGTAGAAGGTGTGAAGCGGGTCCAAGTCGGACGGACCAAGAGTTTTACTCGCTGTCGGATTTTTAGGAACGCATGCAAAATCGGTTGCCAGTTGCCGGCTCAAATCGGTAAGTCGATCTTTTGCTTTCTGAAGTCGAGATGCGAGTTTTTTGCTGATTTCCCCCATTCAAAACCTACTTTCCAGTTACCGTTTGGCCTGCTTAAGCTTCGCAGCTGCTCGGAATATTAATTCATTTATATGAATTGGGTGAAGTCGCGTAAGCGACGCATCGCAGCGAAGCGTAGATGCGTTACGATTCTCCTCCCGCGGAGTTTTTACGCATCTGCGCAAAGCCTCCGATGCGTCGCTAAATTGTGTTTTTCCATTTGCGATGCATCGACGTAAACACCAGAGCTTAACCGCGACGCGCAGCGGAGCGCTCGAGGGACGCAATTGCATCTAAGAGAAGGCCTTCGCTACCCATATCACTCATCGTGAATGAATGACAAGTCAGGGCGTTGTGTGGCATGGGCTCGTAGACAAGGAGAGAGAATGAGCTTGTAAATATTCTGAAATCTCCCCACCGAAATCTGTTGCAGGGCTGACGCAAGGCAGGGCATATTGGAGTACGAAAAAGTGATGATCTTTGCGGAATAAACATTGGATAGTGGCGTGTGCCACGATGGCGACAGACTAAAAAATACCAATTCATAGCATTTTTGATTTATGAGATCTAATTGATGAACAATTATTTTTCAGTCGCGATTGCAGAAACTCGTGACGATTTCATAAAGATTGTTTCTGGTAATCCCGTAACTTTTTTCGAGGTGTACTCAGAAAATCCAGCTGTTGAGCTGGAGCGACTGTTTAACCTTGACGGCTCAGGCTATGCCTTTGTTCGATTTAACATGGGACATCATTCACCCCAAGCAAGATTGCAATTCCTGCACCTCGATGATCTAACTAAAAAAGTATACAATTTTCCACCAGAAATGAGAGAATCTCCTTTACCATACTTCAGTTCTTTTGTTCGACCATTTGGCAAAACAGGTTTGGCATGGACGAAAGAAGAAGTTAATACGTTGATACGGGAGACTTTGAAAGAAGAGGAAATAGCCAGAAAAACACTCCTTACTACATCATCCAGTTGAAATAGTGATTGTTTCTTTGGGTGGAATTTCTTTTGAATAGGAGAGTTATTGAACTTGCCGTACTGCACCGATTCTTGGACGGTTCGTGAAACTAGGAGCCTACAAAAAGTCAGAACACTCTTTCGGTTTGAGCAAAGAATCGCATCGTTCCAAAACGAAAAGAGATTGTTATTCGAAATATGCACTTGAGAGCAGAAAACCCCCGAAAATCTGCATCTTCCACAGGGTTTACTCGTTTTTTGGAGATTCTAATTCTAAGCCATTGGCACCAAAAAACAAAACGGATTGATGTGACTCTTTTCTCTACTCTCTCTGCGATCTCGGCGGGCTCTGCGGTTCCTTCTTAAAACCGATACCAGGAGATTCATCCTGCCGATATAGCATCTCCTACCGCGGCGTGTCCCACTCCTGCACGGTGCCATCGCGACTCGACGTCGCAAACGTCTTACCGTCCGGAGCGAAGGTGATATTCGTGATCGGCCCATCGTGAGCCCGGAAAGCGTGCTTGAGGGTTCCCGATTCCGCTTCCCAGAACTTGACCATCCGGTCGCTACCCACCGATATCAACTCGGAATTTAACGGGTTGAACTTCAAGCCGAAGATCTCGCTGCGATGCGCTTCGAACTGCTTGATCATATTATCCTTCGCCATGCTCCAGATGCGGATTTCGCTATCCCATCCGGCGGTGGCCAGCAACTTCCCATCCGGCGAAAAGGCCAGTGTGTAAATGGAAGTCTCATGCTTCAAGATGTTTTTTGGCACTAACGCATTGCGGGTATTTTTAGGGTTCACCTGCCAGAGCTTGACAGTTTTATCGATACTGCCGCTGGCTAGAATTTCATCGTTCGGCGAAAACGCCATAGCCATTACCGGCCCATCATGCGAAGCCAGGGAAGCGAGCGTTACCCCCTGGCGAATATCGTGAATGGAAACCACGCCGTTTCGTGCTCCGGTGGCCACATACTGCCCGCTCTTACTGACGGCGATAGACCGAATGCCAGATTCAACCGGCATGAACTTCGTGTACCTTTGGTCCGATAGCCGCCAGAGTTTCAGTAGACCATCATCGCTGCAGGAATAGATTTCCGTGCCGTCGTTGTTGAAGGCCAGGGCCCAAATCGGGCCGTTGTGCGCGTTATTGATCGTAAAGTTTGCTTCGCCGGTTTTGGCATTCCAAAAGCGGATGGCTCCATCTTCGCTGCCGGTGGCCAGCATCTTACCGTCGTGGCTGTACGCTATTCCCCAAACAGGTCCCGATTTCACGGGCAATAACTGCTTGGGCTTCTGCGGGGCATCATCGACTTCACCAGATCCGAGCTTCGCGGAGGACAAATTTCGCTGCCCCAGCACGGTGAAGTGCGTGAGACGGGTCGCTTCGGTGGTAAGTAAACCTGCCGTTAATAGAAGCGAAGCCAGTCCGATATAACTGAGCCGACGGCCCGAGACGCCGCGCGTGATCTTGGGCAACAACGGGGTACGCGTGCGGACCGACGTTTTATAGGAGCGCCGGGGAATCGAAACCAGTTCCTGTTCCAGGATATCGGCCACTTCCGCCGCCGACTGATACCGGCTCTTGGGATCCTTGGCCAAGAGTCTTTCAATCACTTCGGCCAGCCAATCGGGAACGGTGGGATTTAGCTCCTGAATGGGCTTGGGGCTCAGTTCAGTAACGCTGCGCAGTACCAGAAACGGCGTTGAACCGATGAACGGCGGGCTGCCGGTGCACATCGCATACAGCACGCTGCCCAGGCTGAAGAGGTCGGAACGATAATCGACGGCTTCGCCGCGCGCCTGCTCGGGAGACATGAACAAAGGTGTACCGGCCACAAAACCGGTCTGCGTCAGCTTCACATCCTCGCTCATGCGGGCCAGGCCGAAATCGGTCAGAAGAACGCGATTGGTCCGTTCTTCGATGAGAATGTTAGCCGGTTTGACATCGCGGTGAATCAGATTTTCCGAGTGCGCGGCCGCCAGCCCGGAGGCGATCTGCTTGCCGATGCGCACGATGTCGTAAAGCTCCATCGCCTTCTTGTTGTCGAGCCGATCCTGCAGCGACTGCCCTTTCACGTACTGCATGACGATATAAGGCAGTTCTTTCTTTTCGTTCTCATCGACGTGGTGAATGGTCACTACGTTTTCGTGCATGATCTTCGCAGCCGAGCGCGCTTCGCGGCAAAAGCGATCGTGCGCCAGTTCGTTCTTGGCGTACTGCGGATCGAGCATCTTGATGGCAACGATGCGTTCCAGGCAGGCATCCAATGCCCGAAAGACGACGCCCATGCCGCCGCGACCGATCACATTGAGAATCTGAAAGCGGTCCAGAGTGCCCAGCGAATCGGGCTGTTCGGGAGGATCCAAAAAGTCGAAGGAGATCTCCTGGCGGGTATCCACCGGAGAAATTTCCTGACCCGGTTTGGTGCGGACCAGCGCGGTGCGATCGGAGGTGGAGCGTTTGAATTCCTGTTCGATCTGTTCGAGGGCCGGCCAGTAAGCGGAAGTGGTATCTGGCTTTTCCTTGTCGCAATGTTTGACGAGCTGACGGACTTTGTCGCCGCCGCCGGCAATTTCTTCGAGTTTTTGCGAGCAGTTTTCGCAGGCATCCAGGTGCGCGACGATTTCGCAAGTCTCTGTTTCGGTCAGCTGCTGATCGAGCAGAGCTTTGAGCCTCTCAGGAGGTGGGCAGGCGGTCACGGTCACAGTTGTCATGCAAATCGTCTTCCAGGATATCTGAGTATTCCCAGACAAGTTGTCTATTCGGCCTGTATCTCGGCAATTTTCTCCCGGAGGCGAGCAATTACTCGACTTTTGGCCACATAAATGGCTCCAGGGGACATACCGAGCAGATCGCCCACTTCTTTCACGGATTTATCCTCAACGGCGGTCATCCAGAAAGCCTGCCAGGTGGTTTTTTGAAACTCGTCCTTAATCTGATCGGCGGCCCAGGCGAACGTCTTCCGTTCGTATTCCTGATCCCACTGATCCTGATCCTCGCCGCCTTCGGTCTGCTCTTCGAGCCGGCGATGCACGTTCGAATCCCCTGAACCCCGCGGGTGGCGACGCTGCGAATCGAGGAAATTAAATACTTTGTTCCGGGTGATCGCGTACAACCAGGATCGAAACTTTCCTTTGTTGGTATCGTACGACCAGCCCCCAATAGCGCGGGCCACACTGCGAAACACTTCCTGCATCAGATCGGCCGCATCGGCATCCTGCAGGCCGCGTTTACGCGCGAAGCCGTACACAATCGCAGCATAAAGTCCGATGAATTCATTCCATGCCATCGTATCAGCGGGATCCTGAATGCGAAGCAGCAGACTGACTCGAGTATCAGGGATACGCTGCGAACCGACGACCGCCGGCGGCGTTTGACGTGTCGAAACCATACTAATTAGTATAGTATGCGTGCTGGATTAGGTCGATATTGAGAAACTGGGAGAACTTGAGAATCCCCAAGCAATTCGGCTCCCGCCGGGCAATAATCTCAGTTTTTTCCCGCTCTTGCACGCCAACCCGATTTTCTAAAAAAATGCCGATTTCTAAACTTTTTCCTACTTTTTCCGGCCATGAGTTTTCCTTCCGCCAATATGTCCTGACTTCCGCCTGCGTTTCCAGAAAGAATCTTCAGTTAAGAAAATGGATCGTCTTTAATAATCGGGGCGGCCGAATCGAACACCTTTTTGAAGGATCACTGCCACGAAATTCCAGAACGGCCGCGGAAATTCGAGTTCGATGGAACGCCACGACTTCTACTCGTAAAGGGCTCCTATGGATCTTGATCAGCAGAAGCTTTTCGATCGCATCGCCAGTTACTCCTTCGACGATCCGCAAACCCGATTGACCTTCGCGGCCCGACTGGCCCGCGAAAATGGCTGGTCTCTCCATTATGCCCAGAGAGCCTTGCAGGAATACAAGCGGTTCTGCTTCCTGGCGATGGCGGCCGGTCATCCGGTCACCCCATCCGAAGAAATCGATCAGGTCTGGCACCTTCATTTAGTCTACACCCGCAAGTACTGGCAGGATTTCTGCCCGAACTATCTGGGCCAGCCGTTGCATCACGGGCCGACCAAGGGCGGACCGGAAGAACACCAAAAGCATGACGAATGGTACCGCCGTACTCTCGAGAGTTATCACAAATTTTTCCAGGAAGCTCCACCGCTCGATCTCTGGCCGGCATCCGAAGAGCGCTTCGGCAGAAACCTCGCCTGGAAAAGAGTCAACTGGAAGGAAAACTGGATCATTCCCAAGCGCCAGGTGCAAAATGTAGCCCAGTACGCCTTCAGCGGTCTGGTAATGGTTGCCCTCGTCGGTTGTGGCGCGGAAATGAATCCGCTGGACTGGAAGGGGCCGGAGTTTCTCGGTCTCTATGCCGAATTGGGAGCGCTCTCCCTGATCTGGTGCGTTCTGATTCGGGCACTGCTCAAGATCGGCCCGGTGCCGCAGAATTCCGAGCCCGACCTGACCGATTACGAAGTGGCTTACCTGCAAAACGGACCGGAGCGAGTGTTCATCACCGCCACGGCGAAACTGAATCGTAAAGGCTGCCTGGGCGTGGATGCCAAAAACGGTCGCTTTATCCAACTTCAGCCGTTGCCCGCGGACGCCAGCAACTGGGAACGCGCCGTGTACGATAGCCATCTCACCCAGCTCAATGCCGGTACTGCTCAGAAAAAATGCCAGCTGCCGATTGAGGAGATTCGCGATTCCCTCATCGAAAAAGGTCTGATCCTCTCCCCGGGTCGCGTGAATCTGATTCGCTGGCTGGCGATTATGCCGTTCGTGCTCCTGCTCTTATTCGGGTTAACCAAAATCTTCATCGGCGTCGAACGCGGGAAACCGGTCGGCATTCTCATTGGATTCAGTATTGCCACCCTGGTGGTTACACTGATCAACCTGGCCGTGATCCCAAGAAACTCCCGCTTTGGAAATCGCTTCCTGAAAAGTTTGAAGGTGAAACATTCCTCCTGGAATTCCCCCAACCCTCAACTGAATGACACGGCGGAAGGGATCGGTCTGCCGGTAGCACTGTTTGGGGCGGTTGTACTGGCAGGCGGACAGTTCGAAGATCTGGGAAGCGTTCTTCGGCCACTCCGAGCTTCCTCCAACGTAGTGAACTCTTCTTCCAACTCCAGTAGTGGTTGCTCGTCAAGCGACGGCGGCGGGGGCGGGGATGGTGGAGGAGGTTGTGGAGGTTGCGGAGGCGGTGGGGATTAACCCCTGCCGAGCTTTCCCAAATTTCGCGAATAATCGATTTTATCGCCCCGGCCAACCCTCTACTCGCCCGAATTCCAATTGGAGTTCCCAGCCCAAATCAAGTCGGCTATTAATGATGGTCGAATCCACGAGGGTAAGTTATTCCGTGGGGTGGGCATGAGACTCGTCCGGCCATTTCTGTTAGTACTGGTTTTATTACTGGGTGTTCAAGGGCTCGCTGAAGCCCAATTCAGCGGCATTGGTCCCCTGCGACTGCTGCCGCGCAATGAAATCGAAAGACTCAATAGCAAGCTGGCCGGGCAGGTCCTGGACTACACCTACAACCATCGCGTCGACCGGCGGCTGTATTCCTCCGCTTTGTGCGAAAAACGCGACCTTTACGTCTACCTCCCTCCCTGTTACGACAAAACCAAACACTATCCACTGATGATCTGGCTGCACGGCCTCGGTCAAGATGAAAAGAACTTCCTGAGCCTGGTCAAGTCGTTCGACGACAGCATACGTTCCGGCGAACTCCCGCATATGATCATCGCCTCGCCCGATGGCCGGGTGGAAAACCACCCCACCCTGCGCAACAAGGGAAGTTTTTACATCAATAGCAATGCCGGCCGCTTCGACGACTACATCATGATCGATATCTGGGATTTTCTGCACCAGGGCTTCTCCGTGCTGCCCGACCGCAACGCTCATGTTCTCGCGGGAGCTAGCATGGGCGGCTACGGCGCCATCAACCTCGGCATCAAACACCGGGATAAGGTCGGCAACGCCATCGGCATCATGCCGCCGTTGAACATTCGCTACTCCGATTGCCACGGCGACTACTTCGGCAAGTTCGATCCGAACTGCTTTCAGTTCGATGAAGAATTGAAACGGCATGCCCCCATCGCCAAGTTTTACGGTGGCCTGCTGATCGTTCGCAAACGCCAGCTCTCCGATCATCTGTTCGGGAAAGGGCCGGATACCGTCGCCAAGATTGCCGCCGATAACCCGACCGAAATGCTGGAAAGTTATCAGGTCAAGCCGGGTGAGCTGAACATGTTCGTGGCCTACGGCAAAAAGGATGAATTCAACATCGATTCCCAGGTGGAAAGCTTCCTTTACTTCGCTCGTTCCCGAGGAATCGAAGTGACCGCTTATGTGAATCCCACCGGCCGCCACAATACCCAGACGGGGTTGAGCTTCTCGCACGAGATGGCTCAGTGGTTGACCCAGCGCGTTCCACCGGTTAAATAGAAGCAACTCGATTAACTGGTAACAAATCTATGCGTATTGGCAGCGGCCACGACACTCATCGCCTGGAAGCGAACCGCCCGCTCATTCTGGGCGGCGTTCGAATCGAACATAGCCGCGGGTTGATGGGCCATTCCGATGCCGATGTCGTACTGCATTCCCTGACGGACGCTCTGCTCGGTGCGGCTGCGCTCGGCGATATCGGCGACCTCTTTCCCGACACCGATCCCCGCCATTTGAATCGCGACTCTGCCGAGTTCGTGGCAGAAGCTTTACGTCAGGTGGAAGCCGCCGGGTATCGGGTGGGGAATGTGGATATCACCATCTTCGCGCAGGAGCCGAAGCTCGGCCCGGTGAAACAGGCTATCCGCGAGAATGTCGCTCGAATCTTGAAGACCGAGGTTTCACAAATCAGCGTGAAAGCAAAGACCGGGGAAAAGGTCGGCCACATCGGCCGGGGCGAAGCCATCGGCTGTCATGTAGTATTATTGTTGAATTGAAATTTTCATTATTAGAAGACTCACTTCCGTTAAATCACTTAATATTTAATCGCTTTTCTTAAGTATTGATAGTTAAACTACTTACAAAAAAATATTGAATGGATTAGCCAAGAGATTTAGCGTAGATTTCTTTTCAAATACTTCATTGGAAGAATGCCGATAGATCTCCAAGTATCTGTTCGCATCTTTTCTCGCGCCCGAAAGATTAGAACTCAACCCAGGTTGTCTTCGGTCGGGGGATGCTCCAAGCGGTTGCATTCTCGGTGGTAGGTAGAAATGTTCAAGGCCAACAATCGATCCATTTTTTGGGGCGCGGGATTGCTCCTCGCTCTGTTGGCTACCGGTTTCCTTTTCTCTTACGCAAACACCCGACGGCTTCGAGAAAGCGAGATCTGGGTTTCTCACACTCAGGAAGTACTGGATGTCAGCGAAAAGATTCTCCGCCGCCTGGTCGAACTGGAATCGGGAGTGCGCGGCTTTCTGATTACCGACGACGAACAATTCCTCATCGACGCTTTGGAAATCGAACAAAACCTCCAACATCAGGCGGAGGAAATCCGGCTACTCACGGCGGATAATCCTAGCCAGATTCGCCGTATTGAAGAATTAAGGCCGCTCTACATGCAGCTGCGAACCACGTTGAAGGAACTGACGGAACTTCGACGCGAAGACTTCGAGAAAGCCCGAACGCTCTTTGCCAGCAAAAAGCACGAAAGAGAACTTCGCGCGCTGCGCAACCTGCTGGAAGAATTTCAAAAGGAGGAACGGGAGTTGCTTTCCGTTCGCCAGGAGCGCGACAATCGTAGCTATCTAATTGCCATGAGTTTCATTTTCGGAAATAGCATAGCCGGTCTCACTGGTCTGGGTGTTTTCTATACGTATGTCTATCGCAACTTTCAGGAGCGACAGCGTTCGACCCGGGCTTATCAGAAACTCTCGGAAGATCTTTCCAAATCCAATGGCGAGTTGGAACAATTCGCTTACGTGGCTTCGCACGATCTGCAGGAACCGTTGAGGGCGATCTCGGGCTGCGTTCAAATCTTGAAGAAGAGGTATCAGGGAAAGCTGGACGCATCGGCCGACGAGCTGATCCGACATACCGTCGAAGGGGCGGAACGGATGCAGACGCTCATCAACGATCTGCTCGCCTACTCTCGTGTGACAACCCAGGGAAAAGAATTGAGCCTGATCGAAAGTTCGGAGCCGGTTCAGCGAGCTCTCGAGTCCCTGTCGTCGGCCATTGCGGAAACTCAGGCGGAAATTCAAGTCGGCCCCCTGCCAGCCGTTCAAGCGGATACCACGCAGTTGACCCGTCTCTTTTTGAATTTGATTTCCAACGCCATTAAGTTTTGCAAGGAGACGCCGCGCATCGAAGTGGGTGCCCAGAAGCGGGAAAAGGACTGGTGCTTTTTCGTGCGCGACAATGGCATCGGCATCGACCCGACTTATTTCGATAGGATTTTCATCATTTTCCAGCGCCTGCACAATCGCGCGGAGTTTCCGGGAACCGGCATGGGGCTGGCCATCTGTCGGAAGATCGTCGAACGCCACGGGGGCCAGATCTGGGTGGAATCGGCTCCCCAAAAAGGTTCGACGTTCTACTTCACCGTCCCGGACAAAGGAGCGAAAACCTCATGACAACAGGACGACTCAAACCCATTGAAATTCTGCTCGTCGAAGACAGCCCGACCGATGCTCTACTGGCCCGGGAAGCCCTGGGGGAATCCCGTCTGTTCAATCAACTGCACCAGGTGAGCGACGGCGTGGAAGCGATGGCCTTTCTCAACCAGGAAGGAGCCTATGCCACCGCTCCCCGGCCCGATCTGATCCTGCTCGATCTCAATCTGCCCCGCAAAGATGGTCGCGAAGTGCTGGCCGAGCTCAAAACCGACGAACGCTTTAAAAGAATTCCGGTAATCGTTCTGACCACCTCCCATGCCGAACGGGACATCCTGGCCGCATACAACCATCACGCCAACTGCTACATCGTCAAGCCCGTGGATTTTCAGAAATTCACCTCCGTCGTTCAATCGATCGAAGGCTTTTGGTTCGCGGTCGTAACTCTTCCTCCCGAGAACTGAAATCATGAAAAATAAACAGTCGATTTCCGTTTTACTCGTCGAAGATAACCCTACGGATGTCCTTCTGGCCCGGGAGTCTCTGGCCTTTCTGGAACACGTCCAGCTCAAGTCGGTGACGCGGCTGAGCGAAGCTCTCGAGTTCCTCGAAGCCGAACAGGTCGACGTCATTCTGCTCGATCTGGGACTGCCCGATAGCCAGGGCATCGAAACGCTGTCGCGCATGCGCGAGTGCGTCTCCACCTGTCCCATCGTCGTGCTGACCGGCAACGATTCGGACGAACTCGGTCTGCTGGCCTTGCATCACGGTGCGCAGGATTATCTGATCAAGCGCTCCGTCATCGGGATGGATTTGACGAGATCGGTGCTGTTCGCCGTCGAGCGGCAACGCTTCGAATCGACGCTCGCCGAAACCAAAGCCCGTCTCGAAGCCATCTTGAATTCGGCCATGGATGCCATCATCTCCGTCGATGCCTATCAGAAGATTCTGCTCTTCAATCCGGCCGCCGAGAAGATGTTCGGGCACAAAAGCGCGGCCATACTCGGCCAGAAACTCGATATTCTGCTACCGCGGCGTTATCAGTACGTGCACGAAAGCCATATTCAGAAATTTTCGATGACAGGGGTCACCAGCCGTCAGATGGGCGGTGACTCGAGCGTCATCGGACTGCGCGCCAACGGCGAGGAATTTCCCATCGAAGCCTCGATTTCTCAGAGTCAGGTGGGAGGGGAGAAGCATTTCACCGCCATCATCCGGGACATCAGCGAACGCATGCAGTCCGAGGAAAATCGCAATCGTCTGGTGGCGGTGCTCGAGTCCTCGCCCGATTTCGTCGGGATGGCCAATGCGGCGGGCCACTTGATCTTCGTCAATCAGGCCGGGCGTCGCATGGTCGGGCTGGGCTCTTCCGCGGATCTATCCTCGATCAAAATGGATAGCTACTTTCCGCAGCGGGCCGTGAAACAGCTGCATGAAATCGGTATTCCGACTGCCGTGAAACTCGGTTCCTGGGTCGGCGAAACCACCCTGCTGGCTTCGGATGGCGGCGAAATTCCCGTCTCGCAGACCATCATCGCGCACAAAAACGAGGAAAGCGTGCTGCGCTACTTCTCGTTCATGATGCGCGACCTGACCGAGGAGAAGAGACTGCATCGCCAGCTCCATCAATCGCAAAAACTGGAGGCCATCGGCCAGCTGGCAGGTGGTATCGCCCACGATTTCAACAATCTGCTGACCATTATCAACGGCTACAGCGATCTCTTGCTGGAAAAAATCGGCCCGGAAGATGAAACCCGCGATTCCCTGATCGAAATTCAAAAAGCCGGAGAGCGGGCGGGAGCCTTGACTCGTCAACTCCTGGCGTTCAGTCGACAGCAGGTCTTGGAACCTAAAGTGTTGAATCTCAACACGATCATCACGGACACGGAAAAAATGCTGCGCCGCCTGATCGGTGAAGATGTGCTGCTCTCGACGCATCTGGAACCGTCGCTCGGTCCGGTCAAGGCCGACCCGGGGCAACTGGAACAGATTCTCATGAATCTGGCCTTAAATGCCCGCGATGCCATGCCGCAGGGGGGCAAAATCACCATCGAAACCAGCAACATCGAACTGGATGAAACTTATTGCCGGAGGTACACCGATGTACAGCCCGGCTGGTTTTCGATGCTGGCCGTGAGCGACAATGGCAGCGGGATCGATGAAAAAAACCGGGCACATATTTTCGAACCCTTTTTCACGACCAAATCGCAGGGGCAGGGAACCGGATTGGGGCTGGCAACCGTGCACGGCATCGTCAAACAAAGCGGCGGGCACATCGAGCTCTACAGCGAATTGAAAATTGGCACGACCTTCAAAATCTATTTGCCCCAGGTGGGAGTGCTCTCCTCCGGGAATACGTTGCAAACCGAGGTTCGACCAATCCCGCGCGGCCATGAGGTCATTCTTCTGGTCGAGGATGAGGAAGCGGTCCGCTCGCTGGCCCGGCACGTCCTGCAGAGTTGCGGTTACGCGGTGCTCGAAGCCCGCGACGGCCGCGAAGCGATCCAGATTGCGGAAAAGCAGGAGAGCATCGACATCCTGGTTTCGGACGTGGTGATGCCGCATCTGGGGGGAAGGCAACTGGCGGAGAAGATCGCGGCCGTGCGGCCCGATTGCAAAGTGCTGTTCTTATCGGGTTACACCAACGATGCGGTGGTCCGGCACGGGGTATTGGAAGCGGAATTCGCTTTCCTACAAAAGCCGTTTACACCTTCGGCTCTGGCGAGGAAGGTGCGCTCGGTGCTGGATGAGAAGAAGAGCCGGAACAAGCTGGGATAGCCAACTACCCCGACGCATTTATGGGTTGCCACCGTCACAGGGAGGGTTGATGAGTGGTTATTGCCCTGGCACAACAAGTGCTACCCCACAGGCTGGAAGATGATGTCATGTCGGTTTTAACCGCGACGCGAAAGCGGAGGGTTGAACGCATACAACTGGGAATGCCAATAGCTTAACTATTGGCACCTGACGATGTAAGTAAACTAATGCTTTTTAATCTTATCTATTGCCCATTGCCTTTGATTAGATATTAATTCCTGGGGGTCATTGTTTTGCGATAGAAGAGAATCACAGGTTTTGATAAATAATAGGAATTCTGAGTAATCAAGACACTCTTTTTTGAAATTCTCCCAAAGCTCAATCTTTTTCGGTGATTTAACAACAATCTGGCTATGCCAAAAGGCTTTGGAATATTGTGATGCTGAAGTTAAGATATTTTGTAGGATTTTCGGTTCTGAAATAGTGGTTTTTGAAATACGATATTTTTCTGTTCTAAGATCTATTTCAGCATCTTGAAATGGGACGTCAATTTCTTCTTGATTCGATGTTTTATCATTTAATAGAAAAGAAGTATTTGCGATGTTAGAAGCATCCCATATCTTAATAGTTTTATCAGCCGAACAAGTCGCCAAAAATGACCCATTCCTATCAAAACAAGCGTCGATGACCATATCATCATGGCCGGTTAGTCTTAATTGCTCTGATCCATAGAAATAATTCCAAAATATTATGGAACAATCATCCGAAACAGTGACCAAATGTTTATTGTCAGGGCTGAATCGAGCATTTCTAATAACCGCATCGTGACCAGACCAAGTGATCCTTACTTCTTGCTTTATAAGATCCCAAATAGTAATATCATTAAAATCATTCACACTCGCAAAATAATTCCCATCAGGAGAAATAGCTAAACTATTTATTGAAGAAGATGATTGCATGAGTATTAAAGAATGTGCATGCTTATCGTAATTCCAAGTCCGGACTGATCCGTCTGAGCATCCGAAAAGAATAAACATTCCGCAGTGTGTAAATGTTAACGTATTAATTTCAACTTCAGGTATTAACAACTGACATTTTGTAGATTTACTTTGCATATCCCATATTTTTATATATCCATCAAAAGATCCACTGCATAATAATTTGGAATCCGGACTAAATGATAAACTTGTAATCCAAGATGAGTGTGTTTTTATAGAGTAGTTTAACGAAGCGTCATTTAAATCCCAAACTTTAAGAGTATTAAAATCGCGATTAGCATCATAACCGTAATCCAATCCACCTGAAGCAGAAACTAGGTATTGTCCATCCGGACTGAATTGAACTCGCATTATTACATCGTCATGACTTCCCAATTCGCACTCAAATCTGAACGATTCAAGAGACCAAAGTTTAATAGTAGAATCTTTGGATCCGCTTGCTAATAACTTTGATGAATTATTGATATCTATTGATATAATTGAATCCGAATGACCAAAAAATGTTAATATTTCCGCTAAACTGTCCTGAGACCATACTTTTATGGTCTTATCGTCTGAGCAGCTAGCAAAACGATTTCCATCAGGAAATGGAAGTATTTTAAAAACCGTTGCGGTATGTCCTCGATATGCTTTTTCTAATTTGCCTGATGGTACTCCCCATGTATTTATACTAAAATCATCGGAGCACGAAAATAGTAGCCCCCCATCCGGACTGAATTCAATGTGGTTCACAGATGATTTATGTCCATCCAAATTTCGAAGGAAAGTAAATTTTGGAAATGCGTATAGTTTAACACATTTGCCGATAGTAGCAACTGCAATATACTTACTATCTGGGCTAATAGCGATAGAATTCAAAGAAAAATAATCATCTGTGTGTTGGCTCATCATTTTTTCACTAACCAAATCCCAAATTTTTATTTCGTTGTATGATCCAGAGACTAAAAAAATGCCATCTAACGATAAAGCAAGTGCTTGAACCTCATTCTCATGCGCGGTGAGTATGAATTGCACTTTCTTTGACTCTACATCAAATATACCAATTTCACCACCTGAAGTTCCGTAGATTATTTTATTTGCAGTATCACTCATTATGACGGTTGTAATTTTTAAATTAGCATCATTAATCAGATCTTCATAAGACCCGTCATTTAAATGAATCTTACAAAGAGATGATTTACCGTTTGAGAAGAAAAGCAAACTTGCATCAGTACTAAATTTTAACAATCTAGATTTGCTTAATTGTGTCTCCAGGCAATTTATTATAAGACCACGATTTGTATCCCAAATATATATCAACCCGTCATTCGATCTGCTGGCGAGAAAATTTCCACATTTGCTAATTGCTAATGCTTCTGCGCTATAAGAGTGGCCCTTAAGAGTCATGTAGAAGCCGGAAATGCTACTTGATCTATATTTCCAGACAAAATCGCGGAATTCTGGCGGAACTTGCGATAATAGCATTCTAGCTCTATTAACTCTTCCCTCTTTAAAAGCGGCATCGGAAGCAACTCCGACAAATTCCCAAAATAACAATGGATTAGCATCGAAGTGCGTGTCCAACATAGCCAATTATCCAAAAAGAGTTCGAAATATTAGTCGCGTAAAACAATAAATATTGGTAATAATCGCAACAACTCGCAGGGGGCCAATAACTACGCCGTTGGCATATCCCAGATACTCTCAGTTTTCTCTGAATCTCAGGAAAAAGAAACTACTTCGAAGAATAGTTCGATACATTTTGAATGCCACTGGCCTAGCCGTTGGCACCCGATGGCCGCACCAACTCCCTCAGGCGCTTTGATTGCGTTGTAGAATCGCAGAAACCTTCGCCATAATTTCGTTTGATTTGCGTGACAATCTCGGTTCTATCGTGCCGTCTTCAAGGATAGCGACATGGCCGATACTTTGGGTCTTTTTGCCACATTCGTCGGACACCCTGACATAGATGCGGATTGGACCGGAGGAGTCATCGGGCGCAGCCACTCCAACGGAGGCTTTATAACCAGATAAGTTGATGGTCCTTTCGATTAGCGTGGCTAATTCTAGTCGAGTCATGCCATCTCCTCTATCTCAAATGTTCTAGAACTAGACGTATCGGCTTAACAGGGCGCTGTTTCTTCATAGCTGCGAGCCAATGGCCTGTATCAAGATACACTCAGTTCTCTGGGATTCTCAAGTGAAAATGGGACCTTTTTGAAGAAATAACCGATCCATTTGGAGTGCCAAAGGCCTAACCATGGCGCCCGCCGTAGCAATGCTTATTACCTTGGACTGATCGTCACTTTATATACCAATGAGTTAAAATCGGGCGGCGGGGTGGCACTGGCAGCCCCAATCGTTCGCCGTAAGTCATGGTCCAATAACGGTTTGGGTGGCACCGGCTATTGCCAGTGCCGTTCTGAAAACATCGATTTTTCATGCTCGCATAACCTATTTTCAACCCAGTAAGAACTCACGACCTTTGAGCTCGTGTCGATGCCGGGGTACCAATTGGATAACCAAGATACTCCCTGTTTTCTGGAAATCTAAAGAGAAAACTCAATTATTTTGATAGAATCTTTGGATCTTGGAGAAATGTCAATGGCGGATCCGTTTGCACCTGGCTCTTCTATTATTGGATGGATCGAATCAATCATCCAAAGCGATCTGCTTTCTGGCTGTTTTCACAGATCAGGTAAAAGATTGCTTTCAGCACAGCACATAATTCGGTATCGCTAATCGATTTTTTTGAGATTCTAAATTTTGGACATTCTGTCGATAATCAATGGGTAAGCATTCACCTAACTTGGTCCGATATGTCTTGAAATATTCACTGATATTTTCAGGAATAGGCTCTGTTATCGGCGTTTATGTTGGTAGCCAAATTTGGCATAGCCTGTCTGAGGATATGAAAAAACAGCCACTCAGGCTCCCAGAGATATGGATGTATTTTTTTATTCATATAGGCCTTATATTAGGGGCAATATTTGGGTTGGTTTATGGCATGATGAACAAAAAAGAATCGCAAACAAGCACGAATGACTGAAGGTATGGCGATCGTTAAGTGCAAACTACTCATCTTCCAATAATGGTCATTCACCGAAAAGTAGTCGAGGAGAGGTGGCTCTGGTAACCCTTCACAGAAATTTACCATTCAAGAATGGTTGGGTCGTAGTATCCTGGGTGCCAATGGCTCCGCCATTGGCGAGTGGCATGGCCACGAATCACCCTGTATGTCTGAGGGAATCTCCGAATTGGAGATTATTTACACAAATGCCAATGGCCTAGCCATTGGCACCCGGCTCGATTGCCTGGATTGAAAAGTCGCCCGCCATAATTGTTCGCGTTGGGGATCTCGTAAATGGGGCTTCGCCATGCCGCCGACTACTGAAAGGTTGAGAAAGCCTTCAGGGTAACTAACCGATCAAGAAGGGAACTGGCGGAACGGCTAATGCATACGAGTCGATGACACGTTTCCAAAAGCGAATACAAAAGAAAAATCAAAGTAACTTAAATTCGTTTCCGAGCAAAATGGGAAGGCTCATGGAATATGATTACTGATAGCACAAGCGCTGTTCGTAGAATTAAAGGAGTTCTGGCCATTTTTAAAAACATACTAGGTTATTTTGCTGTCTTTAATTTTTTGGTAGTTATAGTTTTACTACTCAATTCAATAAGCTATCTCGAAGCGCTTCACCTGAGTCGTCACACTGAGCTAATCGAGGAACTCACGAAAGAATTTATTGAGGATAGAAACGTCCTCAATGAATCGGTTTACTACCCGACTGGAAGGTTACGTGATTTAGGAATAATTGAAGTAAGAATATATACAGATTCGATTCTTTATATCTACTCCGATTCAACTTTCGGATCATCCAACGGTCTGCTGTATAGGCCAGCAAAGTTGGTTTTAAACAGTAAACGGTTAGGATCGTATTTTGACTATGCAGACGTACACAAAATTAACAAAATATCGAGTTCGTGGTATTATGCTGTTCAGTGATAAGCTTATTTGCTGCGTGGTGGTGCTGTCAGCCCCAATCATTCTCCGTCAGTCATGCTCCAGTAACGGTTTGGGAGGCGCTGGCTACTGCCAGTTCCGTTCTGAAAACATCAAATTTTATCCGGTTCGCCTAACCTATTTTCAACCCAGCAAGAACTCACGACCTTTGAGCTCGTATCCACGCCAGTCTTTCGAAAGGCCATGTATTTTTGGCAAATCTCCATCTAGCCCTTCTAAACTCTGCTGGGAGTAATATTTAGCCGAGGACCACTTCCAGTCTGTAGCTCGCTCGCATAAGCCTTTTCGTAACGGGTTGGCATGAAGATACTCAATCGAGTTGCAAACAGCTTCCATCGTAAAGAGATTTCTGTCGTAGCCTGGCCCCTCTTGCCAAAGGCGAAAGCAATGCTTTCCTGGCCGTTCGCGCACTATCATCTTTTCGAGTAACGGCGAACCAGTTTCGATGAGATTCTCCTTCACAAATCGTGAAAACCGTCTCTTGAAACGTGCCTGGAATCCGACCAAATCGGGTTCTTTTTCCAAGGGAAAGACAAGCAAGTGGATGTGGTCCGGCATGAATACGAATGCCACGAGTTGCAAACGGAGTTCTTCGGTCG
Source organism: Telmatocola sphagniphila (assembly GCF_018398935.1). GTDB lineage: Bacteria > Planctomycetota > Planctomycetia > Gemmatales > Gemmataceae > Telmatocola > Telmatocola sphagniphila. The sequence goes on along the minus strand of NZ_CP074694.1, from coordinate 5,369,765 downwards.
CAGCGTCGATGCAGCGTGCGAGCTGCTTTAGGCGATAGTCACCTTCGAGAACTGGAAAGCGTCGATAGATCGAAAACGTCAGTTCATGAAAGTCGCCCGGTTGGTGTCGACGTTCGAAAGTCTTGCGATGAGCGATGCGTTTAGACATCAAATCATCCTAAACATCTTCGGAACATCACTGCAATGAAATTTTTCGAGCGAAGTCGAGCTGAAGGTGATAGTCTGGATCAGCGGGTAGTTCAATTCGATGACTACTGGGAAGGGTATCTTGGCAGTGAGGAAACCTCACCTCAAAGCCTATATCTTCTTTACGAATTTTGCAAGCATGCTAAATCAGGGGTCTGTTTTTTGTATCATCGTACTTCAGGGCACTGGCAAATAGCCAGTGCCACCCAAACTACTACTGGGTAATGACTTACGGTGAATGAATAGGGATTGCCAGTGCCACCCTGCCGCTGTCAGTAATATGCAACCTGGGCAGCGGCTCATTTTCAACAGCTTGCTCTCGAATATATTCAGCGTCTAATAGTGGTTGCAGTGAAAAATCCGCCGGGTTTGCAAGAAGGGCGATACAAGCGCGTCCTAATTTATACCAGTTTATCTCTCCATTATGCGAATTGATCTTTTCTAGAATTATACGTTGAGATTTAGACAGTCGTAAGTTTGTCATTGCCCCATCTCTTGAAAACATAAAGCGGTATTATAATCGTTCAATTTCAAAGGCTTGGTTTCGGGTGCCATTGGCAAATCAAGATGCTTTCAGTTTTCTGCGTATTTCACGAAAAACCGGAACCATTCTGACAGGATCTCTCGATCTTTTTTGAAATGCCAATGGCTTAGTCATTGGCACCCGGCAGGACTCTCCTTCTACCACTGTCCCATGCAGCAGGTGCCGCCGCCGGTCGTCGACAACGGCAACGCCCGGCGAGCGAAAGGCAGTTTCAAATAATCGGCGCGATCCCAAACGACCTTGCCGTCCATCAGGGTATAAACCACATGGGTGGTGTTTTCGAACGGGTCGCCGTCATACAAAACGATGTCGGCTCGCTTACCCACTTCCAGACTGCCGAATTCCTTATCGATTCCCAACAACTTCGCGGCATCAATCGTCACAGCCTTCAACGCCCGATCGGCCCCCAGACCATTGGTCATGGCCAGGGCCATTTCCACTCGCAGAACGCGCGTCTTGGGAACGTAACCTTCAAAAGCCGTGCAAATAGTGATGGGAATGTTCTTATCCGCCAGCACGGCTGCATTGCTGAGATGACTGTTCAGAGTTTCCATGCTTCCGCCGGCGCGCTGCATGGTCGGATGCACAACCACGGGAACCTTGGCACTCGCCAGCCGGTCAGTCATCAAATAGGCCTCGGCCGCCAGATTGATGACCGGTTTCAATTTGAATTCTTCGGCAATTCGCAGTGCGGTGCCAATGTCGTCGGCCCGCTGAGCGCTGAAGTAAACCGGGATCTCCCCTTTGAGGACCGGTTCCAGACCTTCCATCTTCAAATCGCGCGGCGGCCGTTTGTCCTCATCGCCCGCTTTCTTCGCCAGGTAGTTATTCGCTTTGGTGAAATTGGTTCGCAGTAACGCGGCGGTGCCCATACGGGTTTGCGGACCTTTATCCTTGTAAGTACTCTTGGGAACTTCGCCCAGGTTCACCAGGAACGCGGCCGGGAACTTCAACTTGGCTTTCTCGGCGGTCGGGGCATACGTTCGGAAGACGCCCGACTGCCCGGCCAGCACATTGGCCCGACCCGGTAGTGCGTGAATCACCGTTACCCCTTCGCGGCGCAAGAATTCCAGGAGCGGTTCATTCGGATTGAAAGCATCCAGTACACGCAAGTCGGCCCCGTTGGGATCGCTTCCTTCGTCCTGGTCCTGATCCTGCGAAATATTCAAAGCTCCCGATAGACCGCAGGCGGAATGGACATCGATCAAGCCGGGCGTCACTTCCTTGGCAGTGAGGATGCGAACTCCCTCCGGAATCTTGACGTCGGCCGCCGGGCCAACGGCTTTAATCACGCCCTTATCGACCAGAATGACGCCGTTATTGATCACGGCACCGGACGCCGTGTGAATGCGGCCCGCGACAATGGCGACTGTGCCGGTGTTCAATTCCGACTTGGCCGGCGATACGGTAACTGGCTGCGCGGCCTCCGGCGATTTAGCCGGAGCGTAGGTGGGGGGGAGACTCTTGGCATCTGCCAGGGCGAAGCCCCCGGTTTGATAAGCGTGATCCTTGGCGTTGGCCCGGTCGAATACTTTCACACCATCGATATAGGTGGCGAGCACCTGGGTATAAACGCTGAAGGGAGCACCCGAGAGGACCACGAAATCGGCATCGCGGCCAGCAACGAGTGAACCGAGCTTATTGTCGAGGTGCATCATCTTGGCCGGATTGATAGTCAGAGCCTTCAGAGCGGAAGCCTCCGACATGCCGCCGCGCACCGCGATCGACCCTGTCCGCAGCAGGAAGCGCGATTCGGTGACCGAGTCATCGGTATTGATGGCGACCAGCACACCCGCTTTTTCCAGCAAGGCGGCATTCTCTTCGATCAGGTTCATCACTTCCGCTTTGCCGCCCGGGCTGTCGATGAGTGTCAAGGAAGCTGGGATTTTTCGCTTCGCCAGTTCATCGGCGATCAGGTAGCCTTCGGTCACGTGCTGTAACACCAGTTCGAAATTGAATTCTTCGGAAATCCGGATCGCCGTCATGATGTCATCGGAGCGATGGCTGTGGAAGTGGACAGTTCGCTTTCTCTCCAGCACTTCGACGAGCGGTTCCATACTGGCGTCGACTTCCGGGGCCGCGGCTTTCTCCCCTTTGGCCACCTTATCCTTGTAGGCCTGCCATTTCTTCTGATACTCGCGAGCTTTGACGAATTGATCGCGTTGCAGCGAAGCCACTTTCATTCGAGTAAAGGGAGCCTGACCGCGCCGGCCGTAACCTTTGGGATTCTCGCCGTTGGCCATTTTCAAACCGCCCAGCACGGTATCCGAGGCGATCCGCATCGCTTCTACTCCATCGCCGCGCAATTTCACATAAAGAGTCTGGCCGCCGATGACGTTCCCCGATCCGGGCATGATGTTAGCTACCGTCACTCCCCCGGCGGTGGCCATGCGAATCCCCGGATCGTGGGGATCGATGGCATCGAGAGCGCGGATGCCCGGTTGAAACGGCCCGCTCATTTCGTTGCCATCGGAGTTGGCCGGTACACCGGGCCGGGAGTAAATGCCAATGTGGGAATGGGTGTCAACCAGACCAGGGATCAGAGTCGCCTCGCCCAGATCGACTTCTTGCGTACCGGCGGGGAGTTTCACCTCGGCCGCTTTGCCGACAGCCAGAATTTTCCCTTTCTGAACGATGAGCACGCCCTTATCGATGGGATCGCCCGCCGCCGTGAGGATGTGGGCGGCTTTATAAGCGATGGCCTCCTGCGCCGAAGTCGCGGCCGGAAACAGCAAAAGAGAGGCGCATAAATGAATCGGAAACTTCATGAAACTTCTCAATGGTGGGAAGGGGAGCAATCGCAATCAGTTTGCGGGAAGCGAAGTGATGAGTCAAGCCCCGAGTTGGGTCGGGGCCGAGGAATGAGAAAGCGATACGAAGTGCAAAAACCGTTGGGCCAATTCCTGTAACGGAATATTTACTGGGCCGTGTAACCACCCGGACCCGATTGCTGAGCCAGTTGAGAGCGGATCCAGGGATCGTTTATGGCCGGATGCTTGGCGGTGGAGCGCTGCAGGTTTCGGATCACGAAGACAGCTACCACAACGAAAAGCCCGGCCAGGGCGATGATGAATCGCACCCGATAGTAATTTTGCACGGCGGACATGGTCGATTTCGCGACGGGATTCACGGAAATGTTGGGCACGCCCGTGGGCGTCATTGTTTTGATAAATTCCTCATTGGTCTTCTCGCGATTCTTAGCCCAATCGTTGACGCTGGAGGGCATGTTGTTCTGCCAATTGGTCGTGCCGCCAGAAGGTGAGACCGGGGCGCTGCCTATTTGGGCAGAGACCCCACCCGGGAGCGACAACCAAAGCACGGCCGCCCAAAAACCCAGCGCAGAACGAGGATTCGAAGCGTAACTCATTTCAGGACTCGAGTGAAAGCCGCGAAAATAGGAACTACTAAGGCCTAGTGCGCCGCTGGAATTTCGCAAGTTGAATGATTATGCGGATTGGGAGTTTTATTCGAAATTTCACATTGCCAGAGTCGCGCACGGCTTCGAGCTTACTAGGAGTCAAATTGCTCCTTTGCTGTCGATTTGCAGGATAAAACGCCGCGCCCTGATCATTTTTTGCACGGCAATTGCCAGTTTGGATTTTCAAAGAATTTGATGATCAAATTTTGAACATGGAAAAGTGGTCCCCTACATTCGCTGCGACCGACAAAAGTTACCAAGAAAAGGTCATACAACTGGTGCTGATTGATCATTCGGAAATGTCGGGACAACTAAAAACACAAATCAAACTGGAGTAATTCATACGGCACAATTTGAGTGACGATGGGTAAAGCAGACAAACCGTTGCTGGGAAGCACGGACAAAAGAATTCAATTCAGGAGGCAATCATGAAACGATTTTTAGTCGGCGTGATGGCAGGATGTTTGGGGGTAACCGCCAACGCCGCCGATCCCGTTGGCACCGCCAGCGTCAATGGCAGCGGTCAGGCTCCGGCGACCATCAGCGCGCCGGCCCCCGCCCCCACGGCCCCCGCTCCGATGATTACGAGCGTGACGCCGACGGCCCCCACCGCGTCCATCATGAGCGGTGCACCGGCTATCCCCACCACGCAGTTGATGGGCGATTCCAGCAGCCGCGGTTTCCTCGAAAGCGATCACGCTTTCGACAACTTCGTCGGACCTTCCAGCAATCCGGTGCTGAGCAAAGATCCCCGTTCGTTGACGGAAGCTCGCATTCTGTTCATCGATAACAATATTCCCAACAGCAACCCCCTGGGCGGCGGCAACTTCCAGGTTTACGCCATGCAGATTCGCCTGGCCTTGACCGACCGCTTGACCTTGATTGCCGATAAGGATGGTATTGCCTCCATCAGTGCCAAAGGTGCTCCGCACGAAACCGGCTTCCTGAATCTGGCGGCTGGATTGAAATATACCTTCTATCGCGACGTGGAAAATCAGACTTTGGCGGCCGCGGGGTTCATGTTCGAACCTCAGACCGGTGAAAGCAAAGTGTTCCAGGGTCAGGGAGATGGGATTTTCACCTTCTTCGCCACCTACGGACAGGAATTCTGGTGCAAGAATCACATCATCGTCAACGGCGGCTACATTGTTCCCGTCGATAGCAACCAGAACAGCAGTCTGTTCTACACCCAGTTGCACCTCGACCGCCAGGTGAACGAGTGGCTCTACCCCTTGATGGAAGTCAACTGGTATCACTGGCTGGCCGGTGGCAATCGTGGCCTGCCTCCCGCTTTGGGGGAAGGCGATGGTCTTTTGAACCTGGGCACCAGCGGTGTGGCCGGCAATGACCTGGTTTCGATGGCTCTGGGCTTCAAGGTCAAGATCAGCCCCCATGCCGAAACCGGCGTTGTCTATGAATTCCCGCTGACCAGCCGCAAGGACCTGCTCGACAGCCGAATCCAGGCGGAATTGATCCTCCGCTATTAATACCCGAATCTCCCCTTCCGGAGGGGGAGTTCCACCCCACAGCACGGCCCAAATGCCGTGCTGTTTTAGTTAACTGAGTTTTTCTGATCGATCACTTCGGGCCGAGGATGGTTTTTGGCCGGGTATTCTTTCGAAAGCAATAATACCCGAGAATGAGAACAATCATCTGAAGACAGAAACCGGAATGCAACAGCGTAAAAAGGATAATGCGAAAAATGCGATTGTTGTAAACTTCCACGTGGGGATAGACAATCCCGGCCATTCCCAGGAAGCTTAGGACTAGATTAAATGTGGCCGCGCAAAACAGCGGGTAAAAGTAGACGTAACGACCACGCAGCAGCTGCCAGGCTCCCAACATCATGAAGAGATGATCCGACGCCAGCAGATAACTTACACCAATAGTAGCCCCCAAAACTCCGTACTGTCGTTCGATGTGTCCCAACCAGATAATTAAGGCCATTACCCAGAGAAAAACCATCGCATTCGATGCGATAAGAAACCAGGCCGTTTCAGCGATGCGGTTGGTATGGCCCAGCCAGGTTTTGGCGCGATTCAGCCGATCTGAAAACCCCCAGGAGATGGCCTTCTCCTCGGCAAACGATTGCAAATCCTGATTCAAGGCCGCCACGCTGGAATAGCGGTGTTCCGGAGTATAGGCCATGGCTTTCAGGCAGATGCGATCCAGATCGCGAGGAATCGAACGGCTTTGCTGCCGGGCGGAAGGCATCGACCGATTGGAAATCTGCTGGTAGATGCCCAGCAGATTCTCAGTATTATCGAACGGCGTCCGTCCCACCAGCATTTCGTGCAGCATCACCCCCAAGCTGTAAATATCGATCGCAGCTCGGGGCGTATTTTTCTCGCCGTTGATCTGCTCCGGCGGCATGTAATGCGGCGTACCGGCCGACAAGTGACTGATGGAAGAAAAGCCCTCGAGCTTGACCTGAGCCAATCCGAAGTCGGTGAGTTTAATATCGAAGGCTTCGAGCGGCAGTGCAGATAGTTCCTGCTCAGTCGGGCTTTTAGGAATCAACAGAACGTTGGCCGGTTTCAGATCGCAATGGTACACCTGCTGAGAGTGCGCGTACTCGAGGGCCTCGCATAACCGAGTCATCACGTAGAGGGCTGATTTCGTCGGCACCGTCGCCGCCTGTTTTTTCAACCACTCGTATAGCGAAGTGCCTTCGCAGAATTCGCTGACAATTCCACTCGTGCCATCGGCCTCAACGATATCGAAAACCTCCACCACACCCGGATGGCGTACCAGAGCGGCCGCCCGGGCTTCCCGCGCGAGGGTGCGCCGGCACTGCTCGTCCCCCAGAAATTCCGACCGGGGAATTTTGATGGCAACCGTCCGTTTGCGGATCGTATCGTGGGCGCGGTAAACGATGCCAAAGCCTCCCTGCCCGGCGATCGATTCCAGTATGTAATTGCCGAGGAATTTCGGCGAAGTCGGATTCTTCCGGTCCCGGGACCGGAAGTATTCCTTGATGGCTTTGAGGAAGAAATCGGCTTCCTCTTCGCTCAACTCGGGGTCGGGATCGGGGTTGTGGGCGAGGCCGGACATGGGGTTCTACTCTTGAGTGGATTCGTAAAGGGCTTTCCAGGCGGCACGGGCCCGGGAAAACGCCTGCCGCACCGCTTCCTCGCTGGTGCCGGTCCGATCGGAAATCTGCTTGTAACTCAGTTCCTGTTGAAGGTGGAGCGCCAGAATATTTTTTTCGCTCTCGCTCAGCTGGTTATAGGCCCGATCAAGCCGCTCCTGGCATTCGCATTCCATCAAAAAATTCCAGCCGTCGGAGAGCGATTTGTCGCTCACGTTCGAAAGTTCCGTGAGGACTTCCAGCTGAGTGCTGCGTTTGCTGGTTCGATATTTCCGAACAAAAGAAATGAGCTCGCGGCGAAGCGTTTTGTAGATCCACGCCTCGCGCATTTCCACGCTCATCAGTTCAAGAGATTCGTGATGCTTGTGGATGATGATCAGGGTTTCCTGAATCAGGTCTGAGGCGCTTAATTTGGATCGAAGATTTTCCGAGATCATGCCTCGATAATGAAGCGTCAGGCTCTGAAGCATGTCGTTGGCCTCTTGAACTACCGAACTTCCTTTTCTGGCTGGTATCACGACTGCACCCTTTTCGAGATACGGAGGATAGTGCTCCACTACCCTTGCTGAAGAAAACCCGATTCCATCTCGCTAACGAAACTTCGGCTGACGCGTTGTCAAGATCGTACTGCAATTGCTGGACAGTAAGAATAGCTACCTAAGTCATATTCCTTTCATAATTATGCCTGAATATTTATTCCGAAGCCTCGAACTTTTTCCTCTGTCGATCAAACTTGTGTTATGCCCTAGTCCGAAACTCGTTTGAAAGTGCTATCTGAACGGCTTTTTTATTAACAAAGAGATGTTTTATACTTACAAACCAACTATTTTGAAGAAAAAATCACTTTCCCGTCACACTCACTGAGAATCCGCGTCTTATGAGTAGACCGCCTCCGAGCTTATTCGGAGCAGGTTTTTTACGCCCTGTTGTTTCGATCTTCCCACACCCCCGCCATCGCCCACCGGGGAGTTTTTTTCCCTTTTTCAACTCCACTACGTTCCCTTTCCCGCATCCGACCTGGTTTTGCGAATTTTCTTGACCAATCGGTACAGACAACCAATAATTAAGACGCCCGGAGGGGAGTCTTAAGCATGCCGTGGGAGAAACAATTCAACGAATCGGAAGCTCTGGAAAGAGCGGGGGACGCCTTCTGGAAATATGGCTACGAGGGGATCTCTCTTAATACTCTTTTGGAAGAGATGGGCATCCAGAAAGGGAGCTTTTACGCGACCTATTCCAGCAAGCATCAAGTTATGCTCGATTCCCTCGAAGCTTACATCAATAAAAGCTTTTGCTATCTCGATGGCCTGGCCAAACAGCCCTCCCCGCGCGAGGCATTGGTTGAACACTTTCAGCGGATCGCAGCGCCCGATTGTGCGGGTAAGGGCCGAGGCTGCTACGTGGTGAACATGGCCCTGGAAATGGCCCCGAAAGATCCGGCCGTCCAGGATCTAATCCAAAAGAATTTCGAACGCCATGAAGAATGTTACCGGCGGGCTTTACAGGCCGCGCAGGCGCTCGGCGAGATCCCGGCCGAGCTGGATAGTATCGCTGTGGGCCGTACCTTGCTGGCGCTCGTATTCGGCATGCAAGTCCTGGTTCGAGCGGGAGCAAAACCCGACGTTATTCAATCGGTTCGCGATCAAGCCATTCGACTACTTTCCGGTGCTACTTTGCACAGCTGAAAAATTCTTTGTTAGATAGTTTGTACCGAACGGTACAAATAGCATGTTGAATTTTTCCCTTCAGAGGACCAAGCGATGAAAACGAATCAATCCACTGTTCTGGTTACCGGGGCCAATCGGGGTATAGGCAAAGCTTTCGTGGAAGGCTTTTTGGCTCAAGGTGCCCGGAAGATTTACGCCGCGGCCCGCAAGCGTTCCGACCTGGATGCGATTGTGGCTCTCGATCCCAAGCGAATCGTGCCGCTGGTTCTGGATGTCACGAAACCCGAACAAGTCGAAGCCGCGGCTAAAGTGGCGGCCGATGTGAATCTCCTGATCAACAACGCCGGTGTGGCGACTTTTGGTACCGCGACGGAAATTTCCCAGGCCGATTTGAAGAAGGATCTGGAGGTCAACTACTTCGGACTGATTCAGGTAACGCAGGCCTTTGTTCCGGTGATTGAAAAAAATGGCGGCGGGGGCATCGCCAATGTGCTGAGCGTCGTTTCTCTGGTCGGATTCCCTAGTATCGCCGGCTATAGTGCTTCCAAGGCGGCCGCCTGGTCGTTCACGCAGTCACTTCGTGCGGATGTGGCCAAACGCCATATTAAAGTCTTCAGTATTTACCCGGGTCCCATCGATACGGATATGGCCAAGGATTTCCCCATGGATAAGACACCGCCCAGCCATGTCGCGCAGGAAGTGATTCAGGGTATCGAAAAAGGAGCCGAGGACATTTTCCCCGATCCGATGTCGAAGCAGTTTTACGCCGCTTGGAAAGCAGATCACAAAGCAGCCGAGAAGCAGTTTGCCGGGTAATTCGCTTGTGAATATTCCTTAGATAACCCGGTAGCTGATACTACCGGTTCCAGATAAAAAGCATCGGCGGATGGCTCAGGCTATCTGGCGATGCTTTTCGATTATGTTAGCCCACTACGAGGCTGTCAACCCGAAGCGTCGGCGAGGGCAATATAAAATCAAAATATCCCGGCTTCTCGCTTCGTTAGCCCGACGCGTCAGCGAGGGCAATATGAAATCATAATATCCCGCTTCCTTGAACGTATTATTTACTATTACAAAAATTATTTAATTGATTGGTTATAGATTTATATGTACTTAATGCCCTCGCTCACGCGTCGGGCTAACAAAACCTTAATTTAATACAACTTTAATTGAGGGATTTGCAAAATGCTTCGTGACCAATCGACTTGAGCACTCTCTTTGTTAGCCCGACGCGTCAGCGAGGGCAATATAAATTCATAATATCCCGGTTTCGTTGAACGTATTATTTACTATCACAAAAATATTTAATTGATTTGTTATAAATGTATATGTACTTAGAGTCTGTTCCAAAAGCCGGGACTAACCCTACAAATCCTCGAGAAATTCATCCGAAATAGGGGCTTTTGGAACAGACTCTTAATGCCCTCGCTCACGCGTCTAACAAAACCTTAGTTTAATACAACTTTAATTGAGGGATTTGCAAAATGCTTCGTGACCAATCGACTTGAGCACTCTCTTTGTTAGACTCGTCAGCGAGGGCAATATAAATTCATAATATCCCGGTTTCGTTGAACGTATTATTTACTATCACAAAAATATTTAATTGATTTGTTATAAATGTATATGTACTTAATGCCCTCGCTCACGCGTCGGGCTAACAAAATCGGGCCAACCGAGTCGGGCTAACAAAGACTGCACGAGAATTCCACGAAACTCCCCCCTGGCAACCCACATGGCCCTGCGTTCCTTTATCCGTTATGCTGAAGCGTGCGGACAAATGGTCTGATCCGCGATTTCAATTGCTGGCCCGCTCTCGATGGATTGCCTAGCCGCCTCAGCGACCAACCTGTGCAAAACAGACTCGTGGACAAGACCCGCAAGAGCGCCGAATGACCAAAGCATCAGGCCCAGTTTTACTTGCAATTCAGAACGAATTTCTCGAAAGGAGACTGCAAATTCGCTTACTGACCGCCGATTCTCGAAATTGGTCAAAAGGCCCTTATATCCCAAGAAATAACCGAAGGTCATCAAAATCGCGTTTTCCACTATATGAAAAATGATGATCTGATGACCTTCCAGGGTAAACCATTATGAAAAAGGGGCTTTTAGACAGAATGATGAGTCGGGATTCGTATCCAAACATGGAAAATCGTGGGCCCGGGGCAAAGGTGGGACGGGCAAATCCCCCGCGTCCCCAGCGGAATTCCTTTCCCTGCCATTTCCTTGGATTTCTTCCCCGCCTTTTGGACTTTGATTCGTAAAATGCGCAGCGTATTCGATTGACTCGTTACACCGAATGAAGGACACGATTGTGAGCACCCCCAACCCCGCTTACGGCAGTTCAATAGATCTGCTGAGCATCCATACCATGCGCTGCCTGGCCATGGACGCGGTTCAAAAAGCCAATTCGGGCCATCCCGGAACGCCGGTTTCGCTCTCGCCGATTGTTTACAACCTCTATCAGAATTACCTGCGTTACGATCCCGCCGACGCCGCCTGGCCCGACCGCGATCGTTTCGTTCTCTCCGTCGGCCATGCTTCCTTGTTGCTCTACTCCATCCTGCATTTGACGCAGGTAAAACAACTGCCGCAGCATGGCCCGGCCGGACTTCCCGCCGTCAGCCTCGATGACATCAAAAAATTCCGGCAGCTCGGTAGCAAGACCCCCGGCCATCCCGAAAGCCATCTGACCACCGGGGTGGAAACGACCACCGGACCACTGGGACAAGGCGTCGCCAACTCAGTCGGCATGGCCATCGCTCAGAAATGGCTGGCGAATTACTTCAACCGACCCGGTTTCGACATTTTCACACACCGCATCTATGCCCTCTGCGGCGACGGCTGCATGATGGAAGGGGTCAGTAACGAAGCCGGTAGTCTGGCCGGGCACCTGAAGCTGAACAACCTCTGCTGGATCTACGATAGCAACCGCATCACGATTGAAGGCTCGACCAGCCTCACGTTCACGGAAGATACCGCCAAACGGCTGGAAGCCCTCGGCTGGAACGTTCTGCATGTGACCGATGCCAACGATTTAACTCAATTGAACAAGGCCATCGAAACCTTCCAGAAGACGACCGATAAGCCGACTTTCGTAGTCGCCAATTCGGTGATCGCCTGGGGAGTTCCCGGCAAGGAAGGCAGCCACACGGCCCACGGCGAACCGCTGGGAACCAAGCCGATCGCCGAAGCCAAGAAACTCATGGGCTTCGATCCGGAGAAGACTTTCGAAATCCCGGACGGTGTCTACGAAAATTTTGCCAACGGCATCGGCAAGCGCGGCAAGGAATTGAGCACCGCCTGGCACGCCAAATTCGCCGAGTATACCAAGGCCTACCCGGAACTGGCCAAGCAACTCGAGTTGCTGCTGAAGCACGAATTGCCCGAAGGCTGGGAAAAAGGAATTCCTGCCTTCAGTTCGGAACCGACCGAAGATCCGAAGAATCCCGGCGTGAAGAAACCGGCCGCAATATCCGGTCGCGAAGCATCCGGTAAAGTGTTGAACGCCGTCGCCAAGTCGGTGCCCTGGTTGATCGGTGGTTCGGCCGACCTGGCCCCTTCGACCAAGACGCTACTCACATTTGAAGGCGCCGGCAATTTTCAGCCGGGGACTCCGGGTGGCCGCAATTTCCACTGGGGCGTTCGCGAGCATGCGATGGGTTCGATCATCAACGGTATGGCACTCTCCGGCGTGCGACCGTATGGTGCCGGCTTCCTGATCTTCAGCGATTACGGACGGCCGCCGTTTCGGTTAGCTTCTTTGATGGGCATTTCGCCCATCTATGTCTTCACCCACGATTCCATCGGAGTTGGTGAAGATGGCCCGACGCATCAGCCCATCGAACAACTTTCGAGCCTGCGGGCCATTCCCGATCTCTATGTCTTCCGGCCAGGTGATGCCAATGAAGTCGCTGAGTCCTGGAAGGTGCTGATGAAACTGTCGCACAACCCGGCGCTGATGGTGGTCTCGCGCCAGGACATGCCGATCCTGGATCGCAGCAAGTACGCCCCGGCCAGCGGTGCGGCGAAGGGCGGCTACGTTCTCGCCGATGCTCCGAATGGCAAACCTCAAGTGATTCTGATTGCCACCGGTACCGAAGTGGGTCTGGCGGTAGAGGCTTATGAAAAATTGAAGGCCGATGGAATTGCCGCTCGCGTAGTCTCGATGCCCTGTACCGAAGTCTTCGATAAGCAAGACGAAGCGTACAAGGAGAGCGTACTACCCAAAGCCGTGACCGCTCGCGTCGCCGTGGAAATGGCTTCGCCGATGTGCTGGTACAAGTATGTCGGCACTACCGGTGCCGTGGTAGGTATGAAAACGTTCGGGGCTTCCGCGCCGTTGAAAGATCTGTTGAAACACTTCGGCTTCACAGTGGAAAAAGTGGTCACCGCCGTGAAAGATCTCCTCAAGTAATTTCTCAGCAAGGAGTTTCCGGAGCTTGAACTCGAAGAGGGTTCAACTTCCGGAAATCTTCCTGCAAACCAATCCATCTTGACAGCTCAGGTCCTTCTGTTATTCCCCGACAAGTTAGTCGGGGGAAAATAGATTCACTCTCGGGGACCGGGTATGCGCTCCTACTTGGTTGGGTCCTGGGCACCTTGGCTGCAATCGGCCTTGGCCGGGTTGCTGATTTTTGGAGCCCTCGGTGCGATCGTCTACTCTGCACTGCCTCCCCAGATGCTGCGCGCCCAGGAAAAAGACGACCGTAAGACAAATCCCTTTTCCACCGATCCGGACGATCCGTTCCCAATGCCGCCCGAACTCAAAGATGTGCAACTGCTGAAGCAGACTCCTGAAGAGCAGCTGGCCAAGAGCGCTGGTTGTATCGCCTGCCACAAGAACACTGGCGACCCGCACGGCAAAGCGACCTTGCGAATCGGCTGCACCGATTGTCACGGCGGTGACCCGAGTACTACCGATAAGAACCGGGCACATATTGCCCCGAAGTTTCCGCAGTTCTGGCCGACTTCCGCCAATCCGGTGCGCTCCTACACGCTCCTGAATCACGAATCGCCCGAGTTCATTCGCTTTGTGAACCCCGGCGATTTTCGTATAGCCCATATCAGCTGCGGCACTTCCGGCTGCCATCCGCAAGTGGTGCAAACTAACCGCAAACAGATCATGGCCACCGGTTGCATGCTGTGGGGGGCCGCGCTTTATAACAACGGCACGATTTCGAATAAGCGGGCCCGCTACGGCGAAGCCTACAGCATGACCGGCGCGCCGCTGCGAATCCTCAACAACCCGCCTCCGACGCCGGAAGAAATGACGCTGGGCGTGGTACCGTTCCTGGAGCCGTTGCCGCGCTTTGAAGTCGGTCAGCCCGGCAACATTCTTCGGATCTTCGAACGGGGTGGCCGGTTCAAGCCCGAAGTTGGCATTCCGGAACGACTCGACGATCCGGGCCGTACGAAAGTTCGACTGAGCGAGCGCGGACTGGGAACGGAAAATCGAACCGACCCCGGTCTGGTCAGCTTAAACAAGACCCGCTTGTTCGATCCCACCTTGAATTTCATGGGCACCAACGATCATCCGGGCGATTACCGCTCCAGTGGCTGCAGTGCCTGCCATGTGATTTACGCCAATGACCGTTCACCCATTCATTCCGGACCCTATGCCCGCTTCGGCAATCGGGGAACCACGGCGACGTTCGATCCGACGATTCCCAAGAATGAACCGGGCCATCCAATCGAGCATCGCTTTACCAATGCGATCCCGACCAGCCAGTGCATGGTCTGCCATATTCACCCGGGAACGACGGTGATGAATTCCTATCCCGGTTACATGTGGTGGGATGAAGAGACCCACGCCCGGCTGATGTATCCGGAGAAGTCGAAGAAGCTCACTCCGGAAGACGCGATTCGCTATCAGATGAACAATCCCGATGCGGCCTCCGCCAAGGGGAACTGGTCGAATCCGGAGTTCCTCAACGATATCACCCAGCTCAATGGTCAGATGGATAAGGCGCAGTTCGCCGATTTCCACGGTCACGGCTGGGTATTCCGGGCGGTTTTCAAGCGGGATATCAAGGGCAACTTGATCGACTATCAGGGGGTGCAGGTTCAGCAGCCGACGCCGCACAAACTGAGTGAGGCCATTAACTTTCCCTGCATGGTGAAAAGCTTCCACGAACAGAATCAGTTCCGCGATGCCACTCAGGCGGTGGCGGCCGAAGACAAGTTGAATCAGAAACGGGCCGGACAGCCGGTGCACCTGATGGATATTCACCTCGAGAAGGGCATGCACTGCGTCGATTGCCACTTCACGCAGGATATGCACGGCAACGGTAAGCTGCATATGGAAGTGCGGGCCGCTTCCGAAATTCAATGCATCGATTGCCACGGCACGCCCCAGAACTTTGCGACCCTGCGCACCAGCGGACCGGCTTCCTATACTTCCTCGCCTGAAGGGGGACGCAACCTGTTGAGTTTGCGAACGCCTTTTGGCAAGCCGCGCTTTGAGATTGAATATCTTTCGGACGACAAGGTGAATGGTCCGAAACGGATTTACCAGAACTCCAATGTGGAACCGAATCTGCGTTGGGAAGTCGTGCAGACCAAAGATACCATCGATCCCAAGCATGGCCGGTATAACGCCAAGTCGGCCCTGGCCAAGACGGTGCGCTTTGAAGGGGAGCAGATGGTCTGGGGCAGTATGCCGAGTACTGGAAAGTGCGCTCATGAAAATAAGAACATGAGTTGTATCGCCTGTCATAGTGCTTGGAATCCGAGCTGTTTCGGCTGCCATCTGCCGCAGAAAGCTAACGTCAAGATGCCGCAGTTGCACGCGGAAGGGGAAGTGTCCCGCAACCAGTCCGAATATAATTTCCAGACTTTGCGGGATGATGTGTTCATGCTGGCCCGGGATGGCGATGCCACCAAGAACCGCATCAACCCCGCTCGTTCCAGCTGTGCCGTTCACGTCAGCAGCTACAACGGCTTACGCGAATCGATTTATACCTTACAGCAGACGATCTCCACCGAAGGCTTTGGGGGCACTGCCTTTTCCACCAACGTGCCACATACCGTGCGCGGCCGGGGCGTTCGCGAAACTAAGCAGTGTACCGATTGCCATCTGTCGCTTACCAACGACAACAACGCCTGGATGGCCCAGCTGCTGATGCAGGGCACCAACATCATGAACCTGATCGGCAAATACGCCTGGGTGGCCGCCGGGGAAGATGGCTTGATGGGTGTGGTGGTCACGGAACGGCAGGAACCTCAAGCGGTCATCGGAAGTTCCTTGCAACAAGTGGCCTTCCCGGAGCACTTTGAGGAACACCTCAAACGCAAAGGCCTTCTGGAGCATGCTCACGAGCATCCCGGGAAAGATATATCGCAGGAAATTACCAGGCCCTGGAAGAAGCCGGAGATTCTGCAGGTGCAGGCTCGCGGCGAATACCTTTATGCCGCGTGCGGCAGTGCCGGGGTACGCGTCTTCGATATTGCATTCATCGACAATAAGGGCTTCTCGGAGAGGATTACCACTGCTCCGGTTTCACCCATCGGTCAAAAGTTCTACGCGCAGACCAAATACGCTACCGCCGTGGCTGCACCGACGACGGTGGCCGTGGATCCAACGCGATCGCATCGGCCAGAGAATAAGGAAGGGCCGATCCATCCCTACTTTGGCTATCTGTATGTCACCGATCTTTACGATGGCTTAATCCTCGTCGGGGCGGCCACTACCATTGATGGCAATCCCGCGAATAACTTCCTGAAAGCGGAAACACCTTTCAATCCGGATGGTATTCTGAAGGGCGCGGTGAACATTACCATCGTCGGCTACTACGCCTATATATGCTGCGATGCCGGTCTGGTGGTCGTTTCTCTGGAAGATCCCAAGAATTTGAAAGTCACGGCGGTGCTTGATGAGAAAACCATCAAGAAGCCGAAGGCCGTGCAGGTGCAGTTCCGTTATGCCTACGTCTGCGACGAGGAAGGCATCAAGGTATTGGATGCGACCGATCTGGCGCATCCGGTGGCCAAGTCGATGATTCGATTGCCCGACGTGCAGAACATTTATCTGGGCCGCTCTTATGCTTATGTCTCGGCCGGGAGCCGCGGGCTGGTGATTCTCGATATTACCAATGCCGAGGAGCCGAAGGTTGACCAGATTTACACGGCCAACGGGGCCATTAATGATTTACATGATGTGAAAGTGGGCGTGACCTATAATTCGCTGTTTGCCTATCTTGCCGATGGCAAAAACGGTATGCGGGTATTGCAATTAACCAGTCCGGACACCCCGGGAAATGATGGCTTTGCCGCCCGGCCCTACCCTCGGCTGATCGCTACTTACCGCATTCCGCACGGCGGACACGCTTTGAATATTTCGAAAGGTCTGGATCGCGACCGGGCGGTGGATGAAGTCGGCAATCAGATCGGCGTCTTTGGTCGGGTTGGGGCCCGTCCGCTGAACGGTGAAGAGATGCAGAAAATGTATCTCAAGAATGGCAAGCCGTGGTATGTCACTAATGATCCATCGGATGCGATTTATCAGAAGAAATGAGGTGCGGGCAAAAAAACCGAGGCGGGAATCAAACGGCCCCGGGTTGCGGGATATACACAATTAATTAATACAGTCCGATACCGGTTTATAGCCGATTAATTCCTCGACGGAACTGCCGCTGTCATACGCTTCAGTTGATCGAGAGTTTTTTCGAAACGGATATATCCGGCGATTCGCTCGGCAATCCGCTCGCCGATTCCGGGAAGCTGCTGCAGATAGTCGTCGCCGCGACTTTCCCAAAGATCCTGAATCGATTCTTTGCAGGAAAGAATGGTTTCCGCGGCCCGCCGCAAGGCGCGAGCGCTGTAGAATTGTTCCGGCCGAGTATCCATTTCGCGGGCTTCCAGTTGCAATCGGCGTGCAATCACGTCGTTCGTCATGGCGCATCTCTTCCAATCGAATTCAATAGGAAAAAACCCTGAGGATTCCTTCCCTCCAAATATCCATTGACAGGATGCCATCCAAATTATAGCGCGCAACTGGTGTTCAGAATGTCAGTTGTCAAAATTTAACAAATCGTTCACCTCAGCTTCTTTTAACAAGGCGTTAAAATTGATACAAACCGCACCCAAAGATAGGATTTTCTTCATTTTTCTACCGCAAATGCGATTTTAATAATTGAATTTGCGCCCGAAAATGGTTCATCCGACCTCGAAATTCGCCTGTGCGCCCCGCCCCAACTATGGTTAAATCTCATTTCCGCTGCGACGGAATGGGCCAATACGGGCCTAAAAGGGCCTGAAATATCTGGTTTGGAAATGGATTTCCCATGAGTTACACAGGACATCTTCTGTTTTCGGGTTCTCTGGGGGCGGTTTACGGTTACCTGGGCTATTACCACTTCCACTTTGCGGAACAGCTGGCCATTCTGGCCGCGGTAATCTGCACTTTGGGAGGATTGCTCCCCGATCTCGATAAGCTGGGAGATGAGTCGAATTCCACTATTCGCGAAATTTTCAGCCTCGCGGTAGCTCTCGGTTCGATAATGGTCATCCGGCGCTGGCAAAATCTGGATTTGAATAACGATCCCGAAAAAGTGATTCTCATTTTGGCCGGGGCCTTCCTGAGCGTCCGCTACGGCTTCATCCTGCTCGTCAAGAAACTAAGTGTCCATCGGGGAATGTTCCATTCCATCCCCGCCATGATCATTTCCGGGCTGGTGGTTTATCTCGCTTTTCGCAAGCCGGAACAGAGCCATCGCTATTTCCTGGCGATTGCCATGATGATTGGCTTCCTGTCGCACCTGATTCTCGATGAAGTGCGCGGCATGAACGCCGCCCCAGTCAAAAGTAGTGGCAAATCGAAAGCGAGCGGCGTTCTGTCCTCAGCTCCCGGCGTCGGCACCGCCCTGAAACTCTGGAGCAATTCCAAATGGGCCACCACCGCCTGTTATTCGATCCTCGGCAGCCTGGGGCTGATGAGTAATGTCGATCTGGGCAACACCACCCTGAAAGGGGAGCTGACCAACATCATCAATTTCGGAAAGAACGTAGAAAACAAACTCAATAACATCAACACCGGCGATACTTCTACCTCAACAACTTCGACTGATTCGAGCAAATCGAACTCCTCGAACAGTAATCAGACGACCTCAAATAGCAATTCCACCAACAAACCGACCATTCCGGCCACTCCCACGAGCCGACAAAAAGATCCCAGCGGTGATCCACGCATCAAGGGATACGACCAGTACGGCGACTCCTCGAGTTCCGGGGGCGGTTCGATCCGTTCCCTCCGGGAAGGGGAAAGCCCGTTTAGAAAATGAGACGAAAATGAAATCCGGCGGGTGATCGCTCCTTCGCCGGACATTTTTTTGATTCTCGAAAGTGCAGATTTTGATCTTGCTCTTGCGCTGTTGATTAAATCCCTTTCAAATCGACCCTGATGTAGAAAATGGAACGGTTAATCCGTTCTCAAATCTGAAAATACCCATTTCATCCAAGTTTCACACCATAGCGGCTTACGCCCTCCATTCGATAAGGGAAAGCGAAGGTATCCTTTGATTTGAGGCGAGTTTTTCATGCGATTGATCGCCGCTAGCGTCGTACTCAATGAGATTGACATTATCGAAGCGTTTGTGCGTCACAACCTTTCGATAGTTTCAAAACTCCTGGTTATCGACAATGGCAGCACAGACGGCACACGGCAAGTGCTGCAATCCCTCGTCGAGGAAGGCCTCCCCCTCGAAGTCCAGGATGAACCGACTGTCGGATACCGCAACCGCCTGCTGTTTCAAAACCACCTCCGCAAACTGGCTATCGCTAATCCGGAAATTGAATGGTTCCTGCCGCTGGATGCGGATGAATTTTTACTGGCAGAGAATGCCCAAGAGTTAATTCCCGCTCAAGCCACCCCCGAAAGCCCGGTGGCCCTCCGCTGGCAGAGCTTTGCAAGCACATCCGGAGATGACGCACAAGAACAAAATCCCGTCCGGCGCGTTCGACATCGCCTGGTCGAAGAAGGCTGGCCCTGGACCAAGATCCTCCTGCCTCGTTCGCTGGTTCTCGATGAAACGGTGAAACTGCTACCCGGTCAGCATGGCGTAGAGAGAAACGGGCAAAACCTCGAACCGGTCTTCTCAGACGTTCAGATGGCCCATTTTCCGATCCGCTCCCCCGGCCAGTATATCTCCAAGGTCGTTTCTCACGTTCTGCAGAAGCGGGCAGCCTCCGAACTGGAAACGGCCCCCGGTTGGATCTATCGCAAACCCTTTCAACTTCTACTCGACAATCCGGCCGCATTTATGGCTTATTCTCATGAAGCTTCGCAGAGATATGCCCTTCCGGACGGGCTCGATTTCAAGCCGCAACTGACCGAGAATGCTTTCCCCTATCGCGGTAGCGAATTGCGTTACACGCCGCAGGTAGACGACCTGTCGCGAGGCTGGCTCTCGGTTTTGAGGCAGGCGATTCGCATGGCCGACGCTCTGCGGTCCTGTTCAGTTTCTCAATCGAACCTGTCGCTGACGGAACAGCTCCAGCAGATGCAGACTTTGCTGGGAGAACGCGAGACCTTCGCCTGGGTCGAGATACAAAAGCGCGAAAAACTGATCGCCAAGCTGGAAGCCGCTTTGAAAGTTCAGGAGTTCGATTTGGCGGAATGTCAGCGAATGCGAAACTCCTGGACTTGGAAAATGGGACGGCTGATTATTGGACCGGTTTCTTCGCTCAGACGATTTACTCAGCGGATTCAGCAATACGGAATGCAAAAGCGGGAGCAGTTGCGGGAACACCGCCACTGGTCGAACAGCCCTCGAGTATTGATCGGCGCGGGAGGCACCTCCCTCCCCGGTTGGCGAACGACCGATGGCGACATATTGGATCTTCGGAATCGAGGACACTTCGCCAACAAGTGGAAGCCAAACAGCCGGGCGGCATTTCTTGCCGAACATGTCTGGGAGCATTTGACACCCGTCGACGCCATCACGGCGGTGAATATTTGCTTCGAATTTCTGAAACCGGGCGGCCGATTAAGAATCGCCGTTCCCGACGGATGGCATCCCGACCCCGGCTATATCGAACGAGTCCGGCCCGGCGGCAGCGGCCCCGGTTGCGACGATCACAAAGTCCTGTTTACGTATGAGAGTCTGGGTAAGCTGCTGGAGTCGGCGGGATTCGAAGTTCAGCTGCTCGAATACTGGGATGAAAACAGACACTTTCACCAGGCCGCTTGGTCGGCGGAAGATGGGCCCATCCGCCGCAGTGCCCGAACAGATTCGCGCAATGCTCATGGCCAGTTAAACTATACTTCACTGATCGTCGATGCGATCAAGCCACTACCACGGTCCCGCGTCAATCAATTACTCGATCGGCTCCGGCGCAAGTGGCTTTCCAAATTCGCGCCGTTTACCCACGCTATTGGACAAATAAGGTCCTGATTTCAGACGCCCCCTGATTTTTCGCCGTGCCGCAGTAAACCGGCCTATCTGGGCAGTTTTCGATCAAAATTTCCTCTTGCTTGAATTTCCCTCCGGACGTATAAGCACTCCCCGCGTCAGGGAAGACGCACCGGCAGGGAAGGGATTCTGGGCATGGGCTGGGTCAGTCACTACTCTCGAGCAATTCTGTTGCTTGCCGGACTGACCTCGCTCGCGCCGGCCGGGTTTGCTACCGCCCAAAATCTCAATGCCGATCCCAAGAAAAAAGACTCGGCCACGCCGATCAAAGGCACCATCGACTTCGGGGGCAAACCGGTCCGGATCGAAATTCGACCCAAGGACAGTTTTTTCTCCACCGGTACCACGCAGATCTTTCTGGCGACGGTTTACGACGACAAGCACACTCCCGTCAAACGCTGTAAAGTGGAATGGGCCGTGTCAGGCACCGGCGATATCACCAATACGGCCGAAGGAACCCAGGGAAACACTCAGACTCGTAATAATATCCGCTATCTGACCGCCAACACGGTCAGCAGCGAAACGACCCAAACCGTGGATGGACACTCTTTTGTGGTCCGGCCCGGCCAGACCTGGATCGCGATCCGATCCAACGTCGAAGGGCAAACCAACATCACCATGGACAGTCCGGAAATGGACCGCGACGGCAAACGGCGTTCCGTGAAAGTGATCTGGGTCGACGCGAAGTGGAAATTGCCGGTGTCCATCAACGCCCGCATTGGCACCGAAGCGGTACTGAAGGCGACCGTCGTCCGCATGAAGGACGAGCAGCCCTTGCAGGGTTACGTGGTCCGGTATCGAGTGATAGAAGGTCCTTCCTGTCAGTGGGTCGGCTCGGCCTATAAATCGGAGTCGGGCGAAGGGATCGCCATCACCGATGCGAACGGCCTCGCCGTCATTCGCCTGACCCAGGTCAGCCCGACCACAACCGTCAATCGACTCGCCATCGATATTGCCCGGCCCGACCCGACGAACAACTCGAACGTTGTGCTCGGTAAGGGAGAAGCCACGGTGAACTGGCATTCACCAGATCTCTCGGCCTCGGTCGATGCTCCAAAGTCCGCGCCGATCGGCGAAGAATTTACCACGACTCTGTCTGTCACCAATAATGGTCGAGCGGCCAGCCAGGGAGTCTTTATCCGCTTGAATCTTCCGGCGGGCGTGCAAGTCACTTCGTCGAGCGAACGGGCCACCCGCGATGGCAACGAAATACTTTGGTCTTTGCCTTCGGTTCCAGCTGGTAAGCAGAGCTCGCTGCAATTGAAACTGAAGGGGAGCCAGCTCGGATTGATCAGACCGGCCTTCAACGTGCGGAGTGCCGACAATCAAACGATCGATGCCTTCACCGATGTGCTCATTTGTAAGCCTTCCTTACAGATTTCTCTCAAAGGTCCGGAGACGGGCGTATTGGACGAGGCGTTGCCGTTCGAGTTGACCGTCAAGAACGCCGGGAACGGAGCCGCCGAAGCAGTCGAGTACGACGTTCTGGTGCCGCCGGGACTGACGGCGGAGAACGGGCCGAATTCCCTCAAGCAACTGATTGAAAGTCTGCCGGCGGGGGAATCGAAGATCATTCCGATTTCCTTGAAAGCCGAGAAGCCGGGTAGCTATAGCGTGCGGGCCAGTGCGAACAGTGCGGGTAGCCAGTTTACGCCATCGGAACCGATAACCGTTACAATCGGCAATCCTCAGCTTTCGGTGTCCGTCAAGGGTCCGGCGATGGCATTCGTGAACCAGCCGGTGGAATGGGTGATCCATGTGGAAAATCCTTCCGAAGTGGAATTGACGAATGTAACGCTGCGGGCCGTGCTGCCTCCCGAGGTCAAATTTCAGAATTCCGATAAAGACGGCAAAGCCGCTAATGGCGCCATAGAGTGGACACTCGGCACAGCCCCCAAGAGACAATCGCTCGATGTTCGGGTTACAGGGATTTGTACATCCGTGACCTCTCGCGCCGTACTTTCCGCCACGGTTTCAGCGGACCCGCTTGTGAAACGGGAGGGAGTTTTCCGAACTGCTTCATTATCGAAAGCGCTACGGGCCGAGGCATCATGTCCAGTGGCTTTGGAAGTCCTCGGTGTACCGGCGCTGCACATGGAAGTTTCAGACTCGGTCGATCCGGTTAAGGTGGGAAATCGCACGACCTACATCATCCGCATTCGCAATACCGGTACTTTGGCAGCGACCAAGCTACAGCTCCGGGGCGAAGTGGCCGCGAATATGAAACCGGTGGCCGCGTATGGCTTCCGGGAGAATGATCGAGGCGATATCAGCGGACAGAAGGTGGCATTCCCTGTTTGGGACACCCTGAAACCCGGAGACGAGATTGTATTCCGTGTCGAAGCGGAGGCCGTTACGCCCGGCGAAGCCCGCTTCAAGGCCGAATTGAAGAGTCTATCCCATTCACGTGCCATTAGCGTGGAAGAGATGACCAGCGTTCGACCTGGCAGCCGGACCGAGTTCGATACTGGTCGATCGGATATTCGTCGTTGAAAGGACGCGGACCTGACTTTAGGTCTACACCTATGTGGAATGACAAAGACGAAATGGATTTGCTAAAAACCGCAGCTTCCCGCGGATTTCTGACTCAGGTGGTGGCCTGGGGATTGTATTATCTGCTGGAACTCGATTTCCTTCGCTGGCTGATCAATCCGGGATTCGCCGCCTCGAAGATGGCCGGGGATACTTTCGCGGTCGCGGTCATCCTGGCCGTGAACTGGTTTATCTTCACCATGATCTGGGTGGTCATACTGCTGGTCGCCCGCAGCCTTTTTACCGGCTGGTCGGAAGAGTCGCTGCACGTTCCGGTCTCCGATCCGTTCCGCGGCTACCACGAAGAGTAAAAATTTCTTCAACTCGACCGCATCGGGGGAACCCGGTGCGGTGGATTATCTTTCGGGTAATTTGTAACCATATTTTGGGGCAATCTGAACTATCTGTTCATAAGTTTCTTTGTGTGACGAGCGTCTGATCCAATCGGCCTGCAATGTAAATTTTCTATTCTTTTGTTCGCTTGGTTTAGCCACTTCCGAGAAAAAATAATCCTTGAAATAAGTCGATAATAGGTCTTCGCTTCCCGTTTCAAAAACGTGTTTGAACAGGACATCATTATCACTTTCCGTCTGGGTTAAGCCCAGCGCCTGCTTTAGTGCTTTCACTCGCTCTGAGGAATCCTGCCAGTACTGACTCAATTGAAGCATCGCGCAATCGCTGGCATAGAATTGATATACGCTTTCAAATTTCGTCTTCAGAGAATCTGTAATTTTTTGAGTGGAGATATTCTTTTTTTGTGTGCAGTAGTAGAAGAGCGCCCAGGCCTTTTCAGGGGTTTTTGCCTCTGCAAAGAGGGTGGTAAAATTCGACTCTTCCAAGTCCCGATTTAGGGTATCCCGAATGCAGTTTTTCCAAGAGTGAAACTCCTTTCGAGATTTCTCAAAGTAGAGGTCTTCGAACTTGTAGACCATTTGAAATTGAAGAGGTTTGGGCATAAAGACTTCAAATACCGAGTGCAATTGTAACGGTTTCGACACCACTTGATGAGAATCTCCAATCGAGGTCACTGCCAAGTAATACCTCAATCTCGGCTTGACCCAGATAATGACTTTATCGCCGATCCTTGGCTCGAACGGAGGTCGGAGATAACTGCCTGAACTGAAGGATCCCCCTTTAAATCTCTGAAATACTTTTTCTGTAAAATAAGGCATTAGAACGGGATATTTTTTGTTGATGGGATATTTGGTCAGGTTTTCGTCAATTCTTACGATAGCAGCATCATACCATCCCTGAGCAAACTCCCTCTCCGGAAAATTTTTGTTCCCGTCGGGAGGACAGGATATTTTCATCGCCCTTTCGGCCGTTTCGCGGTAGCAAAAATTGGCAATCTCCCCCGTTACAGGATAGGCCTGGTTTAACATGAAAAGTAGACCAAAGTGAAGCGTAGACCAAGCTGTGATCATAAGGGGCTCGATTCAATATTAGTCAGTAAGGTAACCTTCACATTAAAGACGACCCGATACTTGCAGCCGATGGCAAGAAGAGTTACAGCGATATTTATCGCTTGAAGGGGCAAGAGAGTTTGATTTCGGTTCGACAGTGGGAAGTTAGTTACGAAATCAAGACGGTTCGCTTCCCACGGCGCAACGAGTAAACATGCACCTGGATTACGTGATGAGTAGCTCATAGTGGCTTACGTGCTGAGGGAGGATAGGGGCCGGTACCTCTCCATAGCCCACTCACTTGGTAACCCGCTTGTTTATCACCCGTAAGAAGCAGTCGATAATAAAAAAACTCGTACCCCTTGTTGGCCCTTCAGAAAGATATTGATGGCACGCTGACCGGATATTGGCTCAAACTCTATAGCTGAAACCTCTGCCGGTTTTGTTTTTGGGTGCATGCGAGCCTCTTCCGCGGTAATTTTCTCTATTGATACGTCCTGCTGTGTTTGTGGGGCTAACAGAGCGCGTGCCGCGACATAATCGGATTTCATGAAGGCAATTTCGGCAAATTCTTGAGCTGTTTTTCCGGGCGATGATGGATCATGAGCGATGATGTTGACGTTGCAGGGCGTGAAAGCAAAACAGGCAAGAATAATGGGCAGTAGGGTAATCGGCTAGGCACAATAAATCCTCTTACACAATTGAAATCGTCGATTCAATTTCGAAGTTATTCGCAATGCATCTGGGAGAGGTCGGGCTGAGCTTGTGCAGCTCAGATGCCGATTGTACATGACTTTAAGCGTTTGCAAATTTCAATCTTTGATCGATCTCTTACTCAATCATCCGACCTTCAAGTCAACGGTACCTATTCCAGACTTTCGGCGTGCTGGTTCACACTCATGTTAGTTGAATCGGCTTAAGAAGCGTGAATACCACGCCTGAATTCGAAAGTCCAAAGCAGCGCTTCTCGAACCCGCATCAGTACCTCCCCCAGCAGATTCAGACCGAGCCACTGTGATCGATCCCGCGCCCGGGGGTCGTCCGCGCTCAAGCCGATTCCCCATATCCGATCGTGCGGCGAGGCTTCAACGAGAGTCGTCCCTCGAGTGGAAAAGAGTAATTCTCGCTGATCTTCATTCTGACTGAAGCGGGCATAATTGGCAGTGAAGACGATCCCTTCTCGGAACAGTACCCACACCGATTCGTCATACCCGCGCACTCTCCGACCGATCTCCTGCTGCTCGCGCGGAGTTTCTGCAGCGAGGATTCGACCAGCCGCTTCCCGGTCGCTGAATAGAAGGGCTTTGGCATACATCATGTACTGTTCCGCATGGGTGAAGGTGATTCCTCCCAGAACGAACGGGGCATGCTGCCACTGACTGAGGCGATGTTTCCAGAAGAATGTGAATTGCTCGGCCATCGTACCTCCCTCATCGAACTCGATTGACCTAAGACTTCGATTACGTGAAATAGACTCGACAGATAGCGTACTCCGAGGGTTCAACCGTTAATTTCGAGGAATAAAAGTGACTGCTGCAGCAGTCCTCCCCCTCCCCCCAGCCGGCAAACTTCCGCTTTTCGTTAATTCCCCGCCGCCGCGACCTATCTGGCGCGCGGATTTAGACTTAGGATAACGATCCCCCGGCTCTGTCAATTTGGCAGAATAGGAAGTCTCTCTTGCCCAGTTCGGCGGGATAAGCCATGATCTGAGTAGAAAATTTGACCAATAATACTGCGAGAATTCTCGCAATTATTGTCTGGTACGATTTTTGCTCTATTACTTCCTACTGACCAGCCAAAGTCTCAGGACGAGACATCCGATTGTCCATTATTTCAATCGACAATCGGGATGAGGTATTTGCGATGACGGCCACCCTGCCCCAACGCGATCTGCACATTCTCATCACCGACGATGATCCGAACATGCGCGCCATGCTGCGGGAAATCGTCGAGGCCGTGGGCGCTTTCAAAACTCATCTGGCAGCCAATGGCAACGAAGCCTGTGAGATTGCTCAGTCCGAAACGGTCCATCTGGCCCTGCTGGACTACCAGATGCCCCAACTGACGGGGATGGAAACGCTGCAGCTGCTCCGACAGATGCAGGAAGTACTCCCGGCGATACTGATTACGGCCGACGCCACCCTGGAACTGGTCCGCAAGGCCATGAATGCCCAGTTCTACAGTGTGATACCGAAGCCGTTTTCTAAAAATGTGGTGACCACGACCGTAGTGCGGGCACTCATTCGATTCTATGGCGATAACGTGGTGGAAAATCCGAAGAACGGCGAACCCCCGGCCAGCAAGCCGGCGGAACCGGCCGCAACCACCCCTGATAAACCTCTGCAATAGTACTACTCAAGGAGTAATGAATGAAAGTTGTACCCCTTAACGACAAGATCGTTGTCGAACGTCTGGAAGCCGAAACCAAGACCGCTGGCGGCATCGTGCTGCCCGACACGGCCAAGGAAAAACCCAAACAGGGCAAGGTGCTCGAACTGGGTGAAGGCAAATTGCTCGACAGTGGCAAGCGAGCCGTTTTCCAGGTGAAGAAGGGCGACAAGGTTCTGTTCACCAGCTACGCCGGCAGCGAAGTGAATGTCGACGGTAAAGATTACCTGATCATGACCGAAGACGACATCCTGGCTGTAGTCGGCTAATCGACCGGCTACTCACAGAAAAATCTTAAGGGGGGAATCGACTGGATCAGTTCGATTCCCCCCTCTTTTTTGCCTCCTCAAGAACTGGAAATCTTTGCCTGCAGCTGTGCGATTCGCGTCTGCAAGGCCGTGAGGCGCGTACTGATATTTGACAGCTGTGTCTGAGCGATCGTTAACTGCTCGCCGCTGAGATTCGCTTCCTTGGCCTGAATGTTGGCCTGTTGCGTCTGCAACCGAACCACCGTCTGTTGCAGAGCCGTGAGCTGCTGGCTTAAAAGTGCCTTATTGACGGTTGTGTTCGAGGATGTCGCCGTGCTGGTTCGGGCGGTAGTACTCGTGCCAGTACTGGTGGTACCGGTTGTCGAGGTGGATGGTTTGTTGCCCGTGCATTTTCCCGTCGCGGTGGAATTCGTCGAGTTCGACGACTGCGAGGAATTGCCACTCGCGGCAGTGGATCGAACTGCTCCGCCTCCCCGTTGCCCGCCGCGGCCTTGAGCGGAAGCTTCCCCGGCGAATCCCGCCAGAAGTGCGAAAGCGATCAGTGCCTTCGGAATCGAAAAATAGTTCATCTGAAAAATCCTCGCAACCCGCCTGAGATGTTGGGAAGTGAACGCACGTCCGAAAAACTGGGCGCGGGTTGCCGACGCCAAGTAACCTTTTCGGAAATGGATTCGATGGCAGGATCGCCAAAAACGATCCTCAATCTCTTACAAAGTGCGAGTCGCGGAAAGTTCCTTACCAGCCGAAGTTGAAGACGAAGTTATCTCTACGATGCGAGTTGGTAGAGCTTCCCGTAAGGGAAGAGTTCGTCGTATCGATGACCGTCACTGTCGTGGACTTGGTAGCCGCTGAAGAGTAAGTCACGCTAAACACATGCGAACCGCCATCGGCCAGCGTAAATGTGTAGTCCGCCGGTAAAGTCGCCCCACTATCGGTGCTGGTGAAGTGGATGGTACCCGTGTAAGTTGGTACCACCCGATTATTCGCATCCAGAGCGACCACTAGATATTGCGCGGTGGTACTGCCGTAGGCGCTGGGCAGTTGGATCAGTGCGAAGTGCGTTGCCACCAGATCGGCTTTCACATTGACCGTAACCGACCCCGTGATACTGGGGCTGGCGGTATCGGTGGCCGTGAGGGTCTCGCTGCCGATGGTGGTAGAAGTAATCTGGAACGTATGGACACCTTGATCGGCGGAAGTGAAGGTATAATTGGCCGGTAAAGTGACACCCGTCGCGGCTGTGCTGAACTGGATCGTCCCGGTATAGTTGGGTACCACTCGGTTGCTGGCGTCGAGTGCCACCACGGTGACCGATTCAATCGCCCCGCTGTAGACATTCTTCTGCGTCAGCAGAGCAAAATGGGTAGCCACCAGAGCCGGGTTCACAGTCACTGAGGTACTTCCCGAGAGGGTGGAGGTACTTGTGTCGGTGGCCGTGATGGTTTCGCTACCGGTGCTATTGAGAATGACGCTGAATTCGTGCCGGCCATGGTCCGCCGCGGTGAAGGTGTAAGTGGCGGGCAGCACGGCAGCGCTATCGGAACTGGTGATTTGAACCGTTCCCGTATAGTTGGAAACCGGCCGGTTATTCGCATTGAGGGCAATGATTTCCACCTCGCGCGCGGCCCCCGCCGTGGTCTGCGGCGAGGTGATGACGGCAAAGTGAGTGACCACGGAATTGGCGGTTGTAGAGGAAGAGTAGCTACCAATCAGATCGCGAATGTCGGGATAAATACCTATTAATCGAGAGGCATTTGGAACGATTCGATCATCGAGGGCCTGGAGTTTTAGAAGCGTTTTTGATTCGGGCTTTTTAGGGTTCTGGAGAGCTTTCTTCTTTCGAATGCGTAAAGCCTGGGAATAGAGACGAAGCCACCGTTCCAAAAACATGCGCATGCTCCTTCGTTAAGGCAAAATGCCCGGAATTTTTTGAAAAAAGAGTCGAGAGCCTGAAAAGACGATCCATCCCTGATGAGCGGTTTGTCTCGGCCCGAACGGCCGAATTCAGATCACCACTCGAATCTGGCTCCTACAGGAATAGTCGACGGGGTGATGGCCAAGCGGGCGCAAAAAAGAAGCATTCAGTCCGTAAGATTTCTTAAAAAATTTTTTCTATTCTAAAATTTATATTGGGCAGTAAGAGTAACTTTCGGGTACTCTATAACTACGGTCTTCTTTGTGTTGGATTATTACGTTATGGCTTCCCCTACCCATAAAGTTCGCGGTCCAGAGTCTATCGAATCTCGAATCGTGCCAACCGGCGGAATGGTCTTGCCCGGTTTTCCTGGAAACGATTTTGATTCTCATTTCGCCGATCGCGTAGCCGCAAACTTTTCGGTCCTCGATCACACATATACCAATCCCCAATCGTTTTTCGCACCAGACGATCGCGCGAGAGCTTTTGATCCCGGCGCTGACCCGAGCCTGAAAGGCTGGCAAGGATGGTCGATGAGTCCCTCGTCGGCACAGATCAACTTGGCTCCCCAGACGGCCCCAGATCTCGCTCTGCCGCTCAATTCGGCACCGGTTAACTCGTCTATATTCAATTCGACACTGGGTTTGGAACCGGGCAGCGCCCCTTCCCCGCACTTCGTGCGCATTGCGACTTCAGTGACGAGCCGAATCAACACCACGCCGCTCGCCGATGTGGCAATATCGCTGAAAGAACCGCTGGAATTTAATGGCAGCCGACTGACCGGGTTGACCACGGACCCCCTCAATCACCTGCTTTCCCCGGCAGATTCCCATAACGGTTCTAGTAACCGATCAGATCTGATCGTGGATGTACCCGGCCGGGCGGGCACTTCGAGAATCGAATCCGAACGGGCGGGCGGCATTCCATCGATGAGCAATGCCGTCGAGTACCCGGAATCCAAGGATATGAAGCCGGAGTCTCCGTCCGAAAATATTCTTCCGAATGGGCGTCTGGAGAATCAGACCATTACGGCGGAGAAACCGCAAAGCAAACCTCTCGAGGGACTGATTTCCATCGATCTCAACGATCTGGAAGAGAGTGCCCGTCGATTGTTGCAGCAATTTTCAGGCTTGGATTTGAGTGAATCTCAGGAAAACGCCTGGGATCATTACTTGTGGCTGGCCTCGGCCTTTCTTGGAGCGGGCGGGGTCGCGTATACTTATAAGTCCCATACTTCGCGACGGACCGTGGACTGCTTAATGCCCGGCACCGAGTTTCTGATCGCCCGGTAGAGATGCGGCCAATGCTTTCGGATGATCTGCGGCAGCGCTTCCATGGCGGTGAACCGGCCGCGGTGGAAACCCTGTTTGAACTCTATACTCCCTATATACGCGCCATAGTCCGTCGGCAGCTCTCGCATCAGTTGCGCACTCAATTCGATTCGACCGACATCATTCAATCCGTCTGGGTTCAGGTGGTCCGTCAGTTGGGCCGGGATGGCTGGCGCGTCCAGGGCGAAGATCAATGGCGGGCTCTTTTGGCCACCATCACCCGCCGGCGTTTAATCGACCGCTATCGCAAGCACTACCGCGCCGCTTCCAATAAGGACAGCAGCATCACTTCCTGGGAATCGCTCGAGGAACAACATCTCGACACCCCCAGCCAGATGATTCAGGCGGATGATCTTTGGGAAAAAATGCTGCGTCTGTGCCCGAGCGAATATCATCCGATTCTCCAGTATCGCCGTCAGGGACTGGCCCTATCGGAAATCGCTGAGAAAATCGGGCTGCACGAAGGAAGTGTCCGCCGGATTCTACGCCGGCTGGCCCGACAGATCGCCTTGAGCGAGGAGCCGCTGAATGAACCGCCGGGCGAGGAGAGCGAAGGATTTCCCGCATGACATCGTCCGTCACCACACCGCCCCGCCGCCCGGATCCACCCAGCAGCTTCACCACCTCCCCTACCGCTCAAGATCAGTTGATTGAATCCCTGGCCGAAGAGATGATTACCGCCTGGCATCGCGGCGAACGGCCGGGAGCGGACCACTATTTGAATCAGCGGCCGGAATTATGGGAAAGCCCCGAGGCCGCCCTGGAGTTGATCGCCGAGGAACTCGCCCTGCGCGAAGAATTTCGCGTCCCGACCGCCACCCTTGAGCTGGAAAATCGCTTCCCCAAATGGATTTCGCAGGTGCGCACACTGCGCGAGTGCCAGCGAATGCTCGAACCGCACTGGGATTCCGCCGATTTCCAATTGCCCGGGGCGCATATCGGGAATTTTCAGTTGATTCAAGAGCTGGGCCGCGGCGCCCATGGCCGGGTCTATCTGGCCACTCAGCCAGAACTGGCTGGCCGGCCCGTGGTCCTGAAAATTGGTCCCGCCCTGGGGGGCGAACATCTGTCCCTGGCCCGGTTGCAGCACACTCATATTGTGCCGCTCTATTCGGTGCACGAACTGCCGGAACGCGGCCAGCGGGCCCTGTGCATGCCCTACTTCGGCAGCACCACTCTCGCAAAAATACTGGCCAAACCCGAATCGAATGTCGGCACTTCCCGGCTGGGGGAGTTCGGCAAATGGCTGCGGCAAGCGCAAACGGAAGAGGAGACTATCTATAGCTCTCCCGGCTCGACTGCTCACTTTCTGGATCAGGCCAATATCCCGGAAGCCATCTGCTGGATCGGTGCGAATCTGGCCGACGCTCTGCAATATGCCCATGTGCGCAACCTGATCCACTTCGACATCAAGGCGTCGAATGTGCTGATCGCCTCCGACGGTGTGCCGATGCTCCTCGATTTTCATCTGGCTCGCGGCCCGTTGAAATCGGGCCAGACCGCCCCGCCACATCTGGGCGGAACGCCAGGCTTTATGGCTCCGGAGCACGAAGCCGCTCTGAAAGCGGCCCAACGCGGGCTGAACATGCCAGCCGATGTTGATGGCCGGGCTGATATTTATTCGCTGGGCATTCTGCTGCGGGAACTGCTTTCGCTGCAAAAAGGGAACTCCGCCGTCAACATTCCCGTTGGCCTGAACGATATCCTCGATCGCTGCACGGAAAAAGATGCGTCAAGACGCTACGATAGTGCCGGTGAACTGGCCAATGACTTGCGCAGGCAACTCACGAACCTTCCCTTGAAAGGGGTGAGCAATCGCAGCCTGATGGAACGGTGGTCGAAGTGGCGCAAACGCCGGCCTTATGCCTTCCCGCTCGTTCTCATCACACTCGCTCTGGGCTGCATCAGCCTGGCGGTCTGGCTTTCAATTCAAAGAATCGAAGGCGATATCAACGCCACTCGGCGCGATGCCCTGCGGCTGATGGATAACGAAAAATATTCCGAAGCGGTGGAAACTTTTCGCATCGCCGAACGACTGGCCGGTCGAATACCTTTTAATTTGAAAATGCGAAACGAACTGCTCGAATCGCGACACCGGGCGGAAAAGGGCCAAGCCGCCAAGGAATTGCACGATTTCATCAGCAAATCCCGGCCGCTATTGGCCACAGAGCAAAATAATCCCGAACAGCTTCGCCAAGTGCTGCAGACCTGTCAGATGCTCTGGTACGACCGGCAGAATTTTTATGCCAAGCTGAATCGGCTTCCTACTCGAAAGATGGAAGAAACGCGCGATCGCGATTTTCTGGACCTGGCGCTACTCTGCTCCGAACTCTCTGAAAGTCTGTCGACTCTTGAAACTCGCCCGCAGGCTCACCAGCAGTCGCTGCAGATTCTGGAAGAGGCTTCGCAACTCCTCGGTTCTTCCCGGGGGTTGCTGCTGCAGCAGGTGCGGCACCTGAAAGCCCTCAATCGCGATGCCGAGGCCGAAGAAATGTTAGCCAAGGCGGCCGGGAAATCGATCCGCAGTGCCTGGAGTTACCTTTACTCCGGGAAAGCGCTCCTGGAACTCGAGGATTATCCTCAGGCGGTTCAGGATCTTAACCAGAGCCTCAGCATTGATCCGAATTCCGTCTGGGCCAATTTCTATCTGGGTAACTGCTACCTCAAGATGGATCAGACCGCCGAGGCCATCGCCGCCTATTCCACCTGTGTGGCCTTAGCTCCTGAGGAGGGCTGGTGCCGTTACAACCGGGGACTCGCGTATCTGGCCGCCCATCGCTTCGATTCCGCGAATGCCGATTTCGAAAAGGCGCTGATGCTCGATCCCTATCTGGTGGCTGCCCATTTGGGGAAAGCTTCCGTTTACCAGCAGCAGTCGCGCTGGGCGGAAGCCGCAACCGAACTGGATCGGGCGCAAGATGGGGGTCGGATACCGCTGGCGGATGTCGAATATCGCCGGGCTCTGAACTATTTACTGCAAGACAAACGTCCCGAGGCTATCGCCAGCTTAAAACGCGCGTTGCAACAGGACCCGAAACATCTCCAGGCCCAGATGCTACTGAAGCAATTCAAGCAGTAGACGGGCTAGCAACATTACGATTGCGCCGGTGCCGGACGCAACCATTGCTGGAGTTGCTGCGTCTCCGCCCCCAAGGGAAAGCTGCGATCGTCGATTTGCGTCACCGGTACAATGCCGACGTTGCTGTTCGTGACGAAGGCTTCAGTGACTTCTCCCAGAAAAGCGCGGGGGATTTTCATCTCCCGGATCGGTAAAGGCGAGCGTTCCAATAACTGTCGGCGCACCGTACCGGGCAGCAGCCCCCCATCGGCCAGGGGAGTGGCCCAGCCATCCTGAAGTCGAACGAACAGATTCGCATGGGCCGCTTCCAGAAGGTTGTCCTGTTCATCCACCAGTAGGCAGGTATCGAAACCTTCGCGCATCGATTGCTGACCCACTTCCAGTCTCGTGGCATACTGGAAGGTCTTCCAAAGCAGGTAGGGGTGCCCTTTTTCCATCGGCAGCGTGCGGGTTTGCAGACGGACCCCGTGCAAAGGCGCGGGCGGCAGCGCGGCCGTCATCCAGACGATGCCCTTTTTCCCGGGCCGACCGGCCGTGAGATTCAGACGAATTACCACGTCCATTTTGGTGAGACTGCGAACGAACTCGCTGACCGCCATGCTATCGGGCAGGCGTTCCGGCTCCACTTCGATTCGCAGCAGTTCGGCCGTTTTTTTCAGTCGTTCGATGTGCATCGACCAAAGCCAGGGCAAACCGCCGATGACTCGCGTCGATTCCCAGACGCCCCGACCGAATAGCAGTCCTTCATCGGCCGGATCGATTTTAAACTGGTCCCGGGAGATCACCTGGCCATCGAGCCAGAGAAGCGAATTGAGTCGCACAACTTCCTGGGCCACCGGAATGGGGACATTCGCCGGTACGTTGATGCCCATTTCCTTCAGCACGCCAATCGGATCGGTCAGCAATTTTTGCTGCGTCGCTGGCTCGGCCCACCAGAAATCTTCCGCCCGGGCCGATTGTTGTTGCACCATCCGTAACTCCACCCCTGATTTGAACCGGAGAATTCGCTTCGAAAGCACTATTCTAGAAACTCCCCTCCCGGACGCGGCCGACGGGGGCGAGATAGATTCCTCTAATACTTGCCTCGTACGGCTCCGTCGATTTCGGACTGGTACAACTGCCGCAAAGCCTGATGAACCTCTTTCGAAAGTCTTGGCAGTTGGCTGGCTTTCGCATTCGATTCCACCTGAGCCAGTTTGGTGGCCCCCGGAATCACGGTCGAGACACTCTCGTCATCCAGAATCCAGCGCAGGGAAAGCTGGGCCATCGGTGCATTCTGTTCGGCTTGAAGGATGGCTTTCACTTTCTCGGCAAAGACCAGTGCCTGTTCATAAGGGAGCCCGGCAAAAGTTTCACCGACGTTGAACTTCTCGCCGTTGGCGTTGTAGTTGCGGTGATCGTTGGCTCCGAATTTCTGGCCGCTTCGAAATTGCCCGGACAGCACGCCGCTGGCCAGGGGCAACCGGGCCAGGATGGCCACCTGCTGAGCCTTGGCTCGGGGAAGTAATTCGTCCTGCAGGCGCTGCCGGAAGATATTGTAAATCACCTGAAGGCTGCTGCAATCGGCCTGCTGAAGACAGATCATCCCCTCTTCGATCGATTCGACGCTGACGCCCCAGTGCTCGATCAATCCCTCTTTTTGAATGGTGCGGATGTGATCGAAAATTTCGCCCTTTTGCAGCTCTTCCAAGGGCGGGCAATGAAACTGTTGCAGCCAGATCGATTCCACGCCGAGTCGTTTGATCGAATCCTGGGTATGCTGGCGGAGAGCGGCGAGGCTAAAATTTTGCGACCAGCCGTTCGATCCATCGGAACGTTTGCACAACTTCGTTGCCACGTAGACTTTGCGAGGACTCTCCAGGAGAAAGCGTTTGATCAGCGTTTCGCTCCGGCCGTTACCATAAATGTCCGCCGTATCCAGGAGATTAACGCCGGAGTCGACCGCTTTATGAAGTATTTCCAAAGCATCGGTGTCACTGACATCCCCCCACTCGGTACCGCCCAACTGCCAGGTACCCAGTGACACTTCAGAGATCGAAGCCCCGGTCCGTCCGAATTTCCTGTATTGCATTTTTCCGCCTTTAGCTTCCGCTGTGCGATGAAGAGTTCCGGAAGTTATGATACGAGCTTAATGGGTCTCTTGCGGGCGCCCGAATTTCGATATTTCAGTAAAAAATCTTACTTTTTTTGCTTCCTAAGTCATGGTGCTACCTGAAATTAGAAAAAGTGAGAAAATTTTGCTCCGAAAGGCTTCTTATTCTGGCTTTTACTTGCAGCTGGAGAAAAGTTGTCCCATAGTTCTGCATAGGAAGCGGTAGTGTTTACTCCAAAGTAGATCTCTTACTCGCAGACGCTTCCTGGAACCTATGCAGAACGAATTGACCGCTAATATTCGATCTCGCAAATCGGTTTTGTTGCGTGCCGAAAACACAAAAGTGGGACGGGACGTAACCAATGACGATACGCTCTCGGCTGCGCCCTTAATTCCCCCTTCCACAAAAACTCCCGTCTTCGCCCCGAACGCTCCTTATCAACTGGATAGCGAGCTGGCGCGCGGTGGAATGGGCACAATCTATAAAGCCTACGATCTGCGACTGGCCCGCAATGTGGCCATCAAGGTTTTGAACGATCGGTACTCGAAAAATCCCGAAGCGGTGGATCGCTTCGTCGAAGAGGCCCAGATCGCCGCGCAGCTCCAACACCCCTGCATACCCCCGATCCACGAAATCGGCACGCTCTCGGATGGTCGGCCCTACCTGGTCATGAAGTTGATTCAGGGTCGCACCCTCACCGATCTGCTTGCGGAGAGAAAAGTCGCGAAGGAGAACTGGCAGCGCGACCTGGCGATTTTCGAACAGATCTGTCTGGCCGTAGCTTACGCGCACGAGCGAAGAGTGATCCATCGGGATCTGAAGCCCTCGAATATCATGGTGGGCGCCTTCGGCGAAGTTCAGGTGATGGACTGGGGACTGGCCCGAGTGCTCGACGCGAGCGAATCCAAGAAAGCACTTCGGGATTCGAAAGAACTCCGGCTCGACGAAAATTGGGTGCGCGATCCGCGCATCGACAAAAATAACGACTGGACCCTGGCCGGATCGATGATCGGCACGCCTACCTTCATGCCGCCCGAACAAGCGCGGGGGGACCGGGACGAAATCGGCCCCCAGTCGGATATCTTCGGCCTGGGAGCCATCCTGTGCGTCATGCTCAGCGGCGAACCTCCCTATAAGGGCCGGACGATCGAGGAGATCCGCTTCCAGGCGGTGCACGGTGAGTTGGACGAATGCCGCGATCGGCTAAAGAAGGTTCCAATCGATCCCGAATGGATCGATCTGGCCTTGGACTGCCTGCAGAGCGATCCGAAAGATCGGCCTCGGGATGCCCGGGTCGTTGCCGATCGTGTCATCCAGATTCGCGCTTTGATCGAAAATCGCGCTCGAGCGCTCGAAATGACCTTAACGCAGGCCGAAATTCAGGCGCGCGTCGAACGCTCCCGCCGGAAAGTCCACACCCTTCTGGCGTTCCTCACGGTAACGGCAATTCTCTTCGCCGCGGCCATCACCATCTGGAAGATTCAGCAGACCGCGGCCCTGGAGCAGGAGGATAAACTCCGCGGGGCCAAGGAAAGCGGCCGGAAGATTGAAATGCGTCGCGAACTCGATGAGTTGCTTCGACAACTGCCGGCGTTGCAGACTCGCGGTATGTGGAATGAAGCGCGGGTGCTGCTGGAAAGAGAATACAATTCCGTTCGATCGATTAACGATTCGAGCATGGAAAAGCAGATTCTGGCAGCTCAAAAAGATTTCGAGTTTCTGCAGAAGCTGGACGCGATTCGGCTGGATAAGGCACTCTGGATCGGCAACAGTTATGCCCAGAAGGAAGCCAGCCCGCGCTACATTCAGTTCTTCAAGGACGAAAACTGGGATTTCACCGAGGAACTGGATCAGGAGGCTCTCGAGCGGATCAAAAATTCCCCCCTGAAAAGCGATATCATCAATGCCCTGGACGATTGGGCGACGGATGAGACCGATAAAGCTCTGGTCGCCCGAATCAACCGCACCATATTCGAAGTGACCTGCGATCCGTTCCGCGATCCCAAATCCTGGAACAACGGCAGTCCGGAACACATCAAGGAACTGGCCAAATCGCTGTTGAGCCGGAAAGCCGGGCCGGGTCTGTTCATCCGCTTGTGCTGGATGTTGAATCAGCAAGGGCTCCCTTCCTTGGAAGTGCTCGAGATCGGTTGCAACCTCCATCCCAATGATTTCTGGCTCCATCTGACGCAGGGCAATTTTTACGCAGAAGCTTACAACAACCCGGAGAAAGCGTGCCTGGCCTTCCGGGCCGCTCTGGCCATCCGCCCGGATTCCTATCCGGCACTGATCAATCTGGGCTACTGTCTGATTGCTACCGGAAATCACGATATCGCCATTCAAGTTCTCGAATCGACCTTCAAGATCAAACCCGATTCGCCGCGGGCGCTGACCAATTTGGCGAATGCCTGGAAAGCCAAGGGCGATGTGAAGAAATGCATCGAACTCTGCAACCGCGTACTGGAAACCGATCCGAACTTCGCCCACGCCTTACTGATTCTCGGCGAGACCCTCGATGATGAGGACCGGACCGGCTTTGCGAAAATGGAAAAACTCCTCCAAAAGGATAGTGGCTTTGTACCGGCCGTTTTAAACCATGCGGCCAAGTTGGGAAATCGAGGTGAAATCGATTATGCCATCCGTTACTTCCGGTTGATCCTGTCCATATCCCCCAAGAACGATCTGGCTCGCGCCAATCTGGCCAATTTGCTGCGGGCGAAAAATTCCCCAGCCGCTTTCAATGAAGCCCGGGAACAAATTCAGGAGAGTTTGCGTCTGAATGATGCGAGTGGTTTCGCGAACTTCGTGCTGGGAATGCTCCTGTACGAAAATTTGCAGCGGGGTCAGGAAGCTCTGAAATATCTCAAGAAAGCGACCGAACTCGAGCCCGGTTCTCTGAATTTCTGTTCCTACTACGCCGCGTGTCTGGCCTCTGTCGGAGAATGGGAATTGGCTCTGGATGAGACTCTGCGTGGCCGCAAAATCGACAATACCGACAGAATTCTCCAATATCTGGAAGAAGATCTCCGCCACCGGTTGCCCTGATACTCTTTCGACTGCCGCAATTTCGAAACCTCCGGGTATTTTTCGGGTTATAATCGAAAATAAGTTCAACTATCTTCGAATTGGGTGGTGAATCATGAATCGCATTCGCTTCGGATTCGGTATTTCCGTTCTCTCGGCGCTACTGTTAGCCTGGGTCGGCGATGTTCAAGCGCGGGATTCCAAAAAAGATGAAGCGGAGCACTATCAGAAAATTCTGAAGACCTCCAAAGATCCCAAAGAACGGGCCAAAGCCTTCGAGGTGCTGGGGGATCTTTCGCAGATTCAAATCGGCCTGGCCAAACCGGCTATACCCGCCTTTTTCGAAGGCTTGAAGGATAGCAGTTCGGACGTCCGCCGCGCCGCCGCCGAGGGCCTCGGCAAAATAGATCTCGACGATAAGAAAGAGCAGATTGCCGCTTTGCTCGATCTGCTGAAAAACGAAAAGGTGGAGAAAGTCAAACAGGGCGCGGCCAAGGGCTTGGCCAACATAGGCAATGCCGCCAAGGAAGCCATCCCGGCCCTTCGCGAAGCCCAAAAAGCCCTGATCGATTCCGGCAAGAAAGCGGATGCGAACGTCTATCGGGACGCTATCACCCGCATCAACAAAAAGACCTGATCGCCGGATGACCCGACGAAAACCGCGATTTGGTCGCGGTTTTCGCTTTTTAGGCGGCCGGGCCCCTGCCGGATTTCATTTTTCAATTCTCCTGTTCCGCGAATTCGTTTAGAATAAATCCTTATATCGCCTGCTCTCCGTTGAAGGTTCCCACCCCATGCGCTGGACCCGTTTTTTGCCCGGTCTGGCGGTCAGCTTACTATTTGTCTCTCCGGCTGTCTGTGCTGACCGCATCGATTACAATCGGGACGTGAAACCGATCCTGGCCAAGAATTGCTTTTCTTGCCACGGGCCGGACGAAGCTCACCGCGAGGCCAAACTCCGTCTGGATATCCGGGAGGCCGCGATTGCTCCGCGCAAAAAGGGCCAGGCCATTGATCTCAAAGAAACGCATAAATCCCGGCTGCTGGTGCGCATTCAAGACGCTCAGGAACCGATGCCGCCTGAAGAATCGGGCAACCGGTTGACTGCGGAGCAGATAGCGACATTGAAAAAATGGGTCGAACAGGGCGCTGCCTACTCGGAGCATTGGGCTTTCGTAAAGCCACAGCGACCTGAAGTGCCGAAGCTGAATTCAGGCAACTGGATACGCAATCCCATCGATGCTTTCATTCTGAAAGAACTGCAGGCTCACGGTCTGAAACCTGCGCCGGAAGCCAGCCGGCCTATTCTCTTGCGTCGGCTGAGTCTCGATTTACGCGGCCTGCCGCCGACGCCGCAGGAAGTACAGGAATTCCTCGCAGATAAGTCGGCCGATGCCTACGAAAAGTGGGTCGACAAGCTCCTGGCCGATCCCGCTTATGGCGAACGCATGGCTCGCACCTGGCTCGATCTGGCCCGTTACGCCGACTCCGCCGGTTATGGTTCCGATCCGCTGCGGCTGAACATGTGGAAGTATCGCGAGTGGGTGATCGAAGCCTTCAATCGAAATCTCCCCTACGACCGCTTTACCGTCGAGCAGATTGCCGGCGATTTGTTGCCGAACCCCACACTCGAGCAGAAAATCGCTACGGCCTTCAATCGCAATACCATGACTAACACCGAAGGGGGCACCGATCGCGAAGAATTCCGAGTCGCGGCTGTGAAGGATCGCGTGGATACGACGCTGCAGGTCTGGATGGGCATCACCTTCGGCTGCGCCAAATGCCATAACCATAAATACGATCCGTTCACGCAGAAGGAGTATTACCAGGTTTATGCCGTTTTCAACCAGACGGCCGACAACGATCAGCCGAATGAAACTCCGTTGTTGCAAGTGGCCGCGCCCGAACTGCTGGCCAGGGTAAAGCAGATCGATGCACGGCTGGCCGAGATTCAAAAAGAAATCAAGGCCGACAGCCCCGAACGAAAAAAGGCCCGGGAAGAATGGGAAAAAACTCGCAAAAAAACCGACGCCAAACCAGATGCAAAAAAACTGGAGGAGCAGTTCGAGGCCGAGTCCCCCTACTTCAAGAAGTGGAAGGACGAAATGGCCGCGCTGAAGAAGGCCAAACCGGTCATTCCCACGCTGCCGGTTATGGAAGAGCTGGCCAAGGAACGGCAGCGAAAAACGCGGATGATGGTCAAAGGCGATTTTTTGAATCCCGGTGAAGAAGTGAAGCCTACCCTCCCGGCGGCCTTTCCGAAATTGACCGAGGTAACCAGCATCAATCGACTGGCTCTGGCGAAGTGGATCGTTCAGGAAAATAACCCGCTGACGGCCCGGGTCGAAGTCAATCGCCTCTGGTCGCAGTTGTTTGGACGCGGTCTGCTCGAAACCGAAGAAGACTTTGGTACTCAGGGAGAATTGCCTTCGCATCCCGAATTGCTCGATTGGCTGGCGACGGAATTTATCGGCGACAAATGGGATGTGAAAGCATTGATCAAACTGCTGGTAACCTCAGCCACCTATCGCCAATCCTCCCAAACACTTCCGGAACATCTCGAGAAAGATCCGAAAAATGTTCTCCTTTCTCGTGCTCCCCGCTACCGTCTCGAAGGGGAGATGATTCGCGATCAGGCCTTGGCACTTTCCGGATTGCTGAAAAAGAAACTTGGGGGACCGAGCGTTTACCCGCCACAACCGGATGGCCTCTGGCAGGCCGCTTTCAACGGCGAACGTAGCTACCCGACTTCCACCGGCGACGATCGCTATCGTCGAGGCATTTATACCGTCTGGCGGCGCACCATTCCCAATCCCGCCATGACGACATTCGATGCCCCCAGCCGCGAAACCTGCACCGTACGTCGCATTCGCACCAACACGCCGCTGCAGGCCTTTGTGACCTTGAACGATCCGGTCTTTTTCGAAGCGGCCCAGGCGCTGGCAAAGCGGATTATGAGCGAAGGCAAAGCTTCGATGCAGTTCGCTTACGAACTGACCACCGGGCGACCGGCCACTCCCGAGATCCTGGCTCCTCTGAACAAACTTCTGGAATCGGAAAAAGCCCGCTTCGAAAAGGATAAGGAAGCCGCGAAAAAATTGGCCGGCGATCCGGAGACGGCTGCCTGGACCATCATCGCCAACGTGCTTTTGAATCAGGATTCCGTGCTGACGAGGAATTGAAACCGTGAACATTCGAAACGACTGGCTGCAGTTTCAGACGCGCCGCCATTTTTTGCGCAATTCCGCCGTGGGCATCGGTAGCCTGGCCTTTGCCGATCTGCTGCGGGCCGATGCGCCGCCGACAAATCCGCTGGCGGTCAAGGCTCCTCCGCTGCCTGCCAAGGCGAAGCACATTATTTATCTGCACATGTCGGGAGCGCCGCCGCAGCAGGAACTCTTCGACTTCAAGCCGAAGCTCAAAGAACTTCACATGAAGCCCTGCCCGGACGATTTCCTGAAGAATGCCCGCTTTGCCTTCATCAAGGGGCACCCGAATCTGCTCGGACCTTCTTTCAAGTTTGCTCAACACGGCAAAAGCGGCGCCTGGATCAGCGAACTGTTGCCCGAACTTTCGAAACACGCCGATGAACTCTGCTTCGTGAAATCGATGTGGACCGAGCAGTTCAACCACGCTCCGGCGGAACTTTTTCTGTTCAGCGGCAACGCCCGCAACGGCTGCCCATCCATGGGCTCCTGGATCCTGTACGGCCTCGGAACCGAAAACCAGAACCTGCCAGGCTTCGTGGTGCTGATCTCCGGCGGGACCGATCCCACGGGCGGCAAAGCCCTCTGGAGTACGGGACCCTTACCCAGTGTCTACCAGGGCGTGCAGTGCCGAACCATAGGTGATCCCGTCCTCTACGCCAACAATCCGCCGGGCATGGATCGGGAGGATCGTCGTCGCAGCCTGGATGCTCTTAAAACCTTGAATGAATTGGAACTGAAAGAGTTCGGCGATCCGGAAACCCGCACCCGCATCGAGCAGTACGAACTGGCCTTCCGCATGCAGATGAGCGTACCGGAAGTCATGGAGCTGAAGAAAGAAACCAAGGAAACGCTGACCCTGTACGGCGCGGAACCGGGGAAAGCTTCCTTCGCCAATAATTGCCTTCTGGCCCGGCGACTGGTGGAAAAAGGCGTTCGCTTCGTGCAATTGTTCGATTGGGGCTGGGATATTCACGGCACCAACTCCGGAGACGATGTGGCCACTGCTCTGCCCAAAAAATGCCAGCAGACCGATAAATCGATCGCCGCTCTACTCACCGATTTGAAACGCCGAGGGATGTTGGATTCGACGCTAGTAGTCTGGGGGGGTGAATTCGGCCGAACCAGCATGAACGAAGCTCGGGGCGGCTCGAAGCTGCTGGGCCGCGATCATCACCCGCACGCCTTTACAATCTGGATGGCGGGAGCGGGCGTGAAGCCAGGGATTACCTTCGGGGCGACCGACGAACTCGGTTACAACATCGCCGATGGCAAAATGAGCGTTCACGATCTGCAAGCGACCATCCTGCATCTGATGGGTCTGGATGCCTGGAAGTTACGCTACTCTTATCAGGGGTTGCAGCAACGGCTCATTGGTCCCGAAGGCGCCTGCTCGGTCCGCAAAGAATTGCTGAGCTGATCCCGGTTTTGAATTTAACTGATTTCAAACTGACCATTCGATTGGAAGCGTACTCGCCCGGGCTTCCATTTCACTTCCGTCGCTTTTCCCTCGGCAATTTTCCACATCGCTTCAGCCAGATTCGATTCGGTCAACTGTCTTAGCCCGATGTAAGAAGTGGTGAGGCGCGGATTGATTTCAATCAGCACATCGCGTTCGCCCAAAATCAAATCGAT
The DNA here is from genome assembly GCF_018398935.1 of Telmatocola sphagniphila. Lineage (GTDB taxonomy): Bacteria > Planctomycetota > Planctomycetia > Gemmatales > Gemmataceae > Telmatocola > Telmatocola sphagniphila. Next base: position 5,325,577 of record NZ_CP074694.1, on the reverse strand, counting down.
CCCAATGTAGCCGACGAAAGGAGCCTCAGCCAAGAGCCAGCGAATGGCTTTTATTCCCAGTTGAATCGCCCGCTGTTCCAAATTAGTTTCCAGGGGCACCTCGCCGCCGAGATATTGAAACCGGCCATCCTCCGAGAGTATTTGTCGGCAAGCCTTCAGCGGGAGTATGATTTCAGGCCCGACGAGGAAAGAGATGCTCGCGGCCAGGCCGGGCACAAACTCCGTGCGATACAACTCGCCATAACCTCGATCGATCAGCAATTGAGCGGCCTGAGCATCCGGGACCAAAAAGGTATCGACCGAGCCAGCGCCATCATAGGGCTTCCAGACTTGCGGATAGACATCGGGTCTTTCATCGGGCGTCGGGATATCGGGATCGATCCGGCGCGCGAGTTTGTCTTTTCCCCCGCACAGGAATATCGCTTGTAACGAAGGGGAGAGTAATCGGCCGCCACTCGACTCCACCAGTTCGCTAAGGCGAAACAGAATACCGTCAGTTTCCGGAGCGATGATCAGCGACCAATCGGCCCGCTTCACCTGCTCACGGATATCATCTGCATCGGAACTATCCCCCGATAGGATTGCGATACCGGGAATCCGTGCCAGATCCTCTACGATCGCATCGCGCATTGCCCGGCCTTCGGTCAAAAGCGATTGCGGTAACGTTTCTGTCTGCGGAGGATTGGCTAAGGCACAGAAGTGTTCGTAAACGAAAATCTTGGCCATGAAAAAATTGTAACTCAAAACAGACTGAGGAGCCTTGCGGCTCCTCGAGAAGGTGGTTCTAACAATTATTTCTGTCGGGACGTCGGTATGAAATTGTTGTTACCAGGTACCGGATCGTTCGCCGGAGGCAATAAGGCCCCCGCGGGCGGTACCGGCACATTTTCGTTCGGTGTGGTCGTCACCGTGATCAGTGGTCTGCCCGTATCGGAGGTGATTGGCGGCGGAGCAATCACGTTCGGCGGAGCCACATCATTCGTTCCCAAAACCGAAGGCTGCAGCGGCACTCCCACGCTGGGAACCGTCTGAGTCGCAGTCGGTTTATAAATCGTTGATGAGGCAGAATCCGAGGTAACACCAGGTACGAACGCCGTCGGCGGATTATTGCCAGGTGTCGTCGGAGCCGGGGTTCCCGGATTCAACGGAGCCCCTGGAACCACCGGAGCCGGAACGGCCGGAGCCACTACGCCCGGAGGTAACACTCCGCCCGGAACGGGAGTACCAGGAACTACGCTACCCGAAGCGACCGGTTCGACACCTGTCTTATCGAAACGGCGTTTTCGCTTATGCACTTCGTGGCTGGGAATCAGACCGCTCGAAGGCAACGGTCCATCGGCAATTCCCACGTTATCGTACATCTGTAAAGTTCCCTTGGCGTAGTGGAAACCGGCGATAGCCACGTTGTAGTTAGCCACCGCCTGCTGTTCCGATTGGATGGCACTGGCGAAGTCGCGCTGGGCATCCAACATATTCAACAAGGGGTCTTTACCCAATTGCACTCGGGAGAACAACAGTTCGAGTTCGCGACCCAGAGCTTCACGTTGAGCGCGATAAGCCCGAATCTGTTGGTACTGATTGAACAACTGCTGATAGGCGACCTTGGTGAAGTCCTCGGCCTTACGCTCCTGATTTCGCAGCGTCACATAGGTACGGGCCAATTGCAACTCGGCCACCCGTTTAGCAGCATAACCATCCCGGTAGCCGAGAGGAATATCCAGCCGAAGACCCATGTTCCAGGTGTTGTAATTGTTATCCGCCAGAGCCCCAAGTGCGTTGTTGGGTGCGGATCCATCCAATCGACTGCCGATTGAGTTGATGTTGTAATTAGCACTGAATCGCAGGTCGGGCCGGGTGCTGTTCTTCTGCACCAGCAGATTCAATTGCTGGGCCTTCAGATCCTGGCGAATCATATTCAACTCGGGACGATTCTGCAGAGTCTCATTCACGGCTTCCTTGTAGTCCGGCATGTAGAGAGCCTGAGTCGGCTGATCCGCCGGTACGAGCCGGAATCCATCGACCGGCGGCATGCCGAGCAAGGATCGCAGCTGTCGCTCTGCTTCCATGGTGGTCTGCAAAGCGGCAATACGGCTGGCGCGGAAGCCTTCGAATCGGCTGCGGACCTGAGCCAGATCCTGGTCGGCTCGCAAACCGGCTTCCACCAGCACGCGGGTCAACCGCCAGGTTTCAAACGACTGTCGCAGACCCTGGTCGTTCGCATACAGAGCGTAGTACGATGCGTACAAGTTCCAGTAGGCCGACTCGATATTGAAAAGCAGAATATTGACGTTGCGTTCGAATTCATACTTCTGCTGTTCGTAGCGAATACGGGTAATCAGAATACCTTCGGAACGCCCCCCCGTGGGCTTATAGTTCGGAATGACCGATGAACCGGGGTGAGAGGCCAGCAACTGGTTGATGTCGACGCCGTAATCGCGCAATAAAGGCTGATCGATGGCGAACGTCAAAGAAGGTCGATAAGCCGGGTTGGTTGTCGTGTATGTGGTGCCGCCGACGTTCGGATTGGCGACCTTCTGATAATCGGTTTCGAAAGTCACCCCGGCCACACCACCTGTCGGCAACGGCTTAATGAAGCCGCTTGATACCGATGCCGTGTCCCCGTTGTTCGCCGCCGAGAAAATATTAACCGGTGCAGTATCGGTTCGGCCCCAGTTAGCCGCCGTCACCCAGCGCGTATCGAACTTCGCCAGTGCACCTTCGATGTTCGCGCCAATAGAGGCGGGATCGAGAGCAAAAGCGCGAATCGGGTCGTCGCTGCTGACGCCCGAACCCGTGAAGGTCACCAAGTCGTCATTGACGATGGATCGGCTGATGTTCCCCCCAGGCAGCGCCGCCGCGGAGTTGTTGCCGCGGTTCCCCTGCTCCAGGCCCATGATTAGGGCTTCCTGGAGAGTCATGTAACGTGCTGGTTGATCGGGATCATCCACCGTCGGAGGAGTTCTAATATCCTCGCGTGGATTGGCTGCGACGGAATAATTCGGATTGGTGTCCAGATCCTTGGGCAGATTCAGCGTCGTAACACCCAGGTGATCGTCTTGATGCATATACAGCTGCTGCTTGCAGCCTGTTGCGCCGAGGATGGTCAGCATAGCAGGAACTGCCAGCTTGGACTTCCATCGTTTCATATTCGCCCCCCCGTCCCTAACGAACCGGTATCAACTCGTGCCCCCGCCCGAGGTTGTCCCGTATACCCGCTATCGGCAGTAGAACAAGGCAGACTTTTCTGGTTTGGCAGACTAATCCGAAAAAATGGAAATTTTTCTTCCCACTCGGCACAAAATGGGAAATTTGATTAAAGGGTACTAAAGAGAGCTATCCGGGGACTTCTGCGGTCTGGCGAACTCTACAGAATCTACGAGAGCTTCTGGCGAATCTCTGACGGTATTTCCATTGACTCAACCCGGTGTTCCGGAGTGCTCCGGCAGTATACGGAAGTGAGGCGGCCTACGGCGATTTCGTCGTTTCCCCGCCGAAAATCAAAACGATAACTGAGCGATTTTTTTCCAAGTCGCTCCAGCGTGACCGAAATCGTCAGCACATCCTCAAAAAAAGCGGGCTGTTTGAAATCGCAGGTGGTGGAAACGCGCGGAAATCCGCGCCGCTCACCGTCCTGCGACCAGGAAACGCTCAGGCCGTGCGAACGCAAAAAGGCGGTCTCCGCCACTTCCATGTATTTGAAGAAGTTGGAGAAGTGGACGATACCGGCCAGATCCGTGTCGCCGAATTCGACCCGGCGTTCGATGCTGAATGGGGCGCTCACGAAAGCTCTTTCGACTTTAACAGTTCAATTTTGGCGCCGCGGGCGACGGCATACGTGAAGTTACTGCCCTTGGTGCAGGCCGCACCGACGTTACCTTTGGGATCCAAAGCCAGGAAGCAGACGGAGGCGACGTGCACTCCTCGTCGCCCGGCATTGGCGATCACCCTCTGGATCGCGGCTTCGGTCGCTTCCTGCGGAGTTTTGCCGGCGCGCATCTGCTCGACGATGAACATCGCTCCGACCACTCGAATGATTTCCTCACCCACGCCAGTTCCCCCGGCTGCCCCGGCCGTATCATCGACGTAAAGTCCGCAGCCGATGATCGGCGAATCGCCCACCCGGCCCGGCACTTTGTAAGCCAGGCCGGAAGTGGTGCAGGCTCCGCCGAGGTGCCCCTTCATATCTTGTGCCAGTACGGTGACCGTATCGTGGCCCAGAACGTGGGGCTCATCCGGTTTGGGTCGGTTTTTTTCCCAATCGGCCACACTACCAGGGGTATTCAAAGTATCGAGAGGGAAGCCGTTCTGGATGGCAAAGATCCGAGCCCATTCGCCCACCAGCATCACGTGCGGGGTCTTTTCGTAGACTCGCTTGGCGAGTGCTGCGACGTGCCGAATGTTCTCGACCCCGGCAACGGAACCGCAGTCGAGCGTCCGACCGTCCATCACGCAGGAATCCAGCGAGACGGTGCCGATGCGATTACCGATGCCGCCGAAACCGACCGAACGCGTCGTGCCATCGTCTTCGACCGCCTGGGCTCCGGCCACCGCCGCGTCGATGGCCGGCTTACCGGCCAGCAGCAATTTGGAAGCAGCCTCGGCTGCAATTTTACCGAACGGCCAGGTAGCAATGACGACAGGTTCCGGCATAACGCCTCGGGGGTTGGATAGAGATTCGATAACCAGAATGGCATTTTAGGCGCCGGGAATCAATTTCCACCCTTATCTGAGGGAAGCGGCCGCTACTCGCACCTTTCATGAGTCGAAATGGAAATAGAAATTTGAATAAACTAGCTATTCCTCCTCCGAGACCGATAGGAAATTTCTCTCATGCTGGATCAGAAAAACGACTGGAATCTCAAAGTTCGAGTCTGGATCGAACGCGATGGGGAAAAAGTACTCGGGCCGGGGCGCTACGAATTGCTCGGCCACATCGACACGCACCACAGTATCTCCGCCGCCGCCAAGCAGATGAAAATGTCCTATCGCCGGGCTTGGAGTCTGGTGCAGGATATAAATCGTGCCGCCGGGGAGACGCTCGTCGAAGTTTCCACCGGGGGCAAAGGGGGCGGCGGAGCGATCCTGACCCCTCGGGGAAAGGAAGCCGTTCGCATCTACGAAAGCCTACTTAAGAAAACTGCCCGCCTCGCCTCCGATTTCAATAAGCCAGCCCGCAAATCCTCCTGAGCCTTTCCGCTTCCTCCCCGTTTTCTATCATACCCATCGCTATTCCCGTACAGACATAACGATCAATCACAGAGTCCCGGTAATGCCTCGACGTACGGCCTTTACGCTCATTGAACTGCTGGTAGTCATCGCCATCATTGCGATTCTGATCGGCTTATTGCTACCGGCAGTGCAAAAAGTTCGGGCGGCCGCCGCACGGATGCAGTGCGCCAACAATCTTCACCAAATTGGCCTGGCCATCCACAACTATGAATCGGCTCTCGGCGTTTTCCCGCGCTATCGCCAGTGCGATACGAGCGGCGGCGTCGATGCGAACTGTTATTCGATCACCTCGGCCACCATCTGGACCGGCCCCAAGGAAGTCTGGTGGGCTCCCTATGATAATCGTCCTTCCCCCTCCACGACCACCAATGCCGTGGGCACTGTCAATCCCGACAACACCTACACTAACGGCGGTTACCCGGCCGGTACGCTCTGGCCCTATATCGAAGGCAATCAGAAGATTTTCAAATGTCCTCTGGGATTCGATCCCACCTCGGGGCTGAGTTACCAGTGCAGCTACGGCATGAACTACGTGAGCGGCGGACCGAACGGCAAGAGCCTGCTGCTACTCACCAACGGCAACGGAACTTCCAACATTCTGATCGTCTGGGATCATGGCAAGACCCCCGGATGTGCCGATTCGACTCACGCAGCCACACCTACCAATCCGCGCGGCCCCTGGCCGTTCCCGGATACGACCAATCCAAAAACCCATTATCCCGACGAACGGCATATCAACACTTTCAATGTGCTTTATTGCGATGGCCACGCCACCACGATGACCCAGGCGGGTCTAACCGAAGTCGGACCGGTGCAGTTTTTGACTAATGGTTCTTCTCCCAGTTATCCGTAAATAGTATTTGCTACAAAAGCCAAGCTTACCCAGCTTTTTCATTTAAGCTAAATCCCGCATTTTTCCGATGAATTCAGAACCTGAATTCTTCTACTTTTAGGTGTGGGACCATGTCGGCCGAGGCGATTGCGGGCATCGAATGGGTACGCCCGCTGGGACGGGGATCTGTGACGGAAGTTTTCGCCGTCCGCTCGACCACCAGTGCCGAACGCTTTGCCTTAAAGCGCATCCGACCCGCCAAGCGCAATGATCCGCTGGCTCTGCATCTGTTGAAAACCGAAGCCCGGGTCGGACTGGCGATTCAACATCCGAATGTGATTCGGACAGTGGCCGCGCATTTGAAATTCACTCCCCGTTATCTGCTTTTGGAATGGCTTGAAGGGGAAACACTGCGCCGTCGACTGAATCGACAGCACAAATTCTCCTGGCGAGCGATTGCGGAGATTTTGCGCGATTGTGCCGCCGGGCTGGCCGCGTTGCACGGTAAAGGCTTCATTCATGGCGACATCAAGCCCGACAACATTTATCTGCTGCGCGGCGGTGGAACCAAAGTCATCGATCTGGGCTTCGCTCATCGCCCCAACGAACACCGCTCGATGCAGGAGGAAGGCTACGTGCTGGGTACGGCCCAGTACGTGGCACCGGAGTTATGTGAAGATCAATCGATCGACGATTATTCTTCCGATTTATTTTCGCTGGGTGTGACGGCGTTCGAAATGTTCACCCGAAGACTGCCTTACCCTTTCGTCAGTTCGGAGGAATTGCTCCGGCTGCATCGCGATACGCTTCCGGAATTGCTGGTCTCGACCGAGCTCGACACACCGCGAGTATTGATCGAACTGGTGAACGCTTTATTGAGTCGGCGGCCGAAAAAACGGCCTTCGGCCGCCAATCTTCAAAAAGAAATGACGCGATTGTTAGCGATTAATCGTCGGCTGGCGGCCTGAGCGAGCCCGGATTGCTTGAAAAGACCGCTCTCATCTCTAAGAAAATCTTGAAATTGGAACGATTCCGGAACGGTTCTCGATTCAGGTGGAAAACTGATGATTCCTATAGATCTCACGGGCAAGGTGGCGCTGGTGACCGGTGTGGGCGACAACGAAAGTTTCGCCTGGTTTATTGCTAAAGCACTGAAAGCCGCCGGGGCCAAAATCGTACTGGCCTGCCATCCTCGCATGATGGGGATCGTCGATTCCTTTTTGACGCGCGATCAGGATGCCGAGTCCCGCAAGCTCCCTTACGGCGACGGCGAACTCAAAGTCGAGAAGGTCTTCCCCTGCGACGCCAGCTACGACACGATGGCCGATGTGCCGGATGAAGTGAAGAACGACCGGCGCTATGCCAAGTTTTCCGACTTCAGCATTGAAGGGATGATCCAGGCCGTGGGCAAGGAGTTTGGCGGCATCGACATTCTGATTCACTCGATCGCTTTCAGTCGGGAAATCATGAAGAAGATGGTCGACACTTCTCGCAAAGGCTACATGGAAGCCCTCGGGATCAGCGCTTACTCGCTCACCTCCATGCTGCGAGCTGCGACCCCGTTCATGGAAAATCGACCGGGTGGGGCCAGTGCGGTTGGCCTGACCTATCTGGGCGGCGAACGCGTGGTCCCCTACTACGGTGGGGGCATGTCGACGGCCAAAGCCGCCTTGCAGATTGATGCCCGTCAACTCGCGCACAATCTCGGCCCCAAGGGGATCCGGGTGAATCTGATCTCGGCTGGCCCTTACGCTTCCCGGGCTGCCCGATCCATTCGACCGGACTTCGACGAATCGATCAAATATGCGGCGGCCCGCAGCCCGCTGCCCCGGGGTATCGAGCCGAACGAAGTCGCCGATGCCACGGTTTTCCTGTGCAGCAATATGGCCAGTGCGATCACAGCGCAAATCCTTTACGTGGATTGCGGTTATCACGCCATGGCGGTATGATTTCCGGTGGATCTCGGAATCAATCCGGTTCGTCCGTCTCGGAGCGCCGCTGGCCTTTTTGCAAGCTATACTAGCTGAAAGCTCACGGACTCGAGACAAGCTCCATGGTTGATGACGCAACACATATCCGGGCCATCCTTTCGGCCCCGGATGATAATGCTCCCCGGCTGGCGTATGCGGAGGTCCTGCGCGCCCGCCCCGATCGGGCCTGTCAAGCTCGGGCCGAATTAATTCAATTGCAAATCGACATCGAAGCCATGGAGCTGGATAGCCCCCGCTGGCCCACGATCGCCCACCGCGAACGCGAACTCCTCGAACAATATCGCACCTGCTGGGAACGGCCATTCCGCACGCATCTGATGCCCCGCCTGAAAGAACCATTGAAATGGCTGACGGCCCGACTGTTCGGCAAAGGGGGCGCCTGGGGTTTTCGCCGCGGTTTCATCGAAGATATTTCCGCCTCGGTCGTCGGATTCATGGATGCCGATTATCACCTGTTCCCCCTCACGCCGATTCGCCAGGTGAAGCTGACCACCGCTTCCAATTTCATCGAACTGCTTTCCAAAGTTCCCGAACTCGATTCGCTCCGTTCGCTGCATCTGGTCAGTGATGCCGAATTCGACGAGGACATGGAAACGCTGATTTCCAACGCCCGAGAAGCCGGGTTGGGCGTCATCGAAGTACGGGTGCCGCGATTGCTGGACGATTCGGTCGATCTGTTCATTAACCTCAAGGGCGAAACGGTAGTTCCGGAACGAAATGTGATGCTGGAAGATTACCCGGCCTGGCTGCGAGCCACGCCGACGGAACGGGAACGGATGCGGAAGCTGGCCAATCAACCTTACTTCTTGCACAAGCTGATGGAACCCGATCTGACCTCGGAACCCGAATTGCTGAACATGAACGACTGGGTCTATCTGGGCGACAGTCTCTCCAAAGCCAACATCTGGGCGGTGGCCAAGACTTTTCACGATCTGGAAGACGATCAGGGCTTAAGTCGCCGGGCGCTGCTCTACAAGCCGAACGCAGTGAACCCGACGGAATTGAAAGCACTGCTGGATTCCCCACACTTCGTCAAAGAGTACAAATAACTCTCTTTCCATCGGCAGCAACGGATTCCGCGCTGCCCTTCGCGTAGTTTCCAATTCTGACGAAATCGCCCGTCCTCCCTGCTCTCTAAGTTTCCCTTTATTTGTCGGTTCTGGCCGCGCGAACAATTTGATTGACGGCCGCGTATAAATTTGTAATACTAAGTTATTCCATTGGTTATTACATTGTATAACGCTTCGAGTGGTACCATGAAAACCCAGAAACGCCAAGGCTTTACGCTCATCGAACTGCTGGTGGTTATCGCGATCATCGCTATTCTGATTGGGCTTCTGCTGCCGGCAGTCCAGAAGGTTCGCGAAGCCGCGGCCCGGATGAAGTGCACCAACAGCCTGAAGCAGATCGGGCTGGCCTTACACAGCTACCACGACGCTAACAACATGTTTCCCCCCGGCTATACCGACGGCAACACCAGTTTGAGCAGCACGCCGGATAACGACGTGGGGCCCGGCTGGGGTTGGGCCTCCTACATCCTGCCCTACATCGAACAAGGAAATCTTTTCAACCAAATCAACTTCAACGCCGGGATCGGCGTTGGCAACAATGCAACGGTCAGCCAGCAAACTGTTAATATTTATCTGTGCCCTTCTGATCCGAATTCCCAACCTTGCACACTCTACTTCTGGAACTCTTCCAACTCGATCACGGTGGCCCACAGCAACTACGTCGGCTGCAACGGCTGGATCGAATGCTTCAACGGTGCGAGTGGCAATCCTCAACCCGGAACGGGCTCGGATGGATTGAATGGCACTTATGGCTCGGCCGGTGTTGGCCTGTTCTACCGCAACAGTCGCAATACTTTCGCCAGCGTAACCGATGGATTGAGCAACACGATCATCGCCGGCGAACGTTCGAGTAATCACTCCCCTAGCGTCTGGGCGGGAGCCATCCCTCAGGCGATGTGTCCCGCCTGGATGGCCACCACACCCTACACGAGTCCTTACACGGCTCCTTCGAGCGCTCCGGTCGGACCAAATGGTTCCGCCTACGATAACGCCGATTATGGCGAAGCCCTGGTTCTGGCCCACTGCAATCAAACGCACTTACCCAGCGCCGACCAACCCTTCTTCGATCCCGATACGTTCTACAGCTACCACACTGGCGGTGCCAATTTTCTTTTTGGCGACGGCTCCGTCCATTTTCTGACCCGCAGTATCGATCCGCTGACTTATCAGTACCTGGCGACCATAGCCGGTGGGGAAATTTCCACGAATTGGTAATTGCATCCAGACCGGACTCGAGATCCGAGGAAACGACTATGCGGCATCGAATCTACTTCCTTCTGTTCGTCGGCCTGTTCGGCTGTATCGGCTGCGGTTCAGAAAAATCGACTAATGAACTGATCGCCGATTTGAGTAAAGGCGGCGAAAAAGAGCGCTTCGTGGCCGTGCGCAGCCTGACTTCCCGCACAGGCGAAGTGGAGAAGGTATTGCCAGCGCTGATCGCGGCCCTGAAAGATAAGGAAGACGACATCCGTTTGAGCGCGGCCATCGGCTTAGGTGTCTTGGGTGAGCAGGCTAAAGAGGCTATCCCGGCCTTGCAAGCGGCACTGCATGATCAGGATGCTCGCATCCGCCGCGCCGCCGGTGTGGCTATCAATCGGATTGATCCCAGTCAGGCAAAGCTGTCGACGGCCAAGAAGCCAGGGCGCAGTAAGAGTTGAGCAATTGACATTTTTTGGTCGTCAAATCGAATTAGCGACGCATCGAAGGTTGGGCAGAGATGCGTTCTGGCCCAGCCCGCCATTTCAAAGAAACCAATTTACGGATAGAAATTAGCGACGCATCGAAGGTTTTACGCAGATGCGTGAAAACAGCTGATATTTCTGAATCACAAACGCATCTGCGCTTCGCTGCGATGCGTCGCTAACCTATCGATTATTAGATACCATGTATTAATGGTCATCCACTCGGCCTTTGATATTCGAAATCTCCATCCTCTGAAGAAAATGCAGAGAAAGAGAAAATGGATTGTCTCAAAGAAAACCACCCGGCCAAGCGCATCTACAAAACGAGTTATTGATCATGGGCGTTGTTTGTATTCGCCCTGTCTGGTGTCATTGTGCTGTCCGGTTATCCTCCGGATTTTGGAAAAGAACATTTTCGAAGAGACTTTTTCGCGCCTGTTTCAGAAATAGTATCGAAAAGCTCGTGTTCGACAGACGAGTATCAAAATCGAGTTGTTAGCCAACCTTAGCTTTCCATACAAACACCCCTTTTCAAACAATAATTCCAGTGATATTCAAATCGTCTTCTTCCTCCTCCGAATAACCGGCATCCATTGCTCGCAATCTACAAAGGATCGGCCATGTACTTGATTCTGCTCGAAAATCCCTGGCTCATCGTCATCGCTCTGGGAGTATTGGTGCCGATTACTGGCATCACCTTTGGCACCGTCACCAGCTATCTGATTAAGAATCGGCGGGCCGAGCTGGACGCCGCATTGAAACGGGAAATGCTCGATCGCGGCATGTCCGCTGTCGATATCGAACGAGTCGTCTCCGCCAGCAGCGATCCTTACCGAAAATTTAAACGCTATAAATATGATCGCAATGCTGATCTTGGGTGATTTCCTCTTTTTCCACGCCCACTTCCTCTCCCGCAGATCCCTCTTTTCAAATCAAAAACAGATCCAAATTCAGGCGATATCAGGACAGAAGCTCCTTCCGATTATTGCTTCAATAAGTTCTGATTAATTCGGGATTTATCGAGATTGATATTTCTCGAATGCGGATCTTTTATTATGAAAGGAGCTTATGCGAACACTGCGCGGCCCACTCCTTGATCTGGTGCAGAAACTCGATGAGCTCGCACCAGAACCCACTTTGGTCGAATTGGTTAGGACGCTCGAAGCGTTCGAACTGACCAGCGACGATGTCATTGATTTCGTTCAAAAAACTCAGCAAAATTATAGCCGGGTTCCTGTTGTTCTGCGCGAGCACTACGAACTGCTGGTGATGACCTGGCTGCCGGGGCAAGCGAGTATTCCGCACGATCACACCAATTCCATTTGTGTAGTCCGCGTCATTCAGGGAGAAGCGGTTGAAGCGAGCTATGGCATCGGAGCGGATGGCTATGCCGATCTCGAATACGAGACACCCATTGAGGCCGGACAAGTGGTTGGCGGGCATGACGCCGGGGTGCATTCGATTCGCAACGCTTCACAAAATGGTCAGTTGTTAGTCACTGTTCACATCTATGCACCGCGACTTAAGGAATTTCGCCGCTTTGAGCCGCGACCAAACACGCACAAGAGCCCCTTGAAACTTTATCGCAACCTCACCCCGACGATCACAATCGTGGGCGGTGGTTTCAGCGGTTCAATGGCGGCGGCCCAAATTCTGCGACGCGCTGAGATGGCTGGCGAACCCGTGAATGTTGAACTCGTCGAACGGCGGGGAACCATTGGTGAAGGGCTGGCCTACAGCACTCGCGAGTCGATTCATTTATTGAATGTGCCCGCCGCCCGGATGAGCGCCTGGCCTGATAAGCCGGATGATTTTCTGCATTGGGCTCAGCGACGGCATCCCGGCGTGACGGGCAAAGATTTTCTGCCGCGACAATGGTACGGCGAGTACGTTCGCGAATCACTGCTGACGACTGCGGAAGAGGCCGGAGCCCACGCCAAGCTGGATGTGATACTGGACGAGGTTCGTCGATTGGCACGCCATCCGCAGGGGGGCTGGATGGTCCACTTGGGTCGCGGCACCAGTTTCCGGACCGATGCCGTGATTTTGGCCATCGGACACCGCCCGCCTTCCGATCCGATTGGTAAGAGTTGGAGCGGGCCGCGCGCCCGCTATCTCCTCGATCCCTGGCGACCCTTCGCAACAAACGATGTCGGAGTTCGCGATCAAGTCGTGATTTTGGGCACGGGACTAACGGCCGTCGATACTGCGCTGTCGCTGGCCGAGCACCATCCGCAGTCGACGATTACCATGATTTCCCGGCGAGGCTTGCTGCCGCTGTCGCATGCCACCTCAGCTGTGAGCCCGGCGCGACTGGACGAGCTAGTGGAGGATTCAATCGCTCGGGATAGCGGTTTGCAAGCTCGAAGATTTTGCCGCGAGCTCCGTCAACTTGCTAAATCTCGGATGGCCAACGGAGGCGACTGGCGCAGCGTCGTGGACGGATTGCGACCGCACACCGCCAAGGTTTGGCAGGCATTAAGTCCTATCGAACGCCGTCGTTTTCTGTCTCATTTGCGGCCTTTCTGGGAAGTGCATCGGCATCGCATGGCTTCGGCCGTGGCGGAAAAGTTTCAGCAGATGCTTACCAGCGGGCAGCTGAAAATCATTTCGGGAAAAATCGAATCGGGTCAAGCCGATGATAAGTTGGTCCATCTGAGCATTCGGGAACGGGCGACGCAACAAATTCGTCTGATTCAAGCGGCCTGGGTATTGAATTGCACTGGCCCGATGCCTTCGAATAGTGCGGAAGCGAATCCGGTGATGGGTTCGCTACTGGTGGAAGGTTGTCTGAGAACCGACGCGTTGGCTCTGGGAATTGAAACGACGCCGAGTGGAAATTTGATCGACATCAACGGCGAAGCGGTGCCCGAGATTTTCGTGGTGGGAACGCTTCGCAAGCCGGCGCTTTGGGAAAGTACGGCCGTACCGGAGTTGCGGATGCAGGCCGCGGATGCGGCGGAACGCGTTTGGGGTGAGATAAAACAGGCCAATCGGCTGGCGCTGTGAGTAGGGAATTGAGTGTGACGCCAAACAATTTAACGCCGGTGTTGGGAAGGTACGAAAATCGCATTTTTGATCTGATGCTGTTCGCACACTTCTTTGAAACGGCTGGAAACGAGGATTATACCTGGGAGGCCACGGGCATAAAAAATGTCCTCACCGTTCCAAGTCGATTCATCAATAATGATGCGTCGACGTCGCTTGAGTTTGTACCCTAGTAGACAATAGCTACAGACAATGGGATCTTCCCAAACAACTTCTGAACCCGCCTCGTCGATTGAAGTGAACCCTCGATGGAGCTCTACATGGAGATAATTTGGAGGTGTTTCTTTGAGCCTCAATCGACTTTGGCATTTCAACATTAGAGCGGGCTCGAATCCATTCAGGCCGGTCAATCTGTTTTGGTGATAGACTTCTTTGAAGAATTCAGAAATCAAAAGACTGGGACCTCCGAACGCGAGATCGCCGTATTGATTACCCCAAACATCCAACTTGAAGCGGTAGGGGGTACCAAAGGTAGTGAGCCGACAAATTGTCCGCATTTCGGGCACTTCGGACCTGGACCATATTTTGGCTCAACCGGGAAAAATTCGGTCCAGCATCGTTTTCAATTCGCTCGACTAGGACGTGAAATGGCATTTTCGAATTCATCCAATGATCGAGCTATACTATAGTATGCTGAGTACATGAAAACAGACGTAAATACCGCAGACTAAGGAGAAATGTATGTCTTATACGTAAGAGGCTCTAACAAAACCCCTTTTTGTAGCAGTATTCCATGAACAAACTGAGGTTTTGTTAGAGGCTCTAAGACAAATTCATCTTTAAAAAGCTATATCTTGCTCCACTACTCGGTAAATCATCTCGAAACCATGTGATGTTTTTCGACGAGCACCAAAAACGTACAAAATCGTACCAGCAGATAGACTCTGAGCACAAAATTCGTTGTCTGGTAGCTCAAATTGTTTGATGAAGATCATAGGAAAGCCATCTAGGAAAGGCCAAATCGGGTCTAAACCATTTTCGACCCACTTTGGAGGTGAATCCACATACTGAAAAACGCTTTTGAGTTTGGATCGCAGCCATTTATTAGTGTCTTTCGGAGCGCCTTCACTCAAATATTCTTCGAACAGTTTTTTCGCTAGCGCATCTTTTTCGTCTTCAAAGAAAGAAGCAGAAAATTCATTTTCTGCTTCTTTCATAGCAATGCCATGAAATTTCAAATATTGCATGTCCATACCGCATCCAGTAATTCCGAGCCATTTAGATTTGGAGTACTCAAACAGTTCAACGATCGCCCAAAACGCGAAATTTATACTTCATCGCGAGGCGACCAGGTGGTTTCAATACGTTCGACGAGTAGTTCATGACCTATAATCTGGCAAAGCGATAGATCATAATACTCTGGTGAAAGTGGGTCTTCTTTCCATTCTTTATCTCCATCCCAGAGAAACCAAGTCTTCTGTCCCGTTTGAAAGTTCCGATTACATGCCTTGAACAAGGGGAACGTCTGACATCGTTCAGGAATTGCTTCGTTTGAAACTTTCGTAACTAATCCCTGATGCAAAAGGGTAGCTAGCGGATAGAAAGTCCAGAAACGTTCCGATTGCGCAACCAAATCACTTATATTCTCAGGTCTGGAAGCGTAGAGTCCAGGCAGGATGCGAATCAACGGACCACATACGGGCGGCTTACGATAATTGTAAACATACTGAATATATCCGAAGTCCCCTTTGGAAAGAGCAACTTCAAACACATCGCCGAGTTTTGGCCGTGAAAAATATCTGGATTTAGTAGGCGATGGTTTCACAGAACGCTTTTCTCAGCATTTTCGACGATCTCGTTTAAATAGTCAGTGAAACTATTCCATTCTTTCAGAAGATACCAATCGCCGTCCTTCTCCCAATTCTCAAGAGTATATTTGCCTTCCCTGAAAATCAGAAGCACGTATCCGCCACCAGAATTAGCTTCCAAGACTATGAAATCGGCCGGATAGCCGGTAAACTTGCCGATTTTTTTGCGTTCGCGCTTCGTTTCAAGAATGCTTACGCCAAATGATTCTAGTTCCTGCTCGTCCTCCTCATAGATTCCTCGAATAATGTGTCCGTCCAGAAATAGTACGCCGAAAGTCAGAATGAACGACCGATAATCTGATGGAAAAGCAAAAGAGAGTTCATCCTCCACTTCGTCGATTTGCGCATTCGTTATTATGCATTCGTTTTTTACGTGTTCGAGATTTCGAATTCTTAGATTTAAGCTATCGTCCATAACGATTGATCGCTGGAGAAATTTATTTGTATTCCGATGTTTCTGTACATTTTGCCAGATCGATGTTTAGTCTTTAAGAGCTTTCTTGGCGGTTTCCAACTGCTCTTGAATCTGCATATTGACAGTATGTTTAAAAATCCGAACAAAACTCTCGATTGTCCATGGAAAACCGCCTAAAACGGTGGTTCTGTAGGGATCTCCTAGTAACCGATCATGCTTTATTATAATAGCTACCGTGCTATTTCATCGGCGAAAGCCTATGTTTTACACTTCTTGAGACGAACAAAGCTATTTTTTAAGCAAACACCGCAGAAAAGAACCCTTTATCAAAATAAAAGAGATGAGTTTACCCTACCCTAATTAGCTAAAGGAGGGATTTCTTATCAACGATCTGCTTATCTAGTGCAGGTCACACACAGAAGATCTTTTATCCAAGGTAGCCTTAGCCCGACGAACTTTCTCCAGAATAGCCTCGGCTTTGGCAGGGGTCGATGGCATAGAACCTCGAGCGGGCCGTACAGAATCACCACAACCAGATCAAGGCTCCATTCGGATGCCAACCGGTCTCATCGGCATTGAGCACCGCCGCTTGCTGGCACTCGTCCCAGATCTGCTCGTACCAGGGCTTCAGAGTCTCGGCCAACCGATGCCACTTCTGGGTCAAACCGCCTTCGGTGATCTTCAATTGCAGATGGCCATTGAAGACATCGACCTCTTGGCGAGTGGTCGTGCCCACGCTGTAGTGCAAGAAAGCCGAGAGCGTGGCCGGCTGGTTGCCCAGCGTGCAGGCCGGCAGAGCGTCGGGAACTTTGGGTTCCACCTGCTTTTTGCAGGAAGAACACCAGTCCCGATGAAGGGTGTGATCGACCGCTTCCGCCTTTAAGTTCGCCGGAATATCTTCGATAACTCGCGTACGCTGACGGTCGGTGCGAGTCTGTTCTCTGCCGCAATCGGGGCAGCAGGGCAAACGGTGATCGATCCGCTCGGGCTTCTCCCGCGAATGCCCCTCGTGACCCGCTTTGGCACCGGGCGAGCGAGGACGCTTCTTGGGAGAAGGCTTCTCGAAGGGAGCCAAGGTGCTTGAGGAAGCATGCAGCGAACGCTTGGAAAGATTGATCGAGGGCAATTTCGAAAGTTGAAATTTAATAAACAAAGGATCCTGTTCGGCAAACGCTTGAGCCTGAGCTTCCGTCAGAGTATCACTACGAAAATTCTGAACGAAGGAAGGTTCGATTTCGCTCGTATCAGTCGATGAGTTAACAACCATGACACCGTCATGGCAAAATCCTGCTAACTGCGCGTCTGCAGTTCAGGGGACTGAAGGGTTACCGAATATTTTTTTAATTTGTGGTAAACGATTTCCTGAGAATCAGATTGCTTTTTTTGGTTGAAACGGCCTCGTTCTAATTGTGCAACGGCTAAGATTAAATTTCCGAAGAATCTCAAGAGCATTGGCTGACACAACTAAAGTACCATCTTCTGACAAGCCAAAATCCGCTTCCCCTGCATGGCCGGAGATTTTAAAGCACCAGAATAACCCCAATGTTATACCGGGATTGATCAGTTCAAATTGAACGGATTGAGTTGCAAAGACTTCGTCAAAACTGTACCCCGTTCCATGATATTTTTCGAGTGCCTTTTTCAGCCTGTCGGTTACAAGGAAGCAAGGGTATGCTTGCAATAGATCATTCTCGAACCAGGTCTCAAATTTATATTCTAGACTGCGTACGACCTGCGGAATCGTACTACCATCGATGAAGCTAGACTCACCGATCACTCCGGCTACTTCAGGTTCGAGAATACTATAAATACTCATATTTTACCTGGGAGGAAGAAACTACTTGCCAAACAATCTGTCGATTAAGTTGGCAAAATCTTTAATATCTTGTCAAGTAAAGTCGCCAAAAGGTCGCGCAAGAAAAGGACCATGGGCGCCCCAGACGCAGGAATATATCCAGTTAAAGGGTCCCTAGTGTACTGTATCAGAAATAGCGTTTCCTTTTGCTCTTTTTTGCGGTTTACTCTATAGATTAAGGAGTAAACCCATGAAAGTCGCGCTGCTAATCTTACTTTCTGACGAGGAACGACAAACGTTGACTTCTTGGTCTCGGGGACGATGTACTCCCGCTCGGCTGGTCCTTCGGGCGAAGATCATACTCGCGGCGGCCGCAGGTGTATTGAACAAGGACATTGCCGAGGAAGCCGAGACTATTCTGGAGAAAGTTCGCCGGGCTAGAGCCACCCTTGATAAAACACATTCTGTGTGAGACACTACACTAGCACAGCTAGTTGTGATGCAGTCCAGGAAGCATTACCTAAACTAAGTTACAATCAAATTTAATTGGTCTGTAAACTATACCAGGGTGTATTGACTTCAATGATCTAAGTTCATCCTGAACCTCATTTTGTACTATCCATACAACTCTTGCGCCCAGCTGGCTCTCTAAGTTTACTGCGAATAAGACCGGCATTTTTGAAATAGTTGGCGGAGTTTTGGACCATACCACTTCTTTCGGCCGTCTGCATTCTGTGCAGTTTCCCTGAGTTCCATACACAAATTTAAATCCTTCATCGTGCAATTTCGGCTGGACTATGCATTTCGGTGTCACTGCAAAGTAATCTGTTCCCGAAAAACAAGAAGATTCCCAAAAGATTTATTCAAAGACAAAACTCCGTTTTGATTAGTCAGATAAAAATCATCTGCAGATAAAACGAATGATTTTTTGCTCTTAATTTTTGACATGAAAACAATATTTCTATCTAAAGCTGAAATTTCATTCAATTTACCGCATTTATGGCAAACTAAATCGGTATATTCCTCACGAATTTGTAGCATCGCCCCAGATTTATTATTAATAAATCTAAACAGAAAGAACGAATTAACTGTATCTCGAGGAGTAACAAGAAACATATTTGTGATCATCTAGGAAAGTATCCCGCTCTAATAGTCGCACAAAGTTTATTAAGAAATACCTTAGCATCAATTTCCTGTTCATAATATATATATAACCACAACAAATGCTTTGAGTCGCTCCTTTTCGCAAACGTAGTGATAATGTCTTGTGACGTTCTGCCTCTTTTAACTGTCATATCTAGTGTTTCTAAGAATGCATTTATGTCCCTATGAAATTTGGTATGATCTGTCTTTATGAATGGTTTTAGGATTGAGCGAGCGAACAAAGTGCCGCGCCGTACCATACTTCCCATAAACATCGGTAGATAATGATGTAAGTCACAACTGTTATGACTCCAAACCTCCCAGCCCCAGGATTCATCACCCACGAAGTAGGTGTGATGATCCGTTGCCCTTGATAGATATAAGTATCTACCTGCACATTCTGAAGATGCAATTTACATACTATATACCCTCGAGTCTCTATAATAGCGATGGAAATCTATATTTGTAATACCTGCTGCCTCAAGCTTCGCTTTTATTCGATCGGAAACTAACCATCTGGGAGAAGAGCAAAATCTGTCTTCAAATGGCAAACCAACAATATCTGGGATATTTTCTAATTTCAACGGTACATTTCCCTCAAGAACACTCTCGTATCGACCACACAGATCGCATTTATTAGAACACTCCAATGTATTCCCTTCAGAACATTTTGCGAGAAAGTGGATTGACCCATAATATATAGCAGATCTTTTTGTGCTTATAGGATACCAAGTTACGAGTCGCGGTGCCACAGACTCTACAATATTTCTAAATTTCTCCGAAAATAGTCTCCATCCATCGAAAGTAACAAAATGATCCATTTTTGGCAATACGCTCAACTTTCTAGCACTTAGCAACTCGATAGCCTTATTTTCATCGTATTTAATACATAATGAGCATGTCAAATGATTAATTTCTAAAATAGGCGAATATTTGTCTGTTATTTTATCTAATTTATAAAACAGCGAAGTCGATGGTGTAACATCCTTTTTAGTAAATATAGCGAAAAAGTTCACTTGAATAAACCTCTTCTCAACATAGAACTCGGATTCTAATCCAAAAGCGTGTACGTGAATATAATTACACATAGAGCGGAAACCCTATTCAACAGATTTAACGGATGGTCAGTGGGCTCTTTTTGGAGCCCTGGATTCCCGAGGCACGACCCCAGGGCCAGCGGCAACTAACTTCTTACAGCTGTAAGTATTTCGAGCAAGAACTTGGAATTCCAACCACAGGATCGGCCCTTCATGACCAGACTTCCTTAGCCCGGGTGTTGTTTCAGCAGTGAGAGCGTGAAGCGATTCAACCATGCGAAATTCTCCCGCGCGTTGCCACAACGACTTAGTGGTGCATTAGCCTTAATCTCCTAAAATGGGAAATAGTAATCAATAGGCCGGGCTAAACCGCATGCCAGTGAATTTCCCCTGCTCAAAAGCATCTTTAAAAATTTGAGAAATCACAATTTCGACTTGCCAATATTTTGGACGTAAAATGTGATGCGGACTTGCCTGGGCTGAATCAATCACCAATTTTATAACGCCTCTCGGTTTGTTGGGTTTTTCCGGATCGTCGGGAGGATAATATTGAATTATACTTGCAGCAGTATCGATGCAATCAGGATTCGCTAGAACGTTAACAATAAGCGAAGTGTAATTATTGTTGATGAGACATGGAATTAATTCAAAATCGTTCGGCGATATATCTCGCAAGCAGACAGCCATACGCTCAGATACAATTATGGCGCCAAATGCCGTATAGTTAAAATCATCGATGATCCTTGAATCTTCAGATTTAAAAGGTATCGGCGTTTTTCCAGTATATTTTTCACAGCGTATAAAAGCCCAAATATCCACAGCACTTCCATCAGAAAAGCAATCTTGAATCGATGGCATAGCTGTGACGGATTCAGAATCTATATTCATGGCTCTTCCGTTTCTAGGTGTAGCATCCAGAGAAATGCTTCTGTATCTGGTTGACGAAGCCGCGAATCTCCGCAATGGTCGGCCCTAATTTTTTCGCTGCCCAATTCACGTCCAGGAGTATTCTCGTCCAGAGCGTAGTTAGACTCTGAATTCCATAACTTCGGCGTAGCACTACCCGAATCTTGGTATTCAGACCCTCCACCGGGCCGCTGCTTTTGCGTTCCTCGAAGTAGGCTAAGATCCCCTCCCAGTTATTCTTGAGCATCGTGATGAACGGCTCCCAATCCATCTCGGTCTCGCGGGCCTGGACGATCCAATCTTCCAACAGTCGCGAGGCTTCGGCTCGGTTCGGGGCACTATCGAAGATTTTGGTCGCCTCCCAACGCAGATGGTAGATCGTTCCCAACGAAGGCACCTTCTCGAACAAATCCTCGAGGGCCTGGACCTGCTCCGGTTTCAAATCCTCGGGACGACGCCGGAAGTCGTGCATCTGAGAACGCAGCTTCTTGCGGGCTTCCCCGCTCAAACTTCGCTTGTAGGCTCGATAGTTTTTTCGCAGATCGTCCGCCACCTCACCCAATTTCTTGGCGACGTGAAAGCGATCTATTACCGACTGGCTGTTGGGTAAATGCACGCCGCAAGCCTTCAAATACGCCGCGGCTCATGTCCGTATGATGCCAACGCACCGCCGACCGTTGCTGGGCCGACAAATGCTCCAAACACGCTCGCCCCGCTGCTTCGTCGCGACCCTTGGACAGAGCCAGAATCTCCGGACGCTCCCCATTCGTCAGGTCTGTGAGAATGGTCGCATATCCCTTATGCCCCTTACGCAGGCTGATCTCATCCAGACCCAAACGCTCGATCTTCCGCTGGGGATCGATCTGCTTCGCCTTGGCGTCCTCTATCCGGTTCTTGACGATTCGTTCCACCGTCTCCGCGGCGATCCCCAAACGCACCGCCACGTCTTCGGCTGTGCTCCCGATCAGACTGACCAGCACCTGCTCCTCGAAGCGAAACGTATATTTCACATCCCGACGCTTGAACGGCGGCAACAGCGATTGACGGTGACCGCACGACGGGCAGCGGTGATACACCTCCTGGTACACGAAAAAGCTCGGCTTACCCCACAAATCCAGATCGCGGATGCTCAGAAACTTGTTCTTCTCCACCAATTGAAGCCGAGACTCTCGCTGGCATGTCTCGCAACAAAGATTGTCGGGCAACTCCCAACTCACGTGAAAGGCGTGGCCCCCGTCGATGCGTTCGTATTCGCCAACGCTCACTCCGGCAGGGACGTCCATGTCTATGGCAATGGTAGTCGTCGTCATCGGCTCTTCCGTGAACCAGGAAAAGGGTACTCTCAATTGCAATCTATCCCAAAATGACCGATTCGCCGAGAGTTGCGCCTAAAAACGGAAGAGCCATATTCATCTCGTAATATTTCATTGTTATTCCGTTCGAGGTAAATCGTAAATATAGATATGATCTATGCCCTATCCCTCAACAAAAATCCAAGATCGCCATTCTGTATCTCTCTTCTTAGTTGCCAGAGCTCGTCTAATAATTTGGCTCGATAAGTTGAGCCCGTTGTGCCACCGACAGCGTCGGTCAATCGTTTAAAAATGTACTGATTGTAGAACACGCCGTGTGGACTAACATGCCAGGCTACTCGATTTTTATTGAATGCAGACTGAAGACTTAGCTCTGCTTTTCTAAGAATCTCCGTGAAGGCTGCTACAATCTTTGCAGATTTTTCTGATGCAATGTGGTGAATTTCACTCACCCTAAGTGCTTTGGTGCTAAAAGCCAATCCTGCTTCTTCAGTTTCTAAAACGCTGCATATGGAATTATGGCTCCAGACCTCCCAGCCCCAGGATTCATCCCCTACAAAGTAGGTGTGATGATCCGCGATCCGCATATTATATACCGTTTCGAACTCGCCTTTGTCAAGCAAGTCTAGAATTGTCAGCCATTCACCTTTCGGTATCCGGTTGGTGAACTTCCTCCTTGTCAGATGAGTTATCCTGATGGTTTTTAACCCTCAGGAGTCGGAGTCATGTCGAAGCGTCGCGTTCGAGATCCCCGCCGATCTTTCCACTGAGCAAATCTTTCCTGAGCTGGTCGATGGGAATCATCATGCCACTCAGATGACAAATTCTCCAAAATGCGCAAGTGCAATATTACAGTTTGGACAGCTACGATACGAATACTACACTTACGGTATTATTAAACTTTCAATTGATCTCTAGTTGAAAAGATTGTCTTGAGGAAATAGTAATCCTAACGTTTTTATCCAGAACTTTCCAAACTGGGGAAAATCGATAACACCATTCCCCTGTTGATATTAAATCACTTATAAAAATACGTTCCAGCGCGCCATAACCTTTTCTTCGTATCTCAGCGCCTAGAGTATACTTGTCCAATTCTAGCTGGCAGTACAGTCTGACAGATGTATCCTTATCGATATACTTGTATGCTGTTCGATGAGTGTATATAAAATTCAAAGAAACCAGTTTTTTGTGTATATTTTCGAAAATTATATACTCATCCTTTGTAAAAGGAGGTTCCTTGGCAATACTCAGTATAAGTTGACTGATAAGATACTTTTTGCCATAGTCATTTGCCCTGCGATATTCGGCAAACGGAAAATTTCTCTTTAGAACAACCGAACCATCATTTGGATCGAGAGCCTCTTTCGAGTTCTCGAATAGAAGAATGAACAAATTCCAGTGAGGAAAATTTCTTATTTTTCGGCCAATTAATCGCGAATATGGACCCGCAACGCAACAGCATTGCCATCTGAATTGCATAACGAATCCATCTGGATACGATTCTACCAGGGACTCGTCTGCGCAAATCTCGATTTGGGTAAGTGGCATAATAAATTATAAGATAATATTAAAATAAATGCATATTTACCAATTATAAAACATAATTCCATTAGGACGCATATTTTCGACTAGTCTATAAACTAGTTGTCTATAAAAACCTACTAGTCTATTTTCCCATTTGAACATTGTAGTACTATTAGGATATTCTCTGAGAATTACTGACTCCAAGTCTTCTCTTGGTACTTTATTATTCCGAGCAATTTTCGCAAGTTGATTCTGGGCTCTTATAGACTTTCCTGATTTATACATTCCTCCACGACTTACACCTATTTTATAAACATCACCTGTTTTTTTATTGAATATTGCGTACGTGTGGCATTTATTATGGCTCCAGACATCCCAGCCCCAGCGATCATCGCCCACGAAGTAGGTATGATGATCCGCAATTCGCATATTGTATACGGTTTCAAACTCGCCCGTGTCAAGCAAGTCTCGAATTGTCAGCCATTCTCCTTTAGAACCGAGAACTCGGTCCCCGATAACGAGTTCCTGAGCATCGACCCACCCCTTGCCTTCCGCGTAGAAGGGGTGTTCTCCTGTAGTGCGAATTACCTGATTTTCCACATAGAGATGGAAGATCACTTCGAGCCGGCTAAAAGTCTCCTCGACGAATTTCGGCTCGAAAGAAGTAATAGGATCCGCATCGACACGAGAAAAGAACATCTATATGGAAGAATAGAGAAAATAAAGAGTCCCAAAAAACCTCTTTATCAAAATCGTATTATTCGATCAGAATTCACAAGCAAATAAAATCCAAGGTAAAGGAATTCCAAGTCTGAGAAATGCAGTCGTGTCGATCAAATCGCACTCGGAGTCCGTGTATGCCGCGTATCCAAGCGATGGTCCTCTCCACGACGTATCGAGTTTTTCCCATTTCACTGCCATTAGGAGTATTCTTCTTAGAGGCCCTAACAAAACCTAGGTTTTTGACGGATTTCAATGGGCAAACTCGGGTTTTGTTAGGCCTTCTTAGCCATACGCGGCGTGATTCCCAAATATCGAAGCAAGGCGTCTCCTGATTTGTCGTGATAGGTTTGATCTGCCAGTACCACTTGGGGTTTGTTAATGGGATACACCGACTTTTCCTTCAAGAGCCGGCAAGTCGATCACCAGAGGAATGATTTTTTTCACATCCTGTAGATTGGTTCTCCTAACATGAGCCTCGAGAGGAATACCGTTGCGATCCACACCCTAGTGTAGTGTCTCACACAGAATGTGTTTTATCCAAGGTAGCCCTCGCCCGGCGGACTTTCTCCAGAATAACTTCGGCTTTGGCGGTCCACTGGAATCCCTTTCCTGTGTTGTTGTGATGATCGATGTAGTCCTCAATCGCCTGGATTAATTGCGGCACGCTTCGAAATGTGCCTCGACGCAGTCGTTTGTCCGTCAAGTCGCGAAACCAACGCTCCACCAGATTCATCCAGGAACTGCTCGTGGGGGTGAAATGCATGTGGAATCGAGAATGCCGGGCCAACCAACGACGAACTTTGGAATGCTTATGCGTGGCGTAGTTGTCCACGATCAAGTGCAAATCCAAGGACGGATCGGTGGCGGCATCGATCCGTTTGAGAAACTTGATCCATTCCTGATGTCGATGTCGCGGCATGCACTCGCCAATCACAATTCCCTCGGCCACGTTCAGGGCCGCGAACAGAGTGGTGGTGCCATGACGCATGTAATCGTGAGTCAGAGTGCCGCAACGGCCGGGTACCATCGGCAAGCTTTTTTGCGTACGATCAAGGGCTTGAATCTGACTCTTCTCATCGCAACTCAGCACCAGGGCGTGCTCGGGAGGGTTCAAGTACAAGCCCACTACGTCCCACAGTTTCTCGGCGAATTGAGGATCATTCGATACCTTGAAGGTCTTATGCAAGTGCGGCTTCAAGTTGTGGGCCGACCAAACCCGCTGCACGGTGGCTTTGCTCACTCCCACCTCTTGGGCCATCGTTCGCGTGCTCCAATGCGTGGCACCAGAAGGTTTCTCCTGAGTGGTCTTGCGGAGAATTTCTTCGACGACTTTCCGGCTGATCGCTGGCGTTCGACCCGGCCGCGAAGCGTCCCGTTCGATACCCGCCAAACGCAGCTTCGCAAATCGGGTCCGCCAGCGCGCCACCGTGGGCTTCGACGTGCCGCACTGCTGAGCAATGTCCTTGTTCCGTACACCCGCGGCCGCCGCGAGTATGATCTTCGCCCGCAGGACCAGCCGAGCGGGAGTACTTCGTCCCCGAGACCAAGAAGTCAAAGTTTGTCGTTCCTCGTCAGAAAGTAAGATTGGCAGCGCGACTTTCATGGGTTTTCTCCTTTTCTATAGAGTAAACCGCAAAAAGGAGCTAAAAGTAACGCTATTTCTGAGACACTACACTAGTATAGCTTATTGACTGGTTTACGTCGATCTTTGGGATTTAACCCGGTCAGATCACCTCCACCAGCGTATCGAGAAGTAGTGCTATCGACCACGATTAGGGAGAGGTCGCATTCCTCTGCTTTACACAAGCTGACTAATATCAAACGATGCAGTTGATCCCAAATGGAAAGTTTCTGCCAATCTCGAAGCATGCGTCAACAAATCATGCACGAGCATCCCATTTAACGGGGTATATCCTCCCAAAGCAAACCGGAAATCAGAACGAAAAAGATACCGCACATGACCATCGTATTCGGGATTTGAGAACGTCCTCTTTGATCACGGGGAGGTTCATTCGGAAGAAGCAACGGTTCGATTTCTTGCCAAATTTTATCCTGTAGATCTGCATGGTACATGGTTTCAGTCCTGAATCCAGATGGAACTCATGACGCTTTAATGCCACACTATTTCGGGCGTTTTATTAGAGGCTCTAAATAGTATGTCTAGCCCAACTTTCATCTTAAAGAGGATTCTACAGGTTTAAAATCAGCTCCTTTCAAACGATTTAAAACAATTGCGTGATATAACGATCTAGACACAATTATTTCTTTATATGCATTTGCACCATTACCAAAGTATTCCGCAGTTTTAGCAATATGCGAATTTTTGGGCATTACAACATGTGGAAACGGTCCCTTTGTGTGACTCGCATATTTCGAACGACCACATTTGTCGCATCGAACGGAATTCAATCTGTTAAACGGTGTTAGAGGCTCACAAACATCGGAAACTTTAAGTTGCACGACAGTTGCCAGAGGATTACCTGTTTTTAACTTGCTAACTGGGATTGAAGAGATTCTAAAAGGTTTAAACACTAACTCCCATACTTCTGGAGTTACAAAATACTCATCGAATATCCAATTCAATTGGAGAATTTGTTTTGACCCCCACTTTGGTTCTTTCTGCAAAATAAATTGCTCTCGCTGCTTTAGTCCTATTCCACAAATTGAACAATACTCAATTTCATCGTATGTCTTCTTCAGATAGGCCATGGCAATGTCCGGTTCAGGATAACCATGATGCCAGCCAGGGACGATTACTAAATTTTCCGCCTTCAGCAATTCCATCTCAGTAAATTTTGTACTTACCATATCTATAACATTTGAATTCCCTGATTTCCATAGTGCGAGCAGAGAGCTGATTGAACTCCAATTTGCTGACGATTCGTCAGTTTCAAATACTATTGAATCGGAAATAACATCCTGATATTTAACACCCAATTCATCCAACGCTGTTCTCTGAGATTTAGTTGCGCTAAGAGAGATTCTGTGGATTATCTTCATATTTTCAATTTTATTTAAAGTCCAAGAGCTCTTAATATTCCAGGATAATTTTTGTACACTTGTCGAGCAGCATTTTCAACTTCCGCTACAGTCGCAGATTTGGTCCCCTCGCCGTAGGGAATAAGCCTTCTCCATGCGTTGGTGAATACTTGATGTTTTGCTTTTGGCATTGCGATACATTACATTTTCATAGGATCCATGCCGAGCAGTTTTGCAAAGCGTTGCTCTAACAAATGATGAATCTGTTTGCCGGCCCCAGCCCAGATTTTTCGAAGATCTGCGTATTCACCAATACACTTATTATGGCTCCAGACCTCCCAGCCCCAGCGATCATCGCCCACGAAGTAGGTATGATGATCCGCAATTCGCATATTGTATACGGTTTCGAACTCGCCCGTGTCAAGCAAGTCTCGAATAGTCAGCCATTCACCGTTCGAGCCGAGAACTCTATCTCCAATGAGGAGTTCTTGGGCATCGACCCACCCCTTGCCTTCTGCGAAGAAGGGGTGTTCTCCCGTAGTGCGAATTACTTGATTTTCTACTTGGAGATGGAAGATCACCGCGAGCCGGCTAAAAGTCTCCTCGACGAGTTTCGGCTCGATGGGACCATTAGGATCGGCATCATTCCGGGAATAGACGTACTCCCCGGCCTTGATCGATTGAATCGGACGATAGCCGGTTGGCGTCCATAATTTGGTGTCCGCTGCGAAGCAGGCTCGTGCTAGAACGGAGGAACCAAAATGCTATGCTACCGCCGGTGTTCCGAGGGAACGAAAATCGCATTTTTGATCTGATGCTGTTCGCACACTTCTTTGAAACGGCTGGAAACGAGGATTATACCTGGGAGGCCACGGGCATAAAAAATATCCTCACCGCTCCAAGTCGATTCATCAATAATGATGCGTCGACGACGTTTCAGTTTGGATCCTAGTAGACAATATCGACAGACAATAGGATCTTCCCAAATAACTTCTGAACCCGCTTCATCAATCGCAGCGAACCCTCGATGGAGCTCTACATGGAGATAATTTGGAGGTGTTTCTTTGAGCCTCAATCGACTTTGGCATTTCAACATTAGAGCGGGCTCGAAGCCGTTCAGGCCGGTCAATCCGTTTTGTTGATAGACTTCTTTAAAGTGTTCAGAAATCAGAAGGCTGGGACCTCCGAACGCGAGATCGCCGTATTGATTACCCCAAACATCCAACTTGAAGCGGTAGGGGGTACCAAAGGTAGTGAGCCGACAAATTGTCCGCATTTCGGGCACTTCGGACCTGGACCATATTTTGGCTCAACCGGGAAAAATTCGGTCCAGCATCGTTTTCAATTCGCTCGACTAGGACGTGAAATGGCATTTTCGAATTCATCCAATGATCGAGCTATACTATAGTATGCTGAGTACATGAAAACAGACGTAAATACCGCAGACTAAGGAGAAATGTATGTCTTATACGTAAAACCAATTCATCTTTAAAAACCTGTATCTTGCTCCACTACTCGGTAAATCATCTCGAAACCATGTGATGTTTTTCGACGAGCACCAAAAACGTACAAAATCGTACCAGCAGATAGACTCTGAGCACAAAATTCGTTGTCTGGTAGCTCAAATTGTTTAATGAAGATCATAGGAAAGCCATCTAAGAAAGGCCAAAGTGGGTCTAAACCATTTTCGACCCACTTTGGAGGTGAATCCACATACTGGAATACGCTTTTTAATTTGATTCGTAGCCATTTTTTCAAATCTTTTGGAGCACCGGATGCTACATATTCTTCATACATTTTTTTTCCAAGGACTTGCTTTTCATCCTCAAAAAAAGAAGCTGATAATTCAGCTTCTGCGATCTTCATCGCAGAACCGTGAAATTTCAAAAAATCCAAATCCATGTGAAATCCTGACTAAGAAGCTCTAACAAAACCCCTTTTTTGTAGCGGTTTTCAATGGACATATTGAGGTTTTGTTAGGGCCTCTAATTCTTTGGGAAACCTAACCAGTGTATTGCGGTTACCTCGTCAATATTGCTCAAAATCGAATGGCGATTTTATCTCAAGGTGCGAAATTCAACTTCGTAACAACCCAGTTTTAATCATATTCCATGATATCTATCATAAATTGTTTACATCATATATTGATGAAATTCGATATTTGAAATATTCGTAGCTTCAAGATACTCTTTTATTCGTTCAGAAACTAACCATCTTGGAGAAGAGCAAAATCTATTCTCAAATGGTAGCCCGATAATCTCGGGATGATCGGTGAAATCCATAGGAGCATCACCTTCTAATATATTTTCGTAGCGACCACATAGGCTACATAGATTTGACCGAGTGAGTAATGTCTCGTCTTTACATTTGGCAAGGTATTGAATTGATCCGAAAAACAAATTGAGTTTTTTTTCACCAATGGGATACCAAGAAACTAATTTAGGGGCCACCCTATCCACAATTTCCTTGAATTTATTTGAAACCACTCTCCAACCATCGAAAGTCACGAAATGGTCATGTTTTGGAGTTATTTGAAAAGATCGTGTAGCTAACAAATCGAAAGCTTTCCGTTCTTCATACTTATTACATTCTTTGCAAGTGAGATGCCTAATGGCAGAAGAGGGAGAATACACACCTGTCCCGCTGTCGATTTCATAGAACATGGATGTATTTACACTAGCATCCTTTATTGTGTAAAATGTATAATATTTCATATGAACAGGCCTCGTTTAAGAGTAGTATCTAACTCTATCATAAATTCCTTTAGGTATCTCCCACCTCTATATGTAGAATAAAAGTCTTTCAATGCCTGAATTCTTTCTGATGGTGAAAATACTGATCGAATAAAGTCCCCTGATTGTCCCTTTTTAGGATTCATCGTAAATGTTTTTCCAAATTTAGGGCTATACTTGGAGTATGTTTCCAGATGTTTAGACAGAGCTCGATGAATCGCTATGTGTGTTCTAGACCCGATCAAAGTAAGAATGGACGAACCACGTTCAACTTTACTACCTAAAGCTACCATTACGAAATGGTGTAGTTGACACTTATTATGACTCCAAACCTCCCAGCCCCAGGATTCATCACCCACGAAGTAGGTGTGATGATCCGCAATTCGCATATTATATACGGTTTCGAACTCGCCCGTGTCAAGCAAGTCTCGAATTGTCAGCCATTCTCCTTTCGAGCCGAGAACTCTATCCCCAATGAGGAGTTCCTGGGCATCGACCCACCCCTTGCCTTCGGCGTAGAAGGGGTGTTCTCCTGTAGTGCGAATTACCTGATTTTCCACATGGAGGTGGAAGATCACCGCAAGTCGGCTGAAAGTCTCCTCGACGAGTTTCGGTTCGATCGGACCATTTGGATCGGCATCATTCCGGGAATAGACGTACTCTCCGGCTTTGATCGATTGAATTGGGCGATAGCCAGTTGGCGTCCATAATTTGGTATCCGCTGCGAAGCAAGCCCGCGCGAGTGCGGAGGAGCCCATACTCATGGCGATCGGAAGTAGTTCTCCAGCCACATCCGCAACGTTCTCTGGAACGCCGATTTTTTGAAGTCCCTGCGAAGCGGCGTAGCCTATAGCTGATCCATACGATTGACCGTCCAAGAGTCCGGCTACGCCCGTCATGATGGAATCCAGTCCATTCGCCATCATGAAAACGCCAGGAACTACTCCGCCGCCACAGGTGCCGAAGGTGGTCAAGGCACCACCGATAACTTCAATCAGTCCGAATGCGATTTTAGCTGTATTTACTATTGCATTCGTGTTCCGCTCGAACCAAGTTGTTTGTGGCCAAGATAAGTCGGTGGTTGTGGTGCACAGAGGCTTATTACTAGTAGTCGTTGTCGTCCCGTAAATAGTTTGAGTTATTAACTCTGCAGAGGTTTCTACTTGCGATCCTGTACCATGGGCAGGAACACCCTCTCGATCGATATTTACTGAACTGAACTGGTTGAATTTGTAGAATGTAATATTAGAGCCAAAGGTCAAATTAGTGCTTTGACCTTTGGCATATATTACTGAGAACGACTTTTCTTTAATACTGAGTATCGTGGGGTTTTCTTCGTCACCCCAACCTGAGTAGAAGCTATAATTTTTTCCTCGACTATTTGATTCCCTTTGGGAATTTAATGTAGCAATGTAGGAAGCGTAATAAATATTTGACATTACTGTAGATGAAGATTCAGTCCAATCTAAAGTCGTCTCTTTCGTAAACCGGCCAATATCAGGTTTTCCTTCTTTTGTATAATGGTAATCAACATCGTATTGACTCTTGTAAGTTTCAATTTTTTGCCCTTCAGGAAGGTCCGAACTGTGCGGGCGATTTACAGTAATTGTTTTGTGATCTAAAATTTGCGAGGATTTTGTTCTCTCGTCTAAATTTACCGTGTCGAGGAGAATTTGAAAACTTCCATCAGATTTCAACTGATATTCTACTTTTTCGCCGTTTTTTTGCTCCTTGAAATAACTCAGCTTGTCGTCACCGGAATAGTTCTCTCCGGGTGTTACTTTTCTTTCGATCTTGTTTTGATTGTACCTTTCTGTTCCTTTGAGTGTCGCGTTCAATTCGCCCGCACCGGTGCGAATGCCGTTCAACACAATTCCAGTTTCATCAACATCACTGGTGCTTGATCCATTAATGGTTCCTTGATACTTATTCGTCAAGGTGTTTGCGTAAACGGACGAGGATCGTTCGATCCTTTGATCCCATCTCGAATTCGATTTGTATTTAGATTGATAATTTCCATTTTTTTTATCTGCGGTGTAATGGCCTTCATCGTCATCTAAACTGAATTGATACTGCTCATTGAGTGACGAATCGTTCAGGGTCGTGTTTGCGTCCGGATAGTTGAGCGAGAGCACCTTGTTTGCTTCTACCTTTTCGTAATAGGTCGGCTCATTACCGATTTTGGTTTCGTTATATTTTTCATCCAAAGAACCTGATACTACGTCATGATAATCTCCTGATTTTTTGCCGTCCGCAGCGAAGTTCAAGTCCAGAGTATGGATTTCATCGCTAATCGATGAATATTGGTAGTAATTAGTGACATTGGGAACTTTTGGCCCGTAAGTGTAGCCCCAGTTCCAGCCATTTCCCGAGGAGTGATGCAGATCACTGGCGTACTGAGAAGTGAGTTTGGAAGTGCCATTGGAATTGAGATATTTTTCGCGAAACTCTCCACGACTTTCGCCCTGTTGCCAATCGTACATCGCACTCGAACCGTCGATATCGTTCGGCAATTGCTCAGGAGTGCCTTGCCCGTAGTAAGTGTTGATCGATTGCGATAGATAATTTCCTTCTCGAGTGGATACGCCGTCTTTCAGCCATAAATCATCAACTCCCTTGGCCTCGACATAAAAATCATCTCGGGTAACATTGCTCTCGAAACTACTTCCGAAGTAGGGCTTGCCAGTTCTTCCTGGCTGATTGAATTTGTTTTGTCGCCTGTCGAAGGTCCGCGTCTGATAGGACGTATCCGCCGTGGAATACCAAGTGTTCGTGTCGAACAATCGTCCATCAGAATCTGGAATTCTCCCATAGTTTAGGACGTAACTTGCGAGCTCGGAGGCCGTTTCCACCGGTTTAGCGTAAGTCGTAGTTTGATAATTACCGTTCGTATATACGATGGGCTTCATGTTATCCGAATAGTATTCGTAGTGACCGGAATTCGGTAACGGATCGTAAGAGAAATAATCTACCGAACAGTTGTAGATATCGCGATCCAAGATATCAACGCTGTCCATCTTTTGGACAACTTGACCGCTCGGGCGGTTTTGGCTATCGTAATTCAGCTTGTAGTCGACGTAGCCCGCATAATTATTTCGCGAAGCGTAATTGGTCAACCAACTGTAATCCGTTCTGGAGACTTTAGTTATGTCGATCGAGTTCGTTATTATGCTGCAAATGCTCGAATTGTAATACTGATATCCAGATCCTCCAGAAAATTGATTGCGAAAATCTAATGTAGAATTCTTGATGGCGTTATCCGCGTCGAGACTATCCGTTAAATAACTATGACCTCCATAATTCTGCCACGAGTACGATCTTTCGAAGAACGACGTACCACTGACGTTCGTTGTATACTGCTCGGGCAAAGTTACCGCACTGCCCGTTCGGATGGGAATTCTATTAGCACTGGCTGATTGGCTTAATAAACTCGACTGACTTGATACGATACAATCCTTCGAGGAACTACCCCCGAAATACATTGTGTAAACAACTGACTTCAATCCCTGATCATTCGTCCCCGTGGGATGATCAATCGTCAAATCTAACCAATTTGAGGTTGCACTCGAGTTGGAATAGTAGCTAAAATCCCCGTAGTTCCCACGATAAATTCCACTGTACGTATAGCTGACCGAATCACCCCGGAAGATGTGATCCCACTGCAGTTGATCCAGCCCGTATGATCGAGGATCCAGGTTCGGAGTAATGTCTCCTTGCGCGGGAAATCCGACGTAACTTCTATTTCCGTTCGGATCGTTCGGCACAATCGTGTTGAAACTGGATAGGGCACTCTGTTGATTGACGAGGTATTGATTACCTACCTTATGCCACACGGTCGAAACGATAGTACCGGCTTCGGTAGTTACTTGACCCAGGCTCACCGTGCTATCGATGATAACGCTCATCAGAAAGGATTCGTTTTCTCGGTTGCCGCTGAATTGAATCTCTCTGGAATATTTGAAGTTATTCGCGGATATTTCCTGCGATACATTTATGGGTGTCGGGTTCAAATTCGAATTTAACTGACTCGAAGTCGGGCCTGTCGAACTGTCATTCGCGGAAAGCTGAAATTGTCCGGAATAGGACCAGTTGTTATTTACTGCAGGAGGTAAAGGAGGTTCCAGACTGATATTTTGAGGGGTCGATAAATTCGCTGGACTCATCTTTTGGGAATTTTCCCCAAACAAGTCACCTAAAGGACCGAATTGCGACAATGCATTTGCGACCGTCTGCTCATAAACGGCATCTGTGAACTGCTGGTTAGATCCTGAACTCCCACCACCATAACCCGGCAAGCCCGAGCTTCCACTTCCCCCATTCCCGCCAGTTGAACTTCCAGAACCCGAGGAACCCGGTCCACTATCCGAACCGGTCGAGCCAGCTCCACTTTCGGAATTTGAACCGCTTCCAGGCAATGGTTCGGACCCTGAACCTCCACTCCCTGAGGGCCCGCCTCCGGGTAGATCGTTTGATTCACCACCAAAACTACTCAAGTTTGCAGTCGCATCTCCGAAGATACTGGGAAAGGCAAAAGAAGGGAGCATCTCAAATGAATTTAAAACGGATCCAGGCTGATTTCTATCTTCTAGCTTTAAAAAGCTTGTGCCGATCAACTCCGCTTTCAATGGCTTCTTGCTATTGGACGAAGACAACCATTTAGTTAACTTGCGAGTTACACTTTTTTTGCCGGGCATAAATCACCTGGACGTTGGAAGAGTGATGTTTTGAATTCTTTACAATTTTCAAGCTGATCAAAGCAATATCAGAAATGGGAAAAATAAGATTTTCTTCAGAAGAATCGGCGATTTCACGACATAATTCAATGGCAAATCAAAAATGTAATGCTTTAAACTTAATTCGATTGGATAACAAGTCGAACCGTTGCAAAATATTAATTACTAAAAAACAACCGTTTTTCTTCTCAGGTAGTATATAATTCTTACATTTAATTTTTTTGCTTATCAGGATATAAGCAGCAGGAGATTATCACTACAAATATTTGTTGGTGCTAACACGTTTATGGTTTCTTTACTTTGTTTGATAACGACTTTAGACCTCTTGGAGGACATTCCACTACCCCTGATAATCTCTGTTACTATCCACGGCCTATTTCTGCCTTTTCCGTTTGGCTATCAGGTAGTTGAATTAAAAAAGGCTATGGAGTTGTTGAAACTGACGTAAATTTGGTTAGTCGATCATTGCATGTCGATTGATTCAATCCCCTAGGCGAGGCCATGGCTGTCAGACACGCTTACAGACTTTACGGGAAACAAAACTTATTTGCTGTTGGACCTGCGAAGGGTGGATTTGATTCTGGGGAAAGGATTACCCCAGACAAGAATACCTATACTAATGAACTAAGACTACTATTTCGGTGAGATTGCTCCCTGAGCAGCCGATGGTTGATTTTGGAAAGCTCAAAGGCACCCTCGGATGAAAAGCCAACTGTCACGGCGATTTGCCTACAAATACAAGATTGTCATTCCGCTTATCCTACTGGCGGCCCTCTGCACCTCCGCAGGCGTCTACCTCATGAATCGAGCCGCCGACAAGGAAATTGCCCTGACCATCACTAACCAGGGACCGGCGGAACTTAAGGCCCTCACCATTCTCTACGGCGAGCAGGAAATTTCTCTCGGTGAACTGCCAGCCGGTAAAACGCAATCGAAAGTCGTTCCGCGCGAAGATCTGAAACAGATCAGCGTTCGCGCCAAAAGCCCCAACGGCGATCAACTCCTGTTCAAGTTCCCCGCCGAGAAACTCAAAGTCCTGAAGCTGATCATCCAGGATGGTAAAATTCTGAAGGCCGACACCGAACTCCGCAACCAGTAAAAAATTAGTTCTTTTAAAGTTCCCATCTCGCCCGACTTTTCCGCCCTTCCTCGAAATTCTTCCCCGGCTATCATAGACCTAAGATTTCGCCTTGCACGGATGTTCCGATCTATCGCCGGCGTCAGAGAAATTCCGAATTCATCAGGTTCCTACATGGCCCATAAGTTCCAGATTCACCTTCGCGGTATCATCGATCTCCTTTCGAAGCACCTCTACTCCGGTCCGGAAGTCTTCGTGCGCGAACTGCTGCAAAACGGCGTCGATGCCATTCGGGCCCGCAAACAAATCGATGCCGACCATCAAGGCGAAATTACCCTGGAACTGATTACGCCCAAAGGCAAACCGGCCACGCTCATCGTCTCCGACAACGGCATTGGCCTGACCGAAGAGGAAGTCCACCGCTTCCTGGCCACCATCGGCGAAAGCTCCAAGCGGGCAATCGAAGGCGAAAAACCTCTCGATTTCATCGGCCAGTTCGGCGTCGGTTTGCTCTCCTGTTTTGTCGTCTCCGAAGAAGTCGTGGTCATCAGCCGAAGCGCCAAACCAGATTCCAAAACCGTCGAATGGCGCGGCCGGCCCGATGGAACATACGATCTGAAAATCCTTGAGCTCGATTTCCAGCCCGGCACCCAGGTCTGTCTGACCGCTCGCCCCGATCAAATGGAACTGATGACCGATACTCGGATCCCCGAATTGGCCGAGCACTTCGGCGGCCTGTTGCCGATACCCATTCACTTCGCTTACGGCAGCCGGAATTGGGTCGTCAACGAAAAAGGGGCTCCCTGGCGGCAGGAGTTCGTCGACGACAAGGAGCGGGCCCGCGTTTTGCTCGCGTACGGTAAAGAAATCTTCAATACCTCTTTTCTCGATGCAATTCCCCTGTTGAGTCCGGCGGGGCAAGTCGATGGCGTGGCTTTCGTTTTGTCGCACGAGGTGAATCTGGCCGCCAAACGCACGCATCGGGTTTATCTGAAGAATATGCTGCTCTCCGAAAGTGCTGATAATCTGCTGCCGGAGTGGGCCTTTTTCGTCAAAGCCGTCGTGAATGCCAATGCTCTTCGGCCCATGGCCTCGCGGGAATCGTTCTACGAAGATGAGGCTCTCGATCAGACGCGTGAAGAACTGGGTAATTGCCTTCGCAGGTATCTGATTCAGCTGGCCGACAAACGGCCGGAAAAATTTGCCAGTTTCGTCGAGCTCCATTATCGAGCTCTGAAGGCACTAGCCGCGCAGGACGATGAATTTTTTCACCTGATCATCGACATGCTGCCGTTTCAAACCAATCGCGGCACTCTGCCCTTCGGCGAAATCCGCCGTTTGGAAGATCGCATTCTCCAGGCGCCCACGACCGATCAATTCCGGCAGGTCGATAAAATCGCCCGCGCCCAGGGACTGCTGGTCATCAATGCGGGCTACACTTACGACGCCGATCTCCTATCACGCGCAGCCGAGAATTTCGATCTGACGATCGAAGAGATTGAAGCGGGGGATCTGGCCCGCGAACTGGATGAGCCAACCCCTGAGGATCTCAAAGCGGCCCAGCAGTTATTGCAGGTTGCCAATCAGGCGTTGAAGCCGTTTCGCTGCGAAACCGAATTGAAATCCTTCAAGCCCCACGATCTCTCGGCCCTCTTCGCCACGACTCGGGAAGGGCGATTCTTCCGCTCGCTGGAACAATCGAAAGAAGTGGCCGATCCGCTCTGGGCGGGAGTGCTCGATAGCCTCGGCTCGGCGCGCCATCGTCCGAGTGCCGAAAGCGTGCTGACTCTGAATGCGAACAATGCCCTGATTCGCAAACTCTTTTTAATCACGGATCGCGTGGTGCTTAGAAAGTGCGTGGAAGTGCTATACGTGCAATCGCTCCTGCTGGCGCAGCAGCCGTTAAGCACCCGGGAATTGAATCTGCTGAATCAAGGAGTGATCGGCCTCATCGAATGGGGCCTGCGCTAAAAACCCAATCCAAGCTTCCGGGAAAAGAGTTATGAGCGAAGATAACGAATTTGAAATTGATCCGCTGTTCGATCGCCTCGATGAAATCCGA
This sequence comes from Telmatocola sphagniphila, assembly GCF_018398935.1. Taxonomy (GTDB): domain Bacteria; phylum Planctomycetota; class Planctomycetia; order Gemmatales; family Gemmataceae; genus Telmatocola; species Telmatocola sphagniphila. The sequence goes on along the minus strand of NZ_CP074694.1, from coordinate 5,287,477 downwards.
TCGATGGAAAGCGGCGCGCTGAAGATTGCCGCCGCCGAGGAGGCCGTGCGACTGGCGGATATCAACGGCGACCGAAATCTTCGTTACGAAGCTCGCAACCTGCTGGTAGAAGCAGCGACCTTCGGCGGTCAGCCCGATCTGCTCCTGATTCATTATCCATGGATGCTGGCGGAGTACGATGCCGAACCGGACGACTATTCCGTGGAAGATCTGCTCTGGAAATTCAAATGGGTGGTCGATGCCCTGGCCGCGGCTCCGCAGATTTCCAAAGATCGCGTACAGGCCATGCTGGTGGAGATGAAAAGGCGCTTCGACGAGCACGAACTCGGGGCCCACGCTTACTATCAGAAGCGGCGCGACTCTTCGCTCCATCTGGGCGATCTGGAAATGGCTCGAGAAGCGCACGATATGATGAAGAAAACCCGCCGCGACATGCTCAGCGACTGCGCCGCCTGCGTACCGAATAACGATTTCGATTATTATCTGGCGATTGGCGATCTGGAGGCCGCGCTGCACGCCGTAAAATTTGTCCTGACCGGAAAGCTGAAGTGCGCTGAAGTTCCGCACACCACCTACGGAAAGATCCTGTTTCCCCTGCTGATGCTAGGCCGGGGAGAAGAGGCGATGAATTATCACCGCAAGGGCTACCCGATGGTTCGCGATAACCCGGGACTCTTGGATACGGCCGTACGGCATATGGCGTTTCTTGCATTAACCGGCAACCTGGATCGGGCTCAAACACTTCTTCAAAGGCATATCTCGATGTTGGCGTTGATCACCGCGGCCGATGATCGCCTGGATTTTTACATGCAGGCTTGGATCACACTCGATCGGATCGTTGCGGGGGGTAAAAAAGAACTGACGCTCAAAGTGCCCGCCGATTTTCCGATTGCGAATTCGACGGGAATTTATGTAACTTCGGAATTGAAGAACTGGGCGGAGGCGGAGATGAAGAACCTGGCCGCGCAGTACGATGTCCGTAATGGCAACGACTATCACGCTCGAAAAATCGCGACGGTTTACGAGGCAAGCCAATATGCGAAGCCGATTCCATTCAAGAAGATGTCCGAGGGAGAATTCGGGGAACGGTAGAACCATTTCCGATTGTTCCCTAATTCCGATCTAATCTCGTTAGCCCCACGAGCGAGGGTATTTAGTAGCCATTCAAACCAAACGTAACTCGCTGAAGAACCTTAAAAAATTGCGTTGCTGTTTTCGATTTGCCCGCGCTCGCGCTTCGGACTGACAGGAATACTGCGAAGTCGAATCAATCCCCAAACCGGCTTTTCCACCTCTTTCCATAACTAACCTACTGGTTAGTTATTAGCTTGACAACTGACCGAAGGGTCATTAATATGCAGGAGGAGGCGAGTCATGAGCGATGCGACTACGGACGCCCGATGGCGACGAAGAAAGGCAGACAGGCCTGGCGAAATTCGCACTGCCGCACTCGATCTGTTTGCCGAACGCGGTTTCGCGGCGACTCGCATGGAGGATATCGCCGAGCGCGCCGGGGTGACCAAAGGCACCGTTTACCTCTATTTCCCCACCAAAGAAGAGCTTTTCAAAGCCATCGTTCGAGCTGAACTGCTTCCGAATCTGGAATTGCTGGAAGCGGCTGCCGCGGAAAAAGTCCCGGCGGATAAACTTCTAGAAAAACTTCTCACTGCCTGGGGCACTGGCCTGATTCCCGCCCGGCTCGCCCTCGTTCCCAAAGTGATGATGGCGGAAGCTGGCAATTTCCCCGAATTGGCACGTTTTTATCTTCAAGAAGTTATCGATCGGGGCCGTCGAGTGCTGCGGGCCGTCCTCCGTCGGGGAGTAGAGGAAGGTTCGTTTCGATCGATGGATGTGGAAAGCGTGTCTTATTGCATACTCGCTCCATTCGTCTTCTCGGTAATCTGGCGACACACCTTCGAGCGGCACGACATGAATCCGCTCGACATCCCCGCCCTGGCTCGCGCTCACCTGGATATTTTGTTGCAGGGGCTTATGGTCTCACCCCGCTCTATCGGAGGAAAACATGCCGGCCGACGCAGCAAAACCAAAAAATGAATCCCCTCCCCCCGCTCCTGTTGCCAGCAAACGGAATATCGGAGGGTGGCTACGCAGACTGTTCGCGCTAGCCGTGGTGGCCAGTCTGATCGGCGGGATAGGGTGGCGTTTCGAACGAACGGCCGCCGAAGCTCCCGCAGAATTGACTCTATACGGCAACATCGATGTCCGGCAGGTGAACCTGGCTTTCAAGGTGGCCGGGCGAATCGACAAACTGTTGGTCGATGAAGGCGATGCCGTTAAAAGTGGTCAAGCGATCGGCACGCTGGAAGAAAAGTACTTTCGGGATGATCTGGCTCTTTCCATCGCTCAGCGAGATCAGGCCGCGGCCAATTACGATCGATTGAAAAATGGCTCCCGGCCAGAGGAAATCGAACAGGCCCGCGCTCAGGAAGCGGAGGCAAATGCCACTCTCAAACGGACCGAGGCCGATTATGATCGCTCCGAAAAACTGCGCGGCACCAATGCCATTTCCGCCCAAGAATATGTGGAAAAACTCTCCGCGTATCGGGAATCACAGGCTCATGTCCGCTCGTTAGTGGCAAGCCGGAAGCTGGCGGAGATTGGACCGCGAGTCGAAGATATATCGGCCGCCCGAGCACAACTGGCCGCTTCGGAAGCTCAAGTCGTTCAGGCCGAACGGCGCTTGGCCGACCGTATAATATACGCCCCGAACGACGGCATTATTCTTACCCGCGCTCGAGAACCCGGGGCAATCGTCAACGCTGGGGAAACGGTTTTTGCTCTCACCCTCGCGAAGCCCGTTTGGGTGCTCACTTATGTAGATGAGCCAGACCTCGGCGCTGTGCAACCTGGCTCGCACGTCACGGTCCGGACCGATTTACCGGGAGGTCGGCAGTACGACGGCCGAGTTGGTTTTGTTTCTCCCACGGCGGAATTCACTCCAAAAAATGTGGAAACTCGTGAGCTGCGTACCGATCTGGTCTATCGTGTTCGCATTGTTGTCGACGATCCGGACGGTGGCCTTCGCCAGGGAATGCCGGTGACCGTTTCGGTGCAGCTTGCCGACACACGCCCGCGCAGCTGGAAAGAACGACTTTCCGAAGCCCTCTGGCTGGAAAAGCTTCATCTGGTCGAGAGGACCAAAAAGTGAATTCGGAGCCTCTAGCGTTACTGGATGCGGTGACGAAACGATTTCCAAAAGCGGAGACCGCCGCTGTGGATTCGGTGTCGGGTTGCATCCTGGGCGGACAGGTGACCGGATTAGTCGGCCCCGATGGTGCCGGCAAAACGACCTTGATGCGTCTGTTGGCCGGTTTGTTGCTTCCCACGGGAGGAAGCATCCGCGCTTGTGGATTTGATCCTGTTACGCAACTTCCGCAAATCCGGGAAGTGGTCAGCTACATGCCGCAGCGATTTGGTCTTTATGAAGATCTCACCGTTGCTGAAAATCTGAATTTGTACGCCGACTTGCGAGGTGTGGTCGGTGGAGAGCGTGTCGACACCATGCGCCGGCTTTTGGAGTTCACGGCCCTTGGCCCTTTTACCGGTCGACTGGCCGGGAAATTATCTGGAGGGATGAAGCAGAAGCTCGGCCTGGCCTGCGCGCTGATCAAAACTCCGAAGCTTCTCTTACTCGATGAACCGGGCGTGGGCGTCGATCCCATCTCGCGTCGGGAATTGTGGAAGCTGGTTTATGATTTGGTCGATCGCGGTATCGGAGTGATATGGAGCACCGCTTATCTGGATGAAGCCGAGCGGTGCCAAGTTGTGTTTGCGCTGGATAAAGGCCGCATCGTTTATGATGGTCCACCGGGCGAGCTGACGAAACGGGCTGAAGGAAGAACTTTTCTGGTACGCAATACCCAGAAAAAGCGGCGCGTGCTGGCTAGTGCTCTTCGTCGCCCGGAAGTGGTGGATGGCGTCATCCAGGGTCATAGTGTTCGATTGGTTCTCTCCGAAGGCGCTTCACCTCCCCAGCCCGCCGATCTGGGAGCGGCCGAAGCGGAGATTATTCCCACGCCGCCCCGGTTTGAAGACGCCCTGGTGGCTTTACTCGGCGGTGGTCCCAAAGGCGAATCGCCGTTCGCTGGACCTGCCCGGCCCAAAGAAAGTAGCGATGAACCGCTCGTCGAAGCGGATAACCTCACCAAACGTTTCGGCAATTTCACGGCCGCCAGCAATATCAGTTTTCGAATCGGCCGCGGAGAAATTTTCGGTCTGCTCGGGCCCAATGGAGCTGGCAAAAGCACAACATTCAAGATGCTTTGTGGATTGCTGGTGCCTACCAGCGGAACGGCTAAAGTAGCGGGGGCCGATTTGAATTGGGCGGGCGGTGATGCACGATCCAAGCTCGGTTACATGGCTCAGAAATTTTCTTTGTATGGCGATTTATCTTCGCGTCAGAATCTCGATTTTTTTGCGGGTGTCTATGGTTTATCGGGTGCAAGGAAAAAGGATCGCATCGAGCGCATGATTAAAGCGTTCGAATTGAAGGACTACCTCGCCACGGATGCCAAAGAATTACCTCTCGGATTTAAACAGCGTCTAGCCCTGGCTTGTGCGGTACTTCACGATCCCCCCGTATTGTTTCTGGATGAGCCCACGAGCGGGGTCGATCCCATTACGCGCCGCGAATTCTGGGGGCATATTAACGCCATGGTGGAGCGCGGCGTGACCGTGCTGGTGACCACTCATTTTCTCGATGAAGCCGAGTATTGCGATCGGGTGGCCCTGATCTATCGGGGACAGACCATAGCCGACGGTTCGCCGGATGATTTGAAGGAACGAGCAAAAAATTCGGAGCATCCCGAGCCCACACTCGAGGATGCATTCATTGCTCTGGTAGAAGCTTCGGATGCCGAGCCGGATCGAAAGGCGGTCGCATGAACGCTTCTTTTCGCCGGTTGCGGGCCTTGATCCGTAAAGAAGGGCTGCAGATTATTCGCGATCCCAGCACTTTTCTCATTGCGGGTGTTCTGCCGCTGGTGCTCTTATTTATTTTCGGGTTTGGGGTGTCTCTCGATCTGCAGAATGTTCGGATGGGTGTGGTTATGGAGGCGACCAGTCCGGAAGCAAATAGTCTTTTATTGGCCTTCCAAAACTCGCGCTATTTCGATGTCCGGCAAGCCCGATCCCGAAGTCAATTAAGCGGTGAACTGATTGCAGGTCGATTGGCGGGAATGGTGGTGATTCCCGCCGATTTTACCGCTCGGCTGGGTCGTGGGGATACTGCCCCCATCCAGTTGATCGTAGATGGCAGCGAGCCGAATACCGCCGGATTGGTTCAGGGCTATGTTCAGGGTGTCTGGCAGAACTGGCTGATCCAGGAGAATCAGGCGCAGTCCAGCAAGGTCATCCGTCCCGTAAATGGCAGTAAACTCTCAGTCGAGCCGCGCTTCTGGTATAACGCCGATCTGTCCAGCCGTTCCGCACTGCTGCCGGGTGCGGTGGCCATTAACCTGACGCTAATCGGTGTTCTGCTTACCGCTCTGGTTGTGGCCAGGGAATGGGAACGCGGAACGATGGAAGGTTTATTGGCCACCCCGATCACCCGAATGGAATTCTTGATTAGCAAGCTCTTGCCCTACTTCACGCTGGGCATGCTGGCCATGGCCGTATCGGCGGGTACGGCGGTCTGGGGCTTTGGAGTCCCCTTCCGCGGTTCGATTCTGGCGCTGATCGTGCTCTCGGCGTCCTATTTGATGACCACACTTTCGCTGGGTTTGCTGATATCGACCCGAACCCGAAATCAGTTCGTGGCCTGTCAGGCGGCTCTTATCGCGGGATTTCTTCCCGCGTTCGAACTCAGCGGACTGTTATTCGAAATCGATTCCATGCCGCTGCCGATTCAGTTATTAACGCGTGTGCTTCCGCCCCGATATTTTGTGGCGGGTTTGCAGACTGTTTTCCTCGCCGGGGATGTTCCACAAGTTCTGGTGCCTAATACTCTTGTGCTGATGACCTTCGCCACAATACTTTTTGTTCTTCTCTATCGTTCCACGCGAACGCGATTGGAGGGCTGAGGTGCTTTCCATTCGACTGAGAAGTCTGATCATCAAAGAACTGCTAATGGTCTGGCGCGATAAGAAAACCCGCACAATTCTCATCGTACCGCCCCTACTGCAACTTCTTATCTTTTCATTCGCGGCTACTCAGGAAGTTAAAGATGTGCCGGTGGCCATGTTGAATAAGGATGCCGGGATATATGCCCGCGATCTGGTCACGCGCTTGAAAGGTTCGCCGAATTTTTCCCGCGTCCTTCATTTGCAATCCGACAGCGAAGTAGCGCCGGCCCTGGACAGCCGGGAATGCCTGATGGTGCTGATTATTGGTACCGATTTTTCCCGGAAAGTGGCGGCCGGTGAACCAGCCTCCGTCCAATTTTTGCTGGATGGCCGACGAGCTAACGCGGCCCAGATTGTCGCTAACTACGCAGAAAACATAGTAGTCCGTTACGAAGCCGAGCTGACTCAATACCTGCAAGGGCAACTCGCCTCGACAACCGTGGTAAACAGAGTTTGGTTCAACCCCAACCTGGAACCGAAGTGGAGCACGGTGCCCGCACTCGTGGTAATTCTCACAACGCTGATGGGGCTTATGATTACGGGCTTATCGGTCGCCCGCGAGCGGGAGATGGGCACCTTCGATCAACTGCTTGTTTCACCGTTATCCCCGACGGAAATACTCATCGGGAAGAGTATCCCGGCCTTGATTATTGGAACCGTCCAAGCAACCGGCATGTGTTTGGTCGGGGTCTTCGTCTTCGGCGTTCCTTTCCGAAGTTCGATCATTTTGCTTTACATTTCACTGTTAACCTATCTTTTAGCGCTAGCGGGTGTGGGACTGTTCATCTCCAGCGTGGCGAAAACCCAGCAGCAGGCCATTCTCTACAACTTCGTCTTCATGGTCCCGGCCATGCTGCTTTCAGGATTTGCGACGCCGGTGGAAAATATGCCCGCCTGGCTCCAAACGTTGACCTACGCTAATCCAGTGAGACATCTGATGCCGGTAATGAAAGGGCTCTTCTTAAAAGGATTACCGGCGATTGAAGTATTTCGAGCACTCGTGCCGCTGATGGTTATCGCCCTGTTTACACTATCACTGGCCAGCTGGCTGTTCCGAAGGCGGATGGAATAGGGTTTATTTTTCTATTTGTATCGAAGCGAAAAAACTGCTCGTTAAGCCGACGCCTTAGTTAGCCCGACGCGTAAGGGAGGAATTTAATTGCAATCCAATGGAAAAACATCTTAATCTGCACAATTTATATAAGTAATTATAAGAAAATGCCATTTTTTTATGATTTGCCCTCGCTCACGCGTCGGATTAACAGATATAAATTGCCCTCGCTTACGCGTCGGGCTAACAAACGGGTAAACTGATAGGAATTGCGGTGAAATCTCCTTTACTCCGCTACAGGTAGTCGCCGTATAATTCGACTTCGCACGCTCTGTCTTTCAAAGACCCGCCCCTCCACAATCAACACACATAACCCGTAAACCAAAACACCACTGAGCACGATATAAAAGTTTCCGATCGGCAACCGTAGCATTAAGAGCGCCGTCCAGAAGAAATTCAGACTCAGGCCGCAGAGATAGGGAGGAATCCATTCCTGCAGATAATCGCGGAAAGGCAATTCAATCCGGCGATGAGTGTAGTGCAAAACCCAGAAGTCGGCCAGCAGGTTCGGCAGTGTGATCGCTACACCTAAACCCACTAATCCGAACGAAGGTATCAGGATAAGAGCCAACAAGACGCCGGTAATCGCTTCCAGCATGGAAACGCGGGCAAAAAAACTTAAATCGCCCAGACCGTAGAGTATTCGGGCGGCCAGCGATTGCGCCAAACTCATCGTGAGTGACAGGGCGAGGACGCACAACACCGGACCACCTTGCCTTGCGTATTCGCCTTCCGGAAGCCAGCAGCGCAAAAACCACTCCCCCCAGAACCAGATGCCAATCTGCATGGGTATCACAGCATATAAGGTCCAGCGCGTGGCGTAGCGATATAGAGTTTGAATCGGCTTCAAATTCGATCGCGTTGAAAACGTTCCGAAAGCGGCCGTCAAAGTACTCGTGGCCGTCCGAAGAGCGCTCTTACCGGTATCGACCAATCGAAATGCAATTGCATAAAAAGCCACATGCGGTGCATTCAGCATCAGACCAATTAATATCGGCCCCGACTGCACGGCCATCCGACCCGAAAGCAGAATTACAAAAGCTTGCTTAGAGAGGGATAGCATTTCCCGAAACGCCGCTCGGTTCCAACCGGTAACCGATGGGCTCCTTTCGCTGCTCAACGATGCTTGCACCTTTCGCACAATGCCGTAGAGAAGAACCTGTTCCAGCAGAGTGAAAACGCCGAGCACGACCCCCAAGCAGTTCAAGGTAGGCTGATTGCGAATGACTACAACCAGGGATACTGTCTTGGCAAGCAATAGTCCCAGGCGCAGAAGGCTCTTGAGAACCGTAGCCTGCATGCCATCCAGCACGGCCGGGTAGACCCCCATGGGTAGCCCAGTAGCCACCGGCACCATACAGAGGATGAAAAACAGCGGATGTGACGATAAGAAGCCGAGCGGGAGAACCACCGCCAGCCCTACCCCGGCCACAATTGCCAGAGTGCGAAAAGCTGTGGTAGTATATCGCGGCCACTCCGAGCTGGGCCGGGCAGCGATGAATCGGACCAGACAGCTGGAGATCCCTAAGTCTAGGAGGGTAAAGTAGGCTGTCAGTGATTCCACTAACGCCCAATGGCCGTAGGAAGCGTCTCCCAGATGGGCGATCAGGAAGGGAGCCAGGAAGAAGGTCACGGCCAGATTGCCGACGAACAGGAGCAGATTGCTGACCGAACCGGCCAGAACCTGATGATGAACTCTCTGATCTGTGACGCTCATGCAATCTGTATCGACTCTCCGGCCTGTTCATCTTCGCTAAGTTTTTGCATCAAAAAGCGAATTAATTGCTCTATTTTGAAGCATATTTCACAGAATATTTGCCAAATTCGTACAAAATCGAGACTTCGAAGCTGCTCCGAGCCTACTCTTTGAACTATTCGCACACACTTGTAGCGTTTACTGTTGCAAGAAAAGGCACCCTTCACCTATACTAAGCTTATCTCTCCTAATTCGATCCTTTGGGCTCCTTATGGCACGGCAAGAAACGGTGGAATCACCCCTGCCGGATATCGTTGGTAACAGTTCCCACATGCAGGAGGTCTACCGCCTGACCCGTCTGGCGGCCCCGACCAACGCCAGCGTTCTGATTATCGGGGAGACTGGTACCGGTAAGGAAGTGATCGCCCGAGCCATTCATAAACTCAGCAAGCGGTCCGATGGTCCTTACGTACGGGTCAACTGCGGGGCACTGCACGAAAATCTGCTAGAAAGCGAACTGTTCGGTCACGTAAAAGGGGCCTTCACCGGGGCGGTCGATAACAAGACCGGCCGATTCGAAGCGGCCCATGGCGGAACCATCTTCCTTGATGAAATTTCGAGCATGTCGCCCAAACTGCAAGTGAAACTTCTGCGAGTCTTGCAGGAACGGGAATTCGAACGAGTCGGCGAGTCTCGAACCGTGCGGGTTGATGTGCGAGTAGTAGCCGCGACTAACCAGGCTTTGGAAGATGAAATCGAGGCCGGACGCTTTCGCGATGACTTGTACTATCGTTTGAACGTGGTGCCGATTCCTTTGCCGCCCTTGCGCGAACGGCGGGATGATATTCCATTACTGGCGCAGTACTTTTTGAAGCGCTATGCGGACCTGAATCGCCGGGAAGTTCCCGAATGGACGCCCGAACTTCAGACAGCCCTGCAAAATCATGACTGGCCCGGGAACGTGCGGGAGCTGGAAAATACGATCGAACGGCTGATTGTTTTCACCATTGGCCGAACGGTACCGCCCGAGTTGTTACATCGCTTTGGCCGACCCAAGTACAACATGCGAAGCTCCAAGCCGCGCACGGAAGATGTCCCAGGGCTCATACAGCAGCTGGTAAAGGTGGGGGTGCAATCGGCCCCCAATGGCGATACCAAACTCTACGACTATCTGGTCGGCGGGCTGGAGAAAGCTCTAATCGAGCACGTTCTGGTGCAATGCGACGGCGTGCAGGTTAAAGCCGCTGACAAGCTCGGGATCAATCGCAATACACTGCACAAAAAACTGGATCAGTATCAGAGTGAAGCCCAGTCTGAAGAGGCCCCGGCCGCATAAGCGAGCTCGCCCAACTGTCAAATTTAAAAAATATAGCGACCAAACCTACTTTTAAGATCGTTGCAATTTTCAGCAGCGAAAAAGCATAGTTCCGCTGCTTCGTCCGTAGAAAACCCTAAGCCGCGCTCAAAATCGCTCATCAGATGCTTCATTTTAAACGAGTCTCATTAATTAAAAGCTGTTTTCAATGAAAATTGCCGTGTTAGATAGGGCAAAACGCGAGGCTACAATTTATTAGCGAAACATGAGAAGCAACTTGTGAGGCTACTCCAATGGCTCTTTCCCTTTTGTCCGAAGCCGAGATCCTGATTCTTCCCAAGAACGCACAAATCGCCTTCGCCGCCCGGTGTGCCCGGCGAGTGCAGGGAATTTTGAATCGCTGGTGGCCCATTATGAATGATCGGCAGAAGGAAATTATCGATGAAATGATCACGATTGCCGAGAACTGTACCTGTGACCCCTCGGCGGCCCTGGCTTACAACACGTCGCCGTTTCTGGCGTTTGCCCGAGGCGAGCGAAACGTTGTGAAGGCCACGGCCTATGCCGCCATCTACTCGGCATTTCGTGCGGTCATTACCCGTTCGACCACATACGTACTTCAAACCATGGACTTTACGGTCTTAGCTCATCGAATTGAACTGACCATCAAGCCGGAGAGCCTGAAAGAGATAATGCGAGATTACAGAAAACTTTTGAACAAGACGCAAGCGGAAGACTGGATCAATCACCTGGAAGTCCGGCCCAATGTGTTCGGCTCGACCTTGGAATTCGAAGAGGAAGCCTCGTGGATTCCGGAAACGCCGCGATTTTTTGCGGCTCGAGGATTAAGTAAGGTGCAGAGGTAGAAACAAGTCTAAAGCGGGTTAGTCTGTCTTACAAGAAAGTACAAAAACTTGCTGGCACTGAACCCGTATAGAGTGGGAGAGCACAAAAGTCGGATGGGACGACCTTTTCGTCAATAAACACTTTCGAAAAGTAATTTTACGTCTCGGTTTACGATGCCCGCAGTGCAGTCGGTTTTTCGGTGTATTAAGTCACTAAAAACCTTTAACCGCAAAGTCCACTGCAGGCACCGGGAATAATCGATCCTACTTCCCACCCGGCGGGGCATACTTGGTCAACCAGGCGAACACTTCCTTGTGCCAGTACTTGCTGTTGGCGGGCTTCAACACCCAGTGCCCTTCATCCGGGAAGTTCACAAATCGGCTCGGTACGCCCTGCCGCTGAAGTGCACTAAACAATTCCAACCCTTGACCAATCGGACAGCGGAAGTCGTAATCGTTGTGGATGATCAGCATCGGCGTCTTGTACTTGCCCAGATTCTGTGCCCGGGTATGCGGCGAATATTCCCGATACTTGCCAGGAATTTCCCAAGGCAAGCCGCCATGTTCGTATTCATCGAACCACAGTTCATCGGTCGTCCCCCACATACTCTCGAAGTTATAAACCGAGCAGTGGGTGATCAGGCATTTGAACTCTTTGGAAATCTCATTCACGGCAAACCAATCCTGCATGTAACCGCCGAAGCTGGCCCCGGCGCTGCCCATGCGATCCTTATCGACATAAGGCAGCTTTTTGACGACTTCCAGACCGGCTACCAGATCCCGGTAGCACTTTCCTCCCCAATCGCCGCTGATCTCATCGCAGAATTTCTGGCCGAAACCGGTTGAACCGCGCGGATTCGGCAGAGCGATCACGTAGCCTTGAGCCGCCCAGATTTCCGGGTTCCAGCGGTTGCTCCAGCCATCTTCCCAGGCCCCTTGCGGCCCGCCGTGCACCAGATAAACGACCGGCCATTTCTTGCTAGGATCGAAGCCCGGCGGCTTCAGAATCCACATCTGCATCTTGCCCCCTTCGACGTCAACGGACACCGATTCGGGCCGGGGCAGATCGAGGCTGGCGAGCAGAGTCGCATTGGCATCGATAGTGACTGTGCCGCTTTCAGCCCCCTTTAGAGTACTGGTCACCACAATCTTGTTCGGATGATTCAACTTCGATTGAGCGAAGACCAACTTGTTGCCGTCATTGCTGACACCCACAGAACTCATCTGGCCGCCTTCGATCAACTTGGTCAAGGTCTTTTCGCGGGTGTAAACATCCCAGATGGCGGTAGCGCCGTTGTCGTTGCCGTCGGTAAGAATAGTGGTGCTGTCCTTCAACCAGACGATGGAATCAAACGAGCGATCGAGCGACGAAGTGACATTTTCCGGCTTGCCCGCGAAGGTGCCATCCGGCTTCACATCAACGACCAGGATATCCCATTTATCGGCTTCGTAGCCCGGCTTCTTTTGAGCTCGGTAAGCCAGTTTCTTGCCATCGGGGCTGAAGCGAGGACAGTTATCGGCGGCCGGATTATCCTTGGTCAGGTTTTCCCAGTTGGTCGATTTATTGTCGAGGGAGACCCTGCACAAATCGTAGTTGGTACTCCACGATTCATTCTTCTCCGGCACCGCCGCGAACACCAGATATTTGCCATCGGGTGAAAATACGAAATCGTCGCCGACGCTGAAAGTCGTGCTATTCGGGTAGGCATCGCGATCACCGGGGGTGACATCGCGGCAGTTCTTGCCATCGGCATCGATCACGAACAGGTGATTTCGCTTATCGCCGACGTATTCATCCCAGTGGCGGAAAAACAGCTTGGTAAAGACCTTGGCTTTGACGATGTTGTTATCGATGCCATCACTTTTTTCCTGATTCTTCTTGTTGCTCTCGGTAAATGGCAGCTCGCTGAATTCTGGATATACCGCCGACATGAAAGCGATCTTGGAAGCATCGGGACTCCAGATGGCATTTCCGGCTCCGCTCGAAATATCGGTGATCTTGACAGCTTCTCCGCCGCTGAGATCGAGAACGTATAGCTGTGGCGTGCCGGCCCGGCTCGATTCAAATAGGATCTTTTTGCCGTCTGGGCTCCAGCGCGGATGGGTATCGCTCTTGCCCGAGCTGGTCAGTTGACGGGGCGGCGTTTTGCCGTCGCTGGCCGCCAGCCACAGATGGGTCTGTTTCTTGTTTTTGTCCGCATCCAGAATTTCGGTGACCTGGTAGACCACATATTTTCCGTCGGGGGAAATCTGGGGATCGGCCACACGCTTGAGCTTGAACAGATCGTCTATTTGCAGGGGCCGTTTCTCGGCCGCGCTGGCTTCCACCATAAGACCCCCGAACACGCAGAGTGCCATTAGCAAGCGAATCATCAGCGTTCCTCTCAATGTGGTTCATCGCTGGAAAGGGTTATGCTAGGGAAATTCGACCCGGATGATCGGCAATTTCAGGGGCGGGTTCAGCGCCGGGGAAAATGGAGGAAACAAGTGATTTTGTCCGTGGAAACACAAGTTTGGAGCTATAGTTCAAAAGATTGGTTTATGCGGGACCACGGCAGGCAGGATTCGAGTCGAACAACTTCCCATTCCAACTCTATGGCATCCAACGCGGATCAATTCGAAGCAAGCAAGCCAACCGCCGGGCGACATCTCGAATATCTTGATGGCCTTCGAGCCTTGGCCGCGCTCTATGTGGTCGTGCATCATGTTGTACTGCAAGTCAATCCGAAATTCAGTTCGGAGGTAATTCCCGGACTGGCCACCTATGGCATGAAGCTTTTCTATTTCGGTAATTATGCGGTCGATATTTTTATCGTCCTTTCCGGCTTTTGTTTAATGCGGCCGGTAGTTCAAAATGGCGGGAAGCTGCGCTTGGGAGCGATCGAATTCTATAAGGGGCGATGTCGCCGAATTGTGTTACCCTATTTATTTTCTGTCGCTCTCTCGCTGGTTTTGATCTCGTTATTGATTCATGACAAGACAGAGCGCGTCTGGGATAAAAGCCTGCAGGTAACGATGAAAAGCTTTATCGCACACCTGTTTCTGGTACAGGACCTATTTTTTGAAGACCACACGATTAACTACGTGCTCTGGTCGATTGCCGTGGAATGGCGGATCTATTTCCTCTTTCCGTTGTTAGTATTATTGTGGCGGAAGATCGGGGCCGTGCGCACGACGATTTTAGCAACGCTAAGTTCCTGGTTGCTCTTCGAATTCTTTAGGGAATATTACGAGAGTGGCTTAACCGCTCACTATATCGGACTGTTTGCATTCGGCATGCTGGGAGCGAAGATAGCCATACCCACGCCGGACTACGCTGCGATCACGGCCAGGATTCCCTGGCGATTACTGACGATATTCCTGTTGGGGGGTCTGGGAATGGCTCAGGAAGCGGAGAAACTCTTCGACCGGAAGGTGCCCGATTATGTTTGCGACTACATTGTCGGACTGTGGGCGATGGTGCTTTTGATTCTGGCATCCCGAAGGGAAGGAAATTATCTGCGCCGTTTATTGAGTTTGAAGCCACTGGTATTCCTCGGGTCGTTTGCTTATAGCATCTATCTGATTCATGCACCGATCATTCAGATCCTCTGGCAATATCCGTTTGCTTCGTCGCAAGATCCTCCCGAACGAATGTTAGCGTTACTTGTTTTGATCGGCGTGCCGCTCATTTTGGCTTTTTCTTATCTGTTCTTCCTGGCTTTCGAACGTCCCTTTTTGCGTAAAATCTGAACTTGAAGCTTGCCCGAATGAGACGGCCGCAAGTATCATGCACTATCTTTTACGTAGCCTTACCACGTAACTTTCCGGGAAGATCGAAGGCAGGTCCTCATGCGAAAAATGACTCTCGAGATGAGGTTCGATTCGGGTAGGCTTGAAAGTTGAAGAGAATCTGCTCTGTTCAATGCGGGTTTTATATGCCTTTTCCAAGCGGGGTTTTTGGTGAAGCTCGCCGTGGTAGACTCTGTTCCAGAGAATAAGGAAGATTTCCTTATTTCTTAAACAATTTGGGGGGATATTTGGTATTTTCTCCCCCTACTTCTTCCATTTCGTGCGCGCTTTCTGACACTCGAACACAAGTCATCTTGCTAAAGCTTTTTCATGGAACTCAAATCAATTTCTATTTTGGATGCTATATACACATTCCTCTGTGCTCTCTGTGTCCTCTGCGGTTCAATCTTTTTGAGATTCATTCAAGTAACTCGATGGCGCGTAGACAAAAAATAACACTTTATTCCGATTCGAAAATTCTCAACAATCTAAAGATTTCTCGCCGCTCATTGCACCACAATCTTCACCTTCGGATACTTCTTCACGATCTCGTCCACCTTCGCCTGCTCGGTCTCGATCAAGGTCGGGAGTGTTAGCCGGCGCAATTCCGGCAGGCCGAGGATCTTCTCCACATCACTAGACTTCAGCGAACATCCGAGCAGATGCACTTCGATTAGGCCGTTCAAACCGCGAATCGCCTCGGCCGTGCCGTCCACGAATTTCATATCCGACAATTGAAGCGTGCGAATCCGCTTCAGAGAACGCAACTCGTTCAACCCTTTACCGGTCAACTTATCGTTGCCAATCTTCAAATTGCGAAGCTCTTCCATTTCCTTCAATTTGGCCAATCCGGCATCGGTAATTTGAGTCCCCGTCAAATCGAGCTCTTCCAGTTCCTTCATATCGCCGATGCTTTCGAGCGTTGCATCGGAGATGCCGCAGTCGGCCAGCGACAGGTCGCGCAGCTTGCCGTAATCGCGCACGCGGCCAATGCCCTTATCCGTCAATCGCGGACAGTTCAAGTGCAGCTTTTCCAAGTTAGAGAGTTCGCGAAGCACAACTAATTTCGTGTCATCCAGCATGCCACTGGAAATCGTCAATTCGCGAAGTTCCTTCAAATTGCTGAGCGGTCTCCACTGATCCAGTCGCGAATAATAAATGCCCGTCATCTGAAGCGTCCGCAATTCCACGAGTTCACCGACCTTGGGCAAGGATCGCGAGGCCGGGTTGTTCACCTTCAAGGATTCCAGCTTCTTGAAATGCGGCAGAAACATCAAAGGATCGAAGCCGACCATATCGGGGCTGGTAAGATCGAGTTCCTTCAGATTCTTCAAGCCTTCGAGATTCTTCAGCTTGAAGTAAAGATTTTCGCCATTGAGACAGTTGATTCGTTCCAGATTGGGCAAGGCCATCAAGGGGGCCAGCTGCTTGGTCGTGAAATTTTGATTGGGCAGTTCCAGGGTCGTCAGGTTCTTGAGATCCTTCAGAAAACCGAAGCCGTCGCCCGTGATGCTGGTGCCATTGAGCTTCAGTACTTGCAGGTTTTTCAGTTCCCCGATGTACGCCAGCCCCTGGTCGAACACGCCGGGGCAATTGGTCAAATCGAGTCGTTCGAGCTTGTTCAGCGAGCGGAGTTCCGCCAGATCCAAATTGCTGACCTGACTATTTTTCAACACGACGGCCACAATCGGCTTCCCTTCGGCCTCTTCGTTAATTTTGATTTGCCCTTTATGGGTATCGATCATCTTCTTAGGATCGGCCGCCGGCAATTCAGAAATCGGTTTGGGAGGTAATACACCCAGCAGATCGGGCTCGGCCCGCGGCCGCGGATATTGCACCTTCAGGTTCGCATTCTTCTTTTCGAAAGCCAGCAGTTCCGCTTCGGGCAAATTCACATCGCGAATCTGCAGGGTTTTCAGGGCCGGGCCGGCGGCCAGCGTCTGCAGAGATTTAGCGGTCATATCGGTATCGAAGAAGCTGAGCGATTCCAAGTCCTTCAGTGAGCCCAGCCAGCTGAGATCGCTGGTGCCCAGGGCGATATTGCCAAACGCCAGCGATTCGAGCTTGACACAGCCGGCAATTGCTTTGAAGGCCGCAGCGTCCAAAGGGCAGGCGATGAATGCCAGCGATTTCAATTCGGGCATCTTGCTCAGGCCCTCGATGGCTTTGCCCTCGACCCGATTATCAATCAGGGTGATCGTTCGCAAGGTCGGTATCTGAGATAGAAAAGCGACACCCGAATCGGTGATGTCCGTGGTATTCAGCGTGATCTTCTCCAGCGGCACACCCTGAAGCGATTGCAGCCCGGCATTTCGGAATGGGCCAAAGCTGATCGAAACTTCCTGAAGATACTGGGCACTTCGCAGATCGTTGAAGCCGGTGCCGATTACCTGCGTACCGATCAGTCGCAGTTCGCGCAGCCACTTCCACTGCTTGATGGTTTCAAAAGCTTTGTCGGAAATGCCCGGTCCTTCGAGCAGCAGATTTTCCACGAAGGGAATTTTGGCGAAAGGTACCAGATCGGCGTCTTTGAACGGATACTTGTAGAAGGCGAGGCCGCGCAGATCGATGAGGCTCAAGAGATCGGGAAGCAGCTCCGGCGAAACGGGCCGGTCCAACGCGAGTGTGGGAAGGCCATTTTGGCGACGGATCGCGATCTTCGTCTGCGACAGCCGGACGGCCGCATCTTCCTGCTTCTGTTCGAGCAGTTTGATCGATTCGTTGACGCGCGCCGTGGCCAGAATTGCCACCATTTCGTTCATCTGAGCTTCGGTGAACTTACCGGCAATGTGAACCGCATAACCGGCTTTGCCCGGTTGCAAGCGACCTTCCAGCTGGCGGACGTCTCCCTTTTCCTGTTTATCGAACTGGAAGCGCAGGGCCGGTTCGAGTTCGCTGCCGAAAAAAGTGGAAGCATGATTAACGTCCAACTCCTCCTGATCGGCCAGATTGAAAGCGCTCGACTTTCGGTCGATCCGGATGGCCAGGGTTTCGCCTCGCTTCAGAAGCACAGCGCCATCCTTCTGCGGCTCGACTAGCACATCAGTTGGCAAATCAATGACAAATCGATAGCCGTAGTCGCTCAGTTCCACCGCTTTGACGGTCACTTTTTCCGGTTCGAGCTTTTTCGTCTCGGCCTTGGTAGTGGCCGGGGCCTCGGCGATTTCGACCTTGGCTTGGGGTTTATTTCCTCCGCCGCAGGAGGTCAGAAACAGCAGAAAAAGAGCGGAAATTCGGCGCATGGGTAGTCTCGCGATATTGGTCTGGGCAGGATAACAGAAACCGGCGGAGAGTACGAGTTCTTTTTGGGCCTGCCGGAGGTCTATTGAATCGAAATTGTCGCGGAAGTTGACCTTGGCGAAAAAAAACAGACTGGGTACCCTGAAGTACGATTTATTCTCTCAGGAGCATCGCCATGCGAAGGATTGCTTTATTTCTTCTGGTTTTCGCCGGTGTGGGGTTGTTGAGTTATTGGGGAATGCGAACCAGACCTTTAAAAGAGTTGGCTCAAGTCACTCCTGAGGTCCCGGTAGAGAAAAAAATCGGCATCTATCGTGATGTGAGCTGGAAAGAGATGAAGGATGAAGCGAGGAAGCTTGATTCTTTCGAAATCAAGGGGCTCGAAAAATCCGAAATAGAAATCCAGATACCCAAAGTAGATGTCGCGAATCTGCAATTACCCGATCCAACTTTATTACAGAAAGCCAAACCAACGGATTTAGTAATTCAAACCTACAAAATTGAAACTTTTCCGGATATCGCGAAAGTCTTGAGGGAGACACTGCTTTCCAAACTCGAAGACAATTTGGACAAAGTGGAATATTTCCCGGCCGTGGAGTCGGTGGTGGTTTGTCATATAGCGGCGGAGCATGCGATCCTTGCGGAATTGATTCCTCAGCTGAATGCCGAGAAAGATCCGACTCGGAAGCATTTGCTGATTCTGCGCAAGAGTTACGAATTAGCCGCCAAGGCCAACCGCCCGGCGGAGGCTCGAAAATTCGCGACGCAAATTCTGGAGAAGGATCCTCTTTATTTCGCGGCTTTGATAGCTGATGTAAAGAAGGATCCCGAACCGGCTAAGGTCGAAAAGTCATCTGTACCCATTCAAACGGTGTCTATGAAAGAGCCAACCGCTGTGCGTCCCATTTCAATGCTTGGAAAATCCCAGCCCGACTCGGAAGAACCGGAGATAGCGGGTTTGGAGTTCTTAAAAAATGAATTCAAGAAGCGGTGGAAGCTGGACGAACCGCTGTTGAAAGAGGGGAAGTGACTTCCACTCCAAGTTTTTATCATTCAGTCAACTGATGGATTATCATTTGTTACATAACATGAAATCAGATTTTTTTTTGCTGAATACTCAAAATTATAATTCCGAATACTTTTCGTGTAATTGAATTAGTGGATTGAAATCCAGGCTATCTGCAGCTCGAATGGCTTGTAGATACTCCTCACGGATGATACTGACTTCGCCCACCGCTTGCTCAGGCCAAACCGTCACTTTAGAGTGGTTAAGTTTAAGCCAGATGTTGGCAAGCATTCGCGACCAGCGACCGTTACCATTCAAGAACGGATGGATTGCTACCGCTCCGTGATGAATTCGAGCTGCTTGTTCGACTAATGATTTATCGCTCCAAAATGGAATTCTCTGCAGCAAGTCGTAAAGCTGCGTTTCAACTTGGTGCCAGGAGACACCCATATTCAGATCGATTTTGCGAGTTTGGCCGGCCCACTCCCAAACCTTTCCGAACATTTCTTCATGAAGAGCCAGAGTCCATGTCAGGTCGAAAGGAGCCATTTCAGGTTTCAATTCCCCGATCAAATATTTGAAAATAGGCTGGGCGATATTTCGACCTTCAGCCTCGTTGAGTTGCTTTCTCGTGCGGATACTCTTACTGCGTAAACCGGATGGATCAATCGGAGTTTCACCGGGGATCGACTTCCAGGTCATAAGCGTCAATCGCTCCAGAGCTTGCGGCCTTTACCAGCCAGTAATTTTGCAATCGTCATTTCTTCCAATTCGCTCAGCACTTCATCCGATACTGCCTGCGCTTCGAGCCCCATAGTGCCCTGAGTAAGCCGACGCAGCAAACGAGCTTTCCGTTTTGCTTCCTGCCGCCGAAGTTCTTCCGGATCCAAAGCGGGCTGTCCGAATCCTAACCCGAGGACTTCCGCGACCCTTTGAACATACCCAAAGCGCACCTTGTCCGTATTCCCCCGAAGTATGCGGAAAACCGTCGGTCGTGGCACACCGGAGCGTTTCACGAGTATATCCACCGGCATTTTTAACGCTTTTCGCCGGGAATTCAGATCGAAAACTGCCACTGTCATGGGCTTGCCTCCTATCTCTCATAATCCCAGAGAATGATAAGAAGTTCAACTAAAAAAGTCTCACAGATGAGACTTTTTTCGAAAAGCGATTATCCATCAGCTCACCCCTTCTCCGACTCTCCCTCGTCCCACGTAAACAGAGTCGGGCCGGTGATCACCGGCTTAAGTTTGAGCCATTTTGCTTCCGGCAATGTGTAACACGATTTCACTTGAATTAGGAGTCTTTCTGTTCGCCTTGAGAAGTTTTTTCTTTAATGAAATCGGACTTGTTCTGAAGGATATACTCCATCCACAGTACGGTACGCTCCGCATCCGATGCGTAATATTCCGAGTCCAGACGAGAAAAATCATCTTCATGGGAGGTATAAATTTTGGATAACTGATCGTGTCGACGATCATGATTATCGGAGGGACCATCGGAACCGAAATACTTGCTGATTTCGGTAAGCAGGGCAACCGCTTTAAGATCGCCTATTGCTCGACAACCATCCAAGGCCTCTCGAAAATGATCTCCAGAAGAATTGACCAAGTATTGGCTGAACCCCCCATTATCGACTTCCGCTTTCAAAAAATAGGTGGTATAGATTGCTCTTTGAGGTGCTGAAAGTCCCTTAAAACCGATTTTTTCTTCTTTCCGGAAAACGACTTTGTAAGGATCGGAGATGTCGTTTAGTAACAATTTCGCTTCACAGAGGGATTCGCGAATCATTTTATCCGTGATATTAGCAAATGATTCCTCGATCAAAGCTTGAGCTTTTGGCGATTTGATTCGAGCTAATGCGATGACAATTTGGGAGTAAATATAGCTATTGGGATAGTCTTCTCTCTCTGAGAAAACGGCTTGCAATATCTTCAAACACTCAGTTTCTGGGATCGCGATCTCGAATTTGTTCAAAGCTTCCAGAATTCGAAAGAGTTGTGGACGATCCAGCTTCAAAATATTGGGGTCTGTCATATCTTTTTGGGCTTTAGAACGATCAAGAGATAGCAGAGATTTGGCTAAAGGCTCTTCTAAATCTCGTTCCTCATTCTGCTTCAATAACTGAAGAATCGGATCGTACAATTCTTGTGATAGCTGCTGAATCTGTTGAGGACTTTTTGAAGACAGATGATGTATCAAGCCCCATAGCAAACCGGAGAGAATTTCTTTATCGGCCCGCTCCAAGGCTTTTTTCAGAGCAGGCAAGCACTCCGGAGAGCTTATTCCCGCTAGATAGCTGATAGAGGCTTTTCTGATATTGATGTCTTCAGACTCGGCATGGCGTAACACGATCGGTAACGACTCTTCTGGGTAAGATTCATTCAGCTGATTGAGTATTTGCTCATAGGGAGTCGTCCCAAAGTGGGCCGATTTAGCATTGTCATAAGGCCTTAGACATTGATCGTTTTGAAGTGCCTCGACTAATGGTAGAATTTTCGCCGGACCTGCGTGCCGCAAGGCATAGCGGACTCCATCATCGTAATTTTCCGATACAAGCCGCTGAACGAGCTGCCGACACTGCGTTTCATTCAATTCTTTAGGTGCGGTATTCTCTTCTAGGGACCTTCGCCATCCCGGATTCAGTATCCAATCGACAAAGCCTCCTGTTCCGGTGGTCGACACTCGCTCTTGATGATTCAAAAATGCAATTATCGATTTTAAGTACTTAAATAACAACGCTGCGGATATGTAGAACAATCCCAAAAGAATGCTAACAAACGCCACCAGTTTGGCTCGCTGTTGAAGCGGAATATCTTCAACAGGTTGCACGGTCTTGAAGATATCAAATGCCTCTTTCAGACATATAGCTCCGTAGATCAAGGACACCCAAAACATATACGGCTTAAAGCTCAAATCACCCTTGTATAAAAAGACAAAATAAGACAAAAATCCCCCAGCAAAGCAGATATCACGCGCCCAGAACGCGAAAGAGCCTCCATGCCGAATTCGCGAAATTATAATTGAAGTTTGATGCGTTAATATGATCGCAAAAATGATGAAAAATAGAGCTTGTCCTACCCGGGCAGATCTACTCATAGTTTTACCTATTTAGAAAATTTTTGAGCTGATTAACTGTTGACAATTCCAATTCGTTTTAGAACGTACCACAGTACTATTTTGTTTCCTCGGGTCCCTCGTCCCACGTAAACAGAGTCGGGCCGGTGATCACCCGCTCCCGCTTCAGCTTTTTCATCTTCTCCGGCGGCACCGTCAGCTTCGGCCGCTGCGCTTCCGGTAATGCATGACGCGACTCGAGTTCGGTCAGAATGCCTTCGGCCCGCTTCAAAACCGACTCCGGCACCCCGGCCAGCTTGGCCACGTGAATGCCATAGCTCCGCTCCGCGAAGCCGGGCGATATCTTGTGCAGAAACACAATCTCCCGATGATCTTCGGTCACCTGCACGTGATAATTCTTCAGGGCTGTCAGCGTTTCGGATAACTGAGCCAATTCGTGATAATGGGTTGCGAACAGCGTCCGACAACCGACGTAATCGTGCAGATGTTCGGTAATGGCCCAGGCCAGCGAAACGCCATCATAGGTACTCGTACCCCGACCGATTTCATCGAGAATCACCAGACTGTTCGGCGTGGCGTTATTCAGAATGTTGGCCGCTTCGGTCATCTCAACCATGAAGGTACTCAGGCCGCGGTTCAGCTCATCGGCGGCGCCAACTCGAGTAAATATCCGATCCGTCCGTCCTACCAGCGCGTACTTGGCCGGGACATAACTGCCCACATGAGCCAGTAATGTCAACAGCGCGACCTGGCGAATGAACGTGCTCTTACCCGACATATTCGGCCCGGTAATCAGCCAGAAGCGGCTCTCGGCCGGGTGCAAAGCGGCATCGTTAGGCACGAACGTTCCCGGCGGCAGAGTTTGATCGAGCACGGGATGGCGCCCATCGATGATTTCCAGAATCGGCTCTTCGGTGAGAATCGGCCGGATATAGCCGCGCTCGCTGGCCAGTTCCGCTAGCCCGGCCAGAAAATCGAGACGAGCCAAAACTTCGGCGGTGTTCAACAAACGCGGAATTTCCGTCGCAGCCTGCTCCCGTAAAGCCGCAAACAATTCCTGTTCCAGAGCCAGGGCGCGTTCCTCGGCCGTCAGAACTTTTTCTTCGTATTCCTTCAACTCCGGCGTGATATAGCGCTCCGCATTTTTCAGCGTCTGCTTGCGAATGTAATCGGCCGGCACCTTGGCGGTATGAATATTCGTGATCTCGATGTAATAGCCGAACACCGAGTTGTAGCCGACCTTCAGACTGTTGATGCCGGAACGCGTGATTTCTTGCGCCTGGTAGCGGGCGATCCAATTTTTGCCTTCACTGGCCAGACTTCGCAATTCGTCGAGCTGCGTGTTACAGCCGGTGCGAATAACCCCGCCGTCGGAGGGGTTGAAAGGGGGATCATCGGTCAGCGTCGAGTCAATGGCCTCGCGTAATTCGTGGCAAAGTTCCAGCCGGCCTTCCAATTCACTCAGCAAGGCCGATTTGCGACCGGCCAGCCGAGCTTTCAACTTGGGGAGTTGCCGCAAGGTCCGTTGCACGGCGGCCAAATCCTTGGGATTGGCCCTGCGAGTACTGATGCGTGCGGTCAATCGCTGCAGGTCGGAGGTCGCATCGAGCAGCAAACGCAACTCGCCTCGCAAGGCAAACTCAGACAGTAGTTCCTGCACGCCATCGAGTCGGGCGTTGATATGTTCGATATTATTTAGCGGGGCGAGGATCGCATCGTGCAGAAAGCGGGCTCCCATGGGTGTGACTGTGCGATCGATGATGCTCAACAAAGAGCCGTCACGCTGGCCGTCACGCATAGTGCGAGTCAGTTCCAGACTTCGGCGCGTCACCTCGTCCAGCATCAGATAGCCCTTGCTGAAGAAGGGCTCAATCTTGCGGACATGACCCAGGCTGGCCTTCAGCATCTCCTGCAGATAGAAGATGATCGCCCCGGCCGCCACCAGACCCGCTTGATCGTTCGAGAAGCCGAAACCGGCGAAACTTTTCACCGCAAAATGCTTTTTCAGAGCATCCACGGCCGTCGAGGAATCAAAGGTCCAATCGGGTCGTCGGCTGCGAGTGCGCGGCAGAATTCGCTGCAGCTCCTCAGGAAGTTTTTCCGCGGTGCTGTCGGAGATCAGGCACTCGGCCGAATTAATTCGAGTGATATCGTCCGCAAAACCTTCCGGTGTGGAGTCGCAAGCCCAGAACGAGCCAGTCGACAGATCGACCCAGGCCAAGCCAATGTCCGATTTGCTGTAATGAATGGCCAACAGATAATTGGGCTGACGTGGATCGAGCAGTTCTTCCTCGGTGACCGTGCCCGGGGTAATCACCCGGGTCACTTCCCGGCGAATCAGCTTAGTCTTGGCGTCCGGCTGTTCGACCTGTTCGCACACCGCGACGCGATGCCCGGCTTGAATGAACTTGCCGACATACCGCTCGAGTTGCGGATGCGGAAAACCGGCCATGGGAATATGCTTGTCGCGCTTGGTGAGCGTCAAGCCCAGTAGCTTGGAGCCCAGCTCGGCATCGTCTTCGAAAAGTTCGTAAAAATCGCCATTGCGAAACAGGACAATCATTCCCGGATGCCGGGTCTTGGCATCTTGGTACTGCTGCATCATCGGGGTCAGCGACATCAACGAGCCTTCCAAGTAGTCTTTTCACGGGGGTTTTCCGCAAGAGACTATGATAGGCATTTTGCAGACCGCCGTGGACCGGCTATAATTCCCCCATGGCTTTTCCCGTTACACACATCGATCACTGTTCGGTGTTGATCACCGATGTGGGCCGGTCGCGAGAGTTCTACGGCGAAAAATTGGGACTGCGCGAGATCGCGCCGCCGCGAACCTTCGATTTCGTGGTGGTCTGGTACGATCTAGGCGGCACATACCTTCATCTACTCTTGAAGCCTCAGCCGGATTCGATCAGTTCGCGACACTTCTGCCTGCACGTGAAGGATATAATGGCCGCCCGTCAGCACTGTCGGGAACAAGGCATTCCCGTGGATGAAACGGTGAAGATCCCCGGCGCCGACCGATTTTTTATTCGCGACCCGGACGGGAATCGAATCGAAGTATTGCAATGGGACCGGCCGTACGAGCCCGCTACGGATGGCCGGTTCTTGGTGTGAAATAAATCGGTGATTGACGTATTTATGAATATATACCGGGTGTCGCTACGCTCACCCGGTGCTGATCTCTGATGCCCCTCCGCGGCATCATAAAAATGGAACCCCGGAGGGGTTCCAGATCGAAGACCCGGGGATGCTAAAACACCCGGGGTTCGTTACCCATTTTCCATTCACCCTATTTCACCGGGTGTCGCTACGCTCACCCGGTGCTGATCTCTGAAACCCCTCCGGGGCATCATAAAAATCGTACCCCGGAGGGGTTCCAGATCTTAGACCCGGGTATGACCCGGGGATGCTAAAACACCCGGGTTTCGTTACCCATTTTCCATTCACCCTATTTCACCGGGTGTCGCTACGCTCACCCGGTGCTGATCTCTGATGCCCCTCCGCGGCATCATAAAAATGGAACCCCGGAGGGGTTCCAGATCTTAGACCCGGGTATGACCCGGGGATGCTAAAACACCCGGGTCATACCCGGGGAATTTAAAACACCCGGGGTTATGATCATGACCCGGGGCCGAATCACAACCCGGTGACGAACAACCCGGAAGCCAAATTCGAAACCTGGGTAGATTTATAAACCCGCATTTCCGATTTTTGTTCAAGAATCGAATTCGAAACTCGAGTTCCCTGCATGAGTGAATTGAAATCCAGGGGGGTCGATAGATTCGATTTCACAACGGGCGCTGCGCTAGTTATACTCGAGGAGGAAGCGTTAGTTACGGAAGTCGATGCTGGCGGGGATTGAAGAATATTCGGCAGCATGCCAGGACCCGATTGCCCCATCGGACCACCGTGTCCGGCGGGCGGAGGCGGGGGTGGGGCTGGGATATTGATGCCAAAATCCACACTGGTTATGTTCGTTCCACTCACTGAAATCAAGACGGCCGCTGGACTCTGGGTCACCTGCTTGACACCGGTCGGCAGCGAAAGCACGATTTGATAATAACCCGTACCGGAAACGCCCGAAGCATTCGAGGGATCGGCTGCGGGACCACTCAGCTGATTAAAGCTGTAGTGTCCACCGGGTCCGGTTTTAGTCGTTGCCAGGATATCGCCGCTGGTATCTTCGAGTTGAACGGTGATACCGGGAACGCCCGCGTGATTGGGGCTGGAACCGTGTACTGTGCCGCTGATTGAAGCCTGGAAGATAAACACGTCGCTTTGAAGATTGGTAATGTCCGTGTTATTTTCAATCACCTTGGATAGGGTGTTGCCCTGCTCGAAAATCTGAAATTCCTGAGGGGTAAAAGTTTCGTTCAGATAAAAGAAGCGGTCCCCATCTCGCAAGCGCTCAAACTGATTGACCATGATCTTCTGGAACAAGGGGCCGACATCCGAGCCAGGAACCGGATCTTCCGCCAGGCCGCCTTCGAAGGCATCGATATTATTCACATTGCCGTAAGCTTGCTGCAATTCCTGCTGAACTGTAACGTTGCTGGTTATTTGAGCAAAACTTGTAACGGCCGGAAGCCCTAATCCTTCGCGCACCTGGTTATAAGAACCGATGCCATTAACTCGACCTCTTTGAATATCCAGTGCGATGAGATCCTGACCACCGCCTACACCCGGAATCACTTCATTGAAAAGCAGATCGCGGACTTCATTGATAACCTGCGGGTCTTCAGCCTGGGCATCCCCATCCGCATCGCCTTTCAATACTGCACCAATATCGGTTGTTGCCAATCCCGTCACAGGATCGGTCGTGGAGGCCTGGCCTTCCCCATTGAGAATGCTTGAATCAAAAAAATCCTCGGACAAAGGAACACTGTCCGCCACGGCCTGACCGTCGTTGCCTTGTCGTTCCACATTGCCACTCAGCAAGCTATGACCGAAGCGAAAGGCAACCGTAGAAAATTCGTTGGAAATGCTGGGGTTAACGCTCGGATTATAGCCCTTATAAGCGGGTAGGGCATTCGCTCCGAGGACATCGGGTATCCATTCGTTGTAAACGATCGCCTGATATTCCGCGATGTTTAATTTTCTGGCTTCCTGGAAAATCTGCTCATCGCTCCAGGTCGGATTCATTTTCTGCAATTCACTGGCGATCTTATTGTGATTGTCCAGGAACAAAGTCTGGAGAACGGTCAACTCCACGTTTTCGTTGCCCCGGGTATCCCCCGTGACATAGAGATCCGACTCGGGAAGGGGACCATCGTTCGCCATTCCGCCAACAGACGCATTGATCTGGGCCAACTGGGTGGCCGTGAAGTACGTCAGATTATCCAGCGGTGGCAGACCGCCGGTGCTGGTTTTCATCTGCCCGCCCGAGAAAGTTCGCAAAGCATTATCGGTTGCCAGATCGGAGCCGTAAATTTGCGACAGATCCAGATAAGCCGTGATGGAAGTGATATCCTGCGCGGGATTTTTGGTACTCGTTCCGGTGGCAGGATCGACATTCGACAGATTGAACGCCAGGGAAGCATCGGTCGAACCGCCGATCGGATCTCCCACGGGTACGGCAATCGGATCGGAAGCCCCATTATCGAGAGTCAGATCCATGTCGTGATCCATGAATTGACCAAAGCTATAGACAAAATCCGACAAGGATTGCTGATTGACCGTCTGGCTGTCTAACGCCGTATTGTTCGGATCGGCCTGGCTATTAAGGATGTCGCTGATGGCCCGGGCGCTTTGGTCCTGGGGTAAGGAAGGCGAATTGATCCCGTTGGAATAGGCGGCGGCCGTGAGCCGAATTAAATCGGTTCCCGCAACACCCCAAGTCGGGTTGGCGACATTGTTGCCGACCTCGGTGATGGGCCGAAACACGCTGACTGAGGGTTGCAGCCGATCTTCGAGAGTCTCGAACTTCAGGATCGTTTTGGATTTTCGAATAGGACGAGCAGCTTTTTTACGATTCGATCTACCGAGAATGACATGTGAAAGATTCATGGATTCCTACCTCGCCTGGATATGGGAAATGACACTTGGTCCGATCCGGACATAATTTCTGTCGCGAGATCTCAAAGTTAAAAAACGCCAGCCTGCGAGTCTGGAATTCGTATTAAAAACGTTTCTAACGGCTGAGAACGCGAGTACCTCAGCTACGGAGCCTCCGCGCAGCCTCCTTTCTGATCTGCAACGAGCGCCGGAGAGTGACCGGAACTCGAGAGTCAATCGAATGAAGAAAAACCGATCTCAGATATGGCATTGGAGTTCTTAAAAAACTCTCATTGCACCAATGGTAGATCACTTACCTGAAGCCCAGATTAAGCAGAAAATTTGCGATGATTTTTTAAAAAAAGAACGAGATATGAACGAGAAGATGCCTTCTTTTTTAAGCAATGGCATTTAAAATAAAATAACATGGCTACCAGAAATGAACTTGGAGCAAAATGTTTTTAGCGCCCGACTGAAACCCTTAGCATAGAGATTTTGCCATGCCAGGATTTCTTATTTTTCTGACTGCATTTATTGCACTTATAACGATCTGTGAACACCGTTCCCGGGCCAAGTTTCGCGAAAAATTTCCACCGATTTCGGATGAAGAATTTATGGCTAACTGTCGGCCGGGAACGAACCCGGAGATCGCTTTGAAGGTGCGTCGAATGATCTCGGAGTCATTGGCCGTGGATTATGAGCGGGTGTACCCATCATCGAGATTTGTGGAAGATCTGGGGGCCAATTAGGCAGCGGGCTTTCCGTTCGCTCCGAAAGGACTTCAGATATCCGCCTCTGGGAACACCCAGGATACAAAACGTCTCTGCGAATAAAATCAACCGCGTACTGAAACCTTTCCCATCCGATTTTCGAGTTTCCGGAGCATTTGCAACACGGCTTCGGGATTGATCGGTTTGATCATATGTTCATCGAAGCCCGCCTGGGCGGTGCGTAAGCGATCTTCGTTCTGACCCCAGCCGGTTTGGGCAATAATTAACGGACGGCGATTTCCGGATAGTTCCCGAATCCGGCGGCAAACATCGTAGCCGTTGACTTTGGGCAAGCCGAGATCCAGGAGAATCGCATCGGGAAGAAAGCGCGAGGCCAAGGCCAGCGCTTCTTCCCCATCGTAAGCGGTGCGCGTTTCATTTCCCATCAGTCTCAACATCATGGCCAGACTGTCGGCGCCGTCCCGATTGTCGTCCACCACCAGCACGCGCAGAGACGTTTTTTTCATATCGCCGTTCTGATTGGCCGCATCGACCTTTGCAACTTGGATGGTAGTCAGGATGGGAAGTCGCACACTGAATTCCGATCCCTGGCCCGAGCCGCTACTTTTTGCTTCCACTTTGCCAGAGTGCAACTCGACCAATTGTTTCACCAGCGTCAGCCCGATCCCTAATCCCCCTTGGGATTTTTCCAGAGATCGATCGACCTGAGCAAAAAGTTCGAAGATGCGCGGCAGCTGATCCACGGCGATGCCGATACCGTTATCGCGGACGGTTATCACCGCTTCAGCCCCCTCGGCGTGCGCCGACAGCCAAATCCGACTGCCCCGTTCGCTATACTTGGCAGCATTATTAAGCAGGTTCATGAAGACCTGCGCCAGCCGCGTGGCATCGCCGTCGATCTCAATCGAGGGATTGGGCAGTGTCACGAGGAGTTCGTGCCCCATCTGTTCGATCAGAGGCCGACTGGTTTCGACGGCGTTGGCCAGCACACTGGCCAGATCGATGCGCTCCTTGCGCAGTTTCAACTTCCCCTGGCTGATCCGGCTGACATCCAGAAGATCGTCCACGAGCCGGACGAGTTGCCCCAATTGCCGGTCGACCATCTGGCGGGCTCGCTCCTGGGCCTCGCGTTCGGGAGCCAGACGAAGGATTTGCATGGCATTTCGAATCGGCGCCAGCGGATTTCGCAACTCGTGAGCCAGCATGGCCAGAAACTCGTTCTTGCGGCGATCGGCATCGCGCAAGGATTCTTCGACGATTTTGCGATCCGTAATATCGAACGAGACGCCGGAGATGCGTACCGGTTGTCGAGGTCCGGCCTCGGTAAAGTAATTCCGACCGAGCAGGAGAACCCAGCGAATATCCCCTTCCGGACTGACCAGCCGAAATTCGATTTCCGAACTCGGCAGAGACTCGGAGCGTTGCAGCGTTCGGATCATTCCGAGAAATCGATCGCGATCTTCTGGATGAATTCCCGGTGGGCCGTTGTGGAGAAAATCGTCAACATTCCCCTCGGGTGCAACGCCGAAGATCACTCGCATTTGCGGGGACCAGTAAACCTGACCGGTGCTCAAATCGACATCGTAGGTTCCAAAATTGGCGGCTTCAGCGGCCAGCTGCAACCGCTCGGCCGTGATTCGCAAAACTTCTTCGGTTTCACGGCGTTCGGTAATATCGGTGACAACCGAAAGGACCGATTCGACATCACCCTCCCGGTTGAACTCAGGAATAAGGCGCGAAATGTAATGGCGCGGGCCGAGTTGGGAGGGAAAGCTGTACTCGATCGATTGCGGTTGGCGCGAATCAATCGTCGTCTGGATGGCCGCTTCCCAGAAGTCGCAAAGATTTTCCGGCAGACCGAGTTCGCGATTGGTCCTTCCCAAAAATTCGGACGAGGCGCGACCAGTAGCGCGTTCGATGGCCGCACTGACGAATATATGCCGGTGCTCCAAGTCGAATCGAGTGAGAATATCGGGACAGTTGTCCGCGAGCGTTTGCAACTGACGTTGCTGCTGGCTGATTTTCTCTTCGGCCCGGCGCGCCCGAATGCAGGAGCGAACGGTGGCCACTAATACGCAGGCTTCCACCGGTCGAACCAGGTAGCCGTCCGCCCCATCATCGAGACCTTGCGCTTTATCGCGGTCGCTGACAAATGTCGCCGAAGCATGAACGACGGGAATCTGTTCGGTATTCGGATTCGATTTCAGGATTCGACAAACCTGAAAACCATCGATATCCGGCAAGTTGACATCGAGAAGAATCAAATCGGGGCCCGTCTCCGCCAGGCGCAGACCTTCCTGGCCATTTTTAGCTTCGAGCGTTGAAAAACCGACGTCGCGAAGAATTCGGGTAGTGGTATAACGGTTGACTTCCTGATCATCGACGATCAAAATCGTCCCTTGCGCAGATGGCTTCATTAAGTCCCTCCCCGCGGTTCGAGAGAACTCATCGTCCCCTCGGTCTGGTGTCCGGGCAGGCAGCGTGGGATTATCACCGAAAAGACCGAGCCGACCCCCAATTTACTGGTCACACCGACGCGCCCGCCGAGCATTTCGGCAAATCGCTTACTGAGCGAAAGGCCCAACCCCGAGCCTCTCAGCCGCTTTTGCATGGGCGAATCCAGCTGAACCCAGTCGTGAAAAATTGCAGATAGATTTTCCGCACTGATACCGATGCCGCTATCGGCGACTTGAAATTCGACGCAGTCATTCTCGACGGGACGGGTGATAACCCGAACCTCTCCCTGATTGGTAAATTTCAGAGCGTTGGAAATAAAATTTCGGAGAATTTGCGAGAGTTTCACGTCGTCGGTATAGATCCGCGAAATCTCGTGCGGCTCTTCGAAAATCAGCGACACATCGGCCTTGAAAAGAATCGGTTTGAACATGCCCCGCAGGGCGGCAAACAGATCCACCATCTCGAACCAGGCCGGGGAAATGGCGATGCGACCAGCTTCGACTTTTGCCAGATCGAGTAGATCGTTGACCATATCGGTCAATTCGGTGGCCGAGGATTTGATGAAGGATACCTGCTTTTCCTGCTCGTCGGTCAGGGGGCCGTCCATCCGATCCAGCAGGATGCGGGCGATGCTCAGAATGGCGCCGAGGGGCGTGCGAAACTCGTGGCTCATGTAGGACAAAAATCGGCTCTTAAGATCCGACGCCGCCCGCAACTGCTCGGCGCGATCCTCCAACTCGGCATAGAGCGCTACCACTCCCTGATTGGTCTCCGCTAGCTCGGTGGTCAACGATTTCAGGAGCTCCGATTGATCGCGCAAGCGGGCTATCAAACCTTCGCGATCGAGGTTTGCGATTTCTTCATTCGGGAGTTGGGGAAGGGAATCCCACATCATAATCTCAATCTCAAGCGGACTTTCGGCGGACCACAACGATCGACGCGTCGTCTCGACCCCGGCACTGATCGCGCAACAGCACGGCGGCAATTACGGCGGGATGACAGTGAAACAGTCCGGGATTATCGGTTAAACTCCAGTGTGTCTTGATCCCATCGGAATGCAGTACCAGAATCGAATCTTTCGCCCATTGATAAGTCAACTGCCGGACCGAGCGGAACTGAGCTCCCAGAGTGCCGTTGTAGGACATCAGTCCCCGCGAACCGGTCAGGCTCTGAAGGCTGGCTGAGATATTTCCGACACCGGCAAACTCCAGATCCTGGGAATTCGCATCGGCCGAAGCCGCTGCCAGGGCAGCTCCACGCGTGCCCATCAAACTACGATGCGAAAGCTCGATCAATGCTCGCGGAGTAAACGAATTCATCTGGGTAAAAACATCACACGCTTTCTCCGACGC
Source organism: Telmatocola sphagniphila (assembly GCF_018398935.1). Taxonomy (GTDB): domain Bacteria; phylum Planctomycetota; class Planctomycetia; order Gemmatales; family Gemmataceae; genus Telmatocola; species Telmatocola sphagniphila. The sequence continues at coordinate 5,254,798 of NZ_CP074694.1, read as the reverse complement.
TTCCGCCGCCCCGGGTCCGTGTCCCAGTCCATCGGCAATCATCAGGCGCAGCTGACCCTCCCTCACTTCGACCCCGCAGGCGTCTCCGCAAACGGTTTCTCCGGGTGCGGCTACCGTTAGCGCACACCATTCGAAATGGGATCTTGAAGGTTGCGTGTCCTTGAATTCTCCGGGGGCGATTTGGGACAGAATGACAGTGCCATTGCCTGGGCCTGAATAAAAATCGAAGGTCCGGGATAGTCGCTTTACTGCACCCAGGCCATTGCCCGGCGTGCCTGCAGTCGAATAACCATCTGCCAGACACGCGGCAAAATCCGCCTTCCCGGGATTGGAATCGATGGACAGAATTTCCACGATGGATTCGGCAGCGGATCTAAAAGACCGTAGCAAGATTCGGCCCTGTCGCGCGTGCTTGACGAGATTCGTCGCCAGTTCCGTGGCGACAATAGCGACTTTGCCGCGATCGTTTTCTCCAAATCCGGCCTGTTCCGCAATGCGGCTGGCCATTCTTCGCGCTTCCCCGACCTGCGAGCTCTCGTTTATCGGGAAAATCAGATGCGACGGCATGTCGATTATTTCCAGCGGGCGATGGTCACACGCGTTCCCCGGCCAGGAGCAGAATCAATATCGAATTCATTGACCAGCCGCTTGGAGCCGGAAAGCCCCAATCCCATACCGTTGCCGGAAGTCCATCCCTCGGTCATCGCCAGAGAGACATCTTCGATTCCCGGCCCCTCATCCTGAAAGCGCAGACGAATTCCTTTCCGGGAGCCGTCTGTGAGCAATTCCCAGAATACGTGTCCGCCGCCGCCATATTTGACGGTATTTCGAGCGAGTTCGCTCGCGGCGGTAACCAGTTTTGTCTGATCGACCAATGAAAAGCCCTGTTCCAGCGCAAGTTTGCGAACAAGTTGTCGGGTATGGACGATATCCTGCTCCGACATCAAGGGAAGGGTGTCACTCTTCGTGACTGGCATGCTCTCCCCCCGCTGATGAGGCCCGCATTTCCCGCAGGCATTTCATACCCCGTTCGACGGTTAAAGCCGTTTTTACACCCGCAAGTTGCATGCCGAGTTCGACGAGGGTAATCGCCACGGCCGGCTGCATGCCGACAATCACTGTCTGGGCATCCAGAATTTGCGAAATACTGGAGATATTGGCAATCATTCGCCCGATGAACGAATCGACCATTTCCAAAGCCGAGATATCGATCAAAACGCCCCGGGCACCGGTCTTCTCGATGTGGCGCGTCAAGTCGTCCTGTAATTGAAGCGCCATGCGATCGTGCATGTCCACTTGAATTGTGACGAGGAGGAATTCGCCCATTCGCAGTACGGGTATTCGCGTCGAAGCCTCGCTCACGGCCGATTCCTCGCTACGGTAAAGCCGGTTCGTTTGAGGGCCAGCGCCAGGGCATCGGCCAGGTTGGACTTCGTCGTCACTCCCTGGAGATCAACGCCCAGATGAACGATGGTTTGCGCGATCTGCGGACGAATCCCGCTAATAATGCAATCCGCCCCCATCAGACGAATTGCAGTAACCGTCTTCAGAAGATGCTGAGCAACGAGCGTGTCGACGGTCGGCACACCGGTGATGTCGATGATGGCGAGTTCGGATTCGGTCTCAACGATCCGCTGCAGTAGCGATTCCATGACAATTTGCGTTCGGGCGCTGTCCAGAGTGCCGATCATTGGCAGTGCGAGCACACCGTCCCAGAGTTTCACCACGGGAGTCGACAGCTCCAGCAGCTCTTCCTGCTGCCGTCGAATGACCTCTTCCCGGCTCTGCTGAAAATAGGCGACGGTCAATAAGCCCAGATGATCGATTAACTCGGTCACCTCCCACATCGCAGCGACCGCTTTTTCGGGGCTATGCGCGGTTTCCAGGCGGATGGCTTCGAAGAAGGGTTTCTTTAGCGAAAAAATGAAAGTAGCCGTCTGCTCGCTGGTAAAACCCTGCTGAGCTCGCGAGCGGGAAATTTCCTGGAGATATTCGGTCAGCGGGCGCCAGTTTGCCGAATTCAAATTCGAGAGAGATTGCGCATCGGCCGATTGTCGAATGAGCGCGATGAATCGCTCAATCTGGGCTTTCAATTCTTCTTCCCCATTGCGGGCAATTGAAATCGATGACTGCGATTTCAATTCGTCCCACCAATCGGACAACAACTTTTCGTGTCGATGCTTCAATATATCCAGAAGAACAGTCCCGGAGGACTTGGATGAGGCCATACTTCTATTCCTATTGCTTGCTGCCTGGTGGAAGTCATTCCACTTCAAAATCTCAGCGGTTGGATTAGCTCGGAAATCGGAGGAAAAAATAGACCTTTCGCGGGTCAGAATTTCCCTCCGGGAATATCGGACGATTCAAATTGTATACTTGGAGTCGGGATAAAAAAGTAAATCTTAAGATGTGATAAGAATTTATTCTTCTCTACTGCAAAACCTGAGACTAAAGAGTTTAGCATTAATGAAAGGTATATCGCCTACATATTTAGAATTTTATGGGACGATATGGACGATTTAATAAATATAATTGGTCCGAAGCTGAGCGTTGCCTTCAGGATCCAACGGGTGAAGCCGCGTTCACCCGTCGCTACTATTTCAAATTCCGTCGGAAGCTATCTTTGAATGGATTCGATTTATCACATTCATTTAGGGCATCGACAGAGTCTCGCCACCTTGCGAAGTACCGGCCGCTCGCCAGGTCGCCACATCAATTGAATTGGTGACGAAGCGAACGCTTCCATCGCAAAAACCGGCATTGATCCCACCGGTGTGCTTACTGCGCGCCAGCTGCATCCGCGCCAAGCTGGAGGTTGATGTCGTGGTACAGGGCATCTTGGGAGAAGTTGCATATCCAGTGATCGAGGCCCCGCCGCAACCGCCACCGGTCATAACGTCCGGGGCGCTATCGTTGTTCGGTGTCTGGTAAGTGGTGACCCCGGCGGCCCCTCCCCACCAGGTAAAACCGCGGATATCACCACTGCTGGGCCCTTGAATAATTTCGCTGACGCAAAGGGTATTGCTGGTCCCATCCGTGATGGATGTGATCGCACGCGGTTTACCCATGACTCCGCTAGCGGGATTACCATTGTTGTAATCGGAGGGGGAGGAATCACCTCCGGAAGCCAATGCAGCCGGGTCTTCGTACCATCCGAAGGGGGAGCCTCCGAAAGTTACACAACCATTAGCGCCGACAGTCGAGCCTCCCGAGCATCCAAAGGGCATGCTGGTCTGGTAGAGATTCGTATTACCGGCATTCAGTGCGTAGTTATGCATGGTAAGTGTGCCGCCGGCCCAGGTCTGCGGGGTGTCGCTCGGACAGGTAAAGGTGCTCAGTCTTTGGGTGCTGACCTGATCGTTCGGGGAACTGGCATAACGGGGCGAAGCGCCGAGTGTGGCATAACCCTGACCGCCAAAGCCGACGTAAATGTTGAAGAGATTAGTTTGTTCCATGTAGGGGAGAATGGGTATCATCCAAGTGCCCCAGCAACAACCACTTCGGCTGATCCCCGGCAGAAAAGCACCATAGGCGCTTTCGTAATTCATATTCGCCAGACCAATCTGCTTCATATTGTTGCTGCACTTCATACGTGCGGCGGCTTCGCGCACTTTCTGCACGGCGGGCAACAGAAGGCCGATAAGGATGGCAATGATGGCAATAACCACCAATAGCTCAATTAATGTAAAGCCTTTTCGATTGTGAGACCGCATACTCATCTCCTTCGATTCGTGCGAGTAAAGAACTAGAATTTGAGTGCGAAAAGCCCTGAATGGAATCATCAGGGAATATCGAAGTCGAATTTATTCGGGCCTTCCTTGGTCACCGTTACAGTCTGTTTGGATTTTTTGTTCCAATCGGAAGGAACGAGCTCTTTGGAAATAATGTTCGTTCCGCCACCCGGACCCGGCGGCGACCCTCCTTCGACAGGATTGACAGCCGTCTTTCCGTCCCCCAGACTCACGGTCACTTTATATTTGCCGGGCTTGAGCCCATTCGATTTCGGCAGAGTGAAGGCGCCATTTTTGGTAGCAACCAAACCTTCAGTACTTTGATTTTCCTGCGGAAAGAACTGAATCATCGCTCCATCGGCTATCGGCTTACCTTTTAACTGGACGGTCCCTTTGATTTCCACTCGACCATCATCCGGAGCGCTGCATCCGGTAAGAGAACCCAGCAAAATTATAATAACTAAGTGACGGTATTTCGAAACAGGAAAGGGTATTTGGGACATATACTTTCTTGAATCCGTGCCCGGAAAAAATTACAGTTAAAACAAAATCTAATTTCTGCAAAATCACAACTACATTTAGTAGAATTTTGCCGAGCTCTTTTTTTACGAAGATGAAGATTTGGTGATATTAACTTGTACATAATTTATGTCAAGATATTTTTTGAGATATCCAAATCCTTAATTTGCTTCCGCTTAATGGCTCACGGTGCGATCCACACTTAAGTCCTCCTTCGTACCTTCAAGACAACCCGATACGACAGTACGGAATTGTCCTGAACCAACTTGACTTCCGATACGAGCCCCGGAATCGCCGAGAAGTAGTACCCCGGGGAGACCACATCGCCTAGCCCTCAGAATCCGACCTAAAATTTCCAAAAGAATCGAAGCTCTCTGTATTGCACGGGCGGAGAGTTATTTCGAACTGTAGAATGGTAGGTATCCCGAAATTTGGGGGTTTCGAAGGACGAGTGGGAGTAGAACTCGGGGGTACACGTTAATTCAGTATGTCCAGTCATCCGACAGCAATGCTGGCTATTGCTCTGATGCTCTTTGCCATTGGGGCGATTCCTCTGGTGCTCGGCATGTCGCAGATTTGTCTGTTGGCATTCCGTGAAAGCCTGATGTGGCGGGCTCTTTTCGGTGTGGCCCTGGCCCTATTTGGAGCCATGTTTCTAATTGAGGACGGAATTCTTCGTCTGATCGTCGGCCTGATCGGCATGCTGATACCGCTGGCAATGGGTGCCGTTTTCTCGATCCGCTACTGGGACGATACTTTTCGGCCGTTTCTGCTCTGGCTGGGCGGCTCCTTCTGGTATTTTAGTGGTGTTTTAGTGCTATTTCTGCGTTATTACTTCGAGCAACAAAGTCGGATGATTTGATCAGATTCCGCGAGAGATCCTTTCGGAAGTGTCCTATGATTTTTGGGTAAACCGAGTGCCTTTCGGATGCCGATGGATAAGGTTACGGGTTAAAAACAAAAAAATTCGTTAGCGCGTTGGAATGCGCTGTAGACGCTTGAATTTTGCGTGCTATACTATCTAACCCGTATCTTAGTTTTTTACTTCCCTCCTCATGGGGATGAGGGAACTTTGCGTTTGTGAGGCACTATGTCGATTCGGATGCGCGTTCATGATCGAGAGCCAATTGGGGCTGCTTTGCGTCGGTTCAAGAAATTGATTGAGCGGAGTGGCTTGAAAAAGGAACTTCGAAAGCACGAGCATTACGAAAAGCCTTGCGAAGTCCGTCGGCGCGCCGAATTGCGGAAACTTCGCAATATTCAAAAAGGCACTCGGGGCCCCGTCTAACGCGCTGATTTTAGTTCGCTCAGGTTTGAGGCTTCTGCTGGTTGCTACCGCAGGCCGATTTTTTCGAGGTTCCACGTTTGAACGTACCGACACTAGGAAGAATGGCCAACAATATGGCCGTTCAATCCACCCTTCCTTCCGGTTTTTTCGCCCGCAATATCAACAAAGTTCCCTTTATCCTTCTTCACCTGGCCGTTGTTGCTGTTTTCTTTGTTCCTGTCACCTGGGACGTAGTAGCACTTTGCGTCGGCTTGTATGTGCTTCGGATGTTTGGGATCACCGCTGGTTACCATCGGTATTTCAGCCACCGCGCTTATAAAACGAATCGATTCGTCGGCTTCATGATGGGCTGGATCGGCGCCAGCGCCCTGCAGAAAGGGCCGCTCTGGTGGGCCGCCAATCACCGCGATCACCACAAATATTCCGATCAGGAAAACGATCCGCATTCTCCCATTCGACACGGCCTCTGGTGGTCGCATGTGGGCTGGGTTCTCGACAGCAACGAGGACAACGTCGACCTGCACGGCGTCAAGGATTTTCTGAAGTACCCCGAGATCCTGCTGCTCGAAAAATTCCACTATATCCCGGCATTTTTGCTTGGTGTGGCCTGTTATCTCTACGGTTACTTCACCTCGGGTTCAGGCTGGTCGGCCTTCGTCTGGGGATTCGTAATCAGCACCGTTGTGCTTTACCACGGTACGTTCCTGGTGAATTCTCTCTGCCACGTCTGGGGTAGCCGACGCTTCGCCACGACCGACCAGAGCCGCAACAACGCTCTGGTGGCAATCGTCACCCTGGGCGAAGGCTGGCACAACAATCACCACCACTACATGAGCTCGGCCAATCAAGGCTTCTACTGGTGGGAAATCGACATCAGCTATTACACACTCAAAGTGATGAACGTCTTCGGATTGGTTTGGGATCTGCGCAAGCCGCCTGCCAAGAAGATGATTCCCACGACCAACTGACAACCAAAAAAGTAGCGTTCGCCCATAAAAGAAGCCACCCGACTCAGAGCTATCTGAATCGGGTGGCTTTAATTATTTCGTTCTCGATGAAACGAGGTGAGGACACGAGAGTTTTGAACTGGAACTCGCACTCCAGTTTTTGGCTCTCGTGTCCACCCTTGAAGAGAGAACTGATGAGAAAGTGGATCGGGGACTCGCATTCCCGACCCGTGTGCGGGACTCGCTACCGCACGAAAATATTTAAATGCAATGACCGTGCCAAAAGAGCAAATAGTTTCAAACAGAGCCCGAAAGAGCCCAAAAGGGGGAGTTTGAGCCTAAAATAAACGCAAATTCGGCCCATCTTCCAGATCGTAAAGCCTTTTTGGAATTTGTAAAAATGAACTCTGAGCCATTTTGCTACAGGGACTGAATCAATTTGCGGTGGCAACTTTGTAACCGGGTAAAGCAACGTCCTCAAATTGCGAGATTGGCAGCATGAGTTTCGCAATCTGTCTCAAAATAAGGCTTTCTCTTTAAAACTCATCAATCTTTCGTTGGCTTCTCACATAAAATGATGACCTGATTACCTCCTGATAAAGAGAATGCAGGAGCGAATTTCGATTGTTTTCCAGTCCGTTTCGGATCAAGTACTGCGAGAAGCTTTCCGAACAAGAACCGGAACAACCATTGCCAAATTTGCTTTTGGATGCAATAATAAGTTTTGTCTTCTTCCCGATAGGAAATATCCATGAAAGTGACCTGGCAAGGTGTCTACCCTGCGGTAACCACACAGTTCCACGCCGATCAATCCATCGATTTCGAAGGAACGGCCCTGCATATCGAGAAGTTGATCGCGGCCGGGGTGCACGGGCTGATCATGCTCGGCACCGTCGGGGAGAATTGCTCGCTGGAGTACGCTGAGAAGTTCCAGGTCCTCAAGTGCGCTCTGGAAGCGGCTAAGGGTCGGGTGCCAGTGCTCAGCGGTGTGGCCGAGACGACCACAAATTTGGCCTGTCGCTATTCCGCCGATTGCCAGAAAGCGGGTATTCACGGCTTAATGGTCCTGCCCGGCATGGTCTACAAGAGCGACCCGCGTGAAACGATCGTCCACTTCCGAACCGTGGCCAAGGCCAGCGATCTGCCGATCATGGTTTATAACAATCCGGTCGCTTACGGAGTCGACATCACTCCCGAGATGTTCCTGAGCATGGCGGACGAACCGAAGTTCGTTGCCATCAAGGAATCGTCGGAAAACGTTCGCCGGATCACGGATTTGAAGAATGTCTGCGGCGATCGCTACACGTTGCTCTGCGGCGTGGACGATCTGGCTCTGGAAAGCGTGATGCTCGGGGCCGTCGGTTGGGTATCGGGACTGGTGAATGCCTTCCCGGCCGAAAACCGTTTGCTTTGGGACCTGGCCATGGCGAATAACTATGCCGAGGCTGTGAAAGTCTACCGCTGGTACACCCCGTTATTGCACCTGGATACCCACATGAAACTGGTGCAGTACATCAAATTGGCCATGGCCGAGGTCGGCATGGGCAGCGAAATGGTGCGGGCGCCGCGTCTGCCTATCGTCGGGGCCGAGCGGGAAGCAATTCTGAAAATCATCCGCACCGCGATAGCCAACCGTCCTAAAATCGGCTAATTCCTTTTCGGGTGCCACTCGAATGAAGAAGATTCGCGTAATCGATTCCCACACGGGCGGCGAGCCGACTCGTGTGATAGTGGAAGGCGGCCCCGATCTCGGTGTCGGGCCACTGTCCGAACGCAAAACCATTTTTCGCGACCGCTTCGACGATTTTCGAAAAACGGTGATTCTGGAACCGCGCGGCCATGATGTACTGGTGGGTGCCCTGCTGGTTCCCCCCACCGATCCGCGCTGCGTGGCCGGGGTGATCTTCTTCAATAACGTTGGCTATCTGAACATGTGCGGCCATGGCACCATCGGTGTCGGGGTAACGCTCGGCCACCTGGGCAAAATCACTCCCGGCCGGCACTTGCTGGAAACCACAGTCGGCATTGTTCCTTTCGAATACGACGGTAAAAACCGGGTGACACTCGATAACGTGCCCAGCTACCGTTACTCAACCCAGGTGCGGATACCTGTCGAGGGCTATGGCATGCTCTCGGGCGACATCGCCTGGGGCGGCAACTGGTTTTTTCTCTGTGAAGATCACGGTATTCCGCTTTCTTTGAAGCATTTGAATCGGCTGCTCGATTGTTCAAACAAGATTCGGCAGTCGCTGGAAGCCAATCGCATCACCGGCGAAGCGGGTGGCGAAATCGATCACATCGAATTGATCGGACCCGCCGCGGAGACTACTAATCAGGGTCGGAATTTTGTGCTTTGCCCAGGGGCGGCATACGACCGCTCTCCCTGTGGAACCGGAACATCCGCCAAGCTGGCTTGTCTCCACGCGGCCGGGAAACTCCAACCGGGGCAGATCTGGCGACAGGAGAGTATCATCGGCAGCGTCTTCGAAGGCTGGGTGCAGGTACGCGACGGCGTGCTTTATCCCACCATTCGCGGCGAAGCCTACATCACCGGGGATAACACTTTGTTGGTGGACCCGGCCGATCCCTTTCGAAATGGAATTAGTTAGCAGGAAAGCGACATGGCGAAGATCGTCGTTATCGGGGGCGGAGTGGTCGGCGCGGCATGTGCCTATTACCTGCAAAAAGAAGGGCATTCGCTGACGATCCTGGATCGCGCCGGTTTCGGGCAGGCCTGTTCGCGCGGCAATTGCGGTTTCGTATGTCCTTCCCATGTGCTACCACTGACCACGCCGGGAGCGATCAAAACCGCCCTCGGCTCCATGTTTAAAAAATCGGCCCCGTTTTATATCAAGCCTCGCCTCGATTGGAAACTCTGGTCCTGGCTGTTGCACTTTGCCCGCCGCTGCAACAATCGCGACATGCTGCAGGCCGGGCATGAGATTCAAGCTCTTTTAAATTCTTCGCGACATCTCTACGACGAATTGCTGGCCCAGGAGCCGATCGATTGCGAATGGGAAAAGAAGGGATTGCTCTTCGTTTTCCAGACGGATAAGGCGTTTCATCACTACGAAGAAACCGATCATCTGCTCAAAGATACTTTTGCCATGCCGGCCAAGCCATTTGCGGGAGAAGAACTTCTGAAACTGGAACCGGCACTGAAGCCGGGTCTGGCGGGCGGCTGGCTCTACGAAGGGGATGCGCATCTCCGGCCTGACAAACTGATGTCGGCTTTCCGTAAAATTCTGACCGAGCGCGGCGCGACCATCGTGGAAAATTGCTCCGTCGATGGCTTCGTTGGCAATGGTTCCGCGATTGCCACATCCCAGGGAGAGATGACCGCCGATTACTTCGTGGTGGCCACCGGTGCGATGACGCCTTTTCTGAATCGGGAACTGGGTTGCAAAATCCCGATTCAACCGGGCAAGGGCTATTCGATTACCATGCCGCGCCCGATCAAGTGCCCCAGTATTCCGTTGATTTTCGAAGAACATCGGGTGGCCGTGACGCCGATGCACAGCGGCTACCGCATCGGCTCCACCATGGAATTCGCCGGTTATGACACGAGCATCAACAGAACGCGGTTGAATTATCTGCAAGAAGCGGCCAAGCACTATCTGGATCCGGCCAACGATCCGATCGAAGAGGAATGGTACGGCTGGCGGCCGATGACCTACGATTCGAAACCGATCATCGACCGCAGTCCGAAATATTCGAATGTCTGGATTGCGGCCGGGCACAACATGCTCGGTTTGAGCATGGCCCCGGTAACTGGGAAACTGATTGCCGAGGCGCTGAGCAATCGAAAGCCGCACATCGACTTGAAACCCTTCAGCGTCGCCCGCTTTTAGTCTTCCAGTTCAAGCACTATAGCCTTCGGTTTTCAGAGCCTCAATCGTCGCTTCCACGGCCTTCACAGTTCTAGCAATATCATGCGGGGTGTGGGCCGCCGTCAACCAGCCGCCCATCCCCGATAGATCCACGCCATTCAGTAGCATTCCCTGCCGGAAGAGTGAAATCAGCTTCGGATCTTTGACGCCATCGAGCTTGTTGAGATCCCCTTCATAAGGAATCATTCCCGTATTATCGGTGACCGCGAGAGGTGCGGGCGGACCATCGTAATTGGGAAGAAACTTGAACATGGAAAAATCGATCCAGGTGATCCAGCGATATTTTTTCCGGGCAAAGAGAGTATTGCATTCATTACGCAGCATCCGGGCCATATCGTTGGCTTGCTGGCAGGCTTTGCCATCGGCGATTTTGGAAAGGCAGGCGATCCCGGCCGAGGCCGATAACGGATTGCCGTTATACGTTCCCGGGTGACGCATGCGCGGCTTACCCGGACGATTTTCGATCTGGTTCAAAATCTCGGCCCGGCCGACCAGGCAGCCCCCCGGAAGTCCCCCGGCCAGGATTTTCGCCAGCGTCGTTAGATCGGGGGTCACCTCGTAGAACTTCTGGGCGCCGCCGGGTGAGACGCGAAAACCGGTAATCACTTCGTCGAAGATCAAGAGCACGCCGTAGCGAGTCGTCAATTCCCGTAAAGCCTTCAGGAACGCTCCCCGAATCGGTACAGCTCCCCAATGTCCACCTGTGGGCTCGAGAATCACGGCGGCGATCTGGTCATCGCTCTTCAGAGTCGCTTCCAGAAGATCGATATTATTCGGAGGAATGGCAATCGTGTTTTGGGCGACTCCCTCGGGAACGCCGGGCACGGAGAAGGAATCGTAGGGTGGATCGGAAGCAATCGAAACGGCGTCGTGCCAGCCATGAAAGTGGCCGCAAAATTTCAGAATCTTGGATTTTCCGGTGTACATCCGCGATAGCCGCAGGGCCATCAGGGTGGCTTCGGTGCCGCTGCCGGTGAAGCGGATTTTTTCCGCGCAGGGAATCAGCTTCAAAACCCACTTCGCCCATTCGATTTCCAGATCGTGGTTGCCACCGGCGTGGGTCGAGCGTTCCATCTGCCGTTGCACGGCTTTCACCACATCGGGATGGGAATGACCGAGAATCAGCGAACCGTGGCCCGACCAATAATCGACGAACTCATGGCCGTCGATGTCCCACTTATGAGCTCCCAGTTGCCGATCAATAAATGGCGGAAAGGGATCCATGCCGCGAGCGTCGTGCGTGACGCCGTTGGGAAATACCTCTCGAGCCTGTTGGAAGTGCTCGCGGGATATGGGAAACTCGGCGACGTAACGTTCGGTCAGAGTTGGCATTGCAAGCATCCTTAGCAGTGGGTTTTGTGATTGTAGCACTATCGCTTTTCGCTGGCAGACCGACAATCGAGGCGTAGCATGATTAAGCAGGGGCAATTGGCGGAGTCACGAATGAGTCTGATCGAACGTTTCATGGGAATTCCTCAGCCGAACGGGCTTATGACCGATCTGGTCGCCAATCCGGCCATCGAAAAGCCGCTGAGTCTTCAGGTTCTATTTCCCAGCGTTTTTGATTTCGATGGCATCGCGATCGGACAGGCTCTGCGTTCGCTCGATCCGGTCCTGGAGAAAGCCCGCGCCGAGACGACTCTGATCGATGATAGCAAGCAGCCGGATAACGTCGGCAATCTGATCGGTCTGGCCGGCTGGGGACCGCACATCATCAAGATCGTTTACTTCGAAATGCCGATTCCCTCGAATATCTTCGAAGCCTGCGTTCAGCCGGCGCATTTCATGCAGCAGTTGAAGAACGATGCCGCCGAGCACAAATCGCACGCGCTGTTGTATTATGCGGGCGAGGATAGCGATCCGCTGGAACAATACGCTGCATTAGCGACTGTGGCCGCCGCCCTGGCCCGGCTGGATGCCATTCTGATTCTGAATGAGGAAGCTCGAGCCGCTTTCCCCGCCGAAGCGCTGCTGGCGGCGGAAGATAATGTGTCGCTTGTCGAATCGCTGCGAAGTTTGCCGATACCGCTGCTCTATGGTGGTTTCGTAAAAGTCGAAGTGGAAGAGAGACCGGGCGTCTGGATGCGAACTTTTGGAAATCACCTCATGGGGTTGCCGAATCTGGCGACCCATGCCGATAGTCACGCACTCGGCAACGAATGCTTCGATTTGTTTACCAATGTGTTAATGTACGCTCGGGAAGAGAATGTCGAATTCAGCCCTAACGAAACGGTCGAGCTCGGCCCAGGATTGCGATTCCGCATTCGGGAAAGAGCCGACTCCGAGTGGTGGTTGCGCAGCGAAGGGCAGATGCTGGTTCTAGACCGAGTTTAAACGGAATCGGCAAAATTTAAATACGATAATTAAAGCTTCATTAACCAATTAACAATCGAGGAGTGGAAAATGAAATTTTTACTTCGAAGCCTGACGGCTCTGGCGCTCACAATGATCTTTTTGTATCCCTCCGCCGCACGGGAGGATGAGAAATCGGTTGTCGGAACCTGGGTTCCCGTCTCAGCCGTCATCGGTGGCAAAGAGTTTCCCGAAGAAGTCACCAAATCGATCAAAATGACTCTGACCGAGACTAACTATACTGTCGATGTCGGAGGGAAAATCGACAAGGGCACCTATACACTGGACAAGAAGGCGAAAATTAAAACTTTGGAGATCAAAGGAACCGAAGGCCCCAATAAAGACAAAACTTTTAAAGCGATCTATGAATTCAAAGGAGATAACCTCCGAGTCTGTTACGATCTTTCAGGTGCCAAATATCCCACGGAATTCAAATCCGAACCCAATACCTTGCTATTTTTAGCGGAATACAAGCGAGAGAAGAAATAACTTAGCACCCCCTTATTTAACGAGCCCAAAATTCACTTTGTATCGAAGTGAATCCGTCGAATTTTTGTCATCCTCCGGACAAATCATCTCAGAATCTTCTTTCCCTATCCCTATTTTGAGATGGGGATTTCTAAACAACACTCATTTCAGCATCGTTTGACCAACGATCCGGGGGAGCATCATGGCAGCTGAAGAAAACAAGGAGCAAACCGAATCGGAATGGCATGAATGGTACGACCAGAAAAGCCGGTTGATGGAGGCCAGCCTGGGCCGCGAACATGACATGGTGCTGCATTCCATGATTCCGTACAGTGTCGGTGGCGGACTCGATCTCTACTATTTTCCCAACGGAATTCCCGGCACGGCAGTCGCCACCAAGGAACTCTGCGAAGCGCCGAACGAAGGCCCGTCCAATAAAGTTCTTGGATGTTATGAACTGGTCATGTTTACCCGGCATGCGATAGATCTGGATGGGGGCGAAGATTCCCCATTTGGAAAAGCCAATCAGAATATCAACGCAATATTGAATCCGATGGCCCGCTATGCCGAGCAGGCCGAGCTAAACGCAAATGAGACCTGCGAATTCCCGGAAGATTTCGAAGATATTGCGGGCAAGTGTCTGGTGTTCGATGTCTATGCGTCCCACACGGATGAGACGGTGGAAAATTTTGGTTTACTAGCGATTATTGAGGTCTTCCGGTCTGAAATGGAGTTCGCACGCGAAAAGGGGGGAAGCGTGTTGATCGAACTGCTGAAACAGAACGGCCATTATCCCTATTCCGATTTGGATAGGGAGCCGGTGGTATAATTTGGAGTGCATCGAAACATCACGCGAGTTCGATGCACCGCAAAGTAATTCTTATCTCATTCTTTATCGAGCTTAAACTCAAAGCGATTGCGAACGTCCACTTTCACTTCCACCCGATAAGGGGTCGTGTTGGCGGCCCGATACTTCTCAGGAACCGGGTTATCTTTTTTGGTGCTGTCGATAATCAACGAGGTGGTGGGAGCGAAGGTCACGGCATAACGACCGGCCTTAAGACCGGCCGGGCCCCGATGCTGATAGACGGTGAAAGAACCATCGAGTTGAAGGAGTCCCATGCCACCGGGGAGCGAGTATTCCGGTGCGTTTGCTCGGGGAGCCGGTTCATCCAGGGGAATAAATTGAGCTTGCAGCCCGGTTACTGGCTTTCCATTCATGGTCACGCTGCCGACAACCTCGTTCAAGCCTTCCGTTGAAAGCGGCTTCGAACCATTCTCTTCCGAAGGTTCGATTTTCGTCAGGTCATCTTTCAAAATACCTTCGAGGGCAACTTGAGCAATCACGGGTCCATCTTTCTTCATGGTGACCCAGGCGATCTGATCGAACTCCCCGTATTCGATACCCCGCATCGAACTGACCCCGCCGGTGGTGGCCAGTTGATAGTAACTTCGTTCGTTGCGAATGAATTTGCGGAACGTATGCTCATGGCCACAGAACGTGGAATACTGCCGATTGGCAAAGAGTTTTTCGAATTCCAGCCAGCCATTTTCCGTCAGATCGCGAGCGGCCCAGACGGGGTGATGCATGAAGACGAAAGTCCAGCGCACCTTGGCATTATCTTTCAACGTTTTTTCAACGTACTGCAGTTGTTCTTTACCGAATCCGATCCGCGGACCGCGGACACCCGCCGCGGCCGGCACGGGTGCATTGATCCCCAGATCGTTGCTGTTGAGGACGAGAAACAGACAGTCCCCATAAAGAAAATGGTAATATGCCTTACCCAGCCGCTCTTTCCAGACCTCGGCTTTGACTTTATTGTCCCCATCGTGATTACCCGCACAGTAGAAGAAAGGCATGGCAAACTGTCGGGCATATTTATCGAACTCATCCCATTGCGTGCGATTCATTTCTTCCTGGCGAGCCCCTTCAATCAAATCGCCCACCGACATGACAAACGCGGGTTGCAAAAGATTGACCTGATGCACCGCTTTGCTGAAGACACCTTTGCGATGCCCGCCGGTACGGTCCGAAACGATGGCGAACTGAAACTGATCGGCCGCCACGTTGGGAGTGAGGGAGGTCCAGGGATTCTTTTTGTCGGTATCGACGACAAATTTGGCGTTTGAGTTGTCGGTGGAGTTGGTTGGCTGATTCGCGGTCGAAAGTGCGAGAGCCGTCAGTCCGCCGACGGCCAGGAGCATAAACAGAATTCGCTTCATTTCCAGAACCTTAATCGCGGGTAGGATCGTGTCCAGCCGCAATTTAAGGTAAAACTCACTGAGATTTCCAATGAAATATTGGTGTAGAGTTATGAGAAGCTTCTGAAGCTCCCTTTGTGGTTTTGTCTAGCGTTGAGGATGTCGCGGATAGGATCTACGGCTTCTTGGGAGGTGGTCCTTTTTGATAAGGTTCTCCAATCATTTCTTTCCAGCGTTTTTTCTGTTCCTCCGTCAGGAGATTCAGCATGTCTTTGATGACAAGCTTTAATTTTTCGTCCATCGGGTCCTGGAAGCCCTCCTTGGGGCCACCTCCGAATCCTCTCCCGAATTTGGAACCTCGATCGCCTCGTCCGTCGGAGTTGGGGCCTTCAGGGGGCCCACCTCCTCCCGGGCCACCGGGACCACCAGGTCCTCCCGGCCCACGCGGACCATCGTTTTGAAACAATATCGATATCGCTTCGTTATCGATTTCCCGAATGCGGATTCTTTGCTCGTTCGTCAAATCGAGTTTTCGGGCAACTTCTTCATCCCGAAAAGCCATAGGACCTTTCATCTGAAGGGAAATTTGCCGTAGTCTATGGGCCTGATCGGGTGTAAGAATTTTTGAGATTGTCGAGTTTACTTCCAGAGTCAGAACTACCAGTTCTTTGCGACGGGTTTCGATATTTTTACTTGCCTTGATGATTTGGGCGCGGCGGGATTTCCAGTCGTTACTGGCTTTAAAGAGCTGAGATTTCTGTTCTTCCGTAACGTTTAAATCGCGATGAACGCCTCGAGTTTCAACGAGCGTGATCTGGTCCGCACCCTGCAACTGCGAGAGTTCCGTCAGAATTTGATTGACCCGCTCCTCGACCTGCAACAATTCCGCTTGCATCTTGGGATCGTCGCTGCGCTCTTCGACAAATTCCGTGTAGTACTGTAAGGCCGCCTCCAGCAGGCGCCTACGAATTGGTTGGAACATCTGCTGTTCGGGGAGTTCCTCTTCCCCAATACGAATCATCGTATCGACGATACCCCGCGATTTGCGGAATCTTTTCTCGGCTTCCTCGGCCCGCGCTTTCTCCTGAATTCGAGCATTTTCGACCTGTTGGCTAGCCGCTTTGGTTTTATCCTTTTCGATCTTTATCAAATAATTGTTTACAGTCAGACCAATCACGGAAAGCAGCAGCACAACGAATGCGGCCACTAGCGTCGACGGATGCCGCTTACACCATTTGCGGGTGAGGTCGACTATACTCGGCGGGCGAGCCAGAATCGGTTTATCGTCCAAAAATCGCTGCAAATCGGCGGCTAGCTCCCCGGCACTCGAATAGCGATCCCCCGGGCTCTTCGCCAAGGCTTTCATTACAATCGTTTCCAGTTCCACGGGTACGGATTTATTAATGGAACGGGGAGACTTGGGATCCTGATTCAAAATTTGATCGAGCAGCTTGGCCCGATTCTTACCGGGATAGACCGGCTGTAGCGTCAGCCATTCGTAGAACGAAGCGCCTAACGAATAAATATCGCAGCGATGATCGAGCAGAACGCGATCCCCGCTGGCCTGTTCCGGACTCATGTAACGGAAGGTGCCGATGATGTCGCCCGTACGGGTGAGATTGGCTTCGGTTTGGATATGCGCCAAGCCGAAGTCCGTAACCCAGAGATTCCCGCGGGCATCCACAATGAGATTGGCGGGTTTGATATCGCGATGAATAATGCCATACGAATGCGCGTGTTCGAGGGCCTCGGCGGCCTGCATCATCAATCGGGCGGCGGTTCTATGAAACTCGCGAACCGAAGTTTCGCGCTGCGTGGTCAGCGTTTGGGAGAATACTGTTTGTTGGGTGGTCTTCGTCGCCAGAGACGAGGGGATCGAGGCCGGGACTTCGCTCACTTTCGCCAGGTCGATCGGCGACCGAGAAACGGCATGCAAAGAGGCGGTCGTTCCATTGTCCTGCAGTCGATTAATCCCATACTTCTGACGCATCTGATCGAGGATCAGGTCGAGGGATTGCCCTTCGATCAGCTGCATGGCGTAATAGTGGACACCTCGTTCACTTCCCACTCCGTAGATAGGCACGATATTGGAGTGGTGGAGTTGAGCCGCCGCCTGAGCCTCGTTTTTGAACCGCTGCAGCTGATTGGCATCGAGAGCGGCTGCAAATGGGAGAACCTTCAAGGCGACTTTTCTACCGAGAGATAATTGTTTGGCTTCATAAACAATGCCCATGCCGCCGCGACCAATTTCGCGAATAATTTGAAAATCGCCCAGCGGATCCCCCGGGATCGCGCTCGGTTCCGCAGCCGTCTTGGAGGCGTTGGACGAAGAGGAAAATGCGCCGTGCAGCATTTCCAGGCCGTCGATGCAACGCGCCAGCTCTTCACCCAGTTCGGAATACTTCGCAAGGAATATCTTGCGATTTGGCCTCCGACCGCTCTCAAGCTCTTTCATGTAATCCTGAACGGCCTGGAACAGGCGGGGATCCATGGAGGGATCCGGATCCTGCCAGCGATCAGGCGTCGAAGAATCGCCCAGAGAAGATTTTCGGAAGGAATTACTCATGGGAATTATCGAAACGGGTGCGTAGTTGGGCCAAAGCCCGGATCCAGAGTTTTTGTACGCTGTCCAAAGTTCGGCCCATACGCTCGGAAATCTGCGGAAACGTCAGTTCCTCCAGATGGCGCAGTATCAGAACTTCCCGGTAATCGGGGGACAGACCTTCCAGAGCTTCCGCCAAAAGAACGGACTGTTCGCGCTGACTGGCTTTTTCACTCGGGCTGCTTTGAAGAGCCATTAGCCCGCGATCGAATAGCCGGGAGGATTGGTCCAAATCGAGTTCAATAGCGCGTTCGCGGCTGGCGTCCCGGGCCTGGGTGCCGAAATAATGGCGAATATGATTGGCCAGCTTCCCGGCCATGATCTTCTTGATCCACTGGATGAATTCGCCTTCACTGTGGCCGCGAAAATTCGGGAAGTACTTGTGAGCGTCCAGAAAGGTTTCCTGGACGAGATCGGAAGCATCGAGTTTGCCCTGCAACCGATGGCCAATTTCCCAGCGGGCCAGCAGTTTGAGGTAATTTCGATATTGCTCAAGCAGGGGACCCAGCAACTCGCTGGAACCGCCACGTAAATCCTGCAGCAGACGTTCGGGATTGGTGGATGTCGGCACTTTTCGAACTCCTTCAGAGTCATAGTAACGAAAAGAAGGAGAAACTGCCGATCAAAAATTAGGCGTCAGTAGGCCTCTCCACCCGCGGGTGGAGAGTAGTGGAGGTGGAGAATCAATCCGATACGGCTTACGTTCGGGAATTTTTCACTTATTCAAGCTGAGGTTAAATAGGTTCTGCAGAGTATCTTTAGCTTTGACCAAGGCCTTGTATTCGGGAATTTTTCGGATCGGGTCAATATCCTTGTCAGCTTCCATTTTATTGAAGTATTCAAATTTTTTCGTGGCCGCTTTGACCAGATATCTTGTGGCGAGTGGACCGTATTCCGGGTAATTTTGACTGCCCAGAGAGTAAACGCAGGCCGCTTTATAATAAAATTCGGGATCTTCGCAATTAACAACCGATTCATCCGCTAGCTTTCGAGCTTTTTCATGTTCCCCCAGACGAGCCAGATAAATTGCTAAAGAACTTTGAGCCAGGTGCGATCTGGGAGATATTTCAAGTACACGCTTACAGACTTCCGCAGCACTACTGTAATCATTTTTAAATGCAAGAGCCGTCGACAATCCCAGAAGAAGCGATGTGTTGTTTGGATCAAAACTGAGCGCAGCTTCGTAATCCTGACGAGCTATTTCGTATTGTTTTACCTGAATATTGGCCCAGGCGCGGTGGCTGTAATCTTGTATACCTCTGGCAGGAATTTGATTCAAGTAATCAATTATTGTCTTTGCTTCTTCGAAATTATTTACTAACAAAAATCGAATTCGTAATGCATAGATCGGAAATAATTCGTAATTCTCTTTTTCGGCTTCGTATAAAGCTTTCAAGCCTTCTTTAAAATTTACAGGAGTTATGCGGCTATAATATTTTGCTTTCACCCAATATCCGAGACCTCCCAGAGAATCCATTGCCAAAGCATTATTTATATCCTTTAAAGCTGCATCATAATCTGAAAGATCCATCTGGATCTCGGCCCGTTTATATAAAGCCAAGCAATTTTTCGGATCGAGCGATATGGCAACATTTAGTCTTTCCAATGCTTTTATTGACTGCTGAGTCATCCTATAGCAGTTTGCGAGAAGTATATGACCGTCCGCTCTGGTCGGATTGTTCTCGATGTAAATTTTCAACTCGGCAATTGCATCTTCAAACTGGTTTCGTCTGATAAAATCGTTCATTTTCAAGAGAGAATTCGTGGAAGTGTTCGATTCGGGCAGATGCTGCAAGTAGCCGGCCCGCTCTTGAATTTTTTTGTCTTCGAGCTTCTCCGCCAGTTCTTTTTGCTGTTGCCAGCCATACTCCGGCATTTTGTCACTGCCGAAGAGCTTCTCGGCGCGTTTGTTTAAATCCAACGCGTTATGCCAGGAATTTAGATCATTTTTTCTTTTTTCCTGATCGGCCAGAATGAGTAGAGATTCTCCAAATCGTTCCCGCAACTGACCCTGCTGTTCGACGGAAAGATATTCGAAGGGAGTATTAGAATTCGAGTTTCTATCACCCAGTAACAGGTAGTTATCCATGACCCGGGTCATTCGATTTAATCCCTGATCGCGGACTCCGGGTAATAAAGATTCACTGGATTCGACCCGAGCCAGATCGAGCTGACTGATAGACTCCAGGAATTTTTTGTCTGCTTGAGATTTATTTTCGATGAATTGCAATCGGTCGTTGGCGATTGCAATAGATCCCATGAGAATCAAAGCTCCCGTCACGGCCAAGCTGGGTAAAACCTTGCGATTTCGACGATGCAATTTCTCAATGCGAACGGTAATCGGATCCCGGGCATATCGCAGGGACAGATTTTTTAACTGGCGATCAATGTCTTCCTTCAATTGCGCGGCCGATTCGTAGCGATCCTTTTCGTGATAAGCCAGTAGCTTCCGCAAAATAATATCGACGGAAACGGGCACTTCCGGATTGTGTTTAGAGGCGGCATCGGGTTCGGATTTGCGGGCATTTTCCGTTGCCGACATATCGAACTGGTATTTGCTGTTCTCGCGCGTCAGTGCTGGAAAGGGCGCGCTTCCCGTCAGTAGCTCGTAAGCGATGATACCCAGAGCATACAAGTCGCAACTGGGGGTAATCGCTTCCTCGCGCTGTTTCATCAACGCCCGAAGTTGCTCGGGAGCCATGTAAGGAATAGTTCCGCCCGCCTCAATCTGATCGTTCGATCGAACATCGACCGCCAGGTTGAAATCCAGAAGCAAAGGCTGACCATCGGTCGACAGGAGGATATTCGCGGGTTTAAGATCGCGATGAATCACACCCACATTGTGCGCGTGCTCTAAACCGTCGCAGATTCGAGAAACAATGGTCAGAATGGCTTCCACATAACCTAACTGGAGAAGTTCATTCTTGAATCGGAAGGATTTTTCGCAGCCCTCTATGCTCGGTTCCATCTGCGGCACCGCATCGGGATACGTTTCGATCAATGTCGTCCGCATAGCCCGTTCGGTTTCGAAGATAGTGCCCCCGCTGCTGGGAGCTTTGCGATCTTTGAAGGCCAGGCGAATGACATCGTGGAGTGTTACCGTACCCAGATAGGGCATGCAAACCGCTTGAAAAGGATTTGCATAATGCACCGAGTGAATCGGCATGATGTTCTGATGCTGCAGACGCGCCAGCCGTTGCGGTTCCCTGTTGGGAAGCGAAGTCACCTTCAAAGCAACGGGGCGATCCGCCAGATTTTCCTGCTGAGCCAGATAAACTCGGGCAAAGCCACCAGTACCCAGAATCGATACCAGTTTGAACCCCATGAAGATGTCGCCTACCGCGGGGAACGATTCCCGTTGGAGCATGGAATTATTTCGAATGCTGGCGAAACTCATAAAGTCCGCCGAGTTGCCGGATTTGGAATTCAATTCCTCTGAACCCTGTTCAGCCTGCCATCGCGAGACAACACGGGTTACCACTCGACTTTCTTCAGAAATATGGGCATCGATGGTCGATCCATTGGACTGAAGACGAACTGGGGACTTAATCGTCGCTGAGAGAATTCCCGGCATATAATTCCCTACAAAATGGCCGCACATATCTCGCGCTGGGGATTTCCAGCCGAGAACTAGCTACTGGAATAATTAGAATAAGTGGAAATGTTGAGCGGCCGAGAAATGACGACTATGCCGTGAATTTTGAAATAGTTTTAGGTGGGACAAAAAATTTATCCTCTGCCAGCCTAAGTACTCCGTTTTTCACAATGGATCAGAGACATAATCCTGCAGATCCAGAAAAGAAGAAAACTGCTAGTCGGTCTATTTGCTGACAAAATATTGGAATCTTAAGGCAAAAAATGAAGTTATTTTCGACTTAACAATAAAATTTGCACGTTCTAAAGTTTATAAGATTAATTGTCTAGGGTGCGCCCCACATTGAGGAATCTCAGGCCATACGTATGCTTCAAGAACCGGTAATTAGCCGGCACTTGGAACAAACTTATTATGGTTTGGCCGCACAGACCAAGCCAATACCCAGAACCAGCAAAGCAAACGTAGCATAGAACGCATAGAGGATTCGATTACTCATACAAAAACTCCGACCCTTCATCGTCAGCCGACAATCCGAGCATAAATCGCCTACAAAACGGGCAAATTGGATACTTTAGGTGATGTTTGCTCGTGGAAATTCATAATTGGCAATTGGCGTGCCGATTATTTGAGGACTCTTCATTCACCGCGCGTTATCATACCGCTTATGCTTCGACTCATTCTCAAATCCAACGGGCCAATTCCACTCGAAGCCGATTCCATCCGTCCTAACGTCTTACAGACGCTTTCTTTAATGGACATCAGGAAATTACCTATCTGGCAAGGTCGAAATTGTGGCCTCATTGAAGACTTCTTTGACCTAGATGGTGATCCAACTGATGGAACAATCGAATTATTAGGAGATTGTTCTAATATTAAACGATTGGGAGAGCGGATGTCCACCGGCACTCTGATCATTCGAGGTTCCGCGGGAATGCATTTGGGAGCCGGAATGCAGGGTGGATTGATCGATGTCTACGGCGGAGCGGAAGACTGGCTAGGTGCGGGAATGCAAGGGGGAACCATTCGAGTTCGCAGTCATGCGGGTGACCTAGTTGGGGCGGCCTATCGAGGCGAAAGTCGGGGTATGGCAGGAGGCACAATTTTGATAGATGGGCACGCCGGCGATGAGGTGGGGGCACATATGCGGCGCGGCACCATAGCCGTTGCGGGCAATTGTGGAGATTTCGTCGGTATTTCCATGATCGCCGGCACAATTCTGGTCGGTGGGGATTTGGGGAAATCGCCTGGCGCCGGCATGAAGCGCGGCTCTCTCATTGCGCTGGGAAAAATGTCCAACGTTAGTCCCGGCTTCACAGCGAGCGGCGAATATCAGCCGAATTTCCTGGGTATTTACACCAAGTTTCTCAAGTCGAAGGATTTCCCACTTCCGAAATTGACCCCGGAAAGCCGATATATCCGATACGTAGGAGACCGGGTTTCAGCGGGCAAAGGTGAGATCCTTGTCCGAATATAAAAGATCGCAAAACCATCGGTCGGGCAGATTCAATTATTAGAAGGTATCGACTCTCCGATATGCTATGGGCAGGGA
Source organism: Telmatocola sphagniphila (assembly GCF_018398935.1). Lineage (GTDB taxonomy): Bacteria > Planctomycetota > Planctomycetia > Gemmatales > Gemmataceae > Telmatocola > Telmatocola sphagniphila. The sequence continues at coordinate 5,231,655 of NZ_CP074694.1, read as the reverse complement.
AGCTATTTTCCGCACCGGCGAAACCGAAGTTCAAACCGGCCAGTCAGAGATTGGCGATTCTGGGCGCCGGGCCGATCGGCCTGCAAGCCGCTCTTCAGGCGGTGCGTGAAGGTTACCAGGTCACCGTCTACGATAAAGGGGAATTGGCCGATCATATCCGCCAGTGGGGACACGTCAAACTCTTCAGCCCCTTCGGGTTGAATACCACGGAAATGGGCATCGAAGCGATCCTGCGCGATCACAAGGATCACACCCTACCTCAGCCGAATGAATTCGTGACCGGCACCCAGTTTCGCGACAGTTATTTGATTCCTCTGAGCATGACCAGTTCACTCGATCCGATTCTGAAAATGAAAACGGAAGTGCTGGCGATCGCTCGTACCGGTCTTTTTCATAGCACGGCGGCCGAAGATCCGCGCCGGGCAAATGCGCCGTTTCGACTTCATATCCGGGACGACAAAAAAACAGAAAGCTTTGTGGAATTCGATCTGGTTTTCGACTGCACGGGCACTTACTCCCAGCATCGCTGGGCCGGGCATGGCGGCATATCGGCATTAAATGAGCGATCTTCGGAAAATCAGATCGCTTACGGCCTGGAAGACATCCTCGGCACGCGCCGAGCTTACTACGCGGGAAAGAGCATCATTGTCATCGGTGGCGGCTACAGCGCGGCCACGACGGTCTGCAACCTGGCCACGCTCGCCGAAGAACACTCGGCCACCTGGGTCTTCTGGTTATCGCAGGCGGCCAAAGGGTCGCCGATACCCCGCATCGCCAACGACACTTTCCGCGAACGGGATCGGCTAGCCGCTAAAGCCAATAGCCTGGCGGCCCGCGGCGAAGGCAACCTCGAATATCATCCGCAAACCTGGATTGAAGAAATCACCTGCCACGGCCCCGACAAGGGGTTTCGCGTCGTGGGCAAATGCGCCGGACAGGAGCAGGTCTGGGAAGTCGACCGAGTCATCGCCAACGTGGGATATCGGCCCAACACTTCACTTTTCAGTGAATTGCACGTTCAGATTCCCTCCTCCGATTTTCGTCAGCCGGAGCCGAATTTTTTCGTACTCGGCTGCAAGTCCGCCAGTTCGGATCGAACTTTTTTGCTCCAGCAGGGCTACGAGCAACTCGAAGAAGTCTTTGCTTTCCTGTCCGGCCGATCGAGTTCTCCGATGGCGGCTTGAACCGATATTTCAGCACGCGCTTCGCCTCAATTGCTTGCCCACTCCCCTCTTAGGGATTACAGTACCAACTCGTAGTCGATTCCAAAATCTCTCGGGATATGAACCATATGGACCTGCTAGCCATTGCCAAAGAAGGTTTCGCCAAGATCGAAGCGGACCCTGCTTACAAAGTGAAAGCCCTCGAATATCTGCAAACCTGGCTCACCCACTCCGATTATGCTTCCTACAAGCCGCAGATAGAGTGGCAGATTCAAAATGGCAAATTCGCCGATGTGCTGGATCAGTTCTACCAGGTTCTCCCCTTTGGTACGGGCGGGCGCCGCGGTGCCGTCGGCATCGGCCCCAATCGCATGAATCTCTGGACCTCCGGTGCCAGCGTGCAGGGACACTGCGAATATCTCAAAGCTCGCTTTCCCTCTCTCGGCAAACCGATTGCCGTCGTGCTGGCCTTCGACGTCCGGCAATTTGAAGACAAGCGTAAGGTATATAACCCGGCTCTGCCCAATCCGGTGCTGCACCTGTCGAGTCGGAACTTCGCCGAGTTCGCCGCTTGCATCTACATAGCCAACGGAATCCATGCGCACATTCTGCCCGCGGACAGCAAACGCTATCTGGCCACACCCGAACTGTCGTTTTACATCCGACTACTTCAGGCGCAGGGCGGCTTGAACATCTCCGCTTCCCACAATCCTCCCGATGACAACGGCGGCAAATTCTACGACGAACGCGGAGGGCAGCCGGTGCCACCCGACGATCAGATCATGAGCGATTACGTCGAACAGGTTACGGAAATTAAAACGATCTCCTGGACCGATGCGGCCAAGAGCAACAAGATTCACTGGCTCAATGATGAACCGCATCGCAAGTATATCGAACTCTGCAAAAAGCAATCGCTGATCACGCCGCCGAATTTCGATGAATTCCGGCTGGTTTATACCCCGCTGCATGGCGTGGGATCGATGACGGCCATGGAAGCCCTGCAGGCCGTCGGCTTCCGACCCATTCCGGTGGAATCGCAGATGAAGCCCGATGGGCAGTTTCCCAACGTGACCAAATCTCCCAATCCCGAAGTACCTGAAAGTCTGGATCGCGCCGAGGAAGAAGCCAAAAAGAATGAGGCCCACCTGGTGCTGGCTACCGATCCTGATGCCGACCGCATCGGCGGCCTGGCCAGCACCAAAAAAGATGGCGGAGCTCCTTATCGCTTTATCACCGGTCAGGAAATCTGTGCCCTGGCCACCCACTTCAAGCTTTCGCAAATGGCCAAGCAAGGGATCATGCCTTCCTCCCCGATTGTCATCTGCACCGAAGTCACCACCAGCTTGGTCGGAAAGATCGCTCGCAAGTTCAATGCTCAAATCGTGGAAAATCTGTTGGTCGGTTTCAAATACATCAACGAAGTGATCTGGCAACTCGAATCGACCGGACAGTACGAAGATGTCACCGGTGGTGTGGCCGATGTCATTCTCGGCTGCGAAGAGAGCCACGGCCTGCAAACCACAGCTGAGGTTCGCGACAAAGACGCAGGCGGGGCAGCCGTCCTCATGGCGGAGATGGCTCTGGAGCAAAAGCGCAAAGGCAGTACCGTTCCGGAATACCTGGATCAATTGAACAAGCAGTTCGGCTACCATCGCAACGATCTGATCAACATCGTCATGAGTGGCATTGAAGGCAAGAGCAACATGACCAAGATGATGGACGCCCTGCGAAAAGACCCGCCTAAAACCATTGGCGGAATGGCCGTTACCGCCGTGGAAGATATGCGCGACACGCATGGCCGCATGGGAGCCATCAAAGGAGCAACCGATTTCGCCTCGCGGAACTTCCTGATCTTCCGGCTCGGCGATAAAGCCAAAGTAGTTCTTCGCCCCAGTGGCACCGAACCCAAAGCCAAGGCTTATCTGGAAGTCAGCGGCGAACCTTGGAAAACCACTCAACCGGCGGAAGCCTGGGACGCCAGTTGTCGGGTCATCGACGAGTTGATTCAGAAAATCGCTACCGATTTTCTGACAATTGCTCTGGGTACTGTGGGAATCACACCGGCTCCCGGCGCGGCCAAATTGGCACGTTAAAATCTCGGTCTTTCGATGGTCCCTCGAACGCCTGACATCCTAAGATGTTCATTAAGTGCATTTGATCAACCTCTCTCCGGTCAAGATCGAGACTTATGAAATTCTTTCGGCTGCCGGATAAGCGGACCCGTCGGGCTCTGCTGCTTTTGGGATTCACTTTACTTCTGATTTGCGGCGCGACCCTGGGCTATCGCGCCTACATTCAATCGGTTTCCCATGCCAGTTTGGAACGGATCCTGGCCCGACTTGAGCGGGAAGATCCAGGCTGGGAATGGCAACGAATTGTCGAAGCCCGGACTCCGGTTTCAGAGGAAGAAAACGGTTACAGACTGATCCGTGAGATCAACGCTATCGGCAACATTCTGCCAACGCGAACTAATACCGCCAACATCTTTGGCAAGTACCACTTTCCCGATCCTATTCCTTTCGAAATCGGTGACTGGCTCGGCGATATGCTGGGGCAACGCCAGAAGCAGGTGCAGCTGGCCGTGCGTATAGCCGACTTTCCGAAAGGAAGAGTGCCGCAGTCGATTGATGGTTCCCAAAACCTGGTCTGGATCAACGAAGTTCAACAGGTAGCCAGTTTAATACGCTGGAATTCCCGGGCGAACGGACAACTGAGCCGGATTGATGACGGCCTGCGCGACATTCACGCTTTATTGAATCTTTCGCGATATTTACCCGAAGATGAAATTCTCACATCCATGCATGTGCGTTCGGATAACATCCGCTTTCTGGTCTTTACTCTTCAGGAAGTTTTATCGCGTGGCTCGGCCTCCGTTGAGAAGTTGGCAAAGTTACAGCATTCTTTAGAGGAGGAAAATCGCACTCCACTGCTGGCCAACTGCCTGCGATCCAGTCGGGCCTGGAATTACGAATTTTTCTTGCGCCGCATGGTCGATCATCTGGATTACGAAAAAATCGAAACGATCCTTTCGATGTATGAAGTCGACATTCGTGCGGATTTTAGTCTGCTGGGGAATGCGACGCTGCGTTTCCGCTACCAGCCCTGGGTGGAGCATGACCTGGCCGAATTTCTGGAAGAAGTCACGAAATATATCGATGCGGCGAAGGGCCCCGAGATGGAGATATTGCCGAGTTTCGAGGAGATTCAAAGAGAACGACAACAGAAACTCGAACGGGACGGGTTCCAGATCAAACGCTTCATCAGCGGCATACCCCACCTGGATGATTCGCTCTCGAAAATTGCTTCGGCCGTTCATGCGGATCGAGCCTGTTTGAGATGTGCGATCCTGGCCCTGGCTACGGAACGCTTTCGCTTGGAAAATCAGCGCTGGCCGAAATCGGTGCTGGAACTGGTTCCCAAATATATTTCGGAGCTGCCGAAAGATCCTTACTCGGGTCAAAATTTGCTGATGCGATTTCCCAAGGATGGCCTGGCCATTAGCAGTGTGGGAAAAACGCAAGTCCCCGAGATTCTCGGCTTTCGACTCTGGAATCCCGACATGCGCCGGAAGGCGCTGCCGGAATCTTGGAGCTTTTTGGAGTTTAGGGGGAAGGAAGAATAGAGCGATCAGCGATCAGCGATCAGCGATCAGCGATCAGCGACCGCTGAAAAATTGATCTGAGGCAAGGTTTTAAATAAGAGCCTCAGCAAATTACTTCCCCTGTTTCTCGATCTCTTGAATAATCGCTTTCAACTGCTGGTTTTCTGCCTGAATCTGCTTCAATGTTTTTTCGAATAAATCGGCGACTTCGCGGTGCGCTATGATGTCCAGGCTCCCATGATTGATCTTGCCGAGAAGTTCTCGCTGCTCGGACTGCAAGGCTGCCATTTTCTCCAACAATGTACCATTCTGTTCAATTCGCTTTTGTAATTCCGCCTTCTCGGTAGGCGTGGGAGGCGTGATTTCGGCATGAAAGGAACTCATTCTTGGAAGTACTGCCCCATCGTTCATGCCGATGAAATCCTTCAGTATTTTCGGGTCGATGTTGGGACGTATGGCATGCGTAGTGCCGTCGATCATGGTCAGATGGAAACTGTTCGTAAAGGGTGTTGAATTTTTTGGTAGCGGCTTCGTCGGATCGAAAGGAATATCGGCGGGTTTGGTCCAGGGTACTGCTGGACCGGCTTCCACGACTCCAATGGTATTTGAAGTGCCATCGAAAATATCCGCAATGCGAATGCGAATGCGAGGATCCATAGGGCCCATTCCCGCGCCAGGTCCCATGGCCATTCCCGCACCCGGACCAGAGCTGCCTACTGGACCCGTTGCACCTGGACCGGCTACTTCGGCACCAGCCTTGTTACCAGCAAGGCCAAGAGCACCCGGGGGGCCTTTCCCTTTCTCTTTCTCTTTCTCTCGAAGCATCGGATGCAGAGGAGTATTGGGGCCTGCAAAAACCTGATAGTAAGTATGCGTCGAGTCCTTCGCTTCAAAGCCAACGCGATATACATCCGGCATCTTGGCCAAAAGTTTTAAATTGTGCTCGCTGTCCCAGGCTTGATCGCGCTTGAATTGGTTGTATAGATCCGCACGGCCCAAGTAGGGTAGCAATTCAATTCGCCAACTCAAAAGAGCTTTTCCATCTTGATCCACTGTGTCCGCAGGTAGATAACCATAGGCGGCTTCATAGTTCAATATCGCGATAGCGATCTGCTTAAGATTATTTAGACTGCGTAATTGCTGCGTATTACTCGCCGTTCTTTCCTGAGGAGCGTTTTCTGCTTGTGAAGAATCGCCGAGCGTTCCCGGTACCCCTTTATTAATTCCCTTCTCTGGAGGAATTAATCCTATTCCCTGTCCCATAGTCGTATAAGACCAGATTCCCAGACCGGCACACAACACCGTTGTCGCTATCGCTTTCATTACCAATCCTTTCGTGATCGCAGAGGTTGTAAGTGTCAACGCCGCTATCGCGGCGGGCACTGTAGTCTCTTTGCAAAAGATCAAAGCCAGACAGCTATTTACCAGAGTCGGACTCACCATCGCCTGCAATGCTTGAGGTAAGAGCACGGCTAAGGCCAAGCCCGCTGCCGAGATTCCCCGCCGTTCCAACCGAACGCGCAATACTCGTCGACCTTCTTCCAAACGTCGCTTCAATAAAGTAAACGACCAGCCTAACTGCTTCGCCGCTTCATCCCGAGATAAACCCTGCAAATAACACAACAACAACGGCAATCGAAGTCGCTCCGGCAACTTCTGCAACTCCTCGTCCAATGCCCCCTTCACCTCACGCCAGGCGAGATCTGTTTCGTTACCGTCAGAGGAAAGTGTTTCTTCAAGTAACTGTTCAGTTGGTCTGGTCCGGTTGCGGAGTTTAAGAGCACTACGGAAGGTCGTTTTGTACAGCCAGGACGAAAGAGCTTTCGAGTCTCTTATCCGATGCTTGGAACGAGCCAAACTCAAAAACGTGGCCTGAAAGACATCTTCGCTGTCGGTACGATTCGAGAGCATCCGATACGCACAGGCTAAAACCATCGGCCCATGACGATACACCAAAATCTCAAACGCATGCTGATCTCCCGTCTGGACGTAACGATCCCATAAACACCCATCCTCCGGAGGCACCGCTTCCTCGCGAAGTCGACGAATAAACTGCTGCAAACGGCTCGATGTTTCCGAAGACATAACAGAGGCCACTCTGGCTCAAATCATTCCCGACAATAATTAGAGCCGGGAACTCTCTCGGTGGCGCAAGGAAAATGAAAAAAACGAAATTGGCTTATCAACTCTAACGTGCTGGCTCTCAGCAAGGAAAGCCGAAAAAATTACTTCTCTTTTTTCTCGACCTCTTCCAGAATTCGTTTCATCCAGGCAACTTCCCACTGCATTTTTTCGAGTTTGCTTTCCAGTTTTTGAATCATCTCCTGATTAACTGACAGATCCGAATTTGGTTGCTCGAATTTCTTCAGTAATTCTTTCTGCTCGGTCTGCAAGGCAATGATCTTTTCAAGCAACGATTTTTTATTTGCCGTTCGTTGCTGGAAATCCTCCTTTTCCGCAGCAGAGATCGGGATTATCCGAGCACGAAAGGAACTCATCTCCGGGACTATCTCGCCCTCATTCATGCCAATGAATGCTTTCATGGTCTTTTCCTCGACACTGCCAGGACGTATTGCGTGCGTACTTCCATCCATCATTGCCAAATGCAGACTATTGGAAAAGAGAGCCTGAATTTTCGTCAGTGGCTTGGTCGGATCGAAAGGAATATCGGCCGGTTTAGTCCAGGGAACGGCGGGACCCGCTTCGATGACCCCCAGAGTATTCGACATTCCATCGGTTACATCAAAGACGGTGATTAAATTTCGGGGATTCTTAGAAGAGCCACCTGGACCACCTTTCGCTTGATTCACATGAACCGGATGCAACGGAGTCCCGGGCCCCGCAAATACTTGATAGTGAGTATGGGTCGAATCCTTAGATTCGAAGCCGACACGATACACCTCCGGCATCTTGGCCATGAGTTTTAAATTTTGTTCGCTATCCCAAGGCTCGTTGTGATGAAACTGTTTATAAAGTTCCTTTTCTCCCAAAAAGGGAAGTAATTCGACTCTCCAACTCAGAAGCGGTTTTCCGTTTTCATCCTCGAAGTCCGCGGGCAACATATTGATCTTGGTAAAATCCATATACTCGTGCACGGCCAAGAGAATTTTTTTGAGATTGTCCAGGCTGCGTAATTGCTGAGTATAACTCGCCGTTCTCTCTTCCGATTTGATTTCCCCACGCGAAGTATCTCCTATCGTCCCTGGACCAGCCTTCACAACCGGCTTCTCCTGAGGAGCCAGTCCTTGCCCCATGCTCGTATAGGTCCAGATGCCCAGACCACTACACAATACAGCCATCGCTATTGATTTCATGACTAATCCTTTCGTGATCGCGGATGTACTCATTACCAAGGCGGCTATACCGGCCGGTAAACTTGTTTCTTTGCAAAAAATTAAGGCCAAACAGCTATTTACCAGAGTCGGACTCACCATCGCCTGCAACGCTTGAGGTGAGAGCACGGCTAAGGCCAAGCCCGCTGCCGAGATTCCCCGCCGTTCCAACCGAACGCGCAATACTCGTCGCCCTTCTTCCAAACGTCGCTTCAATAAAGTAAACGACCAGCCTAACTGCTTCGCTGCCTCATCCCGAGACAGACCGTTCAGATAACACAACACAAGCGGCATTCGAAGACGCTCTGGCAACTTCGAAAGTTCCTCGTCCAAAGCCCCTTTCACCTCACGCCAGGCCGGGTCACTTTCTGTTGGATTGCTCGAAAGAGTCTCATCGTATAAAGGCACGGCCTGCTTCCGCTGCGCTCGAAGTCTGAGCGCGCAACGGAAGGTCGTTTTGTACAGCCACGAAGAGAGAGCTTTGGAGTCTCGAATCCGATGCTTTGAACGGGCCAAACTCAAAAACGTCGCCTGAAACACATCCTCGCTATCCGTACGATTCGAAAGCAAACGATGCGCACAGGCCAACACCATCGGACCATGACGATACACCAAAATCTCGAACGCAGCCTGATCGCCCGACTGAACGTAACGATTCCACAAACACATATCCTCCGGCGGCACCGCTTCCTCGCGGAGTCTACGAATAAACTGCTGCAAACGGCTCGAGGTTTCCGAAGACATAAAGCACAACTCTGATCGAGTACCGAATCGACTTTTATTAGAGACAAGATCTCGTGAAGCGGCGCAGGAAAAATGAAAAAAAGTCGAGAGTTATCAAAAGTCAGTTAGCTTCTCGCGGTGGTTCGGGAGTGTCGTCGTACAAACCGATCCATTCCCCGCAGTAATCCGCATCGGAAAATAAGAGCCAGGTTCGATTCGGTAATCGACCCGCCCGCAGGATCTCCAGGATTTTCCAACTCGTTTTCACAAAATCCAACAAGGCCAAATCGATATAAGAGTAGCGCAGGCCGGTACCACCCCCGATCGTGCAACCCGATTTCGCAGGAATCAAAACCGCATTGATCGCCTCCTCGATCTCGCCGCGATCAGCAAAAGAAGAATCTTCCAATCCCTCGGCCCCATCGATTTTCAGATAGCAAAAAGTTTCGCCGTGCCTGCTATAGCGTTCGGAGGCAAAGCCTGGTTTCAGTGCGGCCGATAGCAGTTCGAAATCGGTGGTTGTATGCACCAACATATCGGACCGTTCTGGATAATCTTCCTGCTCGGTGGGTTTTAATTGCACGAGCGACCAGGAGAATTTATCGAACCGCTCGTAACAGGGCTCCTCCGGAAGGCTCTGTTCGATAGCCTTTATTTCTCGTTCGACGGTGTCTTTCAAAGCAGCGAGAGGAATCGTATTAATTTGAGACTTTCCCAAACCCAGAAAGCCCTTTTTCTTCTTCGCGACGCTGATCTCTCCGATCCAATGATCGAGGATTTTTTCGCCGAGTAGCGTTTCGGTAGCCACGAAAGCGATGTTTAAAGCTTCGTTATCCTCCGACCCGCGAAATTTATCGGAAACGTATTTCAAAGCGATGCGATTGCCTTCTTCTCGCTCCACGGCCACTTCCACGCCTTCGATTGAAGTTCCCACGCGAGACCGGACCGTTTCAGCAGTCATCGCCAGATCTTCCGCGAGACGGTAGGTGTAAAATTCCCAGCCGGGCAACTCGGGTGCTTCGGAAATAATGCTCTCAACCAAGGGTCGAAGCTCTTTGCGGGATTCGGGAGTGATGACCAGGCGATCGCCGGGGCCATTTACAGCCGCTCCGAATTCCCACATCAGTTCTTCGTGGATCGGATTCAAATTCTTGATCATCCACTCCGGAAGATCCCAATTCGCTTTCCCTTGAAATACCTCCGCGAATTCGGGGGCCTTATTGGTGAAGGCTTCCCACCAGTCCGCTATTTTGGATTCGAGCATTGCAATTTCGCGAGCTTCCTCGGAGTCTTTTCGATCGGCGAATATCCAACGCATGGTTCTGATTCCGAAAATATTTGCGGGCAATTCCATCGCGAAACTAGTTTACCCGATGGCCGATCAAGCGAAATGGAAATATTGAAGGGAAGGCAATGAATTCGTTATGAACTCTGATAACTTCGGACTAAGAATGGACGAACGAGTTCTCCGAAGGGGATTCCCACTAAGTCGCGTTGTTCATCACCCTCGGCTCGCTCGAACTTTCATTGAAAATCCAGGCCCTCTTTAACATCTGCAAGGCCCGTCAATCGAAATGCTACTTCAACGAAGCCACCAAAACAATCTCCTTTCTATCGGACACCACGACACCGCCCGGAGGCTCGCGCGTAATCACAAACATCGTGGCTTCCTTCACGGGAATTTTCGGGGTGATCGGAATGATCACTTCTCCCGAGGAATCGACGTTGAAGAGTCCGCCATCGACCGGATACCGTTCATCTCGTTCCTTGTCGAAAATCCAAAGCTGGTATTGCTTACTCGCAGGATCGTTCACCGGCACGCCCTTCAACTTCATGTAGCCTTCCTGCCGTTGACCGCCGCTCCAATAAATCGAGCCGGTGGCTCCGGCGGCAATCTTGAGATCCGGGGCTGTCCCATCGGCTCGCACATACGCTTTCTCGGTTGCCAGAAATTGTTCCAGTTTGCGAGCGGCACTCTCCGAAGTTCCCTTTCCTTTTTCGCGGCCCAGGAAGCTAATGCCAATCAACAACCCGGCTGCCAGAATCCAGCCACCCCAAGAAAGAGAACGACCCAAGAGCGATCGAGTTGTTTCGCGCGCGGCGGAGCTTGGGAAGGCCAGGGAATTTTTCGCACGATTCGCAGGTACAATCCGGTTAGCCTGCGCCTCAATCCGGCGTCGCAGATCCTCTGGCATGCTCTCGTGAGTTTCCGGCATAGCAATACTCGCAAATAGAGCCGCCGCCTGATCCAGGGAGTTTTCATCGAATTCCGGATGCCGGGCCAGTAATTCGGCTAACTCAGCCTGTTCGGCGACACTCAATTCTCCCACGGCCCGGTCGGCCAGCAGATCCATCAAACGCATTTCATCGGCTGTGCTCATGAGGCACCTCCTTCTGCAATCACTCGCCGACCGGTCGCTGCTTCATCCAATACTTCGCGCAGTCGGATCAATCCGCGACGCAAGTGCGTCTTCACCGTTCCCAGGGGAGAATTGGTTTTTCGTGCGATTTCCTCGTGAGTCATCCCCTGAAATATCGCCATCTGCAAAGTCTCTCTCTGATCCATCGACAAAAACTGGAGAGCCTCTCTGGCCCGACTCACTTCCTCCCCATGCTCCAACACTGTCGATAATTCGACGGCTGGAGCACATACGTCGGCGGGAAATTGGTCCAGGACCGGCGTCCGGTCTTCTCGCCGCCGCCGATCAATCAACCGTCGCCGGGCCAGCATGGTAACAAAAGTCATCTCGGAGGAGAGGGAGGGATTAAAACGATGGGCGTTGGTCCACAAATGGAGAAAGATCTCCTGCACGGCATCTTCGAGATCTTCCGGCCGACGCGTATAGCGCTTGGCCAGACCATAGATCCAGCCACCGTACCGATCGAGAAATAATCGGACGGCACTCTGGTCCCCTTGTCCAATTCTGACCAGCAAATCCGATTTTTCGCTGCTTGCTTCCGTTTCCATCGTCTATCCGTGATATCCCGAGGATTGGAACCTACCCGGCTATTGGCGTTTGCTGCCTTACGAACGGCAAAAATCCATCCCCGATCGCCATGAAAGGGGATGGAAGGGTTTTATTCGCATCCAGTCCAAAGCTCTATCGGTTCATCTGCAACGGCGGCATTTGCTGATAAATATCGTTGAGAGCATGACGCAGAGCCCAGGCATTGGTTGTGTAGCAGTGGCTGCCGTTAACCGATTCCACAACCACTAACAGCTTCTTTTTCGATTCCTCGGTGAGAACGTTATCCATCTTCAAGAGGCTAACCGCCGCTTCGTGATAGACGGCCGCACAGGACTGATGATAACCGGCATTGTAGAGGGCGACGCCGCGACCAATCGACTGCTCGATCATTCTAGCGGCATGGTGTAGGGCCTCGCTTGGGGCGGGGGGAAGCAGCACCTTATCGATGACGTGAATGACACCATTTTTTCCCACGATGTCCGTCTTGATGACCTTGGTGTCTCCATTCAGGTAGAGGCTACCGTCTTTGATAGACAGTTTGATTTCCGCACCGTTCAAAGTTTTGGCCGACTTCTCTTCCTTGGCCAGAGCCAAGGCGTCCGCGGCCTTGACCTTTCCCTTGATCACATGATAGGTCAGGATGCCGGTTAACTTCTTCTTGTCGGCGAGAACGGCCTTCAGAGTCTCCTCTCCCAAGGCTTCGAATGCCTTATCGGTGGGAGCAAATACAGTGAAAGGGCCTTCGCCACTTAACGCCTCGACCAGTGCCGCTGCTTTTACCGCAGCGACCAGCTTGCTGAAATCCTTGTTCCCGGCGGCGATTTCGACAATCGTCTTTTCCGAGGTTTGCTTCTCGTCCTTGGCCTGCACAGCGTTGACGAACGCGAAAAACAGACCGGTCAACACTGCCACTCCCAGATAGAACCTTTTCATAGAAACTCCCAAGTGATTTTGATTCGCCGACTGAATCCTGACGTTCAGGACATCTAACTTTTCGCTGGCAGTCGACCCTTGGATTCAAAGCGATCTGTAATTTGCCAATTTTTTCCTCCGAACCTTAACAACATGGAGATGGAGAGGCCAGAAAACTGCGAAGATGCGTAATTCCAATCGCTTATTTGAGTGGATAAGGCTGAACCTGAAATAATTTGTCAGAATAGTTATGTACCGTAGCCGATCCGTAAGGAATTTTTAAAATGAAAGATTCCCACTTTTCCGCAGTGTGAGCCGCTGTTGGCTCGCCGGAACCGCTTGGGATGAACCTCCAACCCTGTTTTCCCGCGGCAGGTCAGCCCCTTCTCGCGGGTGGAGAAACCTAACTTTTTATGGTCAATCGCAACCTATTGCGGCAGTTCGATATTTCGAGCGTCGAGTCGCAAATCGAAGAAGATTTCGAAAAGGAACTCGCCGGCTGGATCGGCGACCAGACGCAGGAATACGAAACGAACAAGATCGTCGAAGGAACCGTTCTGGAAATCCGCGGCGAACAAGTCATGATCGACATCGGATACAAATCCGAAGGGATGATCAGCCTGCGGGAATGGTCCGATGAAGGCATGGAAGGCGTGCCCCCACCAAAGGTCGGCGACAAAATTCAGGTTCTGCTCGAAACGGTTGAAGGCGAAGATGGCGGCATCTCCCTGAGCTACCGCAAAGCCAAGCGACAAAAAGAATGGGAATCGATCCTCGAAAAGCACAAAGAAGGGGATGTGGTTTCCGGCTCGGTCGTCAAAAAGATCAAGGGCGGTCTGCTGGTCAACATCGGCGTCAACGTCTTCCTGCCGGCCAGCCAGGTCGATATCCGCCGTCCTTCCGACATCGAAGAATACAAGGGCAAGACGATCGAGTGCATGATTCTCAAGATCGACGAAGCCCGCCGCAATATCGTGGTTTCCCGTCGCAAGCTCATTGAAGTTCAACGCGATAAGCTCAAGAAGAGCCTCCTTTCGCAGATCGAAAAGGGCCAGGTCCGCAAGGGGATCGTCAAGAACATCGCCGAGTTCGGCGCGTTCGTCGACCTGGGCGGCATCGATGGCCTGCTGCATATTACCGATATGTCCTGGGGTCGTGTCACCAATCCGCACGATGTGGTGAAGATCGATCAGGAACTCGAAGTCTATATCATCAGCGTCGACCAGGAAAAAGAGAAAATCGCTCTGGGTCTGAAGCAGAAGAGCATGTCTCCCTGGGAAGGCGTCGAAGCCAAGTACCCGATCAACAGCAAACACATTGGCGAAGTGGTCAACATCATGACCTACGGCGCTTTCGTGAAACTGGAATCGGGCATCGAAGGCCTGGTTCACATCAGCGAAATGTCCTGGACCCGCCGCATCAACCACCCGAGCGAAGTCGTGTCGGTGGGCGACAAGGTCGAAGTACAGGTCCTGAACATCAACAAGGACAAGCAGGAAATCTCGCTGGGCATGAAGCAGGTCACCCCGAACCCCTGGGACAAGGTGGCCGAGCGCTATCCCCCCAACACGGTGGTGTCCGGTGTGGTCCGCAACCTCACCAACTACGGCGCCTTCATCGAAATCGAAGAAGGCATCGATGGCCTGTTGCACGTTTCGGACATGAGCTGGGTGAAGAAAGTCACCCATCCGAGCGAAGTGGTGCAGAAGGGTCAGAAGGTCACCTGCGTCGTTCTGAACGTCGATCAGGAACGCAAGCGCGTGGCTCTGGGCCTCAAGCAGATGGCCAACGATCCGTGGGAAGGCGACATCCCCGGCCGTTACGCTCCCGGTTCGGTCAAGAAGGGCAAAGTCACCAAGATCACGAACTTCGGCGTCTTCGTCGAACTCGAACAGGGTCTGGAAGGACTGCTGCATGTTTCTGAGCTCTCCGATGACAAGGTTGAGAATCCGGAAGATGTGGTCAAGGTCGGCGACGAGCTGGAAGTGAAGGTACTGCGAGTCGATATCAAGGATCGCAAGATCGGCTTGAGCCGCAAGGATCTCTATGGCGGCGTTCCGGCCGATCTGCCGCCGGAACCGGAGATTCCCGAAGAAGCCGATACCCGCGGCCAGACCGATCGTTCCACTCTGCGGGGTGGTACGGGTACGGCCGGTCCGCTGATTCAGATGCCCGGCATGAATCCGTAAGCATTCTGAGCGGATTAGAAAACAGCAAAGCCATCCGAAATTTCGGATGGCTTTTTTATTGGACTAGGCATTGTCGAAGACCACGGGAAGGCTCAGGATTGACACCTCGAAAAAATGGGTACGCGTTTCAAGGAATTTCACGGATCGTTATTGGCGATTCGCGGGGTGGGACAGGCGATCTGATCCTGTTTTGCCAGGGCCTTCCAGGCAGCATTTTTTAAGGGCTTTCCAGTAAAGGTCATCAGATCATCATTTTTCACATAGTGGAAAACGCGATTTTGATGACCTTAGGCTATTCCTTGGGAAAAACGATGTTTTCGCCCAGGGGTAAAAGAAGCCCGCGAAGAGCCTCCTTCCCTGCGTCCAGTGTAACAAATTGGCAGGGAAAACGCAATAAAAGTTGGGAGTCTTGAAGCCGCGCTGGGAGCTAGCAGCTGGCACGCAAAAACAAGACAGAATAATGGGTCAGGGCAAGCGAATGGATGCCGACGGCCTTCCCGACTCGTGAACGTTCGCGAAAACATACCAGTCGTATATACACCCATCAGCCGCTAAACAAACATTCTGTTAGCACTTTTTAGCCCGACGCGTCAGCGAGGGCACGAATCCTATACACACCCATCAACTGAAAAACATGCCCGTCGATGTCAATTGATCGCTGATTCGAAATCCTACCAGCCAATGTTTCGATAACGGGTAAGATTCACTACGATTGCCCTCGCTTACGCGTCGGGTTAACATGACCTCGCTTACGCGTCGGGTTAACATGACCTCGCTCACGCGTCGGGCTAACATGACCTCGCTTACGCGTCGGGTTAACATGACCTCGCTTACGCGTCGGGTTAACATGACCTCGCTCACGCGTCGGGCTAACTCGACCTGGCTCACGCGTCGGGTAAATAAGACGGGTGATCCCTCAACTCCCCTCCGAAGCAAACCTCACGGCGAAGTAGCCAGTAGATCGTCAATCGCTTTAAGTAGCGCGTCATGAACGAGCGCCGAGACCGACTGACCCCGGCTGTGAGCAAGTGCCGACAGCTTTTCGTACTGGCGCAAGGTCAACGCTCGATTCGCGTCGACTCGTGCCAGGTCCTTCACGTCGAGCCAGTAATCGTTGGCTTTCTTCAGCTGATCCGAATTCAAGCCGAAACCTTTTAAGATCCCCACGGCCATCAGGCGGTCGCCCAAGGGTCCCATGTGGACGCCGTCCGAGGTCAACTGCCGGTCAATCGGCTTTTTGCCCGAGGGGGCAGGTTTGATAGCGGCCTTCATGTCGGCGTTCAAATCGGCGATCAGGCATTTTTTCTCCTTGGCCAACTCATGAAGAAAGGCGTTGTACTGGTCCAATTTTTTGTTGTTGGCATTCGCGGCGTCTTCCCCGATCAGGGTGGACGTGAGGATCATTACCTTGATTCCGGCCGCCTGCGCTTTGTCGACGATCTCGGTGATATTTTTCTGGTAAGCGGGCAGGGGAACGCCATTAGCGCCGTGCCAAACATCGTTGACGCCACAGCTGAGAGTCATCCAGGTCGGTTTTTTACTGAGTACATCCCGTTCGAGCCGAGCGAGCATGTCGTTCGATTTATGACCGCTGATCCCGGCGGGAATCATTTCCACCTGGATCTGATTGGCCTTCAAACCGCTGATCACCAGTTGCACGTAACCGCCGGGATGTCCCGCCCCGGCCTCGGAAATCGAATCTCCCAGAAATGCGATCTTGTCGCCCGTTTTGACGGCCACTTCCTCAGCAGCAACCCAGGGAACCGAGGGAACAGACAGCAGGCACATCGCTAAAAGCATGTAACGTGTCATCAGGGAGGATTCCTTATTTCGAAGTAGCGTTCAATTGGTTGATCTCGAAGGAGATTCTACAAAATACCGGCCCGAGCGGGGTCCGATGGACACTCCTTCCGTTGAAGCTTCCGGCGACTGACACGGATTTCCAGGAGTGAAAGCCGTTTTTTGTCGCTAAGGGAAAGAGCGAGGAAGGACAATGCCGAGAAAAGGTATTTTCGTTCAGTTTTTAAGGAAATTTGCCAATGGAAGAGCTTGGCAGCTAACGCGCGGAAGCTCACCGATGCGAGGTAACGGTGTGTACTCTTACATTTCGATTGCTCAGGTGAACAACCTTTAAAATTAGTCAAATGTGAAGGAATCACCTGCTGCGATGGTCGCCAGATAGCGAAGTTGAAATCTGGCCGCGTAAGTTAAGAATTTCGTCGAGCCATCAACAAATAAGAAATTGGCACCTCCTTCGTGCAAACTCCAATAGTGGTATTTATCGCATTCGTTTTCGAAAGTCCCCGGCGAAAAGGAGTAGTTGATGACGATTCCCAGTCCGGGCCAGTTGGTTTCCAGACCGCCGCAAAGGCTTTGGCCGGGGGGTATGCCGGTGTCCGCTGGAGCTTCAAAATCGGTGGCCGCTTGAAGATTGTCGTGTTGATTCGTGGTATACCACCAACCCATACTGAAGGAAGCCGGAGGCGGTCGCTCGCCGATTGCAACCGTGTTACTGAGCCCGTCCGTTATTTGCGTGGGCCTGACCCCTCGCCTTCTCCCGAACATACCCGAAAAAAAATCGTCGGTGTAGCCAGTCATACCCACGTAAGAGGTATAGGCCCCTTCCTGGCCACGTTTATTCGTCTGCAAACGACTTATCCGACCATCGGCTGGACAAGCATAAACGCGAACCAAAGATCGCCGAAGGTTTTCGTGAGGAGCACTCCAGGGGTGGCTGTTCTGGGAATAGGCAATTTCCGTCTGTTTCCAGAGGTCGTCTCGTTCTATGTAAGGTAGCAGGAATGTCGTCCATCCCACGCCCTCGTATGTAAAGGGAGATCCTTCCGTTCCGTTAAAAATCGGAGAGCGGGGGGGAAATATTTCGAACGCGGCCTGATGATTATGGAGGGCCAGTCCCAATTGACGCAGATTGTTGGCGCAGCTCGAACGGGCAACGGCCGCGCGGACTTTCTGTACCGCGGGCAGAAGAAGCCCAATCAACAACGCCATAATGGCTATAACCACCAGTACTTCAACCAGAGTATATCCTTTTCGAGTTGGAAAATTCGTCAACCCAGATTTAGGCATGATCGTTCTCCCGGTAGGAATCGGACTTTTAAAATCATGGGTCATTGTGCACGATGACTTTGAACGCGAGCTGCTTCCTGACTCCCTCTCGAATCGCGGCAAACTCCAGTTCGAATGTTTCGTTAATCTTGGCGGATTTCGGACCGATATATTCCACATTAATCACTTGATTTGCTTCTCCTCGCCCCGATATCCAATTAATTCGGAAGGGAATCGATTTTGATGGAATGTAATCGAGTTTGAATTTTTCTCCATCCGCCGATCGGCAAATGATTCGAGATTCGTATACGGGATCGGACGAAAGATTTGACCTGGGTAATAAAAGGCTACCGGGTGTAAAAATAAATTCCGGGATGGATGTCGCTACCACGCCAAATCGGACGTAGGGTTTGCCGTCGTCGTAGATCACTAGTTCATCGTCGAAACGTCCCGGCTTCGGGGTTTTGAATCGGATTTCTAGTTGACCCAGTAAAATTTGCCCGTCCTTTTGGGTATACTTTACTCTATCCGATTCACTGGATGGTGTAAAAGCGGCTTGGAACGTATCTGGCCGCGAAGTAGTGATTTTACCTCGGGGAACGTCCGCGGTTCCATCACTGAGAACTTCTAGCTTTTGAATCATTTCCCTATCCAGGAGAGTTTCACCAAAGCCCAGACGATTGGGGACACAATAAATTTCGGCGACAGGCGTGTAATTGATGTAGACGCGATGGAAGATGGGCTTCTCCGCGACGAGTCGAAAATACACGGCTGAGGTTCGGCGAATGCCGGGATCGGATTGCACTCGCAATTGAGCGTAGACTCTGGCTTTTTCGCCGGGAAGAAGTTCGAGTTTTTCGAATTGCTTCTTCAATTCACCTTCGCTTTTGAGAATTTTCATGCAGGAACAATCGCTGTGAAAATCATCGAGTGTGGCCGTCGATTCGCCGCGATTTTCTAGATCCACGGGAACTTCGATAAAATGCTTGTTTTGAACGGATCCCGCTTCCACGAGTTCGGGCATTAAGATGGGACTTTGTGGCGCGACCTGGGATTCAGAAGTACTGTTTGGCGTGGAAGCGTGTCGGAAAATCCCAAACCAAAGAATCAATGCAGTTCCGGCAATCGCCGTCAGCAAGGTCGCTAATCTTTTGGGCATGACTAAACCTCAATTGGTTAATTGCTTATTTTTGAGTCAGGGCGTTAAGCCTTTCGCAAATATCGACTTCCAAAAAACAAACCACCAGCCAGTGCAACAACTACCAGGATTGGCAATAGCCACTTGCGATAGGATGCACTTCGATCGACTCGATTGGGATTCGGATTGAGCTTATCGGGCGTCGGCATTGTTGGGTAGAAAGGTTCGCCAACTCGCTGTCCGCGTCCCTGAGGTACGCCATTAGGACCCAAGGGATAGATTCGATTCTCAATCTTGTCAAAAAGCAATGTACCGGCGGGTGCGTGCGGCATGGCGGGGGGTGAAATGGGCTCATTGATTCGAATATTCGTAATTTCCGCAGTTTTAGTGATTATAAAATCGTCCCCAGTGTCCGATACGGATGTCGAACGAGTGGGAACAAATAGCGTGGGCTTGATCTCCGTCCAGTCGGTTACTTTCCAATCGAATTTCCATTCGACTTCCTTCGCATCCGGTTTTCTTTTATTTTTTGATCGATATGTCATCACGCACCGATTGATAAGCCAATTTCGGCTGGGATCGACCCAGACCTCATAACTGCGAGGTTCTCCATTGATGTCTAAAATCAAGTGAATTTGTCGCGCAGGATGCTTACCTACCCACTCCGCTTTTCTCACTGTACTCCTACTCACGGCTTCGGTGAGTGTGAAGACAGGCGGGGCCTCGTCGGACATTAGACCAAAGGGAAGCACAAACAGACTGTAATCCCAGGGATTTGCATCCAAGATGCGGAAATTGGGATCATAAATGTGGGTATAAGCCATATTTCGATCCGCTTTTTGATTTGGTGCTATCTGAACTGAATAGAGCTTTCCTTTTTCAATTTTGACATCGAGAGTTGTGATTGCATGTGGTTCACGAATTCGGATTAGAGCGGAATTTCGCCAATACTCTGTATTTTTTTTTCCTATCCCTGCAGGGGATTCACATGTTAAATTGCACTTAGAATAATAAGTTTCGATAGCAGCCAGAGCGGATTGATTGCCCGCGCATGCTAATTGAACCAGATCCTCTTTTTTGTCTTGAGCATGGGTGTTCGAACAGAGCAAAAGACAACTTGCGAGTGTAAAAAACAATTTTTTTGTATACATAAATCCGACTCGTTGTAAGAAACTTATGCCAAGCTGGACCAAGAATCGCTGCTGAAGTATTCTTACCCAGCAGCCACTCGATTTTTTGAAATGAAACTAGCTCGACTTTTGAATAAATAAAGCTCACATTGCTACGTGAAAAGACAACGCGGCACTCTTCAACCGACATCTGTAACCTGATCGAGGGTGCTTTTGAAAGAATTATGCCAAGATAATTTTTTCACATTAATTGGCTCTATTTATCTACTTAAGATAGACATTTTGCTTCAGATTCTGAATCAGGATCAATTGCCGATTTTGCCCGTTCAGGGCGTTAAGCCTTTCGCAAATATCGACTTCCAAAAAACAAACCACCAGCCAGTGCAACAACTACCAGGATTGGCAATAGCCACTTGCGATAGGATGCACTTCGATCGACTCGATTGGGATTCGGATTGAGCTTATCGGGCGTCGGCATTGTTGGGTAGAAAGGTTCGCCAACTCGCTGTCCGCGTCCCTGAGGTACGCCATTAGGACCCAAGGGATAGATTCGATTCTCAATCTTGTCAAAAAGCAATGTCCCGGCGAGTGCATGCGGCATAGGCGGTGGAGAAAAGGGCTCGTTGATTCGAATGCTCGAAATTTCCACAGTCTTGGTAATTACGAAATCGTCCCCGGAATCTGATACGGATGTCGAACGAGTTGGAACAAAGAGGGAGGGTTTAATCTCCATCCAGTCAGAAACTTTCCAATCGTGTTTATGTTCGACCTCCTTGGAATCGGGCCTTCGTTTATTTGAGGTTCGATATTTCATCACGCACCGGCTGATGAGCCAATTATGTGCAGGGTCAACCCATACTTCATAACTTCGCGGTTCTCCATTGATGTCTAGAATTAGATGAATTTGCCGCGTCGGGGTTTTTCCAACCCACTCGGCCTTTTTCACGGTGCTTCTACTCACAGCTTCGGTAAGCGTAAAAATGGGTGGAGGGTCGTCGCTCATCAACCCAATCGGGAGCGCGAACAGACTGTATTCCCAGGGATCCGCATCGATCATGTGAAAATTGGGATCGTAGATATGGGTATAAGCCATATTCCGATCCGCCTTTTGATTTGGGGCTGTCACAACAGAATATAGTTTCCCTTTTTCAATTTTCACGTCGAGTGTCGTCACTGCACGCGGTTCGCGAACCCGGATTTGACCGGGTTTGCGCCAATATTCCGTGTTATTTTTACCCGTACCCAGGGGAGATTCCGTAGTTAAATGGCACTTCGAATAGTAGGTCTCAATCGCGGCCAGCGCGGACTGATTACCAGCGCAGGCTAATTGTACCAAATCTTCTTTTTTGTCTTGTCCATTGGCATGGATATTCACGATAGCACAAACCAAAGTCACTGCGAATATAAATTTTGCTAACATAAGCCGATCCTATTCTCAATAACTTATGCCGTGGGGATAGAGAGCGATCTTTTCACGAATTTGAAATGGCCGAGATGCAAATATCTCAGCGAATTATTTTTTATCAACTAGCTCAAAGTCATTCGATTTGAACGGGAAATATATCAAATCGATTTTAATTACCGATTGTACCTGTGTAACCTGAACAAGTCGTCACAGTTACATTATTACAAGCAAGATTCAAACTTCTTGCACCATCAGCTCCGCACAGACCTTTGAATTTATTGCCATCCGTCCCGCCGGGACAGTCGAATGTAGCTGCGCTAGTACAAGGAGTTGTAGTTTCGGTTTCAGTGC
Organism: Telmatocola sphagniphila; assembly: GCF_018398935.1. Classification (GTDB taxonomy): domain Bacteria; phylum Planctomycetota; class Planctomycetia; order Gemmatales; family Gemmataceae; genus Telmatocola; species Telmatocola sphagniphila. Next base: position 5,209,676 of record NZ_CP074694.1, on the reverse strand, counting down.
ACCAGATCAGAATAAGAGAAGTATCTGGGTTTTTGCAGGACACAGGAGGATTGCCGGACACATCCACACAACCGCATGGAACTGTTGCCGCGGGATTACAAACCCATCCACTTGGCGCTGTGCCAGGATTATATGGAACACCTGGAAGTCGCGTCTTTTCTCCCGCATTAGCAAAATTGCTTAATGAAGTCGCGACTGTTACGCCCCCGACAGCCATAATCAGAAGGAAAGCAGAGCGCGACAACCTAAAATCTAGAACCTTGCGAACCATCTGCATTCTTCTGGTTAAGATTACTGATTTCTGGTAGCTTAATCTTTGCTTTATTAATTGTCAATAATAATTTATCTAAAATCGAATTGGTTGTTTGTAAGGCAAATAACTTTAACTTAGGTACTAATTAACTAATTCCCCAGCGGGCAAATTTCGTTGTTTTTACCCACAAGCGCTCGTTAATATAAACTGGCCTGTCCGACTGATTTAGACCTCGATTTTTAAAGAAGAATTCGGTTATCTCCAACTTCCTACTTCAGAGGGGTGTATTTTCAGTTTTAAAACTCGGTCTAATCAACACCCATAAGTAGCGCTAAATTTTCAGGTAAAATTCTGACCTGAATCCTTCATCCGACGCTTGCGACTTTTTCTCTTGCTAACCGTTCGTTTGTCGGAATCCTGCTGTTGAATAAATCCCCAAAGATCCAGGATGAGCAAAAGAGTCAGTCCACCAAGAGCTGCGAGCAGGATACTCCACGTGCCGGGACCTCCGCCGCGCGTCGCGACCTTCGATGACATCGTCACGGCGACCACGACACAACCCAAGTATAAGTAACCTTTGATACTCATGCCCTTCTCCCAACTTGAAGGTTTACTGGAGAAATCGCTCGAACAATCTTGCTCAATTTTCAGGGCGCAGCTGCTTTCGCCAGCGACACTTCCTGCCAGCAGTCGGGTGCCCGTGGCTAATTACCAGCGAGTGAAAGATCGGGTATCTGAAAAGGCCTCAATCCTCATCTCGCGTTAAATTATGAAATCGATGATTGCCCTGTTATAGCGAGGTCTGATATTTTGAATCTGCGCTGGCAGATAGCCAGTTCCAGACAAGGCAAGCCCGGATAACGGGTTAAAGCTAGCCATAGGATGTGGCTTGTGACTACGGTCGCAAACTCTGTTCGACCCTCTTTTCCCTGCACCCCCCTACACCACCACCTTCTCCGAATCCCGCAGTCGGAGTTCCCACAACGGGATCAACTGCGACGAGTTACTCTGGAAGTCGGCCAGAGAGTAGCTATCCAGCACCTTCAGAAATGCTTCCCTCGCCTGATAGAGCGCCCCTTTCAATCCGCAGACCGATGAAATAGGACAGGTATTGTGCACCTCATCGAAGCATTCCACGAGATTGAAATTCGGCTCGGTGCCTCGCACCATCTGACCTACATTAATCTCCTCCGGCTTTTTGGCCAACCGCATGCCGCCGTTGCGACCACGCAGAGCCACAATAAATTCTAGTTCGACCAGCCGTTGAACCACTTTCACCAGATGATGGCGAGAGATGGAATACGCCTTGCTGATCTCCTCCACGGCAACCAGACGTTCCGGGTGAGCCATCAAATACAGCGTTGTCCGAAGGGAATAGTCCGAAAACTGAGTGAGTTGCACGGAAGCCCTCTCTGCAGCAAATGGAATTTGACATGTGCATTCGCACATATCCATCCAAAGAGAGAGGTTATTTGGATCGTTAAAAGCTTATCTTGGATGGACGCCCGGCGAAACCGGGTAAGTATTAATCCCTATGATAGCTAGTCGAAAGCACTTTAGATAGGCTTTTTGGCCGGTTCTTCCTTTTTCTTTTCGGGTTTTGGGGGTTCCGGTTTCACGCTTTGCAAGTATGCCAGCACCAGCTTGGCCCGGTCCTTACCCATGCGGGCATGCATATAAAGATCGATGCCATGCGGCCCCTTGGCATCAATGAGCGCTGGATAAATTGTGATCATACTTTTCACAACATCCAGCATACCTAAAGAAGTGGCCGCGAAAATATCGATTCGGGCTCCTTTGGAGAGCAGAAATTCGGCGATTTCGTGATTGCCCAGATGCGAAGCCCCACCCAGGGCCGTTTCCCAGTCGCCAGCTCCCCAGTCCATGGCGGCGTTGAGCAACTTCGGCTCTTTTTCCAGGAGCTTCTTCACCATCTCCAGGTCATAGTGACCAAAGAGCACGAAATCTTCCACGAGCTGCGGCTTCAAACTCGGCTTAGCGCGCTTGGGAGTATACTTGGGAGCCGGATAATCGCGTTCCTCGCCCGCGTTTGCCAGACTCGGTATCGTCACGGCGGCCGCTCCCGCGGCCAGAAACGCCCGGCGATTCAGATCATCCATGTTCGATGCCCTCACTTCCCACCGGAAGTATAAAGTATGCTTTTAATCTCACTACCAATTAACAACTTCACTCAGCATAACGCTGGTGAATGGTCGGAATCAAATATTCTTCAAAAGCTTTGGTGAAATTGTAACGCGGTTCGAAACCCCAGTCGCGTCGGGCCGTTGAATCATCAACCTCGGCTGGCCAGGTATCGACGATGCCCTGTCGTTTGGTATCGACGACCGTCGACAGTTCCGCTTTGGGAAAAGCCTTGCGAACCACGGCTGCGACATCCTCGGCGGTCGGGCTGAACGCATCGATATTGTAAACGTGCCGGGAGAGCTTCGATTTATCGGCCAAGGCCAGTTTGATCATGGCTTCAATCGCATCGGGCATGGCCATGAAGGGGATGCGAGTATCGGGCCGGACGAAGCAGGCATAGGGCTTGCCCTGCGCCGCCGCGTGAATCATCTCCGGTGCAAAGTCGGAGGTACCACCCGAAGGAAGGGTGATGGCCGAGATCAGACCGGGAAATCGGATGCCCCGAAAATCGACCTTACCTGCCAGCGGAGTTTCCGAGAGCTGCTTGTAGTGCCCGGCGTAGTAGATCCCCAGATGTTCGCCATAGAGCTTATTGCAGCCGTACATGGTGGTGGGCGTGTTGAACTGCTCTTCCCGAACGCGACCCGCTTCGGCCTTCGCTTTCAAATTGGGAATGCCGTAAGCGGCAATCGAAGAGGGATAAAGAAACACTACGGGGCGGCCGTGCGATTCTCCTTCGCGCTGGGCGAATTCCAGCATCGCCAAAGTGCCTTCGACGTTGACCTTATGAGCCACCAGCGGCGCGAATTCCCCCCCGGTGGAAAGCACGGCCGCCAGGTGGAAAATCATATCGATTTCGAATTCGGCCAGGATGCGATCGAGCAGTGTGCTATCGAGAATCGACCCGATGTAATGCTGCCGGACTTTCGAACTCAACCCGGGGGCGAGTGGCGCCAGGTCGAGGGTGACAATCGGTTTTTTCTGGCTGGTTGAAAGTCGCTCTATCAAACCGTGGCCAATTTCGCCGGAAGCCCCGGTAATTAAAATAACTGGTGTTCGTGACATGGGTTAAGAATCGGATCCTGATCAGGCGATGTTCTGCCGGGAGAAACTCTGCCCGGTCTATATCGTATTTTTCCTAAATGAGAGGCCGCGGCCTTTCAAGGGCGACGGAAGCAAAACGGCGAATTAACGGGTAATTTCGTCGACGAGCGCCTGGCAGTCGTACAGCTTTTTCAAAGCTTCGAGAATTCCCTTCGAGTGCACGGCGATGTGCCGGGCCTGCACGTCGGTATACAGGAAGTTGCGAACCAGACCGTAGCGGTTGCGATCGAAGTTGATGCCAATGAACTCTCCTTTTTCGTTCAGCACGGGGCTGCCCGAATTGCCGCCGATGGTATCAGCGGTGGAGACAAAATTGAAGGGAGTCTTCAGATCGAGCTTGGATTTGCCTTCGAGCCAGCGTTTGGGGAGTTCGAACGGTTCGCGATTCTGCAGCTTAGTGGCTCGCGAATAGAGCCCTTCGAAGGTGGTATGAAACGGAATATTCTCTTTCGCGTCGGTTTCGTAACCTTTAACAGTGCCGAAGGCGATGCGCAGTGTGAAGGTGGCATCGGGCGCGACCGTTTTGCCGAACGCCTTGAAGCGCAGTTTGGCGAGTTCGCTGAAAGCCTGCCGTTCCGGCTCTTCCACTTCCTCTTCGTACAGGGTGCGGAAGGTGCGGGCATCGGCATCGACCATGCGGGCCAGCTGCACCATATCGTCGCTGGTCACATCCAGACCCTGAACTCCCTGACTGACCAACTCTTTGCGGAATTCCGGATCGAACAGCTTGCACCGATTGATGATCGAAGTGGCGCGCTTCTGCGGATTGGCGCCGCCGAGGATTTTTTGGACGATCGGGGCATCCCGGCCGAAGACTTCAGCGAAGAAGGTCAAGGAGGCCGTCAATTTCTGGATTTCCAGATCCTTGTGGATCGGGGCGGGGGAGAACAGCTGGAGCTTCAGCGATTCCAGGTTGGAATCGCGATACTCGCGCAGGCGTTCGGAATTCGGCTTGGCCGTTTCCTCCGCCAGCCGCACGATATGACGGGCGATAGTGAACAGCTCCGAGGTGAATGCATCGCCCCGTTCGAGCATCGAGTATTCCTTCTCGAATTTTGTGAATTCCTTCTGGATATCAGCGATCCGCTTCTGAGCTTTCAGGAACTTATCGAGTTCCTCTTCCCCCTGATCCAACTTGACGCGAAGCTGAAAATTGGTCTCCTGCTTCTTTTTCTCTTCGAGAACGGTCGGATCGAGCAGACCCGCATACTGGCCGGAGAACGCTTTGCGGCTATTGGCCACCCGGCGCAAGTCGTTGTTCGCTTGCCGTCGTTCGTCCGGCCCTTTTTCGCTGTACTGGGTTAAAGTCGCTTCCATCATGCGAAGCCGGGACAGGTTGATGGGCAGGGTGACATCGCGGCGGTGAATCAGCTTGTCGTAGGTTTCCAGACGATTGGTCGTGCCCGGATGGCCGGTGACGAATACCAGACTGTTCTCGACCGGTCCGTTGGGATTGAACTTGAAGTAATTCTTGACCTGGGCCGGCTTGTCGTTTTCATAGGCCCGGAAGAAGCAGATATCGAGGCAGAACCGCGGGTACTCGAAATTATCGACATCGCCGCCGAAGTGGGCAATGTTCTCTTCCGGGGCGAACACCAGCCGGACATCGACGTACTTCTTGTAGCGGTAAAGGTGATAAGCTCCGCCCTGATACAAGGTGACGATATCGCTGCGAAGCTTGGTCTTTTCGGTCGATTCCTTTTCGATCGCCGACATCGCTGCACGGCGAGCGGCGGAGGCTTCCGCGGGACTCATGTTCGGCTTCACCGCATCGTTCACCTGTTGAGTGACATCGACAATTTCCTGCAGAACGTTCAATTCCAGGTCGTTGCATTTCAATTCCTCCGACTGCTTTTTAGCGTAGAAGCCGTCGCGGAACAGATTGCGGTCCTTGTTGCTCAACTTCTGCAGGGCGTCGGCCCCGATGTGATGGTTGGTGATAATCAGACCATCGGCCGAGAGAAAGCTACCGCTGCCGCCGTTGTTGAAGCGGATCGAAGAAAGCCGGGCATTCTCCAACCATTCGGGAGTGAGTTCAAAATTGTACTTCGTCAGAAGAATGCTCGTGGGGGGCTCGTTCAAAAGCCACATACCTTCATCGGAATAAACCGGCATGGTCGTGATGCCTCCTAAGCCCACGAAAAGTGTCAGAGTAAAAACCGCGAAGCGCGTCATAGGGTGTATTCCTGCGGTGATCGAATAACGAGTCGCTATTTTAAGAATCGACATGGAATGGAACCACAAAAGGATTCTGTGCTGGCAGATTATTCTTCAGTTTGGTTCAATGGATGCCCTGCCAAGCTTCTTCCGATTGGAATTCTCCGATGAACAGACGCTCATTTTTGCAGACCCTGGGTTCGCTGACCACGCTGCCGATAGGCCTTCACGCGGAGGATTCCCCGCGCAGCCAGCCGCCGCAACGGACCAAGGCTCCCCAGAAGAAACTGGCCGTGGTTACCTCGGTTTATAAATATCTTTCGCACAGTTACCACATTTGCGGCCGATTTCTCAACGGCTATCTGCTGCCCGATGGTCAGTATCACTTCCCGAGTAGTGGGATTGCCAGTTGCTACGTCGATCAGATTCCTGCCGAGGATTTAAGCGGGGATCTGTCGAAGAAGCATCAATTCCGACGGGCCAAGACCATCGAAGAAGCCCTGACCTTGGGCACCGGGCAACTGGCCGTCGATGGGGTGCTGCTGATCTGCGAGCATGGCGAGTATCCTTACAACGGCAAGCAGCAGAAACTCTATCCCCGTTATGAGATGTTTCAGAAAATTGTTGAAGTGTTTCGCAAATCGGGCCGAAGCGTGCCGGTTTTCTGCGACAAGCACTTGTCGTACGACCGGCACAAAGCGGCTAAGATGGTGGCGACCTCTGCGGAATTGAAATTCCCCATGTTGGCCGGTAGCAGTCTGCCCGTAACCTGGCGCCGGCCGGAACTGGATCTGCCGCTGGGAACCAAAATGGAAGAAGCTCTAGTCGCTTCGCGGGGCGAGCTGGAAATCTACGGCATCCACGCCCTGGAAGCTTTGCAGTGCATGGTCGAACGCCGGTTTTCGAGTCCTGCGGAAACCCCACCGAACCAGGGGGTGCGAAAAGTACAATGTCTGGTCGGCGATGCGGTCTGGAAAGCGGGCGATGCGGGGCAGTGGTCCTGGAAGTTGCTGGAGGCCGCGCTGAGCCGAAGTAGTAGCCGAAATAATGGCGATATCAAGGAGAACTGCCAGCAGTGGATGAAGACCGGCCTCCGCAATAAGGATCTGAATCAGAGCCCGGTGGTATTTCTGATCGAGTATAACGATGGCCTGAAAGCGACGATTCTTCAACTCGATGGCCATGTGGCCGATGAAACCTTCGCGGCCAAACTCGCGGGGCAGGAGAAACCTGTCAGCACGCTATTCTGGCTTCCACCGCCTCCCGGCGCGGCCTTCCTGGAAGCTCTGGCGATTCAGGTCGAAAAATTCATGGATACCGGCAAGCCGACTTATCCGGTGCAGCGCACGCAACTGACGGGCAGCATTCTCGATTATGCGTTGGAATCGCGTTCAAAAGCGGGTCAGGTGCAGAAGGTGGAAGACTTAAATATTGCGTATTATCCGCCGGAGGATAGCGGGTTTATGCGGGGTGATTATGCTCGTTGAAAATCGTCTAAAGTTACAAAATAAGTTAACCGCAGAGCACACAGAGATCACAGAGGGGAGTCGTGAATAAAATCAGAATTAAGTGTTAGAGCGGCGCTGGTTTTATTTGAGGGATTTCGCTCTGTGCCCTCTGTGTTCTCTGCGGTTAAATGTATTTGAAAAAATACTAAGGCGCAGAGTATATAGAAGAGAACAATTGGAAGTGCCCAACTGGGTGACTATCTTCCCCGCTTCTCCGTGTTCCACAACCGGAAGCCGATATCTTTGCTGAGCCCGTTGCTGCCCTGGGCATATTGGCCCCGCTCGAAATTGGGATTTTGATTCGGTAAAACCGCACCCCCATCATCGAGGCGGTCTTCCCCAACACTGTAAATGACGATTCCATCGCGAAGAGTCAAAAATTTCAAAGGGGTTTCGGTGTAAGGATCCACATCGATTTTTTCAATGAATTTCGGTACAAGTTCCTCGAGCGACTTGGGCCAGCGTTTGTTGGCCAGACGAAATCTTTCGCTGGCGATGCTCAGAAGGGTGCAACGGAGCAGCGCTTTCCGCCGGGGTTCACTTCGTTGATAAATTTTGCTGACACTGGGAAACAGTAAGTTCGTCAGCAAAGTTTTGGCTTGAAACATTCCTCGAGAGACTTTGAAACTCTCATCCAATTCCTCAAATTTTTGGTTTCGCTGCTCTAACGGCAGCCGGTAGGCTTCCATATACGCTGTCATCATTTTTAAAGCATAAGCCTGATCCGCCTTGGCGTAGGGGGGATAGCGGAACGTCAACAAGGCCGACTGGAATTGGTTGGGTTCATTGGGGGAAGGCCCAGCGAGGCCATTGAGTACCCGTAAACTTTGTTTGTTCAATCCCAGATTTTCTCCGAAATATTTCACCATGTAAAACATGATGGCCCGCTCGCAGCGCAAAGAACGATAGGGGAATTCATCGGCCAATTCCTCGGCCAGTTCCTTTTGTAATAACGCCAGTTGCGCTTCCGTCGTTTCACCCTGGGAGAGCATTTCCTGAAGGCTTTGACAAAAAATGGTATCGATGGCAATGCGAACGAGTGCGGCGATCAGGAAACCTTCATCGCCGAAGGAGCGAGCCGCATTTCGCATCGCGCGCAAGTCCTGCACGCAGGTGTCGAAATTTCCCAGCTGGGACTGCATGCGGATATCCCACTGCAGGAGAGATGCTACGACCCGGGTATCCTGTACCGTGGGTAACAAGGTGCTGATGATATCTTCCGAATACTGGATCCGATGTCGTCCTTCGGGATAATCCACCAGCTTTCGACAGAGCTCGACAGCCTCCCTACGATCATTCAGATACGTGCTGACCCACTCGCAGACCTCCGGTGGCATCTTCTCCGGAAGAATGCGCCAATCGTGAATATTGGGGTCGATTTCTAAGATTTTGAACTTAGGAGCGATGAAGATTTGTTTCAGAATGGTGAAGCTGTTTTTGTCGTCGGGGATCGTCCAGGGCCGGTTAACGAACGACTCCCAATCCCAACCCGGATCTTCGCGATTCAGTCGCTCGACGATCTCCTGAAGTTCCCGGGCCGAATCCCGCCCGATCTTCCAGCGGTACAGAGCCAGGCTTAGATAAAAACCGAAACACAGGAGACTAAAAAACAGTCCCCAGCGAAGGGACCGATTTTTGGGAAGTGGAATTTTCATGGGTGGAGAGGGAGTTGGGGGCGTTCAGCGTTCAGCGTTCAGCGTTCAGCGTTCAGCGTTCAGCGTTCAGCGTTCAGCGTTCAGCGTTCAGCGTTCAGCGTTTGATAGTCCATTTTGAACTACTCTACGCCATGCTGGTAAAAATTTGAACTAATTTCCGCCGTGCGGACAAAAAATGATAGCCCGATCTTCTAGCTGATAGCTGATAGCTGATAGCTGATAGCTTACCGCTTTCCTACAAGCTCACGTTATCCGGCAAATCGACCGAGACCGGCTTGGAGCCCGGCTCGATACCGGCGAGGTGGTAGTCGAAGAAGGCCTTCACGTTTTCGCGATATTCCGCTCCGGCGACATTGAGAGCCTGATTGTGCTTAGCCCCGGGAACAACCCAGAATTTCTTGGGCTGGGCCGCACGACGATAGAGGTCTTCGGCCATCGACACGCGGATATAAGTGTCCTTCTCGCCATGAATCATCATCAGCGGCCGTTTCAGCTTCTTCATGGCCGGTTCGATGTGCATGTATTCGACTTGCAGCACTTTGCCGAGCTGACGAACGCCGCTCTTGGCGAACATGCTGAAGAACCAGTCGGGCAGCAGGTCCTTAAGCATATCGTTGTTGCTATAGATGTTGGCGAACTTTCGGATGTAGGGAATCATGGTCCCGACGGTGGCGAACGCCCCATCAGTGACAACACAACGGATGTAGGCGTGCTGGGAAGCGGCCATCAAACCGGCACTTCCCCCCTTGGAAATACCGAAGAAGCCAATGCCGTTGGGATCGGCGTCGGGCCGGGCCTGGAGATATTCGATGGCGAGCAGGGTGTCTTCGAGTTCATAGCGGGTCAGCCATTGCAACGGCTTGTAGTTGGCGATGGCAGAGCTTTCGCCCTGGCCGCGCGGTTCGAAAGCGAAAACATCGTACCCATTTTTGAGCAATTCTTCACAATAGGGCAGGCAGGACCAGCGATTCGAACCGTATTCCAGACCAAAAAGAATTACCCCCTTGCGCTCGGGAGCTTCGCTCTTAAGATAACATCCACAGAGGTTGCCACCATCCTGCGTGGGAATGTTCACTTGCTCGGCCCGATCAATCCGGTCGCCGCGCGGGATGATGAAAAGAGGCTTTTCCTGGAATATGCGTAGGAGTTTACCCTCGAATTTGGTCTTCACATAATAGAACATCGCCATGACGAGCAAAAAAGCCACGGCGGGTGGTGCGAAAACTATGATGATTCCCAACCAGACTAAACTCATCAGCTAAGCACTCCAAAAAGACCGGCGAAACGCGTCCTGCGGCGAGAGTCAAGTGGGCCAGGTGTGTGGGTGTCCATACGCGGTTCACCGGGAGACGTCGGCTCTTTATGAGAAAACGTCTCCCCGAATTCTTCACTTTATACAATTTACATGCGCGAGAGTCCAAGTCTACGTTCTGTCTTTGTATTACTTGTCATAATGATGGAAAGACTTTTATCCTTTCCGCGCAATACAAATTATCCGCAGGATCCTCACTTATCGAATCGGCTGATGATCAAGGTAATGTTCTGACCACCGAAGCCGAAACTGTTACTTAGAACATTTTTCACCGGCTTCTGCCGGGCCACATTGGGCACGTAATCCAAATCGCACTCCGGATCGGGGGTCTGATAATTGATCGTCGGCGGCAGCACGCCATGCCGGATCGTCATCAAACTCGAGATCATTTCTACCACGCCCGTAGCAGCAATTAAATGTCCGTGCATACTTTTGTTGCTGCTCATCGGTATTTTATAAGCTTGTTCGCCAAAAACCGTCTTCACGGCAATAGTTTCTGAAGAATCGTTTACCTGAGTGCTCGTTCCGTGAGCATTAATGTAGTCGATGTCAGTCAAACCAAAACCCGAATCTTTCAATGCCATCCGAATGCTAGCCACTGCTCCCCGGCCGTCCGGCGGGCTATCAGTCATGCGATAGGCATCGCCCGTCGTACCATATCCGGTGATTTCGCCATAGATGGGAGCTCCGCGTTTTTTGGCGTGCTCGAGTTCTTCCAGCACCACCATGCCGGAACCTTCCCCCAAAACGAAGCCATCCCGGGTCAGATCGAACGGTCGGCTGGCCTTCTTGGGATCCGTATTGTGCGTCGAAAGAGCCGTGAGCAGGTTGAACCCCGTGACCCCGAACGGATGGATCATGGAATGGGAACCCCCGCTCAACATGATTTTCGCATCGCCACGACGGATCAGCTCGGTGGCCTCGCCGACGGCCTGGCTACTGGCAGCACAAGCGGTCAAGCAGGTGTAGTTCGGACCTTGCAGATCGAACTCTTCCGCCAGATGACCGGCCGTGGTGTGCATTTCCATTTCGTATTCGCGCTTCCCCTTCAGAGTCTGAAGGGCGGAGTGGAAATAGTTCTGGACGTTCAGCTTCATCGATTCGTCGACCGACTTCCCCGTCGATTCCACCAGATGATGAAAATCGTGGCTGCCTTCCCCCGAGCCGAGATAAACGCCGATGTCCAACCGATCGATCGAATGATTGTCGATTAAATTGGCATCCGACAGAGCCTGAAAGGCCGAGCCGAGTGCGAACCGGGTATTCAGTCCCGACTGATCGTACTTGGAGACATCCTTGACGTATTTGCCGAGGTCATAATTTTTTACTTCGGCTGCAAATTTGGTTGGAAAAGTCTTTGCATCAAAGTGCTTAATGAGATCGACGCCGCTGACGCCTTCACAGAGGTTGCGATAGGTTTCTTCAACCGTATGACCGATTGGGGTAATCATCCCCACACCCGTCACCACTACCCGACGTCGAGCCATGTTGCATCTCCTACTATATCAGTACCCGCAATCGATCGCGACTTGCGCAAATCGAATGACTAATCTTGCCGGATTGCGGCCGGAATCTAGCGGCCGATACGATTGTGGGGATTGTCGCAACAGCCCCTCAAATCGAGGGATCATTCCGGCTTTTTCAGGACGGCTACAGCTACTTGCCCCATATCGGTGAAACTGATTTTCACGAAGTGAGGTTTGGTTACAGGACGCAGTCCCTCTTTATGGATGTGGATGGGACAGGCCGGGTCCTGATTCTCGCAATTCAGAGTGGGCGGCAGCAGTCCGTTTTCCAAGGCGAGAATACTGGCCGTGAGTTCCACCAATCCGCCGGCCGCTCCCATAGTGCCGAAATTGGGTTTGTAAGCGACCACAGGTGTTTTGGTGCCGAAAACATTAGCGATGCCGCGGGCCTCCATGATATCGGCGGAGGGTGTGCCGATCCCGTGGGCATTGACGTGGTCGATTTCCTCAGGAGAAACGCGGGCCTCTTTCAAAGCCTTGAGGATGATCTTACCCAGGACTTCGCCGTCTTTTTTGCGGTCAAAGCCGGAAGCGAAGCCGAGGAGTTCGGCGTAAATTTTCGCACCGCGTTTGGTGGCATGTTCCAGATCTTCCAGACCAAGCACGCCGGCGCCTTCTCCCATGACCGTGCCATCGCGGCCCTGATCGAACGGACGAAGCACTTTCTCGGGGTGTTCGAATTTTCGGGAAAGCTGCTGGAAGGTCGCATGCCGGGAAAGCGAGAGCGGGTTCATCTTGCTCTCGGTGGCGCCGACCAGGAAGAAGTCGGCGGTGCCCCGTTCGCTGATTCGGAAGGCTTCACCCAGCGCGAGAATCCCGGCCACGTCGCTGGCCGTCATGGTGTTGTTGGGCCCCTGGGCATTGTGCTGGATGGAAACGTGGCAGGCGGGCATGTTCGGCAGATACTTCAACATCCACAAGGGAGGAATCTGCGACAGGCCTTGTGCGCCCCAGATTTCGTAATCGACGAAGCCGGGCTTGCAGTTGGTGCTGATTTTGGAAGCGCGGGCGATATCGTCGAGATCGGAAGCGATCATCGAGGCGCCGAATTCGATGCCGAAGCGGGCGGGATCGAGTTGCCCTTCCCCCATCTTGGCATTTTCCATCGCCAGTTGTGCGGCGACGACTCCCAGCTGCACGGTGCGCGCCATGACGTTCAGCGCTTTCCGCATTTTCTTGTCGATCTGTTTTTTGGCGTCGAAGTCGGAGATGTAGGCAGCCACGCGAAAGGGAAGCTGTTCGGGATCGACGTGCTGGATCCGTTTGATGCCGGTTCGGCCAGCGCTGAGATTTTCCCAGAAAGTCGCGGGGTTGGTGCCGACGGCGGAGAGCACGCCGATACCGGTAATCACCGATCTTCTTGTGCTGGCAGCCATGGTGTAAGTCTCCGGGGTAATAATCAGGTGTTCGCGCTCCTGCGCGATCCGTTGCCGTTGTTGCAAGCCGGCAAAAACTTAAAGGACATCCCGGCGTTACGCCTTGGCACCCTCCTCGGTGTTTGACGAGCCGTTCGCTGCCAGACGGGCGAGTCCCAGCAGATTTTTCAATTCGCCAGTGAAAACAAAGTTCGAATCCCCGAACATTTGCTTGCTGCGAGCCTGATCCAGATGGGCAAAGAAAATTTCCGCTTCGGCGACTAGCTCCGCCCCGGCATGGATCGTGCCGCGGACCGAAGCTCCCTCTTCGCGAAGAATCAGCACTTCCGTGGTGTACGTAAGCTGTTCCCCCGGAAAGACTTCGCGATGAAACTTTGCCGTCGGGATTTTAGCGAGAACGACCTTTTCTTTAAAGTCATTCGCTTCACCTACAAGTATACCGCCGGTCTGGGCCAAACCTTCCAGAAACAAGGCCGCCGGCATAACCGGGTAGCCGGGAAAGTGTTCGTCGAAAAATTCCTCAGCCATGCTGAGATTTTTAACGGCCACTGCCCGCTGGCGCGATTGAAACTCCACAAATCGATCGATCCAGACCCAACGCATAGAGAGTCATCCGTTCTTCGCGAGCCGGTTGGGACACCGTGAACCGGTACCGGAAACTATTTGGCCTTCAGCTTCATATCGATGAAGTTCACGATCGATTCGACGGTGAACAGATTGCTGATGGCTTCCAGCGTCGGATTCTTGATGAAGTCGCTCAGGTCGGCGAAAGGCATTTTCGCTTTCAGTTCTTCGATGCCTTTTTCGGTGACTTTGCCATCCTTGACGAACTCGCTGTCGCTCTGAAAAATCGATTCGGGGAAGAGTTCGCCGCGGTCGATTTTGATGCCGAATTCGCGTTCGAGACGGAAGACGATATCGAGGAAGTCGATCGACTCGGCATTCAAATCGCCCTGAAGAGTCGACTTGGGGGTGACTTCGGCGTCATCCACGTTGAGCGAATCTACGAGGGTCGCCTTCACCTTGTCGAATATCTCTTCCTTAGTCATGGAAACAATCTCCTGAAATTCCTATCGCCAACCGCTGAAATTCGGGTCAACCGGAAACGGCACCCAGACACAGGCCGCCGTCCACCGTGATAACCTGCCCGGTCACATAACTCGCCGCCGGGCTGGCCAGGAACACCACCACACTGGCAATGTCTTCCGGCTTGCCGAGCCGGCGCAGGGGCACCAATTTTTTGGCAATGAAGTCGCCCGCTTTATTGCGAACCGCTTCACTCATATCGGTCTCAATAAATCCGGGGGCCACCGCATTCACGGTCACGCCCCGGCTGCCCAGTTCCACAGCCAGTACTTTAGTAAAGCTATTCACAGCTCCCTTACTGGCGGCGTAGTTGGCCTGACCGGCATTCACATGCTCGGCCGCCACGCTACTTATATTGATAATGCGCCCCGACCTTTGTTTCAGCGCCATTTGTGCGGAAACTGCACGGCAGAAGTTGAAAACCCCGCCGAGGTTAGTGTTTATTACCGTATTCCAGTCCTCTTCGCTCATGCGCAAAAACAGGCCATCGCGAATCACCCCGGCGTTGTTGACCAGGATGTCAATCCGGCCCTGCTCGGCCAGAACCTTCTCGACGATTCGATTGGCTTCGTCCGACTTGGAAACGTCGCCCTGGATGGCCAATGCCGTACCCCCGGCCGTCTGGACTTCGACTTCCAGAGCCTTGGCGGCCGCTTCGCTGCCTTTGTAGACGAAGCAAACCTTGGCTCCTTCTTTTGCCAGAGCCAGTACTATGCCGCGGCCGATACCCCGGCTCCCGCCGGTTACCAGAGCTATTTGATCCTTCAAAAGCATGTATATCCTCAGGTCGCTTTCGCTACCCGCCTAATTAGCCTTTTGAAACTCCCCACTCAGCCAGGCGAAGCGTTCCCGCCAGTGCCGATTGAGTTTTTCGTCTAAAATCTCGCCGTGGGGACTCTTCTCCGACACGTTATATGCGGTCAGAACGATCTGAGCGCTGACGGTTTGCGCTCCCCCTTTAATATTTCCCTTGCCCCGAAAGGTCGCGGTCGAACCATCCGTCTTGATGAGCTCAACCGCTATTTCCATTATCCGTCCCGGCTCCATGAAGGTGCCGTATTTTACGTTTCGGGCTTCCCGCAGTGCAATCACGGTACTGTCGAAATCTCGAGATATGCGCCAAAGCCAGCTACTGGCTTCGACCACGCTCTGCAGCATCAACACACCCGGCATAACTGGAAACGTCGGGAAATGATCGCGCAGATACTCTTCACCCAGCGTCAGATATTTTTCCGCATTCAGCGTCTTGCCCGGTTCCCACGCCACAATGCGATCGACCAGGTTGAAACGCATGAGTCCTTCCTATCCAACTCTTTAACATTCCAATCAGCATTTAATTAATGCCGAATTTTCAAAGAGTGTGATTATAGGTAAACCCTTATAATCCGGCAACCAGCCGGGTTCGGCACCAGGTGGCTCTTTGATGTTGGAATTTTCGCGGATTAGGGGGTATTTAGCAAACAAATACTCTCTGCGGAGTGTAGCGAAATCGCCTAAACAGTTCGGAAAGCGCCAATTGGTTCGTTCGTGGCGCATAAGCGGATAAAATCACAAATGAAATCGCTCAAACACTCGTTCGAGATATTCATTAACTGCGGCTTATTTTTGACTTTCCTCATTCAAATAAATGGTTTGGTGTACGAATCGCAATTTTTCGACGGTTCGAGACGATAAAACGAAGGGATAAGCATCGGAATGACCCAAGCCCCGGTTCAGATTGTTGAGCGCGTAAGTCAGCGGGAACCAGGCTTCGATTAATTTGTCGAAAGAATTGTTCGTCGAAGGAGCCGATTTGAGCGTCGGCTCATCACGTCGGCGGGGTTTCAAGCTCAAACCGCAGGCCCCGGCCGTTTCCAGAGAATCGCCAATCATCAGATAATGGGCCCAGGTTTCCGACCAGTCTTCCCAGGGATGCGAGCTGGCGTAGGCGCTGACGTAACTCTCGGTCCAGTCGGCCGGCGGTCCTTCCTGATAGTGCCTCTGCAAGGCGGCGGAATAGTCTTGTCGTTCATCGCCGAAGAGCTGGCGAAACTCGAGCAGCCGATGGCCGTTGGCGATCAACCGATCCCAATAGTAATGACCGATTTCGTGCCGAAAATGACCCAGCAGTGTGCGTACGGGTTCGTGCAACTGGGAACGGCGTCGCTCACGTTCCGTATCGTCGGCCTCGGCAATATTGATGGTGATGACGCCATTTTCGTGGCCGGTAAGTATGGTCTGAGTGGTGTTGCCGAGAAATTCGAAGGCCAGTCCCTGCTCGGGATCTTCTTGTTTGCTCTGCACCGGCAGTTGCAATCGGAGCAGATCATAGATCAAGCGCCGTTTGGCGATTTCAAGTTTGTACCAGGCCCGGTCGTTCCCGGCGATCGAGAGATCGGGGATGACCCGCGTCAGCCGGCAACATCGACAGAACTCGTTATCCTGCTCGGCAGAAACGGCCCAGTTACAAACATTGGCATTGCAGTAGTTGGAGCAAAGTCGATACTTCTTCCCCTTCGCCCGATCGTTCGGAGAGGTCCAGAGCTGATCCTGCCCCTGATCGAGCGAACAGACCTCCCCGACATCGGGCAGGTAAGCCAGAGTGTTGCCGCAATTCATGCACTGCGAATTCTCGTAGAAGACCAGAGACTCACAGTGATCGCAATGGAAGACTTTCATCGAAAACTCTTGTGCCGCCCGCGGGACTGAAATTTTGACGCTGAATAACGCAAGCGATGTGCCAAAAGCTCGGAACAGGCAGTTACGGGCGATGTACCTGCTGCACTACGCAGTAGATGGCTATGGAAACGATCAGCAGGGTGGCCGCGAACATCCAGAACGCTTTCCAGGGGCGCTGCAGTTGTGGGGGTACGGATAAGGGAACTGGAGTTGATTCTTCCCGGAGGCGAAGGATTTGAGCCGAACACTGGGGACAGTTTTCGACGTGCTGAGCCAGCGCTTCCCCTTCTTCTGGTGGGGCTTTTCCCTCGAGTATCCGGATTAACATCGGGCGATCCGGGCAGGTGATTGTCTCGCTGCTCATTCCTTTATTCTAGGTCTCGGAATCGGCCGGGTGTTGAATCTCGGGAAATTTCGAATCAATGGGAGCGAGCTTTAGGAGGTGGAGGAGGCGGGCTTGGAGCTTGAGTCGCGTTTTGATTCTGTGTGTTGTCCGAAGTGGTGTTGTCATCTTCCGAAAGGAAATCGAGGTTGAGGCGACCTTTTTCTATCTCGTGAAGCGCAAGGTAGCCCAACCCCACGGCGGCCACTCCCACCACGGCTAATGCGGTAGCCTGTTCTTTGGATGGAAGTAAAGGATGGCGATCCGACCAGCGAACCAACTTACCATACGGCGTGTACTTGACGCTGCCATCCGGTTGGGGCTTAGAAAAAGTGCAGCCGCTCAAGAGCAGGCCGAGGATCGCGGAAAGGGATATGGGGCTACGGTAGATCATGATTTCAATCGCTCGAAAAAAACTGAAAGATTTGACTTCAATTAGTGCAGCGCCACTTTCGCAGCAACGCCGCCGACAACACCTACAACTTGCGCCATTAATTCCACGCCGTACAAGCTCTTCTTCAGCGTTTCCTTGTCTTCCATCCAGCGATCGACTTTGTCGACCTGAAGCATCACGGTCTTTACCGAGACATTTTCAACGACCCACGATTTCGCTTGAGACATATATTCGAGGCCGATTTTCACCGATTCGTTTTCCTGCAGCCAGTGCTGGCCATTATTGCAATAGATCAGGGCCGTATTAAAACTGACGTTGGACTGGACCCAGTGCCCGGCCTGACTCAGTTGCCCCGTCAGGCCGCCCCAGTAAGTATTTTGCGTTTCCGACTCTTCAACTCGGGGCACTTGAGGTGCAATCTCGACAGATTCCGAGGACAAAGGGGTGGAAGTCAGCGAGGCACAACCAATCGAGAATAGTCCCACCAATAGAGCAATCGAAATTCGTGAACGAGGCATAATTCGATTCCAGTTATTCGGATAATTTACTGCGAATAACGGGCAATTCGAGCTAATGCAAGATCAAACATAAGAATATATGAGCTTTTTAAGCTAAAATAGGGTTTGATACTCTTGGGAATGTGGGGATAAGCGAGTATTCGAAACCGGCCGGGTGGGTTCGGGTTCAATTCCCTAACGAGTTCTTAGCCGAAATCAGGAGATTATTGCGATGCGAAGAATGCTGGCCCCTTTTGTCGCCCTGTTCGTCTTCATCAGTCTGATCTCGGCGGAGGAGTACACCTCCAAAATCAGCAAGATCAAGCGCGACGGTGAAGACAGTACGATCACTATCACCGTGGACGGCAAGCAGAAGGTTCTGAGTGTCGATAAGACTGCGACCTTTCATAAGAAAGGCAAAGGGGCTAAAACGCCTGAGCTGCCCGATGGCTTGAAATCGGTAAAGGAAGGGGTCGAAGCCACGATCTTCACGGACACGCGGGACGGCAAGGAAGTGGTGACCAAGATTGTCGTAGGCGGGAAGAAGAAGGATTGAGTACTTTCACGAACAAAAGCGTACAGAGAATGGCGCCGCAGGTGCCAGTTCCTGTTCGGTAATCTGGGCGAGGAAAGTTATTAAGCTTCTATCTTGCCAATTTTGGAGCTCAGAAGACTCTCCAGACGCGTCTCAGGCTAAGGCTTGATATAATTATTAAAGTATATTGTGCCCTTGGGAATTATCGGAGAGCGCCCATGTCGAATACGCAGACTCAATTTATACGGCTCGTAGACGATCTTATTGAGAACGTGAAAACCTGGGCCGAGCCCGTCGGTTGGACGACAAAGCTTTATCCCAAGCGAATGCGGGCATCAGATCGTTCCATTTTTGAAATCTCCGCACTCTATCTGCAAAAGGGTCCGACCCGCGTGCTGCTCGACCCGGTCGCGTATGACGTCCCGGGAGCTGATGCAGCAGTCGACCTTTATTTGATGCCGACCTACGAAGACTTGGCCAGTTTGTATTTCCGCGAAAATCAATGGATGATCCATTACTCCTTCTCGGACGATACGCTTGCTGAGTCTTTCAACGAACCCGACACTCTTTCTTTGGATGAGAAATCTCTGGTCCGCGTCCTCGACTCCATCGCCGCCCATGCCACACCTTCGGTTTGACTGGCACGAACATCTCAAGGAGGTCGAGCGCGAATACAGAGCTGCCCAATTCGCGGTGGACCGCCTTCTGAACGAAGTTGCCAAAAATCCATCTATTCTCGTTGAGAGCGAGTCCGTCCGCTCGAGCCTTCGGACTGCCTACGAAAACCTCGAAGGCACTTACCTCGTAAGATTGTTCGCAGCGTTTGAAGCTGGTCTGAGGTCATTCGACCGGGCCAGACATAACGACTCGACCCGTCGCGAAGACGCAGCCGTGTTGATCGATTCGATCGGTGGCCGGAGAGGGCAGGGAATTTCGGCGTCGATCCGAGCTAATGCTCAGGCGGTTCGAAGGGTACGCAATCGTTGGGCACACGAAGACGATTCCTCAGCGGAAAACATGAGCATAAAGGAAGCTGCGGCCCGTCTTCAGAATTTCCTGTCATGGCTTCCCGAGAGTTGGGTAAGTTTTGAGAAATAAAGTCCTTCGACGTATCAGAAAAAAGCTAAAATCAAGCAGTTCTTTCGTTCATTATTCGTTGAAACTGGATGCCAAGTTTTTCTTCCGTCAATTCCCGACCTATTGATTCCGATCGGAATTGCGAAAAATGTCCCAGTCCACTTCCGCTAAAATCTTCTTCAACCAGCTTCGCACGGAATACCCGCTCTCATTTCCCGTATGCTTTAATATCTCCCGGCAGGCCTTGTCGCATTTACGGCACTCTTTAGCACACTGCTTCATAATCGGATCTCTTTGGTGTTCCCACTAATCGCCGCAGAGCTTGCAGGCTTTCGTGCAGACCATGCAGATAATGTCAAAGAACGGACTTGTGCAGGCAAAAATTCAAGAAGCTACTCAAGCACAGCGTGGCACACTCCTCGCGGGACTCCTGGTTGTTCCCCCTTTTCCAGAGGAGATTCCTGAATGTTACAATGGCAGGCATTCACCTAGATTTAACGCTATTCAACTGTTGAATCCGAAGCGTTCGGATGTTGCGATTCGCGAGATGCTCGGACCCGAGAGGTTATTAATTCGCAACACTCTTCATAGGCCGCTTTGGATGGCATAAAATCAGCATTAATATGGTTTTTACCGCCAGTATGCATTATGTAGATAATCAGCAGTTTGTTAATCTCCGACCGCGAAAGATTGATGATATTGCGATATTCGATTTCCTTTTCTTCGTGCGACCAGCGCGAGGCCGGAACGATTATCGACTGCGGGCCGATGACCACGCGCTGATGGAAGGTCATTCGATGGTACGTGAGCGCTAGGGAGGTTAAGACTATCGCGGCGCAGAAAGCGGCTAAAATCCAATAAAAAATACTCGCCTCCGATGGGTCGAGTTCGATGATACGAAAAATAATAAGCCTGCGATTGTTATGAACGGCCTTCGAAGACGCGAAGATGGCACCAAGCGCACCTAGGATCAGCATGATTAGTATCGTCTTGAATTTGGGCCGGTACGCGTACTCTTGAATTTCGTCCGTCATCTGCCCGTCCTTTCGCATTTGTATGGTCTGCTATTATCAAAGACTACAAGGGCGGAAATGGCCACAAAAATGCATAGCGGAAGGGATTCTAATATCCGAAAGGGAAAGAATTTACTGAAACGAAATCTTGTTCCATAAACCCCGGCTCGAAATGAAGACCGGAGTTTACAGTCAAACAATTCTCGAATTATTTGGCTTTTCGAAGCTGTTTTACGACGGCCTTGCCCACCCCTTCCGCACTGGCGGGGTTCTGGCCGGTGATCAGCCGACCATCTTCGACAATATGCGAGGCGAACGCCATCCAGGCCTTGCCGTACTTGGCGCCCCGCTTTTGCAGTTGCTCCTCGAGGTTGTAGGGCACCGCTGCTTCCCGACCCGCTTTGATTTCTTCATTCCAGGAGAAACCGGTCACCTGCTTCCCGGCAATCAGATAGTCGCCAGTACTGAGCTTCACTTCCAAAAGACCCGCAGGGCCATGACACACGGCCGACACAATCTTGCCGGACTCGTAGAACTCGGCGGTCAACTTCGCAAGATCGGTGCTCTTATTGAAATCGAAACAGACACCATGGCCGCCGGTCATATAAATCGCGTCGTAGTTGGCCGCATCGACCTCGGCGACTTTCCGGGTGTTCTTCAATTGATCCATGAAAGCGCGATCCATATATCGTTTGTCGGTCTCGCCCATCTTAAGCACATCGTGAGCGAGGCTTTCGGGATCGATGGGAATGAAACCGCCCAAAGGACTAGCGATATCCATTCGATAGCCCGCCTGCTCCGCGACATCCCAAAAATGCGTCATCTCTCCCAGCCAAAGCCCAGTTCGAAAGCCGACTTTTTCGTATTCCCCGACATTCGTAACGATGATGAGTATCCTGTTTGTTCCGGCCATTGTTGCTCCTTCGAATTGAAGATTCATAAATTCCTTGAAAATCCGGAGGTGCTTTGGGCAACTATCATGCCGGTGCGGTTCGAGTAAATTTCGCTATTAAAAAAGTCGGTCCCTTCTTACAAAAAAGGAAAAACGATACTTCTGTACCTTCCTGATCCGATCTGCAAGGTTTTTTATGAGCACGAAGAAAACAACAGCCACCTCCCGATCAGTGAAAGCAAAAACCGAAGTCCCGGAAAAGACGCAATCGACTGCCGATCGCAAAGCGGCGGAAGCTCAGCTGCTGACACTGGTTGATAAGTTCGCTCCTGCACATTTGCCGCTTCTGGTAGCCGTGCGAAAAGCGCTGCGAAAGCGGCTGCCCACCGCCATCGAAGTGGTGTATGAGTATCGCGACAGCTTCGTGATCAGCTACACCCCGAACGAGCGCGGCTACGAGGGCGTGTTGGCCTTACGCGGAAGTGCCAAAGGCGTTCAACTCTATTTCAATCGGGGCAAGGAATTGTCCGATCCGGAGAAATTGTTGCAGGGATCCGGCAAGCAGACGCGACTGATCGAAGTGGAAAATAAATCGACACTTTCTCAACCGGGAGTAGCTCGACTGATCGATCAAGCCCTCACACTCAATCCGGTGCCCTTCGCGAGTACTGGACGTGGAGCGGTGGTCATTCGATCGACCACAGCCAGCAAGCGGACAAGTCCCAAAACCGCTCCAAAGGCGGTTAAAGCTGCCAAGGCTTCAGGAAGTCGCCAGGGGAAAAAAGGTTGAGCGAGAGCTTGGTTTGAAGAGCCGAGGGAAGGATGCGTTGGACCTGGAGTTGTCGGCGAAGTGCTTGTGTCTGAAAATAGTCGGGGCGACAAGACGCCGTTAGAACTTTTTCTGGCCGGGATCAGGGGCTGGGAAGCCGGGATTCGGCGGCATTTCCCCCGGAAATCGGACAAAGGATCAGAACCACAAGACATTATGAAGTAAGTGGTTGCGACCAAAGCGTCCAGTTTGGTCAGCCTTAGAACGCGATGTGACCGGGGCGATTCGCCACTCGCCGTTTCTCGCTTCGGTCGTGAACACCGACGGGCGCAAGGAGCAAAGCCGCGAACGCTTCGATCGATAAGACCAATGCACAGAGTGCTTGCCGCCGAGGGTATGTCCGGCGCTCAGATCGTCGTGTTCAGTACCAAGCCGTAGTCGGATTTGGCCTGGAGCCAGTTCGCGAGGGCGCGGCCCTCTCTGGGCTCGCCCTCGCCTTGCCAGATCTGGTAGGCCTTCTTGTGCAGGGACTCGCGCAGACGCGTCCTTTCGCTGTCGCTGATGAGATTTTGGACGGCCGTCTCGATCTGGGTCCATCTGCGGAAGTGCGGATTGAAGACCCGGGCGATCCGCTCTGCGTCCTGCTGCTGTTGAGCCGGGATTCCGGCGCGGTGGTCGAAGACGATGGCATTTCCTTCGCGGTGAAGCGACACCGCGCCTCCGGCCTGGTACCAGAAGCTCCACAGCTGGACGGTCGCGAGGATACGGTCACGACCCGCGGCCATCCGGAAAAACGTCCTCGCGTAGAAGTCCGCCTCCTGCCGCTTCTGCGTGAGCCATGCCTGGAACGCCGCGTCGTCGGGGAACATCTCGGGCGGGAACACGCTGAACATGTCTTCAATGCCGGTGACGAACACCCCGTACAGGTTACGGTCCTGAAGTGCCTTGTTGAACTTCTTGAGATAGTCGCTCAGCTGGCCGAGCGAGTTGGGGTGCTTGATCTCGCAACGAAGAGTCTCAAGGTAGAGGTCGCCGTCGGGCGCGTTAGGGACAGGGTTCAGCGCGACGTGAGGCACGTTGTCCGTGATGCACTGCGCCGCGACATACAGCTCAAGCTGGAAATCCTTGAAGTAGTGACTTTGCGAGTTGGGCGCGGCCGGCACCCCGAAATCGACCGTGCCGGTGGTGATGTTCCGCAGGTGAGCCGTCATGTCGAGCGCGCGGGTGGCGCAGGTGCGCAGCATCCCCGCAAGGTCCCACATGGCGGTGCATGCCCTCGCGTTTGCGAGGAACTCGTGCTGAGGAGTACCGCGGACCGGCCCGTTGGTTCTAGCGACGACCTCCGCCTGCGTCAGCGCCTGCGCCAGGCCTTCGCCTGGATTCAGGACGGCATCAGCCGCTGCGAGGCGCTGGCGGATCTCCGCCGTTCGTGTTCCGAGTTCCGGATATGACATCGGCGTCATGCGACTTGGCTCCCCATCTTCCGTTCTGAAGCTTACCGCTCCCCTGTCGTCTTCAAGCTCGATCGACGCGACACTCGCCCGCATCCGCGCGTCGGTCCGACACCACTGACACTCTGCCGGGTGATGCGGAGCCAATGCTCTTTGGTATCGGCCAGTTCGAGCGCGGTATTGCCCGCCCCGAGATTGTAGTAGAAGACGTTCGTGTCCGCGACAATGCGTGCCAATGGAACCCCCTTGAGGTTGAATCTCGTCTGTTACTTACTCCACCGCACGCGTCCGTGGCACCCACGGCGGGAGTTCCTCCCCATCGGTCTTGATGCGGACGATGGCCCCGCGAACGAGTCCTACGGGGCCGGTCGGCCACGACATCCCGTCCAGGTCGGATAGGGCAACCCCGATAACACGGGGCAGCCCCTTGTCGGGATGGAAGCGCATCATGATGTGGATGCCGATGTACGGCTCCTGAATCAGCACAACGGCGTGCTTTCGCGCGGCGTCCACGTTGGCCGCGACCCAGTCCTCCGGCGGTACAGGGAAGTACCGGGGAAGGATGTCCTTGTCGGGCTCGCGGAACTGCGCCCGCAGCTGATGCCCGAGCGGGCTCGCGACGAACGGATAGCCGAAATAGTGGAACATCATTAGGTAGGCGACGTGGTACAGCGCCGCCCCGACGACGCCGGGCTGATGCTTGTACTCGAACTTCAGTTCACTGCGCGGCCCCGCCTGCGGGTTCGCCTCGGTACCCTCCAGCATCTTGTCCAGCGACGCCGCATGCACCGGGTTGGAGATTCTCGCCACGGGTTCCAGTTGCCAGGGCTGGCCGCCGTCGCCGGGGAAGCTGACCTCGACGCCCACGTTCCCGAAGTCGCCGGCGAGTCGCGCCCTCAACTTGCCTGTGCCCTTGACCGCGTCTTCAACGACGAACTGCTCCTTCAGCGCGGCTTCGAGTGCCTTTCCCACGCCGTTGTTGCAGTCCTTGCAGGCGAGCGTGCAGAGCCTTCCGCCGAGCGCCTCGGGGATAATGTGAGCCAGGGTCAACCGAAACTCCGGCACCTTCGGGGTGCCTATCGGCTTCAGGTCGTCCTTCGTGAACACCTTCACGCAGAGAGGGCAGACGAATGTGTCCGGCTCGCCCATGCCGAGAGCGGCCATGCCGGCGCTGTTGACCTCGAAGAGTTTCTGGCGTTTTTCTGCTGCGCTCGTTCCCACATTCGCTCTCCCTGCTATTGCTTGGCCTATTGTAGACAGCGATTGCCATCGGAAGGTTCAGACAGACAGTCGGACGAGTTGGCGCGAATACAGTGAAACTGGCGGCTGGATTTGAACTCTGCAACCGCTTTTGAGCCAATGACTTGCAGCCATTGCACTGGCTGCTCAGCCGATGTTGCTTGGCGTTTTGGACCGGATGAGCGGAACCGCAGGTCGGCGCAAAGCATTGGCAACAAACAAGAAAAGCCCTTCGACGTTCTCGCCGAAGGGCTTCTCGTCTCGTCAAGTCGGGGCGGCGGGATTTGAACCCCTGCCGGCCCAAACACAAATAACTAACCCTTATCCCCTCATCCGCTCGATCAAAATCTGGGCCGTTTCGGGCTGCATGATGCGCAGATCGGGCAGCTTGCCGCCGCGGAGTTGCTCCCGCAGATCCCGCAACAACTGTCACTCAGTCGCACTGATTGCTGACTCGAATCGTGTAGCATCTAGGGCACATGCGGACAATCAACTGCACACCAGCGCCCATACGGCCGAAAGTGCGGATGCCTTTGACCGGTTCCGCAGGCATCAGAGCAATCGTAGTCAACTGACCTTTTTTCTTCCAATTGGAGCAATCAGGATTCAAGCAGGGACTATCTGGCTTGCCCTGTGCAAACGGACTGGAAAATGCTTCGTCGAATTCTTCGTCCGTCTCGGGTGGGGCCTCAAATCCCAGGCTGTCAATCCATTTGGCAACACGTTTCTTCGCGGCTAATTGGTCTCGTTTCGAGAGATTCCCGATACCGAAAATGCCAGCCCACTGGTAAGCGTCATTTAATTTAGTCGGGTTATAAGAGTAGGCCGCGATTTTGATGCTGGACTTCGGAAATTCTAAAGGATACCCCTCGTCGTCGGGCCACGACTCTTCCTTCGAAACGTTCGGGTCGTCATCGGGAAAGTAGGTCACTAATTGATCATCGGAGATCAGCCGATAGCCCAGGTCGTTGGCACGGAAGTCGAAGCAGTAATACAGCGGCAGCCAGCGAACACCGGGGATGCGAATCGGAATTGCGGGATCGGTCAGATCAAAGCGATGTAAAAGATGGATAAGTATCCCGTTGCAGTCCTCTCTGGAAGTACCTTTGCGATCGTGCGGCCCACCAAAGGTGTGGGCATAGTCGCTCCGGCCACTACTTGCGGTAGCAATGCGGAGATCACCGAACAGGAATGTGTTGAAGTCTTGCGCCATCAGGGGCCCCAAGCAGATCGACTCATGTGTCTTTGAATTGAAGACATGGAGAATATAGATGCCGCCGTAACAAACAACAAGGCTGCCGTGCGGATGTCGGGTGGATCATAGGGGTGAACGAGACAAACTTGAGAGTAGAAAAATCAAAGTCCGGCCAGTGAGAAGGAGTTCGTTTCCTACACACCTTTAGCTACTCTATTTTCGATTTAGTGCCGCTAAAGCGATTACCAAATTCTATAAGACTTTAATCCACAGGGCAGAAGTGCAATAGGAGAACCGAGGATGAGTCAGAAGGACGAATGGAACGACAAGGCGCGCGACGATATGCGGGCAACGCTTCGGTGGTTCGTTCTTGGTGAAGTTCGGCTGTCGAGGTACGACCACAATGCCATTCTTGAAGCATGCCGCGATATATACCTCCAGGACCAATGTCCTGATAACGAACAAGATTCTTTCATTCTATTTGCGGCCAATGAGCTCAAACGGGCCGAAGCCCAGCTCGCGGCTGAACAGTCCTTATGGCCTTCAGAGACAGACTGCGATCGTCTGGATCGAGTGGAAGCGACCTTACGCGAACGAGGCATTTTACTGTGGCAAGTTTCACCCTGCTGCGACTCATGCACACTGGGCGAATTTTCAAATCGGATCGATGTAATCGATCATCGTCATCCCGGGTTCCAGGACCGGATTCGTGGCTATGCATTTTTCATCGATCAGAATATGGCCGAAAAGTTGTCGGAAAACACGAAACTGTCAGTCTACATGGGTTACGGTTGGCTCTCGGCAGACGGGTCCGAAGTCGCTCAAGAAGTCTACAACGAGAATGCACTCGGCATCGCTCGCGAGATCTGCGAATGCCTGCAAGACGAAGGCTTTGGCTATGACTGGAATGGAACACTCGGGTGCACAATTCGCGTTTTAGTGAACTGGCAACGACGCACCCTGCTCGTCTAAAAGGCCTCCGATTTATTTTGGTACTATCGTAATCGAAGATGCACTCTGGTCCAACAATGCTAATGCCCTTCGACGTTCTCGCGGAAGGGCCCACTTTTCAAAAATGTTGGGCGACAGGATTTGAACCCTTACCCCTTCATCCGCTCGATCAGAATCTGGGCCGTTTCGGGCCGCATGATCCGCGGATCGGGCAGCTTGCCGCCAAAGCTTGAATTTTGCAAATGATCAAATTGAATCTATGCGTTAGGCTTTATAAACCCGAGTTGCGCAAGGGAGTGATAGGATGAACAACCATTACTTGTCGACGAGATTCATCCAGAACATACTGGATGACTAGGGGAGCTACTACGCCCATCCACATTTGAGCAGGTTCGACAGAAAGATTCCACAAAGGTTGACCAAACTGCGGATAAAGACGCAATCGTTTTTCAATACCTTTAAGCGCACTTAAAACTTCATCGACAAGTCCAGCGTTTTTTGCACGGGCAATAAGGGCACGAAGTTCTTCCCGAACTCTTTCGGAGTAGGAAACTTCGTAGGGCACTAAGTCATCCATGGGCGTTTATTTGTTGGATCGGGCTAGACGTTCGAGTTCTTCAAAAAAGTCGTTGAAAGAGAGGCCACCTGATTCCCTAATTCGGCGGATTTCGGCAGTAGTTTCCTGGTCATTAAATTCTCTCTTTGCAAGTTCCAGCACTTCGGAAGGTACTTCACAGGTCGGCAACAAATCGGGGTCGGTAATCTTCAGCTTTTCCCCTAAGCCGCTCGAAATATTGAGTTGGTGGGATAGAGCACTTTCATCTTTCATTTCACTTAAACGACGACGTTCCAGTTTCTTGTTCCGAGATTCGATCTCTTCAAGCATTGTCTGATTGATGAGAAGAAGTAAAGTGGTCTGTTCCTTCGAGGAGATAGTACCGAGAACCCCGGCAAGCTCATTGGCAAGCCGACTGGTTGTCTTCGTTATTGCCTCAGCCACATCGGGGTTCGCGACCTTCTCCAACTCTTCCCGTAGAGATGGGATCATTAGTTGAATCCTCTGCAACGTTGAGTTGTGGATACCTCAATAATTATAACCGCACGGGGCTCAATATGCTGCGCGAAAGGGGGGCGGCGTGTTCGGCGGATGGAATTCACTTACAAAATTTTGAACTTGAAATTTAGAGAGCTTTATTCTGGAACTTCGTCAGTCTGTAACTCCAGTCCCCAAAACAATAATGCCCTTCGACCTACTTGTCGAGGGGCCCACATTTTCAAAACTGTTGGGCGACAGGATTTGAGCCTCACCCCTTCATCCTCTCAATCAGAATCTGGGCCGTTTCGGGACGCATGATGCGCGGGTCGGGCAGCTTGCCGCCGCGGAGTTGCTCCCGCAGATCCCGGCCGCTGATGCTCACCGTCTTGTAGCCCTTTGGGCCGTACTCGTCAACCAGACCCACCCGGCCCAACTCCTCGAAGAACGCCGCGAAACCGACTTTGACCGGCTGAATCAACAGCTCGCCCTTGAGCGTGTCGAACTTGCGCTGCGCGGCCAGGCCGTCCCAGATATCCTTGCCGTCGTCGTACGGCGCATCGGCGTGCTTACGACCAATAATGATATCGGTGAACCCGAAGTTCTGCCGATAGATGCCGTGCATCACCGCCTCTTTCGGCCCGGCATAGAACATCTTGATATCCAAACCGAGCAGAATCAGATTGTCGGTGAACTTGCGGCCCAGCTTGTTCCACAGATCCGTATCGGTATCCCCTTCGCCGAGTGCTTTACGCTCGATCAGAGCGCGATAAGTCGCCATGCGCGTGACGGCGTCCACATCGTCTCCCTTGGTTTCGCCGATCAGCGGATTCAACACGGCCCCGGCCTTGTGGCCCAATCGAGCCAGCGTTTCCGCGCCGACGACCAGCGCGTATTCGTGCGCCCGATGCAGGGGATTGCGGGTCTGGAAAGCGACCACCCGCTCCCAACCCTTGGCCGAGAACAGTTTGCGCGTCTCTTCCGGAGAGAGAACCACGTCTCCGTAAGCAGGATGCTTGGGTTGCGGATAGGCCCAGATATCGCCGCCGACTAAGAAAGTGCGGAGATCTTCATTGGCGATGCGGGCGCCAGGATGATCGTTCCGCTCAGTGGCATAAACCGAAGCGTTATATTTCTTCTTGTCCCAGGGATAGACTTCTTTAACTTCAATCAGGCCGACCAGTTTGCCCTCTTTGTTGAGGAGAGCGGCTGGTTTGCCGGGGGTCAGACTCTTGGCTTCTTCTTCGGTGGCCGGGAAAGCGAGGGGAATCGTCCAGGCATATTTCTTGCCCTGGCGAACGATCACCTCTTCTTCGAGAACGCGATTGTATTCCTCGGAAGTCATCGAACCGGTCAGCGGCGAGAGTCCGCCGTCGGCAATGCGATAGAGCGTGGAAAGATCGGCATCGCTGACTTTAAGTGTCGGCAGAGTGCTGCCGTTCAACTTCAGGGATTGCGCCTCGGTCCCGGCGGCCCATTCCTTATACGGGCATTCGGGGTTGGTCAATCGGCGATCGATGGGTTTGCTCAATCCCCCGTGGGGCGCTATCAAATCCGGCATTCAACACTCCTCTTCGGTTAAATCGAATACATCAAGGAATCCTGAGCGCGGGCCCGGCTGATCAATTCCGCCAGGGTGGTTCGCTCCAGGATGGCCTGCTGCGCTTCGGTGATTTCATTCCAGAGAGAATGGATCACGCGCTTGCAGGAATTTTCGGAACGGTTTCGGTCCAGACTGTTCTCGGCCGGCTCGGTCCGCTCAATGACCCCGATAATATCGGCCAGCGAAATCTGATCGGGATCGCGGGCCAGCTGATAGCCGCCGGAAGAACCGCGGGTGCTTTCGACCAGGCCGCCGGTTTTCAGTTGAATCAGGATCTGCACCAGAAAGCGTTTGGGGATCCCGTGCGCATCGGCGATGGTCTTAAGCCGGATGGGGGTCGGGTCGCGATGCCGCGCCGCCAGCTCCATCATCGCCTCGCAGGCGTATTCGGCTTTCATCGAGAAGAAAGATGCGCGCATGAATACTCTTTCGTTCGATTAAATTCCCGATCCTTGCTGATACTCGACCACGTGCAGGCCGCACTCTTTTTTCTTCATCCCGGCCCAGCGCCCAGACCGTTCGTCCGCGCCCTCAGTCACCGGTTGAGTGCAGGGCCAGCATCCGATACTGGGATAACCCTGATCGTGCAGAGGATTGTAGGGAACGTTATTTTTGTAAATGAAGTTCCAGACGTCCTTATAGTTCCAAGTGAGGATCGGATTCACTTTGACGACCCCGAACTTCGGATCCCACTGCACGACATCGGCCCGGGCGCGATCCGCAGTCTGATCCTTGCGAATCGAACTGATCCACGCCTGATAGCCGACGACCGCCTTACGCAATGGTACGATTTTTCGGTCAAAACAGCATTGGTCCGAACGATGTTCGTAGAGCGGCCCGCCGTGCATTCTCTCGTATTCTTCGACCGTTGTGTCGGGCCGGATGAACTCGACTGCCACGCCGTAGGTATAAAGTAAGCGTTCCCGGAGCTTCAGGGTCTCCTTAAATTGGTATCCAGTATCCAGATTTATCACGCGAATGGTCGGATCGATCTGGGCCAGCATGTGAATCAGGCAACATCCTTCCGCACCGAAAGCCGTGGCCATCATCAACTTATGGCCAAAACGCCCCACGGCCCAACGCAGAACTTCCTCGGCACTCCGGCCGGTCAGTTCCAGGTTGGCAGATTCAATTTCCGCTGCCGTGATAAAGGGGGAATCCATGCACATGACTTTCGTCTTGAAAGATCGACCGGCCGATATCATTAACTTGATCTAAATTATAATGATTCAGACCGTAAGGTCAAATGTGATGCCCATTTGATTGGCAGGATCGGGAAATTATTTTCTAGGTTTCGCTTTTATTCTCGGGGGTTTCGGTGCTCAGTCCCACCGATTCGAGAGATTCGGGAATCCCGAGCCGATCGCCAAAAGTGGTTCGAGTTCCGAAAATCTCCACTGCCGGGGCGGAGGAAAGGGCCAGGCGGTCCTTGAGATTGAGGAACCATTTTTCCCAGTAAACGAAGCTGAGATAAGCCAACCCCACGCTGATCGCCAGCGTGTTGGCAAAGACCACGGCGGGCAACTCCAGACCGATTTTGCGCGACAGGATCAGCCCGAAGTGATGGCCCAGGGTGTGATAAAGGTAGACGCCGTAGCTGATCACCCCCAGTTTGCGAATCGGCCAGAGGGTCAGTAGGGGCCGAAGCAGGTGATCTTCGCGAACGACGCAGGAAGCCAGAAAGACGGTCATGACCAACTGTATGGTCAGTCGCAGCGTGCCGCCGATGTCCGCGGCGGGAATGTTCATCGTGGCAATCAACAAGACGAACCAGATCACCGAAGCGCCGGTGTAACCGGTGAGAATGTAGACGAGCCGATAGCCTTCCTGTCGATGCATCAGGTTGGCCAGCAAAGCCCCCAGAGCAATCGGCGTGAAAGTCACCTGCAGGATGTTCAAATCGAGGTAGCCGACGCCGAAGACCTGGCGAAAATCGGCATCAATCAGTCGATAATTCATCAGCTGGGAAACGCCGATGATGAACGCCAATAACCCGAAGATCATTTTTCGGCCGCAGTACTTTTGCACGAACGGCCAGACGAGATAGAACTGCTCTTCGGTCGCTAAAGACCAGAAGATGCGAATCATCCCGTCCATGACGATCCAGTTCGAAGTGTACGTAAGGTTGTAGGGCAGGGCTTCGAAGAAGGCCTTACTCAACGGGGTGCCTTTGGACACGAAAGTGTACAAAATCGCCAGCAGAAACAGCAGCAGATAATAGGGCGGGAAAATACGCAGCGCCCGGCGGGCATAAAAACGCCCGATGGAAATCGTATGGGTGCGATCCTGTTCGCGCAATAGCAGCGTGACGATGAGAAAACCGCTCAGCACAAAGAACATGTCCACGCCCAGGTAGCCGCGCTGGATCATGGTCTGGCTGACGCCAGTTTCCATCGTGTGATAGGCGATCACGCCGAGAATGCTGAAACAGCGCAGCCCGTCGAGGGAGGCGAAAGTACGGGTGTTGCGGAAGCGGTCCCAATGGACTGAAGACATGCGACAGGTCATCCCAATTACACAAAGTTCAAGGACGATAATCGTAAGCAACTCAAAGTGAAAATGCGATAGCAATTTGAACGCAGTCGCTATTTCCTGCCCGGCCTAAATACTTTTCCTTTCTTGCCTAAATTGCCAACTCGATCCTAATCGGGAATGGAGCCCCGGGGAAAAGACTCCCCGGGGCTCGAGATCTACGGGAAGACTAAGGGCGTACTATTTGTCCAGGACCAGACCTGATTTTGATACTGGGTCAGCCAATCGTGCGTGATGGACTGAACGTGACCATCGGCAAAAGTGACCAGATTCACGCCCGGGTGCGGGGAACTGAGATCGGGCGGGCTGTAACTGTTCGGCACCAGATAGGCTCCCAGGGGAACCTGATTATCCGGCACGCTGGCACCCCCCGTGGCGTTGTTGCAGTTGAACCAGGTCGTCGGGCCGTAACCGTACTCAGTCGGATTGACGCCCAGATGCGAAAGCAGGGCAGTGTTGGAAGTCCCGTTGGCATTGGAGATCTGTCCAAGATCCACGCCATAGGGGCTCCAGAGAATGCACTGGGCTCCAGGAGTATTCCACGGCACCAGGACGTAGTAGCCGTAATCGCTGATGCCCCCATACGGCGGGCTGGTCCCTGGCGAGTTGGGCGAAGCCTGTCCAGGTCGCTTCCCCCGGCTGGGACAGATGAAGAGTTTCAACGTGTCCGTGGCTGCGTTCACCGGCGTCAGAACGCCGTTAACGTTAGTGACTTCATTCTGCTGTTCGATGTAGAACATCAGCTGGACGTGCCAATCCTGATAGGGATAGGGATAATTCCCGGATATCGGCGGCTGCCCCGGATTGGGCACGTATTCCGAAGGTAGAAAGCCGAAGGTGGAAGCAAAGTTGTGCGCCGCCAGTCCCAATTGTTTGAGGTTGTTGGTGCAGGACATGCGGGCCGCGGCTTCGCGGACCTTTTGGACCGCGGGCAGGAGCAGGCCGATCAGTACGGCGATGATGGCTATCACCACCAGCAATTCAATGAGTGTAAAACCCGTTCGATATTTTTGAAGTTTAAACATTACCTATGTGTCTTTCCGATATTGCCAATTTACGTGTCCGACCGAACGTGCAGCACGGTCGGTAAATAGAGGGAAGCGCACCTCTGGAATGAAGTGCTTGCGGTGTGGTTGTTTAGTTGCAGGAAATGACAGGCGTTAACGGGTATTCGCCGGGAGGGCGACATCCGCGGACGAACGGCCTTCCCTAAAGGGAGCCGCTCCTCGTCATAGGATCGTTAACAGCCCGCGAGATTCTTCGGCGGCGGCACGGAAGGAAGAGAAGATACGGACAGATAAGTATCGGAGTGAGAGGAAATCAAACCTGTAAAAGGTTGTTCGAGAGTAGCCGGCGATTCCAAAGTGATCGGCACGGAAGGCTGGGAGGAAAAGGCTCCGAGCGGACGGGGCGCCCGGCACTGCAGAGTATTCAGAATGACCAACCAACCGAGGCTTTTTTTCTTCGCAATACTCTTTGTGGGGTGAGGTTCCTCGTCGCAGCAAGACTTACTCGACTGCGATGAACAGCAACAATCCGCAGCGCCTTCTTCGCAGCAGCTTTTTTTGGGCGCGGGTTTTCGGATCTCTTCCGCGACTTCCGCCCGGGCCGCTTCGCGCACATAATCGGGGATCGCCACACCCTGAGCTTCCGCCCAGGCCACCTTTTCGGAATTGGTGAAGCAGCAGCAACTCTCCCAGCACTGCTGCGCGCTCATGCAGCCGCAGGCGTGATCCATGCAGGGGTAAGGTTGGCGGCAATCCCGGACAATGCGAGCGCTGGAGGCTGGTAGTCGGGTCGCCATCAGCAGTTGCGCAAGCATCAGCAACCCCAGAATTAACGAATGCATTCTGGATACAGGGATTACTCGCGCTCGTCGAATCGCTGGCATCCGCGGTGTTAGAAACTCCCGAACGTGCTAAGACCTCAGGAGGCAATTCTATTGGTCGGGGATTCGCCTCTCTTCAAAAATACTTCATCAATGCGGATTTCACGGCTTCTTCGCTTCGGGGCAGATCAAGTCCCATACGCTATCCTCGTTACCAATACACAAAAATTTTGACGGACATTCGGCAATGACGGCCCCGTCTCAAGGCTATCTGTAAATCCATTGGACGACGAAGTCTGGAGTAGCGATGAATAGATACTTGTTTATGGCCCTGCTGTTTTTCGGTCCCGGCTACCTGGCGTGCGCTCAGGATATCGATCAGTTGAAAATCGGTCTGCAAGCCGACGGTCGCGTTATCGTGCCGACCAATCAGGTAATCAAACCGGCGGGCAAACAGGTGACATTCCCCGGCCGTCCCGTCGATCTGGCCTTTCTCGAACATGGTAAAATCACTGCCATCAAGAACATGCACGACATCGTGTTCGTCGAAACCGCCAGCGGAAAAATTCTGCAGACCGTGGATATTCCCAAATCGAAATTGAGCGTCGTCGGACTCGTGAATGTGGGCGGCAAAGTATACGTCTCGGATTCGATGGGCCTGATGCAGAGCATCGAATTCGATGAAGACGGCTTCTACAAACTGCTACCCGCCCTGCCGCTGGAAAAAATCAAGCTCGAAGGCGAACCCGATTACGCGGGGATTGCCAAGCTTTCCGATGAGCAAATCTTCGTCACCTGCACGCGCGGCAATTTCGTGCAACTGGTCGACATCAAGAATCAGAAAGCGGGCCAAATCATTCCCGTCGGCGTGGCCCCGTATACGGTGGCCGTGGTCAGTAGCACCAAGGCCTACATTTCCAACTGGGGCGGCGATCATCCCAAGGCGAACGATCCGCAGCGATCCAGTTCCGGAACCCCCACCCGCGTTGATGAACGGACGGGCATCAGCAATCACGGTTCGGTGTCGATTATCCGCAAAGAGAATGGCACCTGGAAAGAATCGAAGAGCATCACGGTCGGCCTGCATCCCAGCGGCATGATCCTCAGCAAAAACTCCAAACGCCTCTACGTCGCCAACGCTAACAGCGACACCGTTTCGGTCATCGATACCGATACCGATGAAGTTCTGGAAACCATTTTCTGCCGGCCGGAATCCCGCCTGCCCTTCGGCAGTGCTTCGAATGCTCTGGCCTTAAGCCCGGAGGGCGGAACCCTCTATGTCGCCAACGGCACCAACAATTGCATCGCCGTTGTTCGTCTGTCTGCCAAGTCTTCTGAAGGAATGGGAGAAGGCCGACCGGAGAAAAGTCAGGTGCTGGGTCTGATTCCCACCGGCTGGTACCCCGGCGCGATCCTGCTGAATGCGGAAGGCACCCAGCTGATCGTTGCGAACGTCAAAGGGCTTGGCAGTTTGAATCAGAAGCGAATTGCCGAGAAGGGGCACAACTCGCACGATCACCTCGGTTCGATTTCCATTATCGACGTGCCCGATGCGAAAACCTTGGCAAAGTACACCGAAGAAGTGAATACCAACAATCGCCTCAACTATAGTCTCGCGGGGCTGGAGAAACCTCGGCCGGATGCCAAGCCGTTGGTAATTCCGCAGCGGCACGGCGAACCGTCCTTGATTAAACATGTGGTTTACATCATCAAGGAAAACCGCACTTACGATCAGGTATTGGGCGATATGAAAGAGGGCAACGGAGATGCACACCTTTGCATTTTTGGTGAAAACACTACGCCGAATCACCACAAGCTGGCCCGCGAATTCACCCTTCTGGATAACTTCTATTGCTCGGGCGTTCTGAGTGCCGATGGCCATTCCTGGACCGATTCTGCGTACGTGACCGACTATCTGGAAAAAGCGTTCGGCGGCTTCCCGCGCAGCTATCCCGATGACGGCCGCGATCCTCTGGCGTTCGCGCCGACCGGCTTCATCTGGGATAATGCTCTGTTACACAAAAAAACGATTCGCAACTATGGCGAACATATTTCTGAAGAGCCCTATTTCCCCAAGGGCACCCGCTGGACCGACTTCTTCAACGATTATAAAAATGGCACTCGCAAAGTGCCGATCACGATCAAGATCAACGATGCGGCATTGAAGTCGCACACGCATCCGACCTATCCTTACTTTCCGCTGCACGCGCCGGATGTTTACCGGGCCGAACTATTCAAGGAAGATCTGAAAGCGTTTGAAAAAGCTGGAAAGATGCCCGATCTGATTCTCATGTCGCTGCCCTGCAATCACACCGATGGCACCACGCCCGATTTCCCCACTCCCCGGGCTATGGTGGCCGATAACGATCTCGCTCTGGGAAGAATTGTGGAAGCGATCAGCGCGAGTTCCTTCTGGAAAGATACCTGCATCCTGGTAGTCGAAGATGATCCGCAAGCCGGGTTCGATCACGTGGATGGTCACCGGACCGTGGCTTTTGCGATCAGCCCTTACACCAAACGCAAGTATGTCGATCACACCAGTTATAACCAGACCGGCATGGTCAAGACGATCGAGATGATGCTCGGCCTACCGCCGATGAATCAAATGGATCTCTCGGCCACGCCGATGCGCGGCTGCTTCTCGGCGGAACCGGATTTGACTCCTTATAAGGTCGTGAACAACAAAATCGCTTTGGATGAAATGAACCCCCCTTTAAAGAAGTTAACGGGTAAGGCTCTGTTCTGGGCGGAGAAGTCGGTAGCGATGAATTTCGAACAGGCGGACGTGGCCGATGAGGATACTTTTAATCGAATCCTCTGGCATTCGGTGAAAGGGTACGACAGCCCCTATCCGGAGCGATTCGTTCGCAAAAAGGCCGACGGGGAGTAAGAACTTTCGAATCCGCGGGCACAGATATGTGCCCGCGGTGTTGGGAAGTGCATTTTTTTTGCGCGCTGGAAAATAAATGCGCATCCTCCCTCGGGCTTAAGGGTGGGTTTAATCACTTCTTTCATCAATTCAATTTCGAATTCCAACGCATTTTTTGTGTAAGACAGATCGATATTTCCCGGCACAATAATTGCCAACAATTTTGAAAAACCCTCTGAGAGTCGTCTGGACTCTTAAGAACTCTTTAACCATCCGCATGGAGTTCTCCAATGCTCTTCCCTCGTAAGATCTGTGCCGTCGGTTTAGCCGTTTTCGTCGTTGCCGTCACGGGAACGGTAGTCACCGTTCGCGCTCAACAAATTCCCCAGATCGGCAGTTCGGTCGCGAATGCCATCGCCCCTCTCCAGAACACTTCGGGAGAGGAAAATCTGAACAAGCGGCTCAAAGAAGTGCAAAGAGATCGATATCAAACTTTGCACAAGGAAATGGAATTGGTTTTTTCCCGTTCCAACATGGGCCGCGATTTTCCTTTTCAGACCAAACTGCAAACTTGCAAGAACTACTGCCTTGCAGGGCTCGACCTCGATCAGGGGAACGCGAGTTTAGAGGCGGAACATCTGAAAAAATGGGTCGAAAAAACCACCGAAATCGAAAGGGAAACCAAAGCGATGTTCGATGGCGGTTTGAGACTGGAACAGGAACTGATGCAGGTGCGCGCCGCTCGACAAGAAGCGGAGATTGCCCTACTGAAGTTTCAAATTAAGAATGCTGGAAAGTAAGAATTGTCGAGATAGCTTTTCGAGAATAAAAAAAAGTCTCGCAAACGTCCGGGTCCGTGTCGCCCACTCACAGAGTCCGATAGCATTTGCGAGACGTGTAGGTAAATTACACCACCTAACCGCGAACGTCAACAAAAAAACATTAAAAAGCTCTCATAAAATATTTGTCAGAAAACTCGAGCCGGGACGGCTCGGAATCGCAATATTTTTGATGTTCCCGGCTTCCATTCGCCGTCCGCAAAAATCGTTGAGTATTACTGAGCTCAGTCAGAAGGATTAATTCTTCTTTGCGTCGAGTACCCGCATCGGAAATAGATCCGATTTCACATGTTGCTTATCCAGGAGAAGCTGGAGTTCGCTCACAATTTCGGGATGAATCTTCGCTAGATCGGTCTTCTCAAACGGATCGTTCGCCAGGTCGTAAAGTTCTATAGGCCCTGGGTTCTGATCCTTCGCCTTCAGAGCCGGATTCAAATTGCGGCGCAGGGCTTTCCAGTTCCCGACGCGAACGCATTGCTGGCCACCGTAGCCCGGCGATTCGCGGTAGAGGAAAGGGCGTTCGGGTTGCTTCTGCCCCAAGAGAGTCGGAGCGAAACTAATACCGTCGATGTCGGCGGGCGTTTTGTCTTTCCGGCCGACTAGCTCCATAAAAGTAGGGAACCAATCTTCGAAGCCGCTGACGCGATCTGTCTGGCTGTTGGGTGCGATGTGCCCGGGCCAGCGAACGATGCAGGGCTCCCGAAAACCCCCTTCGTAGTAGGAGCCTTTGCGGCCGCGCAAACCGGCGGCACTGTTGAAGAACTCCGTGTCGGTGCCGCCCAGTTTGTCGTACAGCGGGCCGTTGTCGCTGGTGAAAACGACGATGGTATTCTCGTCCAGATGCAGCTCGCGGAGCACCGACAGAATACGGCCGATATCGCGATCCATGCGCGTGATCATCGCGGCATAGGCAGCCCGCGGCTGACGATGCGGCAAATAAGATCGGTCGCCGGTATAGGGCGTTTCGGGAAACTTCCCGGCGTACTCCTGCAAAGAGTCTTCAGGAACCTGAAGAGCAAGATGCGGCACCGTGGTGGCGAAATAGAGGAAGAACGGCTTGTCTTTATTCGCGCGAACGAATTCGAGCGCTTTCTCGCCGATCAGGTCGGGGGCATAATCTTTACCGCTGTATGCGGCATAGCTGGCGGGGTTGTTGACATCCGCGTCTTTGGGCAGCTTCTGGTGCGCGGCGAACTTGGGATTATTCAAAGTGATCTGTTTGTCGTTATCCCACAAATGCGTGGGATAATAGTTGTGCGCCTCGGCCTGACAATTGTAACCATACCAGCGATCGAATCCCTGTTTGAGCGGATCGCCGGAACTGGTCACTGGACCGAGGCCCCATTTACCGAAGCCGCCCAGCGTGTAGCCCACTTCCTGGAGCCGCAACGGCATTTTCAGCAAACCGGCCGGCACCGGCTCCTGACCTTCGCTATAACCTTTCGCCTGATGATTCTCCCGAATGTAGCCATGCCCCGGATGCTTGCCGGTCATCAGTGTGCAGCGCGACGGAGCGCAGACATTACTGCCTGAATAGTGATTGGAAAAACGCATCCCCTCGGTGGCGAGCTTGTCGATATTCGGGGTGCGAATTTTGGTCTGCCCATAGCAGCCCAAATCGCCGTAGCCCAGATCATCGGCAATCAAAAAAACGATGTTGGGAAGCTTCGTGGGTTCTGCCCCGCGCAGTGCTCCCGACGCAGCCAAAAGACACAAACAGCCGAGGAGGTGCAAATAGCGGCCCGCCATAAAATCCTTTCCGCTTCCAAGCCGGGAACAAATCAAGACATGACGCCTCGAACCACATTACCATGAATATCCGTGAGTCGGAACTGCCGTCCCTGATAGCGGTAAGTCAGACGGGTATGGTCGATACCCAACAGGTGAAGAATCGTCGCCTGATGATCGTGAACATGCACGGGATCTTTGACGATGTTCCAGGCCCATTCGTCGGTTTCGCCATGCACATGGCCGCCTTTGACACCGCCGCCTGCCATCCAGAGACTGAAAGCCCGGCCGAAGTGGTCGCGTCCATTCGGTTTCTCGGCGGGACCTTGGCCAAAAGGGGTCCGTCCGAACTCGCCGCCCCAGACTACAAGAGTCTTATCGAGTAAACCTAAACGTTTGAGATCCTTGACCAAAGCCGCCGAGGGCTGATCGGTGTCCTGGCACTGGCCTTCCAGTTGCGTGTACAGATTGCCGTGCTGGTCCCAGCCGCTGTGCATCAGCTGTACGAAGCGCGTGCCTCGCTCCAAGAGTCGACGGGCGATCAGGCAGTGCCGGGCATAAGTTCCCGGCTCATGGACCTGAGGACCGTACATCTCGAGGATATGCTTGGGCTCGTTGCTGAAATCCAGCAAGCCCGGCACGCTCGATTGCATCTGGAAAGCCATCTCGTACTGGCTGATGCGCGTGTCGATTTCCGGATCGCCGTATTCGGCCAGATGCTGCTGGTTCAACTCCTGCAAGCCATCGAGCAATTTGCGGCGGCCTTCCGGGCTGACACCGGCGGGATTATTCAGATACGGTACGGGATCGCCAACCGCTCGGAAGCGAGTGCCCTGATATTTGCTGGGAAGAAAACCGCTGCCCCAATAATAGTCGTAGAAAAGCTGGCCGCAACTGCGAGTTTTATCGGACGAGGTCATGACCACGAAAGCCGGAAGCTCGGCGGCGGCACTCCCTAACCCGTAGGTCACCCAGGCGCCCATGCTCGGCCGCCCCGGCACCTGACTACCGGTCAGAAAGAAAGTCACACCCGGAGCATGATTCACCGCCTCGGTGTTCATCGAGCGCACCACGCAGATATCGTCGGCGATACTGCCGATGTTTGGAAGGAGCGTGCTGATTTCCAGGCCGCTTTTACCCCATTTTTTGTAGGGCTTGATGGCGGGAACCACCGGCCACTTTTTGTAACCCGATGTCATCGTCGAAAGCCGGGTGGTGCCGCGCACGCTTTCGGGCAGATCCTGAAGTTTGAACTTTTCCAGCGTCGGTTTGGGGTCGTATAAATCGAGATGCGAAGGGCCGCCCCCCTGCCAGAGGTAGATCATCCGATCGGCCTTGGCCGCGTGGTGCGGCAAGCCGGGCAGCCCCGGTTGACCCGGCTTCTTATCGGCGGCTTGAGTCTCTTCTCCCAGCAAGGTCGCGAGTGCCGCCAGGCCCAGACCGGTCGCGGATTGACCGAACATCTGCCGACGGGTCATGCGAGCGAAGGTATCCGCAATGATTGGTTCCATGTTCATTACTCGCGGGTGAGAGCTTCGTCCAAATTGAAAATCGCCAGACAGAGGTTGGTCCAGGCCGCCTGGGTCACTGCATCGACGCTGGGGTCCATCGGGCTGGCGCCGACACTCAGCAATTTTTTCGCGGCCGGTTCATCCTTCTTGTAGAAGGCGGTCTGTTCGTCGAGCATTCGCTGCAGAATCTTCTTTTCCTTCTCGGTAGGCGCTCGAGACAGGACACGACGATAGATGTACGCCAGCCGGCCATCGGTATTCGCCTCGCTCTTGACCGTCTTGACGGCCAGAGCCCGGGCGGCTTCGGTCCAAGTCGGATCGTTCAAGGTCGTCAGAGCGTGCAACGGCGTGTTGGTTACGGAAGGTTTCACTTTGCAGACCTGCCGGGCCGAGGCATCGAACATATTGGCCGGGCTGATCGTCCGTCGCCAGAAGGTGTAGAGGCTGCGGCGATAGAGATCGGCACCGCTCGAGTTCGGATAAGTGAAATCGCGTTCCTTGGTGATTGCCAGCGTCTCCCAGATACCGTCGGGCTGATAAGGATAGACAGGTTTACCGGCGATGCGCAAATCGAGTAAACCGCTCGTCGCCAGGGCCAGATCGCGTAGGATCATGGCCGGCAGCCGGACGCGTGGAAAGCGGGTCAGGTATCGGTTTTCCGGATCCTTGGCTAAAACTTCGGCGGAAACGCGCGAGCTTTGTTTATAAGTGGCACTGGTCACGATCAGTCGATGTATTTTTTTGACGTTCCAGCCCGACTCGCGAAACTCCACGGCCAGCCAATCGAGCAATTCCGCTTGTAGAGGAACATCGCCCTGCACCCCGAAGTCTTCACTGGTTTTCACCAGACCGACGCCGAAGAAGGTTTGCCACATCCGGTTGACCGCCACGCGGGCCGTTAGGGGATGTTCGGGAGTGAATAGCCAGCGGGCCAGGCCGAGCCGATTTTTGGGAGCCTCTTTGGGCAGTGGGGGTAAGGTGGCCGGTACGGCGAAGGTGACTTTTTCTTTCTTTTTGAGATACTCGCCGCGATCGAGGATATGGCTTTCCCGCGGTCGATCATCGGCCATGATCATGACTTTGGGAATTTCATCCGCCTTATAATTTCGCGCTTCCGCTTCGGCCGCTTTCACCAGCTCGGCCAGTTTCGCTTCCACCTTCTCCTCGAAATGAGTCTTCGCTTGAGCCGGATTCTTCAGGATCGCTTCCAGTTTTTTGTCGTTCTTGGCACGCAGTTCCCAAAGCTTTTGCTTTTCGGTCAACGCGCTGCGCAAATCGCCAGCGATTTTATCGAGCGAAGCGGCCATGGCTTTTTGTTCCGGCGAAGGAGCTTCAATGAAAGGAGGCGAAACGCGCGTCTTGGAAGACTGGTAGCCCGCGGCCCCGTTTTCGCTCACGTTGTTGAAGGCCGCCAACAGCGAATAATAATCTTTCTGGGTCAGCGGATCGTATTTATGGTCGTGGCACTGACAGCACGCCATTGTCAAGCCCAGCCAATTGGTTGCGGTCACATCCACCCGATCAAAAAGAATGTTGAAACGCTGCTCTTCCGGGATGGCGCCGCCTTCACCGTTGACCAGGTGATTGCGATTAAAGGCCGATGCGATTTTTTGATCGAGCGTGGCGTTGGGTAGCAAGT
Organism: Telmatocola sphagniphila; assembly: GCF_018398935.1. Classification (GTDB taxonomy): domain Bacteria; phylum Planctomycetota; class Planctomycetia; order Gemmatales; family Gemmataceae; genus Telmatocola; species Telmatocola sphagniphila. The sequence continues at coordinate 5,166,919 of NZ_CP074694.1, read as the reverse complement.
CGCCGGCCAGTTGCTCGATACTGAAACGATCGTAGGGCATATTGTCGTTCAACGCTTTGACGACCCAATCGCGCCAGACCCATTGGAAAGTATCGCCGTCCTGTTGGAAGCCATTGCTGTCGGCGTAGCGGGCGGCATCGAGCCAGGGCAGGGCCATGCGCTCGCCGTAGTGCGGATTAGCCAACAATCGATCGACGACTTTCTCATAAGCATTGGCTGATGTGTCTTTCAGAAAGGCATCGACCTCCTCCGGGGTCGGTGGTAAGCCGATGAGATCGAGCGTCAACCGACGAATGAGAGCCGTTTTTTCGGCTTCGGATGCCGGGGAGATTTTTTCAGCGGCCAACTTGGATCGAATGAAGGCATCAATCGGATTGCTGACAGAAGCAACTTTGGGCACGGCCGGGCGGACCGGCGTTTGAAATGCCCAGTGCCCTTCGAATTTGGCTCCTTCGGCGATCCAGCGCTGCAAAATTTCTTTTTGGGCATCGGTCAGTTTGCGATTCGATTTGGGCGGCGGCATCATTTTATCGGCATCGTGGCTCAGGATGCGCTGCACCAGTTCGCTCTCCGACGGCTTACCGGGGATGATGAGCTTTTCAGCTTTCTGCCCCTCGGCCGTATCCAGGCGCAGATCGGCCTTGCGGTGGTTGGTATCCTGTCCGTGGCAGTAGAAACAGTTCTCGGACAGGATCGGTCGGACATCCCGACCGTAAGAAACGGGCGGAGCGGCTCGTAAGAGGCCCGGCAGGAGCAGAACAAAGGCCAAACAACCCAATCGCATGGTGGAAAGCTCCGAACCTGGGGGTGTTGGGGAGAGTTAATATTTCGTTATTCTATGGCCGTCGCGAGCGGTCGAATATCCGCGGGGGGGAATCATCAAAACGCTATTTTCACTACTTATTGATGACTGATTGCCTGCTGTTTTGGGGGTATATTTCCGGATGGTACTCAGACAGGGATCTCCTATCTCAAACAGTCAGATTCAAACCGGCGGGAGAGTATTCCATGGGATTGTTCAGCCGATTCTTTGGCCCGCCCAGTCAGGACCAGTTTGCGAAAATCCTGCTCAACGCCTTACGCAAAGCCGGCGACAAACGCCCTTGCCAATACGATCCGAAGGAATTTCGGCTGATCCATACCGAAGAGGGCGAGCAGGCCGGCATCACCAATCTCCGCAATCTCTACATCGAATATTGTAACCTGCCCAAGTCGGTTCGCAATAGCATGCTGGATCGCGTTTGCAGAGGATTGCTCAATCCGATGGAAACTCCGGAAGAATTCGAAGACGTCAAACCGGATCTCCTGCCTACCGTTCGCTCACGCGCTCTGATCGAAGTATTCAAGTTGGAACAGGAATTGGCCGGCAGCGACAAATTCGAGTTGCCGATGCTGCCGTTGACCGATCATTTAATCATCTGCCTGGTTTACGATCTGCCGACAACTATACGCTTTGTGAATCAGGATAATCTGAACCACTGGGGCGTCACGTTCGAAGAAGCGTTTCAAATCGCACTGGAAAATCTGAAAAATCTGCCCGCCGTCATGATGGAATTGAATGAGAAACTGTACGTTCTGGAGACCGGAGATGCTTACGATGGCACCCGGATTCTCAATAAGGCTCGCATTCGCGAATTGAAATTCCAAGGCGACCCGATGGCCTTGCCCCTGAGCCGTGATTGCTTGTTGCTCACCGGCTCGGAGGATACTGAAGGTCTGAGGATGATGCTGGATATCGCCCGCACCAAACAAAACGAAGCCCGGCCGCTTTGCCCGATTCCCATCCGCTTGATTGGGGACCGCTGGGAAACCTGGCTCTTGCCGGTTGAGCACCCGCATCGGGGCGAATTTAAGAAACTGGAACTGGGGTATCTCGCGAGTGAGTACGCTGAGCAGAAGACGCTGCTCGATAAACAGCACGAAAAACTGGGGCTCGATATCTTCGTGGCTTCCCTGACCGTTCTGGAACGGCAGGGAGAATTCCTCAGCTATTGCGTCTGGACCAAGGACGTGCCGAGCTGGCTGCCCCAGGCCGATTACGTCTCGTTGTACGATTCGGAGAAAGAGAAACTGCGCTTCGTCCGCTGGGAACGCTTGCAGGCCGTTGCCAGAGACTCCATCGAGCTGTTGGATGTCTACCCGCCGCGATTTTCCGTGAAGCAATTCCCTTCAGAAGATATGATCGAGGTCATGCAGCCGGAGGATTGGTCGGCGTAAATCGCCGTCACCTTCGAAAACTTTTGAAGTAATTGGCTAGCCACGGCCAATAGTGTAGTGTACATTAATACACAATACTGTCGCTCCAGGAGCTGGGTACCTGGATATTCACGGAAGACCAATACCATAGCGGCTCATTCGGCGAGTGTCCCAAGGGCGGCTATTTCATTTGGGAGTGCGTTATGAAGAAGCGAAATTTGATCACTCTGGCCCTGGCGCTTTTGTTTTTGGGCGTTTCTGGTGCCCGAGGGCAGGAACCACCTAAACAAGGCCCAGAATACGATGTTCTGAAAAAATTAGTCGGCACCTGGAACATCAGTATGAAAGATGGCGGAAACGAATCTCTGGGAACCATCACTTATAAATCTGAATTGAACGGCGTCTGGATCGCCAACGATTTGAGCGTGGATTTTGGCGGATTTAAATACCAGGGCCACGGCATGAATTCTTACGACGATCAGAAGAAAAAATACCTGACTGTCTGGTTCGACAATATGGTTACCCTACCCACCACTTCGGAAGGGACTTACGATAAAGCCAAAAAGACCCTGACGATGACCGGGGAAGGTCGAGGCATGGACGGCAAAATGGAAAAGCAAAAAAGCGTGCTGGAATTCGTGGACGATAACACCATCAACTTCACCATGTACTCTGGTGACGGCAAAGATCCGACGTTCTCGTCCGTTTATAAACGCAAAAAGTAAGTAAATTCGTCAAGCACCTTATTCGCCGTTCTGCTGCCGGGCGAGGGCGGCTTGCCGCTTCTTCTCGGCCTGCTGATCGGAATAATGTCTTAGTCGCTTGCGGGCCCGGGTAAGAACCGGGCCGATGGAATTCACCGGCACATCGAGAACCGTACTAATTTCCTCGTAAGTCCGGCCCTCCAGATAAAACAGCCGGACGATCTGCCGTTCTTTCGTCGGCAATTTACGCATCAGCTTCTGAACTTCCTCCAGCTTATCCAGTCCCACACGCTCGGCGGCCGAGATTTCCATTTCCGGATTCGATTTCCGCATCTCCGGTGGCAGCGGTTTCCGGGTAGCCTGCCGACGCATCAGTTCGTGAACGCAGATTCGGCGGGCAATCACGGTCAAATAGGTCGCCAGGGAGCTTTTGCCGCGAAACTGGCGGAGGATCTTGTAATCGTCGGAAATGATTTGCAGAAGGATCTCCTGAGCCAAATCCTCCACTTCCTCGGCGTTCAGAGGAGTGCTGCGCAAATGGGCGGTGTAACGCACCACATGATAGATCAGACCGAGAAATCGGTCGACAAAATCATTCCAGGCGCCGACATCGTGTTTCAGGCAGCGGCTCAGTAAAGTCCGATCAACACTGGTGAGAGCCATAGTCGGCCCCCTATTCGGAAGGAACGGGAATCCGGAATCTATCCCGCATAACGTATTCTACCCGGATTATGTGATGAAAAACTGAGAGAAAGTGTCCGTTCAAGACTTTAAAATTGCCGTTTTTGTCGCGCTTGCCGTTTGATCTTGCTTCTCCGGCACTATCTCATTATTTACTCCTCATGATTTTCCGATTACCCGCAGGGACGCGGGTCAGTCTTCTTTTGTCTTTTTTCATGCTCTGCTGGGCTCCGGTGGCAGCCGGTCAGCAGACCCAGTGGGGTACGCTCGAACCGGCGGATCGTCCGGAAATCGACAAAAAGATCTCGGATAAAAGCAAAGATCCAAATACCCCCGGCTGGGAAAAGGACGACATCGGCGAAAGCCCGGGGCCTATCGCCATCCAAACGCCCTCGACCTTTCTGGGTCAGGCCGGATTCTTCCCGGTCGATTACTCGGTTCAACAGACTTTTCGCAGCAAAGTCTACGGCCAGAACGCCAGCATGAGCTATCTGCGACAGGACATGGATGTCAATGTCCCGCTCTACAAGCAAGATGAAACCTGGCTGCTGGTTTTCACGCTCAGCATGCGGGCTCTCAATTTCAACACGACTGCAATGCTGCCCAATAGCCGGGTACCGTTCCCCAAACACTTATATGACGTCGATCCCGGGCTGTTCTTTCGACATCAGTTCGAAAATGGCTGGATCTTCGGCATCGAGGCGGACATCGGTACGCCGAGCGATAAGCCTTTTCACAGTTTTCACGAATTGAATCCGTTTGTAACGGCTTATCTGAAAACGCCGCGCGACAATGGCGACGCCTGGCTCTTTTCGGTCTTCTATCAGCCGGTCAGCGAAATTCCCTATCCGCTACCCGGGATTGCCTACCAGTGGAATCCTTCCAAGGATTTGCAGGTCAATATTGGGGTTCCGTTCGATATTCGCTGGCGATTCTGCGAAAAATGGCGCCTGGAAGCCGGCTACCTGCCGATCCGACGCGTGAAATCGTATCTCTTCTACGAATTGACGGATCAGGTGCAGTTGTTTACCGGGTTCGAATGGAATAACGATGCTTATCTGCTGGCCGATCGCGTTATCACAGACAATTTTCTGTTCTCCTACGACAAACGGTTGAGCATCGGGGCCCGCTGGGAAGCCCCCCTGCATATCATGCTGGACGTACAGGGCGGCTACATCTTCGATCAGCTTTATTTCAGCGGCCGGACTTACAACGATGAAAACTACGACCGCGTCGCGGTGAAGCCGAGCGCGTACGTTCAGCTACGACTCGGGCTAAAATTCTAATTCAGTTATTTCAAGTACGGTTTGAGCACCTCGGCCACTTGCATGTAGCCGTCCAAATTCAGGTGCAGCAGATCTTTCTCGAACAGCTCGGGCTTGGCCATGCCGTTGCGATCTAAAATCGCTTTGCGAAAATCGATGAATTTCGACTTGGGGTCTTTCTGAATCTCGGCCTCGATCAAGGCGTTAGCCTGATTTTGAAAGGGTAGTAGTTTCTCCCGGCTCGGGCTCGGCTTGATGCAGAGAAAGAGAATCTCCGTATCGGGCAGGCTCTGGCGAATCACTTTAACGAGTTGACGATAGTCTTCCAGCAGGGTTTCCGGCTTTTTGGAGTTGGCCAGGTCGTTATCCCCGGCGTAGAAGACGATTTGTCGGGGTTTGTAGGGGATAATAATTCGGTTGGCGTACTTCACGCTGTCGGAAATCTCGGAGCCGCCGAAGCCGCGGTTGATCAGATCGCTTCGGTCCGGGAAATTATTGGAGAGTTTCCATTTGCGGATGGTGGAGCTGCCGACGAAAAGGATGCCGCCGGTTTTCACGGGCTGTTTTTTGTCCAGTTCTTCGAAGGCCACGATTTCTTTTTCGAACTTGTTCAGCTCTTTATCGGGAGACTGAACGCGCGGAGCCTGAAACAGGCAGAAAAAGCTGAAGAGGACGACGAAGATAAAGTACATAACCGAGCACCCTCGTTAGCGGGAGATTTTCGGGGCGAACCTGGGCGGCGGGTAAACGCTCTTAGGGATTGTACCACGAGCGGGGCAAAACCGGTGAAGGAAATGTGTCGAGGGGTCTTGCTGCGCGAGGGTCGGCTGCTTATATTTAGCTATCGGTTGGGGATGTAGCTCAATTGGTTAGAGCGCCGCCCTGTCACGGCGGAGGTTGCGGGTTCGAGTCCCGTCATCCTCGTTTTGTCCCAACCTGTCGCAAGATGGCTGTAGGTCACTAAACCCTTGAGAAATCAGGGGTTTTGTCGTTTGTAGCCCCTTATCTGGAATTGTCTGTTTATTGTCAGAGGATGATGGGGAATGAACCGGAATGCCGTCTGGATATGGATGCAGAATGGATGCAGATTTTTTCCCGCTAGCCATAGAAGAGGAAACCAAGACTCGTTCGCTACCCTCTAGAGTTAGGATGTTTGGCAACTTATTCATGCTACCCGCTACATCATCTAAACGACGGTGCACATAACGCTGGGTAACTTTTACGTCTCCGTGCCCTGCCATCTCTCGAATGTCCATGAGGTTCATCCCCGCTCGGCCAGCATGAGTCAGTGCCGAATGTCTTAGAGCGTGAAAATCGCGATATTCTACTCCGTGTGGTCCTTCGAGAGTGTACGGAATCCCTGCCTCTTCCAAATCACCCCGCAACATTTCAGCGCCCTTGTGGTCCTTTGCCCATGTCCCACCCCAGATGGGGAGCCCTTTCGGTTTGGTAGAAATGTAGGGTTTTAGGGTTGGCAGCACTGAGTCAATCAGAGGTTGGTCCTTCGCTTTCAAGCATTTATTGTGTCGAGCCGCTAGCGCGACATAAGGTAGCTCAGCATCGAAGTGAAAATCCTCTGGAGTTAACTTGGAAAGAGGAGTAGCTCTAAATGCGGTTGCATAGGCGGTAAGGTAAAGCTGATAGCGATCTTCTCCAGTCAGTCCACGGTAGATTCGCTTACTGAAGCGAGTTGTTTGCAAAAGTTCCTGAAGTTCGCTTACCGAGAATTCGCTTCGTTTTCGTCGAATATCCCCAGATTCATTCAATCTAACCAAGTTTTCAAAAGGGTTTATAGGAGACCGTCGGGATTTTCGCAGCCAGTTCCCGAAAGACTTCGCAGCAGCCACATAGCAATTGGCGGTTGCAGGACCAATCCCCTGGCTCGTCTTTTCAAGGATGAACTCTAGCGTCGATCTGGGATACTTGCGCGACTTACCTTTGCCAGTGGCAGGAAGACCTAATCGTTTTATTTTTGCTCTGAGTGCAGTCCCTGAAATGCCAAGAAGCACAGTTGCCTGTATTGGGGTAAATTCCGTTATTTTGGTCGGAAGTATCGGCGCCGAGCTATTCTTGCGTTTGATCGTCAGCCATTCTGTTATTCGGCCAATATCGATTTCCCGAACTGTTTTAAATTCACAATCTCTTAGCATGGCGGTAAGTCGACTTATCTTTTGCTTTACATGACCTGCAGTTGCACCTTTTCCATGGAGCATCGTTGCGTAATCATTCAGATGCTCAATTAAGGGCTTATCTAGATGCTTCGCATGCGGATCGACTAAACCAACCGTTCGCAAGGCACCATCACCTTGCAACTTTTTCAACATCAGGCAAGATTGTTGGTGATTTTCGGAGAGTGAGACCTGCTTCTGTCCGATCAGCCCGTACCATTTCTTTGAAACAGTCGTGATCTTCTTAGCATTGGGTGTCTCAGCTTTAACGCGCTGCCCATCTAATTCCCAATGGCTCCACTTTTTTCTAAATGGTTTCACTTTGCTTGCCTTCCATTAATGGACTGAAAACGAGGGTAAGCACTCAGGACACTTTCGCCCGGGCCGATAAGGGTTTTAGGATTATAGCGCCACCTCTAGCAGCGCGCCATGTCAGTTATAAATCTGTGAATTCTATTTTGAGGAAACCCAACTTCCCGGAATCCCACCCTATGGCGAGAGTATTTCAGGAAGTTCCTGAAACGTGCAATTTCTATTGCATATTCTAGAATTTTCAACTTTCCGGAATGTTATCGCATCGAGGTGGATGTTCATTTAGGGGAGATGAAAGTTGCTCTGGTGGCATACGACAAAACCACTTGTGATCTACTTTTAACGATTTTATTTTTAGCATTTTTCTCGCATGAGCTATTGCCCCTTTAGAGTGCCCATAGTTCTTCATCTTATCCTCAATTTCTGAAGAATCCACGTCGAGTCGTTCTCCAAAGATTGTTTTCAGATCCTCTACACTATCTCGGTTCGTTTTGGACGGTCGCCCGCGGCTTCTGCCCGAACTGATAGCTGGTAGCGTCGCCAAATCGTCACAGGTGATATTTGGAGCCTCTTTACCCCATTGGATCAAACCTGTTCCTACTTGATCTTGTATGGCGTAAGTAAGCGGTGGGGGGATCTGGCCACAATTAAGTTTCATCACCCCAACAGCTTTTTGTTGACTTTCTTGATGGGTCCCCACGAAAAGGACACTCCGACAAACACCTTCCCACGCGCGACTGCCTATGCCGCGATTAGACGCACTTTCACCATTCCGCTTGTTTGTATGCCGAATCAATATGAATACCGCACCAGTTTCTGAAGCGACCTTTGAAAGTGGGAGTAAAGCCTCTCGAACATCTTTGTCACTGTTGTGAGATAATCGCGATTCAAGTACAGAGGTTGCAGTATCGATTACGACCATTTTAGCGTCGTGCTCCGTCAGCGCGTCCTCTAATCGTTTGGCATCTAGAGGAAGTGCCAGCATAGAGTCGCATTTATCTGCACCTGTGAAAAAGAATACTTTTGACATAACAGCCCCTGCCACTCCGAGCCGAGGTTTAATTATCGTTGAAGCATCTTCTTCAGCAGAAATCCATAGCACGTTCTCAGGATCTCGCGGTGTTGAATCGAAAGGCAGTTCAACGCCTTTTGTTATGCGCGAAGCAATATCGACACAGATCAAGGATTTCCCCACGCCCGGCATACCTATCAATCCGACAAGTACTCCTCTCGGTATGCGACCTCGCCAGAGCCATTCCATTTTGCTCTCGGAGATTTCGTGAAACGATTTGAATTTTAGTAGTCGATCGCACTCATTCATGTTCCGCACTCCCAGACAGAAATGTTACGGGTTGGCCCAGCAGATTCGTAGAACTCGTTTTTTTAAATGGAAAACCACAATATTTCGTTCCCTGTATTGGAAACGTTGATCTCAATGTTAAGGCCGTTATCATGGTATTTTTCAAATACTGCCTCAGCAAATTATTGATTGATTAAGGAGAGTCGGGATGACCGGAACCATCCCGACAAGTGATGTTATTTGCCTTCCCCAGAAAGCCAGTTATCAATTTTGATTTTCGAGTACCGAACTGACCGACCGAACTTGATTCGACCGGGTATTTCACCCAGAGCATCCATGCGACGGATATGCCGTTCTGATGATTTGAGTAATACTGCCAAGTCTTTTGTGTCGTATGTTCCAGTAATTGCATTACAGGAATAATTGCTTCCCTGGCTTTGCAAATTTAAACGTAACTCTTCGGTCATTTTGCACCTCGCATGTTTTGTCTTCGTTAAAAGAGTATATGCAACAGTGTGTAAATAATTTAGAAATCTCAATACTAGCCGATCCGCGTCGAGGACTCCATTTGTCCAAGTAGTTGCTTGCAAGAGTATATGCATAGGAGTGCAAATTATTTTGAGCATTCCCAGCGGTTGCTACTCGTCGAATCGCAATGCGTTAAAATTTCGGTTCCTAGCCCAATCAAACTGATCCGGCGAGTTCATTTAGAATTGGGGTAGGTCAGACAAGAAAGATATAAAGTGGCTCTACTTGAGCCACAATTCTGATAATTGTTTGATCAATCAAGCTTTGCTTGTCCATTTTGGATAGATATTCGCAACGCAAAAGTAATGCTACTATTTGCCGATCGTACAGAGTATTCGTTTCTGCAGCACAATAGTGCTTTAATTGTCAGTGATCTACACTGCGATTAAAAAGTCCTATTTCGCCCAGTTTTGGTCATGTTGCAAGCAACTCTTCAGAAGCATTATTTTTCGCATTTTCCAATTTGCTCTAATTCAAGGTATTCGTCTGGCACGTTGAACAGCCTGACTTGCCCTGTGTAAGGAATAGGGGATTGGATAGCTCTGGGATTGCGTAAGAGCCAGCAATACGGCCCTTGGGCGAAATCCGACTGATACTCTTCAGGCAGCTCCTCGAACCTTACACAGTCAATCAGGTCCACGAATCCTATGATGGCTCCTAATTGACCATCTCTCTGTAGCTGCTTCCAGGTAGGAGGGTAGGCTGGCATCGTAAGGAGTCTGCCACCGTTCCATATATCAGGCTGGCAATCCTCTCGGCAAGTCGCTGCCTTTCCAGCATGGATTGCAATTCGTCCACGATATGATGTAGCCCAGGTTCGATTTTCCACAGTCTTGATCTTCCCGTGAATGATTGCCCAGGCATAAGGCTGTAAAATTGAGAGCGCTTTCATCGTGCAATTTCCAATTCCTTAAAAATGGTAGGCAGTGAATTTCGCAACTGGACAACCATTTTTCGGACTTGCTTAATCTGGACCAATTGAGAACATCTTTCGTTCATACCATCGATTATGCTTCGAGATCCAACCAGAGCTAAAGCAATTGATTCCAGTTCTTTACTTGATAGGATGTTTATAAATATTTATCCCATGGAAAATGAGATGCCCATCAACTTCCCTTGCCCGTACTGCCACTCGAAGCTAGTAATTCCCGATCATAAATCCAATAAAATGATGGACTGCCCGGATTGTAGCAGTGCGTTCTACGTGCCAGCAATTGCGAAGATACCCCAGGGGACTTCACGACCGTTTCCAATTGGATTGGTTGTGGCGATCCTAGGCCTATTTCTGGGGTGCGTATTCACTGGCGTCATGTATTATCGCTACCATCACACAAAAACGCCTGCTGTCGCCAATACCCCTAAGCCGACAAGTGCCAAATATGACCGGCGATCCGCGACGGACAAGCAGACCGATGCCTCGATCGCATCCCTGAATGAGTCACTCCAGCCTAGCCAGGATGCGTATGACGATGAAATTCTCGCGCGTCGTATTAAGAGATTGATTCTTTTCCCGTTTGCCCTCGCCTTCTACTTTACTCCGTCCATTATCGCCTGGTATCGCGGACATGCCAATTTGCTGGCACTCTTTTGCCTTAACTTCTTTTTGGGCATCATCCTCATTGGCTGGATCTTATCGCTCGTTTGGGCCCTGATGGATACTCAGAGAAACAAGCCTGTAGTACATTACCACTTCCATAAGACTGATGAGACTGTCCAAAATGGACACGATTAACGCAGTTAAAAATTGAGTTGCCGACGCGAGCCAGATCTAAGTTTTGGCAAATTTTATTTCGCCTGATACTTAATCCAATTTGTTAATAAGGGAAAAAACTCCTAAATGGTAAGTCGAAGCGTATGAGCATTAATGACTAAACCTTTACTAACGTTCCATCGGCAATTAGCCTCTCAAAATGCCTCTCCACTTCCCCAGGCAACTTACCGCCCGTCACGAGTAACCCTAACTCCATATTGATGGTGAAGGCATACTCGGTGAAGTTGGCGCTTGACAGAAACATTCGGTGTCCATCGGCTACGGCACATTTGACATGAAGAATGCCGATCTTGCCGTTGTCGTCCTTGGCCCGGTTCTCCTGGGGCCAGTAGTAGACCGAGCAGGCCGAAGCCACGTTGTTGCCCAGAGCCATGAGGCAATCATATTCGCTCTGCCCATCGATCCTGTTAGGAGTCTCCACGATCAGCCGGATACTGACACCTCTGTTGGCTGCGGCGACCAGGGCCTCACGGATGCGGGGAATCCGGTAGACCGCATAGCTGACGACCGTCAGTCGCGTTTCCGCCGTATTTATGACCTCAAGGATGGCTTGCTCGGTATGACGGAACCGAGTCTCGGCGGGTTCCGGGCCGGTCCATACGAGTTCGACCGTCTCTTCGCGCCTGTGATCGTATTCACTCTTGGCTGCTGTCACGAGCGCCACGGCGACTGCCTCGGCTCCGACGTTGGCGGCATGATTATGCCAATGGTCGAGAAAGTCAGCGGTCGCATCACGGAAGTCCGGGGTCGGCAGGCTTTGAAGGATTGCCTGCCTTGCCGCTGACCGATCCATTCCCCTATGCAGCGACACAGCACTTGCCACCACGATCATCACGGAATGGGGTAGATGATCAGCCAATTGAGCTGCCGCTGCTCCAATTTGGAGATGTTCGTGGTACATGGGATTACTCGAAGAATGCCAAGTCGCTGCGTTCGACAGTGGAAACAAGTACTGCTCGGTCCAGATATTTGTTGCCGCGCTCGCAGGACGTTTCTGGAGCGAATAAGCAGGCATGGCACGAGGCGGCATGCAGCGTGTTGCCATCCCGATACGGATGATGCTCGGCACAGAGCGGATCGCTGGCACACAGCCGCATATTGTCCAGAGCCTGATCTAGATGCCGTTCTAACGTTTCCGGTTTGCCGAGAGACACCAGACCACCAAGTGTGCCTTCACTGTCCGGTGCAGCTGTGTAAATCAAAACTCCTGCCATCTCAACTTCGGGCTTTTTGGAATTCGTTGAATAAATCCGCTCTCTAAGGGAAGCCGTTGTATAACCGCATTCAACTGCCAATTGACGAATTAATGCGTGTGCAAATGAGTGCAGCAAAACGTAGCGAATCCCGGGGTAAAATTCTTGTGGCGGTTCCAACTTACGTGCGCTACGCCACCGTTGGTGAGCTTCCATAAATACGGCGTCCAAGCTCTTAGCTTTCTTGACCCACTTTTGGATTACGTCTTCCTTGAATTGAAAAAACAGACCTTCGCCCCGAATCTCTGATGCAGGTACCCAGGTTGGTTGCGTGCGAGAAAGCGGAACCCGTTGATTCTCAGGAAAAGCTGTAGGGTTGTCATAATCGCTGGGCGATTCGATTCGAGTAAACCCGACTAATGCTCTCACTTCTCGCAATCGCTCGGCCAAGACGATTTTCTCAAAGTACTTGGCGTATCTTTTTGGAGGAGCGGCGATCCGAATCTGAAAGTCCCGACCTTTTTCCGAGGAGTCGGGGTTGATAAAGACTTCCCATTCGGGCGTCTTGATATCGGTCGGTTCAACATCTTCTTCCGGAACTTCGGTTTTTTTGGCTTGGACTGCCTGCCAGATTTCAGCGGCAGTATACTCGGAAAGGTCACGTAACTGCGAGATAGACATCAAGAGTTCAATGTTTTGTTCACTCTGTACTTTCCCCAAAGTCGTCCAGTTATCTTCAACGAGTTGTTTCAGTTTTCCGGACGCTTGGGGAATCGCCAACGCCGAAAGTGTGAGCCCGAACCAGGAGTTCGATGCACCTTGGAGCATTGGCTCCATTCGCATGTCTTGACCATTGGGTGTCTTACATCCGGCATCATCGTGATCTCTGAGATGAGGACGACGTGCCTTGCAGACTGGCATCGCCATCAGATCCATTTTAAAAGCATCGGACATCGGGCGAGTAGCTCCGCAATTTGCACCTTCGCACTGTACGAAGATACTTGCGGCTTCTCCAGTGGCTGAGTTTTCGAGGAGCTTCAGACCACCCTTACAATTGTTGGGTCCACGATGGACGAAATCCCGCCAGGGAAAATCATCGAAATGACCATTCTTACAAGCCACGATAAAGCGGGCGGGCACGATAGTAGGCGACTTGCCGGGCTTTGTACAGTTCGCATGTATGTAGCGAATCTGATCGGTACGGTAGGGTGTCTCTAACTTGAACAGACCACTCCCCAGAGGAGCAAGTCGTCTGCAATATGGGCATACCATCCAACGAGGAAAAGGAGCAACGGGAATACCCACGAGCGTCGCGGAATCAAACTGATTCACTTGATAGGTATCAGGGACGACCGGAGCCGACCTAAGGGACTTGACTTGATGCCCCAGCATTTCTTTTACCGAAGCCAGAAGCCGTTGTTCGCCAATCTCCACGGTGTCCTTATACGACCAATCTTCCAGACCCATTACCATTACAGACAAATTTGGCAGGTCAATAATCGAGCCGATACCGAAGGTAGTAAGTGCTTGACTAGGACGAAGTTCGCCTACTTTGCAGCGTTTAGAATCATTATTGTTCATGGCGTTTCTCCGTCATCGGGCTCGTCATCCATGCCAAAATCATCAAGAATCAAATTGGCAGTCGGTTCAACATCCCGGAGGGAGTTTAAGCAAGTAAATTCGTCCCATGGTTCAATACTGGGCTTACGCAGCAAGCCAATCGTCACACCATCTTTTTTCGTCTCATATCCCAGCTGATTGCCTTGGGCCGTACGTTGTGCACGTTTCTGCCAAAGGTCCATCTTTCGTTTGAGTTGCTGCCGGACTTCATCAGCGGCTGGGACACCGGCAATCAATTCAGCTCGACTGGTGATCGCTTCTATCGCGTCCGTGACATATTGATGGTTTCTTTGGGTTGCCATCTGCATGGCCTTGTCGTTTGAGTTAAACTCGAAGCCTGGCTGACGGACTAATGAAATCAGCAACGCGGCCAGTCCGCGAGAAGTTGCTCCAGCCGAGAATGGAGTAACTGATAGGGCTTCTACATGTTTGTAAAAAGTGGAGTGATAATGTTCGAATGTTTCGTAGTGGGATAAGTCCCTTGGTCTTGCCCAGTTGTAGACTGTGCAGACTAGACCAGGATGCTTACGCCCAACACGGCTGGTAGCCTGAATATATTCTGCTGTTGTTTTCGGCTGACCGGCAGTAACCATCAATCCCAGCCTAGGCACGTCCACCCCAACCGAGATCATGTTCGTTGCCATCAATACGTCAATTGGACGGGAGACGAATTCGCCTCCTGCCTTGCCTTGCTTAAACTGATCGAATTGTGCCGGGTCGAAGCGACTCTCCAGAAGATCGAGAATTTCGGGGATCGCTCCGGAACCCAATCGGGAAGTAAGTTCTTTTACGGCATCAGGAGTATGAAGAATTCGCTTCGCTAATCCGCGATCCGCCATTCTCCGAAGTCGAGTGCGGACGTCGTCATCGACTAGGCGCTTCATGCCACCGAGTTCTCGTAGGCTGTTAAAGTATCCCACGAGAGTCATCCAGGGGTCGGCATCCAGGCCATACTTTTCGAACAACACCTGACCTGCAGATAGGAACGCAACATATACCCGAATGAGTGCTGCCTTCAAACGGCGTCCAGGGGCACACACGCCTATATACTTGCGCCCGGGTGTCTTCTCGTTTGAGGGCCGCTGTAGGGAGAAGAAATTGTCTCTGATGTCTAATCCGTTCGGTGGGAATGTCTCCAGCCGGCGAAGAAACAGAGCGTGCAATTGGTCCTTCGCATTACGGATCGTTGCCGTCGATGCCACAACCTTTGGACGGATTTTCTTACCCTTCACTTCCCAAGTGCAGAGTCGATCGATGGCCGTCTCATAGAGCCCGACTAAAGTACCGAGAGGACCACTAATGAGATGTAACTCGTCCTGGATGATTAGGTCTGGTGGTCGCAAGCGAGTATGAGGTAGAACCTTGGCTGACTTCTCTTGTCCCTTTCCCCGGTGGACTGCGTTAACTTCCAATTCTTCAGACCAATCAGCCAATCCCGGCGACCGGAAGCCGTGTCGTTCACAATATCCGTCCACTTGACCGAAGAGCATCTGGACAGAGCCGTTCCACGGCATCTGTGCGAACTTGTCCACGGTAGTAATCAATAGCGATGGCAGGCGACGATAGATTTCCTCGTCCACGACTATTACTGGCAGGCCTTCACCTGCGGCTAACTTCCTATTGAAAATGCATTTATCTTCCGACGCTCCACAATAAATCAACGTGCGGCAAGTACCGGTGGAGTACTTCTCCACGATGATGTGTTTACCGGGATCAATCTTCGTACCGCACCAGGGGCAATTGGTCAGTTGATTCGGAGATCCCGTACCCCCGATAGAGCTGGAACGTCTTGGACTGCGAGCGAGTTTAATAGCTTCATCGCTGTCATTGGTCCAGTTAGGTGTGGTTCCACCTCCGACCCATAAACCGATTCGGAATGGAGTCTCTCCCCAGCGGTGATCACCATTACTAGCAGCTTCGCGTCGAATATCCTCACACGCACAGATTAAAGTAGTGGCTCGTTGAAATTGCTGGAGAGTTAGAAGTCTTAAAGTGTACCGCATCAACACCGTGATGCCGTTTTCTCCGGAACGACCTTCGACTATCCCTTGCAGCCGTCGCAGTCCCAGCGTGTAGGCGGTCAGGCCCAGGTAAGCTTCAGTTTTACCGCCACCGGTTGGAAACCAGAGCAGATCCGCCACAGCTTCTGGGGATTCGCTGCGGTCGGGGTGATCGAACTTTGTGATCCCCGGTAAATTTAGCAGTACAAACGCAAGCTGGAACGGATACCAACTGCGGTTCTCGGAAATGTCGATGGCCCCCATGTCGGGCTTATCGTCGCCGCGGCGTACACGCTCTGCAAAGAGGGAGTGGGTTCGCTGGAGCCACATGGCTCGGTTCATGAAGGAGAACGCCTGAGCAGCTTTCTCGTCCTTGTCGAGCAAGTCCAGCCCTTCTTCGATTCGCTTGAGCGTCGTGCGGCATTTGGCAATGGCTTGCTGGGCGGGATTCTTGAAGCTCGCCAGTCCTTCGATGGGATCATTAATCCGTTTTTCTTCTCGGTCGATCCAATCTTGATAGGCTTCGACCAGCGGTTTCAGCTTCGACCCATATTGCTTCGGGCTGGCCTCGGCCAACACCTTCATATCAAGGACCATGCCCTGCAACTTGGCGAAGGACGGGTTGATCTCGGCGTCTTCGGGTCGGGGTGGGGTCGTCTTGGGGATCTCGTAACTTGGTATCACCTTAGTGCGGACACTGAAAGCGTAATTCGGATCAGGTGAGATATCGACATGTACGCCAATGCCATGCCCCACGGCGAACTCGATGTGCCGACGATAGAGCATCGCCAGCTGATCGTTCTCGGCCTTCACTCTCGGGTCCGTGCCAGTGAGTTCCAGGATAGTGTGCCGTTTGTGGATGACTGCCGCGCCATCTATTCCCTCAGCCATCAGTTCCGGTTGAAATATCCAGGCAGTGTCCTTCAGCTTCTCAGGCTCCTGCTGCTCATTGACCAGGAATACCGTGACACACCAGTGATCTTTGCGTTTGCGGATAAGGCCCTGGACAACTACCTCGGGACAATTTTTATCGAGCGGGATTGGTGAGATGGGCCCTTCCTTCAGTTTCAGGCAGTGCCTGCCCCCACGAGGAAATCGCTTCCACACTTTCCGAGGATTGCCGGTCTTCTCGCTAACGAGATATTCGCTGAACTGTTTGACGTACTGGCCCCAGGTCGCCGTCAGTTCCAGTTCTTTGGCCTCAATGTTTAGAGAAAAGGTCATGCCGAACGACGACGGGATCAGAGCTTTGTCCTGAGCCGGAGCCAGATCCGTCGTGCCGTCTTGCGAAGAATCTTTGCCGCCGAGAGCGAGTTCATCACCATCGAGCATCTCAAGGTCCGTGTCTCCTTCTTCATCGTCTCCGGCAGGAGCAGCGGCCGCCTTGGCGAGTACCTCCTCTGCCTTGGCACGCTTACGGGGAGCCAGGACGCCCACGAAATACCGAGTTCCGGGAGACTCGATAAGTTCCTCGTCAAAGCTACCGGGGCCAAGCAGTTCCTTTAGGACCATCGTTTCGAGTTCATCCCGAAGTTGGAGGGGCGAGACGGTGGGTTTCAGTGGCGCTGTACTCATTCCGCACTCCACGCTGGATTGGTTCGATACGATTGTTTCGGATGGTTGGGGTTATCTGGATACTGCATCACTAGCTGCCCATCTTGAGCCATTGGACGTAGTGTCCATCTCTGGAGGCCATTCGACTCTCGACTCAATAATTCTGCAAGTTGTTTGACTGTCAGATAACGTCCATCGCACAATTCTCTAATAATCGCTCGCATGATTTCAGGGTTCAGTTGTCGCTTTTTTCGGGCGGGTTCGGCGATCTTCAATAACTGTTGTTGATTCTCGGTAATCTCCCCATGTCCGGAGTTCGTATCCGGAGTTGCTTCGCCATGTCCGGAGTCCGTATCTGGAGTAGACTCCCCATGTCTGGAGTTCATAAACTGCTCCGCCAGCCGGTATGAAGCCCAACGACCGTAATTATCTTTGATCAGAAATCCTTTAGCCACCAAGTCTTGCAGCATTCGAGTGATGTCGGTTGTGTGTTCGCTGGAGAACTGCTGTAAACGATGGTTGGAGACACTACCTTCCACGTCCGCGGTCACCAATGCCTGGACCTCATGTCCGTCCAGTCCACCCATGTTATCACCCAGAACTAGGCGTAACCGGGCCAAAGAGTCTTCCGGTAACAGACTAACCATCGGCAGAGTCAGCCTCACCCGATCGGGTTTAAGTTGCTCTTCAATAATAGGCCATCGCCACTTTTGCGAGGCCCAACCCTGGCGGATTTTATCGATGCCAGACCCCGCCTTATCGCACGCCCCCATCATTTGAAACATCCGTTGAAGCAAAGGATTCCGACACTCGGTTACCGAGTGCCGCAACTGCTCTAACGACACCAAAAGAGTGCCAGGATTCGATAGCTCCAGCCTGTCGGGATAGCGGTCGATAACTACCCCGCCTAGACCTCGGTAATCGGCGTGGATGAGTGCGTTGACAAGTGCTTCCTGAATCGCCTCATGGGTAGGAGACATGCCACTACGCAGCGGATCAGTGAAGAGGGATGGCGAGTTGAGTGTTTGATAAGCGAAGGGCAGCTTCAGCCCGATTATCAACTTCGGGTAAACCCGCTGGAAGAACTGGAACAGGTTCGGCATCCAAGTTCCGTCAATGGTTAGCCGATCCACCCAGCGATCCGCTATCGAGTTGCTGACTCGCTCTCGATAATCAAGATGGAATTTTAGTCCAATCGATGGATCGTTTAATGCATCCTCGTTGCCGAACATCAAGAGTCCGGCCACAGTCAATCCCTCTTCGCCTGTCTCCCGGTTGACATTCCAACCGCCGAGTTTACGAAGGAAGCCTGTCGTGTCCTCTGTCAGCCATGCATGATTCGGGTTGCGGGCTGAAAAGCGATTGCGGTACTGCCTCAGAGATTCGTCGTCAAGATCGTGCGGCGTGAACTTCAACAAGATACGGCTGTCTGCGGATTGCTCGGATTGATCCGCCAGCATCCGACCCACTTCATCCCGGCTGCACAAGTAGTCGCCGTCGCTGTATCGCCGATAGGTTCCTTCGAGTGGATTCTGGCCCACGAAGATCGGGCGCTGCCGTCTTGAGGCGCGAGGGACTTCTACGAAAAGGACCAGTTTGCCATCAACAGGCACGATTCGCACATTGCTGTTGGCAAGTAGGTTGGCGTTGACCTTGCCCCGGTTGTGGATTGTGGTCCAGAAGTCTTTCTCGATCTTGACGGGATCGTCCAGTCCTTGAACCTCGAAGTCGCCGTCGTTCTCCCGGATACCCAGGACGATGACGCCGCCATCGGTGTTCGCCATCGCACTGTAGGTTTCCCAAAGACTCCCCGGCATGCCGCCCCTGGCCGACTTAAATTCCCAATCTTTGTCTTCCCCGGCGTTTACTGCCGCCAGGATATCGCTGGCATTCATGTGTCACTCCCTTCGCCAAAAGGAAGTGTTCCTTGGTTGGCATCAGACGAACCAATTTCAAGCTGCATTCCGAAAAGCGACCCAGGGCCGCTACTCAACGTCTCCTTCGTTACGTTTGCCAAGCGAAGCGATTCGGATGGCTGAGTCGTGGTCGTTACGATGTATTGGTAAGGCGTTTTGCCTTGTCCATCTGTCATCAGTGAGAAAGCTGCATCCAGCATTTTCTCGTAAAGTCGCACGTTCAGGTCGGCTTCCCGTGGGCTGTCGTGAATTAGCAAACCGGGATGGCAGACGGATTCCGATGAACTCTCCAACAGAATTGCAAGGTCGGCCAATAGTACGGCCAACGTCTCATACGCCTCGCCAGCCAAAGACCGCTCTCGGCTGATACGGAAGACAAGCTCATCTTTTGCGACGGATACCACGCCCTTGAACGTGGAGTTGATCGCCTGTCGAACGATGCCGTGAAACCGGCTTTGGAACTGTTGCATTCGCTCATTCTGCTTCGTCAGCAACACTACGAGTTCAGCCTTCAGTCGTTCGCTTTCATCGACTTTATTCTTCTCGTCGGAACGAAGTGTCGTGAGTTCTTGATTCGGTTCTTCGCCTTGCTCAACTCTGTGCCACTTCAGCAACTCGTCTGTGACTCTTGGAATCACTCTCAACCATTCGCTAACGATGCCGGTGCGTTTCAGGAGCGTGTTCTTTTCCTCGTTGAGTTGCTTCAACCTTGCCCGGATTTGTTGGAGCGGGTTCTCCTGTCGTTCCACTTGTCGGCCTAATTCGGCCTGAGCCTGATCCCGCCTCTGGACTATCGCTACCGTTTGCCGTTGGTCTTCAGTGAGCTTCTTGCTCGTAATCTCCTTGTCCAGTTGAACCAGCTTTTCTTTGACCTTTTCGCATTCTCGAACCAGTTCACCAGTTGGACACAGCCTGTCCATCTTTTCCAAGATGGTCTGGCGTTCGTTCTCCGGGCCAACGGACTGTTCGAGAACGGCTGAACCGCTGGCGGTGGCTTCGTTCGCGGTCACGTTCCGTTCCTGCATCTCGTGGATTTCGTTGAGTCTCGCCGTGGCCCCGTTGATTTGCGTGTCGAGGTCTGCGATCTTCCGCTCGATCTCGTCCAACTCGTCTCGGATGCTCGTGAGGCGAGCGTCACGCATTTTGGAAATGGTGAAAAGACCTTCCGATGTCAGCGGAGCCACATCTGCCTGCGCCACCCCATATTCATTGAGGAGCCGATTGCGTAGTTGGGTAATGTGAAATGCTGGCTCGGAGGTTTTCTCTTCGATCTTTTTTCGCAGTTGGTGCAGTTCAGATTCCAACTCCAACTGACGTTTCAAAATCTGTGGTTCTCGAACGTCGAGCATTCCAAGCATTGCCCGCACGCAAAGAGACACATCAACCTTCGTGAACTTCGAGAAGCCTGAATCACTTCGCGAGGGGCGAACATTCCAGAATCGGTCGTAACGGCTCTCTTGATCTCGACTGCAAAGCGCCAACACATGCAGCCATTGAATTACCTCTCCACCGGAGAGAACTTCTCGTTGTTGAAGCCTCGAAAGTCCAATCTCGTGGATTCTGTTCAGAAACTCCGAGTAGGCCGGTCGATCCTCCGCAGCAGTCAGATCAGCAAGCGAAACGCCTTGTCGAGCAAACTCTTTCCGATGATTTCCGACCGTTCGCAACACGCTCCATTCTTCATCATTCACTACGACGACAGCACCGACGTATCCGTGCGGAAAGCAATGCTTGACCTCGGCTACCAGATGTTCCTGGCCGAATGTCTTTTCTCCTAGACAGTAGCGAATCAGTCGGCACAAGGTCGTTTTGCCATTGCCATGCCCGGACTCGAATTCCTGTGCAGAGTCGTCAAGTTTTCCTTGGATGATGTTCAAGCCAGGGGCGAACGGAATGGTGCGTATTTCCTCAACTGGCGAGAGCGACCGATACAACGTCACTTGCTTCACCCAGAACAAGGGCGAAGTGCGTCGATTGTCGGTCTTCGTCGCCTTTCGAGTCACGCTGCTACTCCGTACCACTGATCCTTGTCATGCACAAATGACTGGAGAATTTCCGTAAATTCTGTCGTGATGTCCTTGGGGGCTTCAGCGTTGTCGGGGCCGACAGATGCTTGTAGCTCAACCAACTCTGCTGATGCTTTGCGAAGCAAAGCGACCAGTTCGGGTGCAGCAGCGGAATATGAATTCCGAACCGCTGCCAACTTCGGCCCAGCTTGAATCGTTTGGTCTTCCGGTTTGATAGCCTTGCGTTGAGTCAGCAAGTTGCGCAACTCGGCCCAGGGGATTCTGTTGGTTGAACTCCACGACGCCAAAGGCGAGGCTTTGCAGAGATTCGCAAAGGCGGTGCGATCCTTGCCGGTCAGGAGTCGTTGGTGACGCTCGTAACCCAGGGCAATCACGAGACTATCGACATACGCAGAAACCGGCAGTCCGGGGTCCGCTTTGACGAGATCGCAGACAAGGCCGCAGAGGTAATCTTCGAGTCCCGGCCTGGGAAACGTGCCATCATGGTCAAACAGTGACGCCTGAACTGTGGCTGTCGCAAGTTTCGCCTTGCGTTTGAGCGCAGGCTTCTTCTTCTCGTGCAGCCCTTGCTTCACTTCCTCGGCGTAGCGTTCGTGGTTCAGCTTGAGCAGGCGGGCGAGGACTTCACGGCGGGCGTGTTCGCTGATCGTGTAGCGGACACCCTGCTTCGTCTCGTGGAAGCCGTGGCCGAGGTCGAGATCGGTCCAGCCGTAGGCGGCGGCTACGGCGTTGTCCATCTCGACGTGGAGTTGTCGGAGCTTCTGGATGTCGGGGCTGGTTTCGTCGGGATCGTGGAAGCGGTTGTAAATATCCGTCATGCCCTCAATCCGAGATTCCATTACTCTCTTTCTTGAGGCGTAATAGCAACGCCCCATATCGGCCAAGCCCGAAAGATCACTTGGGAATGCAAAGGTCTCAAGCAAGTCAGTAGGCGAATACCGAAGCAATGCGAGATTATACGATCCGTATAGCCTCGCCCAAGCGTCATGGAGCGACGAACTTAGAAGCCCAAACACCGAAAATGAGTCGCTGGCAATCACAGCAAGGGAATGAGAAAAAACCATCCGTGGCTGAAGCCGTTCAAACGCAATATATTTTGTTGCTTGCGTCGCAATGGCAAAACAGGCATCCAGCAATTCTATCGCAGCGTAAAGACCAGGGCGTTTCTCCCCATAAATCCACCACTGCTGAGGCATAGGCTTTCTTACGATATAGTTGCCGTTGTTGTCGGTCCTGGTGCGTTCAGGTTTCACTCGCTCCTCGACCACGGCAAGACATTCTGGGAAATCGCTTGCGACATTCCCTTTGTATCCAACAGGTGCCGTGCTCCTGTTCAACGGCCAATCAAAAAAGCGGATTGCCCAAGCAGAATGGCTTGAATCATGCTTGCTATTGACATCTTGTCCCGTGATGTATGGAAAAATCACCTGCTTATTGCGCTCGTTCTGCGCAAGGAGTCGGTGAGCTTCGACGGGTTCCAACACAAAGCCGTTTCCGTACACTTTGACTCCGTTGAAAGACAAGCCGATATTCGCAGCAAGACGATGTGGCGTACCTGACACTGTTCCCTTTGCAACAAGAAAAGGTGTGATGCTCTCAACAGGTATGTCCTCTAAATGGCAAGCCCCGCACCAATGCCTGGAGGTCAGCCAAATGGGTGTATACGTTACGCTGGCAGCGCCGGGCCATGCCATGCGTTGATTCGCCCGGAATATGACCCATCCATTATTGCAGAGCCAGTCCAAGCAAACACTTCTGGTGTCGCCTTCCGCAATGGCGCTGGTTGAAACAAAGCCACAAGTCCCTATCGATTTAAGCAGAATGTGTGAGCGGAGTACGAAGTAGGCGCACAAATCGACAAGCCCCTTGCGACCATCTGCAACTCGACAAACCAAGAAATCACGGTATGGGGTGCCGAAGGCTCCCGTTAGTTTCTGACCGCCCATATAAGCAGGATTCCCGACAAACGCATCGAACCCACCCCGCTCAACCATGACTTCGGGGAATTCTAGCGGCCAGTGGAACGTCACCTGACCGGCAAGTGCCTTCTGTGCCTCTCGGCGAAATGTTGGCAACTCGCTGTCGCCGAAATGAACGGCCACTTTGATCGCTGCATTGTCCCTGGCGGATCGCTTGTCGGGAGCGGAGCCGGCTGCGAACTCGGCTGAAATCAGCATGTCGGCGGCACACTTGAGCCGGTCGATCTTTTCGTTCGCCTCTCGTAACATCCGGTCCTGAACCTCGACATCCTCGGCAGTATGAGCCTGCATCTCGGTAATCTGGCGACGTAGGGCGATAGCCTCCTGGATTTTGTCCTCCATGTAAGCCAGGACCACTCGCCGATCATCCCCCTTGCCATCGAGACTGAAATTCCGCAACTGTTCGAGGTTGTGAATGCCGACGAGTGAATCGCCGCATCGGATAGCATGGTCCAGGAACTCGAACGGCTTGTTCTTGGCGAGAGTCAACAACCAGAGCGACAACTTGGCCATTTCCGCTGCCAGCGGGTTCTTGTCCACACCGTACAAGCAACGCTGGGCCACGATCCGCAGAGCGTAGGTTTGGCGCTCGTCGGGGTCGTCGGGGATCAGCATCTCACCGGGCTTGCCCGTTGAGGTTTCGCCTTCAGGCGTGATGTGGACTATTCCAGGGTTGGCCCGTTGAACGGCGTCCCAGGCTTCGAGCAGTCGAGCCGCCATGTATCGGCACGCCTGGACCAAAAAGGCCCCGGAGCCACATGCCATGTCGCATATCTTCAGGGCAAGCAGTTCTTTGGCCGAACGGAGCTTCCACTGGTCCTTGGGCAATCCTTCAGCGGGGCCGACGTAAACCAGCGGCTCCAGCGTGTATTGCACGATGGGTTCGGTGAGGCTCTTGGGAGTGTAATGCGTGCCGCTGCTGCGTCGGTCGGTCCCAGCGGTGACGAAGACACTGCCCGTGGTGATGACAACCGGGTAATCCACATCATCGAGCCTCACTAACCCGGCGAACGGCTTCACCCGCTTCCAGAGGTCCGAGTCCTGACAGGCGGTACGGAAGCGACTGGCAAGCTGATCGTCAATCTCGGCGTTCAGGCCCTTCTTGATCGCCGATTCTGAGCGGCCCGATTCATCCTTCAGGAATTTGAGCAGTTCCTTCTCTCCCTTGGCGGCGATCTTCTCAAGTTCGGCCAGGGCGATTTCGGGTTCCTTGTCCCGTGTTCCCGCCAATCCCAACACCGGCTCGGTCGCACGCTTGGCGGTGTGGTCGAGCAGGCCCTCGTAGACGTGACCGATCTGTTCGATGTCGAGCGCCCGGAAACTGATTTTGCGAGCCTCGGTGGTATTGCCAATCTTAGTCCGCAAGATCTGCAAAGCTTCGAGCAGATGCAACACCGTGCGATTGCTGACAGGTAGCGGCGTAGCCTCGGTGTTCTTCCAACTTGTGTTGGACTTGCGTCCTTCGAGGAACGGGAAACGGTCGGGGTTGAACAGACTGCCGCCATAGGCCGGGAGCTTGAGCCGGTCGTGCTTGGCTCCCGCGTAAACAGCCCGGAAGGTTGTAAGCAATCGGGTCCAGGCGTCATAACGAAGACCGAGGATTTCTTCACCGAATTCATCTGCCGTGACGCGCAGCTGTTCGCGCAGTGTACTGACGGCGTAGTTCTTGTCGTAGAGTTCATCGCCCAGCAGAAGCAGTTCCCGTTCTTCTGCACAGAACAGGAACACCAGTCGCATCATGACAGTGAGGGCCGACTCGTAGAGAACCTTTTCGTTCACATCGGCCAGCAACTTCCGTCCATGTTCCTGGTCCGCCTTGTCGAGCGCCTGGATCAAGACCTCAACTGCCTTGCGGACCTGATACCCAAGCTGGTCAGTGACTTCCTGCTGGTCGGAAGCGCTCTTGTCGAGCAGGGCTTCGAGGGTTTCGTCTTCCGGCACGCTGAAGAGACGGTCGGCTCCAAGCAAAGTGCGGAAGGCCCGCAGCGTGATCTGTTCCTCAAGCCAGAGGTTTGCGTACCAGGAGACGTAGCCTGTCGTTTCGTTCTTCGGAGCATTCACCAACATCCAGTGATCGCCATTGGTGACGATACCAAGCCGGATGCCCGTGTCGTGCAGCAGTTGCATCATCCGACCATCGGGCCAGGCACTCCAACGCTTTCCCGCCACTGGTTTCGTTAATGATTGAGAGCGTGGATAGACCTGAACGAGCAACCGAGCCTTCTTCGAGGCGGGGTCGTTGACGATCCAATCGGGCCGCAGAGTTTCACCGCATTCGGCGACTTCGCTTTTGAGGGTCTGCGGGATCGCCTGCCCCTCGGCGAGATGTTCGTCGTAGCCCAGCGTCTCGCCCAATACAAATTTCAACCATGCCCGATGAATGCCCGGATCGGGCCGTTTGCCCAACTGGTTGTCGTCCCATTCATCGAACGCCATGCGCAGACGCCGAGCGTGATCCGCATCATGGGCATCAAGTCCCTGCGGAAACGCCTGTGCCAGCACCGGCAAACTCAGGAACGGGCCTGAGTTCGGCACGAGCGACAGCCATTCGTTATGGTGGCGGGTGATGGACATAAGGGTATTCTTCGGTACAATTACAGTTTTTTAATTTCAAAATGGAATGTCATCTGTCTGCTGTGCTGGAGCAGTCGATGACTGAGATGTATCCGGGGCCACCCCATAGGGGCCGATTGAATCTCGAATGACTTTGTAGTCTTCCCAGGACATTTCCGAGTGATCGATTAAGTGATCAAGGACACATTTTATGTAATTTTCCAATTCTCGAAATAAGTTCTCTCGTTCATTAATACTTGGAATTAGTGATTCGAGACGCTTGCCGAAATGAATGATTTCTGTTCTGTAGCCAATATTTTTTCCGGATTCGTCTTTCAGCCCTGTTAAAGCAATCATCCTAGTCATGATTCGTTTATATTCGTTATGATCATTTGTAGCGTAACGAACTATATTTTTCTTGGTATTCTTGAACGCTTTGAAACGCTCCGATTCCTCTGCAGAAGCTAAAACTTCTAAAAGAGTTAGACATTGAACGAACTTTGTAGTGCTACTGTTGGCTTCTATCAACTGTGAGTAAAGTGACAACACATGTTTAACAAAATTACCTACCTCACCGAATCTTGGAAATTGCGTGCAGTCAATAGGCTCTAAAGGCAGGCCAAGTCCTCGTGTGACTATATGAGTGAAAGCATCTCCTCCAATGATTTGTCCACCTTTCTCTGGGTCAAACAGTAATGCACCGGCCATCATGTGGTTTGAATTTATCTGTCCCGGACGCCCGGGAAGTATATCAATTGGTTCGATATGGCACTGACGGTAACGAATGAAGTTGAAGCACTCATCATCTATGATCTCGGACAGACTTCGAATAAACTCGAGATGCGCTTTATGGCTTGCATTACAAAAGTCATCCCAGTCAAAACGACAGGGGAGTACGACCAAAGGATGGGTTGATAGAACCTTTTCGTTTATTTGGGAGGCAAGGCTCGAATGCTCAGCCAGTCTAAGGGTGCCTTCACTGTTCGAGCGAATCAATAATTGCTCTAGGTCGATTGTGCCAGGGGGATAAAAGCAAATCATATTAGGAAAACAGATGGGTGCTGAGCCTAGTTCAAGGCGTGCGACGGGCAAGATTGCTAAGCGGTAGCCTAAATGAAAAATAGCGTTGTAGTCTACGATCAAGTCTCCCGTCGGTTCAACCAAAACATGGTGACGGGTACTTGTCGCATCTGGTCCACAATCAAGCCAACATCCAAGGCAGTATTCGTCCACACCTGCTGAATAGTTCACCGGCGGATGCCAGTATTGGCTCGAAAGTTCTGTGCCACAAAGAAAACCACACTGCTTGCATCTTGTGATACCACATACGGCTATTGCATTTTCCAGCGCCTGAGTGTGTGGTTTCGCACGAACTAGATACAAGGGCGGGACTAAAAGTACCTCGACGAAATCTGAGTCGAGGAGATAAGAGTGACGATCAACCGGAGTTCGAGGATGCTTGGTAGGAGATAGGAATACGATGTCAGTCTTGACTTTGAGCCGTTCCAGAGCGGAAGCATCGTTATTGACGCAAAAGGTGGCCACTTGCTCAAGCGAACAATTAGGTTTTACAAGTACGACAGTGTCAATATCTGTCTTGCTAAAGAGGACTGCCTTAACACTTTGAAAAGTGCAGCGGTCAATTAAATACTGCATCTCATCTGGCGAGGTCATCGCTTATCCTTTTGCTAACTTCTCAGGGACGAGGAACGTCACGGCCACAGGGAACATTCGGGGCTGCGGGTCAGCATAGCGGGACTTGATTGCCGCCGTCTCCCGTTCGATTTCAGCGGGGATCGCCTTCGACCTGTCCCGCAGGAAGTCCTTGTTCCGTTCAAACTGATCCTTTTCGTTATCTTCGAATAGAGAGAGCTGCTGGTATTCCGGTTCATCCAGTTCGGTGTCGATGGCTTTCTTCAGTTCGAGCAAAATAGCTGTGATGTCCTGGGCTTCCTTTTCTGCCCGTTCGCCAAGCTTTTTCTGTAAACCGCTGGTACGATCCTTCATGCGAGCTTCAAGGGACTGGGCAAGTCCAGGCGTGAACTTGTCCCACAGCTTCAGCAGATGTTTCTGCATCGGCTCGTAAGGTTCATCACTCGTGGCCACCGACAGAAGCTTTTCCAGCTCGCCGATATTGAGACGAGATAACCGGCCCTCTTTGAGCATCCCGCCCGCTGTGATAATCTCTTCGTGGAGCCGATGGCTATCGCCCCCGATTACCACCAGCCTTGCGTGTGCTATCACCGCAGGAGAATTTAAAGCATAATCCGGTACGAGCCGAGCAGTAATTCGGTGAAGACGTTTACGGCCCTTCACGGACCAGACTTCTGCACGCAGCAAACGCAGACTCATCTGAACAAGGCGGTGATTCAGGTGAATCAGTACGAGATCATCCCGGCCATCAGCAGCCGTATGATCGAACGTGATCGGGCGAACGACCCCGGTGTGCGGATGCTCCAGGCCTTCTCTGCAGGCGGCCCAACTGTGCTTCAAGGCGGGTAGCTGGAATACTGGCTTACCCGATGGATGCTTGATGGGAATCAGAGCGGGCTGCTCGGCCAAAGTAAGCCCAACCTCGACGACCTTCTGGATATTCTCGGGCGATAGACGGAGTTCCCGCTGTGTGTCCCGGTATTGTTCGAGAAGTTCGCGGATTTGCTTGGCCAAGTCTCGCTCGAATTTGAGCATCTTGCGGACCGGTTCAACCTTGGAGTCTGCTCGGCTGACACCTGGCATCGAGTAACCGCGCCCGAGCATGGCCTGCTCGACATCATCAGCCAGCACTGTGCCGTAACTGCCCAGATCTTCCCGGATCGTTTCAACCTTCTGAGCCACCCGCATCAGGAACTCCAGATCGGCGTCCAAGTCTGATGCTTTGGGGGAGAACGCCGATTGTTGTCTATTTCTGTAGCCTTGGCCGACGAAGTGATACACGAAGACCTGCCGTTCACCGTTGGCGGTGAGGAAGCCCTTCTGACCGTGACGGTCAATACGCCCGTTACGTTGTTCTAGCCGGTTTGGGTTCCACGGGATTTCGTAATGGATGAGTCGGTAGCAATGGTTCTGAAGGTTTAAACCTTCCGCGGCAGCGTCGGTGGCAAGTAGGATCCGTACGTTGCTTTCTTCGGGTCCAGATTGGAAAGCATTCTTGACTTCCTCCCGCTCATCCAGGTCCATACCGCCGTACATGGTCAGAAGGCGGTCGTCTTTGGTGAAGCCGTGCTGGGCCAGGACTTCTTTGAGCCAATTCAGTGTAGCCCGGTATTCCGTGAAAAGGATGACTCGCTCGTGACTCCACTTCTTATTGGGACGAATATGCGTGTTGAGCCATTCGATCAGACAATTCACCTTCGAATCGAGTTGGCCAGATGCTTTTTCCGCCCAGGCCCGCATCTTTTTCAACAGGGCCAATTCCTGCTCGGATGGTTGACTGAATAGCAATGAGGCGGCATTCACTGCGTCGCTCGTGGCTTCATCGTACTCGTTGTCGTCGGCGTAATCTTCATCAATTCGGTCGAGTTCCTGCTTCAAGATACTGACGGAGGGCTTACGGACGGCCTTGCCACGCTTGGCTTGTCGGAGAGATTTTTCGTGAGAATCGAGAGTGGTCAGGAACGCAGCCGGGCTAGAGAAAAGTCGCTTCTTCAGTGTCTTGAGAACGAACTCGGTGGCCAGCTTCTCGGAGTTGTCCTGAGATCGCTCGACCCGGAGTTCTGCATATTCCCGGAGAGCAGTGTGGACGGCCCGTTCTTCGTCGGTGTACGGAACTTCAATAGGCTCTAAAGCCCGTTTTGGAAATCGGGGAGAACCGTCCCATTTTGGTGGCAATTCTGATTTCATCCGTCGGACCATGACGGCATTGAGCTGCTTTCGATCAAGTGGAGTACTTCGAGCAAAGCGCTGATTGTCGAGCAGTTCGAGCAATGCCGAAAAACTCTCCGGGTAGCCATTGTGTGGCGTGGCCGTGAGGAACAGCTTGTGTTCAAAATGCGGCACGAGAAGTCTTAGGGCCTGGGTCCGCATCGAGTCCGTGGCGTAGCGGCCTACCCCCGATGGTGCACAGTTATGTGCCTCGTCCACGATCAACAAGTCGAACTTGCGAGGGAACGCTGGCTCGTCCGGCCCCGGCAAAAGTTCCCGGAACAGCCGTAGTGGCCGTTCTCGTTTGAGAAAGTCGATGCTAGTGATGAGGCGGGGGAAATGGTTCCATGGATTGACGTGGATGCCCCGGCTGCGGCGTAGAATTCCCATCATCGAGGAGTTTACGATTCGGAAATCGAGGCCGAATTTGTCCCGCATCTGCTCCTGCCATTGCACCTGGAGCGAGGCTGGGCAGACGATCAGAATCTTTCGGGTGCGGTGACGGATGATGAGTTCCAGCGCCACCATGCCCGCTTCAATGGTCTTGCCGAGGCCTACGTCGTCAGCAACCAGGAGGTTGACCCGTGGCATCTGAATCGCACGGACGACCGGATCAAGCTGGTAGTCTTCGATGTCGATGCCCGCTCTAAACGGAGCTTGGATGTTGCGGAGATCAGCCGACGAGGAAGCTCCCCAGCGGACAGCATCAAGAAAGGCATCAAGCTGGTCTGGCGGATCGAATCCCGTGGGTTCGGGCAGGGCAACCTTTTCGGCCACTCTGGCCCCAGGCTCCAGTTCCCAAATAACGTTCAGTTCTTCGCCCAAGCCGTCATCTTCTACAGAAGAGAGCGTAATGAGATGCTGGGGCGATTCCAGGCCAGTTTGGAGGCGTTCGGGAGGGAGCGTGCTGGTGGAAACATCCGTGACCATCCAATTCCGGGACCGGACGCTGACCATCTGGCCGGGTTCGGGATGAAGTGCGATTGAGTTTGTGTTAGGCATGCTTGATTTGCTTCACGATCCGAAAATCGGTGGCGTTAGGCGTATTTTTGCTGGTTATTTTGCTTACAGCGAGAACCTCATATTGTGCGACCAAAGTTCAAGATCGACACGACCCTAGAAACCATACCAAAGTTCTTCTTCCTTTCCAAGCATTGGAATGGCGAATTTTGGATCTTTGGAAAATCGAATCCCGATCTTCGAAATCCGATTCTCTCTAGGGTCGAAAACCCCGAATGCCTGTCCATTTTGGACAGTTTCGATCCACCAAACTATGTACGTTGGTTTAGACTTCCTCAGATTTTCCATCGATTTCATTGATAATCGCCAGGATTCGATAGTATTGAACTACGGTGAGCCGAGACCAGTTGTCTACGAGTTTCAAGAAACTGGGATCCATAAGACACAGGCGTTCAAATTCTTTATGGATGCTGTCGTGATGCACGGATGGTGAACTTGACGTAACCGCTTCTGGAATAGATACTTGTGCCGATAGAGTTAGGGGCCTGTCACGGCGGAGGTTGCGGGTTCGAGTCCCGTCATCCTCGTTTTGGTCCAACCTGTCGCAAGATGACCGTAGGTCACTAAACCCTTGAGAAATCAGGGGTTTTGTCGTTTGTAGCCCCTTCTCTGGAATTGTCTGTTTATTGTCAGAGGGTGGGGGAATCTTCCAAATTTAGACTCTTCGGTACCTCATTAGGCGATTGACGTGTTCCTGTGGGCCCTTTAAGATTCGAGTGCGTGTCCAAGCCTCAAGTGGGGTCTTCCATGAAACGGCGAATCTCTGTGCTGCCGACAGCCGTTTCAGTCCTGATACTTTTGATTTTCTTCTCTCGTTTTCCCAATTTTCCCCGAGATCATGTCGAGCCTAAAGATCTAAACAGCTTGATTGATCAGGCGGATAGACTCGTTGTTCTGCAGGAACCGTCGGAAGCACCTACCGTTCCTTATGAATCGTCTAAAGTTGATTCGAAGCACTTTCTGTAAGAGCGACAGCCTGTTAGTGGATGCCGAGGAATTTCTTAAATGGTTCGACAGCCGGAATACCCGGGGCCCGCAAAGGAGTACGAGCGCAGATTGAAATCGGAAAGCGAATAAGGGGGTGCAATTTCGATGGAGCTTTACTGGCTGAATACCTATTCGCAGGAAAAGGTCGCCCTAATGACTCGATCTCGCGGCGGAGAATGGCTTGAAACAGATATTCTCTCGCTGGCGAATTCCGGAGTTAAAACCCTAGTTTCTTGTCTCACAGCAGCCGAAGAAAAGAATTGGAATTAACCAGTGAAAGGCTAATATGTGAAAGTTTTGGGATCGGTTTCTTCGCTTGTCCCATACCAGATCGCGGACTTCCCGAATCGATGGATTTCGTTACTGAATTGCTGGAGAAATTAACTATTTTATCTGCAAACGATAGTCGAATCGCATTTCACTGCCGACAGGGAATTGGCCGATCTAGTATGCTTCTAGCAGCCTATCTCGTTCTTCAGGGCGTCAGTTCCACCAAAGCGTTTACTTGGCTGACGGAAGCTCGAGGCCGATCCGTCCCGGATACACAAGAGCAGCGTGAATGGGTTGAATACTTTGAAGCGACAACTCGCAATCGATCGAAGATGACCTAAATATTTCAATGAGAAAATATGCGGGAGATTCATGGTTAATGAAAAACGTATTGCGATTCTCGGCGAAATTTCTTTTCCAATACAGAGTAGAAGGTTCGGGCGATTCCGAAATTATTCGGCTTTGTGAGGAGCGCATTATTGTTTTTACTGCAAAATCAGCTCGAGCGGCTCTTGTGTACGCTAAGAAGTACGGAAAGAAGGAAGAACATAGTTACAAAAATTCCGTCGGCGGAATGGTGTACTTCGAATTCGTTGGGGTTCTCGATTTACTGGATTTAGAAGGCTGCGGACCAGAGGAAGTCTGGTACGACATTACTCGACGAAAGCTGCCTAAAGAGCGCGCCGCTAATATTCTTCCTGCCGAAGAAGATCTGAACGCGATTCGAAATCTGAATAGATAATTTTTTGAGACTGGCGTTTATTTTTATTAATCACGATTACACCCATGGTAAATTTTGAGTGCTACGAAATCTAATGCTTATTATAGATTCTGAGATAATCTACAAACAATCATATAAGCTCCTCCCATGAACAAATTCAACTGGCTTGAACTGGGATTACAGACTACAACCATCCTACTAGTCCTCAAACAAGCGAAGTTTTTGATGCCAATTCCGTGGGGAGTTTTAGCGAGATAGTTCGATGAGTCCCCCACGCCGGAGCTTTTCGCTCGGCCGAACGCATACTTCTATTTTTCAAACATTCTTCCTTTCCGCGAATAGCTCTCGGCGTTTTATCGGATCGGGACATCCGGATCCCGACTTCAGTCGGTCGAACGATCAGCACCTCAGTGCTTTCAGTAGTCGGAAGAAGATTGGCAAGTGCGGGTTCCAGCCGAGCAATCGATAGACGATGCGGCCGGCCTTCCGGACGATCTGACAAGGCAGAAGCATGAAAGCATTGAGGAAGGTTTTGAATTCCATTTTCAAAACCGACTGCTTCTGGTCCCGATGCTTTTCCCGCCAGCGACCAGGAGTTTCCGGCAACGTCAAGGCCCACCAGGCTTTCAAGTTCCAGGCCAGGGAGGCCATCACCATGTACGCCCAATTGCTTTCCAGATCGTGCAGCGGCGCGTGCAAGGCCCGGCAACCGCCCTTGAGCTGCGCTATCAGATTTTCCTGATTGCAGCGATCGTTGGCTTCGTAGACGACTTCGGCGGCCGTGCACTCCCGGTCGTTGGTGATGTAGAAGAAATAGCGTTCGTCCGGATACAGAACGGATTCGCCTTTTTCCACGGAAAGATTCTTGCGAATCACCACCAGGCGATACGCCCTTCGGCAAGCGGTCGGTTGGTACTCGAACTCGGCCACCGCTTCGGAGATCAACTTCACATTTACGAATTCCCGCTCTTGGACGATCCGCTCCTTGGTGTTTTCCCGTCGGTGTCGCAACTTCGCTTTCGCCGAGTATTGCGCGGGACAGCTCGAGCTTGTGCCAAGCCGCTTCCGGCAGTTTTTCCGCGATTGCTTCGAGGTTTTGCTTCGAATCGTAGCCGAAATAAAAGCGTACCTTGGCGTTGGCATCCCAGCCGTCGAGGCGAGTGGTCTGCGAGAAATCGGTGTCGCCGCGAAAGACGATCCTGCGAAAGCCCGCTTGAAGGCACAGCAAAAGAGCCCGGTCGAGTTCGACCGCGGCCCCTTCGTGCGAAGGGCGATTGCCGGGACGGTTGACGATGCTCAGCGTCTCACCGGTGTTGGCCAGGGTCACCGCCAGGGGGTGGTAACACCAGTCTCTGTTATAGTTGATGTCCATCCCCGCTTTACGCTCGCCACGCGTTTGGGTAAAGCTGCCGTCGGCGTCGATCTTCGCGCATTCCCAAAAGGAATCGGGTTGCTTCGACCAGACGCGTAAACGGGTCTGGTTGAAAGCGTCGATCAAAGCCTGGATGCTGCCACTATCGAAGCGTCGACAAAAGTCGCCCGAAGTAGTCGGGTCGGGAAAACGCTGAGTGCCCAAGGCGTTGAGAAAGTTTTCGTCCGTGCGACGCAGTTCCATGTCTTGCAGGCAGGTACCCCCGCAAAGGGAATTGTAAGCGATGGCCAACACGTGGTCCGATTCCGAGTAAGGCCTTTGAAATTGGAGCAGATGCAGCTTCTCGTCGATGTCGTCGATCAGTCCGATACGCCGGGCCAGAAGGTGCATGGCCCCGAGGCCTCCGCAACTGATCGCCCCCACGCGTTCGGAGACTTCGTAATGAATGTTGGAGGCGTCGAAAGAAGGAGCGAAGGTCATCGCGGCCTCTCGCTTAGCCAGGCGACGTTCGATTCGACTCTTGCATTTTTGAAACCAACGTCCGAAAATAACATTCACTCGAAACTCCTTTTTGCGACTGTCGATTTGTTAAGCGGTTACTTACACAAACCGCAGAAAACAAAAAGGATTTCGAGCTTTCTTCGATAAATCGAAACAATTCCCCAAAAAACTACGCTGTTTTAAGGACTAGTACTGATACCCCTTTCGATGATCGCATATCTTATTGTCACGATTACTAAGAGCTTCCGGGATCACCGACGAAGAGAGGCTCGTAGAGTTTTTTGCACCGTTCCCAGATTAGGCGATTTTTCGTCTGCGGATAACCGCTTCTGGGATGGCGAAAAAGATGATCTGTTATTGACAATCGAAAGTGTTGAAGGTCCACCGACACAAGATCATGCAGAGCAAGTATTAGACCTATTTAAAAATTTGGAAATTCTAACTCAGCATGCGCGAAAGTATTTTTTGGCTCAAAATGATGGTAAATCGTGGATAAAACTTGAACCTGGAGATGTGGAACCTTGTGGACTTTGGCTGTATGGCGACTCATCGTTTCAAATTGACTTTCGACACCCCGCCGATGAGTACGTGGGTTATTGGGTAATTTTCAAAAACGGCCTGCCGGTGAGTTCCGGATGGGATGACTAAACCTTTTTATCGATGGAACGATCTTAAAATTTCGAGCTCAAATCGAAATCACTCATCCTTGATTAAAACCTAAAAATCTATCCGCGAATCTGAGCTACTCACCCCTCACCCTGCGGCGCGGCCAGCCTGCAACAACCGCAAGGGCTCCGTTCGGCCCGTTCTAAACGCGGGCCAAATCGCTGCCAGCAAACAGAGTGAAAGCGCAATCGCAAAACCCTCCGCTAATTGAGCCCACGGAATCACCATCGGCGTATACTGTCCGCCGCGAATATTCACATAACGCGTTACCCCCGTGCCGCAATACCCGGCCAGCGTACCGAAACCCAGGCTCAGCAATATCGCCACCACTCCTATCAAAATCGATTCCGCGACTATTAACCGAAACAAACCGAAGCGCGTTACACCTAATGCCCGCAACACCCCCAGATCCCAACGGCGGGCTCGAATGGAAGACAGAACGGTGTTGATTAAACCCAAGGAGGTTACCAGCAGAGTAACTAGAGGAAGCTCACTGAGAGCCCAGATAATCTTGTCGGCGCGGTCGCGTACCTCATCGCGCTCTTCCTGGGCCGTTTGCAGAGTCACGGAAGTTTTGGAAAGATCGCGGCGCGGGGTACCAGCTCGAGTCGTGGTCGGACTCGGGATCGCTTTCGGATTTTCCATCGATCGGCGATCGACGATCGCTTGAATCGACGCCTTGATTTGTTCGTTCGAGGCCTTGCCATTGGTATTTCCCCAGAACATTGTGGTCGGACCGGTCTTGAAATCGGCCCGCACTGTATCGAAGTTGCCGAACATCAGTCCGGCCGCCCGGCCGCGCCGGAAACCGGTTTTGGATAACCAGTGCCAGCCGGGCATGGAGACAACGCCCGCTATCACGTATTCCACGGTCTGTCCCCGGTCCTCGGAGGTCAGGACGGCAAACTTCTGTCCCACCCCCAAGCCCGATTCTCGGGTGAAATGATCGGGCACCAGACAATAACGGCCCTGCTTCAATTTCTGAATCGCTTCCGAGGGAGACCCTTCGACGAATTGAAATGGAAAGAGCGGATGTTCGCCACCGAGTGCGAGATCGGGATCCACGCCGACCATCACGCACGTGTCCTGCCGGGTGGCCGAGGGGCGAATTTTGAAACCGGTGATATCCTCCGCGAACTTCACCTGCTTGACGGCCAGCGGCAGAAACTTTTCGGGAATCACTCCCGGTACGTTTCGCACGGCGTCGATCTCCGAATCGGGAACGCCCCCCCGGGAAATATAAACGAGCAGATCGGGAGCCCACTCGCCGGGTGTGAAGGGGGCTAACATGGAATAGCCCCAGGTCTGGGTAGCGACAAACAGACCGAGGCCTATGGTTAGAGTCACGGTAGTGCCGGCCGTTCGCCACATGTTGGAGGAAAGCTGCGTGGCCAGTAAACGACGATTCAAGCGCAGCAATCGAGCCAGAAGCGGACCGAGTAAACGTTCGGTGAAAATAATAGCTAGCGGAGCCAGGCACACGAAGCCGATGATTTGAGTCGTGTAACCGATGGCCGCCGCGATGGCATAGCGCGACGTATCCTGCATGGGAATCACAAAGATTACCAGCGGATTAATGGCAATTAAGAGTAAACCGCTGATTGTCATCAGAAGCGGAAGCCGGCCGGAGTGGATCGGTCGCCGGGGAGCCATGGCCTCCAAGGGATTCACCCGTGTTGCCCGCCAGGCCGGGAGAATGGCGGCGGCCAGCGAGCCACCGAGCGCACAGACGCCCGATAGAACAATGCACCAGGTTCCGAGAGAGGCTCCTTCGTACAGGGATTGTGGTCGAATCTGAGCCATGATCTTCAGCAGACCCCAGCCGGCGAGCAGGCCTCCCACCCAGCCGAGGATTCCCAGAAAGAGGCTTTCCAGAGCAATCAGGACGGCGATCTGCCATTTCGTGAAAGCCACCGCCCGCAGGATGGCGAACTGGCGGATTCGCTCGTCGACACCCATACTGAGTGTTGTGAAAATGATGAAAAGCGCCGCTAGCAGAGAAATGGCCGTCGCCGAGTAAGCCTGCGTGCGAACGGTTTCGAATGTGGTGCTTTGCGAAACTTCGTTATCCACTCTCGCGGCTGTCCGCACTTCCACCGGAGGAAAAGAATTGACGAATCGGTCGGTCCACTTGGTCAGAAAATCGTCCGCATTCACTCCCGGTTTCAGAACCAGGCCGATGTAACTGATTCGAGGCGCAGCTCCCATGATTTTCTGAACTAAAGACCGGTTTACATACAAGGCATTACTGGCGGGACCACCGAGGAGTGCCCCGGCTCGCGTCGGTGGCAAACCGACCATGAATTTCGGGCCGGGTAATCGCTTCGGTTGTTCGACGATCCCGACGATTTTCACTTTCACATCGGCAGACTTGGTCCCGATCGTGGCCACGGCGACGGCTTCCCCCAGTCGAACGCCGAGAAATTCGGCGGAATCGCGGGTGAGTACTCCTTCTGGGCTTTCGATTGGCTTCGGATCGAGCCAGCGCCCTTCCACTAGGGTGTGCAGCGGTTCGGCCGAGTCGGTTGCCACTAGAGTCGGCGCTTTGCTTTGTGAACGGAGCTGCTCCATGCCGCCCATGATGCGGGGGCCGGAAGATTTTCCGCCCGGGCTCGTAGCATCGCCAGTCGATGGAATCTCTTTTCTTGGTACTGGTGCTGCGCCCGATTTAGTTACGGCCGCGGCGATTTCAAACACCGGCTCGGCGAGAGCCACGTCGGTATCCTGTTGAATGCTCTGGAGAAATTCCTGAGATAATTGATTGCCCCGAGCGAATTGCTGGGCCCCTTCTTCGTTGCGTTTGGGAAGCAACAGCATCTCGTACCGACCGACGTACTCGCCGCCCATATTGCCGAACTGAGCAACCAAAGAATCGTAACCGCTGACCACCCACACCACGATGCAGGCCGCCGCGATGGTCGAAAGGCTGGTTAACAGAACGCGGCCGGGCCGATAGCGAGCCTGCTCCCGCACCAACTTGAGAACGATTTGAAATTCGGCGAGCAGCATGTTCGCTTCCTCAGGCGGGGATTGCGGACTTTATCACGTTCTGATAATGGATCGCCAGAGACTGCGCATCCTGGAAGTCGCTGGCCCGAAACTCGGTGAGAATCCGGCCATCCTTCATGACCACAATCCGGCTGGCCCACACCGCCACACTCGGCTCGTGGGTGACGACGACAATCGTTCGACGTTGCTCTTCGGAGAGTTCCCGCAAGAGTCGGCAAATGTTCTGGCCGTTCACCGAATCGAGACTGCCCGTCGGTTCATCGGCTAGAATCAGCGCCGGTTGAGTTATCAAAGACCGCGCAATGGCCACGCGCTGTTGCTCGCCGCCGCTGAGCGCATCGGGCCGGTGGTGTCGGCGGGCCATCAGGCCGAGGCGATCCAATAGCGGTTCGAGTCTGTCTTCGATCTGCTCGCTGCGGCCATCGGTCAGCAAGGGAAGTGTGATATTCTCTTCCGCCGTGAGTGTGGGAATGAGGTTAAATGCTTGAAAAACCAGACCGATTTTGCGTCGGCGAAAATGCGTCAGCCGGGAATCGGATAACCGGCTGAGATCGGTATCCGCTATTGTCAGAGTTCCTTCATCGGGGCGAGTAAGCCCGGCCATCACGTGTAGGAAGGTGCTTTTGCCCGAACCACTCGCTCCCATGAGAGCGACGAATTCTCCGTCCTCGATTTTCAGGGAAACATCTTTGATGGCTTCGACGACCGAATCCCCCTGATGAAATCTCTTGGTCAAATGCTCGGCTGAGACCACCGCGGTCGCGGCCGGAGGAGAAACTGTTGACATCTCAATAAATTCCTCAAGTGTGGAGATGGGTGAAAGCGGAGGATCAGTAAGCATCATCGCCTAGAATTTCGCCGCCGTTGATGGTCACCAGAGCGAACAGGGTGGAAGGGCTCATTCCCTGTCTCATGAAGTGCACGGAACCATCCGCATAAAC
Source organism: Telmatocola sphagniphila (assembly GCF_018398935.1). Classification (GTDB taxonomy): domain Bacteria; phylum Planctomycetota; class Planctomycetia; order Gemmatales; family Gemmataceae; genus Telmatocola; species Telmatocola sphagniphila. Next base: position 5,127,804 of record NZ_CP074694.1, on the reverse strand, counting down.
GGCGTTGGCCCCGCCCGTGTGAAAGGCGTAAACCCCCTGACTGTTGTTGCAATTGATCGTGCACGGGCCGCCGCTGCCGTCCTTGGTAATGCCATCGGAACCGAATTGCCAGAACGCGAAAACCTGGTAGGAGGCCCAAGGGCCCCACCAGGCATAATTGCTCATGGATGTGTTGGAAGCCTGTTTGACACTCCGAATGTAGAAATCGGGGCGACCGGCTTGCTCGGTCACCAGCAGCGTATTGGATAACCCATCCGTGATAGCGGTCAGCTTCCGGTTGACGTTGTCGTTCATGGCGGTGACCGTATTATCGCCGCTTAGAGACTGCACTCCGTAAAGCTTCGAGGAGAAGCTGTTCGGGCCGAAATAATCCCCGGCGGCTCCTATCGCGGTAATTCCTCCCTGAGTGACATTCAATGTTCTTGGTCCGGGACCCGAGGGGCAAACAAACAGCTTAAGCGGGACGATGATATTGTCGGCGTTCTCCGGTGCGTAGAAATTTTTATCCAACCGGTAATTGCCGCTGAGAGACGCTTGTTCGACGTAAGAAAGAATGGCCGGTCCCCAGCCTCGCTGCGTACCGACCACAGTATTTCGACGAGGAGGTAAGCCGCCAATGGCCGACTCGTAATTGAGCATGGCCAATCCGATCTGCTTCAGATTGTTCTGACAGCTCATCCGAGCGGCGGCTTCGCGCACTTTCTGCACGGCGGGTAGTAATAAACCGATCAAGATGGCGATGATGGCAATCACTACCAGTAACTCAATCAGGGTAAACGCAGGGCGCCTATTCATGGTCTAAAATTCCTTCCGCAGGGTCACGATCCCCAAAAATTCCTCAATACGTGATTCTGGACTAGTCGTAATCTAAACCAAAAATTAGACTAATATAAAATATATTTTATTAAATATGAGAAATGTAAGTTATTATGCTTTCACTATTTACGAACTTGTAACCCTCAGGAAGTTCCAGACCAGCACTATTGGTACTGAGTTCGTTAACCTGCGGGCCGGAATTTGTTCATAGGATAGCTCTCGCAGTTGGATGTGAATAGGCCCGCTCCGGCCCGGAAACCCGGGCGATTTCAGGAAGAGATTTTCCCACATGAGTAATGTCGGAACTATGTCAGTTCTTTGGGGGGCAGCCGAGGCTCATAATCTGGATGTAGCCGCCCTCGCGGCCGCGCCTTTCGCCTTGATTTTGCTCTGCATCGCCGTGCTGCCCCTGGTAGCCGAGCATTGGTGGCATTCCAACCGCAATAAAGCGATCGTTTCCGGATTGCTCGCTTTACCCGTCGTCATCTATCTGCTGGCGATTAACGAAGCCTCGGGTGGGGAGAGTGTTCATCGGTTGTTGCATGAACTTGAAGAATACGCCTCCTTCATTATCCTGCTTTTCAGCCTGTACACCATCTCGGGAGGTATCGTCGTCTTCGGGGATATTGAAGCGAAACCGCGGACCAACGTGGCCCTACTCGCACTCGGTGCCGTGCTGGCAAATTTCATCGGCACGACCGGCGCGAGCATGATTCTGATCCGGCCGCTGTTACGAATTAATTCGGAACGAGATCACAAAACGCATCTGCCGATCTTCTTCATTTTCCTGGTCAGCAACACCGGTGGTCTGTTAACCCCGCTCGGCGATCCACCGCTGTTTTTGGGCTTTCTCAAGGGTGTCGATTTCTTCTGGACTCTCAGCCTCTGGCCCTACTGGTTGCTGGTGAATCTGGCGATTCTGGCCATCTTCTATGTCTGGGACATTGTCGCCTATCGCAAGGAATCCCGACAAGCTATTCGGATGGATGAAGCGATCCAGGAACCCATCAAGTTGCGCGGCTGGGGTGTGAATGCGCCCTTATTGTTCGGCGTGCTGCTGGCGGTGATTCTGCAATCGCCCGTTGTCGGTGCCAAGCTGGGAGCACTGATCGGCGTGGGAGACCTGACGCTACAAAAGCCCTTCGGTGAAATTCTGATGCTGATACTGGCGGGTATTTCGCTGATGGGTACTCCCAAAGGTTTGCGCCATCAGAATGATTTCTCCTGGGTGCCAATTGTCGAGGTCGCCGTGCTGTTCATCGGGATCTTTATCACCATGGTCCCGGCCCTGGCACTGCTCGATAAGTACGGCGATCGCATTCAGATCGACAAGGGCTGGCAGTATCTCTGGCTAACCGGATTATTGTCCTCGTTTCTGGATAATGCCCCGACCTACGTCACCATGGGAACGCTGGCGTCCAACGGCCACGATCTCGGCTGGCTGATGACCAACAAACCCAACATTCTCAGCAGCATCAGTTGCGGGGCGGTTTTCATGGGCGCGCTCACCTATATCGGCAATGGACCCAATTTCATGGTGAAGTCGATCGCCGAGCATTCCGGTTACTCCATGCCCAGCTTTCTCGGCTACATGGCCTATTCCTTCGGCGTATTAATCCCTTTATTCCTGGTGCTGACTTTTTTACTCGCCTGAGCTGAGATGACTTTTTTTCGAATTGTCCATCCGTCTAAGTACTGATTCTGAACAGCGGGATACTAAGCTGTTTAGATGAAAACCTTCCTCATCGAGTTTGGAGTTTATAACTCGACATTCTGGGTGGCTCTGGTCGCCTGGTTGCTGGCATTGCGCGGCGGCTTACCGAGCCGCAGCTGGTGGGGCTGGAAGCCGGTGGCCGTGCTGGTGATTTTGGGTTCGCTTCTGAATCAGGGCATCGGTCTATTCCGGGCTTATACCGCTCCCCGCGATATCATGCAGGACATCGTTTCGGCCCAGGAATATCTGGCCGGTCGATCTATGTACCCCGACAACATGGCCGAGTGCATGGACCGCACACTTCGCGAAGAAGGGGAACGCCGCACGTTACCGGTCGGCTGGACGGTCGGCCAATATGCCGATCACGCCAAGGAACTGACGCTTCATCAGCATTGGGTGCAAGCCCATCCGCCTTTTATGACGATGTTCGTGGCCGGTCTGGTGAAACTGCTCGGCGTATTGGGAACGCAGGCCGCTATCGCGGCGATTGCATTATTGGCCTGGTCCATCACTCTCTTTTTACTGCTGCGAACCTTGAAACCCGACTGGGGCACCTGGCCGACGATCACTCTGATTGCGGCCACGCTGGGGTCGGGCCCCGTAGTGACCGTGATTCGCAATGGCCAGACCGATCTGATGCTAGGCGGCTTACTGACCGTGTCGTGGTTTTTGGCCCGGCATCAGAGAGTGGCATTTGCGGGTCTGGCCCTGGGATTGGCCATTTCCTTCAAATTCATTCCGGCGATTCTGCTCGTCGTCTTTCTGGTGCGCTGGCCGCGCGGTTTTCTGGTGAGCATGCTTACCGCTTTGCTGACCACTCTTCTCGTAGTGGTTCTGGCCGTGGACGGAGATTTTTCCAAGTACCGCGAGACGGCCGCGGGAGTGATCGAGGAATACGACAGCTATCCCTCGAATCTGTCGCTGTTGGGTTATCTCGCTCGCGGTGGCCGATTTTTCGGGGAGACCGACGATAATCTGGCGAAGAAGATTTGGATGGGAATGGGCGTCTGCATCGGGCTGACGCTGATGCTGCTAGCTCGGCGCAAGACTCCGACGGGACCCGAGTCAGAAGCATTGAAAGTGGATTATCTTTTTGGTTTGAGTGTCAGCCTGATCCCTCTTTGCTCGCCGGTGTCCTGGGATCATTACCTGGCGTTCTTGCTTCTCCCGCTGGCAATAGCGGTCACTGCACAGAAGCCGATTTCCACGCGGCTGGTGACTACGATGGTTCTATTCTGGTGCATTCCCGAAACGGCCTGGCTGAACATCAAGGATCTTTGTGTGCAGCATGAGATGAAGGCCGTGGCACTGTGGGTGGTCGAACCGCTGCGGAGTTTTTCGATGGTGATTTTGAGTGGTTGGTTTGCGGTGAGGAATGTGCGGGTGGAAAGGACGTCGTCCGAAATTTAGTAATCGGCAGGTGCCAGCAGTCAGCTACTCCCGCTTGTCCTAACTATTTATCCTGATTGATCTTGCGTGGCAATGGCTATTTGCCAGTGCATATTCCAGATAACTACCTCACTCAACTGGATGAGGATCGAAGCCTTTTCAGATGACTAATCTTTCGTTCACGGGCAGATGCCATTGCCAACCAGCCCCAATGCGGCCGCGGTTGGAGGCTGCGACTGGGTCAACTCCTTCCAGTAGTTCATGACACGGTGTCTGCTTTCCAATAATTTTTCAACGATGCTTGGATCATCGGTTGATCGAACTCCCGATGGGCGTCGGAAAGTTGCAGCAATAAGAACGCACGCACGGCTTCGCGCTGGGCTGGAGACAACGTCTCGAACTGCGATGCGCCGCCTCGCGAGATATGAACCAAATAGTACACAACGTCGATACTCTGCAAACTGCCTTCCAGCTCGGCGACTAAATACGCCGGCAGATGAAACCGCATTCCAGCCGCGTCGAAGAAGGATAGACTACTGTGACATCGGTTGAGCTCTGCAACGGGAATCGCCGACCAGTCCTGCTTCTCATCTTGCGCACGATACGCAGCTAGCGTGAGCTTGTCGGCATAGTCATCGAGACCTTGACCTTGGAGCAGTCCGACGCCTTCACCAAGCGAAACCCCCTGGAATGCGCTTCGGATCAAAACTAAGACGCGTTCCTTTTCGGCGGCAATCTTTGGCTGGTCCGTGGGGAATATCTCGACGAAGCCCTGCGACTCCAGGTCGGCCCATTCCTGTCGCCGCGCCTCCGGACCGATCGTTCTCTCCTGACCATCGCTTACAATCCACACGGTGTCGGCATGCCGGATCCACTCGACCAGTTCGGTGCGGCCGTCGATGTCCCGAGTGAGGACAATTTTCCGCCCTTCTCTTGGATTCTGCATGTGGCATGCCTCAGTCATCGATCTCGTTTTTACAATGTTCTGTATATAGATTCCGAAATTGTACATGAGCAAGTCGCGACGGGCGGCGCGGCCAGCCCCTCTCGTTTGTCCTAACTCGTTATTTTGTCTGGTTTTGGGTGACACTCGCTATCTGCCAGTGCGTATTTCCGATAACCACCTCACTCAAACTTTGTAACCCTCGAATTCCTGGTTCAACATAGCCACTGAATGAGGATCAAAGCCTTTTCTGAGGCCTGAGCTTTCACGCACTGGCAGATAGCCAGTGCCTCCCAGACGAATCAGTTACAGTTTCCCCAACCGCCCACTGGAATTGTATATTCAAGGGTAGAGAGTTAGCAGTTTCTCTGGAACCTAAAACGCTTATCGAAGAGGTTTGCCATGCAGCGTTGCCCAAATTGTGACAGTCTCATCTCGGCGCAAGATATCAACATCCAGGAAGGATTTGCCCTTTGCCCCGCTTGCGGAGGACTGACAAAGCTTTCGATGCTGAATCACAGCGGCCGCACAATTCAGGAAACTCTCGTTCAACCACCGTCTGGCTGTTCAATCGTAGCCGAGGGGGAGCGAGTCGTCGTGCGCGGCTCGTTGAAATCGATCCCCAAATTTTTGTTTTTTGCCGGCTTCGCGCTGTTCTGGAATGGCTTTCTTTCAATATTTTTGATGATTGCCCTCGCCGGGCTTTACAGCAATTTGATAGGCCCGCTTCCGGAATGGTTCCCAGCCCCGAAAGAGAACGGCGGCAAACCGGAAATGAATGGCGCTCCGATGGACCTGGGAATGACCTTATTCCTCTGCTTATTTCTCGTTCCATTCGTGATCGCTGGGATATCAGTTCTCACCATCGCCTTGATGAACATCATCGGAAAGGTCGTAGTAGTTATCGACGAATTTGATTCATACGCTGCTACAGGATTCAGCTTCCTCTTGTGGAAAAAGCGCTTTAAAGCTTCGCAAGTGAATGACGTAACCTTTGGCACGAAAACTTGGCAATCGGATGGAGAAACTAAAGCTAATCGATTTATTGAATTGAGATCGGAACGCAAAATTCAATTCGGCTCGCTACTGCAACCCGAACGCCTGGAATGGATGTGCGTCGCGCTTAAAGAACTTCTGCTAAAAGATAATACGAAGCGTACCATGCCGGATTTGCCAGAGCTGACCTGGTTGAAACGCGATGAAAATTAGCAGCAAGAGGCTATCTATGAATTGGGAATGCGGTAAAATGAAATCACCGTTTGACATCTGATCGCTAAAAAATTGGATGGACAGCCACAGAGAAGATCATGTTTTGCTTTCTGCCTCCTTATCGAGCATTGAGAATTGGAAATGACTCCAAGCGATTTACCCAATGCGAAATCAACTCCAAGAAATCCTTTCGTCAGCTACAATTCCGACGAGCGTGAAAAATTACGGCGAATAATATCGGAGCGTGGCCTAATTGGATTAGCGAACGACACGAAGTGGGACGAGTTTATTAATGCCATTCGATCTCGAACTGACTGGCGACCTAGCTATCGCTTCAAATGCATCGATGGACCCATATCAGACTGGGACGTGGGATGGTTTTATCATTTGCCATTCCCATTCTTATCTGTTGAATGGTTCGATATAGGTTATTTGCAAAAGCTTCGAGTGCATCGGCTACCTCCTCAGGAAAAGATTATTGACCACTCCGAGTGGTTGATTCCTCTTCTAGAACAAGTAGGAATGGACTATCATGTTGGGGCGGACTTGATTCGAATTTTCGGGTACAGTCCCCGAAGTTTCGAGATGTTCGACCAGTGACTCGGCCTCGAAATTTAGAACTTAAGGGCTGTAACAAAAAATCGTTTTTCTTAGTTTTCAACAGTCCAATTTTCCCGCTCAATTTCTCTTTCGATTTTGTTCTTAGGAGTTGGACAGGCTCCCTTTTATAGGCATTGCCTCCGATTCCAAAATCACAAACGAATGAATAGATTAACCGAATGGAAATTCACCCAAAATTGTTTCGAATTGATGCCCCGTTACGGCAAGCCGATGTCGTGTCTCCCTCTTTTCCAACTCCGCTCGGCCGAATCGATCTTTTTTTAGAAGCCAATGGTATCGAATTAAAACCATCGAGTGTATTCTGCGCCGACGAAACGACCATCTTCATCTGGCCCGAAGATGTAGGAGCTGAATTGATATTGTTTCGACCGATATTATCTCTCCCAAAAGGAATGTCAGTAACGGATGCTTACGCAGCAATCTTGCGACTGACGCCAACGAATCACTTAATTGAGGGAAGTCTACCGACTCGCAGATCAAAGGTTTTTCGATGTCGCTGGGATGAAAAATCAAAATGGACTGAGGTAGGTCCAGAAATTGGAGAGAATCTCGATGCTCAATCTTGGACCGATGGCAAAACCAAGGTCACGGTTGGCCTTCCCGACTATGAAACTGATACGACTTATCGCCGAGACGGATTCGAGGTTGCCATAAAGCAAAAATCACAACTTCATTTTGTATGTGCTTGGAGTCCAGATATCACCGATGATATTTCAACATGGTTCGCGGTAGATTACAATCCCAAGTAACACTCAATCCGCCGCACCTCAACGCTCACCTCAACTTTTCCTCTGGCCACTTCAGTGGCGGCAACCCTGCCAGGGTTCGGCCAAAATCAACACAGGCCTGCGATAATACCTCCAGGGATTCCTGAATACTTTCGCGAGCCCTCTTTGTGCGTTCCCAAATCGGCTCTGGAAGTTGCTTTGAACTGGTGTGAGGTTGCCATGCCGGGAAACCCCAAAGCGACTTGGGCAGATAGTTGCGGGCGCGGTCTCTTTCGATACTTTCTAGCATTTCCTGGAATCTTTGCTGTTCTCCGAACTCTCGTGGTGATTCCAAAAACCACGTAAAGAGAACGCTAGTTTCTTCAGGAGAATCCTTCAAAAAAAGCTTCTCTGGGAATTTATCCAAAAGCTCCACTTTCGTAATCGGTTGCTGTTCAAAAAGTTCTTTTGCATTTTCCATGAACATATCGCATGTCATGGCCACTTGGCAGAAAAAGCCATTTCGAATCCTGGCGGAAAATTTCTTGTCACCAATGCTCATCTCTTGCGAGATCGCTTCGTCATTGATTGTCCGAATCTGCTCGACCCACTCGATTTCCTCCGGATGATTTTCTTCCAGCCAATCCGCGAAAATCAATTTTAGTGCGAGGTTGTACGGATCTTCGCAAATGCGACGGATGCAAGCAGCCCGTTCGGTAGTTTGCAGATCATTCATAAGTAGCATCTTATATGATCTTGGAATCCAGAGAGCCTGATTGTTAGGCTACGCAAAGATTTTTAGCTGACTATGAGATTGGAATTTCCAATTCTTCAACGCAACACTTTTCCGCGTGATTGCATTTAGTAATAATAGTGTAGATTCCTAACCCAGTTTTGATGACAGTACTCGCCATGGATGATTTCGAAAATATTGCCGTTGCAGTGACTCTCCTTTTTGCATTGTGCTTTATTGTCTGCTCTTTGGGACAGATACCACCCAAAAAACGAACGATCCTTCTCATCTCCAATTTTTTGCTTGGCTTCGTTGTTGTTGGAGTACCCTTGGCCGCACTGGGTTATTTTGTACTCATGAGTTTATGTCGAGGGTTGCTCAGCCCCGATCCCGATCTCTTCGAAATGTCCATGATCGGATTCATTTTTTTCTTGGTCTATTTCTGCTCGTTAATTGTGACTTTGTGCTTCAGCATTTTTGCAGGAGTGCTTTGGGCTCGCAAAAGAGATAATAAACGGTACGACAATTCGAAGATTGCCGGATGATGAATTACTTTGTGTCGAAACTGAGATAGCCTCCCATGTCCATTTCACCCGCTCATGTTCCACCGGAATTGCATTACATCATCCCGCTCGCTGAAAAACATGGTTCGGAGGCTCGCATGGCTAGCTTTGATCGACGGCTCGGCCGACACGTGAAATATGCCGAGAAACTCCCGAAAAAAGCTATCGAACCTCTTCGTAAACTTTATGAGGAAATCGATCAGAAGGGTCATGCGATCACTATCAGCAAGTGGTTGGATGCTCAGAATGACAATGAAAACTCCCCGGCCGATACTACTTGGTCGATCACGGGATTAATGGTTTTATTCGAACAACTTGGAGAACTGAACATCGTGCCGTTTAACGATGGCAAGGTACGCTTGATAACCTTTGAGGAAGAACGAGATTGGACCAAACTTCCCGCATTGCTCCAATACCTGGTCGAACCAGCGGAAAAATACGGGAAAATTCAATTCGAAATCCAAATTTTTGAATTTCTGGATAACCGCATGACCCCAGAAGAAAAATTAGAACTTCAGGCTTTAAGCGTGAGATGGAAACAAGATTGCAAATCGATTAATAAATGGTTGGATGAGTTTAATATCACAAACAATCCGGAAGCCCGTCTCGTCTATTTCACTGGTCTTTTAATCGGACTAGCCCTTGATTCGGGCCGGTTGTAGTTCGAAAAGGCGCCCCACAAAAACATTCACCCGGCCAATCGACCGGGTGGATGAGAGATTCGAATGAATAATAGCAGGTATTAGTCGGCTGAGAGATTTTCGTTCAGTTTCGCCAGGGCTTCACTTTCAATCTGTCGAACCCGTTCCCGAGTCAGACCGAGACATTCCCCAATTTCCTTGAGCGTCTTGGGCTCTTCGCAATCGAGTCCGAAACGCATCCGCAACACGGTCGCTTCGCGCTTGTCCATCTTGTCGAGCAGTCCGAGGACCTGCTTCAAAACGTCGTTCTCAAGCATCTCCGCATCGGGAGCCTTCGAACGGCCGTCTTCCAGCATTTCATCAATGCTCCAACCGGCATCGGTCTGGTCGCTCTGCGGCGTCGAGTTGTAAACCCGGATCGCCTTCTTGATGATGTTCAGTTTCTTCTTGGGCAAGCCCAGAAACTTGGCGATCTCTTCGTTCGTCGGCGGCCGATTGAGTTCATCGGTCAGCTGATTGGTCGCCCGCCGCCATTTGGCCAGCAACTCCACCATGTAGGCGGGGATGCGAATCGTCTTGGCGGTGTTGACTAGGGCTCTTTTAATTGACTGCTTGATCCAGTAGCTGGCATAAGTACTGAACCGGGTGTTCATCGAAGGGTCGAAACCTTCGACCGCTCGCAACAGACCGAGATTGCCTTCTTCGATCAGATCTTGAAGAGCGAGACCTTTGCCGGTGTAGCCGCGAGCAATGTTGACGACCAACCGAAGGTTGGCGCGAACCATTTTATCGCGAGCCTGCACATCGCCCACGGCGATCCGATTGGCAAGATCTTTCTCGTCCTGAGCGGATAGCAGAGAGGTCTCGTTGATCTCACGGAGGTAAGTCTCCAGAGGAGACTGCACCAGGTCCGTTCGCAAACGACGAGATTTGACCATATTTTCCGCGTCCCGCACCATAGATATTACCGATCCGAGAATGGGTAACGAGATGTCATCCTTAACACCAGATTCTATCGAGGTTTGTCAATTCCTCATTATGGAATCTTGACAAATATCCGATTTGTAAAGCTCAGGTTTGAAAATATTCTGGTTAGACCGGTCATGCGAAGCATTTACGAAAACACGGCTGGAGAGACCCGCGTTCGTCCAGGTTACATGTCGTGAGATCCGCCGATTCAACCGTTCCGTTCCTCGAGTTTCCATCACGTTAAACTAGGCAAAACACACGTTCTGTGACACGATAGGTATCGTCTTTGATCGTTCGGAATTCGAGAGAAAACGTCCGTTTTTGAGCAGTCCCTTCTCAGAAATCGCTCTGCGGATCAACTTACACGCGCAATCGGTACAACTTGAAATGGGCGGAACTTTTTTCGTCGAAGTTCCGCCGTTGGATTCATCAGGTGAGCGGCATCACCAGATACTGATAGTCGGTTCCATGTTTGAAAAGAGCCGGCTTCTGACCATCGGTCAATTCCAGCAGCACCTCGTCTTTGGGATCGAGGACTTTGAGCATATCCGCAACGTAGTTGGGATCGAAATCGATGCGAATCTCCTCGCCGTCATAGGGAATCGGCATTTCGACTTTGGATTTTCCGGTCGTTGCTCCCTGGGCCTGCAAAATCAGCTTCTTGTTATGGAAAATGAAACTGACCCGCTTGGTTTCATCGTCGGTCATAATCGCGGCCTGCCGCACCGAAGAGAGCAGGGCATCGACGGCCAGATGAATCTTGGCAGTGCTTTTCTTGGGCAGAATCTGCTGATAGGGGGGATAGCGACCTTCCAGCAACCGGCTGTAAATCATCGCTTTCTCGGTCTGAAAAATCACCTCATTGGGTCGCAGGGCAACTTTCACCAGTTCCAGGTCGTCGTGAAGATTGCGCTCGAGAATCTGAACCGCCTTCACCGGCACCAGATGAGTGTGCCCCTTATTCTCGCCCGCTTCCACATTGGCGACGCCGGTGGCAACAGCCAGCCGTCGGGTATCGGTGGCTACCAGACGAGCCTTGCCGTCTTCGACTTCCCAGAGAATGGCCGTGATGGCGTACTTGGTGTTGTCCTTACCCACGGCGAAAGCAGTGCGACGAATCAGTTGTCGGAGCACCCCGGCCGACAGTTCGTGATACTGGCCTTCCATCAACGGAATCGGAGGGAACTCGTTCGGATCTTCGCTCGGCATTTCGAATTCCGAGGAAGTCGTGAAGACGCGTGCCCGGCGTTGATCGGCATCGATCACGATTTCCGTATCGGGACTTTCCCGCAGAATCGAAACCAGTCGACCGATAGGCAGAATTGCTTCGCCCGGTTGATCGACTGAGATGCCTTTCAGTTCGTAGCGGATGGCCACCTCGAGGTCGGTGGCCAGAAGCGTCAGGCTATTCTTATCGGCTACCGCTTTGATCGAGCTGAGAATCGGTTTGGTGGTCCGGGATGCCACCGCAGTACCCACCACCTGGCAGGCCATCAACAAAGCATCGCGCTGACACTTCACAAGCATGGGTTCGACCTCGTCCTTCGAAAAACACCAAAGTGTTTATTTTGGAGTTTAACGGTTATATCACAAGAAGGAATTGGGTAGCTTCTGAAGAATTGTGAAATCGGCTCCTGATACAACCGTCATCGCGTCGTTCTTGTTTAGTTTAGCCCGACGCGTGATCGAGGGCAGTCTCAGCGTGGATGTCCCAAAACAGAATGAGCGGAGGGAATCTTTTCCTGTGGGGGAACAATTCGTTTTACTGCCCTCACTCACGTTCGGGCTAACCAACCCAATCGGCTGACGGCTCTCGGATGTTCTTATTTTCTTATCTCTTGAATGAATAAATTCAGAGTCAGTAGTAAGAGAGACGCGAATTTGCCAATAACTTCCTGTAATTCGCTCTAAAGCTATCGGTCCCAAGATTTTAGGAACAATTCGCGAATGTGGAAAACCTGTTCATAACTTGTCAATAAAATGTCGCGCATCGGCGCGCGTTCGGAAGGCCAGAAACTTTAAGAAGTTCGGATGAATAAGAAGTGTCGAGGCGCGCCAGTTAAGTGACAAATGCGCGCCAAGTTTTCCACAGTGTTAGTGACGACCCGAACGCCCCTTCGCCCAGTTGGCCGGCCGGGTTAAGGGGGGAAGCTTTGGAGCATAAGCCGCCGCATCAGCTCATCGACGCGCCCGGGTCGTCTGGCCGGAGGCAGCTCACTTGGCTTCCTGCACCCAGCGCTCGATCTCGCGCCGGATGGTCGGGTCGTCCTTCATTCGCTCTGAGACTTTCGTCAGAGCATGCAGTACGGTGGAGTGGTCACGTCCACCAAAATACCGTCCGATGGCTACCAGCGACTCGTCGGTGACCTGCCGAGCGAGATACATGGCCACCTGACGGGCCCAGGTCACCCCCGCATGTCGAGCCTGGGAACGCATCTTTCGGATGTCCGTCCCCATATTCTTCGCCACTAAACGGCTGACTCGATCAATGGAAGACTCTACCGGTTGCGAAGTTTGCGAAAAGTAGGTCGACACATCCGATAAGCGAAGCGGAACCGGCACCATGCGAGCAAGCGTTTCCAATTGCACAACCCGCCCTACAGTTTCCCGACACTCCCCCGGTTGCCTGGCCAGAAAATCCAGAACCTCTTCGCTAACGTGCAGTTTTTTGGCTTTCAGAAGTTGAGCCGTGAGCTTGCGACGGCTACTTTCGGTGAGCGTTCCCATTCGCAGGACCAAGCCGCCGCTGAGCCGGGATTTGAGCCGGGCTGAGAGATCCTTGAGAATCATCGGGCCGCTGGTGGCGCTGGCCAGAAAGTAGCCTTTATTCTGCTGCAGGTCATCCAGAATGTTGCACAGCGCTTCCGAGGCCGAGTTGCTGAAGTACTGCAGGTCTTCCACGATCAGAAGGTCCACATCCCGCAGTTGAATCTGCACGGCCTCGGCTTCCGCCTCCTGGCGTAATAATTCCGCCAGTTCGCGGGCCGGGAGGATCTGACAGACCAGGGAAGGGTCGAGAGCGGTGATGTGCTCCAGGAGCTGCCGGAAAAGCTCCGATTTGCCGGTCCCGGGCAGACCGTGCAGAAAGATGGGCGGGAAGAGCGAAATTTTCGGTTTGATCTTGCGTTGGGAAAGGTGAACTTCAAGTCGTTCGAGCGCTTTGCGGGCGGCGCGCTGCTCGGGAATGGAAATAGCGGACATTACATCTTTATTTTCGGAGGTCCAGACCCTGCTCTTCGGCTTCCTGGAGCATGTAGCCGATCAGGTCGGACAGGGCATCGTATTTTTTGCCCTGACACTTCACCGCGGCGTGGGTCAGGTAGACCAGGATGTGCGTGAAAGTTCGGGGATCGGTTTGCACCACGATGCTCTGCAGGTTGCGGGTGTGCTGATCGAGAAGGGCCAGTAACCCTCCCTTGGGTTGCCCATGTTTCAGGACGAGTTTGCGGTCGCTGGCGGTTAGTTCGAACGTAATGCTTTCGGGGGCCTCGGAATCGAGCCGTCGACTCGATTTTCCGGGGAACGGAATGGGATCATCGCCCAGAAATTCGCCTTCGTCGAGAAACTCTTCATTATCATCGTAACTGGCATCGTCGATAATTCGTTCGATCAGCGGGGAATTTTCGGGGTCGGTTTCGACGAAGGCCTCCATATCGATGCCGGCTTCCCGGAATTTACGTTCCACTTCTTTAGGGTCTACCCCGGACATGTAGGCGACGGCGTCGCAAACTTCCCAAACGGTCGTTTTAGGCCGATCGCCGGAAGCTTCCTCACGGATGCCATCGCGGGCCATCATCCACGTGACCAGAGTGAAGACATCGCGCGGAAAGAAGATGGAAATTTCGAAAAAGGCCGACGCGAAAACGGACTTTGCCACGGAGCGCTCCTGAAATTCAATCAGGAAATTGTCGCACAATCCCGCTCTGGGGCAAGAGAAAATCACCTTTGCATGGCTCAATCTTTGTTCGCGCGGCCGCGTCGATCGGAGTTCCAGATTTTAACGCCCAGATCGGCAGGTTCGACGGTGCTATTTAGGGGCTTAACGACATCGCCCTGATCGTCCTGGCCGTTTTCGCCCACACTGTAGAGGACAATACCGTCTTCGACGCGTCGGAGCTTGAGAGGAGCATCGATGAAGGGGTCGCGCGGCACGGATTTCAGGTATTGCGGTACCAGCTGATCGAGTTTCTCCGGCCAGCGTTTGTGATCCTGCCGGAAGCGTTCGGCGGCGATGGCCGTGGCGGCACAACGCAGAAGGGCTTTGGCTTTGAGGTCGGCAACCAGAAATTCCACTTTTTTGAAGAGGCAGACATTCCCCATCAGGGATCTCATTTCGTAGTCGGGCCAGCGATTTATAATCGCGTGCCGAAGGTTGTAGGACTTCTGAACCTCAGTCAATTCGTACTCGGGCTTTTTGCACTCTTCGATGAAATCGGTAATCTCCCGGAGGTATGCGGCCTGATCTCCCTTCGCAAAAGCTCCATAGCGGTAAGGAATCAAGTAAACCCGCAGATCGACAGGAGGAAGTCGAATTCCATACTGAGCAAATATCTGCATCATCCGGCCTTCTCGCACCTCCTTTGCGAAGTAATTCATGGCTTCGAAACTCATCGCCCGTTCGAATCGGAGGGCAGGTAAGTAGAGATCCTCTTGGCTTTCGCGAAGCAGTTCCTCCTGCAAAATGGCGAACGTCGGCCCCTGGGGTTCGCTGAGAGCCAGCAGTTCTTCTACCAGTTCGGCGGCTTGGAGCTGCTGGTATCTCCGAAAACCGAGAAAAATCAGACCTTCTTCCCGGTTGAACGTCCGGCCGAAGTTGATCAGAGCGCGAATATCTTCGATGGCGACATCGAGATGTCCCAGCTGCATTTCCACACGGGCATCCCAACGAAGAAGTGGACCAATTTGAAGGTAATTCTGTTGTTTGTTCAGAATGGTACCGATGATGCCCGGTGCATAATTAATGTTCAACTGGCCGTCCGGAAAGTTCACCAGTTGTCGGGCCATTTGTATAGCCGCGGCGTTCTGTCCGACAAATTCCCCGGCCCAGTCGGCCTCCTCCCAGGGCATGTGATCAGGTAATGCCCAGCTTCGTTCATATTTGGGATTCTCCGGTGATGTTGGATTGAACTTCAGGGTGGGAAAACGGCTTAAAATTTTATCGATCAGAACCGAGCTATTTTTTTCCTCCGGCATTTTAGGGCGGCGTTCGTACAGGTCTTCCCAGCGCCAACCGGGGTCGGTTTGATCGAGTTTTTGTGTGATTTCGCGTAGGGCTGCGTTGGATTGTTCAGAGATGTGCCATCGATAACCGATAAGGAAGGCGAAGAAGAGGAGGAAGGGGAGTGCGAGTAGCAATCCGAGTCGGAATATCCGTTTGCGAAAGAGGGATTTCATGGGTTTGTCTTATTAGTGTCTGCGTAGCTCGGGGTTCCAGAGTTTGATACCCAGATCAGCTGGTTTGCCATTACTTTCGGGTGGTCGAAGAAATGCTCCTCGGTCGTTGTAATAGATGAAGACGCCGTCCTTGACCTGTCTGAATTTCAGGGGTTCATCTACGAAGGGATCGCGCGGCACGGATTTCAGGTATTGCGGTACGAGCTGATCGAGTTTCTCCGGCCAGCGATTGTGATCCTGCCGGAAGCGTTCGGCGGCGATGGCCGTGGCTGCACAGCGCAGCTCCGCTTTGTTTAACAAATCACCAACAATAAGCAAATTCATAGTTTCGAACTGGTAGAACAACAAATTGCATAGCAGTGTATCGGTCTCACACTCGGGCCACTGTTTTATGTCGGCATGACTGAGTTTGTAACTTTTCTGAACATCCAGCAATTCGTACTCCGGATTTTTGCATTTCTCTATAAGAGCCGTCATTTCTTGGAGATAAGCCGCCTGATCCCGTTCTGCATAGGCGCCGTATTTGTAAGGAAGTAAACGAGATTTCAAGTCGCCATTCGTTATCCCAAGGATAAGCATTATTCGTTCGAAATCTTTCATCGCTTCAAAGCACAGGGCTCGCTGGAACTTCAAATTGGGCACGATCTGATTTTCCAGACTTTCCTCTAGTAATTCTTCCTCAAGAAGAACAAGCGACTTCCCGTTCGGTTCGCTGTTGGCCAGAAGTTCTTCAAGTGAATAAACGACCCACGAAAGTCCCATTCGACGGTTACTCAAACACGAACCAAACCCATCAGCATGATTAAAGGCTCGAGCTAAATTGCGGAGTGCCCGTATGTCTTCAATCGCCTGATTGAGATTACCCATTTGGCAGGCGACTCGAGCATCCCATCGTAATAGTTCAGCCCCCTGAAGAAAAGGGACTCGCTCAGTGCTGCTGATTGTGTCTAGGATTGCGTGCGTATATGCGATTAATGGTCGCCCTTCTGGGTAATTCACAAGACTGCGGGCCAACAGAAGCTTTTCCGAATTTTTCTCAACAAATTCTCCCGCCCAATCGGCTTGTTCCGGCGGCATTAATCCGGGTAGTGCCCAGCTTCTTTCGATAGGTAGATTGGAGGTGTTCATTCGCAGAAGCGCCATTGGGCTTGGCCTCGGTTGAGGAAGCAGCCTCTGAACTACAAAATAACTATTGGTGTCTGCCGGTAGGGTCTTTTGATTTGTGAGGATCTCTTCCCAGCGCCAACCGGGGTCGGTTTGATCGAGTTTTTGGGTGATTTCGCGTAGGGCTGCGTTGGATTGTTCAGAGATGTGCCATCGATAACCGATAAGGAAGGCGAAGAAGAGGAGGAAGGGGAGTGTGAGGAGCAATCCGAGTCGGAATATCCGTTTGCGAAAGAGGGATTTCATGGGTATTATCGGGAGGCCTCGCGGCGGAATTTCCTACAGGATTGACTCTCATGAACCGCTTCTGTTTCATTTTGTTTTTGTTCGCTTCAACGGTCCAGGCCCAAACCTATCCCGCTTTCAAGGATCTCCCCTCGCAACAAGCCGTCGATCCCCTGGTTGGAATGGATGGTACCAAAATCACCTCGGCCGCGGAATGGAACACCAAACGCAAACCAGAACTGCAACATCTTTTCGAATACTACATGTATGGCCGGAAACCGGATGCCATAAAGGTCACGGCCAAAATTCTCTTTGAAGATAAGCAGGTATTTGGGGGCAAGGCCACTCTTCGCGAAGTGGAAATCTCTTTTCCGTCCGAGAGCTGTCCCAAATCTTATCTACTGATGGCTCTACCCAATAAAGCGCAAGGTCCGGTGCCCTGTTTTCTCGGCTATAATTTCACGGGAAATCACTCGCTTTTAGCCGATAAACGCATTCACCTTCCCACCGTTTGGATGCTGGGCAGCGAGAACAAAGCCCAACCGAATCGAGCCACCGAAGAGGGTCGTGGCAAACAGGTCGATACCTGGAATCTGGAATACATCATCGACCGGGGTTACGCCGTGGCCACGCTCTATTATGGCGACATCGATCCCGACCGGGCCGATCAACGGCTGGGCGTGCAAAAGCACCTGTGGAAATTGAAGACACCCGAAGATGATGATCCGGCGTCCGTGATGGTCTGGGCCTGGGGCTCGAGCCGGATACTCGATTATCTGGAAACCGATAAAGCGATCGATTCCAAAAAGGTCGCTTTGGTGGGTCACAGCCGGTTGGGCAAGGCGACGATAGTGGCCGGGGCATTCGACGAGCGCTTTGCTGTGGTTATTCCCCACCAGGCGGGCTGCGGCGGCACCGCTCCGAGCCGTACCAAGAATCCGAAGAACGAAAGCGTCGAGCGCATCAATAAGGCATTTCCCCACTGGTTCGACACCAATTTCAAACAGTTTGGGCCCGATACCAGTAAGCTGCCATTCGATCAGAACTGTCTGATGGCGCTCTGTGCGCCGCGTCCGCTGTTGATCACCAATGCGATTGAGGATGAATGGGCCAATCCGGCCGGGCAGTTTCAGATGCTGAAGTCGGCCGAGCCGGTTTACAAGTTGCTGAAAGCCGGCGAATGTGCGTCGGAAAAAATGCCGGAGGTAGGCCAATTCATCGATAGCAAGCTCGGTTACTGGATCCGCCCTGGCAAGCACTCGATGATTAAGGACGACTGGAAGATCTTCTGTGATTTCGCCGATAAATGGCTGCGGTGAAACAAAATCACGCTCCGCGGTAAAGAACGCGTTTAACCGCGACGCGGTAGCGGAGTGTTACTCGTGAAATCGATCAGTTGTGGCGGAACGCACTGTCTGGTAAAATGAACTTAAGCAATGGCGAGAAAAATCCATGACTAAATCAGCAGTAATAGAAGCCGTAAGACAATGGCCGATTGAGGATCAGTTACATTTTGTCGAGCAAATATGGGAAGAGATCACTGTATCGAATTGTGATCCTCAACTCAGTGCCGAGCAAAAACTGGAATTTCAAAAGCGATTGCACAATTATCGGCTAAATCCCGAAGATTCGATGACCCCAGAGCAATTGATCACCCACTTGCGACGAATTCGATGAACACTCGCCCCATCGTCTACTTAAAAGAAGCGATTGCTGAAATCGACGAGCTTTATACCGACTATGAACTCATACGCTCTGGATTGGGGGAACGATTTTACTCGGCGTTGGCAAAGCAAACTTCTCGAATCGCCAGTAATCCAGAAATGTATGGAATCATCGAAGATGGCATGCGTGCGTGTCCACTTCTGAAATTTCCACAAGTCATTTATTACAAAATTGAGTCAAATCTAATTCTCATTGTCGCCGTACAACACGGCCGTGTTGATTGGAATTTTTGGCGAAAGCGACTTCCCTAGTTTTCAAACCGGACTTGGGACACTATTTCGTTTTCTGAGCACGAAGTTCATCTGGCGAGATTGGAAAGAGGGGCCAAACCGGGTCTGTTTGAGATAATATCGAACTCGCTACAGAACGTGTTTTATCGCAACGAATAGAAGTAATCACACTCCACTGTCGCGTTGGAAAGAAGGGAATCACGCTCCGCTAGCGCGTCGCGGTAAACGGAATTGTCCCGACGCAGTAAAATGAATGGAGCTTACTTGGGAGAGATATGCCAGCGTTGACCTACGATTTCGATGTGGTGGTAGTGGGGGCGGGGCACGCGGGAGTCGAAGCGGCCATGGCCGCGGCGCGCCTGGGCGCCAAGACGGTTCTATTGACCATCAATGCCGATACCGTGGCTCAGATGTCCTGCAACCCGGCCATCGGCGGCGTTGCCAAGGGGCAAATCGTCCGCGAAATCGACGCCTTGGGCGGCGTGATGGGCCGATGCATCGATGCTTCCGGCATTCAGTTTCGAATGCTCAACGAATCGAAGGGCCCGGCCATGCACAGCCCGCGTGCCCAGGCCGATAAAAAGCTCTATCAGTTCACCATGAAGAACTGGGTCGAAGAACAGAACAATCTGACGCTTCGCCAGGAACTCGTCGAAGCTCTCGTCTTCGAAAATAGCCCGGGGATGCGAAAAATTCGCGGCGTGCTGGCGCGCGGCGATACGCTCTATCGCGCCCTGACAGTGGTACTGACGACGGGTACTTTTCTCAAGGGGCTGATGCACACCGGCGAATCGAAGACGCAGGGGGGCCGGGCCGGGGATGCGGTGGCCGAGAATCTTTCGGATAGTCTGTCGGAATGCGGCTTCGAACTGAAGCGATTCAAAACCGGTACGCCTTGTCGATTAAATGGCCGCACGATCGATTTTTCCAAGTTGGAAGAGCAGCCGGGCGATCCCCACCCGCGGCCGTTTAGTTTTGCGACTACGAAGATCACCGTGCCGCAGCGGAATTGCCACATCACGTACACCAACGATAAGGTGCACGACATCATTCGGGCGAATCTGCATCGCTCGCCGATGTACAGCGGCCAGATCAAGACCTGCGGGCCGCGCTATTGCCCGAGTATTGAAGACAAAATCGTCCGCTTTGCGGACAAAACCGCTCATCAGATATTTCTGGAGCCGGAAGGGCTGCACACCTGGGAATACTACTGCAACGGCATTTCCACCAGTCTGCCCAAGGACGTTCAGCAGGCCATGTTGAAGGAAATTCCCGGCCTGGAAGAAGCGGAAGTGATGCGCTGGGGCTATGCGGTGGAATACGATTTCGCCCCGCCGACGCAGCTCTACTCCACTCTGGAAACCAAGCCGGTCAGCGGCCTCTTTTTCGCCGGTCAAATCAATGGAACGACGGGCTATGAAGAAGCGGCGGCTCAAGGATTACTCGCGGGCTATAACGCAGCGCTGAAAGTGGCCGGGAAGCCGGGTTTCGTCATCGATCGATCGCAGGCGTACATCGGTGTGCTGATCGACGATCTGGTGACCAAGGGTGTGGACGAACCCTATCGGATGTTCACTTCGCGGGCGGAATACCGGCTGCTGCTGCGGCACGACAACGCCGACCGGCGGTTGACGCCGCTGGCGGAGAAAATCGGCGCCATCACTCCGGAAGCGACGACCCGGTTGGCGCGCAAAGAGGAAAGGATTGCCGAGCTCCTGACGTTCTTGAAGAAGAATCGACACGACGGCGAAACGCTGGAAAAATGGCTGCGCCGCACCGATACGGAATGGAGCCAGATGGTGGAATTCCAGCCGGCGCTGGCCGAGTGGAATTCCCAGCCCGAGGTAATCGAGCAGGTGATTCTGGAATTGAAGTACGCCGGTTACGTCAATCGGCAGTCGGAACAGGTCGAGCGCTTTCAGAAGTGGGAAGAGAAGAAGATTCCCGAAGCGTTCGCTTATGAGGGCATTCCCCAGTTGCGTGCGGAGGCTCGCGAAAAGCTAGGCAAAATTCGCCCGCGCAGTATCGGGCAGGCGAGCCGAATCAGTGGAATTACTCCGGCGGATCTGGCGGTGGTGATGCTCTATTTGAAGTGAGTGGTGAGCAATATTGCACAATCTCCAGGACGAGCTGTATTATCTGGCGACATCGGCTCAAGGGAATTTCAGGACACCCTAATTACCTCCCGATTTTGCTCTCGAAAAATCGGGTTAAAATGAGAGCCATTTTCAGATCCGCTACTCATTAAAAACGACCTAAAAAGTCGGCCATTTTCCCGCACAATAACTTCGAAATTTCCATTAATATTAAAATATATTTATATTATGGCTGATTAACTCTCATTAATAAATGATGAGCATTTTTTAATCCGGGAACAGCTCTTGCTCATTTACCCGGGATTTGACTAACATATTTTCAACGAGAAGTCGCGGTCACCACCTGCCGATAGCTTAAAATGCGGTTAATAATTAAATAATATTAACAAATTAAATAATATTCATGTTTATCAGGACGCATTGCCCACAGTTGTTTTTTTCGTTTCATTCTATCGGGAGTAAGAATGTTGTCATTGCCATCGGAAGTGCGCAGGTTACGTCGCGGTTTCACGCTGATCGAACTCTTAGTGGTCATCGCCATTATTGCCATTCTCATCGGCCTGCTGTTACCGGCCGTGCAGAAAGTTCGCGAGGCAGCCGCTCGCATGTCCTGCCAGAATAATCTCAAGCAGTTGGGTCTGGCCGCTCTGAATTTTGAAAGCACCTATGGCGTGCTGCCGGCGGGATACTATGGGCCGGCCCCTGGCACTAATTATGGCGTGGGCGACTTCTGGAGTTACCGTTTTGTGGGTCTAATTCCTCAGTTACTACCCTATCTCGAACAAGGGAACATTTACTCGATATTCTCTTCGACGCTCACGGGAGGCGTCAACACCCCAGGCCCCAACTGGTGGGGTGTCAACGAGCAGTGGACGGCCGCGCAGTATCGCCTCAAGATTCTTCAGTGTCCTTCGGATGATCCTTATCAATGGGCCTCCAGTGCCAGCATTTTCGTGCTGCTGGCAGCTCAAGAGTACGATCCGAATTCCGGTTCCATAACGGCGGCGAGTTTCGGTCCGGGCGCCACCCCCACGCTCGGTTTGACGAATTATTTGGGCGTGGCCGGCGGGCTTGGGGCATTCGCTTCGAGCAACGGCTGGGCCCCGTATCAAGGCGTATTCACGACGCAATCCAAGGTGACTATCACCGGTATCATCGATGGAACCTCCAACACCCTGATGTTCGGCGAAAGTCTCGGTGGAGAACAGACCGGAACGCGCTCGACGCTCTTTTCCTGGTTCGGGGTCGGCTCCATGGGGACCGCTTACGATATCCCCAACGTGGAAGCCGGCTGGTATCAATTCGGCAGCAACCATCCGGGAGTTCTGAACGTGACCTACTGCGACGGCTCGGTGCGAACGCTGATCAAAGGAGGCGGCAACACCTTCGGCGGTCTGATTCAACTCTCGGGGATGGCGGATGGCCAGGTGATCCCTTCGCCCAATCCGTATTCGAACTGATCGAACTTAAAACCCATATTTTCAAGAAGGGAACGCAGTGAAAAAGCGCAGTTTAAGTTGGTTGGCCCGGGGAGCTGTTGGCCTCGTGGTCCTGACGGGGTGTAACAGTGAAAGCAAGCCCCACGATGCCGCCCCAAAGGAAGCGGCGGCTAAGCCGCCAGCCGGAGTGAAGCCGGGGGCCGCATCGCCCCAAAGTAAGGCTCCGGCGATCAACGCTCCGCCCAAGAGTTGAGATCGATTTTGAAGCTCTGCAGGCCGGGAAAGCCCAAGCCCGGCCCCTCTCATTTTTCCACTTCGTGCTACTTCAATTGATCAAGATATTTTAATAAAACGATTACATGGCTTGTCATAACACTATCATATTCAAATTATCGTTTAATCTAAAACGCTGATAATCCCAAATTTTGTGAAGATTAACCAGTCGTTTTTGCGAGTATTCCAATTCATTTTTGAGTTTTTCTAAAAAATAAAGAAAATATTATTGAATTGCTATTTTAATGAAAATAACTTTAATTATACCTCTTCCCTGCCCGATTTATGCCCAGAGAGGCGTTGGTATAGGCTTATTTCTTTTTGCCGAATTGCTGCTTTGGGCTTCTTGTTCTCATCAGGAGTATTGATGTTTCAACGAATGGGTTGGTTTAAGAAAAACCGGCCTCGAAAGGCTTTTACGCTGATCGAGTTGCTGGTGGTGATCGCGATCATCGCGATCTTGATTGGTCTGTTGCTACCGGCTGTGCAGAAGGTTCGTGAAGCCGCGGCCCGCATGAGTTGCCAGAATAATATGAAGCAGATCGCTCTGGGTGCTCATAACTATGAATCGGCGAATGGCGTGCTGCCTTACGGAAAGCATCGTTGGAGCCACGTGGGACCTCTGACTCTCATATTGCCGTATCTCGAGCAAGACAATATTTACAAGCAGATCGACCCGCGCATCACTACCGTGACTCCGGAGTCCAACACCACTTCCCCATTGGATGATTCCACGGGTCTCATTGCTTTCTGGCCGACGGTTTTCAATGCCGCGCGAAATCGCGTCAAAACTTACGAATGTCCTTCCGATCCTTCTCTCTATCAAGCCTCAGGCGCGATTGCATTTGACATCGGACAAGGAAACGTGACGCCTATCGGCGGAGCGACCATCCGGGGAGCGGGTAGCGTCAACGGATTCACTTCCAGCAGCCTGCAAGCCTCGGGCGGATTGCCCGGCATGACGAATTATATTCCAGTTGGAGGAACCCTCGGCCACTACGTTGTCACCAATTCCGCCAGTCTTTCGCAGCCTTTTTATGCCGCTCACGAAGGGGTCTTTACCGGAGAAAAAGGGACCGCGCTGATCAGCATCACCGATGGAACTTCGAATACGATCCTCTTCGCCGAAGTTACCGGTGCCTTCGATAACAATGCGCGTTCCTGGTCGTTCTCTTGGTTCAACGCCACCGGCATGCCTTCGTATTGGTCGGCTACGAAAGATAAAGGCTTGTTCACCTATTCCAGTTTTCACACCGGAATTTACAACGTCGCCTTCGGCGATGGCTCGGTGCGTGGCCTTCGATCGGGTAACAATACTCCTGCATCGTCTCAGGAAATTAAAGATCGAACCAATACCGCCTGGGATGCCTTACAACGACTCGCCGGCAAGTCGGATGGGGATGTGAACCTGAACGACGTACTTTCTAATTGATCGAGTTGATTCTTCGAGCATTGGAGTGTGATTCCAATGCTCTTTTTCTTTTAAAGACTCAGAGGTTGACCGCATGCGTTCGCTGCAAATCTTCGCCATGATTACTACGCTTTTTCTCGTTGGTTGCGGAGAAAAGGATCTCAACAAGGATCTGAAGCCCGTAGGCAAAGATGCTCCCAAACCTGCCGCCGCAGGGGCTTCCGCCGCTCCCGGTAAGAATTCCCCTTCCGACGGCAAGCAATCCAACAGTACCGCCCCTCAGACGCCTCAGTAATCCTGTTTCATTCACCAGACGCGCCACAGGGACCAACGGCCCCTCGCGTCTGCACTTCGAAATCTCGCAACTCGACTTCTGAACCCCATCCCGCCAATAAATCGATCGAAATTGCCTCCCGTTCGGCTTCGAATTCCTCTTTGTCAGAGCTTTTCGACAACGCGACTCCTCGTAAGACGACGGCGCGAACGGCCTCGGCATTCAGTGGGTCGAGAATCTTCGACCGCAATCGGATTTGAGCGGAAGGTTCGCCGTTTTCACTTTCCCGGCCATCCGATCACGGTTTTGTATATTGGGGGAAGTTCAGGCACCAAAAAGGCAGTGCGAGGCAAATGCAGTCGATGAAATACTGCGTTTTGAATCTGTATTCTCTGAAGCACAGGTATCGTCGAGTCTGGCGTCAGTTTCTCCAGCGATTCCCAGGCTTATCCGTCATGGAATGGGTCGATCAACTGATTTTCAAAGAGTTTTAGCTGTTTTTGAAGTAGGGAGGTCGCGGCCGTCCAGGTGAAAGTGGGCAGGGCAGGCATCGTAAAGATCTTCCTTGCCCTTCGAAATTCAGTCTCAAAAACGGATCGATTTTGTCAGACGAGTTGCCGGTGAAGCCGGGCCGTCAATCTGAGACCCGGCAAGAATCGGCCGGAGTCGACATTCACTTTTAGTCCGAATTCTCACCAAATGTCTCTCCAGACAACAAATTTTCGACTTAAGAAATTTTTATAAATCTATTAAGTGGAAATCGCAAAAGATAAGAACAAAGTATTCGCGATGCTCCGCAAAAATCGTCTTAGGAAGAATGTGATTTCCATTTGCAGCGGAAAAAACGTGCTTTCGCGAGCGAGAGAATTCTGCCATAACGCATTAAATGTAGGAAGCTCAATAGTTTGCGATTGATATTAATTAAAGTTAATAAATATAGATAAAATCTAAAATTAGAATAATATGATAAAAAACAAGCTAAAAGATATTGAAATGAATTTCTCATTAACTTATCATGTCCAAACCTCAAACAGACGGCTCTGACTGACCCTTTTGCTTCTTTGTCTATCCTTTTTCTCTCCTTGGTTTGGGTCAACACGGAACCGCTGGCTACTCAGGAATTTCAGTTCCTACTAAGTCGAGGTTATTTTTTTCATTTTTCCTTTTTGGAGTGCGGCATGTTGAAATTGTTGAATGCCCGAAAGCAGGCTCGACGCGGTTTCACGCTGATCGAGTTGCTGGTGGTGATTGCGATTATCGCAGTCCTGATCGGTCTGTTGCTGCCGGCGGTGCAGAAGGTTCGTGAAGCCGCGGCTCGCATGAGCTGCCAGAACAACCTGAAGCAAATCGCTCTGGCCTCTCACAACTACGAAAGCGCCTACGGGGTATTTCCTCCCGGTTTGGTCGTGAATCCCACGAATCTTCAAGCCGGTATGAGTGCGGGTAATCAATCCCTGCTGGGGGTCCTCGCTGAAATTCTGCCCTATATCGAACAAGGCAATGCGTACAATCTGATTCCTTCGGCGATGTTCCAGCCGACCTACAGTTCACTGTGGTGGGGCTCGATCAGTTTGGGTGCCACGGCTCCGGGTATCACTGCCGCCCGAACGGTGATTAAGTCTTATCTGTGTCCGTCCGATGGCGATCAATTCAATCAGCAATACGGCGTGTTCATCGGTCTGGTGATCGATCAGTACAATTCGACCTTCTACGGCTTCTATAACGCTAACGGCGGTAACGCCGCGGGTGGCGGTAGCAGTCCCAATCCCCCGGCCGGTCGATCAAACTACATTGGTTGTGCGGGTGCATTTGGTCCGACCTTCCAGCCGTACGGCGGGATCTACTTTCTAGATTCCAAGACGTCGATTGTGTCCATCACCGACGGTACGTCGAACACGATCGCGTTCGGCGAAACCCTGGGTGGGACGGATACCGGTCCTCGGGATTATTCGTTGACCTGGGCGGGTGCGGGTTCGATGCCTTTGTACTGGGGTCTGCCAAAACCTTCGAATTGGTACAACTTCAGCAGCAAGCACACCGATATCATTCAATTCGCTTATGCTGATGGCTCGGTTCGTCACCTTCGCAAAGGCGTGGGTACCACTCCTTATTCAGCGGATTGGGTGGCCCTGCAGTCGGCCGGCGGTATCTCGGATGGTAATATCATCAACTTCGATCTGATCGGCGGCAATTAATAAACTCGAGATTTGAAAATTGAATGGCGAGAAGGGAACTTTTCGCCATTTTCGTTTTAACATCAAGTAGAAGGGCAGAAGCAGTGAGAAAGTTACTGAGCGTGTGTGTACTGTGTGGTTGTTTTGGTCTTCTGGCGGGCTGTGGGGGCGAATCGAGCAAGCCTACCGCGACGAAGGCTCCCCCGACAGCTCCTCCGGGTCCAGTCGGCAAGAATGGTAAAGCGGCAGAAGCTCCCAAACCCAAGGGATCTGATTGATTAAATGAGTCTTATTTTAAATTAAATAATATTTATATAATCTGGTGGAAGTGAGCCTTCAGCCAGATTTGACTCTTTAATTTGTTGATTTTCACATCAGATAAACAAATTTTAATCGAATTAAAAATCAATTATTAATTTATAAATCATTGTTATTTAATAGCATTTTCATTATCAATTAAGCAGAGAAACTTTCCTCTGTTCTGCACATTATCTCATCGCCACATTTGAGGCTGTCAGGAACTGTTTGTTTGTTCAGGAGTTGCGATAAATCTCGATTCCACACAAGCAGTAGTTGTGAGTTGTTTCTTTCATTTTTCTTTTTTTCTTTTGTTGGAGTGCGGCATGTTGAAATTGTTGAACGCCCGTAAGCAAGCTCGACGCGGTTTCACGCTGATCGAGTTGCTGGTGGTGATCGCGATCATCGCGATCCTGATCGGTCTGTTGCTGCCGGCGGTGCAGAAGGTTCGTGAAGCCGCGGCTCGTATGAGCTGCCAGAACAACCTGAAGCAGATCGCTCTGGCCTCTCACAACTACGAAAGCGCCTACGGTTACTTCCCTCCCGGCTTGAATGCCAGCACCTCGTGGTTGGGTGTGATGGCCTATATTCTGCCGTACATCGAGCAGGGTAACGCGTACAACCTGATTCCCGCGAATATGTTCATGGACTCTTACAGCAGCAACTGGTGGGGCTCCATCGGTCTGGGCGCCACGGCCCCGGGCATCACGGCTGGTCGCACGGTAGTGAAGAGCTTCCTGTGCCCCTCCGATGGCGATCAATTCAACCAGCAATACGGCGTGTTCATCGGCTTGACCATCACTGGCAGTACCTTGACGGGTTACTACAACGCCAACGGTGGGAATGCCGCCGGCGGTTCTCCTTCGCTGTATCCCGGAGCTGGCCGTTGCAACTACATCGGTTGCGCGGGCGAGTTCGGTCAGACCTATCCGAACGCGGGCGTCTACTACGCCGACTCGAAGACGAAGATCACGTCGATCACGGACGGCACGTCGAACACGTTTGCATTCGGTGAATGCCTGGGTGGTACCGACGTCGGTCCTCGGGATTATTCTTTGACGTGGATGGGTGCGGGTTCTTTGCCTCTGTACTGGGGTATCCCGAGTACGGCTCAGTGGTACACCTACGGCAGCAAGCACACGGGTATCGTGCAGTTCGCCTATTGCGACGGTTCGGTTCGCCACGTCCGCAAGGGTGTGGGAACCACTCCGGGTGCGGCGGATTGGACGGCTCTGCAGCAGTGTGGCGGTATCAACGATGGTGGTATCATCAACTTCGATCTCATTGGCGGCAACTAATAATTTTTGATTCGAAGCAATCTGTAATGGCGAGAAGGGAACTTTTCGCCATTTTCGGTTTTAACATCAAGTAGAAGGGCAGAAGCAGTGAGAAAGTTACTGAGCGTGTGTGTACTGTGTGGTTGTTTTGGTCTTCTGGCGGGCTGTGGGGGCGAATCGAGCAAGCCTACCGCGACGAAGGCTCCCCCAACGGCTCCTCCGGGTCCAGTCGGAAAGAACGGTAAAGCGGCAGAAGCTCCCAAACCCAAGGGATCCGATTGATTTCACGCGTCCCGCGGAAATAGATTTGCTTGGAGAGTTCAATTATTCTCCAAGTTTGTTACAGATCGAGATCCCCACTTCGATACTTATCGATGCGCTTTATAGCCGAAAAAGCACTTCTGATGAATGAGTTTGGCCACTTCCTCGGGCACTGAAGCTTCCCAGCCCGGGATATTTTTTTGAATCTTGTTGAGCACATCGCGGGAGAAGATTCCCAGGCAGTCGTCCCGGTAGTTCTTCAGCTGGACGAGATAGCCATGATCGGCCAGATGGCCGTAGAGTTTGGAGAGCAGCGGGTTCACTTCCAGATTATCCACCGTTTCCAGCTTCTGCAGCTCCGGATTCAGAAACGGATAAACGTAGACTTTCAATTCGTGTTTGAACAACCGGCCGAACGACTCCAGAATTCCCCCATCGAGATGCGTGTAATATTTGGGATCGAAAAGTTCCCGAACGCTGGCCGCCCCCATGACGATGCCGATGCGTTTTTTGGTGTGCTGATTGAGATAGGCGGCCAGACGATAGTATTCGAAGTAATCGGAAATCAGTACGGTCATTCCGCAGGCGGCCATCAGATCCGCCCGGGCCAGAAAGTCGCGGTGATCGACCTTCTCCCCGGTTAGCAGATTTTTCATGGTCAATTCCATGACCCGCACGATGTTGTCTTTGTCCTCCGGGGGGAGCTCGCTGGCAAAGGTCTCCTCAGCCGCCCGCATCATATCGACGTTTACGTTGGTCACCGGATGAAAGCTGCCCCGTTCGACCAGGACCGGTCTTTTGCGAAACACTTCGGAAGGCTGCAGCGCCTTACCCGAGGCGTCGAACATGGCCGCATCGCTCAGGCCCAGTTGGACCAGTTTCAAGGCCGCCAGTCGATTGTCGACCTGCCGGAAGCCGATCCCGGCGAATTCGATCATGTCGATTTCGATCCGCCCGGGTGCCAGGCCATCCTGCAGCGATTCGAGCAGCTGTTCGGGCTCCTGATTGAAGTAGAAGGCTCCATAGAGCAGATTGACGCCGATGATTCCCAGCGCCTCCTGCTGTAACAGATTTTCCTTGTCGAGCATGCGCACGTGCAGAGTGATCTGACTGGCCTCATCGCGTGGGAAGACCTGGAAGCGGACCCCCATCCAGCCGTGGCTTTCGTTGGTGCCCGAAAAATTGCGAGCGGCCACGGTATCCGCGAAGGCAAAAAAGGCCGAGGAATCGCCGCGATCGGGCATCAGCCGGTCGAGGTTGAGCTGATATTCGTGATCCAGCATGGCTTCGAGTCGCTGCCGGGAAACGTAGCGATCGCAGCCGCCGTAGATGGCGTCGGAAACCGACATATCGTAGGCGGAGATGCTTTTGGCAATGGTGCCGGAGGCACCGCCGACGCGAAAGAACCAGCGGACCACCTCCTGGCCGGCGCCGATTTCCGCAAAGGTGCCGTAACGGCGCTTATCGATGTTGATTCGCAAGGCTTTGGCGTGGGTATCCAATTTTTCGTATGTGCCGTGGATGGTATTCAGGGAATTGGTGGTCATCATATGTTCGAAAACCCGTGTTCGACCGGCGATACGAATCGCTGACAAGATTTGTTTCTACGGCTTTTATATGAGAAACGAGCGGGCAACGGCTGGAAGCAAGCAGAGCGAGCAAATTGGAAAATTGGTAGCTAAATTTTATTTGAGGCCGAGGCGCGTCAGGATTTTGTCTCGTCCGATTTCTGGGAGTCGCGCAGCTTTTTTATATCCGAGTAAGGAATGGTGGCGGGGTTCCCCGCTTTCCAGTGCGCGGAACGAAAATGAATCACGCGTCCCCAGGAATAATCCAGACAATCGGGTTTGATTTGCTCCAGATGCTGAAGCAGCGAATCGATCAATTCCAGCTGGTCCGGTTCGATAAGCGAAACGGCCTGATTGTATACCTTCTGCGTTTCAGAATTCATGGTATCTGTCATCCTCCTGATTTAGCCGTTCTCTGCCATCTTCATATTTTACTAGGTTATATCCATTTTGTTTCTCCGCATTCGGTCAGAACGAAATTTAGTCTACTCCCTGAGATTTACAACACATTAGATCAGTTTTATCCGTTGCATCCGGCAACTCAGGGGGGGCTGATCCGCCCAGAGTCCGATTGCCCGGAAAAGAAATTCCGGTTATGCTGCTTTGTCCCAACTGGAGATTGGCTAGCTTCGCGAACGGATTTGCCATGCATACTTGCTTATTTGTAATATTCCTAGCCCCCGGGTTTCAGATCGACGAACGCCCTGAAAAATGGGTTGTTCCACCTACGAAGGCGATGGCTCGCTCCTCCGAGGCGCTGACTCTTTTTGCCCTCGGCGCTATGTACGCCCGGGAAGAACGCTTATTGCTGGCCGTCAGCACCCTCGAAAGCGCGGCCTTGCTCGATCCGGAAGCGGCCAGTATTCAAAGAGAACTGGTCCCGATCTATCTCAGTCTGGGCCGAGCCGACGATGCCAAAATTTCCTGCGAAAAAGTCCTGAAGCAAGAACCGCAGGATTATCAATCGCGCTTTCAACTGGCTCGCTTGCGCGAGGCTCAGGGCGATCTCAAGGGGGCCATCGAGGATCTGCGGCTGGGTCTGGCCAGCCCGCATTTGAAAGGGGCGCCCGAGCGAAGATACCTGATGCAGACGGCGCTGACCAGTTACCTCGAACGCACTAAGGACATTGCCGGGGCCATCGCATCGGAGCGCGAAGTAGTAGCTATTTTTACTCGCTACAAGGATCAGTTTTTAGATAACGCGATATTCACTGATCAAAGAATGATTGCCGCCCAGGCCGAGGCCTACGAAAAGCTCGGCACCCTGCATCAGTCCCTGAAACAATTTTCCGAAGCGGTGGAGCCCTACAAAAAAGCCCGGGACCTCTATCTGGAACTGAAGGAAGATAAAGAACGTTTCTCGGCCGTCCGTCTTAACTGGTATCTCTCCGATATCGCTTACCAGCGCGGCGAGTTCGCCGAGTCGCTGAAATTGCTCGACAGCTACATCCTCTACCAACCCAACGAAAAGGCTCCGTACAGCCGTAAAGTCGAGCTGCTGCGCAAACTGAATCGCTCTGCCGAAATCCTGCCGATGCTCGAGAAGGAAATCGCCCGGCAGAGCCATCAGACCGGTCTGAAGCTCATCTACGCGCACGAACTGGCCCGCACCCCGGGGCGCGAAGCGGAGGCTGAAAAGATCCTGGAGGCCCTGATTGAAAAGACCACGACCAACGAGCCGATTCAGGAACTGCTGGAAATGTATCAGGAACAGGGGCGCTTTCAGGCTCTCGTCGACCGCTTCAATCAGCTGGTCATGCAATCCACCCCGCCGGAAGATCGCTACTCACCGGAACGGGCCAACGCTCAGCGATTGATTCCGCTGTTCTGTTCCTGTTTGAATCATTCCCGGGAGCTGTCGACCCAGACGATCACTTTTTTGGTGAAGCAGATGAAGGACAATCCCAACTATCATGTCCGGACTTGGTACCTGTTCGGCTATCTGGCCCTCTTCCAGGAAGATCGGAATTCGAGTGAAATCCTCCTCAAAAAATCGCTGGAATTGCCGGTCCCGCCGTATCAGCGAAATCTTCGCCCGACGGTTATTTCCGACCTGATGACTCTGTATAGCTCCGCGCGGGATTGGAAAAAAGTCATCGCTTTCGCCAAAGAAGAACTCAAAACGGAAACCCAGCTGCCACAACTCGTCGAGTTCAATCTCACCTGGAATCTGGCTCGGGCACAGGATCACGAGGGACTTTGGGACGAATCGTTGAAAACCATCGAGCAGATGCTGACGCAGGCCCAGGCCGATCAGCGGTTGGCCATTCAGTGTATGCGCTGCGATGTGTTATCGCGGGCAAATCGCCCGGCGGAAGCGATCCGCGAATTGGAAGAGCTGCTTCAGAAACCGCTGACGGCTCAGGAGATCTACCGCGTCCGGGCGACCTATAGCCGGGTTCTGCAGGACGCCGGGAAAATTGAGGAAGCCGAGAAACAGCTACGGCTCTGGTACGAACAGAATCCGAACGACCCGCTGGTGAATAATAACCTCGGCTATTTTTTGTTGGAATTCAAGGGTTCCCTCGACGAGTCCGAGCGCCTGATTCGCAAGGCCATCCAGGAAGATGCCCGACTGATCCCGCAACGGCAGGCCGCTAAGCTGCCCACTGAGACCAGTGCCTATCTGGACAGCCTGGGCTGGGTGCTGCACAAGCAGGGCAAGCATCTCGAGGCAAAAGAATATTTGCTGCGCGCATTGAACCTCAGCAAAGCGGAGGATGTCACTGGAGAGGAATGGGAACATCTGGGAGATGTGCATGTTGCCTTGAAAGAACTGACTGAAGCCCGGGAAGCCTTCGACAAAGCGATCGGGGCTTATCAGGCCGATGTCTGGAGCCTCCAGAAGCATAAAGCCGACTCTGCAAAAAAGAAGAAAGAACAGCTGAAGTAATCCGATCTTTTGGCAGTCGGTATCAATTCCTGGATTTCGCGAGGCCCGGTCTATCAATTCCAGGGCCCACCGTAGTAAAATAGCTTTAGAGTGAGCATTCATTGACCTTCCGGAGTCCGTTCATCAGCACATCATTCGAAAATGATCGGGAAAGTACGTCGGTTCGCCAGGAAAAGGCGATTCTCGTATCGGTGGCTTTACCCGATCGTCCCTGGCTATCCGACGACCCCTGCGACGAGATCCGCGGTCTGGCCGAAAGCGCCGGGGCCAAAATTGTCGGCGAACTCACGCAGAAGAAACACGATGTCAATCCCGGTACTTACATAGGCAAAGGCAAACTCGATGAGCTTCATCAGTTGGTCGAAGCGACCGAAGCGGATGTGATCATTTTCGACAATGATCTCTCGCCGGGGCAAGTCAAGAACCTCGAGAAAGCCACGAGCATCAAGGTCATCGATCGCAGCGAACTGATTCTCGATATTTTTGCGACCCGCGCCCGTACGGTAGAAAGCCGGCTGCAGGTCGAACTGGCTCAACTCGAATATAGCCTTCCCCGCTTGAAACAGATGTGGACCCACTTGTCGCGACTGGGTGGCGGCGGCATCGGGACCCGCGGTCCCGGGGAAACGCAGCTTGAAGAAGACCGCCGGATTGTTGGCGGCCGAATTCGCGATCTCAAGAACAAGCTGGTCGAAGTGCAGGCCCGCAAAGAGCGGGAAGTCGCCAGTCGCCGCGAGGAACATACGGTCAGTCTGGTGGGGTATACCAACGCCGGCAAAAGCCGCTTGATGAACGTGCTCACCAAGTCCGATGTGCTGGTGAAAAATCAACTCTTCTCCACGCTCGATACGCGCACCCGGCAGTGGCGGCTCAAGGATTGGGGCAAAGTCCTGCTCTCCGATACCGTAGGTTTCATTCGCAATCTGCCCCACCATCTGGTGGCCTCCTTCAAAGCGACCCTCGAGGAAGCCCGGCAGGCGAAACTCCTGCTGCACGTGGTCGATGCCTCCAACCCGGCCGTGGAAGAACATATCAGTGCGGTGAATAAGGTGCTCAAAGAACTGGGCTGCGACAAAAAGGCGATGATTCTGGTTCTCAACAAGATCGATGCCATGCCGAACAATCGGGACGATTTGATCTTCCTGAAGAACATGTACCCCAAGGCGATTGCCATCAGCGGGCTGACCGGAGAAGGTCTCGACGATTTGACCGATGCCGTGATCGAAGCGCTGACGATGGATTTCGTCGATGCCGAGGTGACCTGTCCCCAAAGTCAGGGGAAAGTGCTTTCCTACCTGAATACTCACGCAGATATCTATCGCCAGGAGTTCAAGGAGGATCAGGTGTTGATGCTCCTGCGACTGCCTCGGCATCTGCTCTATCACATTGCCGGGGAAGGGGTCGTCGTCAAGGAAGTGGAAGCCAGAAAACCGGTTTCAGCGCCCCAGCCCGAAGTTGAAACGAACGAAATCCTGCCATAACCGAGGTGGATCGGGATCGGGCTTGCCCTGCAGCTTACGGCGAATCCGCCAGGCCCCATAGGCGGATGCGTAAGCTAAATTCGCCATGAATTCATAGCCGCTGCCGTGATGCTTGCGGAAATAGCGACGGCGCGATTCGAACCAGTAGGAGGGCACTCTCTTCAGAGCCCTACCGGCCCCGGTCACGCCGGTGCTGGCCCCTTCCAGATGCACCACTTTGCTCTCGGCCACATGCCAGATCGGCCAGCCGGCGCGACGCGCCCGCAATTCAAAATCGGTCTCTTCGTAATACAGAAAATAATCTTCGTCGAATAAGCCGATATCTTCGAACACTTCGCGCCGGATCATCATGCTGGCGCCGGAGACCCAGTTCACCCGCCGCGTCGGCCCACCCGGCGGCGGGGCCACCATCTGCCGGTGCAAAATTTTTGTGACCAGGCCGAACCGGAGCCCGCGCTCGAACTCGCTCAACACGCTGTGAAAGTTGAATGCCGCGCACTGCGGCGTGCCATCGATCTCTTCCAGAAAACTCCCCGCGATTCCAACTTCGGAATGCTCTTCCAGAAAATCGAGCAGTCGGCTGATCGCACCGGGTCGGACAATCGTATCCGGATTCAGAAGATGAATGTAGCGAATGTCGTTGTCGGTTTCGAACAGTGGCCGGATGCCGGCATTGTTGCCGTAGGAAAAGCCGCCGTTTTTGGGTAACGGCAGCACACTCGCCCAAGTCCAGTTGTGCTGGGCGATGATGTTTTTCAAATACCCTACCGAATCGTCCGGTGAAGCATTGTCAGCGATTATCACGTGACAACCGGGCTCCTGGCGCATTTCCGCTTCAAGGGATTGCAGACAATCGGCTACGAGTTCTTTCGTCCGGTAATTGACGATGATGATCCGGCAGGTTCGCATGCAATTATCGTAGATGATTTTTGAAGGGCGTGAGGGAGATTACGCGTGTTTGACTTTGCCCTTGGCTTCTTCGAACATGCCGATGTAGCTGTGATAGCGGCGGGAGCCGATGAGTCCCTGATCGACGGCTTTTTTCACAGCGCAATTCTCTTCGTGAGTGTGCATGCAATCGGGAAAACCGCAAAGCGGTACGAGCGGATGAAATTCCACAAAGAATCCTTCTACTTCCTCGGGTCGAACATCCCAGATCTGCATCTGGCGAATACCCGGCGTATCGACAACCCAGCCGCCGAATTGCAGCGGAATCAATTCGGCCGTGGTAGTGGTATGCCGTCCTTTTTGATTCACGTCGGATACGTGCGAGACGCGCAGAGTCAGCCCATCCTGAATGGCATTGAGCAGCGACGATTTGCCGACGCCCGATTGGCCGGAAAACACGCTGGAGCGGTTGGCCAAAAAACGCCGTAGCCGTTCGATTCCCTGGCCGGTCTTCGCGGAGGTCAAAAGGGTGGTAATGCCGAGCTGAGAATAGGCCCCGATGAGCGATTGCAGCGGCACCGTCTCCGCCAGATCGGATTTGTTGAGGACGATGATCGGCTTCAGCGACCCCTGGCGGGCACTGGCCAGATAGCGATCGATCAGGTGGGGTTTGAGATCGGGTTCCACCAGCGACAAGACAATGACCACTTGATCGACATTGGCCACCAGCACGTGCTCGCGCCGGCGGGATTCGCGGGTGAGAATACCATGCCTCGGATCAACAACCTCGATCATGCCTTCGTTATCGGCGGCCGGGCGGAACCAGACTCGGTCGCCGCAAGTCACCACGCTTCGTTCATCGGTTACCAGGCTTTTCAGCAGA
Organism: Telmatocola sphagniphila; assembly: GCF_018398935.1. Lineage (GTDB taxonomy): Bacteria > Planctomycetota > Planctomycetia > Gemmatales > Gemmataceae > Telmatocola > Telmatocola sphagniphila. The sequence continues at coordinate 5,091,546 of NZ_CP074694.1, read as the reverse complement.
CGGCGGACGGTGCAGCGGTAAATCGCGCCGTCGAGCGTTTGGACGACACTTTGCAGACCGTGCACGCGAAGCACCCGGCCATGCAGACAGCCGTCCATACTAACCGTGGGCATCTCCATCTCGGCAGATCGTACGGCGGAGTGTTCCTGAATAATGGTGCGATGGCGGGAAAGTTCCCCTTTGGGACGGACGCGTTCATCGGACAAGGGAGCCAGCTCTTCAAAGCCATGCTCCCCGAAGCCTTTGGTCCAGGAATGATCCCGGGGTGGCTTGGAGCGGTTCTTCCGCAACTCGACGCGGACTTTTTTCTTTTTACCCATGGTAGGTATTCTAGGCGCGGCCACCAATAAAAACGGCACACTCCAAAGAGTGTGCCTCTGCGAATAGGTTCAGCATCACTTACGCAATCGAGGCGGTGCTGGTAAGTTTGCGATTTTTGCGCCTTCGCATCCACCCCAGCATTCCCAGTCCGGCCGAACCAAACACCAGCAGTGTGGCGGGTTCGGGCACGGGAATCACCGTGAACGAGATGATCAGGTTGTCGCCATTGATGGCGATGTTCTGATTGGTGAATGCGAAATTCGTTGCCGAGAAGGTGAACTGCGAGGCGGTGAACACGCCGCCGTTGCTCTGGATGTTCGTCGATCCCGTGCCGGTCGAAACGGTAGCAATCTTGAATGTGTAGTCGTTATTCACCACCATACCCGACGCCAGATCATTCATCTGAATGTTGATTTTGTTGCCGCCGGTGGCGACGAAATTCAAAACCGCCGAGCTACTGAGCAGCGTCAAATTGTCGGCGCTGCTGGTAGTCGTACCGTTGATGTCGACATTCCAGTTGGTCGTCGAGCCCCCGGTACCGCCATTAATGGTGACACTGCCTCCGACGCGTAGGGTACCGACAGTTGCCGGTGCACTACCAATGTCGATCGTCCCTCCGGCCGCGACCGTCAGAGTGCCATTGATGCTGCCGTTCCCGCCGATGATTGCCCCCTGCGAAACTTGCACGGCCCCCGTGGAGAGGGACCCGTTAATGCGAAGGCTACCGGCATTCACGTTGGTCCCGCCGGTGTACGTGTTCGTTCCGCTGAGGATGAGTGTGCCGGTTCCGATTTTCGTAAGACTGCCGCCGCCGCTGATGGCTCCCGTGTAGGCCGCGGGGGAGGTGTTATCGGCTCCGATTGTCAGTATTGAGGAAGAGCCGAGAATAATGCTGCCGGCTCCCGTCAGTGAACCAAAGGTAGAACTGGTACCGCTGGTGAGGACGTTCCCGCCGGTGAAATCGATCACCGTCCCGGCCGCCTGGGTGACGGCACTGGTTGAGGGAATGGCATTATTGCCGCGTAAGTACAGCGTGCCGCCGAGCACGGAAGTTGTGCCGGTGTAAGTGTTGGCGACTTCGAAGTCGATAATTCCTTGAGAAGTGGAGGGCAGTGTCACGCTGCCTGCGCCGCTGATGCTACCGAGGAACTGCAAATCGCCGTGATACACATCCGAATTACCGCCGGCCTGCGTTGAGAAATTGTGGTTACCCGCCGACAGTACGACCGAAGGATTGATGGTCAGAGGATAGCTGGCCGAGCCGGAGGTCACAATGCTGACATCGCCGTTGAGCGTTAAAGTACCGCTTCCCTGAACGATGGGCTGGCCGGTGATCGGCGAGTTGCTGGTGCCGAGTGTCGCTGTAATGTTGCCAACCGTCTGGTTGAACGTCTGAAGATCCAGGCCGGCTCCAACGTTCGAGACGTTGCCGGGAGTCACATTTAAGTTGATGCCGCTGGGTAGGGCATTATTGGCTCCCAGTTGTACCAGCCCGTTGCCAATGACCGACAGCGAACCGCCCGAGGAGACCGAGGTCGAATTGATGAGCAGGGTTCCGCCACGGCTGGTCGAAGTGATGCCTTGGCCGCCATCGAAGGTCCAGGAGCCCGAGCCGGAAACGCCAGCGACGGTGAGGACCGTTCCGGCCGTGGTCACTTGCAGAGTACTACTTCCGAAGGTTCCAAAGCTCAATCCGGCTGCGGCCAGGGTCGTCGTGCCGCCTGAATAACTGACGGTCCCGCCGTTGAGGGTGAGCGTGCCGGTACCGGCCGAGTTGCCATTAGCCAGATAAACCGTTCCACCGTTAACCGCCAAGCCACCGCCGAAAGTATTGGAGTTGGTTAGCGTCAGAGTGCCGGTGCTGCCGGAACTGGTAATCAGCGAAGCCGATCCGCCACTGATCACACCCGCGAAGGTCGTGGTCGAATTGCCGGTCAGAGTGAGGTTGCCGGTCAGGTTCAAAGATGTCGAAGAGGAAGACGAGCTGATGCTACCGGCCGATCCGCCGGCAAAATTCACTGTTGCGGTGCCACTGAGATTGATCGAATTCAGAGTGCTGGCACTATTGAAGGAAGCCACGGAAGAGCCGCTGATGTTGAGGTTCCCCGCGGTCGTGGCTCCGGCGATGCTCACACTTCCGCTGGAAATGTTGTAATCTCCGGCGATTGAATTCGTCCCGTTGATCACCAAGCTACCGGCCCCCAGTTTTGTCAGACCGGCCGCGCTGAGTGTCATGTTCGAAGCGAAGGTGAGATTCTGATTCAAATTGAAAGTGAAGCCTCCCGCGGTGCTGAGGGTGCTGCCTCCCGTATCGCCGTTCACGGTCACATTGGTGGCCGTGTTCAAGACCTGGATCAGACCACTACTGACTACCAGAGTGCCGGCGGGAGCGTTGGCGTTGTTGCCGCTGGAGCCGTAGAGATTTTTGAAGTTGGCCGTGCTGAATTCGTTGCTGAAGTTCAGGGCGACGATGGTGGCCCCGGCGTTGATGGTCAAGGTCGAGCCGCCGTTGCCGGTGGTGAAGTTGGCGATCGTGGAAGTATTGGGCGAATTGATGTTGTCGATGATGTTCCCCGTGGTGTTGGCCGCGGTGAACTGAACGATGCCGAGAGTGGAACTGTAAGCGGCCAGTCCCAGTCCCGTGCCGCTGGAGGAATTATCGAAGAGTACGCCCGATAGGGGGGCCGAAGTCGTCCCGGGGGCGCTGGTGAACAGCACGCGGGTATAGCTGCCGCTGCTGCCGCCGAGATTGTCGCCGCGAATCAGCAGGCTGGAGCCATTGCTGACGTTGAGACTGGAAAAAGTCACTTGCAAAGCGGAGCCGGAATTCGTCAGGGTGAGGCGATTGTTGGCGCTCGTTCCCCCGATGACATTGAGCGCACCGAAGTTTTCGATGTTTCCGCTGGGATTCACAGTGTTTCCGATGATGTTCAACTCGCCCATGTTCAGGGTCAGCGTGGGAGTGGTTCCCAATCGAGTCAAAGCCGAGGCCGTATTATCGAGAGTGAGTTTTCCACCGAGCAGGTTAATATTGCCCGAAGAGTTCGCGGTTCCGGTCAGACTCAAATTCCCACCGGTGACGGTAATCGAACCGGTAAAGGTGTTCGTACCGCTTAAAATCAGGTTGTTGGTTCCGGCTTTGATCAGATTCCCACTGCCGCTAATACTGCCCGAGAGGGTCAAATCGCCGAGATTTCCGAGGAAACCGCCGCTTCCGCCGGTAGCCAAGGTGAAGTTACGGGAGTAACTGGCGGCACTCGATCCGGTGTATTGGAGGAAGCCCGTGGTGCCGTTACCCCCCAAAATAAAGTTCTTACTGGCCGCCGTGGCTCCCAGATTACTGCTGTTTCCCGGGGCCGCGAACGAACCGACGGCGACTGTGCCATTCGCGATGACCAGTTGTCCGGTGAAAGTGTTGGTACCGCTGAGAGTCCAGGTGCCTGTTCCGACTTTCGTAATGGTGCTGCTACCCGAGCCATCGTCGCTGAGAATACCGGAAAAGGTCGTGTTGGTGTTGTCGTTACCGGTGGTCAGGCTGGCGGAGCCCATATTCACCGAGCCCGCTCCCGCGAGCGAACCGATGTTCTGGCTGAAGTTACCAATGGTCACCCCGCCGCTGGGATCCGTCGTGAAGAATTGCAAAGTGGAATTCACGGTGACCGCGCTGGCCGAGGGCAGGGCGTTGGTGGCTCCCAGGTAGTTGGCAGTAGTGCTCGAGAAGATGGTCGCACCGGTGTAAGTGCTGACTCCCGTGATGGCTACAGAATCGATACCGGTATAAGTGATGCCCCCGGAGCCCTGAAAGACGTTGCTGAACACGATGTCCTGGGCATTCGCCCCGGTATAGTTCAACCCATTGAAAGTATGGTTGCCCGCGGACAGTTGAATCGTTCCTTTTACAGTCACCGCATTCGGTACACCGCTTCCATCCAGCGACATATCGCCGTTCAGAACCAGCACTTTCGATCCCGTATCAAGACTGGCCTGATTTCCGGCCCCGCCACTGTTGAAGGCCAGGCTATTAACTGTGAGAGTTCCGGTGCCCGAGCCGTTGATGCTGAGCCCATTCGAGATAGTCAAAGCAGGTAGACTGATATTACTGTTGGAATTTTGGGTGATGGTGGATCCGCTGTTCAGGAACTGAATGGCGTTTCCGGAGATGCTATAAGCCCCGGCCGTCGAGTTGAAAGTGATCGAGTTTACTTGAAGATTCGCAATATCGTTGGAGCTAGTCAGGCCGGCGGTCGTCGTGCCTCCGAAAGTGAGCGTAGTCGTGGGGGAGGCGCCGGACGGGGCGCTGCCGCCCCAGTTGGCTGACTGCGACCAGTTGCCACCGGGGGCCGAGCTGCTCCAGGTATAGTTCTGGGCTTGAACTGGGGAATTTGCGGCAAATAGGCAAGCAGCCCCCAGACTGGCGAAGAGACGACGGGGCTTGAATCGAATTACCATGAAGAGGTTCCCCAAAAATTAGCGGACGTTCACATTGAAAGAGACCATCACCAGGGAAGCGATCCTGGCACTGGGAATCGGGAGAGCGTCCGGTTTAAGGCATTTTGAATAAGAGATTTGCAGTTCCTGCGAATAATCCAAAGAGCTGCCCAGGTGGTAACCCGTTTTGGCAGCGGAATTAATGGCCAATCGAAGGCGATCTACCCTAACGATATCCGCTATAGTTTAAGGGGGCTGATTTTTTGGGTCAAGGAGAATTGGTATTCTGCGAACTTCAATAAGAATGTGCGGGCGATATCGGTTTTAGCGACACCTTTAGACCATTCGTTTCCAAAATGACTAAAGAAATCGGAAATTCATTGAAAAAATTCGCGCCCGGCGCGAAAAGCGTCCGTCGAAGCGCTTTTAATTTGACATCGTTGTTCAGCAAATTAGGTTTAGATGGAGCTATCCTCGAAATCCTCCTTTTCGAAACATCCTGCCGGATGTGAGGCTCCTGTTTGCCGATTTTAAGCAAAGGATTCAAGCTTAGGTCGGTTAAAATGGGTAGCATTGAGAAGGTGTGTCGATTTATTACTCGGGACCTGCATGAGGCCGACCCCTATGGTCAACTCGACTTCGACAGATATTAACAAGCTCAGTACTACGGAACTGCGCCGTCGTCTGACCATGCCCTTGAGTGAAGGCGAAGAAATCGCTAGCGTAGCCCCGGCTCCCGCTCCCGCCCCGGTCCTCGAACCCGATACTCTGTCCGTGCTGCGCGCCGCCACCCGGCCAACGGTCTCCCATAACACGCCCGCCCCTGAAGAAACACTCAATACTCGGAGCGTGATCCGACCCATGGGAACATTACCTCCCGCCGGCTCTACGAGAAAATCCAAATCCCCCTCGCAGCTGGATGTGTTTTTCCCGGAGCAATCTCAAGTGCCCTCCAGTTCTGAAAAAGATGAACTCGAATCGCTTCGCGCTGAGAACAATGACCTTCGCGAGCTTCTGGATGAAATGCGGCATCTGCTGCAGGAAGCCAACGATGCCGACGTTCGTCAAAAGGCCGATCTCGAACAGAAGACGGCTAAAATTGCGGAACTCGAAGAAATTCTGCAATCGTTCGAAGACCAGGTGCGGGCGATTCAGGAAGCTCCCAAGCACAAAAACGCCGATGAGCTTGAGGAATGGGCCGACGAACTGGAACGAGAAAACGCCAAGATCATTCAATTGCGGCGCGATCTCGATGCCGACCGTCGGCAGATGAAACTCGATGAGCAGGATCTCGAGCGCCAGATGCGCGAGATGGAAGTTTCCATGGCCAAGGAACGAGCCGTGATGGCCCGCCAGGAAACCGAACTTCGCCGATTGAACCAGGAAATTAACCAGGAACTCGAATTGGCGCAACGGGGCGATCCGGCCCTGCGTCAGCAGATGGCCGTTTTCTCGCGTCGGCACCAGGATATTCTCGCCCGGGCAGGATCCGCACCGGCCTCCGCTGTCGCTCCGCCGCCGGTGGCAGAAGTCCTCGAATCCTCCCACGGTCCGCTGCAAGCGGCCCCCACTAACAAATCGACCGACTCCAATGTGTTTCGTCGGCTTTTCAAAAAGAGTTGAGCGACGAAGCTGAATTAATCGTCCGCCGCCCGAATTCCATTAAGCAAATAACTGGACCGCTTGTTTCAAACACTCGAGCGGGTCTTTGGTCGCCAGAAATTCGTGCCCGACGAAGGCATCGTACTTCATTTCCTTCAGCTTTTTCGCAATCGCCTTATAATTCAATTCCTGATTTTCATCCAGTTCGCCGCGACCCGGATTCCCGGCAGTATGGATATGGCCGAGGATGTCTTTGCACTCCTCCAGCCGTCGAATCACATCGCCGTGCATGATCTGCACGTGGTAAACGTCGAATAACAGTTTGCAGCGCGGGGAACCGACTTTGCGAATCACCTCGGCCACGAGTTCCAGGTCGTCCCCCTGATAGCCCGGGTGTCCTTTCATCGGATGGCTGCCATCGCGGCTGTTGAGGTGTTCGATGCAAACGTTGACGCCCAACTTCTCGGCGATTGGCATCACCCGCTTCAGACCCTTGATGCTGTTGGCGATGGCGTCGTCGCGGGAAATCGTGCCGCTTTTGGGATCTTCCGGCTCCAGGTACTTGTAGCCGATGAAGCCGATAACGTTCGGAAACTTGGCGGCGGCACACGCTTCGATGACTTTGCCGGTACGTTCTACCAGTTCGTCGTGATATTTGAGATTGTTGAAACCCGTTTTGAAGACGCCCGGCATGGTATTACCGCTCATCGCGCAACTCAGCCCATGCTTCTGCAGTGTCGGAAACTCGGCGGGGGTGACCAGTTCCACCGAACTGCAGCCGAGTTCCTTGGCGATCTGGCAGAGCCGGTCCAGCGTCCACTTATCGCCGCCGGAATAACACCAGGAAGCCAGCGATTGTTTGAATTTCGTCTCGTTCATCAATACCTCGCCCTGTAGCGTTTGTGTCCCCGCCAGCAGCCCGGCGGCCAGAGAAGTTTTCAGCAGAGTGCGTCGGTTCATAGTAGAAAAGAGGTTTGAGGAAAAAAGATCCTGCCCCTTCTACGATCCGGAATGGACGAAACGAATGCGAGAAAAATCTGAAATTTACGAGGGAAAGGAATGGGCGAATCCAGCGGAAGCGGGAGGAGACAGGCTCAGATTAATCGCGGCGATCGCGCACGGTCTGGGATAAGTAGGAAAAAGTACTGTCACAGGGCCATTCGCCCTGGAAGAGATTCGCCGCTTCCCAGGCTTCGAAATGGGCCGTTTGTTTATGCTTGCGATCGCGGGAGAGTATCGAGACTTCCAATTTACTGGTAATGTAGGGCAGGGCTTCCGGACCGCGATCCCGAAGCAATTTGTCGGAATTCACCCCTGGACCAAACGCCGCCTCGATCATCTCGTGCAGCACTTCATACTTGATCAGAACGATGCCGTACTTGGTGGTAAAGGTGTGCTGATACCAACGATTCAAGGAGTCCTTCGATAGATGCGTCATGCTGGAAATGCGAGACATTGCGTAACCCCTCAATAATCGTGGGCAGCCACCTCCGAAAATACCCTTACATATTGCTAAAAGCCTAGTTTGAACTTTTTTGAGTGCAAATAAATAAAATTTCTATCTCGACGACAGAAGGGGATTATCGGCAATAGTGCGAGTAATTTGAGCATACTTCATTTTTTGCATGAAATGAATTTTATTGAGCCAGGCGGGAAATCGGTGAGCCTGGAGCCAAAGTCCGTCTTTGCGGAACTGGGGAGAATGAAGAATTTTCCCCTAAGCCAGATGTTTTTACCCGGCAACCTGGAAGCTTGGGGCATCTCTTGAATTGAAGTAGACCAGCTAAGACCCCGTCCAATAACCAAATTTTAATTCCCCTCCAAAATGTGCGTTTTGATTCAAGAAACTCCCCCTGTTTGGGCTCAGGCGATCTTGTGGCATTGCCCGCGAGCGGTTATTAACCGCTCCTCCGGATTCCCGATCTTTGAATACGAGAAGATATGTATCGCTATCTGTTTGTATTGATTGCTGCCGCGGCCTGGCTTTCGCCGGCCTGGGCGCAGATCTCTCCCATGCAGGATTACGAAATCCCGAATAAGAATCCGCCCGCGGCCGCCCTGGAAAGCACCAAGACTCCCGTGGATCCTCCGATACAACTGGCCGATCAAGGTGGCTTCGACGGCAAAGGCGGCCTCGGCTTCGGACCGGCGGGCATGACCGGCGGACCGGGTAGTGGCTTTGGCGGGATCTATGGAATGACGGGGCCGGGCATCGGGGTCACCTGGATGCCAAATCAAAATGTCCGGGGCCAGAACGCCGATCTGGGTTTTGTCCGGCAGCAGACATCGATCGTCGTTCCCTTATGGATCGATGGTCCGGATAAGGTCACCTTCAATACCGGTATCGGTACCACCTGGTTCAACGGAAATCCCATTTTCCCCGATTCGATGCGGCAGTTTCCCAACCAGATCTGGAATGTTCATCTGGGTCTGGGTTACAGCCACATGTTCGACAACGGCTGGTTAGCCAGCTTTTCGACGAATTTAGGTTCGGCCAGCGATAAACCATTCGCCACCATCCACGAAGTGAACTTCGGATTCATGGGCATGCTGCGCGTCCCTTCGGGGGAAAACAACGCCTGGATCTTCAGCCTGATGTACAACCCGACGGGCGAATTGAACATTCCGATACCCGGCGTGGCCTACCAGTGGGTGCCCAGTGAAAACTTTTCCATGAATATCGGTCTGCCCTTCATGATGCGCTGGCGGCCCATGGACGACTGGGTGGTGAGTTTTTCGTATATGCCGGTGCGCACAATCCATTCGAAGCTCACCTGGGAATTCGATAAAAACTGGCAGGCGTACATCGGTTGGGACTGGATCAGTGAAGGGGCTTATCTGTCGGATCGGATCGACAATCAGGAACGCTTGCTTTACTACGAAAAGCACGTTCAGGCCGGCTTGCGTTTCGAGGCCAGCTCCCACCTGTTTTTAGATATGTACGGCGGCTATGCCTACGATCGCTTCTACTTTACGGGTAAGAGCTACAGTGACCGCAATCACGATCAGCTCGATATTGGCGATGGCCCTTATGCCGGCTTCAAAGTCACAATTCGGTATTAGCAGATAGCAGTGGGTTCGATTCGGGCAATTTGAAAAAGCGGTCTCGCCGCTTCCAAAATCGGGCTGAGTGCCCGGAAAACAAGTCTCTGGAAATGAAGAAACCCGCGTGGTGTTCACACGCGGGTTTCGCTCAGCCCTTGAGAGGGAGAGTATTAATTATTTGCAACCGCAGCTGGTCGTGGGAGCTGCACAGCCGCAAGCCGTGGAGGAACCAATGCTGTGGAGCTTGCCTTTGAGGCCAGCGAAGAAGCTCTTGATTCCGCTAGCACTGCCGCAACCAGCGTCGCAAGCCGAAACTGCGGGAGCAACGGCGACTTGCTTTTCAACCCAAGTCGGGATGCACTTGGTCACGGTCACGGTTTCTTCGACCGGAACCTTCACGCAAACCGTGCGGGTAGCCTGGTAAGGAACGCAAACCTTCTTGCAAACCGTGTAGCTTTCGGTCTTCGTTTCTGGAACGCACTTGGTCTTGCAGACGGTGACCTGCTCAACCTTCGTCTCACACTTGTAGCTGCAGACCTTCTTGGTCACGGGAACGCATTCCGTTACGTGACGGGTCTTGCAGACCGGGTGAGATTCCTGAACCAGGTTGGGAACCCATACTTTGACGCACTTGGTGCGAACCGTGGGACACGGTGCAGGAGCTGCACAAGGATTGTCGCATCCCGTGCTGCAACCGTTGTCGCTAGCGATCTTGCTGTGGAGATGGCCGAAGCTGGGCTTCAGGCTGCTCAAGTGGTCCAGAATGCTGGGGCCAGCGGCAACCGTCTGGGTTTCCCAGTGACCTTTATCGACGCACTTGGTCACGTTTTCCGTGTAGTGTTCGATGCGGGTCTTCTTCACCAATTCAGTTCGCTCTTCCCACACGGGAACCTTGACGGTCACGGTGCGGGGTTCGACCACCTGTTCGGTGACCTTGTGGTAAACCGTCACTTGTCGGGTCTTAACTTCCGACACCGTTTCGTACTTGTAGGCGGTGTAGCTTTCGACCTTCTGTTCGGTCTTGTAGCTGCATCGCTTTTCTTGTACCTGGGTCGGAACGTATTCCAACACTTTGACGGTCGAGGTGCAGGGGCTACATGCATCCTTGGCTTGGGCCGCGAACGGGGCCAGAGCCAGGAGCGCACCCGCGGACAAACATTTGCCCAGACTGAGCTTAAACATGGAAATCTTCTCCGTTTCCTTTGGGTCGCCCGTGGTCATCGCCTGCGGCCATCCAGAACCGCGGAAAACACGACGCCTACGTTCGACATGTACACTGGCAGTATGACGCGCCTGCGAAGAATGGGAAATTTTGATAGGGTCGAAAAGCTGAAAAATATGCGGACGCTAGCGCCTTTGTACCGATCGGCGAAAGTCGTTCGATTGTGAGGGTGTTTCGGTCTGGAAGAGAGTTGCGGCGGTGCTCGAGACCGCTTTCGCCTAAAGGCCCCCTCATTTCTTGGGAATAATCCATTTCAATTCACTGCGATTTCGCCAAATAGTTTTCGCGAGAGAGCTCCAAAAGCTCCCGAACCCTCCCGTTGGGTCAAAAGCCGCCCTCTTAAAAATTCTGGACTCTTCGCCCAAAACTCCCCGTTTGCGGGATCGGAGTTCTTTCAAATGCTTCTCGAAACCCCTCTACCGCCAAACTTCGCCAGGCCTTTGCAATAACTACACTCAATTGCCAATCGCCACCCATAGAAAAACAGAAACCAAATAAGGAAATCTTTATGCGAAGACTGTTTTTGGGACTGACCGCTCTCTTTTTGTGTTCCGGATGCCAGGATTCCGGCCCGACCCTCTCGGGTTTGTATCCGGTGAATGGAAAAGTGATTCAAAACGGCAAGCCGGTAACCGGCGGCGGACTCCTGTTCGTGGCCGAGGAGGGAGGCCGTGGCGGTTGCATCTTCGATGCATCAGTCAATCCGGATGGCACCTACGAAGCGCGGACCAGCCGGCTCAAAGATACTCCGGTGATCTTCTATCCGGGCTTGCCCAAAGGCAAATACAAGCTGATTTATCATCCGGGCGGCAATGGCGCAGTCACCGGAACTCAAATCGAATCGAAAGTCAGGTTGACGGTGGAGGAAACGCGGAATCAGATTGAAATTGAACTGCCGGATGGGGGAGCCGGTGAAAAGACCGGCGTACCCCGGGATGACGATCCCAATAGTCCCGCGTTCGATCCGAACCGGGACGACAAGTAGACTCAACTAGCGTTTGCGCTTCTCGCCGGGACGCTCCAGTCGCCTCTCGGCTTCGTCCACGGACGCCTGATCCTTATTCTGTAAAGCTTCCAGATCCTGGGCCGATCTTTTCTCTTCCTTGGCGCCCCCGCAGCCTGCAGCCAGCGGAATTCCGCACAGAAAAATCACCAATAGCCATTTATTCAAAGTTTTCTCCGCCCAGAGTTTAGTTGTTGATGGACAACGTTTCATTGCCGTTACGCGTGCAGGCAGCGGCCCAGGTCGCGGCATCCACGCTGAACGTCACGGTACGCACCGATCCATCGCAAAAGACCGTGTTAACGCCGCCGGGGTGCGGTCCGCCGAATTGTTGGTTCCAGATGGTTACGGGTTTGCCCGCGGCATCGACCACGCAAGGGGCTTCGATGTCGGGCCGAGGAGTCCGGGGAATGGTACGAGTCGTGGAGCCGGGTCCGGCGGGTTGGCCGCCGTTGTAGAGATAGCTATAAGTGCCTGCACCGACGCGAACAATGCATTCATCCCAACCCGCATTACACCAGACTTCGTTATCGCCCCCATCGTTGCCGGAGGCGGCCGCTGTTGCCACCCGCAGCGGATGGAGCCACTTCTCGGCGACCAGCAGTGTATTGGAAGTTCCATCGCTGATGCGGTTTAAGGCCACCGGAGCGACGTTGGATCGAAGCACCACGCCATCGAAAGTATTGGTTTCCGTCACAGCCGGACTGCCGTTGCCGCTCGAACCGGCGGAGTCGTCGGTGGGGGTGCCGTTGGAGAAATAGGATCCGGCGTTCCCGTTGTAGTCGCAGCGGGCCGAACCGCTGTAGGACTCGGCGTCCCGACGGGAGGGGCAATAGTAGATTTTGATCGCCGCGTTGTATACCGTTGCACGCTCGATCGCGTTGTAAACATTATCCTGCTCAATGTACGGCAGGATCCAGTAGCGCCAGCTGTAGCCGTCCCGATCATCCTTGACGCCGGCCGCGTTGGATTTCGCCTGGTTATTATCCGTCCAGTTGCAGCAGTTCTGAGTCGGCTGGCCGGACGGTCGACCATCGCGACCGCCGCGCGGTAATGTCCCGTTGACGCTGGCGTAGTTGTGAAAAGCCAGCCCGATTTGCTTCAAATGGTTGGAACACTGCATCCGGGAAGCGGCCTCCCGGACTTTTTGCACGGCCGGTAACAAAAGGCCGATGAGAACCGCGATGATGGCGATCACCACCAGCAGTTCGATGAGCGTGAAAGCCCCACGTTTGATAGAACGCATTAACCTGAAACTCCGATAGACCCGGGCGACGGAGTTTAAAATTAGAAATTGCTTATGAAGTACTTGCGAAGAACAGATTTTAAATAAGAGAAAGTTTATTTTAAACCCCATCGCATAAACTTCATCTCATTTTAAAACTTCTCGATCTCTTTCACAAATTCGAGATCGCCAATCAGACAAGGATGCTTGTATTGCTCCGGGCTGCCGCCGCGCTTGGCGAGGTTCTGTTTGTCCCAGCGGCTCCAGGCTCCGGTTGAAATCTTTAGGGCTTGTACCGGACCTAACCGGCCGCTGTCCCGCTTCGCATCGTATTCCACGTTCTGCCGGCGTAACTCGGCTTCCAGTCCCTTCAGGAAGCTGGCCAGCAGCACCGGATCTTTCATATCCTGCTCTTCCAGAAAAATCCCGTAATAAGGCTGCTTCTCGTCCCAGACCGGCGCGAGGGCGTAGGCCGTGATCGGTTGAGGGATCGTCTTCATCACATGAATCATCGCCTGGGTGACATGATGTTCGCTGAGCTTCTCCCCGGTCAGATTCGCAAAGCGGTTTCCCTTCCCGAGGAATTCGATGAGCGGCGTGCCGTTGAATTTACCGGTCATCCGCACCAGGTCGACGATGTGATACCGATACAATCCCGATTTGGTGGTGAGCAGGATGTAGTAGGGCTTACCTTCTTCGAGTTCGTGGGCGCGCAGACAAATCGGCTGCTTCGACTCGATCTCCCCTTCCGGAATGAACTCGAAGTAATGGCTGCTGATATCCAGAACGCCCGCCGGGGAGTTGTCTTCCAGCGGAATGGTCATCCGTCCTTCACTGGCCAGTAGACCGATATCGCGCAGCAGGGTGTTGCCATAGTAATCGGGCAACTGACGCAGGTAAGGCCCCACGCTGCCGCCGGTCCAGCAGCCGATCATCAGTTCTTCCGGTTTCCAGACATGTTTGGGAAGGAACACAGGTTCGCGCTGGGCGATGGCTTCCAGTTTTTTTGCCTGAGCCGGATCGGCCTTGAGTCGCAGTGCCAGGGCTGCGCGCAATTCGGGGGCGATGTCCAAGTTGTTGGAGAGGGTGCCCTGAGCCAGATCCCGGAGGAGGTTTTCCTTGTGCAGATCGAGGACCCGGGCCAGTGCCACCAGCGTACTGGGATTAGCGGCCATCAGCATGCCGACTTTTCGGCGCAAGCTACACAATAGAGCCACATAGTATCGACTAACCGGGTCTTTGATTTTTCCGGTATACGCCGGGACAGTGTACAGACCGCGCACGATCTTCTTTTGAACTTGCGCCGTATAGCCGGAGAGATTGCCGCAGGGGATGCCCGCTTCGCAGCGGAATTCTTCGGGATCGCCAACCATCTGAGCCATCGGCTTCAGCGAGATCACCGGATGATCGCGCATGGCCGTCAGTCCCCAGATGTTCCAGCCCCGGCGATAATCGTCCAGGTAGTCCTGAGTAATGGGGATCATCTTGCGGCTGGCCGTGGTGCCGGAAGTGAGGGCGAACATCAGTACCTGCGGATCGGACAGCAGCGCGCTGGTTTCCCCTTTTTGCACCCGTTGAACGTACGGGGCGACGTATTCATAGGGCGCAACCGGAATCTGTCGGCGGAAGTCTTCGACCGTACGAATGGTGGAGAAGCCGTGATCGCGGCCGAAGCCAGTGTCCCGCTGCTTGGCAATGATTCGCTGCAGCAGATCGCTCTGAGCGGTTTCCGGATGATGCGTGGTTGCAACGAAGGCATTGAGACGACGGCGAATGGGTCGAGCCACCAATCGCCCGGCGGTGCGAAGTAATAATCGACGGAACATCACTCAGTCCATGGATTTGCAAATGGAGCGCTGAGAGGCATTATACCAAGGCGACTCACGAACAGATTCGGGCGATCGGGAAATCGCCGTCAAACTTTTCTCCAACAATTCCGGTTACGCGGCGGCCAGCACCAGGCAGCTATTGGACCCACCGAAGCCAAAGCTGTTGCTCAAGGCTACTTTGACTTTGCGTTCCTGGACGTGATTTGCGACGTGATTTAGCTGACAATCAGGATCTATGTCCTGCAGATTGATTGTCGGCGGGATGGCGCTGTAGCGAAACGCCGTTAGACAAGCCAAAGCTTCCAGAGCACTGGCGGCTGTCAATAAATGACCAGTCATACTCTTAGTCGAGCTGACCGGCACGATTCGAGTGATCTCCTCGAACACCATCTGGATGGCCTTCGCCTCCGCGGCATCGCCGACTGGAGTGCTGGTGCCGTGAGCATTTACATAATCGACCTGATCAGGATTGAGCCCGGCTTCTTCGAGGGCCATGCGAATGGCCCGGGCCGCCTGAGTCGGTTCCGGATTGGGGATCACCATATGGTGGGCGTCGCTGGTTAAGCCGCAACCGAGAACGTTGCCATAAATCGGAGCGGAACGGCTCTTAGCCCGGTTTTCTTTTTCCAGAACGAACATGACGCCCCCTTCGCCCAGAACGAAGCCATCGCGGCCCCGGTCGAATGGTCGGGAAGCCCCGGCAGGATTTTCGTTGTTGCGAGAGAGCGCCCGGAGGTTACCGAAGCAGGCTAGCGTCACGGCCGTCAGGCCGGTATCGCAACCTCCCGCAAGGCAGACATCGGCCAGTCCCAGGTCGAGCCATTGCCGGGCCATGTCGAAGGCAAAGTTGGCGGAAGCACAGGCCGCCGACAGAACGGTGGCCGGTCCCTGGATGCCCAGTTCTTTTTGTATGATCGAAACCAAGGGCGGGCGATCTCTCTTGGCCAGACAGTATTCCTCTTTCATGAACGTCAGGCCATCTTCTTCCCAGTGCCACATGCAGTCGGAAGCATTGCCGATAATCAGTCCGATTCGCAGTTGGTCTTTCTTCTGCCACAGGCCGGCGTCCTGCAGCGAAGCCTGCACGCAGAACAGACAGAGTTGCTCGAGTCGGGAACGGCTTCGGAAGGCAACCTCGCTGAAACCGGGCGGCACCGGCACATCGGCGATTCCCGCCCCGATCTTCGAAGGATGGTTCGCGACGTCGAAACCCAGGATCTCCCGCACGGCAGATTTACCCGCCAGCAGATTCTGCGATATCGATTCGAAATCCCAACCCAAAGGCGTACCGGCACCTATCCCCGTGATACAGGTGCGATCGGTCGGAAAGCGTAAGTGAGAACTTACCATGCGAGCTCGGCCTCAAGGAGGGCAAAGGTTTAAGCCTCAGACAATCTGAAACTGGTTGGAGGGTTCTAGATGGAGCGTACCGACATGACTCATATCCCAGGTCACCGGCCGGCTCCATTCGTTCGTCAATTCATCGGTCAAACTTTCCAGCGAGAAGGGTTCGAGATTTTCTCCCGATCCCGCGGGTTTCAGCCGCAGCCGCGTCGATCCGGTCGTGGAAGATTTCAACGCGACAACAACCGCATGGCAAACTCCGCTGGAGTATGCCGTTTCCTCGCTATCCCAGCTGGTCATGATCAACCAGACGCCAGGAAGTTTCCCGGCGGAGAGCCAGCCGAACGCGGCGAGCAGGGCCTCGCGTTCTCCGCCGCGACTTCCGCCGGCCCCGATATTGGGCCCGGTGATTCCAAAGGCCTGGCTGAGAAGACCCGAAAGCGAATGCAACATGCACTGCGGGATAATATGGGGGGAAGCGCTCCAGGCCCCCTGATCGCGGTACTTGCGAATCATTTCGGCGCAGCGCGAACGACCGAAATAGCGCGGGGTGGCAATCACCCCCCAGTCGGCGGCGCTGCGCATCGGCATCTGTTGTATGGCTTCCGACATGGCCGATAGCGCCACCAGACTTTGCTCATCTGCATTCTTCACGACAGAACTGGTGAGGGTATCCTTGAAGCGAAGCGAGAGCTCTTTTCGCAATTCCGGCAATTTTTCGAAGCTAACCGCCGTTCGGGCGATCGCCCCAATACCAATGCAAAGCGTGGATTCGCTGGGACGTGGTGCGGAATTTCTTCCGTTCGCGACAATCTTGGCAATCACGGAGAATCCTTTCTCTCAGGATGCTTAAAGCGGGTGTTCCAATGTTATCCGAATGCCTCGTTGCTCATGGGATGCCTTGGAAGCCAGCTTTTCTCATAAGTGCGATTGGGAAGGATACGACGAGTGTGCCAATTCTGTCAAGAGTAGGATTTTCTTGGTTCAGAAATGACGACTGGTCGATTTTCGGCCCAAGATACCCAGTTTAACTCTAGGATCGCCCGGAACCGCGCGGGTATAATTGCGGCAATCACAAGCGAATCGGGCTCAGATTTGAATTTTGGCATCTAAAAATCGCGCCCGGGCGTCAAGGATTTTTCGTTAAAGAACGAAATCTCAACTTTGTTTGACAGCCCGAAATTCTGATCTACGGTTGAAACTAGATCATTACGCTATCAGCGCGAAAGTGCCTTAATAGGATCGAAAACGGGGATGAAACCCATGCGAATGCGACAGATCAAAGGCCATGTCAGACGGGGTGTTGCTGCGGTCGAAACCGCCGTCGTGCTGCCGTTTATGATGTTGCTTTTGTTCGGAATTTGGGAAGTGGGACAATTACTAAATGTCACCCAAATGGTATCGAATTCCGCGCGGGAGGGGGCGCGACTGGCCGCAACCGGTCTTTACAACGCTTCTTCGATATTAACCCAAACCCCGAACCAATTCAGTTCGAATAGTGGTCCCCTGACCTTCCAGGTGCAATCGGCGGTTGCCAATTACATGCAAAACTCGGGCCTGCCGATGTCGGGTACCGGTGGAGCGATCATCACCATTACCGTCACCAACGTTACGCGTGGCGTGACTTGTACAGCCCAAGTGACACCCAACAGTTCGACCGGAATTTCACAAATCGTCGCTGTGACTCAGTCTGGCAGCGCACCCTCTTACGATCCCTGCAACGACTCTACGGTGCAGCAGTATGACGTGTTGCAGGTGAGTGTCGCCTATCCGTTCAGTTTCGCCCGGTGGTCTCCCAGTAACTTGTTCTTTTTCCTGGGTGCCAATCCCACCGTTTACGCGAAGCAAACCTGGTTATGCATGAAAGATATACCCATCACCGTTAATACGACGATTCCGGGTGGACCGCTGCCATAAAGAGGAGATGGTTTTGATGCGATTACAGAAATCGAAGCAGCGTCGCGGAGCAACCACGGTCGAATTCGCCGTGGTGGCCCCCGTTGTGTTCATGATGATTTTCGGGATCATCGAATGGAGCCGGTATGTCATGGCTCTGAATGTGACTCAGAATGCTGTTCGGGAAGGGACGCGTTTTGCTCTGGCTCGAACGGACACTCTTCAGACCGGAATTTCGGTCACGAACGTGCAGCAGAACGTGGCGAACTTCGTCAGCCAGATGGGTAGTTCGCTCACCAACGTCACTGTCACGGTTTACAAAACCAACGTATATGGTCAGCCCACCGATCAGTACGGGAACGTGGTTTCTGCCTCCACTTCGGCGGCCACCTTCGACCAGACATCCTTTGGGGATTACATTTGTGTGACGGTGACGGGAACTTATAAACCCGTGTTGCCCACGTTTTTGAACATGACGAATTTGACGAGCATTACAACGAGCTGCGTTATGTGCAGCGAAGGTAACTGATTTACGGAATTGAGATATCAACAAGGCGCCCGGCGCAACACCTTGTCAGACATCATAAGAGGACGAAGCATGTTTAGGCGTATCGAACATTCTGGAGTTCAACGGCGCGGGGCCGTTATACCTCTAGTGGCAATCAGTCTCGTCGGACTACTAAGTTTCGTTGCCTTAGCCATCGACGTGGGTGTATTGCTTGTCGCTCGTACTCAGGCTCAGGCGGCGGCGGATGCCGCAGCCTTGGCAGGTACTCGTCAATTGACGGGCGATCCAACAACCAATTTCAACTCCGCGAAGGCTTTACCGGAAGCACAGACGGCGGCGCTGTCCAGTTCGGTTCTAGGTCAGACTATTACTAGTGGGCAGGTGACACTGGCGCTGGGTCAGTACTACTACAATCGAAGCTCGGCCCGTTTCGTCGCCTATCCTTCGGATACTGGTTCCACAACTCAATCGGGTTACCCGTACACTCTCGTCCAATCCACTATCAACACGACACCTCCGACTTATTTCGCCAGAATTTTCGGAATCAACAGCGTGAATGTGAGCGCTACCGCGACGGCGATTCACCGGCCGCGCGACGTCGCCATGATCATCGATTTTTCGGGCTCGATGTCGCTTGACAGTCAGATGGCCACTCCACTCACCACTTCGACCGGTACCGCGATCGCAGCTCGAACCACCAGCATGAATGCCGATCCCGATTATCCGCGCTTCGGCCCGTATTCCAACACGAATAGTTCAACGGGATTCGTTCTTTACAACCCTCCCACTATTAACGTCCAAATGGTTTCTGGTGAATATGCCGGGACCGGGAATATGTCGTTCGACACCACGAGCGGTAATCCTTCAATTTGCGCCAATGACTTCTTTCAGGATAACGTACCCTACGGTAATTCGGTTCCTGCTTTTACTCGCGCTCCCTCTTCGTATTGCACAGCTCCACCCGGCGATCAGTACCTGACGACCAGCAGCAGCTATCCGGTTCGCAATGTGAATGAAATTGCCGGGAACCAGATCTGGAGTATGCTGGATACCAGCGGATACTCTTTAAATTACAATAACGGTTCGACCAGTAATGGGGGCGGTAACCCGCAAAGTGGAACGGGATACTACTATATCAAAAACACGAGTAACTCCGCTAACCATACCAACACCAGTCTCAACGCTCTGGGTGCGACGGACGGAAAAATCGCTTCGATTTCGCGATTGCCCTCTCCCGTGCCGGATACCAACAGCAGCACCACGGTCAGCTTCGGCGATCCGGTAATTACTACTGCTCCGACTGTGAATATGGTCGGTACGGTCCAAACCACCAATATCTGGAACTATAAGACCAACGCCTGGACCAGTCAGACGGTCGAAGCCCGCGTGGCTCAAACCAATTCCAACTGGGAAACCAACGGTTACGGCAGCACTTACAACGGCTACACCATGGGGCCGAGCTTCTGGGGCAAAACCTTCTTCATCTGGCCACCCGATCCGCGCGGTCCTTCCGTGGCGGGTAACGTCGCGGCGAATAATGATGCGAAGGACTGGCGACAGCGATTCTTCATTCAATCGTTCCAGGCTTCGAGCCTGCCGGGCACGACTGTTACGGTGCCCTCTCCTCCGAGCACAACGGGTAGTTCGTCCAGCACCACAGGTACCACTGGTACTACAGGTACCACTGGCACTACAGGCAGCTCGACTTCCAGTAGTAGTTCCTCGAGTTCTTCCTCAAGCAGCAGTTCTTCGAGTAGCTCTTCCTCGAGCAGTAACACAACGGCAACCACACCTCCGCCTTCGAATCCATCACCCTTGGCTTATACGGTCACCGGGGGTGTGAATAACAACGCGGTGATTTTCGAAAGCAACATCAGCAGTTCGAACTATGCCGGCATGCGAGCTCCCTCGTCGTCGGTGACTTGGCCTGCGTTGATCAATAGCAGCGGTTGGGAAGGGACGAGCTACGCTTCGGGTTCGGAGTACGCGGTCACGACCAACTTCGACCCTTGTCCGTTCCAACAAAAACCTTCGACGACAGCAAATTACGTTTCGACGAAAGCAGGTACGAACTACAGCGCGGCTGGGGAAGCGGTTCGTAACGCCTATGGCAGTTACTATTACACCTTCAACTACAATGCGATTCTGTACTGGTTGCAGAACACCGGACCCAATCCGTTCCCGCCTCGTATGCGGGCCGGGGGCATTCTTTATTACAGCAGCATTCCGACTACCATCACCAATCCGAGCGGTAATATGCCCGTTGCCACTCAGGCCCAGCGCGATCAGCGCTTCTGGAAGGAATACATCGACTTCGTGCTGGGTTGGAAGCAAAATTCCAACGGCAGCTGGAGCACGATCAATGCGAGTGGTTTTCAAGGTTACGGGGCAGACGAAATTCCCGATGTGACTACTCCGTCCTCGTCGAATCAATTTCCTCTCGTAACCAACGGGGTTTCGGCGTACAAAGCGAGCATTACTCCGAAGCCGTGTACGGAAACGATCACTACCCGTCGGTATGAGGCTCAGGCCTATACCGCTAACCCGGGTGGAGTACGCAACACGGTCAGCATGACGATCGTCGACGAGCGGTATATGGATTACCGCGACAATCCGCGACGGCCGATTACGCGCTTCTGGTTCGGTCCCTTGACGATGTGGGACTTCATCGAGAACTTCGCCTGCCAGCAGTTCTGGTCGCCGGGAACTTCTCACGAGGCGCCGATGTGGCAGCTTAAAGCAGGTGTGCAAACGGCTATTTCGGATATCAAGAACAACCACCCCAACGACTTCGTTTCGGTGATTGGTTTCTCGATCCCCACGTGGAGCTACAGCGGCACGACTTACAACGGCTACTACAACGCGGTGCGTGCACCCTTGTGCCAGGACTACAATCGCATCATCAACTCGCTCTACTTCCCGCAGTACGTGATCGATAATGCCAGCAGCAGTCTGGAAATCACGCCGTACGAAACCGATACCGCAAACAACTCGGTGCCCGGAGCAATCGAAAGTGTGCCCCGACCCGTGCAGGGAACCTGCTCGGCTTACTCTCTGATGCTGGCTTACAACCAGTTCAGCGATAATGCCGCGTGTGCTACTTTCGCAGGAGCGTCGGGAACTTCGGGCTACGGTACGGCCGGGGGATTAGGCCGCCTGGGAGCTGCCCGTCTGATTATCTTCGAAACGGACGGGGTGGCGAGTGCCACGGCGACGATCCCAGGCCAGGAATCGTCCTCCACAATCTTCAACCAGCAAACCTCTTCTACCACGGATGATAATAATTCGTACTTCAAGGTTCGCTGGAATACCACGGCTCCAGAGTTGCCCAACTACGTTTCTGGTCCGGCCACAGCTGGGGTGACTCAGGCCCAGACCATTACCAACATGATCACCAACCGAACGGATGGAACGGATCCGTTCTCTGGCACTACTGGTAATCCGCCTGGTTTCAGTACCCTGCGTAAGCAGGTGAAGATTCACACCATCGCGTTCGGTTCGTTGTTTAATACATCGAACACTTCGACGGCGCAGACCCAGGCGTTGAGCCTGCTGCAATACATGCAGTATAGAGGGTCAGTGCAAGCGTCTGCAACGACGCCATTGAACGTGGCGAAGATTATTAATCAGCCGGTGTGGGACGACGGTACTAACAATCCCGCTACGAGTCGCAAAGCGGCCCTGCAGAACGCCTTCATCCAGTCGATGCAGGATACTGTCAGTGTCGTGTTGATTCGATAGTCGAATTTTTAACCCTTACGGATCGGATGCCCATTCGATCCGTATTTTTTTGCACTGTGCCATGAACTTCCTCACTTCACTACTTCTTTTGTGCTGCTTCCCGGATCCGCTTCCCCCTTCGCCGTTTAACACGCTGAAGGTGGAACAGACGGAGTCGCTACTCCTGATCCGGTCCGATACGAATCGGGGTGCGAGCCACGCCACGGCGACCATCATCGACGTTCCTGGTCGTCTGGCCATCACTTCGTACCACAGCATCGTCAACAGTCACCGCTTGCAGGCGTTGAGTATCGAGTTCGAGCAGAAGGACAAAAAAGAGATCGATTCCAATCCGCTGAAGTATCAGCATCTGTTCATGAACAAGGAAGCGATACCGGCAGAAGTGGTTTACAGCGAGCCCGCGCACGACCTGGCTTTGATTCGCCTGAAACAACTTCCCAAAGAGGCGAAGGCGATTCCTCTGGCCACCGCTCCCCTTACTCCGGAATCCAAGCTATATTTCGATGGGAACCCGTTTGAGAAAAACTTGGTTTGGCAGCGAGTCGAGGGGACCGCAGGAAAAGTGGAGCCGGCCAAATGGGTTTGGCCGGGTGGGCAAGCCCTGGATACTCACACGCTGATCTCGACGGCTAAATCGGAACTGGGCGCTGGATTCAGCGGCGGAGCCGTCCGCAACGAAGCGGGCGAACTGCTCGCCTTGGTGATTGCCGGGCGGGAGAAGACCATCTACTCGGTGGATGCCGCAACGATCCGGGGATTTCTAGAACGGTCGAAACTGCTTAATACTGCCAAAGAACCTGCGCAAGCGAAATCGTCTACCGTGGAGAGTGATCGATGAAAATTCTGATGTCACTGGCTCTGGTCCTGTCCTTCTGCTCGTTTGGTTCCTGCGAGGATGCCAAATCTGAGGATGGTCCGAAGATTACCAAAGTCGATAAAACGTCGATTGAGATCCCCAGTAAGTTCAACTGGTATGGGTCTCCGAAGCAAATCTTCCTGAAGAACTATCCGAAGAAAGTCATTTTGCTGCACTTCTGGACGGTGGAGAACGCCGACTGCGAACTGAGTATCGCTCACTACATCAAGTGGAAGCGCGATTATGAGTCGAGCGGCCTGGTGATCATTGGCGTACACGTTCCCCCAATCGAATTGCTCTCCAACGATGAGTTCTTCCGAAGTCAGTCTCCCGAAGTTCAGGCACAGATGCGATTGGAGGCCAAGTCTTTTGATAAGAGAGCTTTCGACCGAGCCAAGCAGCTGGAATATGATTACCCCACTATCTTCAGCAACGATGATTCGTACCTGCGAGCGGTGATGGGGAAGACCGATAGCAGCAAACCCAATTCGAATGTGTTCACACCTTCTTTCGCATTGATAGATCGCAAGGGAAAGTTGCGTTACACGGTAGAAGGCATTTTGGCGACCAAACGCCACGACTATTCGAAACCGTCCGTACAGAAGATCGAAGAGCTTCTGAAAGAAAAGTAAGATCCGAAAAGAGTAAAAGCCTCCGGCAGCATCGTGTGATGTTACGGAGGCTTTTTTCGTTTACCGCACTTGATCGATCATTTCTGCAGGGCTTCCACGATTCGCTCGAAGTCATCGTTGTTTTCGAAGTGGATGATGATCGAGCCCTTCTCTTTATCCTTCAGCTTGATTTCGAATTTCGTCGCCAGCTTCTGGCGGAGACTGTCTTCGATGCTGGTAACGTGTGGAGTCTTGAACTGTTCGGTCTCAGTCGCTTTGCCCCGGCTGGATTTGGAAGTCTTGGCACTGCGGGCCAGTAGTTCGAGGGCCTTGACACTCAGCTGTCGGAGCACGGCGTCTTTGCAGAGGGCCACCTGCCGCTCGGCACTCATTCCCTTCAGGACCTTGGCGTGCCCGATGGTGATCTGGCCCAGGCGCAAGGCGTCCTGCACTTCCCGCGGCATGGTCAGCAGCGAAACGATATTGCTGACCGTGGTGCGATCCATTCCCAGCTTCTGAGCCAGCTGATCTTTGTTCAACTGAAACTTGTCGAGATAGTCCTGAAAGCCTTGCGCCTTCTCGATGGGATTCAAATCGGCGCGCTGGATGTTTTCGGCCAGGGCCGCTTCGAACACCTGCTGATCGTTGAAGTCGACGATGTGAACCGGCACGTTGGGCAAGCCAACCAGATGCGCGGCCCGCAGCCGACGTTCCCCGGCAATCAGCTGGTATTGGTTCTGATCTTCCCCGGCTTTGCGAACCACCAGCGGTTGCAGGATGCCGTGATTGCGAATGCTTTCGCTCAGACGCAGAAGTTCCTCATCGTCGAAGGTCTTGCGCGGCTGGCGTGGATTGTGCGATATTTGGCTTAATGGCAATTGTTGAACGGGATGTTCGGAATTAATCGATACGGTCTGCATGATAGTGTTTCCCCCTCTTCCGAACCGGCCAGCCCACTTCGAGGTATCCCCCTCCTCGAGTTACGCTAGTCGGAAAAACGCGATGGATTCCGTGTAGGTGGTTCCACGTGGAACGTTCTCCAGGTAGTCCATTTTGTTATCTTTGCGGAGTCCCCTGGAACCCCGCTTAACCCCAAAATGGGCCTATCCCTCCTGTTCCACATGGAACAGGTACCGGTTTCCACCGTAAAGCGGCGATATCCTTTACCAGATTCGCCCGTCGGTCGGCTTATACCCCAAGCCGCTTTTCCTGCAAGTCCACTTGAAGGAAAGCGAGCTTTGCGGCACGCCGGGAATCCTTGTCGACGTATGCGAAGTTGCTCTTCCCAAGAAAAACATTTTCATGTTGAATAGCTCTCGCGGATGGCCGGAACCATCTGCAACGGGTCTGGATGACCCGCAGAGAAGAGGTGTCGAGAGATTCCCCGGAAACTGTCAAATCTCACCGGTGGAAGAATCAAAGCACCCCAAAAATGGACCAAAGGTACGATCGATCCCGTCAGCTCGTGACGCTTCGAACTTCCACGCCTTAAATCGCGCGGCAGTCGGTGGCCGGGCTACGTTTCGAGTACCTTTCCCCCTAAGTCCAACAAGGGATTGTTGCGCATGGACCGTTACCCGATTCTGTTTCGTTGCGATGCGGATTCCACTCAAGGATGGGAGAATCTGTATCAAACCGTCACCTTCGCTTCGAGTTGCCAAAGGCAACGTCGACCGATCTATATCATGGGTGGCATCGAACCGTTTCCGCTGATTGCCCAGGTGGCAAGAAACGGCAACGAGTATCTGATGGCCAATCATCCGATAGGTACGTCGGAAGACTGCGACGAGACCATTCGCGCCGTTCGCAAGTTAAAAGCGGCGGGCGTCGTCGTGGCCGGTGAGAACATCCAGGAGGAATATCTCCGGGAACTCGCTTCCACGGGCACTGTCGTTACCTCGCTAACCAATACTAATTCGATTCGCTTCCCCAGTCGACTGATCGTGAATCCGTTCATGGAGCCGGGGGTGAGTGATTACGACATCGAACGCGGCACGCAACTGTGCATAGGCAAACGCTACGCCATCGTCCGCGGGATCTTCCGACGGCAACGGGCGATTCGCCCGGCTGATCCCCAAGGACCTTTTCGGGCAATCCTGGCCTTCGGCGATGACGATTTCAATAATCAGACCGTGCGACGGGCGACCGAATTGCTGAATGGTTCTCGAGTCGAAAAGGTCTCTGCCTTCGCTCGATTCCACTACCCGCAGATGGAAGAATTAAAAGCCCTCGCTTCCAGAAGCGGCAACCGGCTCGAGGTTCTCACCGAACCGGGCGAATGGGCCACTCGATTGACCAAAGCCCACTTTGCCGTGACGGGCGGCTGCAGCTGGGCGCTGGAACTGGCTTGTGTCGGCGTGCCGCAACTGATTATCAACGCCACACAAAAGCATCGGGCCAACTCGAAGCGCATGGATGAGGAAGGCGCCGCCATCTACCTCGGCGAAGCCGATAACGTCAGCGAGCTCATGCTACGCGATGCCGGTAATGCTTTACTCGATGATCCTCTCGAGCGGGCCGGCATGAGCCGCTGCGGGCGAAACCTGATCGACGGCCGCGGCCTGGATCGCATGGTGGCCGCACTGGAAATCATGCTGCACTCGGTGGTACCAGCCCAGAAGATGCGATTGGCCGCGTAAGGTCCAACGCATTGCGAAGTTCAACTGGTTGCCCACGGTTAGGCCGTGGGCATTGCTCTATCGGTAGCGTCGCTGGGAAAATGAAAAACTCATCTCTGCAAAGCCGTCAGTCATAGAGTTTGTTGATCCTCCGATGGCAACCCGGTCTACGATAGGCCGCGGCAGGCTTCTCCAATCAAATTTTGCTTTGCCCTCCCATTGCAATCTGCCACAATTAAGGAATGACTAAAGACGATATTGCCGCCGTGTTCGAAGAGATTGCCACCCTTCTCGAGCTGCAGGGGGAGAATGTATTTCGGTGCAATGCCTACCGGAATGCCGCCCGCGCCGTGACGCAAATCGACGGCGATCTGAAAACGCTGATCCAGAATAATGAACTCGAAGGGATTCGCGGAATCGGTAAAGCCATTGCCGAGAAGATCGAAACGATGGTAACCACTAACGAGTTACCTTATCTGAAGGAACTCCAGGCCAAGGTACCGGAAGGGTTGCGGGCGCTCCTGAAGCTGCCCGGCGTCGGACCGAAAAAAGTCAAAGCGCTTTACGATAACCTGGGGATCGACTCGCTGGAGAAATTGAAGCAAGCCTGCGAGGAGAACAAGGTTGCCGATCTCAAAGGGTTCGGTGCGAAGACGCAGGCGAAGATTTTGGAAGGAATTGCTTTCGTTGATACGGTGGGCAATCGCGTTCGATTCGATCAGGCTTATCCGTTGGCTCAAAAACTTCTCGAGCACCTGAAAGCTCTTCCGGGTGTGCAGAAGGCGGAAATCTGCGGTTCGCTTCGCCGACGTCGGGAGACTACCAAGGATATCGATATCCTCATCGCTTCTGAGGACGCCAAACCGATCATGGCGGCCTTCGTGAAACTTCCCGAAATGATGCAGGTGGTGGGACACGGAGAAACCAAATCGTCGATCGTGGCGGGCATGCACCTCGAAGGGGAAGTCGGTCAGATCGTTTTAAATGCCGACTTGCGAGTGGTTACCGAGGAGCAATTCCCCTTTGCTCTAGCCTACTTTACCGGTAGCAAGGAACACAACATCCGGATGCGACAGCGCGCCATCGAGCGGGGCTTGTCTCTGAACGAGTATGCGCTCACCGGGAAGAAGAACGTGAAATGCAAAGACGAGAAGGAGATTTACGCCGCGCTGGATCTCAGTTACGTGCCTCCGGAGTTGCGCGAGGATTCCGGCGAAATCGAAGCGGCTGAGAAACACAAACTTCCGCGGTTGGTCGAGCTCAAAGATCTGCGCGGCGTGTTCCACAATCACACAACCTACTCCGATGGCAGTGCTTCGCTCGAGGAAATGGCCAATGCCGCGAAGGACTTGGGGCTCGAATATTTCGGAGTCGCCGATCATTCGCAGTATTTGAAGATGGCCAACGGCATGACACCCGCGCGGGCCCGCAAGCAGATCAAAGAGATTGATGCCCTGAACAAAAAGTTGAAGGGCGTGCAGATATTCAAAGGGGTCGAATGCGATATCCTCGAAGACGGCACTTTGGATTACGACGATGATCTCCTGTCGGAATTCGATTACGTCGTCGCCAGCGTGCACACCCACTTCGGGATGCCGCTCGAAGAGATGACCGCGCGGATCTGTAAAGCCCTGGCACATCCATTTGTGACGATGCTCGGCCACGCTACCGGTCGGCTGTTACTGCGGCGCGATGCCTATCGCCTGGATCAGGATGCCGTGATCGAGTGTGCCGCGAAGCACACGAAGATGATCGAGATCAATGCCAATCCCCTGCGGTTGGATCTGGACTGGAAGCACATTAAGCAGGCCAAGAAGCTCGGCGTTCCGCTCGTCATCAATCCGGACGCGCACTCCCCGGTCGATTTGCGCTATATCGAGAATGGGATTTTTGAAGCGCGGCGAGGCTGGCTGGAAGCGAAGGATATCTTCAATT
This sequence comes from Telmatocola sphagniphila, assembly GCF_018398935.1. Classification (GTDB taxonomy): domain Bacteria; phylum Planctomycetota; class Planctomycetia; order Gemmatales; family Gemmataceae; genus Telmatocola; species Telmatocola sphagniphila. Next base: position 5,063,362 of record NZ_CP074694.1, on the reverse strand, counting down.
GCCAGGGTTTTGAAGAGGTAAAGAGCGAGCTGAAGCGAAGAAAAGGTCTATGAACTTTTTTTGAGCAGGTTGCTCCGGTTATTCGGAATTTCGGCACTACTTTTCTCAGGCAGACCCCCTTCTAGGGTCTGCACAATCCTACCAATCCCACCCATTGTTACACCCGTTGTTAACGGACGCAATTCAGTGAAGTTCCGAGCACTGCGGTAATTTAGGAATCATCCGACTTTCCCTTCCTCGACGATACCCAATTCGGAAGGCGGAGTTGATTAGGAATTTGACTTCGCCGGATTCGAATCGGAATTAAAGCGGACCACCGGAAGTCCCGGTCGGGAGTGTTCCCCGAAATCGGAATGGCTTGGCGGAGTTCGCATGAGGTAGCCGGCAGGAGTAGCCGGCGAGGAGGCGACAACAATGAGGATTCGCTTGGGCGCGCCATTCGCGGCTGCGGTTCTCGCTCTTTGCGGAGCGATATCACCTGCATTCGCCGACAGCTTGGGCGTCGCCAAGTACGGTTCCGGTTGTGGGACGTGCGGGGATGCTTCGACGAGTTTCAGCTCCTGTCAGAATGCAACGAAGACGTCTTACAAACTGGTTTACGACACCGTACTCGAAAAACGGTTCCACGTGGTTCATCAGACGGTTCAGGAAACCGTCATGAAGCCGGTCACCAAGACCTGCTATCGCGATGAAGCCAAGACCTGTTACAAAACTGTTTGCAGCACGGAATACAAGACGGTTCAGGAAACGGTTTGCAAGCCCGTTTGCAAAACGACTTACCAGGACGTCTCTTACACCACCTGCAAACCGGTGTGCGAAACCACCCTCCAGAAGATCTCGGAAGTGGTCTGCAAACCGGTGTACGAAACGCACTATAAAGAGTGCAAATACACCACCTACAAACAGGTTCAGGAAACCTGCTACAAGGAATGTTCTTACACCGTCTGCAAGCCGGTTTATGAACAGCACTGCGAAACTTCCCACCACCAGGTGAAGCGGAATGTCTGCGAGCAGAAAGTTCGCGAAGAGTGCCAGACGGTTTGCCGTCCGGTCACCGAAACCTGCTACCGCGACTGCACCCACACGGTCTGCAAGCCGGTTTGCGAAACGGTGATGAAGACGGTCTGCGTGACCAGCTATCAGGACGTGACCGAGACCCAGCTAAAGTGTGTGGCCAAGACCATTTGCAAGCCGGTCTGCACCACCGAAACGGTCTGCAAGAAAGTTCCTTACCAGGAATGCGAAAGCTACTGCGTTCCCGGTCACTGGAAGCTCTGCCGCAAGCCGATTTACACTTGCGAATTCGACGCCTGCTCCTGCCAGATGGTTCAGAAGGAATCGGGCTGGCGACTGGCTCTGGTTAAAACTCCTTCGGAAACCAAGACCCGTCAGGTCACCAAGTACAACACGGTTACCGAACAGGTTCCCGTGACCAAGATGGTTAAGGAAACGGTTTACGAACAAGTTCCCGTCACCATCACCAAGAAGGTTCCTTACACCACCTCCAAGCAGGTTCCGGTGCAGATGACCCGAATGGTCAAGGAAACGGTTACCCAGAAGGTTCCCTACACGGTGACCCGCCACGTGACCGAAGTTGTCAAGAAGCAGGTTCCCTACACCGTCAATCGTTCGGTCTGCGGTGCCTGGGTGGATTGCGGCAAAGTCGGCAGCACCGGCGACGCTAACGGTATCGTCAGCAACTACGACGGTGCGGGGAATGTCGAAGGTTATGCCGAAGCGGCTCCCGGTCGCGTGTTCGTCGAAGGCGCTCGCTATGCGGTTTCGAAGAATGTGACCTCGGTTCGTTACGTCAACGAAAGTCAGACCCGTCAGGTTCCCTACACGGTCAACAAGACGGTTGCGGAAGAGCACAGCAAACAGGTTCCCTACACGGTGACCAAGATGGTTCCGACCACTATCGAAAAAGTCGTCCCGGTAACGACCACCAAGATGGTGAGCGAAACCCACACCAAGAAGGTTCCTGTGACCACGACCGAAATGCAGCAGGAAGTCGTCTGCAAGACGGTTCCAGTGAAGGTCAGCAAGCAAGTGGCCTACACGGTTAACGTGAAGGTTCCTTACACGACCACCGAAATGGTTCCGACCACCGTCTGCAAGAAGGTGCCGGTCTGCCAGGAAGAAACGGTTTGTGTGAAGAAGCCTCGCTGGATCACCGTGACGGAAACAGTTCCGGTCGCGACCAGCAACTGCGGTTGCAACGCCAGTGCGGCCGCGGCTCCCGCAGCTTGCACCGCCTGCGAAGATCCCTGCAAACCGGCTTTCGGTAGCCGAATCACGGGCTTCTTCAAGAGACTGCTGAACAACCGACTGGCCTGCTCCAGCAGTTCGTGCGGTTGCGGTGAAACGGCTCCCGCCAAGGAAGCTTGCAGTCCCTGCGGCAAGTAATCGAGAACCCCTCAGCCGGTAGGCGATCCTGCCGGCAGTCTCCTCCCGTATCGGGCGGTTCGGTTCGCAAGAGCCGACCGCCCGATCGGTGTTTACAGACTCTTCTTTTCCCCGGGCACTTTCAACTCCTCCCCCCATTTTCTCTTCTGATTTCTGCGGTGCAATAATTCCGCTGCCTCCGCTTTTTTAGGCGTGCCCCTTCACATTTCACTTCGGGTAGTCTGGACAGAATGCGCATTTTTGAGGATTAAGTGATTTTGAGAAATCTGAGGCTTCCAAATAAGCCGGGCGAATAATTCCGAATCAGCATTCTCATTCGAACTCAGATTTGCCATAATCGTCATAATTAGAAGTCGCCAGGGACTGGTTGCCAACGCGGATTCTCTCCAGGAGCAAAAGAGTGAAGTTCATTTCAATGAAACGTCGGAGTCGCCCTCAACTGGAAATGCTCGAAGATCGAATGGTTCTTTCTGTCGGAGGTGGCTACACCAATGCGGGTTTGGCCGGTGCGTATTTCGCAACCAGTACGCTACCGGCGAATAATTCCTCGGCTTCGTTTATTCGAACCGACGAAAGCGTCGATCTCAATTATGCGGCCGGTCAGAATGTAGGGGGCAACCCGAGTGACCCGGCGTACGGCGCGGTTTCCGCAAACAATTATTCCGTGCGCTGGACCGGCGATCTGATCCCTGCTTTCAGCCAAACCTACACCTTTTATCTGACGGCGAATCAGGGCGCCCGTCTGTTGATCCGCCCGGCAGGGACCTCCAGTTTCACCACGCTACTGGATCAATTCTCCAGTTCTTCGCCAATGAATAGCTCCGCCACTTTCACGATGACGGCCGGTCAGCAATACGACATCGAAGTCGATTACAAGTCGACCGGCGGCGCCTCCAATATCGAACTCGATTGGTCGAGTGCCAGCACGCCGCGCGAACTGATTCAGCCGGTTTCCAATCTGGGCATCAATGTCGGTACGGCCTGGTCGTTTGAAAATTCCAGCCGGTATTTTGCGGATGCGATCAAGAGCGCCCGTCCTTACTGGGTGGTCGTCGGAACCGCGGCCGGCAACGGCGACGTATTGGTTTCTCACAATGCCCAGGGCTGGCCGACCACCGATGCCTCACTGGTGGTCTGGGAAGGAAGCGACAACAACAACGGTACCTATACCCTTTCCTTCAAAGGCCAGGCGAAGGTCACCGCCAATTTCGGAACCTTCTATGTCAACGGCACTGCGTACACCAACATCCTGCCTCTGGGCGCCTCCGGGTCGTATAATGCCGCGACCGACACGACCACAGCGCAATTCGTCATCCCGAGCGGTCCCGCGGCTTCCTACAATCTGATTTTGACCTTTCAGAATACGGTTCAGCAAACTTCCACCGGGTCCACCACGGGCGTCAGCAATGTCTCTTTGATGCGGCCCGAAGTTGTCGGCGGTTCCACACCCTATCCGCTGGGTACTTTGTTCACCACCCAGTACCTGCAGACACTCGCCAATTATTCGACCCTCCGTATGATGGGGGCCTCGGGCACTAACGGCAATCCGGACGTCAATTGGTCCGACCGTACGACTCCGACTTCCTGGTTCAGCCAGAACTATTTCGCCAACCCCGGCACCAGCTACCAGTCGCAATTCAACACGAATGGCGTTGCCTGGGAATACCTGGTGGCCATGGCCAATGAAACGGGTAAGGATCTGTACATCAACGTGCCCATTGGCGCTTCCAACGCCTACATCACCAATCTGGCCAATTTGATTCTGTACGGTTCGGATGGTACCAATCCGTATACTTCTCCGCAGGCCAATCCGGTCTGGGCGCCGCTTAATGCCAATCTGCACGTTTATGTCGAATATAGCAACGAGGTCTGGAACACGGCCCCGGCGTTCACCCAGTACACCACCAATTTGAACACGGCGGTTTCCAACGTCCGCGCCGGGACCGCGCTGGGAGACATCCTGAACTACGATGCCCAGCCCGATAACAGCACCACCAACTTCACGTGGGCCGAGCGTCTGGTGGCTTATCAGACGGTGAACATTTCGAACATCTTCCGCGGCGTCTTCGGAAACAGCGCGATGCTGACGCGAGTTCGACCGATGCTCTGCTGGTTCAACGACAACATGGAGTCCACGGCCCGGGACATGCTGTCGTTCATCGATAACTACTTCAATAACGGAACGGGCTTCGCGTTTGTCTCCAATCCGGAGCCGGTCAGCTACTACATCTGGGGGGCCGGAGGCGGCGGCTACTACGATGCGTTGAACAATGCCGGGACGCAGTCCACGATTAACTTCAAAAATGGCGGCTTTGAAAATGTCTCCGTCGGCTCCGCGGGCATTCTGGTGAATCCGACGAATACCGGCTGGAACTTCAGCGGCACACAGGGAGGTGTGGTACTCGGCGGATTGTACGGCAGCCCGAAAGCCCCGCAGGGATTGCAGGAAGCCTACCTCTATCCGTCCAGTTCAATGAGTGCTTCCGTTTACATCAGCACCCCGGGCGTTTACGGCATCAGCTTCCTGGCGACTACCGGAAGTCAGGCGGCCAATCTGTCCGCCGAGGTCGATGTGTCGATGAACGGCCAACTCTTCGCTCAGGAATATCCGGCCTACTATCAGTTCAGTACCTATGCGACTCACTACCGATCGTCGACCATCACCGGTTACGTGCAGATCACAACCGCGGGGACTTATACATTTAGCTTCTCGACACCGGCGACGAACAATGCCACGATGTATATCGACAGTGTGGCCGTTACCAGCGAAGCGGCGATCTTCTCGCAACAAATCCCCATCAGCCTGAGCGACTTTGCCTCCAATTACTTCCCCACTCAAACGCCCAACAGCCTGCAGAATTATCAGCGCGGTCTGGCGATGGAAGTCAACTGGGCTAAAGCTTACGGGCTGAATGCTGTCACTTACGAAAGCGGTTTTGCTCTGGGCGGCGGATCGAACCCGACAGGTATTCAGTACTACGCGAACTACCTGGATACGAATCCCTCCAACACAGTAGCCGCGCAGGTAGCCGCGACGAACCTTTACACCGCCGCTGGCGGGAACCTTTTGTTCCTGGGAACCTTCCCGCAATGGCAGGAACCAGCTACCTCGGCTCTGAATCCGCTGATGATGGCCGTGAGTGTGTTGAACAATACGCTGCCGGTCACGCCGACTAATGGCACCAGCTTCACGTCCGGTCAGACGCTCACCCTGACTCCGGCTAACATGACTTTGCAGCCAAATAATTTCACGATCGATAACAGCAATCCCGGTTACTCGACCAATGGGAATAATGCCCTGAACGCCGCCGGCACGAATAACTGGATGAGCTGGAATGTGGTCATTCCGCAATCGCAAAGCTACCAGACCTATGCTCTCGCCACGACGATTTCCGGGCCAGGAACTTATCAACTTTGGGTCGATAACCAGTTGGTAGACACCAGAACACCTGGCGGAACTTCTGGAACGCCGAATACTTTTTCTTCCACGATCAATCTGGCCCCCGGTCAGCACATTATTCGCATCAAGGCGATTCTGGGCCCGGTGCGAGTCAATAACGTGACTCTCAAACAAGGAGGCAACCCACCGGCCGCACCGCAATCATTTGTCGCGAGTTCTTTGAGCCCGACGGGGACTTACCTCACGATCACGGATTCCGCCGGCGATGAGACGGGATTCGTCGTTCAGCGAAGTTTGGATCAGACGAACTGGTCGACGATTGCAACCCTGGCCGCTCCCGGTTCCAGTGGAATCGTGAACTACAGCGATTTGAATTTGAGCCCCGGCACGACTTACTATTACCGCGTGGAAGCGACTAATAGCGCGGGAGCTTCTTCGTTTGTCACCAGTAACACTACCACGCCGTTCCCGACGAATACCTTCTTCAATGAGAACTTCGGTCAGTTGCCCGTGAGCGGCTCGGTGGCTAATCCCACCGGCGCGAATTGGCAGTTCAACAATCAATCGGGGATCGTTGCCAACGGCGGAATTGCTGGTTTGCCCAATGCCTATTCGGGCACGCAAGCCGCTTACATCCAGGGGAGCGCCGGAACCAGCAACACCCCCGGAAGCGTCAGTCAGGTGATCACTATCACGGCGGATGATTACCAGCTGGCGTTTTATGCCGCGGCCCGGTTGCGTAACGGCACGCTCGACAGTCTGCCGATCGTCATCGATCTGATTGCGCAATCGACGAATTCGCTGCTGCGCGAATCGACGATCACGCCCAGCTCGAATACTTTTGCCCAGTATATCGTGCCGTTCTATACGGTTCCGGCCGGCAACTACATCGTGAAGTTCTACACGAACAGCACCACGGATAATATGGTGGCGATCGATTCGCCCAATCTCATCCGAACTAACATCAATCACCTCGGCGTCGGTAATCCGAACCCGACCGGTGATGCCAGCTACAACGGTGTCACCTACACCGTCAGCGCCGGGGGGGCAGTCGGCGGAACGACCGATCAGTTCCGTTACCTGCGCAATACTTTCACCGGTAATGGCACACTGGAGGCCAAGGTTACCGGTTTCCTTAACTCCAGTTCTTTGAACCCTACCGCAGCAGCCGGGGTCATGTTCCGCAGCAGCGATAATGCGAATGCCAGCTTCGCTTATGCCTTGGTCACTCCCGGATCGGGGGTCGCCTTCATGTGGCGTCCTACCAACGGGGGAACGGCGCAGTTGAGTTCCTACATCAATGTCAGCGCTCCGGTCTACCTCGAGTTGATTCGCAATGGCAGTACGTTCACCGCGGCTTATAGCACCGATGGCATCAACTGGAAACAGATTGGCTCGCCGCAAACGATCAGCAATTTCGGCAGCGTGGCCGATGTCGGTCTGGCCGTCACTTCGAACGACAGTACGAATCTGGCGACTGCTTACTTCACCAACTTCGATGTCACGCCGACGTTTAACACTCAGGACATCGGTTCGCCAGTGACCGCGGGCAGTACGACCTACAACGGTTCGACAAATCGCGTGACAGTCTCCGGTAGTGGTACGGGCATCAACGGCACGAGTGACAGCCTGCAACTGGCCTCGCAGGCGGCATCGGGTAACACTCAAATCTCCGCTCAGATTACGGGGTTGACCGGTGGAGCGAATTCGCTGGCAGGCATCATCTATCGAGACTCGACGGCGGCCAATGCCGCCTATGTGGCCCTGGTGGTGAGCACAAACGGTACGATTTATCTGCAGAGTCGTACGGCTGCCGGGGTGATTACCACCTCCAATCCGATTGCCCAGGTACCCGTTGATGCGGGGGCGCCGATCTGGCTGTCTTTGGTGAATAAGAATGGCACGGTCAGCGCGGCCTATGCTCTCTCGAACGCTGGACCACCGGCCTCGAGCGATTGGATTACACTGCCGAGCACGACGATTACTTTCAGCAGCAATTGCGTGGCCGGCCTGTTCGCAACCAATGGGGATAGCACGACGTCTCTGACGAAGGCGATCTTCAATGGTGTTTCGATCTCGGGTTCGTAGTAAACTCGGGCGGGTGCCTTTGCTGCACTCGCCGGTTTCTTGATCACTTTTACGGGCGATAAGCATCCAGAGTGCTCCGGTTTATTAATGGAGCTATTCGAACTGCATTTCTATTCCGAAAGCAATCGGATAGCTGCTGTTTTGCCCACGGTCGTTTAGACGCATGAGCGAGAGCAATTGAAGTGTAGAAGCCCAGGAACAACAAAAAATTGTTTCAATAAAATCGTCTCTTATTATCAAACCCTCAAGTGTTTTGATAATAGGAACGGTTCTTTTTTTCTTTATCTCGCTCACGCTTCTGGCCAACGTTAAAAGCGGTTACTATTCTGGAAACAAACCGGTGGGCATTCTTTTTAGACGCGTGAGCGAGGGCAATATTTGTTTATACGCCCATGAGCAACGATGGTAGCGTTTCGGAATGAAATCGGCGCCAGATCGGAATCAAACCGGTGAGTGTTCTGAAAACGGGGAAGAATCGTTTTTTATTGCCCTCGCTCACGCGTCGGGCTAAACAAGCGTGGGCTCACGGGTCGGGTTAACGAAAAAATCCGTGCGCTATTGGAATTTAACGGACGAATGTGTTAATCATGGGAGACTTCGCTTTTTATTGCCATCGCCTACGCGTCGGATTAAAAGAAACGTCCCCTCCGAATAATTGCTAAATTCCCTGACGTACTCACGAATTCTCGTTTGAATTGCCCGCGTTTAAGTGACCTACTTCTTCTTTTCCGGCTTTTCTTCCGAATCGCCTGGCAGACGAATCGGAACCCATTTCAGACCGAGCGATATGTAGCGGTCGCGCTTGGCCAAGACCGACCAGGGAGTGCCCGGATAATCTTTAACGACCTGCTCCAGCATCGTCTTTCCCTCTTCAGCAAAATCGCGAATATCCTTCGTCGCGGACATCTTGCTCACGCTGCCGAGCAAGAAGCCATGCTTCGCGCCCGAGGTGTCCAGATTGTCGGTTTTCACCAGCGAAAGAGCCTTGTTGTATTCGCCGAAGTAAGCGAGCCGTAGATTGATTTGGGCGAACACGTAATCGAAATGGGCTTGCCAGCGTTTCGATTTCTCTTCCGATTTTTTATCTTTGAGTTTGGTGAACTGTCTATTCAGATCCCGAAACAGAGCTTCCGCATCGGCGAGAGGTCTTTGCAGATTGGTAAGTCTCTTCTTGAGAGTGTCGTTGATGTTCTCGCGCAGTTCCGTGGGTAATTGCTGGCGTTGTTTGGATTGAAATTCCCGGATCTGCTTGATGGCATCGAGCACGGCCGCCCGGATGGGATACTTCGATTTATCCTCATCTTCTTTGGTCGTCGCCTGATCGGGGAGATAAGGCACCAGATCTTCGGATTTAAATGGAATCACAGTATCATAGCTACGGCCGAGTTTGGTGTTGGTCGATTTGATCGGCGGCAGATTCAACTCCCCGAAGATGGCCGCGACCTCCTTGGTGGAAGCGGTCGCCTTGGGCGTGGGAATTTTGAAGCGCGGAGGAAGCGGCTCGGCGGAATTATAAGCGATGTTGCTGGTCGCGGCCGCCCGCGTCAGCTTGGGGATCTGCGGCGTATCTTCCATGGCCTTGGCCGCCGTCTGAGCTTCCTGTTTGACGAACTCTTCCAACGTCGACAGCGGCAAAGGATCTTCCGGAACTTGAATCCCGCCCGCTTTGGGGTTGTTCTTGTTCACCTCGCGAATGGCAATTTTGCCTTTGTAATCGGCGGAAATGAACAGATTCAGAAAAACGGAGCCATTCACGAAGGTCGAAGTATCGGCCCCGTAATTTTCCCCGTTCAATTCATAAGAGAATTGCTCGGCGGAGCACGCCGTCCAGACGGAAGTGCCCGCGGGAGGCGTGTGAAAAGCTTTTTCCATGGCTTCTGTCATGGCGCCGAAAGTGGGTCGTTCCGCACCGAGCTTGGAATTCTTGCGGCAGACATCGAACGCGATGACTTTTTCCTGGGCCGGGCACTTGGCCAGCAGGCTGTAGACTTGCGAGAGCGGAATCATGCTGGCCGGTTCTTCAAAATCGGCTTCCAGGGGAGCTAAGTAAACGATGCCTTCTTTTTCCACGGCGTGTCCGCAAAAGACGATCATAATTCGGTCCTGAGCTCGACTCGAACTCAAAAATTGCTCCAGCGTTTTGACGATGATGTCCTTCAAAGGCAGCACGGTATTTTTGCTGTTGGGGCCGGGCGCATCCGAAACTTCGTATACCTGGTCTTTGGGAATTTTCCACCTGTCCGACAGCTTGGAAGCGATGTAGTCGATATCCCGCCGGTCGGTCTCGCGGCGGATCGGGCCTTCGCCGCTGTGAATCGGGTTGGCGTAGATGTAGTTGCAAACGTTGATCACCAGCAGACGGCGAGGAAATATTCCGGTGTTGATTGCCAGTTCATTTTTTGGCGGAGCAGTAGAGGGCGTGGTTGTCGGCGCGTTGGGGGTGGTCGGGGTTGTGGTTGGTGTCGACGGGGCGGCCTTGGATTTTTCTTCCGGCTCCGCGTCTTTGTTCAGAACGACCGTATTGTCCTGTTTGAGCTTAGAGCTGAAGACTTCCGGTTTAATGATGAGTAGTGCAATACCAGCGGTGCCCAGCATCAGAATTCCGCTGAGCATCCACATCCCGGCGTTGCCGCTTTTTCGGGGAATATAGGCAGGTCCGGCGGCTCCCAACTCCTGAAATTCGGCGGCCGGCTGACCCGAGGCATTGGCGGGCTTGGCGTTCAATTGCAGGATTTGATTGCAGTGCTTACAGCGAATGGATCGGCCAAGGTAGTCCTCGGGAATTCGCAAGGTCTTCTGGCAACCGGGACAGTTGGCTTGCAGTATTTTCGATGACGACGGCATCCATCAGTCTCCTACAGTGCTGTCGAGTGAGCTATTTTGGGAGGGTACTACGAGTCTTAAAGCTACCCTTTATTTGAGCACACTTTGATCCGGGATGCGCCCGGAAAATTCCTGGGAGCTACTTCGAATCGGGTTCTTTCCGAAGTCCCCGGAGATCCAATTCCCGTTCGATGTAGAAGATCCAGTAGCGGGCGATGTCCGCTTTATCTGGCTCATACCTCACTCTTTCGAATTCCACTATCGCTTTGCCAAATAAATCTGGGTTCTTATTGACGAATCCCATTTCACGCAAGAGCAGACCATGCTCGATACGCCAGTCGGATCGCGTCGGAGCAAAAAGCAGGGCGCTTTGAAAATCCTTCTCCGCCGCCGGGTATTGTTTCAATTCCCATTCAATGAGGCCGCGAATGTGATAATGTTCCGGTTTCATATTTCCCCGAACGGGATCCGCTTTGGAAATTTCCATTATCCGGCTCAAAAAGGGCGACCGCTCCTCGACGAATTCTTCCTTGGAGGGGTAAAGCAGGTTCATCATCGTCTGCAAAGTTTCCACCTGGTTGGGGGCCACCAGATCGACGATTTCCGAAGGGGAAAGGCGGGCTTTGGCTTGAGTTAAGACGGCCCGGAACATCCTTTCGTTCAATTTCAGGGATAAAGCCTGCTTCCAATTGCTCCAGGCTTTATCGAAATCGTTGGTGTCGTAGTAAGCCTGACCGCAGGCAAACCAGATTTTCGAATCGGTCGGAAACAGTCGCTTGGCCCGTTCCAGATAGGTGCTGGCGGAGTCGCCGCTGGCGAGATGCTCCCGGTAATACCCGATTCGGGCGTGCGGTTGCGGATGTAAAAGCGATAGATTTCGTGCACTGGCCCAGAGGTTCAACGCTTTGCGAATATCATTTTCGCCCTGCGCGGGAGTGGTATCCGGAAGTCTGGCTGATTCCGCCAGACAGCTGGCGTAGTTCAAAATCACTTCCGGATCTTTCGGTTGCGCTTTCATGGCCGCCTCTGAAAAGGCGAGCCGTTTTTCCAGCGTCAGGCTCGGTTGGGTGATCTGGGCATCTTTTTCGACCTGCCTCATCAAGACTTCCGCATCGTTCTGTTTCCAGGATTCCCAGGTCAGCATCATGGCTAAGAGCGGAAACAGCGCGGCCGACACGACCGCCAAAAATCGACTCGAAGAGGGCTTCCGGTGATCGTAATCGTAGGCCAGGCTCATGGTGGCCGCGGAGATAACGCAGACCAGAATCGCCACGCTGCCCAGGTGAATAGCGAATTCGCCGATGCTGTGAACGAAGGCCGTCACCAGACTGAAGACGCAACCGATGGCCAGACCGTAGGAGGAGCGTTGAGCGTGAACCCGGCAGGCTCGGTAACCGGCTTTCATCAAAATCCAGACTATCGCCAGGGTGATTAAGAAACGGGGCACCCCCCCTTCGACCAGGGCTTCTAGATATTCGTTGTGGGCATGGTCGCAGCGGTCATCGATCATATCTTCGGTGCTGCGGGCGAGTGGTTCCACAATTCGGTAAGTGCCGCCTCCCGAACCAAAAAGTCCGAATTTCGGCAGTAATCGAATCGATTCGCCCCAGATCGGAAGACGGCTATTGAGCTGCTTATCGATCGATTGATCGGTGAGTTTGCTTTCGAAATACCCCGAAGCGAACCAGAAGATCGCCATACTGCCCAGGCAAAGCGGAACGATGGCCATCAGAGGTATTTGGATGCGATTCGAAGGCAGCCGGGACCAAATGAAAATGGCGACTATTATGCCCGACGCAGTGCCGATGTAGGCGCCGCGTGCCTGAGTCAGGAGAATCGCGGTCAGTATGCAGAGCAGCAGAGCTATTACCCAGAATATTTTGGGATTCTGAAGAACCGAAAAAACATCGCTGACGCCGTTGACCAGCCGTTCCCGCCAATTCGTGCTAATCCCTTTGGAGACCATGTAATCGGTCGTGCGCGCGGAGCGGTCGACGCTTAAGAGCGACAGACCCAGCCCGACGCAGAGATTGGCATAGAAGGCAAAGTGGTCGCGATTAATGAAAGCCGAGAACGGATAGGCGTCCGTGACCTCGAGAGTCCAGAGGACACGCTTAGGAAGCGGGCCGAAGTGTTTGGCGATACCGACGATCGAAAGCAAAAATCCGTTAATGAGGCAGAGGTAAACCAGTTTGCGCAGAAAGCCCCGGGAAACGACCATGTTTCGCAGCACGGCGTAGAAAATAAACAGGTAAAGAACCTTTTCGGTGAAGCGCTGCGTCTCGTACTTGCAAATGGAAAGGGAGTTATTTCCCTGAGGCGAGGGTAATGGTTCTCCATTTAGGAGAGTCTCCGCCGTGTTGGGCAGCATATCCTGGCAGAGCGCGAAGCTTCCGGGCGTCAGTATCTTGTGCAACGCATTGGGAATCGGCAATAGCTGAATCACCGACCAGACGATCACGGCCCCCAGCAGCAGACCGATGGGACAGTTCATCCACTTGCGGGAAGGATTGAGCAGAACATCGAAGGTGTATAAGAGGGAAAGGACTATCAGGGCGCAGTGGAGAACCAGAATCGATCGACTGTCGACGGAGCCGAAATACCAGGGGGAAAGAAATACGACGGTGAGTACCAGCCATTCCGCCAGGATCTGGAAGACGCTTTTGGGTTTGACCGATTTTTGATTCACGAAATGACGGTCGCGGTAGGAAAGCCTGAGGGTAAAAGAAAACCCCATGGCTGGCTATTGGAATAGCGCGCAATGGGGTCTACAGAACTTATATATCTGCGGGAGATTAGGGTTTGAAGCGGGAGCGAATCGGCTTCTTACCAGTTTCCTGCCAATCTTGCATCACGACTACGGGAGAGTCCGATTCCTGTTTCACAACCGGGGTAACCGCAGCGCTCGACTGCGAAACGGCCGGAGTCGAAACCAGAGTACCGGTATCGGCTTGAGAAGCCAAAACGGTGATACCGCAGAGAACTGCAAGTACCGGGATGACCAAAAGAATCTTCTTCATGTTGAACCTCTCAGATAAACCGGCAAACCGGTTATTATCAATTATAATGCTACAAAATTACTTTTCCAGAAGCCAGCCGAAATCATTTTTTTTCAAAAAACTATTAATTTCATCAAGGTGGGAGTAATAACTCTTACCCCCCTGAACGGCAGTACTTATGCCAATTAACCGTTCACTGGAATCAAAAAGCGGCCCGCCGGAACGCCCTTTTACCGAGGTTTTTCTGGCTTCCCAGAAAAATGCCACCGGGTAATTCTCCGGATTCTCCTTGCTCCGGCTCTTCATGACCAATTTTTTGCCCAACGTCTCGTCAGCTACGCAGCTGGGCGATTTTCCCAGGCTGCAACCGATGGAGAGCACGGGATAACGTTCCCGGTCCGCTCGAACGTCGTAATCTTCGAATTTGGCCAGCTTGGCTACGGGCAAATCTTCCGTTGACTTGAATTCGAGAAGAGCAAGATCGGCGGACTCGTCCTTTACGCGAATGTAACAATGAAAATCTTCAAATCTCGCTATCGGAAAAATCTTTCGGGGAAACCATTGAGCCAACAGCACAATTCTGTTGGGTGCTTCCCTAAAGATATGGAAGGCCGTCAAAACATAATACGTTTTGACGGGCCCTTCCTGGAGATTCCATTTCCGCCCAACAATTACACCGGTGGCGACCGGATCCCGTTTGGAATCCAGAATTCTCAGGGTCGATCCCAAAAGTTTCCATTGAGTCTCGGCACTGAAGTCCTTCGAAGGAGCAATCGGTGCGAGACCCAGCAGAATTAATCCAGGAATAAACCAGAGATTCAAAATTAGCCTACGTTCACGCCAGCCAGCAGCGAGTTGAAGACGGTGAAGTCGGGCAGCGTCTGTGTGCCCGTTGCACTGAATACTCGAACGTCGCCGTTACCCGTCGAGGTGCGGCCAGGGCCTTCACCCACGAGGATTTCCGGAGAAGCGGTTCCACGTACGTTCGCGGAAGCGACTCGCACGCCACCGGTGAAGCCGTCTTCGTAAGCGAAGAAGCTAGCTTGCTGAACCAGCGAACCGGTCTGGTAGCTGTAGGTCAACACGTGGGCCTGAGGAGCGCCCTGGCCCGAACCGATGATGATCTGGTCATAACCGGTGCCTGTCAGATCGCCCACACCGACATAGATACCCATGCCAGCCGGAGGACTGACGAAGGTGGAGGAACCTGCAATGAAGGTCAGAGTGCTTCCGCTGGGAATATCACCCGCCGCGGCAGCTCCGGTCCCCGCCGTGTAGTTGTACACCTTGTAGGATGAACCACCGACGATGGAGCCGACAACAATCGAGGCATTTCCCGTCTTGGTGATGTCGCCAGCCGCAACGCTAATGCCACCGTTGTAACCGGGGAAGATATCGGTTTTCTGAAGCGTAATCACGGCAGTCGGAGGAGTGTTGATGCCGGTGAATTCGAATACTTTCAGCGCGGCCCCAGCAGCGCCACCCTTATCCGCACCCTTGCCGACGATGATTTCGTCCTGGAAGTCGCCGTTGATGTCGCCAGCGGCGACGTTCACGCCCCCGTTAAAGCCGACGTTGAACGCGAAGAAGCTGGCGAGCAGCTGACCGGTAGCGATATCGTAAACCTTAACGTGCGCGTTGGTCGTGCTGTCACCTTGGCTGTCGCCAACGATCAGGTCGGGTCGGAAGTCACCGTTGATATCACCGATAGCGACCGAGACGCCACCCAAATAGCCGGAACCGTAGGGGAAGAAGCTGTTGGAGCCGGTGGACTGCAGAATACCATTCTGGTTATTCACAACGTTGCCGAGCACGTTAGCCGTGGCACCGGTGCCCGCGAAGACTTTCACGGTGGCGGGGGTATGGTTATCGCCGATTTCGTTACCAACCGCGAAGAACGAGGTGTTGGTCAAGTATTCCGAGACCGACAGACCATTCCAAACCCAGGTCGGCTTGTACAGCGAAGTGGTGAAGGTGCTGGCCAGGCCCGCATCCAGAATCGAATTAGCACCGGTCGTCTGAGCACCGGCTACCGAACCCCAGAAATTGTTGTTCAGATTGGCGCCCGTACCCGTAGTTGGGATATCGGTGGAAACACCCAGGGTGTTGCCGATGAAATTGTTGTACTCGGCGTCCAGCACGGGAGCGTCGGTGCCGTCGAAACCATCGACGATACCGTTGGCGTTGTTCTGGAACAGGTTACCGTAAGCTTTCAGCGAAGATCCGTCATCGTAAACAGCCAGACCAGCCGATTCGCTTTGATCGGTAGAGGCAACACCCAGGCAGTTGCGGAAGTAGCTGGCGGTCACAATGACCTGTGCCCCACCGTTGACTTCTACGCCGTAGTCGAGGTTGTCGCCGGCGCCCTTACCGGTGTAGTTGATATTGAGTACGGTACCGGCTACAGCCGAACCGGAGTAAACGATACCTTCGCGGCCCATATTCGTGAAGTTGCTGTTCGAGACGTTCACAACGCCATCGAGAACAGTAACTGCAATGCCGTCGTACTTGCCAAAGCCCGCGGGGAAGTTGCCCGTGATGTTCTGGAAGTTAACGTTGTTGATCGTGCTGGTGCCGGTGCTTTCGTAGCGAACGAACTGGCCGATGTTGTAAGTTCCTGCCAGACCGTCGATGGTCATGTTGGAAATATTCAGATTCACACCCTGCTGAACGACCAGAACGCCAGCGGTGGTGCCGGTATCCGTCGCCGTGCTGGAAGAAGGATTCAGGGTGGTGACCGGGGTCTTGTCGGTCGCCGAGGCCTGCGAACCGATCAGAGTCAAAGTTTTGGTGATGTCGGTATTGGCGGCCACCGTGTAAGTGCCGGTTCCGAAGTAAATCGTGTCGCCCGAGGAAGCCGCGGAGTAGGCGGAGCTGAAGCTGTTAAAAGCGTTAGTTCCTAGAGTCAGACCCGACACTTGGTCGTAACGGCCCGCGTTGAAGATCAGGTTGCTTCCCGATCCGGAGAATGTATTGGCCAGATAGAGCGATGTGAGCACTCTTCGATCTTCCAGTTCAAGCACCCGAGGACGGAACGTATTCGTCTTCTTGGGGAGCTCGCTGGTGCGGGCCTTTTTTTGGTTCGTCGAGAACGCCGTCTTTAGCCAATTGAAACTCATGTGATTCAACCCGAATAATGAAAAAGGGACTCAGGAGGTTTGAAGTACTAACCCAGGTTTATGGTAGATGATTTCTTTCGATCACAAATCCTCGGAAATCACCACTTTTAATCCTAACCAACAGCCTAATTGAGATTGCTTTTTTAGGGCCTCACCTCAAAACAAACTAGTTATACAGGGCAATTTGAGGGCAGACAAATAAAATCTTTCCCTTCTTGCCAACTTCGCTGTATTCTACCCAGACTCCTAAGTTTTCAATCCTAATTCCACGGCTTTATCGCGCCTTCTTTAACAAAAAGGCGCGATTATTCCGATTAATCGCCGGATGTTCCGCGTTTTCCGTTAAATTCGATCATGTCAATTGGACGATCTAGCTGCTAGGACGAGGTGTCGAGTCTTTGGGTGGGGATGTGTCCATGAAGGCACGTAATGCATGGTTCTATCTCCTGGCGGGTTTGCCGGCTGCGAGTGGTTGTTCCCTCTATCAGAGCGGACTCTACAATTTAGGTAACGAGCCCAAGATGACCTGGAGTTCGCACCATCTTACTCACGATATTCAAAAGCAAGCCAGAATAACATGGGGCGAATACGTCCAGGCTCATCCGGGCGAGTGCTTCTCTAGATATTTTGAAGATGGTTTCCTGGACGGCTACGTCGACTACCTCGACAATGGCGGCACTGGGGAACCTCCGGCGATGCCTCCCCAGCGCTATCGTAAAAACAAATTCATGACGCCCGAAGGCTATTCGGCCATCGAGGATTACTTCGCCGGGTTCCGCCTGGGCAGCCGAATCGCCATTGCCAGCGGCATCCGAGATACTCTGGTGGTTCCGATCCTCATTCCTCTGGGCAATGTTCCCGGCAACTCGAGTCGAAGTGTCAGCCAGGGAGTTTACAACTCGGCCGGGGCCAGCAGCCCGGTAACTCCACCGTCTGTACCCGCACTGGGCGGAATCGAAACTCTGCCGGCCCCCAAGGCCGTGGATGAACCCGCCGCGGAAAATAAGTAGGATCCGAGATTCACCGCAAGATGGATATGTGTAAGTCCCCAGGATGGGCGTTAGCTTTACAGAATTTGCTAAGGATGGTTTCAAGATGATCGACGATAACACCATCAAACCGAAGCGCCGGCCGGCTCGCTTGGCAATTCTTCTTTTTGCCGGTTTCATGGCCAGTCTGGGCAGCGGTTGCGCGGCCATCACCAATCCGGTTGCCGATGGCATTCCCGTTCGAAGGCTGCCGCCCGAAATTCTGGAAACCGAATCTCGAGCCAACCTGATTCCCATCGATCTGACTCTGCTGCGGCAGAAGCAGCCCGAGAAGCACATTATTGACGGGGGGGACATCCTCGGCATCTTTATCGAGAACGTGATTGGGGAGCGGAATCAGCTGCCGCCCGTTCGAATTTCGGATGTGCCGGGTGTCGCGCCGGCGATCGGCTATCCTTTCGTAGTATCGGAAGATGGAACGGTCACACTGCCCTACGTCGATCCGATCGATGTGAAGGGACTGTCGGTACCGGAAGCTCAATTGAAGATCAAGAAGCTTTATACGGATAAGGAAATTTTGAAGGCCGGATTTGAGCGAGTTTTCGTAACGCTCATTCAGCCGCGCGAAGTGAAGGTGACTGTCTTCCGGGAAGACGGCGGCGCCACCGGGGCAGTGTCCCAAACACTGTTTGGACAATATGGCTCCGTTCTGGGAACCTCCAAACGGGGTAGTTCCTATGATTTGAAACTGCCCGCCTACCAGAACGACGTTCTCACGGCTCTTTCGAAAACGGGGGGGCTGCCGGGTACTGAAGTGAAGAACGAAGTCATCATCTATCGCAAGAACAAGACTTTGAAAGACGGCAGTCCTCTGGTTCAACGAATTCCTCTGAAGGTTCGGCCGGGCGACAGCCCCAAGATCAAGACGGAAGATATCATTCTGGAAAATGGTGATGCCATCTATCTGGAAGCTCGAGATGCCGAAGTATTCTACACCGCCGGTTTGATTGGGGCAGGCCAGTATCAATTACCGCGAGATTACGATTTGGATATCGTGCAGGCCATTGCTCAGGTTCGCGGACCTTTGGTGAACGGCGGTTACACGCAAAATGCTTTCGTCGCTCAATCGGTGAACCAGGGCTTGGGTAACCCCTCTCCCAGTCTTGTGAGCGTGATCCGCAAACTGCCGAACAATCAGCAGCTGAATATTCGGGTCGACTTGAACCTGGCTATGAAAGATCCCCGAGAACGCATTATGGTGCAACCGGGTGACTTGATCGTGATGCAGGAAACCTCGGGAGAGGCCCTGGCCCGATACTTCAGCGGTATCTTCCGCCTGAACTTCGCGGGTACGATCATCAAGCAGACCGATTTGAACTCCTCGATCTCTGGCGTGGCCCCGTAATAATCTGAGGAAGGTCTAACAAACTCGAGCCCTGATTCGGAGAGAAAGCCTCTCCGAATCAGGGCTCTTTTTATTTGTCGAGAACGACGCCAAGCTTAAAGCCCCGGCGATCAGTATGCCATTTGAGCCAGTAGAGAAAGCCGGAACTGACAATTGCCAGGAGTATGCAGAAGAGATTGATTTCGAACCAGAGAGTAGATTGAATGTTGTACGATCCCAATTCCTTGCCCATTAGGATCTTGGCCAAAGTCGCTTTTTCCGGTGTAGTCGCGGCTGCCTGAGCCGTGGTATTGGCTTCCCAGGCAATCGTTCGCGCGGCACTTTCCAATCCCCACCCCAAAACATTTTGAAGGCAGAGAAACACCAGCGCGAGCGAGGTGGCTAGCAGCAGGACCAGTTCCCGCTGATCCAGAAGCGTTTTCACAAAGGGGGGAACGCGCAGGTTGAATTCCTTCAGAATCAGATCGGCCCAGGAGAGTATCACGGCCAGCAGCAGTGCCAGAGCATAGGGCATGAGCCACCAGGCGGTATGCAACTTGGCCCGCAGAGCTTCTTCGTTGTGCAGAGCTTCCTCCGCCACCCGATCGACGGAAAGACCTGCGAAAAAGGCGTCCCAACCGCTTTGCGAGTAAGCGGTATAACCTGCCGGTGCCGATTTCACCCAGGTGAAAAAGCCCAGCAGCACTGCCAGGGTGAGACAAACTCGGATGACCCACTGACATTCCTGCCGGGTAATACTGAAACCCCGGAAACTTCCGAAATCGGCCGCAGGACTGCTAGCGGCTCGATTAGGCGAGGCGAGGCCATCACGGGAAAGGCCCAGATCGGTTTTTTCGAATTCGAATTTCTCGCCGGATTTGGGTCGGGTCGGGGGGGAAGCCAGAACGGGCTCAGCGCTCACCTCGGGCACGAAGAGTGAAGGTGCTTGAAAGACCTTCTTACACTCGGGACAATTCACTGCCTTACCGGCTTCGTTATCAGGAATCGAAATGACTTTTTGACACAAAGGGCAAAGCAATCGCATGCTGGCATCCTACTTTCGTTGATTGGCTAAACCCAAAAACGCCTTGGGAAGCCATTCTACTACATCGAGTGCGGTCAGTGAGACCATACCGAGTTCTTTTGCGGCCAGGTCTCCGGCCAAGCCGTGAACGTGGGCTCCGAGTTGAGCCGCCTCGAACGCGGAAAGTCCCTGAGCAATCAAAGCCGAAATGACCCCGGTCAGGACATCGCCGGTACCGCCGGTAGCCATGCCGGGGTTGCCAGTTTCATTGATCGCTAGCCGGGTGCCATCGGTAATGATGGTCCGGTGCCCTTTCAATACAACGATGCCCCCGGTCGCCTGAGCGAAATCGACAGCCAAGTCTTCTCGCAACTTTTGCACCGTCTCGATGGATTGGCCGCACAGTCGGGAAAATTCGCCTGGGTGAGGGGTTAGTACGAGCGGGACATTGCCCCGCAGTCGGGCCGGTTCGCAGCCGACCAGAGCGTTCAACGCATCGGCGTCCACGACCATCGGTTTGGAGCGATGGAAAACCAGCCCACGTATCAGAATGTCCAGAGAATTACTGCGACCCAACCCCGGACCGATGGCCACGACCGAGGCGTGATCGATACGCTGCACCAGACCCGAAGGATTGGATTCGTTGATTCGTCCTTCAGGATCCTCTTCGAGCGGAATGGTCGTGTAGCAGGGATAGCCCGCCGCGATGATGGCCTGGGCAGACTTGGGACAAGCGACCTGAACGAGCCCGGCACCGGAGCGCAACGCGGCCGTGCCACTGAGTATGGCGGCGCCGGTCATGCCGCGGCTGCCAGCGATAACCAGTACAGTGCCGTAGCTCCCTTTATGGGCATCGGGATTTCGCGGGCTCAGGAGGGGGAGAGTTTTGATTGGCTGCATAGGGATGTTTTATGCAGATAAATATTGGGGACCAATTTCAGACGATAATACCGTTCATTGAACGGTCGCTCGATACCTGAGCCGGTGATCATCGATCAATTTGAGGAGTTTCCCGTTACTTGCTTATTTTTGGTTTCAAAAACGACTGCGGAACTTAGCCTGCTAGAAGAAAAATCGGTGCTAGCGATGAGTGATTCGAGTTTTGATAGGGTATCTTCATCATTAATTATTTCGATTATGGCCTCTGTGAATGATGCTTCCGATTTGCATTTTTTCACATAAACAACTCCAAATTCGTCTTGATATTCCGTGCTATCAAATCGTATGGGATAAAAACAATCGATGTCGTAGGAAAGACTAAATAATCGAATCCGAGGATGATCAGGATGATTCGCGGTTATATCAAAATCGACGCTTACCCGGCCGGCTTCTTCGTTCACGTAAATTTTAGCCTGGATTTTACCTTCTGTTTTTTCGGCAATCGCTTGGGCGAACTCATCCAAAATTGACAGTGGATTGCGAGCCTTCAGATTAAAATCCGGAAGCAAATTTAGTATCGGGCTGGACATCGTTCTCTCCTTAATCCAACTTCAAGCAAAACAAAATTGGCAAGTGATCGGAAACCGTATCGGAACGTGGTCTTCCTCGTTTGGTAGTCAAAGTCTGGCGGCCATCAGAATCCAAAATTCTCACTTCTTGGAGTTCATCTACCATTTCCGTGCTCACCAGAACCTGATCGAACATATGCCAACAAGCGTTGATTTCATCAGTCGTAGAATGGAAATAGGTTCCTGGTGGACCTGGGTTACGGTCTCCGAAAAAACTCCACATAGGGTTGTAGAACAGTCGATGAGATTCGCCAGAGATTACTCGTGTTCCAACGCTTGCTAGTTCTGCAGTCATCATACCATGAAATGAATTCGCTGCCAACAGACCGTCATCGTAGGGATTAAGATTGAAGTCACCGACCACAACGGTACGAAATAGCTTGCTTAGATCTTCTTGGCGCTTAAGCTCGTGTCGAATTTTACCTGTAGCATGATTCAACGAATGAATTTGGTGATTCCCTTGATCTTTCAAGTGTACTAGTGCCAGCAAAAATGATTTTGCTCCGAAATGCAGTTTCCAAATACTCAGACGATTGTCTAAGCTATCGAAAAGTTTTTGAATTTTGGGAGAGCTCGATCTCCTAAGAATTTGAAATCGATGGTTATTCGAAGGCAGAATTTCAAAATTTCGATTCAGAGACTGACTGAGATCCGAAATCGTAAATCCCGGCTCCGCTAAGAGTAGATAATCTATTCCGTGATGATCAGCAAGAGTATCCAAATGCTGGATCAGAGTGTTTTTGCGACTGCTCCAAGTACGCAGATCGTTCCCTTTTAGATTCCAGAACAGAAAGGTCAGCATGGGCGAAAATACCTTATGTCAACATTCCGAAATTTTAGCGACGCATCGTTGGATGCGTTTTTCAGAAGTAACGCATCTTCGCAAAGCCTACGATGCGTCGCTAAAGGAATGGAAATTACTTCAACATGCCCACCTTCTTGGCGTAATTGAAAATGCCACCGGACTCAATGATCGGCACTACTTCGCCCAGCGGGGCCAGTTCCCATTTGTCGCCGGTGGTGTGGTTCGTCAGTAAGCCCGCACCGATATCAATGGTGACCTCGTCGCCCGTGCAGATTTCATCGACGAGACGCTTTTTCGACTCGATGGGGAGCAGATAGCCGCCGTTGATCGAGTTGCGATAGAAGATGCGAGCGTAAAATTCCGCTACGACGGCCTGGATACCCGCGGCGGCCAGGGCGATCGGTGCATGCTCGCGCGAGGAGCCGCAACCGAAGTTCTTTCCGCCGATGATGATCCTGTACGGCGAAATGAATTCATCCGTGGCATCGTGGAAGGGAATATGCCCCTTGGGCAGTCCGGCCTGCGCCGGCGGCACGCCACAGAGAGCGAACTTGCCGAACATTTTGTACTCCGCCGGAATCGCCGGATTGTAAGTGAGATACTCGGCAGGGATGATCTGGTCGGTATCGATGTTGTCCCCCAGGACGAACACCTTTCCTTTGATGATGTTTTCCATGGAGAGAATTATAGGAAGTCGAGTTTCGAAATCTCAGGGGAGCCTACTCAGCCAAGGATACGAAACTCGCTTTCCAAATGAAATGATTCCATTCCTCGACGGATCAAGTACTGGCAAGCGGTGCTTTCGAAAAGACAACCTCGCGAACGGTTTCGACTGCCAAGTCGACAGTTTCCGGATGTTTATTTTGTGACGGCGAGTTTTTCTTCACTCGCTTCACCCGGAACCAGGCGGCGTAGAGCGCTGGCAGAAATACCAGTGTCAGCACAGTGGCGATCAATAACCCCCCCATGATGGCAATCGCCATCGGTCCCCAGAATGCGTTCCGCGATAACGGGATCATCGACAGGATAGCCGCCAGCGCAGTCAGTACGACTGGCCGGGCGCGGCGAACGGTCGAGCCGACAATCGCTTCCCAGGGTTCGATGCCGTGCTCGATATCCTGATCGATCTGATCGACGAGAATAATCGAATTTCGCATGATCATTCCGGCCAGGGCGATCACTCCCAAGGTAGCCACGAACCCGAATGGTTGATGGAACGCCAGGAGAAAAATCGCCACACCGATGATACCCAGCGGGGCAGTCATGAAGACCAGCATCACCCGTTGGAAGCTTTGCAGCTGAATCATTAGCAGCGTCAGCATGGCCAGCAGCATCGCGGGAAAAATGGAAATCAAAGCATCATTGGCCTTGGCCGATTCCTCGACCGAACCCCCGATTTCGATCCGGTAGCCGGGCGGCAATTTGGGGATGATGCGTTTTTGAATTTCCGGCCAGACCTGCATGGTCACATCCGGCGCCTGCAAACCATCGAGCACATCGCCGCGCACCGTTATGTTCATATCGCGATTGCGCCGCCAGAGAATAGGCTCCTCGTGGCTGTACTCCAGCGTGGCGATTTGCGACAAAGGAACGGGTGAGCCCTGTCGATTGGTCAGATTAATATCTTTCAAGCCGTCGAGATTCAAACGCTCCGTAGGAACGGCCCGCACGACGACATCGATGAGTTCGATACCCTCCCGATATTGAGTGACCGCGTAACCCGAAAGCATCGTTTGAAGCGCGCTACTCACATCAAACGGCGATAAACCCATGGCCCGCAGTCGATCCTGATCGATTTTCAGATTCACCCGCTTGGTCATTTCGTTCCATTCCAGATTCGGATCCCGCACATTCGGGTTTTCGCGCATCA
Organism: Telmatocola sphagniphila; assembly: GCF_018398935.1. GTDB lineage: Bacteria > Planctomycetota > Planctomycetia > Gemmatales > Gemmataceae > Telmatocola > Telmatocola sphagniphila. The sequence continues at coordinate 5,038,947 of NZ_CP074694.1, read as the reverse complement.
GCTCCCGCACTTCGTAGGCGATCTCGCGCACCTTTTTGGCATCGACGCCGACGACGCGGAATTGAACCGGGAAACCGACCGGTGGCCCCAGTTCCAATCGTTGAGCGCGGCACCAGGCGATACTGAACCGTTCGTCTTCGTTGAAGATTTTCCGCAATCGGGTTAGGATGAGCTCCCGAGCGGCGATATCGGGGGTTTGAATTACCACTTTCGCGAAATTGGGATTGGGTAAGTCCGGATTAAGCGTCAGCAGAAAGCGCGGCGAACCGGCCCCCGTATAGGTATCGAAGTAAAGAATTTTCTGACCCAGCTCCGGCTGCAGTTCCGCCTCCAGAATTTTCACGAGATTCAAAGTGGCTTCAAATGAAGAGCCTTCCTTCAGGCGAAGATCGACGGTGACCTCAGTCCGTTCCGAAGTGGGGAAAAATTGCTGCTCCACCTGAGTGAACCCGGCCACACCCGCAACAAACAAAGCACCGGTGCCCAGAATCACCAGAAAACGGAAGCGCACGCACTTGTCGATTAACCAGCGCAGCAGACGGTAGAACCGGCCGCTGTAAAGGTCGTGGTGGGCGTTATGCGACTTGCGTTTCGAAAAATCGGGAAGCAGCATGTAACCCAGGTAAGGCGTGAACACCACGGCCACTACCCAGGAGACCAGTAAAGCTAAACCGACAATCCAGAAAAAGCCCCCAGCGTATTCCCCAGCGCTCGAAGGGGCAAAACCGACCGGCAGAAAACCGGCGGCGGTCACCAAAGTCCCGGTCAGCATGGGAAAAGCCGTTGAAGTCCAGGCAAAGGAGGCCGCTTTCATGCGATCCCAGCCCTGTTCCATCTTCACCAGCATCATTTCCACGGCGATGATGGCATCATCGACCAGTAAGCCGAGTGCGACGATCAAAGAGCCGAGTGTGATGCGATCCAGATTCCAGCCGGTGGCTTTCATGATCGTCAAGGAGATCGCCAGCACCAGCGGCACCGAGAGAGCCACTACGATACCCGTGCGCAGCCCTAAGGTCAGGAAGCTGACGACGAGAACAATCGCCAGGGCTTCGGCAAAAGATTTGGTGAATTCGCCAATCGATTCGTGAACGACCTTCGATTGATCGCTCACCAGGTCGAGATGGACGCCGTGCGGCAGATCGTTCAGGCAGTTTTGAACTTCTTCGCGGAGACTATCGCCCAGCCGGAGAATGTTGCCGTTTTCCGCCATCGATACCTGGAGTTGAATCGACTGTCGACCGTTGTGACGGATGATGTAACTCGGCGGATCTTCATAGCCACGACGAATTTCCGCGATGTCGCCGAGCCGCAGCAGCTTCCCTCCAGCTTCGATGGGCATTTCGCGTATACGATCGACCGCACCGAAGGAACCCTCCACGCGGATTTGCACGCGCTCGCTCTGGGTCTCCACACTGCCGGCCGAGGCGACGGTATTCTGTTTCTGCAAGGCATCGAATATCTGATTCGGAGAGATACCCAGCGTGGCGAGCTTCCGATGCGAAACTTCCACAAAGACTTTCTCCTGCTGATCGCCGCCGATGGTCACTTTGTCGACCTGCTCGACATGCAAAAGTCGCTGGCGGATCTCTTCCGCGTACTTTTTCAGTTCCGCCTGCGAGAAGCCTGCGTCGGCGGTCAAAGCGTACACATTCCCATAGACATCGCTGTATTCGTCGTTGAAAAACGGGCCGACGACACCCTGAGGCAGATTGCCGCGAATGTCTCCGATTTTCTTGCGGATCAGATACCAGCAGTGATCAACTTTCTTCGGCGGAGTCGTATCTTTCAAAATCACTTGCATGAAGGCCTCGCCCGGCCGGCAATAGGTCATCACTTTGTCGAAGTAAGGAACTTCCTGAAGCTTTTTCTCAATCTTATCGGCCACCTGCCGTTGCATTTCCTCCGCATCCGCGCCGGGCCAGTAGGCGTTCACCACCATCACCTTGAGCGTGAAGCTCGGGTCTTCCGCCCGACCCATGCTCTGGTAGGCCATCAATCCGGCGACGGCACTGCTGAGAATGAAGTAAAGCACCAGCGACCGATGCTTCACCGCCCACTCGGAAAGATTCATAGCCTTCATGGAATTTCTCGTTCGGTCCTACTGTCTATCCGGGCGCGGGCCAATCCGTTACGGCTTGTCGAGCACGACGCGCACCGTCAGGCCTTCATCCAATTTTTGCGTGCCCCCGGTCACGACGTGATCTCCCACCTGCAGCCCGGAAGCGATCAGAATGGTGTCCTGGTGGTATTCTTTCACGCGAATTTCACGGGAAGTGAGTTTGCCGGTTTTCGGATCGACGACCCAGACGCGGGGGCCTTTGCCGGAATCGTAGACGGCCGACAGCGGCAAAGTGACCAGCTGGCGGCCGACATCCAGAGAGTCGAGATGCACGGTGGCCGTCATGCCGAGGCGAACTTCCTCGGTCGGTTTTTCGATATGGAATCGGGCGGTATAGGTGCGGGTGATCGGGTCCGCATTTGGCGACAGCTCCCGCAGGCGGGCCGCAAATTTTCGATCCTTATCGGACCAGAGTTCCACGCTGGCTTTGGCGGTTTGAGCCACCGTCACCCGATTTTCCGGGATGGCCACCACGGCTTCGAGTTCATCGGTCCGGGACACCACGACGATTGGTGTGCCCTCGGCAACGACTTTACCCACTTCGAACATCAGATTGGTGATGACGCCATCGTGGTCCGCTTTCAGCGTGGTATAAATCAATTTGTTGCGGGAAATATCGAGCTGACTTTTCGCCTGTTCCACCCGCTTGATCTGGGCATCGGCGACCGCTCGGTAGCGATCGTAATCAGCGGGCGAAATGGCCTTGCCTCGAACCAGATCGCGGTTGCGGACTTCATCGGCGATGGCCTGCTTGGCATCGGCCTCGGCCATTGCCAGGGAAGCTTCGGAGGCCTTCATGGAGAGCACGTAATCTTGAGGGTCCAACTCGGCGATGACCTGCCCGGCCTTGACCCGCTGGCCCAGCTCCACTTTCCGGCTCAAAATTTTGCCGCTAGCCCGGAAGGCCAGTTCGGCTTCATAGCGGGCTTTCACCACGCCGGTATAGCTGGCCCGGTCGGTGGTCTGGCCGTAGCGAACCTGGGTGACTTTTACCGGTCGGATGATCTCGCGCGCTTCTTCGATTTCCTTTTTGCAGCCCGGGACGGCAAAAATGAACAGTCCCAAGCCGATCGCGGTCAATCGATTCATTTCATCTCCTCCGGTTGTCGCAGCAAGCCGCGAATTACCGCGGTGATGGCACTCTGAGCCGTTTGTTCTACCGGGCGAAATTCGATCCACGGATGGGCTTCCCGGCAAATGTGAAATGTGATTCGAAACCACCCCATGCACGACCGCCATCAGGATCTGGCAGATTTCGTCGCTGTCCCGCAACTCTTCGCGAAACCGATTCTGAGCGAGCGCCTCTTCCACCGTCGATTTCAAAAGGCAATAGTTGTCTTCCGCCGGATTGCCTTGGGTGACGACCTTCGCCGAAGGGACCATTTTGAGATTCGGCGTCATGAACAAAAATCGAAAGTGACTGGGGTTGCGCGAGAAGAAGGAAACGAAGGCTAAACCCATCAGGCGAATCCGCTCGATCGGGTCGGCTTTCTGTTCGAGGCCGTCGAACTGCTCGCGGAACTTGATGAAATCGAGATCGACCAGTTCCTGAATCAACGTCTCTTTATCCGCGAAATGGAAATAGATCGCCGTGGCCGTGTAACCGATCTTTGCGGCCAGCTTTCGCATCGAAAATTGATCCACCCCCTGGTCTACGATCAATTCCCGGGCAGCATCCAGGATTTTGGAGCGCAGTTCGATCTTGTGTTTCTCTCTTCTCTCTTGGCTGGTGTTCGTGGAGGTCATGGGGGAGAGTCCGTAACGTTGTAAAATCATGTAACGGTGTTAAATTAATAGTCGCGAAAAAAGCTCGCAGACCATCGAGCAAAAAATTTAACATCGGTATGATACTTAACAGCGTTAAAAATGTCAAGCGATTCCCTCGCTTAAAACAAAAACGGGGCGATAAATCGCCCCGCGGGTGGTGTTCTTAATTCGAAGTTGGCAGTTATTAATCCTGGCTGGCACCGAGCCACACCCCGAAGCCGAACGTCGGTGTGAAGGCTTGGAGGCTCTGGCCCTGTTGGAAGGCCGGGGTGATTCGGAAGCTGCGAATTGTCGAGTAAGTACCCGGGCCGCTGCCCACCAGAATCGCATTGGTGCCGGTACTTCCCAGATCCCCGACGGCGACCACTGCCGCGGCCTGACGAGGAATTGAACCGACGCCTGAAGACACGCCGTTGTTGTTGACCAGGAAGCTGGCGACCAGGTTGTTCGTCTGGCCGTCAAATGCTTCGATGTGAGAAGAAGCACCCACACCTGCTCCCACGACGAGGTCGGCATAGCCATTCCCCGTGAGATCGCCGGCCGCCACAGACACGCCACCCAGGAAGGCGGGATCGTAAGCATAGAAGCTGCGGACCAAAGCCATGTCGCTGTAGCGGAAGGCTTCGACGTGCGGCGGGCTGCCCGGACCAGTGCCGGTGATGATATCCATGTTACCATCGCCCATCAGATCTCCGGCCGCCACGGTCACGCCACCCAGGAATCCCTGGGCATAAGCGTAGAAGCTGCGAAGAACGGTGAGGTCCTTACCGCTGAAGACGATGACGTGCGGAGGTCCGCCGGCCCCGGCTCCGACGATAATGTCGCCGTAACCATCGCCGTTCAGATCACCCACGGCCACGGTGATACCGCTCACGAAGGTCGGTGCGAAGGCATCGAAGCTGTAGATCAGGTTTCCGGTCACACCATCGAATACTTCGACGTGCGGATCGACACCAGCGCCCGGCGAGGTGATGATATCGGGAATGCCATCGCCATTGACATCGCCTACGGCCACGTGTACCGCGCCCATGTATCCGGCATAAGGGACGAACTGTCGGAGCAGGGTTCCATTGGAATTGAAAACCTGAACCGTACCCGTCACACCACCGGCGCTGCCTACTGCGATAATCGACGAGGTGGTTCCACCGCTGCCGCCGCCACCACCGCTGCCGCCGCCACCACCGCCACCGGTGCTACCGGAATTGACGGTTTCAAAATTGAGATAACCCACCGAGGAGCCGTCGCCCTGTGTCAGGACGAAATGCGGTGGACCCAGCGTCGGGTCGGATACGGTGTTAATCGTGTGCGTGCCATTGGTAACGATGTTCAGCGTATCTCCCGGTGTGACACCGGAGGGCAGCCCACCGTCGATAAGCATGGTCAAATTCTTAGAAGGAGTTACCGTTACGGTATCGCCCTTGTTCCCCGTTTCATTACCGGTGAAGACGTAGAGTTCGGCCAAGTTCGTCGAGGTGTAGGTGATGCCATGCATCGCGCCCAGACCGGGGTTCGCGGTCGTTCCGACGTTATTCAATGTCAGGCTGGAATCGGTGATGACGAAGGTGTCATTGCCGTTGGCGCTGGTAGTTTCGTTATACGGCAACCCTGAGCTCTGACCGGTCGTACTCGTTCCTAGAACGACCAGTACATCCTTCGCTCCATTGGTCGGATTGCCACTGTAAGTGACGTTTCCGGTAATGCTCGAGAAGTGGATTGTCGGTGTCTGAGCGAGGTTGGCCGAGAGGCCCGTCGTCGGATCGATATTGAAGCGGAAGTCGCCCGAGCTGGCTCCGGTCGGACGGTAGACGACACCCGTACTGGGGTTAGCCAGAGTTCCAAAACCGATACCCAGACTATTGGTGAGAGTGAAGGTGTCGGAGCCACCGTTGCCGTTGGTGGAGACATCTTCAATATTGTTGAAGTTGACGGGGGCGCCCAACCCGCTCAACTGGTTGTTATTGACACCCAGGCTCAACTTGAAGGCATCGCTCGAAGTTCGGCCGTTGAACACAACCGTGTTATTGCCAATGTTGCCGGAAGGTCCGCCGATCAGTTGGACGGCGCTGCCGGTGATGCCCGTTCCGGCATTGACGATGAAGCTATTCGCATTGCCCGCCCCACCGATGAACGTGTTGATCCCGGTGAGGCTGCTCCCCTGAATCGTGTAGGCATCGGTGCCGCCGTTGCCATAAACGTTGGTGGCAGTGGAGGCACCTGTGCCGGTAACATTCAGACTGACGTTGCCGGTGTTGTTCAGCTGCAGATTCAGAGTGGTGATGCCCTTGTAAACGATGCCGGTGGCGGCCATGCCGAAACCGGTCAGACTGCTGGCGCTCAAGGTACCCGTCAGATTACCGGGGAGTGCGTTGGGGACCGCCCCATAGTTGCTGATATTCAGGGTATTCTGACCGCCGCCGCCGTTGATGGTCAGTGGATACTGAACATTGGCAACGGTTCCAAGGTTGGTGCTGGCATCCGAAGCCACGTTAAAGGTGTGATTGCCGACGCCGCCGTAAACGTTCAGCGGACCGTTGAATTTCACCACGTTGACGGTATCGGTACCCGCATTGGTGTACACGTTCGTCGTACCGCTGATCGTGCTGGCGATCTGGATCAAATCGCTGCCCGGACCGTTGGAGGAGTTGATGTTGGCGGTGGCGAACCGAGTGTAACTGATGCCGGTGGCGGCCATGCCGAAACCGGTGATCAGGGAAGTATTGATAGTACCCGTGCTGGCGATGGCTCCGTAGTCGCTGGCGTTCAGAATATTCGTTCCGGTACCGCCATCGAGTTGGACGACGCCTTGAATGCCTGCGAGCGTACCACTCGTACCCACGCCCGCAGGGGTCGCCGAGCCGGAAATGTTGAAGATGTTGTTGCCGCTGACACCGTTGATGACAACCTTCGCGGAGTTCTTCTGGAGGGAGAAGATGTTGTTGCCACCACCACCAGTCACCGTCATCACGCCGAAGACACCCGCAGTCGCGGTCAGACCGTCGAAGTTATTGATGGTGATATTGTCGTTGCCGCCGCCCGCGGCCACGTTCACCGTGCCCGAGGCGTTCTGGATGGTCAGCGTGTCGTTACCGCCGTTGGTATTGATGTTGGTGGTGCCTTGAATCGTACCGCTGACCGTGACGTTGTCGCTAGCGGGACCATTGGCCAGATTCAAGTTAACCAGGCCGACACCGCCGTAGGTCAGCAGTCCGCTGCCCATGCCGAAACCGGACATCTGCGTCGCCGAGAAGTTGCCGGTGCTTGAAGGAGAATTGTAATCGTTGAGATTCAGAACATCGGTGCCGGTACCGCCGGTGATGTTCGTGTTCCCCTGAATCTTGCTGAGAACGCCGTTGTTCACCTGCTGAATCGTCGCGTTCGACGACACGTTGAAGTTCGTGCTGCTGAACGGGCTGATCAGGTTCACGGTGCTGCCCGCCGCACTGGCCCGCAGGGCAAAGTTGACGAAGTTCGAGGCTGAGCCCGAAGTCTGCCCCTGGCTTTCGCCGTAGATCGACAGAATGCCTGTGGCGTTGTTGACCGTGGCGTTATCGTTACCGGTCCCCATGAAGATGTTGGTGATGCCGGAAGCATTGTTGACGGTAATGTTGTCGTTGCCCGAGCCGGTGTTGATCGTGGTCGTGCCGTTGGCCACCGTGTTATTGACGGTAATGTTATCGTTGCCCGTCGCACTGCCATCCACAGTGATATTTGTGAAGTTGGTGTAAGAGATGCCTTTCGGCATGCCAAAGCCGGTGATCATCAGATTATTGATCGTTCCGGTCGAGGAAGCCGAGCCCGAATCGTCGAACACGATGGTATTGTTACCCGTGCCGCCGTCGGCATTCACGACCCCCATGATGTTGGCCAGAATATTTCCGAAGTAGACGGTGTCGTTGCCATCGCCGGCCGAGATGTTAATCGTGCCGGTTGCCGCTTCACTCGTGACTGAAATGTTATCGTTGCCGCCGCCGGTATTGATGTTCAGGATCGAAGTATCGGCAGTGATGAGCACAGTATCATTGCCCGTTCCGCTGGTGTAAGTCAGTGAATCAGTTGCGTTGGGGCTGGTGCCGGTAATGGTCAGTTTGTTACCGCCATTGCCATCGTTCATGATCAATGTGTGGAAAGTGTAGCCGCTAACCGTTGTGGTGTCTCCGCCATTACCCAGGTTGATGGTGCCGGTACCATTTGCGTAGCCGGTGTAGGTAATGTAACCGCCGTTGCCGAAGTATTTATCCCCCGGGTAGACGCTGATGTTGTTCGAGGTCACCGTTAACGACTTACCGACAGTATTCCCGGAGTCATCGACGATCAGTTTGGCTCCCGCATCGTTGTCGCCGTTGATGGTCAGCTGGAAGTTGACGAAGTCCACGGTGTTGGGATTCGAGCCGGTCGAGTTGCGAACCGTGACAGTATCGCCCGCTCCCTTGGCGTTGACGATCAAATTCTGGAACGTGGAGCGGTCGTAACTGGCCGATTCGACGACGTTGCCGCTGCTGTCGTAAACCGTGATATCGACGTTATTCGGAAGCGTGGGATCCTGAGAAATTAAGATATTTCGGCCGCCGACCGAATCGGTGACGACCACCGTAACAACCTGCTGAATGGTCGAGGAAACATCGGGAATTTCCCAAACGCCTCGACCGTAGGTGCCGGCTACCAATGTGTTGCCATAGAACTGGAGAGACTGACCGATCACGTAGGGCAGGTTGGCGCCGTAGCGGCTCCAGCTGGTGCCGGTGTTCAGATTCTGATCCAGATTCAAACGGAAGTAACCGCCCCGGCCACCGACGACCAGCTCCTGGTTGGTGGGGTTACTGGGATCGGTCCACAAAGCGATGCAACTCAATTGATCGGTGATCTGAATGCCGTTGCCGATCGGGTTGGAAACCGAGTTGATCAGGTTGTCGGTAATATTCGTCCAGGTATTGCCGCCATCGACAGTCATGATGACGTCCGAGCCCCGGACGGCATAGGCAATCTTCCAGTTATTAGGATCCATGACGATCCCGGTGACCAGCTTCACGGGATACGAAGGCGGGAATTTCGGGAAGAATTCATTCTGCCCCGGCGCCCGGACGTAGATCTGCCCCGAACTGGTGCCGATGTAGGCGACGTTTGGTTCGAGCGTGCCATCGGGATCCTTGCCGCCGTAGGCGATGCTCAGAACCTGGCTGGGTTGCGAAAACATGTTGGGAGGCGTAACCGCGGTTAGTACCGGGTTAGCCGAACTCACACCAGTAATTTCCACTAAGCCGTAAGGTCCTGTAACTGAATTCGTCGTCGTACCACCCAATAAGGCTCGTGTCGGATCGACGGCGTTGATTACGAACGGATTGTAATTCGTTTGTGAGAAGATATTTTGCTGGGTGGTGCCAACCTGCGTGTTACTGGTGTTGAAAATTTGCTGATCTACACCGGCACCCAGGGCACTGAAAGCTTCGTTACCGAGGGTGTAACGAATCGTTTGAGTCGTACCCGTATTGTCGACGTATACGAAATACCCGCTCCCTCGTTGAGTCGACGTGTTTTGGTTGTTGTCAATCGTATTCCAGATCTGGCTTCCGGAGGCACTTTGAACGATAGAGCCCTGAGTCGCCGTACCAGCCACGATGATGTTATTGGCCACATCCAGGCCGACGGCATTCACTTCGCCGACGTTAAGACCCTGATTCAAAGAAGTCCAGGAGCCGGTTGGGAAGTCTGCCGAAAGGGGGAAATTCGTGGAGGAGAATTTCTTCAGCTGGTAGAGGCCACCCTCGGTAGCATCCAACAAGCCGTAATTCGCATCCATAATGAGTTGTCGGCTACCGCTGAACGGGGCCGTACCCAACGAAGGCGTCGTCAGAATACCATTTGCGGGTTCCGAGGCCGGCGTGAAACCGTTCGTCAGAGCCTGCCATTGGGCTTCCTGAAAAGGAGGTGGGCTTCCCTGATAAGGTAAATAGCTGTACTTATAACGACCGGCCGAATGGAAGGCGAGTCGATTGCCTTCGAGAACGACACCGGTATTTCCTGCGGCTCCTGCCGTGGTATTAGCCCAGTTCGTATCGGTGAAATCGCCCCCGATGTAAACGACGTTCGAGTTATAGTTGTCCGCAACTATGGAGAAATTCGTAGCTCCGGTGCTGCCATAGGTCGGATCTTCCCAAAGCTGAATTAGGGCCTGCGGATTAGGGAACTGCTGGTTGCCACCGTAGGTCCCGTTGAAGGTTGCGCCTATGAGTAAAATCTGGGAAGCATTGACTTTGATAATCTGCCAGTCGCCGTTAGCACCGTCGACGTCCGGATTGACGGACTGAATGGGAATGTTGGTGACTCGAACGCGATCCCCAGTGTGATAATTGCTGAAGGCTTCCGCCCAACTAACTAGAATGCCTGACTGATTATTGATCGTGGCACTGGTCATGCCCAGCGTCGTAGGATCAATTCCTTCAAGGTTAAAACCGATCATCCAAGGTACTGGGCCTTGGGCCTGAGTCAGTTGCCGGGGTTGATCCATCGCGGTCCAGACCGGATTGGCCAGCGACAGGTTGATCCAACTGAGGCAGACTTCCTGGGTACCCTCAGGAATCGCTTGAACCAACGGTAAAGCGGCAGGAGTTTTTGCTGGATTCAATTGGTTCGGAGTTACCACACCCACATAGACGACGTAGTCGTACACGTCGAAGTGGACGGAAATCTTTGCATTGATCGCATTCGTCAGAGTCACGGCAGTGCCGTCGTTCTCCGCGAATGTTACGTTCATATTGGTCCAGGTCACGCCCCCGTTCGTGGAGCGGAACAGGCCACCTTGACCGACAACGTAGAAGTCATCCGGCTTAGTCGGTTCGGTTAAAACCAGCGGGGGAACGCGGGGAGGAGGAACTTCGGCCAGGTCGAAGATGCCCATGGCGGGGAGACCACCCGTGCCACTGATCAAGGCCCAGGTCTTGCCGCCATCGATCGAACGATAGAGGCCTTGGGAATCAGACACCAGCATGTAATTGTTGCGAATGGCCAAGCCAGTAATCGTCTGGCCGACGAAGAGGTTAGCATTGGGATTGGTCGCTGTGGCTCCGGAAATAATCGTCCATTTCACCTGGGTCGGGTCGGCGGCATCAGCGTTGGTCGAGTAATACAGGCCGATCAGATCGCCACTGATAGTGGGGTAGCCATTGGCCGCTCCGGAGGAGGTGGCGCCCAGACCGACCAGAACCTGGCTCGTATTGAAGGGATTAATAACGATCTTGCTGATCGAATTGGAGGGCATCTGGTCGGTGAGTGGCGACCAGCTCAGACCGCCGTTGAGCGTCCGCCAGACACCGCCGTTGGAACCACCGGCATAGATGATGTTGGCATTGCCGTAAGGGGTGGCCACCGTGTTGATGGTGCCAACTGCCTGGTTATTGAGCCCGGGAGTACTACTAGTTGTGTTGGAGGAGGCATTGGTGATCAACCCTCCCTGTTCGATCCAGTTCGGAGCGTTGACCAGCGAGATCGTCGGGACCGTTCGATCTTCGAGTGATTCCAGCCCCAATTTGGTCTTATGGTGCTTGCGCGGGGATTTTTCAGAACCGAAACCCAGCAGCGAAAGGGGCAGCTTGGCAGAAAACCAAGAACGACGACTAGAGAATTTCGACACGATACTTACTCCGGTTGGCCGACCAAAAACCTATGATTTCGAACGGGGCAAAAATTTTTGTGACTAATTCTAACGACAGACACATCCAATTACCGAATAAACACTTCGGGTAATCCACGACAGTTTTTAATGCTCAGCATTTCCCCACCTAGTAACATGTGAAAAGATTCTAGGGTTAGTGTCAATCCGTTTACCTAAGTAATGACGAGCCAGGGATGTGGATCGTTTCCGAAAAACGGATTGTGCCGACAAATTCCTATCTCTGCGCTGCATAGACACTTAGGGTTTCAAATCTGTGAGAAATTCTCATAGATCCAAAGCCAGTATCCGCGCGCTAGCAGATCCCTTGTGCCTCTAATCGGTTATGCCCAGCAACTCGATCATTTGGGATTAAAAAAAATCAGAGTTCGACCAAACGGTGCGCGTGCCGTTTGAAGAATTGTGCCCATTTCGCGTAACCGCTACAATCGGTCTTTCGGGGGAATCGGTTTTGTTCCCCATGCGCGGATTTACTGTTGTAACCCCCGGGAGCCCATTTAAAATAACTACCGCTTCCTTGAGGTTAAACAGTAAGTTGACACCTCGGGAAATCCGCACTCCATATCGAAGGATTCGGCACGGACAGCAGGGGTGATAGAGCGCGCAAGTCGATGTGCGCCCTGATCATCCGCCTCCACGGTTTAGAGCGTAAATGTGTATTAACCGGCCGAATCATTATTCTCCGACAAAAACAGGCGTCTTGTTCTAAGATTCAGTCAGCCAAAACCACCCGAAGTGGTTGGCCTGGCATGAAATTTGCGCCGCTAGAGGACTCGCGATGCCGGTTCTGCAACGGGAACCGTTTATTTATCCGGATGCTCTGCTCTCGGAGCCCGCTGAACTGCCCACCGCCGAATGGTGGGTTCTGCATACCCGCTCCCGGGTAGAAAAATCGATTGCGCGCAAACTGCTCTCCCGTAATGTGAGCTTTTTTTTACCCTGGGATGCCCGACCGCTCCCAAGCCGACAGGGCAAAAGCTGCTCCTACGCACCGCTCTTCCCCGGCTATGTATTTCTGTACGGCGATGTTTACGCCCGACAGATTGCCCTGGAAACCAACCAAATCGCTTCCTGTCTCAAAGTCGTCGATCAAAACCGACTCTGGTCCGACCTCACCCAGGTTTATCGAATCCTGCAGAACGGCGAGAGTCTGCGCCCGGAAAATCGACTCCAGCCTGGACAGCTGGTGGAGATCGTCGCGGGCCCCCTGGAGGGCTTGCGCGGCAAGTGGCTGAGACAGGGAACTAAAGGACGATTTTTCGTCGAAGTGGACATGCTGCAACAAGGCGTATCCATCGAAATCGACGAATGGATGATCGACATCGCCCGTTAACGGACTCGAGTGCTGCGGCGCGAAAGTCAGAACGAATAGTCCATCCCTCGATGTAGGTGTTTTGCACCCAGAGGGACGGAGTCCGCGCAAAATTCGTAAAAAATGAAGACCCCATGCAAAATTTGCGACCTGAGGTTGAGATGACTGATCCCCTGCCGAAATCCCCGGAAACGGCGGCTCCTGCCCGAGTTGAAAAAGGTTGGCGAGACTTGCCGGAATCGATTGCCAAGCCCGCGATGCACGTCGTGCCACCTCGCCCGCTGAATGCAGTAACCCTGCTGCGTTCGCTGCGAAGCAATTGGAAAAAGGCCAGCTTCTACGGCCTGATTGTGGGCGCCCTGCTGGCCGCGGTTGTCTGGGTGTTCCTGCCTCCGACCAGGCCGAGCGCGTACACCAAACTCCGGCTGATTCCCAGCGACCAGTCTGAAACCATCCGTGCCCCGGAATCGCAGATCGACCAAAGAACCCACAAAGAGTTAATTCTGAGCCGGCTGGTCCTCAAGAAAGCGCTGGAAATGCCGGGGATCGCCGAGCTGGAAACGATCCAGGAACGAGGGTCGATCGACAACGCCATCAAGCTTCTGAAGCGTGAAATAGTAGTGGATTTCCCATCCGGTCCGGAAATCATCCGCATCCGGCTTGAAGGGGATCGGGATAGGGAGATTGGAAAGCTCGTCACCGCGGTAGAAAATTCCTACATGTCGGAGGTCACCGGCCGAGCAAGTGCCGCCCGCCAGGAGCGCTATCAGGAAATTCACGCCCAAGTTACCGAATCCGAAAAGCGGCTCAAGAAGATTCGGGATGCTCTGGAAAATCAACTGAAGGACAATTCCGGAACCAAGGCCACCGTCGAAGCGCAACAGATGCAGTTTCAGAGTGAGTATCTGAGCCTGATGAGCGAACTGAATAATCTGGAACGCGAAGAGAGCAAAACCAAATCGAGCCTGGAATTATTGCAAAACCGTTTGAATTCGGAAGATCGCTTCCGGATTCCCGAGGCGACCATCAACAATTTTCTTACCACCGATGACGAGTTCATTGAACTGACGCGGAAAAATCGCGAACTGAACAAGATGCTGGAAGACTACCGGAAGCGATACGAGCCCGGCTCCCCGACGATTGTCAAAATCGAAAGCGATCTGACCGAGAATCAGAAGAAACTCGACGAGTGCCGCAAGCAGGCGCGAAAGAATCTGGAGGAGCAAGCCAAGGATAAATTCGATAAGGAAGCCCGGGATTCGATAGCCAGCAAACAAGCGGAATTGAAAGTTCTCGCCAACGATATCGCCACCTTGAAGCTTCGCCGGGATTCCCTGAAATCCAAGGTCAGTGGCCGGGTACTTCTGGACGGTAAGGATATCGATCTGGAACAAGCCCAGGAGGAATATGCTTCGTTGAAGCGTAAAGAAGCTCAGGCCAAGCTGGAAATCACCGCCAAACAGGGCATCGAGGAACTCGAACCGGCCACCGTGGAAATTCCCAACGACCGGGAACGCCGGGTAAAAATTTCGGCTCTGGGAGCGATCTTCGGATTCGGGGCCACTCTGCTGTTGTTCGCTTTTCTGGAATTCCGAGCCCGTCGGCTTGGCGGCATCGATGAAATCGTCCTCGATGTGGGAATGAGACTAATCGGTTCCTTACCCAAATGCCCTTCCAAGGCGTTGCTGGAACATGGGTTGCCCGAGAAACCAACCGCCAGCGATCTGCGCTGGCATACCCTGCTCACCGAATCGATCGATAGTGCCCGGACGATTCTGCTTCACACTGCTCGAGCAAGCCAATTGAAGGTGGTCCTGATCACCAGTGCGGTCGCTTCGGAAGGGAAGTCTACGGTAGCCCGGGCGCTCGCCCAAAGTCTGGCCCGTTCCGGACGCAAGACGCTGCTCGTCGATGGCGATCTTCGTAAGCCCACGCTGCATGAGTTCTTCAAGATGCCGGTGTCGCCGGGCGTCTGCGAAGCCCTTCGCGGCGAGGTGAATGCGGAACAAGCTCTGATCGACACGCCGATTGCCAACCTCACCATTATGACGGCCGGCCGGGCCGAACGGCTTTCCATTCAACAGCTGGCCATGGACGGATTCGGGCACATTATCAATGAGCTGCGAGATCATTTCGATTTCATCCTCATTGATTCCAGCCCCATTCTGCCGGTGGCGGATACATTGCTCATGGCTCGCCATGCCGATTCAGTGCTTTTCAGCATGTTCGTGAATCACACCCAACTCGAGAAAGTGAATTCAGCCCAGCATCGCCTGGCTCAGTTGGATGTGCTGATCGCCGGGGCCATCGTCAACGGCACCCGGGAAGAGTTGTACGGCTACGGAAATTCGCAATATGTCAGCATGGCGAAGTAGGCGGGCAGACCGAAAATACCAGAAATAACAATTCAATTGTATTATCGTGCGTTTGTTTGTTTCTGAGGTGCGCCGATTTTGTTTTGTAAGTTAAAAAACTTATTTAATGGACTCAGGTTGGGTTGTGAACCGAAAATTCAAACCCCGTTCTGAACCAATTGGTCTGCGTAATCCGTAAAATCGTTTTCTTGATTCTCTAGATTGACCCCTTAGAATAACCGCCGCCTTTAAAGATTTATCATTACGAGCTGGCCTCTCTCCGGCTGTGGTTATTTGGAATTTCGACGGACAGCTTCATGACTTCGGAACCCCGTTTCAACGAAGACAGCCAGGCTATCATCGGGAGCAGTAGGCCTCAGTCCCGTTTGGGTTATCGCAACCCGCTGGCCGCGGCTACAAGCTTGCCTCCGGGAGAATTGCGGCGGCTCGAATTGCTTCAGAGTCTTGGTCTGGTTCGACAATCGGCCTATCTCAAAATTAAGCCGACCTTCGATCTGTTGCTGGCTTCTTTATTGACGGTTTTGCTGTTTCCAATCGTTCTGGTCATCGCCATCCTGGTGAAGCTGACTTCCAGTGGCCCGGCTTTCTATTCGCAGACGCGCCTGGGCCGACTGGCAGCGCCGTTTCGCATCGTCAAGTTTCGTTCGATGGCCCATAACTGTGAAAAGCAATCGGGGGCCAAGTGGGCCAGTCGCAACGATAATCGAGTAACGCCGATCGGGAAGTTTTTGCGCATCACCCATCTGGATGAGCTGCCGCAACTTTTGAATATCCTGCAAGCCGAAATGAGCTTCGTCGGACCGCGACCGGAACGACCGGAATTTATCTCGGTGCTCGAACAGACGGTGACGAATTATCGCTATCGGATGCTGGTGAAGCCGGGGGTGACCGGCATGGCCCAGGTCTATCTGCCGCCCGATGTGGATCTGCATAGCGTTCAGCAAAAGGTCATTTACGATCTCTACTATCTGCGCCACATGACTCTCTGGCTGGATTTGCAGCTGATTGTGGCCACGCCGCTGCAGGCGCTGGGTCTTCCCTGTGGTCTGGTGCGCTTCCTGCTTCGACTTCCCATGCCGGAAGTCATCGAACGCGAAGCGATGCTGCCTGCCGATTTTGCACCACCGATCGCGGAAGTGGTGGTCCCGATCGAGGCTGCGGTTGAACCGGCCAATGCCAATGATACTTCTTCCGTGGAAGAACCCGCCTACTACCCTCTCTCGGATTCGAAGTTCGGCACCTCCGTGGCTGTATGAATTCGTGAATATTCTCTACGTCACGCACCGAATGCCCTACCCCCCCGACAAAGGGGATCGCATCCGGAACTGGCACGTGTTGCGCTACCTGGCCCGGCACGGCCAAGTCTATCTGGCCTCTCTCGCCGATGAGCCGGTACCTGAACAGACACTCAAAGTGCTTCGGGAAACTGCCGAGCGAGTGACCTGGAATCCTGTGGAAGGCTTCTCTCGCAAACTGCGAGCCTTGAACTCGGCGCTGGCCGGTCGCAGTCTGTCCGAAGGGATGTTCCGATCGCCCTCTTTGCTCGAAACTCTTCGGCAATGGGTCGGCACGACGCGATTTGATGTGGTGGTCTGTTCGGCATCGAGCGTGGCCCACTATTTACAACTCGAAGGCTTGGAAAAGGCCATCAAGTGCGTCGATCTGGTGGATGTCGATAGCCGGAAGTGGCAGGATTATGCCGACTCGGCCGTCGTGCCGAAAAAATGGTTGTATCGCCGCGAAGCCCGCACCGTATCCCGATTGGAACGGGAGATTTGTCAGTGGGCTCAGTCCGTGACTCTGGTGAGTGAGGCCGAAGCGGAGTTGTTGCGCAGCCAGGTCGGTTCCTGCCGCGCGGCCATCTGCTCGGCGACTAACGGCGTCGATCTCGAATACTATTCGCCGGGTGAAACGGTGGAACCGAAGCAGCCGACGCTAATCTTCACCGGCGCTTTTGACTATAAGCCGAATATCGATGGGGCGCTCTGGTTCTGCCGGGATATCTGGCCGGGAGTTCGCCAGAAATTTCCGCAAGCCATACTCCAACTCGTTGGGCGCAACCCTTCTCCGGAAGTGAAAGCTCTCGGTTCTATGCCCGGCGTCGAGATTCTGGGGACCGTACCCGATATTCGCCCTTATCTGTCGGCGGCGAGTATTGCGGTGGCCCCGTTACGCATCGCCCGCGGTTTGCAGAACAAAGTTCTGGAAGCGCTGGCGATGCGAAAAGCTGTGGTCGCCAGTCCTTCGGCCTTGAACGGTTTCGGAATCTCGACGGAGTTACCCGCTCTGACGGCTTCGACTCCCGAGCAATGGCACTCGGCCATTGCTCAACTGCTGTACGATCGAGAACTGCGGGAAGAACTGGGACAGCGCGGCCGCCAATTCGCCGAACGGAATCACGATTGGAACCGCTGCCTCGAACCTTTGGGGAAATTTTTTCCCGTTTCGACGGTGAACAAACTCATTCAGGAGACTGCGATCGTCGAGAGCGGATCATGAATCCTACTCTCGAGCGCGACTACCGGGCGCAGTTTCCCAATCGACGAACGTATTTCTGTCTGGCGATCGGTTTCACCCTGTTGGTGATGTACGGCTGCTTCGTGCCCTTCGAATTCAGATCCCTGTCGCTGCCGGATGCAATCGAAAAGTTCCAGGTGGTTTTGAGTCAGCCGATTCAACCGACGCTGAATTCGGACTGGCTGATTAACATTGTGATGTGCATCCCGGTCGGCTTTCTCTGGGCCGGGTTTTGGGGAGTCGATCGCTCGCGCTGGCTGCAGTCGATCGTCTGCATAGTCCTGATCCCGTTTCTGATGCTCTTCAGTGCCGGTATCGAGTTTACGCAATTATTCATTCCGAAGCGCGTTTCGAGCATTCAGGATATCGCGGCCAATACTTTCGGGGGAGCCGTCGGCTGCCTGAGCTGGCTACTTTTCGGCACGGCCAGCACCGATTTGATCCGCCGGATTGACCAGTTACAGGGAACCGCCAACGTCTGGCGCAAGCTGGTGCCGATTTATCTGATCGGCTTGATCCTCCTGCATACGACGCCGTTCGATCTGGTGGATTTCGGGTTTCTGAAGGTGAAGTGGAAAGACGGCAACATTCGCTTCATTCCGTTTCATTTTCCCGAGTTTGCGCCCGAACATCTTCGCAAGCTCTGGAAGGAACAGTTTCTCGAGAAGACCTTCTTCAATATTGGCTACTTCTTCCCGGCCGGGCTGATTCTGGCCGGGTTGGACTGGCCTCGAAATAAAAATTCTCTGGGGGCCCTGAAGGTAATCGGTGCGGGCTTTGTGCTGGCCGCGTTCATCGAATGCCTGCAACTGACGGTCTTCAGCCGAGCGTTTGAAGCAACCGACATCATCACGGGAACCCTGGCGGTCGCATTCGGCTGGAGCATGAGCCAGCTGATGACCAAACCGGATGGCGTGATTCGCCTGCGCATTCCGCTCCTATTATTATGGGTGGTCGGGTTGATGGTGATGAACTGGCAACCTTTCAACTTCCTGGAGGATGCGGTTGCGCTGCGGTCGAACCGCAAGGGCTTCAACTGGATGCCCTTCGTCGATTACTACGAGCACGACTATCTGGATGCTTTTTACAAGATGTTCCAGAAGATGCTGGTGTTCGTGCCGATCGGGGTTCTGTTGACCAAGCCGGGTCCGGGGCTTCCCTGGTTGAAGATTCTGATCCCCAGCCTCGCTTTGGCGGTGGGAATCGAAGCGGGCCAGAATTATCTGCCAAGTCACTACCCCACGATAAGTGATGTTTTGATAGAACCTATCGGGGCGCTGGCCGGCATGCTATTGGTGCGTCTGGTGCAGAAAAGTCGTTCGTAGTTCTTATTTCGCGGCGAATCGCAAGGTTTGTCCTTGAGTCTGCTTGAACCGGAAATGAATAGTTTGACCAATACGATCGAGGCCGTTCCTCCGCAATCGCCGACACCGGCCGCGCCTTTACCGGAGCTGGCCATCACGGTCATTCAAGCGAAGCAGGGTTGGGCGGCCTTCCGTCTGGCCGAGCTCTGGCGCTTCCGGGAACTGCTTTACTATCTCACCTGGCGCGATATCAAGGTCCGCTACAAGCAGACGGTGCTCGGTGTGGCCTGGGCTTTCATTCAACCGCTGGCCACCATGCTCGTGTTTGCACTCTGCATCGGGCGGATGGGCGGTGTGGCCAACCAGATCGAACATTATTCGCTGTTCGTTTTCGCCGGCATCCTGCCCTGGACCTTCTTTTCCAACGCCATCAGCACGGCCGGGATGAGTGTGATCCAGAATCAGAATCTGGTTACCAAGGTTTACTTCCCAAGATTATTAGTGCCGATCAGTTCGGTGGGTTCGGCCCTGTTCGATTTTCTGGTGTCGATCACCCTGCTGGTTGTGCTGATGCTGGTCTATCAGGTGACGCCGGGAATCACCTTATTACTTGCACCGGTGATCATGGGATTGTTGATCGCCAGCGCGCTGGGGATCGGCATTCTGCTGGCGGCTCTGATTGTGGCCCAGCGCGATTTCAAATACGTTTTGAACTTTGCCGTGCAGCTCTGGATGCTGGCCACGCCTTGTATTTATCTGCCCTCGGAAAGCATCGGCAGCCTGTCGCAATGGCTGATGCCGTTGAACCCGGTTTACGGATTGATTCTCAATTTTCGCCAGTGCGTTTTGAATGGTCCGCTCGATTGGTATGCCCTGGTTGTTTCCGGCGGCATCAGTCTGATGCTGTTCCTGTTCGGCTCGGCGTATTTCCGCAGAGTGGAAAAAGGCTTCGCCGATATTATCTGATCGACTCGAGCACCCATGCGACCTGCAATTATTGCTGAAAATCTGACCAAGCGCTATCGGCTGGGCAAGCGCGGTACGCCCGATCGCAACCTCACCGAGACTCTCAGTCGGATGGCGCGAAGCTCCTGGAACATGCTCCGGGCCCGGTCTTCGGAAACCACCGTCAATGACTTTTATGCTCTGCGGGATGTTTCCTTCCAGATCGAGCCGGGCGAAGTGGTCGGCATTATCGGCCGCAACGGGGCGGGTAAAAGCACCCTGCTGAAGGTCCTGTCTCAGATCGTCGAGCCGACCTCGGGACGGGTGGAATACCAGGGGCGCATGGGTAGCCTGCTGGAAGTCGGCACCGGCTTTCATCCCGAATTGACCGGCCGGGAAAATATCTATCTCAACGGCTCGATTCTCGGCATGACTCGCAAGGAAATCGATGCCAAATTCGATGAAATCGTGCAATTTGCGGAACTGACGCAATTTTTGGACACGCCGGTGAAGCGCTATTCCAGCGGCATGTACGTACGCCTGGCTTTTGCCATCGCGTCGCATCTGGAGCCGGAGATTCTGATTCTCGATGAAGTTCTGGCCGTGGGCGATGCCCAGTTTCAGAAAAAGTGTCTCGGCAAGATGCGCGATGTCTCGAGCCACGGCCGCACGGTGCTATTCGTCAGTCACGACATGACGGCCGTGCGCAAGCTCTGCAAGCGCTGCATCATGCTGGGCAAAGGTTCAGTGGTGGCCGAGGGCGATACCGATACGGTCGTTTCCAAATATCTGGAAGCGGAAGGTTCGCTGACGCCCGCCGGTCAGGAACTGGCGATTGATTCCTATGCTCGGATGGGCAATCAGGAAGCGAAATTTGTGAAGCTGGCCTACTACGGAGCTTCCCCCGAACAAAACGTCACCAGTGGCGGGCCGATGACCGCGCGCATGACCATTCACGCCGAGCAGCCGCGTGTGGCCGATAGCATGTCGGTCATCCTGTTCGATCGCGGCGGCTACAAGCTGTTGAATGCCGACACGATGGTGCTCGATCGGCCGATTGAATTGAAAGCGGGCGAAAATGTTTTCGAAATCCGCATCCGGTCGGTGCCGTTGAACCCGGGAATTTACACGCTGGGACTCTGGCTCTGCAAGCGCCCCAGCCGAATTTACGATTATTTGGAAGCGGTTTGCGAAATGGAAATCGTTCCGGCCCCGGACGACAACCGCATGGCTCCCCCAGTCGATGGGGTAATCCGTTGTGACTTCGAATTGGTTGTTTAACTATGAAAACCCTCAGCGTAATCATCCCAACTTATAATCGCGCCGAATATTGCCGGAAGCTACTCGGCATTCTGAAGGAATCGGGCGTGCCCGATCTGGAAGTGATCGTCGTCGATGATGGATCGACCGATGACACCGAACGGGTCGTCCGCGAAACCGATCCCCGGGCGAAATACATCCGCCAGAAAAACAGCGGCCCGGCCACAGCTCGCAATACCGGTTTCAAACACTCCACCGGGGATTACGTCTCGTTCCTCGATTGCGACGATGAGTGGATGCCCGGCAAACCGGCGGAAGCGCTGGCCTATCTGAATGATTATCCCGAGGTCGATGCCCTGTTCACCGATGCCGCCGTGGGCAATCCGGTGGATGGCTACAAGTCGCTGCTGCAGGGTCAGAAGCCCTTTTTTGATGTGCTCTGTAAGGAACCGGAATCGCACTTTCGAATCCTGGATCCGGTCCCCTTCTTCCGCTGGATGCTGCATCGTAATGCGATCTTCCTCGGCTCCATGATTATCCGCCGGGAAGTCTTCGAAAGCAGCGGGCAGTTCGATCCCGAGTTGTGTGGCGCAGCCGACTGGAATCTCTGTCTGCGACTGGCCAACTGCCAGAAATTCGGCTTCTGGGATGAGCAGATGGCTGTGTATACCAAGCACGAAGGCGGGATGTCCAACGACGCCGACGGCATGAGTGCGGAGTTTTGCCTAGCTCTGAAAAAGCTGCGAACGCAGGCTTACCTGGAAGGTTACGAGAAGAAACTGGTCGAACGGCACTTGCAGCATCACTTGTTCGGCTACGCCTACAAGGCTTACGATCGCGGCGATTTTGCCACGGCACGCACGCGTTTCATGGATCTTATGAAAACCACCGGTTTCGAAATTCGCGGCTTCGCTTACTACGCGCTGAGTTCCCTGCCGAGTGGACTGGCCCGAGTGATTCGCCGGATGAAACAAATCGCCTTCGGCACGGTCGATCTGACTCCGAAACTGCCGCAGCCCGAAGTGCGAACCCGAGCAGTGCTGAAAAAGACATGAATCCGGTAGATCCTGCTGTCTGGATAGTCGTTCTCAATTTCAACGGCTGGGAAGACACCATCAAGTGTCTGGCTTCCCTGGAGCCGATCCGGAATTCGTGCGCCATCGTCCTGGTCGATAATGCCTCGAAGGAAAATCGCCTCGACCAGATGAAGGAAAATCATCCCTGGATTCATACCCTGCCGCGAAACACCAACGGCGGCTGGGCCGGCGGGAACAATACCGGAATCGAATACGCTCTGGAGCGCGGGGCCGAGCAGATTATTCTTTTGAATAATGACACGCGAGTTTCCCCTTCCCTGGTGAGTACTCTGCTGGAAGCGGCCGCGGCCAATCCGACCTACGGCGTGATCGGACCGGTGATCAACTTCATGGACGATCCCGAAGTGGTCATGACCGATGGCTGTGTGTTCAATCACCCCGGCTATCCCGGCTTCTTCGAACGCAAATCGGTGCCTTTAGAAAATTCGCGGACAATCACTCCGGTCGAAATCGTCAACGGTTGCTGCATGATGGTTAGTCGAGCCGTTTTCGAAGCGATCGGACTGATCGACGAGCGGTTTTTCCTCATTCACGAGGAGAGCGATTTTTGCCTGCGAGCCCGCGAAGCCGGTTTCGGCTGCGGTGTACTGGGCACATCGCTGGTCTGGCACAAGGGCAGCGTCAGCTTCAAGCGCACGGGCAGCCGGATTCAACGCTATTACGATTCCCGAAATTTACGGTTGCTGCTGAACAAGCATGTCTATCGGCATGCCGAGGGCCGCAATCGTCTGGAATCGATGCGGACCTACTGGAAGTACGTTTACTATCGCTACTCCATCGAGCGCGAGAATCAGTCTCCCGATTCGGCGAACGCCGTACTGGAAGGGGTATGGGATGGCCTGCACAAGTACTATGGCCCCTTGGAAAAACGCAATCGCTGGGGTGTGCCGGTACTGCGCGGGGTCTTTGAGTTCGTTCGGAAGCTGAGCAACTAGACAAAATGCATTTTCTCTTCGTTAAAGAAAATCTGGCCTATCCGCGCTCCAGCGGGCACGATGTTCACTCGTATTATCTGATGCGGGCTCTCACAGCGCTGGGGCATGAGGTCAGTCTGGCCACACTTAAAGAAGTCGATCCTCAGGCGGTGGCGGGTGGCGGTCTGAGTTCCACGCACACTCTGACCGGCAAAGGCTTTGAAAACGGTACGCTGAACCTTTCCAAGATGCAGGAGAAGTTCAGAGGTTACTGGGGAATCCGGCCCGAGATCATTCGCGAAGTGGGGCATCTGGCCAAAGAATTGAAGGCCGATGTGGTTTCCGTTGTCGGACTGAATGTTCTGCCTTATCTGGGAGCGGTCGATTCCGCTCGCCGGGTCTGGTATGCCGGGGACGAATGGTTCTGGCACCACACTTCGCAGGTGCGGATGCTGAAATCTTCGACTTGGGGAGAGCTCAAAGAGGGCCTCATCAAGGGGATGTACGAGCGGGTTTACTCCCGTCTCCTCGATCGGGTCTGGATGGTCTCCCCGGCCGATAAAAAAGCGCTACGCTGGGTGGCCGGTTATCGAGCCACCGATGTGCTTCCCAATGGCATCGATGGCGAATACTATTGCCCGGCCGATGAAGCTCAGACGCCGTTGAGTACAGTCTTCTGGGGTCGGCTCGATTTCGGGCCGAATATCCAAGCCTTGCAATGGTACTGTCAGAATGTCTGGCCGCGTTTGAAGCAGGCTAGGCCGGAAGCCACCTTCAGCGTCTATGGATTCAAGGCGACGGCCCCGGTCGAGAACCTGGCAAAATCGACGCCGGGAATGATCCTGCGGCCCGACCTGCCTGACATCCGTTCGGAAGTTCGACGGCACGAAGTGGTGGTGTTGCCGTTCGTCAGTGGCGGCGGCATAAAAAATAAACTCCTGGAAGCAGCGGCGCTAGGCAAAGCGATTGTCTGCACTCCGCGAACGGTCAAAGGATTAGCGGCTGGCGATAGCGTTTATCAGGAAAGTCATCCCAACCGATTTGCGTCCCGAGTTATGGATCTCTGGGCCGGTGCGCAATTGCGGAAGGATCTGGGTCAGGCGGCGCGGAACTGGGTGTTGCAACATCACACCTGGGAAGCCTGCGCGAAAACGGCCGTGGAAGGCCTGAAATAGTATGGTAAAACTCGCATTACTCGCGCTGATCACCTTCATCGGAATCAGCGGCAGTCTATCCTCCACGCCATTCATTGGCGTATCGGTCTATTATCTCTTCGCCACGCTCCGCCCGCAGTATCTGTGGGAGTGGGATTTGCCGCAGGGGATCCAGTGGTCCTTCTATGTGGCCATGGCCGCGATCTTCGGCACGTTCGTCTGGAAAGTCGGCGAGTGGATTCAAACCGGACGAAGACAACGCTTACCTTCTCCACCGCATGTCCTGGCTCATGGATTCTTTTTCCTGTTCGCCATCTGGATTGTGATTACCTACTTCACGGCCGAAGATCAGCAGGTGGCTCAGGAAGCGTTCATCGAATATTTGAAAATCTTCGTCATGTACGGCGTGGCCACGGTGGTCATCACCACCATACGGCAGATCTGGATCCTGTATCTGATTGTGACCGGCTCGCTCTGTTACATCGCGCTGGAAATGAATCAGATCTACCACATTCAGGGATATCTGAAAGTTTACCGCACCGGCTTCGGCGGGCTGGATAACAACGGCGCCGGGTTGATGCTGGCGATGGGAGTGCCGCTTTGTCTGTTCGCCTGGGACGGCATCCGTCACTGGTCGCGCTGGGGATTCCTATTGATGATTCCGGTGATCATTGAGGCCGTGCTGACGTCTTTCAGCCGGGGAGCGATGGTCTCGATTCTGGCCTCGGTGCCTTTGTACTTCCTTCGCTGCACTCGCAAGAGACAGCTCGCCGTGATGATGACCGGTCTGGCGATTGTCGTTCTGGCCCTGGCCGGGAATGAAGTTCGCGAACGGTTCTTCTCCGTTGAAAAATTTCAGAGCGACGATAGTGCCAATAGCCGGCTGACGAGTTGGGCCATTGCCTGGCAGATGGCCAACGAGCACCCGTTCTTCGGCTTTGGAATTCGAAACTCCAATCGCTATACGTTCAGCTACGGGGCGGATATGGATGGCCGTACGATCCATAGCCAATATCTGCAGATCGCGGCCGACAGCGGTTTAATGGCGCTGGGACTTTACCTGTTGGCCATTACCTCCTTCGCGTTCGCCGTGCGAGCCGCCCGGAAAACGGTGCTGGCACAGAAGCAGCCTGATACGGAACTTACCTACGACCAGCGGCTGACGATCCTGATGGCCAACGGCGTCGAGTCGGCGATTCTGGTCTTCTGCGTGGGCGGAGTCTTTCTGTCGCTGGAAAATTTTGAATTGCCTTACGTCATGATGCTGCTGGGGGCCCAGCTTTGGGCAGTCACCAAGGCGAAAGAATATCGCAATTCGGTAAATCCTCTGGCGGAAGTCTATTCTCAGCTCGCCCGCCAGTTGCCGCCGAAAATCGTTCGCTCCACGGCTTCACCCAAAGCTGGATAACGGAAAGCCGAGATTGTGGAAGTATCTTCTGAGTCGAGTCCCACCGGGCGATTGAAGGTCGGTTTTGTACTGCACCTGATGCAGGTGGCCGGCGCGGAAGTCCTGGTAGCCGAGACGATCCGTCGTTTGAAAGATCAGATCGAGCCGACGATTTTCTGTCTCGATGGCGTGGGTCAGATCGGTGAGCGGATGATCGCCGAGGGGATTCCTCTGGTGAATCTCGGCCGTAAACCGGGGCTCGACTGGAAAGTGGCCTGGCGCATGGCCCGGGAGATTCGCAAGCGAAAAATTCGAGTCGTTCACGCTCATCAGTACTCGCCGTTTTTCTACGCGGCCCTGGCGAAAATCCCGGCCCGCTTCTCTTTCCGGCTGATACTGACCGAGCATGGCCGGCACTATCCCGATGTGGTGTCCTGGAAACGGCGCTGGTTCAACCGGCTGTTTCTGGATCGTCTGGCCAATGCGGTGAATGCCTGCTGCGAATTCAGCGCGTATGCCTTGATGGAGAAAGAAGGGTTCCGGGCCAATCGCATCGAAGTCATCGAAAACGGCATCGACTTAACGCGCTACTGCGAAGCAGCGGATCTCGATTCGCTGCGAGAGAAATTCGGATTCTCCAAAACGCGAAAATATATCGCCTGCGTGGCCCGCTTTCATCCGGTGAAGGATCACGCCATGCTGATCCGGGCTGTTGCTCGGCTGACCGGGACTGATTCGAATATCGATTTGGTATTAGTAGGCGATGGCCCGCTGCGGCCGCAACTGGAAGCCCAGGTTCGCGATTTGAAAATCGAGAAGCGGGTCAAGTTCCTCGGTATCCGCAATGATGTGGCCGATATTCTGCGGGCTGTGGATATCTTCGCACTGACCTCCGTCAGCGAAGCAGCTTCCCTCACCCTGCTGGAAGCCATGGCCTGTTCCCGGCCGGTGGTCGTGACCGATGTCGGCGGCAATCCCGAGATCGTTCGGGAAGGCATCGACGGGTTTCGGGTGCCGCGCAACGACGATGCGGCCTGTGCGGCGGCTTTCCTGAAAATAGTTCAAGATCCAGCTCTGGCGAAACGGATGGGAGAATCGGGTCGGAAGCGCGTCGAAGAAATCTACACTCTGGAACGAACCCTCCAGCGTTACAAAAAGCTGTACGAACAACTGGCATGAAATCGATTGTCAAATCCGCGCTGCATTTTCTTGCCAATATCGCTGCCTTCCCGTTTGTACTCGTCTACTTTCTGAAGGTGCCCGTATTGGGCAAAGATCGGTCGCTCGAAGGTTCTACTGAACAGCTGGCAATACTGCCCGGCGTATCGGGCCAGTACATCCGCCGGGCGTTCCTGGCCTGGACGATTGAGAAATGTCATCCGTCGGCGACGATTTGCTTCGGAGTGATTTTCTCCAAGACCCAGGCTCGCATCGAAGAGAATGTCTACATCGGTTCCCGCTGTCAGTTGGGTAAAGTGCACGTGCAGCGCGATGTGCTGATTGCTTCCGGCACGCACGTAACCAGCGGCTCCAAAATGCACGGCATTGATGACCCGAATGTTCCGATTCGCGAGCAGGAAGGGGTCTTCGAAAAAGTGACGATCGGGGCCGGTAGCTGGATCGGTAGTCTGGCCGTGGTGATGGCCGATGTGGGGAAAAACTGTGTGATCGGCGCCGGCGCCGTGGTGACCAAATCGATTCCCGATCAATGTGTCGCCGGGGGCGTGCCGGCAAAGGTCATTCGCGAACGAGTCTGACCTTTAGCGACGCATCGCAATCTTTGCGAAGATGCGTTCAAGGAATCCGCCAACATTGTAATTCGCCTTATCGCTTCAACACCAGATAAATGATCCCGGCCATCACTAATAGTCCCGCCGCCGCAACCAGTTGTTTCGCTCTTTGCTTGGCGATAACTTTCTGAGGAACGAAAACGGTCGGCTGACCAAAATTGGTTTTTGACTCCTTAGGCCCGGGCAACACGGTTTCGGGATGCTTCTGGAACCAGTTGTACATCCAGCCAAAGCTCAGCAGCAGTACCACCGGTCGGCACAGAGATTTGGTTTTCATGCCGTCGAGAGTGTTCACCGAATAGTCGAAGAAGTATCGAGCTTTCTCCAGAAATAGCGGCCGTTCGGAAGTCTCGGCATGTTCCGCGGCGTATAGAAAAATCTCGCTCTTGCGCATGTCCTGGGCGACCCAGGTTTCGGTGGGATACTCGAGGATTTCCGGATTGCTGAGATAAGGCGCTTCGATCTCCAGCATCCAGCGCGAATAATTCAACAGGCAGGTCCGGCCGTAAGCATAAGCGGAATCGAATTCGTTCCGCTCCACCTTCAGATCGAGATACTTGCCGAGGGCTTGCAGGAACATCGTGTAAAACCAGCGATTTTCCGCATCGACCAGGACCTTCCCGTTGTGCTTCAAGGTCAGAATCCGCGTCGGATCGTCGCTCGGGTGAATCACGCGTCGAATCAGTTCCTCGGCTTTGTTCAGAAATTTCCGATTCTGAGTGAGTCGGAAACCGTCGCAAAGCACGCTAATGGAATTGGCGGCGCCGCGGCCGGGACCATGGTATGACGGATCGCGGGAACTGGAAGCTAAACCCGTGTGATGCCGGGTCAGCCAACGGAAGATAGTTTTGCCGCCATCGTCCATATCGATGACCCACTGCGCCAGACCGATCGCGGCGTCCCGAGCGAGCTTGTTGCCGGTCAGAAAATAAGTCAGCAAAAGGCCGTGAGCGTAGTTTTGTTCGTTGGCCGGTCCCCCGCCGGGAACGGGAATTCCCTTGGGGGGAATACGGCCGCGTTTGGGATAAGTGCGGTGCGTTCCCGTGTCGGCGTCGACGTAGTGGTAGGTATGCCAGAACAGGCCGTGGTTATAAGCGGCCTTATCTTCATCGGTGTTATATATGTCGATATCGATGACGTGCTGAGCAAGTTCGCTCATCTGCGAAAACCAGCGCCGGTCGCCGCTGCGTAGAAACTGATAAGCGAAACCAGCCACCGGATCATACTGGTTGTTGTAATGAGAGACCAGCGGTGTCGGACCTTCGTGAAACACCGCTTCGTGATCGCCGTAGATATCGCCGAAGTGCCGCCAACCATATTCGTCAATGATTTCGCGCTTTCGGAAAAACGTATCCTCGCCTTCAATGGCCTGATCGACTAGCTTCAAATAAATGCTCTGGGAATCGGTCGATCTGGCCGTCAGATATTTGATCGCCTGGGTACTTTCGACGTAGTTGGGATCCAGCGTAGGCAGTAGTGGCTCTCGAGCCCACTCCAGCGGGTGGCTTGTGATCTTGTCGATATCAAAAGCGATATAGAAGGTGTGGGTTTTCTGCTCGCCGCCTTGAATTTCATTGGCCGTCTCGGGCACGGCGGGAAAGAGATCGAGAGAAAGTCCCTCCGGCCGGGCTTCGATGAACTTGGGAAAATTCTGCCAGAACTCCGGTAGGCAGATGGCCCGCGAGCCACGCTGCAGAATCGGCACCGCTCGCATTTCGCTCAGGTTTTCTTCCCGGACCGGGAAGCACTCGATACCCGTTTGTTTCATCGGAATTTTACGGTGCCGGTCGAGATGGTTACTGCTCGACCAGTTGACTCCCCCCGAGGAATACTGATTCACGAAACAGCTGGAACCGGGCACCGTTTCAAACGGTGCATCGGGATCGAGAGAATATTGAATCGTACCGCTGGCTTTGAGCTTGAGTTCCGCGGCGGTCAGATAGACCGAGCCGCCGTTGCCCAAGTCCCAGAGGCCACCCGGGTGCTCGGCGGCGCGCCAGTTGTGCAGCGTCAACTGAACCCGGCAGACGTTCAAGCCGAGAAAATAGTCCATGCGGGCGGTCAGTGCTACCGGCAGTTCGTTGTGCCGGGCCAGGGACGGGTCGACCTTCATCAACCAGGTTTTTCGCAGGGGGCCATCGGTTTCCAACTTGGCATGCGTGAAGTCGTAGGTGTACTCTTTGCAGGCTTCATCCCGCACCAGCAATTCCCAGTCCATGAACTTGGGAACTTCCTTCAGCACCGGCGGCCGGGTCGAAGTCGGCGCAATCTTGAGCTTATAAACGGCTTCCCCGTTAACGGTGGCCTGCCAGTCGAGCAGGACCCAGCGACAACTGCCATCGGGCCAGCGTTCCAATACTTCGCTTTGCAGAGGTAGAGAATTGCCGTGCGGATCGTGAAGCCGTAAGTGGTTGGGGTCGGTCAAAACTCCCCGGGCAAAGGGCACGCCGTGGGTAACGGGTTCCTGAGTTCGCTGCGAAAGCTGGCCGGGTGAGAGCCGAATGTCGATATCCATGACGTCTTCCAATACTCCAGAAAATCCATCAAGCTACGCAGTGCGAAAGTTACGGGTCGAAATTACTTTATGACTTCACCCCTATTGGTCTTCTCCGATGATTGGGGTCGGCATCCTTCTTCCTGCCAGCATCTGATCCGGCATCTGGTGGCGGAGCGACCAGTCGCCTGGGTGAACACCATCGGCACGCGTTCGCCCAAGCTCGATTGGGCGACATTCAAACGAGTGGCCGGCAAGCTTCGCCAGTGGGTGCTACCGAAAAAAAAAGCTTTACAAGCTCTGGAATTGCCAGCGAATCTGCGGGTCTACAACCCGAAAATGTGGCCCTATTTTCGATCCGGCATGGATCGAGCGATTAACCGCAAACTCTTGCTGCGACACCTGATGCCGGTAGTCGCGGAGAAGACTGCGAAGCCAATAGCGATTACCACTCTGCCGATTGTGGCCGACCTGGTGGGGAAATTGCCCGTCGAGCGCTGGGTCTACTACTGCGTCGATGATTTCAGCCAGTGGCCCGGCCTGGATCAAAAGGCCATGGATCGGATGGAGCGACTTCTGGTTTCCCGCGTCGATCGCATCGTTGCCGTCAGCGAAACGTTACGGGAGCGGATGAAAAAACTGGGAAGATCCGATGTTGAATTACTAACGCACGGCGTCGACGCCGATTTTTGGCAAGTCGAGAACGCCCCTCCGATTGTGAGATTTTCTCCCCACGACGCGCCGCTTTTTCTATTCTGGGGTGTGATCGACCGGCGTATGGATCTGGAATTCGTCCGTCAGCTTTCGCGAGACCTGACTGAAGGAACGATTCTGCTCGTGGGACCGACCAACGAACCCGATCCGGAATTGTTTCGGTTACCCCGGGTGCAGTGGAAAGCGGCCGTGCCCATCGAGGAATTGCCGAAGCTGGCCGCCGAGGCCAACGTCCTGATCATGCCCTATGCCGATCTGCCGGTGACGCGAGCGATGCAGCCGTTGAAGTTGAAGGAATATCTGGCGACGGGTAAAGCGGCGGTGGCTCGGGATCTGCCGGCCAATAGAGATTGGTCGGACGCACTCGATTTGGCCGCGAATCCGAAGGAGTTTTCCGATCGGGTTCGAGAACGATTAAAAGAGGGTGTGCCGGCCGAACAGCTCCAGGCTCGACAGCGGTTGAAGGACGAAAGCTGGTCATCCAAGGCGCGACAATTTCAACAGTGGATCGACTAACCATGGTAGTGTTGCAGAAGACCGAACAGAAGCCCGTGACCATTCTCGATGCGCGGGTAATAGCCGGTTCGGGCGGCGGTCCGGATAAGACCATCATCAACTCGCCGCGCTATCTGCAAAGCGCCGGTTACCGGATGCTCTGTGCTTACATGCACAGTTCGCGGGATGCCGGGTTTGAGAAATTACGCGACAAGGCACGCGACAAGCAGACCGAACTGCTGAGCGTGCACGATGAAGGGCCGCTCGACTATCGCGTCGTGCCGCGCATGCTGAAAATCTGCCGGGAACAGCAAGTCGATATCTGGCACGGCCACGATTATAAGACGAACGCTCTGGGACTGCTTCTCAAGCGATTTCATCCGATGCGACTGGTGACCACGCTGCACGGCTGGGTGCATAACACCCATCGCACCCCGCTCTACTATCGCATCGATCAACTGACGTTGCGCTACTACGAAAAAGTGATCTGCGTTTCCGAGGACCTTTATAAGTTGGCCCGGCAGGCTGGCGTACCCGCCACCCGCTGCGAACTCCTGGAAAACGGCATCGATCTCGAAGATTACAAACGCCGTAAGTCGATTACCGAAGCCAAGGAAGAGCTTGGTTTCCGAACCGATCGCCTGCTCATCGGTGCCTGCGGACGCCTGAGTGCCGAAAAAGGCTTCGATATCCTGATCGCGGCGGTCGGCCACCTGCTTCAGAATTTCCCGTTCGTTGAACTGGCCATCGTCGGTGAAGGAGAAGAGAAAGCGAAGCTCGAACAGATCATCCGGGATTGGTCGCTGCAGGATCATGTGAAGCTACTCGGCTACCGTTCCGATGTGCCTCAGCTTTATGAGGCGTTCGACATCTTCGCTCTGAGCAGCCATCGCGAGGGTTTGCCCAACGTCGTGCTGGAGGCAATGGCTACCGAGGTGCCGGTGGTGGCGACAGCCGTCAACGGGGTTCCGAAGTTGATTCGCGAAGGTGAAAATGGGCTGCTGGTCCGGGCGGGTCAAGTCGAGGATCTTCGGGAAGCGTTGCAGCGATTGGTCGAAGAGGCTTCCTTGCGGCAGCGGTTAGGTTCCCGGGCTCGCCAAACGGTGGAAAACGAATTCAGCTTTGCCAAACGAATGGATAAGCTGCGACGCATGTACGACCGCATGCTCGCGCGTAAGTAACAGAGACATCATGACTTTTCTGGTAACCGGTGCGGCGGGATTCGTCGGCTCCACACTTTGCGATCAGCTTCTGGCGGAAGGCCATACTGTTCGCGGTCTGGATGCTTTCGTGCCTTATTACGCTCCCGCCCTCAAACGCCGAAATATCGTGGCCGCGCAGACGCACCCGAATTATCAGTTTTTCGAGGTCGATCTGCGGACCGATGCGCTCGCTAAGTACTTCGAAAACGTCGATGTGGTGTATCATCTCGCGGCCATGCCCGGCCTGGTCGCCAGCTGGACCGAGTTCGATCTCTACATGAATTGCAATGTGCTGGCCACGCAACGACTGTTGGAGGCCGCCCGCAAACACAGCGGACTGAAACGATTTATTTACGCTTCGACTTCCAGTGTCTACGGCAAATTTGCCAGTGGCGATGAATCGCTGATGACCAAGCCGGTTTCGCCCTATGGGGTGACCAAGCTGGCCGGTGAGAATCTCTGCCGGGCGTACATGGATTCTTTCGATCTGCCCCTGGTAGTGCTGCGCTTCTTCAGCGTCTACGGTCCCCGGCAACGGCCCGACATGGCTTACAACAAGTTCATCAAAGCCTTGATTCAGGATGAGCCGATTACCGTTTTCGGCGATGGTCAGCAGGTGCGCGGCAACACTTTTATCGAAGATTGCGTCCGCGCCACGCAACTGGCCAGTGCCGCCCCCGCCGGGGAGACCTACAACGTCGGCGGCGGAGAAATGGCCACCGTTTACGATATCCTGCAGAAGTTGGAAACCATTGCCGGCAAGAAGTTCCGCATCAAAGTGGAAGCGGCTCGCGACGGCGATCAACGCCATACTTTCGCCGATACGACCAAACTTCGCAAACATCTGAACTGGACGCCGCAAGTTTCCCTGAATGAAGGCCTCGCCCGGCAATACTCCTGGCAGCTTCAAGCATCCGCAATGATGTAGTCCCAGCGCTTGCCAGTTGTTCCTTGCGATACAATTTGTCCGAGCATGATTAATCTGAACCCCGAATAATGAATACGAATATCGATTTGCTGCGTGGTGCGGCCCTGAAGGATCGCCTTCAGGAGCTGACCGATTATGCCTGGAAGGGGGAACGCGTTTCGCTCTCCTGGCATCCTAACTGGCTGTATGTGCTGCGCGATGGGCTGGGGCATGTGCCCTGTGCTTTCGAAGCCCGGCGGGACGGTCAGACAGTGGGCCTTCTGCCTCTGGCTTTCGTACGCAGCACTTTATTCGGACGCTATCTGGTCAGTCTGCCCTATTTGAACTCCGGCGGCTTGCAGGCGGACAACGATGCGGTGAGAGCAGCACTGCTCGAATCGGCTGTCGATCTGGCCAAGAGATTAAAGGTCAAAAGTCTCGAACTGCGGCACGAACAGGCGTTCGAGCATCCCTTATTCAACGGCGCGGTATCGACCAAAGTGCACATGCGGCTGGCCCTGCCCAGTTTTCCCGGGGCCTTGTGGGAAGATCTTTCCCCGAAAGTCCGCAACCAGGTTCGCAAAGGGGAAAAGCAGAAATTGCAGGTCGTCTGGGGCCAGGCGGATCTGCTTCCCGAACTGTATGAAATTTTCGCCGTGAATATGCGGGATCTGGGAACTCCGGTCTATTCGCGCAAACTTTTCCAGGCGATGCTGAAGCATTTCCCGAACGAAGTGGAAATCTGCGTAGTTCGGCTGGAAAATAAGGCCATTGCCGCCGCGGTTTTGTGTCACGGCAAGCGGATTACTGAAGTGCCGAGCGCTTCTTCCCTCCGCGAGTATAATTCGACGTGCGCGAATATGCTCATGTACTGGAATCTGCTGGATCGCGCGATTCAAAAAGGCTCCGAAGTCTTCGATTTCGGTCGATCGACACTCGATGGCAACACCTTCAAATTCAAGAAGCAGTGGGGGGCGCAGCCTGAGCCCGCCGTGTGGCAGTACTTCCAGCGCTCGGGCAAAATGCGCGAACTCCGGCCGGATAATCCCAAATTCGCCCGGTTCATCCGGATGTGGCAGAAGCTCCCGGTTGGAGTCACTAAAGTGATCGGCCCTCGCATCGTCCGCGGTATTCCCTGATCGACCAACACCCACCAGAAAAATGCGCAAAAAAATCTTCGTCGTCTTCGGAACTCGACCGGAAATCATCAAGCTGGCCCCGGTGATTCGGCAACTGGAATTCGCTACCGAGCAGTTTCAGGTTCAAACCGTTTTCTCCGGTCAGCATACCGATCTGGTGGCGCCGTTCGTCAAACTCTTCGGCATCCGCGTCGATCACACTCTGCAGGTCATGCGGCCAGGGCAGCCTTTGAATCTGCTGTTCGGGCGAATCCTGCAGGAAATCGATCCGTTACTCGAAAAAGAAAAACCGGATCTGGTTCTGGTGCAGGGCGATACCTCCACGGCGGCCGCCACGGCCCTGGCGGCCTTCCATCGGCAGATTCCTATCGGCCATGTCGAAGCGGGACTCAGAACGGCCGACCCGATGAATCCTTTTCCCGAAGAAACTAACCGCCGTCTGGTCTCCCGGCTGGCGAGTTACCATTTCGCGGCTACCCGGCAGAACCGCCAGTCGCTACTCAAGGAAGGAATACCGGCCCAGTCGATTGTGGTGACCGGCAATCCCGTCGTCGATGCTTTGAATATGATCCTGGTAGCCGACCGCTCCGAGAGGTTGCAGCGAATTCTCGATCAAACGCAAGGCTATAAGCGGTTAGCGCTGACGACGCATCGCCGGGAAAGTTTTGGCGATACACTCGAAGGCAATCTCGCGGTGTTGCGGGACTTCGTCGCTCGCCATACCGATGTGGCCCTGATCTTCCCGGTGCATCCCAATCCGCGGGTTCGGGAGGCGGCCCAGCAGCATCTGGCCGGTCGGGAACGCATCTTCCTCACCGAACCGCTCGAATATCCCGACTTCATTGGCCTGTTGCAGGAAAGCTGGCTGATCGTCTCGGACTCTGGCGGCATCCAGGAAGAGGCACCCACTCTGCGAAAACCGGTGATCGTTCTGCGCGAAAACACCGAACGGCCCGAAGCCGTGGAAGCGGGATTTGCCCGACTTGCCCCGGATGCGAATAGCCTAAAAAAAATGTTGAGCGCCCTCTACAACGACCCGGCTCAAGGATTGCCTGCGGATTCGGCGAATCCGTTCGGCGAAGGTGATTCCGGCCAGCGCATCACCGAAGCGCTTCTGGAATTTTTCCACGGGCTCCCCGCGCAATCTACCGAAGCGACCGGGGGCGAAACGCGAAAAACCCAACCTGCGACGATGTGGGTTTCGTAAATAACTCACTCTCTTCTGCTCTTATTCGATCTTGCCTGAGAGATGTTTCCCATGAATACCGCTAATCACTGGCGTCGGCAGCTCCTGACGGTGGCGCTTGAAGATTACTATCAAGTCGGCACTTTCAACGCGCTGATCCAGCGCAAACAGTGGTACCGCTTCGAATCACGCATCGAAAAAAACACCTGGAAGACGCTCGATCTGCTCGACGATTACAAGATCAAGGCGACCTTTTTCATTCTGGGCTGGATTGCCGACCAGTTTCCCGATCTGGTGCGCGAAGTGGCCGACCGGGGGCACGAAATTGCTTCCAAAGGCTATTACCATCGCAGCATCCGGGACATGACGCCGGAGGAATTTCAGGAAGATGCCCTGGTTTCCCGACAGGCTCTCGAAGAGGCCGCTAATCGCAGGGTGCTCGGCTATCGCGTGGCCCACGAATGGTTTCAGCCGCAGGATCTCTGGGCTCTCGATGTGCTGACCCAGGCCGGCTACGCGTACGATTCTTCGATTGCCCCCATCGGTCGTCAGTATCGCGATGAACAGTGGCGGCGCTTCCCGCATCAGCACGCCTGCGGCGATCGCACTCTCTGGGAATTTCCGATCACGACTACCCGCATCGCCGGGCTGCACGTCCCGATCAGCGGCGGCAATTATCTCCGTCAACTGCCGCAGCGCTTTCTGCGCAAGCGCTTGAATTCGCATATGGAAAAGCAGCAGGTGCCCGGAGTCTTCTACTTCCACGTTTGGGAAATCGACCCCGATCAGCCGCGCATCACCGCCGGCGGCGCGCTGAATCGTATTCGGCATTATCGCAATCTCGATCGGATGGAAGAGATTCTGCGCAGCTACTTCGAGCAGTACAAGTTCACCACCATCGCCGATTACATGAAGCTGGACACGACGCTGGAGCACGATCCCGGTACTGTCCGCGTTCCGCCCCAACAGGCGATGCTTCGACTCAAGGGAAAAACCAGTTCCGAATTCGAATTGAATATTCCGCCGGAGGTCCTGAAGCTGACCAAGCGGATCCCGGCGACGATTGTGATTCCGCTCTATAACGAGGAGCTGGTACTCCCTTATTTAGGGAACACTTTAAGCAGCGTTTTTGAGCGCCTGGTAACGGAATACGAACTACAGTTCATCTTAGTGGACGATGGTTCGAAAGATCGGACCTGGGAAGAGATGCGACGTCTCTTCGGGAATCAGATCGGCTTCGAACTGGTCAAGCACGACAAGAATCGGGGCGTGGCCGCCGCGATCCTGACGGGCATCCGCCACGCTCGGACCGAGATCGTTTGTTCGATCGATTGCGATTGCACGTACGACCCGCACGAACTGGGCCGGATGATCCCGCTGTTGAAGCCGGAGGTCGATCTGGTCACAGCTTCCCCGTATCACCCCGAGGGAGGGGTGCGAAACGTGCCGGGTTGGCGGTTGCAGTTGTCGAAAATGGCCTCCCGCATGTATCGACAGGTGCTCCGTCACAAGCTTCATACCTACACCAGTTGCTTCCGCGTTTATCGCCGGAGTAAATTCTGTGACATGAAGACCAAGTACGACGGTTATCTTGGGGTCGCGGAAATGCTGGGTCTTTTGGATGTTTCGGGCGGCAAAATTGTGGAGTTCCCCGCCGTGCTGGAAGTCCGGATGCTGGGCCGCAGCAAGATGAAGACGCTGCGAACCATCTTTGGACATTTGAAGTTAATGAGTCGATTGGCCCTCAAAAGGTTGTTCCCCGGCAGCACTCCCCCCGCGGAACCTCCCCAACAGCAGGTCGCCCGGAGACTGCGCGAATTGAACATCGAAGCGGTCGCCGAGAAGTTGAAAGTCGGAAGTAACTACTAGATTTTCCTGTTCCCAAAAACCAACAGTCTCGAAACGTTCCACCGCTCGGTGCGGTCCGGGAGTTTCGTCGCTTCAGAGAGATACCGATGAGCGCAACGCTTGCTCCCGAGTTGAAAAAAGTCACCCTGCCGTCCGATCAGGACGCCACCGGCCGTACGCTCGGCGCGGAAGAGATTGCCGCCATCAGTGAAGCGATTCACTCGGGAACCCTGACGGCGACCAAGGGAAAGTTCAGCAAGGAATTCGAAACGAAGTTCGCCGCACTTCTGGGAAGGAAGTATGCTCATGCCTGCTCTTCGGGTTCCGCAGCCATTCACTGTGCGGTAGCGGCCTTGAATCTCGAGCCGGGCGATGAAGTCATCACGACCTCGATCACCGATATGGGAGCGCTAGCCCCGATTCTGTTCCAGGGAGCCATCCCGGTTTTCTGTGACGTCGATCCGCGCACCGGGAACGTCACCGACGATAGCATTGCGGCCTGCCTTTCGGAACGTACCAAGGCCATCGTCGTTACGCATTTGTTCGGCAATCCCTGCGATATGACGGCGATCATGACGCTGGCCAAGTCGAAAAACCTGCCAGTCATTGAAGACTGTGCCCAGGCTTTCGAGGCCAC
The DNA here is from genome assembly GCF_018398935.1 of Telmatocola sphagniphila. GTDB lineage: Bacteria > Planctomycetota > Planctomycetia > Gemmatales > Gemmataceae > Telmatocola > Telmatocola sphagniphila. The sequence goes on along the minus strand of NZ_CP074694.1, from coordinate 5,000,718 downwards.
GCACAACGGTCAGAAGATCGGCACCTTCGGCGATCTGGCGGCATTCAGTCTCCAGCAAGGCAAGCACATCACCACCGGTGAAGGCGGCCTGGTCGTTACCAATAATCCCGAGCTGGCCCGCCGAGTCTTCCTGTTCATCAACAAGGCCTGGGGTTACGGCGACGCCAACCCGGATCACTATTTCCTCGCTCTGAACTATCGCATCAGCGAATTGCAGAGTGCCTGTGCGGTGGCGCAATTGCCGAAGCTCGCGGAAAGCGTTCGGGTTCGAACGGAAGCGGCCGATTGGCTCTCCAGCCAGTTGCAGGGCCTGCCCGGTATTGAAACTCCCTGGGTGGACGAACGCAACACGCACGTTTACTGGAAGTACTGTCTGATGGTAGATCCCGCCGTGATCAAAGGGGGGGCTGTCGGCATGGCCAAGCTGCTCAAGGAACGGGGCATTGCCTCGGCGCCGCGCTACATTCAGAAGCCGGCCTTCCGCTGCCAGGTCTTCGCGGAACAGAAGACTTTCGGCAACAGTCGCTGGCCGTTCACCTTGGCCCGAACCGAAGCGGTCAATTACGACGCCGCCAAGTTCAAAGGCACTTTTGAAATGCTGGAACGGGTTCTGGTGCTGCCGTGGAACGAGCGCTACGAGCAGGTTCACCTGGATTACATTGCGGCCAATGTGAAAGAAGCGGCTGAAGCCCTGCGATAGAACTTTGAATCAGCAACGGAGAGAGTGATGCCGGAACCGATGAAATGCGCCCTGATTGGGCTGGGCGGAATCGCCCAGAGTTACGTGCAGGCGTTCGATTACCTGCCGGAAGCAAAACTGATCGCGGTCGTGGATACGCGTAACGAAGCGGCCGAGACCATGGGAGAACGGCTATCGGTTCCCGCTTACACCGATTACCAGGAACTGCTGACTAAGGGGCCGGAATTCGACATCGCGATTGTCTGCACCCCGCCCAATACCCATGAGCGGATTGCCATCGACTGTCTGCAGGCTGGTAAGAACGTTCTGTGCGAAAAGCCGTTCACATTGACGAGCGAAAGCGCCAAGAGAATGGTCGATGTGGCCCGCAAGGCCAACCGGCTAATCACCATGGCTTCCAAATTTCGCTACGTCGAAGACATCATTAAGGCCAAGAGCCTGCTGGCTTCGAATATTCTGGGTGATGTGATTCTGTTCGAAAATGCCTTCACCTCCAAAGTCGATATGAGTCGCCGTTGGAACTCCCTGAAGGAAATTTCCGGCGGGGGGGTCCTCATCGACAATGGCACGCATTCGGTCGATATCGCCCGCTATTTTCTCGGCCCTCTGAACGACGTGCACAGCATTGAAGGCAAGCGCGTTCAAGGTCTGGAAGTCGAAGATACCGTTCGCCTGTTCTGCCATAGCCGGGCGGGCGTCCTGGTCAGCGTCGACTTGTCCTGGAGCATCAATAAGGACCAGGAAAATTACATCAATATCTACGGCTCGCTGGGCACCATGCAAATCGGCTGGAAGAATTCCCGCTACCGACTGCATTCTGGCCAGGACTGGGTGAAGTTCGGCAACGGCTACAACAAGGTTCAGGCTTTTCGGGACATCATCCTCAACTTCTCCCGGGCGATCCATGGAGTCGAGCCATTGCGAATCACCCACGAAGATGCACTGGCCTCCGTGCGTACCATTGAGACCGCCTACATGTCGCTCGAAAGTACCCGCTGGGATCGGGTTTCCGACTCCAAATTTTAACCGTAGAGTTTCCCTTCGAAATGATTCATCCGACGGCTATCATCGAATCGGGCGTGGTTCTCGGCGAAGGAACCTCGGTCTGGGACAATGTCCATATTCGCCGCAATACGGTGATCGGCGATCAGTGCATCATCGGCGAGAAAACCTATATCGCCTATGAAGTGAAGATCGGCCATCGGGTCAAAATCAACGCTTTCGTTTACATCTGCACCGCCGTGACTATTGAAGACGGCGTGATGATTTCGGCCGGGACGATCTTCACCAATGATCGCTTCCCTCGAGCCACCACGAGCGATCTGAAACAGCTGCGCAGCTCGGACGCCGATGAGCATACGCTCCCGACACTCATTCGAGCTGGAGCCACCATCGGGGCCGGCTGTACGATCGGCAATGATCTGACTATCGGCCGTTGGGCCATGGTGGGCATGGGGAGCGTGGTGACCAGGAGCGTTCCCGATTTCGCTTTGGTGCTCGGCAACCCGGCGCGGATGGTCGGCGGCGTCTGCCGGTGCGGGCAATTGTTGTTTCGCTGCAGCCCGGAGCAAAAAGTCAGCCAAGTCTGTGTCTGCGAAGCGTGCGGTCTGCGCTACCGGGTGAATGAGAATTCGATAACCGAAGAAGAGTAAGGCAAAGAAGGCACGGCCAATCGGGGTTTCGCAGAGTGCAAACCCGATGCAGTCGTGCTCTTTTCATTTGTGAGCATGCAAAAAAATACGGCAATCATCGGCGGCGGGGTCTTGGGTCTGGAACTGGCCCGCCGGTTGCGCGCGCAAGGGCATCCGGTTACGCTGTTTGAAAGCGCCTCGGAAGTCGGTGGCTTGGCGGCCGCCTGGAACATCGGCGATATCACCTGGGACAAACACTACCACGTCATTCTGCTCAGCGATCTGGCCGTGCGAAACGTGCTGGCGGATCTCGGCCTCGAAAACGAACTCGAATGGAAGACGACCAAAACCGGTTTCTACACCGATGGCCGACTCTATTCGATGTCCAATTCGCTGGAGTTTCTGAAGTTTCCCCCGCTGCGATTGATCGACAAGTTTCGGCTCGCCCTGACGATCATGAAAGCCTCACGAATCAAGGATTGGCGCTATCTGGAGTCGATCTCCGTCGAAGATTGGCTCCGCAAATGGTCGGGTAACCGGACGTTTGAAAAAATCTGGCTGCCGTTATTGCGGGCCAAGCTGGGTGAACAGTATACGATAGCTTCCGCCGCATTTATCTGGGCTATCATCGCACGCATGTACGCCGCCCGGCGTAGCGGCTTGAAACAAGAGATGTTCGGCTACGTGCGCGGCGGATACGCCCGAATCCTGAAGCGGTTCGCTGAAAAATTGACCGAGGCCGGCGTATCGCTTCGCCTTCATCAGCCGATTGATTCGATTCAAAAATCGGCTACAGGATTGAGCGTGAAGCTGCCGCAGGGTACGGAAGAAATTTTCGACCGCGTCTTCGTCACGGCTCCGGCCGCGCAGCTGTCCCGGCTTTGTCCGCTTTTGTCGGAATCGACTCGGAAAAAGCTCGGCGACATCACTTATCAGGGTATTGTCTGTGCCTCGGTTTTATTGAAGAACAAGCTGGCCGATTACTACGTGACGAACATCACCGAGACCTGGGTGCCGTTCACGGCGGTGATTGAAATGACGGCTCTCGTCGATCCGAAAGAGCTCGGCGACCATCATCTGGTTTATCTGCCCAAGTACGTAGCGCCGGACGATCCATTGTTTTCGGAATCGGATGAATCGATTAAGGAACGATTCCTCTCTGCGCTGGAAAAAATCTATCCGCATTTCCACCGCGACCAGGTGCTGGCGTTTCAGATTTCCCGGGTGCGCAACGTCTTCGCAGTTACGACCAAAAATTATTCGTCGCAAGTCTCGCCGTTTGAGACCGAAGTGCCCGGATTGTATCTGGTGAACTCTTCCCAGATCGTGAACGGCACTTTGAATGTGAATGAATCGTTGCAGTTGGCGGAGCGAGCGGTGACAGTAACCAAGTGACGCGGTAGATGCGTAGCCAACATCTTCAGGGATTTTTCATGCTGGCCTCCTTATCTCTCGATCTCGATAATCAGTGGTCGTACATGAAGACCCACGGCGATCCGGGTTGGGAGGCGTTGCCTTCCTACCTGGATATTGTGGTGCCGCGCGTGCTGGAGATGTTGCGGAAGCGAAACCTCTCCATCACCTGGTTTGTGGTCGGACAGGATGCGGCGCTGGAAAAGAATCACAGTGCTCTGAAAATGATTGCCGATGCCGGGCACGAGGTCGCCAATCATTCCTTTCATCACGAGCCCTGGTTGCACCTCTATTCCGAGGAGCAGATTCAGGAAGAGTTCCAAAAGACCGAGCGGGCGATTGAGTCCGCCACCGGTTTGCGGCCGACAGGATTTCGCGGGCCGGGCTTCAGTCTCTCGCAGACGGTTCTGAAAGTGCTGAAAGATCGCGGCTACAACTACGACTGCTCGACCTTCCCTACCTTTTTGGGGCCGCTGGCCCGCTGGTACTATTTCGCGAAGTCCAAAGGGTTGTCCGTGGAGGAAAAGCAGAAGCGCAAGCAGCTTTTCGGGAAGTTCAAAGAAGGCTTCCGGCCGTTACGGCCCTACGACTGGAAATTACCCGGCGGCTCGCTGGTGGAAATTCCCGTAACGACGATGCCGATTTTCAAAGTACCCATTCATTTGAGCTACGTGCTCTACCTGGCCGGCTATTCGCGTTTCCTCGCCAAAAGTTATTTCAAGTGGGCGCTGCGGCTGTGCCAACTCAATCGCGTGGAGCCGAGCATTCTGCTGCATCCGCTCGATTTCATGGGAGTTGAGGATAAGATCGGCCTGGAGTTTTTCCCGGCCATGAAGAATTCTTATCAGCAGAAGTGCGAACTGGCGGACTGGATGTTCGGAGAGTTGCAACGGCGCTTCCAGGTCGTGTCGATGCGGGAGCATGCCCGGCAGGCTCAAATTCGGTTGGGGATCGTTCCAAAGCCGGTGGTTTTGACTTGATGGCGAAGGGGAGCAATAAAAAAAGCTTCGACAAATCTCGAAGCTTGGAATCGCTGGTTCGGTGAATGTAAAAAAAGAAGAGTGCGTCGGTTTTTCAGGTGTTGCTAGTCGAGGGGTTAATTGTCCGAAACCGAACGTTCAACCGAGCCCGAATCCAAACCTCCATCAGGATACCGTACCCGCGGTGCTTTTAACGTCAGCTGGGGTAGCATGCTTCACGGCGGCGCCTTCCGGCAGCAATTCCTGGCGGTAGATGGGAACATCGCGAGGGGCTTCGATACCCAGGCGGATTTTGCCGCGATCAATATCGACTACCGTGATACAGATATTTTCGCCGATGAAGATCTTCTCCCCAAGTTTTCGGCTCAAAACGAGCATAGTCGCTACCCTCCTTTGTGCGTGACCTGAGCGGGGGAACTTTCAGGACCCGGAAGTCCATGCCGCAATTTTAATTCACAATCGCGATCAGTGAGTGCGTAAGGCCTGAAATTTCTGTGCGGTTAACCGCCGATTTTCCCTAGGACCCGCACTTCAGAAATGCGCGTCACAAGCCCCGTTACCCCACTTCCATGCCCGGCATTGTTACTGTCGCCGCCTGGCAAATTTTTTCTTCTCGCCAAAGCGTTATAATCAATTTCACCGTCCGTAAGTGAATGCAATCGCGGCCAGAAAATCATTTCACCAGTTCTTCATTCCCTACAATCCGTAAAATCAATACAGACTGAATTACTTGATAACGATTGGAAGCGCAAGGTCAGTTTTTAAAACTTCATCCGGCACACTTATTGCGCACTCGAAATGGGTTGTTTTTCCCTGTCTTCCTTCGTCATTCCTTCGCATAATGACCCAAAGACATACCTGGTCCTTGGCGGGGAAAATGAATTTTAACGATTCCCCTCACCCCGCGCAAGCCAAATTCTCTTAACAGGACACCCTATGCTGAAACAGATGAGCTTATCCCTGGGCCTGTGCCTTAGCCTCGGAGGTTTCCTCTCGGCTCAGGACACGGCGGCCACGGTCCAAAAGGCCGTGGTGGAGCGAATGAAGACCGATATTTTCTACCTCGCCGGTCCCGAATGCGAAGGGCGCGGGGTCGAAACCCAGGGAATTAACAAGGCCGCCGACTACATCGCCAACAGCTTCAAAAGCTTCGGCCTGAAGCCCGGCCTGCCCGATGGCAGCTACTTCCAGCCCTTCAAAATCGGCGGCAGCTACAAACAGTCAGCGCCCAGCACCGTCAAGATCACCGGCCCGGGCGGCAAAGAACTGTCGATGACCAACGTCAACTTCAGCGTCGCCGGCATGAGCGGCCCCGGCAAAATCCAGCCGACCGACATCGTGTTCGTCGGCTACGGCATCAGCCGGGACGAAAAGTACGACGACTATGCCGGTGTCGATGTGGCCGGTAAAGTCGTCGTGGTCATGCGTCGCACTCCCATGTATGAGAAGAAGGATACGCCCTTCCCTCAAATGCTGGCAGCGCTCACCAATAAGGTGACCACGGCCGAAAATCACAAAGCCGCTCTGATTGCCTTCGTGAACAATAAAGAAAGCGGCGGCGAAAATGACGAGTTGATCAATTACGCCGATGCTCGAGGAGCAACTCCCTCGGATATCCCGGTGATTCACCTCAAGCGATCCACGGTCGATGCATTCCTTGCCGGCTCGGGTAAAACGCTTTCCCAGATCGAAGACAAGATTGAAAAAGAATTGAAACCGGTGAGCTTTGCGGTCAAGGACTGGAAACTCGAAGCGACTGTTCCATTGGAAGTGGTTCGCGCTCCAATCGCCGTCAAAAACGTCATCGGCGTTCTGGAAGGGGCCGGCCCGCTCGCCAACGAAACGGTAGTCATCGGCGCCCACTACGATCACCTCGGACGGGGCGAACCCGGCAGCTTGATGCGCGGCAGCAAAGACATTCACTGGGGCGCGGACGACAACGGTTCTGGCACCACTAGCGTGATCGAACTGGCGCGCCGCTTCGGCGCTATGAAAGATCGCCAGGGTCGCCGTATGGTATTCATGACCTTTAGCGGTGAAGAACGGGGTCTGCTGGGTTCCGCCCACTACTGCAAGCACCCGATATTTCCCTTAAAGGATACTGTGGCCATGATCAATCTCGACATGGTCGGCCGTCTGTCTGGAATCGACGGCAAGAATAAGCTGGAAATCGGCGGCGTGGGCACCGCGAAAGAATTCGCTGGCCTGATCTCGAAGCTGAACGAAAAGTATAAGTTCCCGATTCAGACCACCTCGACGGGTAATGGTCCTTCCGATCACCAGAGTTTCAACCAGAAGAATGTTCCGGTTTTCTTCTTCTTCACAGGTCTGCATGCCGAGTATCATCGTCCGCTCGATAAGCCCGAACTGATCAACCTCGAAGGAATGAAGAAGATCTGCGATATGGTGGAAGACCTGGCCAAGGAATTGACCACCGAGAAAGATCGACCCATCTACATACAGGTCGGTGGAAGCTTTAACGTGCAAGGCAATTCCCGCGGTCCGAGCATCGGCTTGATTCCCGATGCTAAAGCTTATGACGATGCCGCAGATAACGGCGGTGTGCCTGTCGAAGGTGCTCGCAAGGATAGCCCGGCCGAAAAAGCCGGACTACGCCAGGGCGACTTGATCGTGGAAGTCGCCGGGAAGCCAGTCAAGAACATCACGGCGTACATGGGAGAAATGAACAAAGCTAAACGGGGTGAGCCGCTCGAAATTACCGTCTCGCGCGACGGTAAGAAGGTCATACTGAAAGTCGAACTGCCTAAGTAATCGGCCGCCGACAATTTAACAAGATATCAAAGGGGCATGCTCTTCGGGGCGTGCCTTTTTTATTTCACGTCACCAGCACTTCCCAAAGCACCACCAATAATAATCCCATACTGATCACCACATTCACCTGGAAAAAAGCCGCGTTCACCCGGCTCAAATCTTCCGGTCGAACCAGTCGATGTTCGACCATCAACAAAACCGCCACCGCCATCACGGCTAGCAGCCAGACCGTTCCCAATACGGGAACCTGAAAATAAAGAATGACCAGAAACGGTAGCATCAAGGCGTGCAGTAGCGCGGCCAGTCGCAGGCTGTTGCGCACGCCCAGTTTAGCCGGAATGCTGTGGAGCTTGGCTTTGCGGTCATAATCGACATCCTGGCAGGCGTACAGGATATCGAAACCGGTAGACCAGAACAGCACGGCTAGGCCGATCCAAAGGGGGAGTTGCAACTGTTTCAAACCGGCGATGGCGATCCAGGCGGAGATCGGGGCCAGCATCAGGGAAGCGCCCAGCCAGAAGTGGGCCAGAGCGGTGAAACGCTTGGTCAGGGAGTAGAAGCAGATGAAGATCAACACCGGCCCGGAGAGATACAACGGCCAGGGGTTGGAAGGTTCGCGATAGTAGAAAAGGGTGGTTGAAGCGACGAAGGCCGCCGCGCAAAAGAGAGTGAAGAGTGTGACTGCCGGTACCGAAAGCAGCCCGGCGGGCAGGTGGCGTTTCGCGGTACGGGGGTTAGTCGCATCGATTTTTCGATCGACGAGGCGATTGAAGGCCATGGCGGCCGAGCGCGCGAAAATCATACAGAGCAGAATGCCCAGCAGATCGAGCCCGCGGAAGCCGGCTTCCAGGTTCCAGGCGAGTGTCGCACTCATCAGCGCGAAGGGGAGCGCGAAGAGGGTGTGACTGAAGCGGATCAGTTCCAGAAATCGGCGAAAGTATTGCATAAGAATTCGTATTTCTAAGCAATGAACCGCCGATTTCAATCTGCTTTAACTGCTAGCTACTTCACTTCCACCCCTTCGTGTTTCAACAGCCAGCGTTTGCGGTCGACGCCGAAGCCATACCCGGTCAATGAGCCGTTGGCCCCGATGACGCGATGGCAGGGCACGACCAGTCCAACCGGATTGCTACCGTTGGCCCGTCCTACCGCCCGGCTGGCTTTGGGAACTCCCAGAGCTTTGGCCATCTGCCCGTAACTTTCCGTTTTTCCTACTGGAATGGTCCGCAGGTGCTGCCACGCTTTCTGCTGAAAATCGGTTCCGGCCCAGGCGATGGGAATGGCGTCGAGTGCTGTCAGGTCGCCGTTGAAATAGGAGCGTAGTTCTTCGTTCCAGGGGCAGGAGTCTTTCGATTCCACCACTTCCGCTTTCCCGTGGTAGCGCTGAATCATTTTTTGAATCTTCCCGATGTCATCTCCAAAATCGACAGCGAAAAGTTTGGTGCCGTCGGTGGCCAAAAGCAGGCATCCGATGGGCGTGGCATAGCGGTGCAGGGTCAGTCGCAGCATGGGGAGACTCTCCGAAATTTTAGGTTTCACCGAGATCGCGGAAATTCGAGCTTAGGTGTATTCTAATACACGCGTGTCGATTTGGCCACATCTGGGCCGAATCAAATACTCATTTTTTGAAGGAGCCCGAAATGATGCTATTGTCACTTTTTCTGAGTCTTGGCCTGACGGGGTGGCTCGCCGCCCCCGATGGCATTCGGGCCAACGGCCCTCTGTTGGAGGAAGAGGCGGTTACCTGCCATCTTCCCGTTTCCGAGCATCTGAGGAACCTGGCTGGCCGTGATGGACTGGGGCTTTGCGTCTTCACCAGTATCGATCTGGCCGCGCGCTGGGCGAACGAAGGGACGCTGATCGGTATTCGCGATTACATGACGACTCAGCCGGGCGGCGGCTGGCCGGAAAAGGTGGATGAAGTGATTCACACACTGGCGGATCGTCAGCACAAGCCGGTTCCTCCGTATCTGCAGCATACCGGGGGCGATGTCGATTTCCTGAAGCGAGCGCTGAAAACCGGCCGTTATGTTTGCGTGACCTACAGCGGCGCCGATGGCGTTTTCTACCGCGGTTCGATTTACCACATGGTCAATCTGGTCCATATGTCGGATCGATTTGCGGTGATTCAGGACAACAATTTTCCGGGCAAGTGGCTCTGGTTGCCGACGGCGGAGTTTGTTTCCCGTTGGAAAGCGCTCAATGGGGGCTGGGCCATCGTCTTGCTGAAACCGGGTCCGCCGCCGATTCCGACCTCTATTCCCACTCCCGCCAAAGTCCCACCCCGAGCCGCCGCGCCGAGCAATTTCCCTGTAATTTGTGGCGATTCTCCCGCGAAGCCGGACCTGGCGGAATCGGAGATCACCAATTATGGTCTGCATCCCGAGCGGTTGCGGACCCGACTGGAATATCGCCTCAACGGCCAATCGATTAGTCGAGGCCAGGCACTGTCGGCGTTCGATGCTCTCGAAGATGATAGCGGTAAAGGTCGATTGACGGTGGTCGGCGATACGGCGTTTCGCGAGCAGGTGCGCCGGGATTGGGAATCGGCTCCTGAGTTGGCGCCCTACCGCGACAAGTTGCTGTTTCAGGATTATCCGACCGATCATTGGGCGGTGACCAGCGTCGGTTTCGCACCGGGAATCACCTTTCAGCCGGCACCCCGCCTGGATGGCAAGTCGCCGGTGGTGTTTCGGTTTCGCGATTATTCGAGCGGACCGGCCGGTCTGGCGTTGGCGTTACGGCAGGCCGATCCGAACTATAAGCCGGACGCCGATCCCGACCCGAACAAGAAGCCGGTACTGCCCAATATCGCGTTGCCTTCTTTGAATCAAGTTCCTGCCAGTGTCTGGATTCTGGGTGGGTTGGCCCTGCTGTTATTCATTTCCAAGAAGAAAGAGAGTGCCCCATGATGAATGAGTTTCTGTACAGTTTGATCGGGATGGCCATTGTTCTCTTGGCCGGTCGACTCGGGATCCCTTTGCCGGGTTTGCCCAAAACGAATCCGAACCCGGTTCCCGATCTCCAGGATACGATTCGCTCCGTTTTGGTGGAAGTTCTCCGGGCGATCGCTCAGCCGAAGCAGGAAGATGAGGTGCGAAAGCACCTGACGGCGATCGTCGAGAAGTTCGGAAATTGAGGATTAAATCGTTCGACCACCCGTGGCTTTCATTGGTCCGTTTGGACAATGGAAGCCTGGGCGTTCGATGGGAGCTAAGGGCGTTTTTAGGTAGGGAATCGAAGGTTGATTCGCTCGGTTGAAGAACGGATGGCTTAAAGCTGACCGAAAAAAGACTATAGAATATCTACTTTCATGGATTTCTGACCGAGAGAGAAAATGCCCAACCGTCCATCAGCCGCACAAAATTTTTTCAATGAAATTAAGGCTCACGAGGGCTTTGAAGACCCAGCTTCCTTTTTAAAAAGCTTGGTAAACAGTCGGCCTCCAACTGAAGAGACCGAATACCGCGAATTCAAAGGCGCTAACGATTTGACTCCTGGTCCCAATTCACCAACTGAATTAAGAGAAGGACGGATTAACGAATTTTTTTGTGAAGCACTGTCGGGATTCGCTAATACGAGCGGTGGCGTTTTCGTTTGGGGTATAGATGCCCGCAAGCCGCAAGGAAGCTTGATCGAACAGGCATGCGGATTCAATTTGGTACAAAATCCCGAAGTTTTTAAAGCGAGATTGAAACAATTCTTATTGAATGCTGTTGATCCGCCTGTTCCTGGAGTGGAAATAGAAGCGTTCCCTGATTCAACTCAAGGTGGCAAGGGTTTTGTAGTCTGTTACATACCTGAGAGTGAGTACAAACCCCATCGAGCAAATATTGGGAAGCGATGGGTAATGCGTGTTGGAGATAATTTCGTCGACATCCCGCCTGCAGTATTACGTAGCTTGTTTTTCCCGAACCGGAATGCATACGCTGTACTAAAGATCAAAAGCACGCCACAAGAGTACGGACTGGGAGTGCTCAGGCGAGGCTCTTTTTTGCGTCTGAATCTCCAATTATTCAATAAAGGCCCAGCAACATTACAAAATGGGATAGTAACAGTCGCAATTGGCACACTACAACCTTCTGGATGGCACCCGATGCAATCTGGGCATCATCGATGTGCTTTACTTCTCATTCATCCAGGTCATACAGAAGATCTTCCAATGATGGAAATAGATCTTAATTCTTGTAGTCAATTAATGATCGAAGCGAGGCAAGGTAAGCTTGTGCTGATTTTTCACGTTTTTGCCTACGATTTGCCACCGTTTAAATTTAAAGTCGAAATTGAGGAGGAGGAAACTAGAGGCGAATCGAATAAGGTCGTGTTGCCACAACCGCTGGAGATGGAATTCTAACTCAAAAGACGGTTGCTCACATGCTCAAACTTGGCAATCAGTAGTTAATATCCGCTCTCTCTAATAGGCCAGCACCGCTGCGAACAAAAAAAGCCAAGCGATGCTCGCTTGGCTTTTTGAAGTTGCGGTTGAAAGAAAGGCTCACATTCGTGAACCCTGTCCAATCCAGGTCGATTGTGTGTTCTTCTCCGTCTTCACGGAACCTGGTTGTAATCTCTCACGGGATGTCAGTCCGCGCCCGCTACTTAAATTAATCGTCGATTTGGGGCGAGTCAATACGGATAAATCCGATTTTCGTCTAAGGTATTCTGCTGTTTCTCAAATGATTGAGTTCAAATTTAGGTCTGATCGTATGCCAATCGTTCGATTGATGCTGAGCATATCATTAGTGTTGGTAGTGATTGTCACTCGAAGATCGCTGCCATGGTTAGCCAATTAAGGACGTCGGAGGGCAGCGCGGGAGCAAGTCGGATTGAGGTTTCTCGAATTGATGCCAGAATAATCGGCATATTCCTTCTCGGCTCCGCTTTCTGTCCTGTCTACCCGCTTTGCCCTGTCTCTATAAACTTTGCAATTTTTAAAGTGGCGGTTACAATCAGGTAGCGGAAGCTTCATGGGTGGAGGCGTTCCGGGTAACCCTTTCTCCGTCGTACTTCGACGAAGGCATCGGTCATGGCGCAGACTTATACATTGGATGAAGCCGCGGGCAAACTCGGCATTTCTGTCGATGAAATGAAGAAGAAGCTCCGCGAAGAATGGAAGCATATCCGTTCTCTGCGAGATGGCAGTACGCTCCGCTTCAAGGCGTCGGAAATCGACGAACTGGCCCGTACACAAGGCGGTAGCAGCGAAGACGAAGTTCGCCTGCCCGATATCACCAAACCCGCCTCCGCAGTTGGCAGCTCCAAGAAGCCGGCCAGCGACGACGACATTCCCCTGATTCTCGATTCCGGACCCGATCTCGATCTGGGCGACGTGCCCCTGATCAAGACCAGCTCCGACAGCGACGTCCGGCTGGAAAAGGCCAACAAAGGCAAATCCCCCAAGCAGGAAGTCACCGAGGAAATTTCGCTCGAGCTTCCCAAGCCGACCAAGGGCGCTTCCGGCAAGATTCCCAAACCGGCCGAAAATAGCGACAGCAGCGAATTCGAACTCACCCTGGAAACCGATAGCGATGAGTTCGAACTTTCACTGAACACCGACTCCAGCAGCAGCGAAGATGTGGACATCGGCAAATCGGTCAAAGGTGGCCCGGCCGCCGGTCGCAGCGGCATCAATCTCAACAAACCCGCCGACAGCGGCGTGTCGCTCGAGAAGAACCGGAAACCCGAAAGCTCGGATGACATCGAATTCGAAGTAAATCTCGATTCGCCTTCCAAGAGCGGCAAAAAAGAAGAAGCCTACGTCGATTCGGACAGCGAATTCGAATTGAACCTGGATGAATCTTCCTCCGACAGCCACCCGGCTCTGGAAGGGGAAAAAGGCGATATCTTCGAAACCGATTTCGAACTCCCGGCCCTGGAAGACGACTCGGCCTCCGAAGTTCAGGCTCTCGATGAGTCGGGCACCGATACGGATGTCGAAAATTCCGACTTCGACTTGGCCGTGGAAGGCTCGGACGGCGATAGCGATTCGGAAGAAAGCGCCAGCGAAGTCGTCGAACTCGATGAAGACGCTCCGAAAGCCAAGAAGGGCGCCAAGGCCAAGGGACTTAAGAGCGCCAGCGATGGCGGCATCAGCTTCGACGAGATCGATCTCGACGATAGCATCTCGGCCAGCCGGGCACTTCGCGGCGTCAACAACGACGAAGGCGATATCGAACTGGATGAAGACGGACAAGTCGTTCGCGGCGGTGCCATGGTTCCTGCTCCGGCCGATTGGGGCTGGCTGCCGGTGGGCGTTCTGATCCCGTGCATGCTCCTGATGTTCGTCGGGGCTCTAATGAGCTTCGAACTGCTGCACAGCATGTGGGGCTACCAGCAGACCAGCAAGCCGGCGGGTTTCCTGGTGGAAGGCGTGGCCAAGCTGTTCGGGTTTGAAGTGAAAGAGTAATCAGCGATCGGAATTTGAAATTTGCAAAGCCATCCGCCAAAAGCGGGTGGTTTTTTTATTGGGTGGTGTGTGTCTGTTCGCCTGAATGTTGACTCGGACAAGCCCTTTCATGATCTCAAGAAAAGCTATATCAGGTATGTTTTTTAATTGAAGGGCAGATTTCATGCTCCGGATCCCACCAGAGCAGTCGAAACACGCGCCCTTCTCGGATTCCCCATACTCGCATTTCGCCAGAAAGGCGAAATCGGAATAGGTTGTCGTAATCATCTAATCGCAGTTCAACTAAGCGCTTTTGGGCCAACTTTATCAGTTTATAAACCTCAATTGAGTGATCTCTTTTCGAATTTTGTAGGATCTCATTCCAAGTCATCGATTCGTAATTTCTCAACTTGGGGTATATCTCGTCCCAGAGATGATCTTTTTGCTCGCAGAGATGCTTGCCCCAAGGTCCTTGATGGTCGAAAATCGAGATACTCCAAACCGGCGTCTGGTCACGGAACTCTTCGGGATTTTCATTACCCAATCTTGGACTTGGAGGAGCTGGGCTCTGGGCGATTTTGGGCTTCTTGCTCATGGATTCGGAGTAGTATTACAGTCCACAGTAATACTCTGCCATGCTGGCATGGGTGATTTCGCTATTCGCTCGAGCTCCCACGGCGATTCCCTTCCGGGCATCCTGCCACGGCTTTTCCATGTGGGTTAAGTCCGAAAGCCACTGAGAATCGTGGATTCCATAAAAATCAATCACTTTATTGACGACTTCCTTTTGCTTATCCTGAAGTTGCTTGGAAGCAGGTAAATCTTCGATTTGAATGATAAATTTTCCCTTCAGTTGAGCGAACAATGCGGGCACCACCGGGCCATTCGCCCAGGCTTCAATTCGATCTTCAAAAATCGGTTTCTCTTCCCAAACCAGTGACCAGGCTTGACAGTAGTAGACCAGCTTTTGAAGTTTCATATGGCTCATCGGGCCCTTCTGCTGAAGAACATAATGGGCCACATCGAACACAGTTGTCATGAAGGCGCTCCTATCTCAACCACCTGTCTCAAACTCTATCAGCTATTCTGGGAATCGCAATCTGTGAATTGGCCTACAAAATCGACCGGAATGGTTTTGGTTAAGGGTTCATGCCAAGTTCGATAGATGACCTGCTTCACCATCCCTCTTCGCAAATTCTAGGGTCGAATCCAAACCGCTTTGACTTGTCTAACAATGTCTAATATTAGCCTCCTCTCAAGTCTAATTTTCTCCTCGAAGCCGCCAAAACCCCTCTTTTATTAGACAAAATCCTCCAAAAAGCCCCTTCCAACCGCCGATCCTCTTTGACAGGTATACTGTACAAGTATACATTTAAATAGTCGGATCCAATACGGAGTTTTGAAGGAGTACCGAACATGGAAACCTGGCAATACATCTGGCGAAACGGCTTCGCCCCCCTGCTGCCGACCCTGGGACTGGAAGCCCTGCGAAAGGCCCTCAAACGAGACGACTCCCGCATCCTGCAAGGTGCGACCACATACCCCTTGGCCGTGAAACCCAATCGCCTGGAACCGATTAAAGCCTGCTGTGCCCTGAGCTACTGCGGCTGGCGCGGCGAATCCCTCAACAGCGTGGGCGAAATCGAACAGCACTTCGACGAAATCTGCGCCGAAGCCGGCAACCGTCTGGGCCATCCTGAAGCCTGCCGGCCTTTTCTGGAGTGGTACGACACCACCCCCCGCAGCGCCATGCGATTCGGCCTGCTGGGCGAAATCGACCGCACCCTGAACGAACGATTCCGCGTGGCCGTCACTCGGGCCGTCCGCAATGCCGCTTAATTTCCCTGCCCTGAACGAACACCATTTATCCAAGGAGCTCGATATGATTTGCCGACACTGCAAAAAAGCCAAAGTCAGCCGCCCCCGCGGGCTTTGCTGGTGCTGCTTCTACACCCCGGGAGTGAAAGAACTTTATCCCTCGACCAGTAAATATGCCCGGCGCGGCGAAGGAAACTTCTCTGGTAAAGGAGTGCATCCGGTGGCCCCGACCAGTGCAACGCCCGGTTCGGCGGAGAAGATTGCGATTCTGGCGGAACGGGTTCGCAATCGACAGGAACTCTGGCACCCCAGCGATGCCCGCATCCCCGGCGAGCCGAATGTGGCCGCGGAATTGAAACTGGCCGGTTGATTATCGTTGCAAGGTGCGTTCGATCCGATCGATGAGATCTTTGACCATCCAATCCCGCTCGCCCAGCTTCATCGGTTCGTTCTGGGCGAGCCAGCTTTTCACTTTTTTCTCCGCAGCCACGGCCGTGCTGTGGGTCTTGTTCCCGAAGTAAGCGCTGATCTCACCGTAAGTCGCCGTCGTGTGCTTGCGGCTGAGATAAATCGCAATCATACGAGGATGGCTGACCATCCAGGTCCGCTGCTTGGAGCGCAAAATGCCGCTGGGCAGCCGAAGGGCTTCGCATACGGCCCCTTCCACATCGCCGATATTCACCACTCGCATCGCGTGTCGAATCAGATCGCCCAGAGCTTCCTGAGCCAGTTCCAACGTCACCGGTTGAGCGGTCACCTTGCTGAAATGCCGGATGCTATGAATGGCCCCTTCCAGTTCCCGCACGTTGCCGCGCAGTTTGCCGGCCAGAAATTGCAGGACGGAATCGGGAATCGGCGGATTGGTCAGATGCGTCTTGGCGCGCAAAATCTGAAAGCGGGTTTCCGTATCGGGCGGCATCAGACTGGCGATGGCACCCCCGAGCAGGCGATCCACTAATTCTTCAATCAGATCATCGCAGAGGCGCGGGTGAGTGTCGAGGGTCACGACGACCTGTCGCCCTTCCGACTGCAGCACATCGAAGGTATGCAGGAATTCTTCCTGCGAACCGCGCTTACCGGCCAGGAAGGACAGATCATCGAGGAACAGCGCATCGCATTCGCGGAAGGTTCTGCGGAAGTTCGCCTGCTTATTGGTCTTCAGCATCTGCACGAAGCGATTCAAAAACTCCTCGGCCGTGATGTAGGTGAGCCGGGCCATCGGCCGACGCTTCCGGAGGCCGACGTAGATCGATTCCAACAGGTGCGTCTTCCCGGTACCGCAAGGGCCGTACAGCACCAGAGGATTGGCTTCCTGCCCCGGGGATTCGATGATGCTGATCGCCGTCGCATGAGCCACGCGATTGCAGGAGCCGACGATGAAATCGTTGAGCGAGCGCCACTTTCGCTGCGGCGAAGCCAGAGAGCGAGCCGGTTCTTCGTTGGCGGGCCGGCGCGGCAGCTCGACGTAATTGGGAACTTCCAGGGCGGACTGCTCGACCTCATCGAAGAGCGTCTGCGGAGTGGCTTTACCGGTTTCCGAAGCGGGATTCGCTTTTTGTTCGGCCCCCGGCGCGGCCGTCCGGCTGCGGCTTTCGGATTTGCCCGGCGGAAAGGTCTTTTCGTCGCTGCTGAACTGAAGAATTAACGGTTCACCGAAAGCGTCCTGAGCCGCTTCCTGGATCGCTTCGGAAAACTGGCTGCGCAGCCACTCCTGCGAGTGGGGATTTCGGCAGGCGATTTTGAGCACGCCCGCTTCCCGTTCGATTCGCGTATGACCGGTGAACCAGAAGTTGTAGCGATCTTCGCCGATTCTTCGGATCAGCGCAGCCGATAGCGTTTCCGACACCGGGGACGCCGGTACGGGGGCGAGCATTTCAGGCTTCGCCTCGAGTTTCACCACGGAGATGGAAGGGCCTTTCCCAGATGCAAAATTACATGCGACCTATCGAGCATAGAACACCCGCGTCCCTGCGCCTTCGAGGGGCCGAGGGTTTAATATCGCTCGATTCGGCAGGCTTGCAAACAGGAATGAAACTGATGAAGACAGGTAAGGTGCAGAAGCTGTTAGGCGCATCCTTAAAATCGCTACAAGCGTCAAAATCGTTAAATGCGCAAATGTAATGCAAGTTGACCACTTGATTTCGACCGTCAAGACTGGAATCGTTCTTCACCAAATACCCCGATTTAGGCCACCCTCAAAAGCGTCGTATCAGGCAAACTTGATGGGACCGCTGCAATCGGAACCGATTTTTCTCATACAAACGTAAGGCGGGCAAGTTGCGCACATCGACGCGGACGTGCAGGCTTCTAATGCCGAATAGCGAACATTTCTGGAGGATTTCGTGAAGAAGCTGGCTTCCGAGCCCCCGTTTCCGGCAGCCCGGCAGTACTCCCAGGTAGGCAATCTCCCAGCCCTCTTCCCGAGCATCCGAGAGCAGCACGATGCCGATTTCCTGTCCCTGATTCCGGATCAACCACCACCGGCGCAGGTCCGGCGCGCTCTGCCGGTAACCTTCCAAAATTTCGGCGGCCGTCCGAACCTCGTTGAGCTCGGGACAATCGAGCGAACCTTCGAATGTGGCGGTGAAAATTCGTTCGAAAAGCGCGCGGTCGCAATAGCGATAATCGACCCACTCCAGCGGCGGAACTTTTCCCTCTTCGGACACGGTATCCGATCGCAATAGCTCTTGCACCTGGGTGATGTTTTCGAAGCCGCCCTGCCTCAGAGAATCGAGCAGGGGAAGATCCCGGGAATCGGGGAAGGCCAGGATGTTGGTCCAGCCCTTCTGCCGGGCTCGCACCTTCAGCGCGAGGAACAGATTTTCTTCGATTTCCGAGCGGCGATTGGATGTGATCGTGCCGGGCGGCCAGATCACCGCGGAAGCTTTGGAATCGTCCTGCACCAGGAGTGTGCCGACGATCTCGTCCGCCTCCAGGCAGACGAGAATGTGATCCAGTTCGATCGTCCCGATCTGAAACAGCCGCACGCGATGCGACCATTGAAACAGATTCTGTTTCTCGCTCAGACGGGGATCCCGGAGAAGCTTCAGGGCCGATTCGACCTCAGAAACCCCGGCCGTGCGGCAGAGTAATTGACCCATGATATTATTTAAGAAAGAACGGCCGGGAGGAACGCGTCCTCGAGTTCTTTTTTTAGATCCGTTCCAGGAGGATGCGCGAGACCTGGGGATTGCACAAAAACCGCAACGGTTCCTTGGAACCCATGCCGCGATTGACGTGTAGCATCGTGCCTTTGACGGCAAATGTCCCCATATCGAATCGCCGGCTGTACCAGCTCGGCACGAAAATCGATCCAAAGATCGGCAGACGAAGCTGCCCGCCGTGATTGTGCCCCGAGAGCATGAGCTGCACGCCCTTCGATGCCGCCCAATAGACGTAATCGGGAGTGTGGCTGATCAGCAATTTGAATACGCCGCTGGGGGCCGCGAACAGGTCGGGCCCGGGATGAAACCAGGGTTGTTCGTTGCCGATGATCGTCATCGGCTGACCCTTGATTTTCACGGTTTCCCAGTTGTTTCCCAGCACGGTGATGTTCAGTTCGCGCAACTTCGACCGCACGGCATCCGAATCCTGCCACCAGTCGTGATTTCCGAGAATGGCGTAGGTGCCGTGTGTGCCTTTGAGCCGGCCGAGAATCGGTTCGATCCAGGCGATATGCTTGTTGGTGTCAATGATGTCGCCGCTGATCACCACCAGATCGTGGGGTCCATATTCCAGGCACTTTTCCACAATCGCATCGAAGTACTCCTTGCCCGGCGTGCCGATGAAGTGCATATCGCTCAGATGCAGGATGGTCAGCCCTTCCCACTCGGCCGGCAGATTCGGGATACCGATTCTCAAGGTGGTGAAGTCGACCTTGAACAGCATGTTGAATGGCAGGTCCGCCAGGAAGTGATATTTGCCATCTCCCACGGGTTTGTGGCCGAGCACCTGTTCCACATCCAGCACTTCGGTGGTTTCGCGGAGCAGATTTTTGGGCGGTTTACGTCGCAGCCGGACGATCGTGATCAAAGGCAAAGCGACGATGGCGAAGGTAAAAGAGATACCCATGTACAAAGCATGCGCCAGGATCAGCACCGTGCCGCGGGCGTGCGTGTTCAGTGGATTAATCTGTCCGAAGAGGTAGTAGTAATAGAGTGGCCCCAGAAAAATCCAAAGGCCCATCAACAGTCGAAATACTTTCCGGAAATTGCGGTCCCAGGGCATCGAATAGGCCATGTTCAGCAGGACCATCATGAAGCAGGCGTGGCCGAGCCAGGCCAGAAGAAACATTAAAATATCGAGCAAAGGTTTCTCCAGTAGCTCCGGTGCCGAATCCAGCACCCCTTGTTCTACCGGAGAAGTTCCCGCCTTCAACGACGGAATTAATTGATTCCTTTTAAATATTGGCGGAGGAAAGTGCCGTTCGCTTCCGGTAAACTATCTGATCGAAAATCGACGTAACTGATTGCCCCTTCATACTTTCATCTTCTATGTTCTCTTAATGCGAATTCTTCTGGTCTCCGATATTCACGGCAACTGGCAGGCGCTGCAAGCGGTGCAGGACGAGTTCGATATTTGCCTGTTCCTGGGCGACCTGGTCGACTATGGTCCCGAGCCCTCCCCCTGCATCGAATGGGTGCGCAAGAACGCCTCCTATGGTGTGCGCGGCAATCACGACCACGGGGCCGCGCAGCGCATCAACACCATGGGTAACGTCGGCTTTCGCTACCTGACAAGTGTGACCCGGCCGATGACCATCGAGAATCTCACCGAAGACGAACGGGGCTATCTGTCGAGTTTGCCCTTAACCCAGTTTCTTACACTCGATGGCAAACGCTTCATGCTCTGTCACGCTTCGCCATGGGACCCGATGGATGAATACGCGCCGCCCGATCTCAATTTCTGGGCGCCGAGATTGGAAGGTCTGAACGTCGATTATGTCTGCGTCGGACATACGCACATACCCTACACCTTGAAAGTCGGCGGGACGACCGTCATCAACCCCGGCAGCATCGGACTGCCGCGCGACGGGGATCCCCGCTGTGCCTATGCGATGATTATCGATCACGACATTCAGTTGAAGCGGGTCGACTACGCCGCGCATCTGACCATGCAGACCGTGCACGACGGCCCCTTGCCCCCGATGGCCAAGAACATGCTCGAAGAAGTTTACACGACCGGTAAATTGAAGATGCGTTAATAGGCCACGGCCATGCTGTAGGGCGTGCCGCCGAAGGTGCTTTGTTCGCACAGTTGAGAGAGAGCCTCTTCATTGGGCAAATGGCGAACGTCCCGAATCCCTTCCGCGTAGAGCCGACCGATCGATTTTTCCGTTTCCTCGCTCTCGTCCATCATCAGACAAATCACCGTGATGGCAAAACCCTGGCGGCGCAAAGTCCCGAGGGCGTTGGCATTTTCGGGAGTCACGGTTCCCAACAGCGCAATGATGGTGGCATCCCGGGGAATGCGACCGATCAATTCAAAGACCATGCGCGCGAACGGCAGGCCATCGGTCAGTTCGATGCGGGCTAGAGTTTCCCGGATTTTCTGAAACTGTTCAATCCCCCGGCGCGTTTCCACTACCATCGGACGGAGACGATCGCTGCTGGTCTGCATCGCCCCTTCCTTTTTGGCTTCTTCCCGGGTTTCGTAGCTGTTGGTGGAAGTATCTTCCCCTTCCTGGATGTGCACATTCAGCCGTACGCGATCCGCGGCGTCTTTGCCATTGGTGCAGAGGCCGACCTGCTGATTCAAAAGACTCACGGCGTAGGCGATGGAACAGGCGGCGGTGACACCGAGTTCCGAACGGTGCGGCTCGCCTCGTTTGTGATAGCTATCGATGTGAAAGTCGAGCAGAATGGTGGCCCCGGCCAGCGAAGTCGGATCGTACACTTTGCACATGATCTCGCCGGTCCGGGCGGTCGCCCGCCAGTGCACACGCTGCAACGGATCGCCGATCTGGTAGGGCCGGACACCCGCATGGCGGGTGGGATCTTCAAAAAGGCGATGGGCCATATTCACTTCGCCAATCGGCCGCTGCGAAGCGAAGTTGTACTTGGGCAGCGGCAGCACCTTGGGATAGACCATTAGAAATATCGGCTGGGTGACGATGCGATGCCGGCGATGCAGCCCGAAGAGATCCCCGGTTTCCAGAATGGTCGGCCCGATTTGAAACAGCCCGCGCATTTCGCACAAAATGTTATACTTCAGCACGGCGGTCTTACCGGCCCGCAGCATTGCGATCTTGATGGCTTTGCCTTTGAGTCGGAAGCGTTTTTGCCGGCGGGCTTTTTCAGGCAGTAAATCTTCGAGAAGCAACCAGGCCACGGTGATCCGGCCGCTATTTTTCACCTTAACTTTGATCTCGACTTTGTCGCCGATTTCGGCCGGTTCCAGCGTGCGGCTTTCCCGTTTCGCCGTCAGCCCAGTGATCCATTCTTTCGCCAGCCAGCGCGACAGCAGCAGAAGCCCCAGTAGTACGTACATGGCGAAGGCCAGCAGGCCGGCCTGCAGCACCAGGGCCGTCAAAAGGATAAGAGCCGCAAAGAAGATCCAGCGCATGGAGTTCCGTCATCGAGGGCCGTTCGTCGAAGGAGATATAATACCGCATCGGGTGGTGAGAAGTCTCTCCCGATTTCTTGGGTCCTGTTTCTCGGACGCCGGCACTACCTTTTCGAGGCCGGGCGCCATTAAAATACCATTATGAAGATTCTGAATTACCCACACCCGGTATTGCGGGCCAAGGCCGAGCCGATATCGACGATTTCCAAGGAATTGGCCATTCAGGCCGGCGAGATGCTGGAGCTGATGTACAAGCACGAAGGCCTGGGGCTGGCCGGTCCCCAGGTGGGACTGCCGTTGCAGATACTGGTGATGAATTTCTCCGGGAAGCCGGAAGAAAAAGAAAACGAATGTGTGGCCATCAACCCGGTGATCGTCAATATGCAGGGAGCCCAGGTGAATGACCGGGAAGGCTGTCTGAGCTTTCCGGGAGTCTTCACCAATATCCGACGCTATAAAACGGTTCGCGTGCAGGCCTACAACCTGAAGGGGGAATTGTTCGAGATGGTTTCGAACGATCTGGGCGCACGGCTCTGGCAGCACGAAGTAGACCATCTGCAAGGGGCCTTATTCATCGACAAGATGGGTCCGATTGGCCGGATGAATACCCGCAAGCAGATCGAAGAATTCATCGAAGCGTTTGCCAAGGATAAGCAACGCGGCGATTTGCCGCCCGATCTGGAACCGCGGTTGTAGCTGTGTTGGGCCATGTATCCGAGCGTAAGGTTGCTGCGTCGATTTCGGTGTAGATTTGAAGACAAGAAATTTAACCACAGAGGACACAGAGGACAGATGGGTGGCTTCGCCACGAAGAGAGTTGTTTGAAATCGAAAGTTAAATTAACGCGTCAAGGAATGAATTGACATTGGAACACCGATGACCAGTACCACCTGCCCCTTTTGTCAGAAGCTTCAAAATCTGGCGGCATTGCCCCCCGAAGATATCGTCTGGGAATTTGAAAACTCGGTCGCGTTTCTCGGGCCCTGGCAGTATTACACCGGCTACTGCGTGCTGATTTCCAAGACTCATCACAGTGAACTCTCGCAGCTGGGGCCTCGCCGTTCCGCTTTTCTAGACGAAATGGCCACTCTGGCCGAGGCGGTCGAAAAAGCGTACCAGCCGCATAAGCTGAACTACGAACTGCTGGGAAATCAGGTGCCGCATTTGCACTGGCACCTGTTCCCGCGTTCTCTTCAAGAACCGGATCGACTCCGAGCGGCCTGGTTTGAGTTGGAAAAAGCCGATCGTTCCCCGGAAGAGAAGCGGCGTCTGGAAACTGGCACGCACTCCCGAGCAGAAATTTCCCAAAGACTCAAGAACCAACTGAAGCTTATCCTTTCATGACGCACATTCGAATTGGAACTCGCGCCAGCGCGCTGGCACTCTGGCAGGCCAACCATATTGCCGATTTGCTCCGCCAAGTGCCCTCCGTCGGCAGCGTGGAACTGGTACGGATTGAAACCACTGGCGATGCCGTTCAAGATCGACCGCTATCGGCCATGGGGGGCTTCGGTGTTTTCACCCGGGAAATTCAGAACGCCCTGCTGGATCGCCGGGTGGATGTCGCGGTTCACAGTCTGAAGGATTTGCCGACGCTATTTGTCGAGGGATTAAAGCTGATCGCCACACCAGCCCGAGCTCCTATCGGCGATGCCTTCATTTCGCATAAATATTCGAAATTCGATGATCTTCCTGCCGGGGCCACGTTGGGTACCAGTTCGCTTCGGCGACGGGCGCAAATTCTAAACCGCCGGCCCGATTTGAATCTCATTGACCTGCGCGGCAACGTCGATACCCGGCTGCGCAAGCTGCGCGATCAGAATCTCGATGGCATCATTCTCGCTCAGGCTGGTCTGATTCGATTGGGTTTCGAGAATCAAATTACCGAACGGCTCGATCCGGAGTGGATGCTCCCGGCGGTCGGTCAGGGGGCCATCGGGCTGGAATGCCGCGAGGATAATGTAGAGGCGGTCGAAGCCTTACGCACGATCAACGATCCCAAAACTTGGAACGCCGTGCTGGCCGAGCGGAGTATGCTGTTCGCTTTAGGCGGCGGCTGTCTGGTGCCGATCGGCGTGCAGTCCATCGCGGAGGCAGAAACCCTCACCTTGCGGGCGGCGGTACTCTCTCAGGATGGGCGACAAAGGATTTACGATCAAATCTCTGGTGCGTCGGATCGGCCCCAAGAGTTAGGCGCTCTACTGGCCGGGAAACTGCTGGATGCGGGTGCGAAGCAACTTCTGTTGAATTGATCATCACTTCTGCAAAAGCTTTTCGAAACCTTTGGAGGCGAAGTTTTTCTCCTGACCATTCTCCAGGACGGCGAGGAAAACTTCCACACCGGGCTGTTTTTCCAGAATCGGCAGCGACTTATCCGGCGGCTGAATGATCGCCATTTTGGTCAAGGAATCGGCTAGAATTCCCTTGGGAGCCACTACCGTGGCACTGCGATGGCCGATGAGTCCCACGCCGGTTTTCGGATCGACGATGTGCGAGTAGCGAACGCCGTCGATTTCGACGTACTGTTCCGCATCGCCGGAGGTGCTAACAGACTGATCCTTGAGAAGTAAAACCCGATTTTCGCTCTTCCGGGTCAATTTGCCGATCTGAATTTTCCAGCCGGGGGCATCGGGCGGCGTTCCTCGGACCGAGATATCGCCGCTGGCCGCGAGCATGGCACGATCAATGCCGAATTTTTTCAGGGCGTCTAACCCCTCATCGGCCGCATACCCTTTGGCGATGCCCCCCAGATCGAGCAGCATGCCCGGCACCAGAAATTTTGCGGTCTTATTGGTGGCATCGAGATGAATGTTTTTCCAACCGACCCGTTTGCGGGCCTCGGCCAGGGCTTTCGGATCGGGGAGTTTCTCGGTTTTGCGAGAGATCCGCCAGAGTTTCACCACGGCGCCGACGGTGACATCGAAACTGCCGTCGGAAAGTTCGGAAATCTTCTGGGCCTGCGAGAGAACGGTGAATAATTCCTCGCTGATTTTCACCGGTTCGCCGATTTCTTTTTCAAATTTTTTGCACAGCAGCATCAACTCGCTATCGGCCTTGTAATCAGACATGATCTGATTCAATTGCTCGACCCGATCGAACCCGGCGCGGGAGGCTTTCTCCGCCGTGGCTTTATCCGGGGCATACAAAACGATCCGGAACAGACTCCCCATGTGCGGTTCCTGGAATTCGAAGCGTTCCAGAGCGGTTTGGCCCCGTGCGGAGGCTGGTAAGCCGAGTAAGATCAGCAGGAAATACCAGCGGTAGGGGCATCGTCTGAAGTTCAGCATTTTTGCATCCGATTTTTTGCCAATAATGCGTTTTTGCGCACCCTTTTCGGTATTATAACTAGAGTACCTGCCTCGATCCGCCGTCTTTGAGGAGCCCGACTCAGCGCGGAAATTGATTGACAATACCTCTTCTTTTCGAGATCCTTTAGCGATGCGATTCTTGTTCTTTCTTTCCTTTTTGGGTTTATCGGCTTTCAGTAATCCGCTCTGCGCGCAGTCCACGACGAAACCCACCACCCCTCATAAAGACTATACCGACCAGATTAAAGGCTTGGACGTCAGTTTCGATATGGTGGCCATCCCCGAAGGGGAATTCCTGATGGGCAGCCCGGAATCGGAACCGGGTCGTAAGAAAAATGAAGGCCCCCAGCACAAGGTGAAGCTGAAACCTTACTGGATGGGCAAATGCGAAGTGACTTGGGACGAGTTCCGACCCTTCATGAACACGGCCATTGAAGCCGAGGCCGGCGATAAAGACCGCGTCGATGGCGTCACCTATCCCACCAAGCCCTACGTTCCTTCCGATTATGGCCATGGCTACGGCCAGAAGCCCGCCATTTGCATGACTCATCACTGTGCCATGGAATATTGCCGCTGGCTGTCGGCCAAGACCGGTCACACTTACCGATTGCCGACTGAAGCGGAATGGGAATACGCCTGCCGCGCTGGTACCACGACCGCTTACTTCTTCGGTGACGACCCCAAGAAGCTGGGGGACTATGCCTGGATGAAAGGTAATTCCGCCGAGCCGGAACATGAAGACGGCACCACTCACAAGGTCGGCACCAAGAAGCCCAATCCCTGGGGTCTGTACGACATGTACGGCAACGTCATGGAATGGACGCTCGATCAATACGATCCCAAAGCTTATGCACGCTATGCGAAGAATCCGTTCGTCACCTGCCCGGTAATCGTGCCGACCGCCGATAAATGGTCGCATGTGACGCGTGGCGGCAACTGGAAGGAAAGCGATCCCGCGGCCTTCCGCAGCGCGGCCCGAGTAAATTCCAAACCCGACTGGATGAAGCACGATCCGCAGGAGCCGCGCAGCATCTGGTGGTTGACCAAATTCGACAAAGTCGGCTTTCGCGTGGTCCGTGCCGTGGTAGAACAACCGGAACTAAAAGGTCTGGTTTCCAAGGTGACCAAGAAAAGCAACGACGAGTACGAAGACGACGATGATAAATAATTTTCCGAATCGCTGATTCGGCAAGTTATCAATTTCCTACCTCTCTGGAGACTTTTTATGTCGGACACTTTCAACACCCCGTCCCGACGGGATTTCGTGGCCCTCGGCTCGGTGGCCACCGCAGCGACCATGTTGTCCGCTGGAGGCGTTTACGCTGGCGGCAAAGACGATGTCATCAAAGTTGGCTTGATCGGCTGCGGCGGTCGTGGCAGTCAGGCTGCAGAAAACTGCATGGATGCCGACAAAGGAGTAAAACTCTGGGCTGTCGGTGATGCGTTCAAAGAAAAAGCAGCAGGGTTGGTTGAGCGTAAGAAAGGTTCGAAGAAGTATTCCGGTCGTACCGAAGTAACGGAAGATCGTATTTTCGGTGGTCTGGACGCTTACCAGAAAGTGATCGACAGCGGCGTGGATCTGGTCATCCTGGCCACCACTCCCGGCTTCCGACCCTATCACCTCGAAGCAGCCATCAAAGCTGGCAAGCACGTTTTCTGTGAAAAGCCGGTGGCGACGGATGCTCCCGGTATCCGCAAAGTGCTTTCATTAGTGGATGAAGCGAAGAAGAAGAATCTGGCCGTGGTAGCCGGTACGCAACGCCGTCATCAGCAGGGTTACATCGATACCGTGAAGGCCGTGCACGACGGCGCTATCGGCGAACTGGTGGGCGGTCGGTGCTACTGGAATGGCACGGAACCCTGGTTCCACGCCCGAAATGACAAAGACTTCCTCAAACTAGCCGGGCATGAAACCGAACTGGCCTACCAGATCAACAACTGGTACCACTTCACCTGGCTGTGCGGCGACCATATCACCGAACAGCACGTTCACAATTTGGACGTGATCAACTGGTTGATGCAATCGCACCCCATTGCCGCCAGCGGTATGGGCGGCCGTTCGCATCGCCGGGTCGGTGATCCCAAGGATGTCGGTAACATCTTCGACCACTTCGCCGTCGAGTATGAATACCCGAATGGCGCTCGCGTCTTCAGCTTCTGCCGACATGCCCCCGGTTGCGATCAGAACGTCAGCGAAGCCGTCATCGGCACCAAGGGTCGGGCGGATCTCCAGGATAGCGCCCGCTACCAGATCAACGGCAAGACGGTGGGCAAGGACAAGGATATCTCCCCGTACGTTCAGGAGCACGTGGACTTGATTCGCAGCATTCGCGAAAACAAACCGCTGAATGAATTGCAGAACGTGGCCGAGAGCACCATGACGGCGATTCTGGGCCGGATGTCGACCTACACGGGTCATCGCATCACCTGGGCCGATGCTCTGGCCAGCAAGCAGCAGCTGATGCCCGAACCGAAGGACATGAGCTGGGATATGAAGATCGAAACGCCGCCGGTCGCCATCCCGGGTAAGACGAAGTTTGTTTGATCGAACTTCGATTTAAAAGAGCAAAGCGAACCCGGAGCGAACCTCCGGGTTTTTTTGTGGGGTGAGATATCAAATTCAGTTAACCGCAGAGAGCACCGAGGGCGGAGACGGAGAGATGGTTTTGAAACCAATTGTGTGTGGTTTTCCTACGAAACTCAATAATTTCACTTGACTACAGATATGTTTATGTTTATGCTTGCTTAAGCAAGCATAAACATAAACATATCTGATGAATCATGACTCGCAAGGTAGGCCGATTCGAAAAAGAGCAAGCTTACCGCGAAGCCTTCCTGGCCCGCCTCAATCAAAAATTGGCTGCTCCGTCGTCAAAATGGCCCACGGTTCGCTATTGGACGAAGCCCGCACTCGACAAGTTGTTCCGACAGATCCGAGAAGAATTAGCTGCAGAACAAGTGAAGTCCGATTTGTCGCATGCTTCCCTGCTGGACTGGATCTGTCAGCTTCGCTTGGCCACGTTGCTCCCCGTCGATAACGAATCTGTTTTTCTCTTCGAAATCGGAGCAAGCTCCGAATCAGAAATGGATCCACTCGAGTTATTGATGGCGGCCAAACCGTCGGGAGTGATCTGTTACTTCAGCGCGGTCGCGTTTCACGAGCTCACGACCCAGCTGGTCGAACATCACCACGTTGCCGAACTGCAACTGCCAACACCCGCTTCCGATAAAAAACGTCTGCCGTTAGAAATATCTGAGCCGTCCGAATCCTTGATGAATTCCGAAAGTCGAGCGCCACGAGGGCTTGGAAAGCTCCTCTTTCAAGCTCAAGGAACTTCGTTCTACAGCACCCGCCGTTCCTCCCGATTGGTTCCCGGGGTGCAGACCAGGGCGTACGGGCCACGCGCGCAGATTCGCATCACTACCCTGGAACAAACCCTGCTGGATACCCTCTACAAGCCGTTCCACTGCGGCGGTCCAGAAGTGGTGTTTGAAGCCTGGCGGGAAGCCGTTGCCTCGCGGCGCATCGATGAAGAACGCCTCGTGGATTATCTCCGCATCATGAGCTATCCTGCCACGGCACGACGCCTGGCCGTTATGCTGGAACTCGCTGGAGGCGCCCCAGGTGCGGAGTTTCGGCGATTCCTCGACGCATCTCAGCTGGCGATTGATCGCCAGAGTCCGCACGCCTGCATCTCCTTGCTGCCTGGGGTCGATTACCAGAATCTGAACGTGCTCTGGTTGGTAAATACCCCATGAACCGGAAAGACAGCGCGCACTGGAAGTCCCAGGTGCTGGACGAAATTTTTGTCGCGCTGGCGGCCTCGAAACAACTCGATGAAGTGCTGGTGTTCAAGGGAGCCCGAGTGCTCAACGTTCGCCTGGGATTTGGCCGTCAGTCTCTCGACTTGGACACCAACCTCACCGCGTCCTTCGTTCAAAATTATCCGTGTCGCGATGCGCAACAAAGATTTTTAGAAGAGGAGATAGCAACGGCGGTCCGGCGTCATTTTGAACGGCAGGCGCCGGTGCGATTTGAGCTAACTGAGCTTACCGTCCGGACCTATCCATCAAACAGCCATCCCATCGGGTGGGATGCGTTCAAGGTAAAATTAAATGTCAACGACCTTGCGCGATCCATAAGAGGACTCCCCGCTCTTGAAATCGATGTGGCCGCTCCGGAACAGATGCTCGATAGCTCTGTTTCGCCTGTCGAGGTGGGTGGGCATTTCGTGTTTGCTTACACATTGGAGCGGATAGCGGGTGAGAAATTACGGGCCTTTCTCAGCTCCTTGCCGGCTTATCGGTCCAAGGTGAAAAAGCCGGGCGAGGCGGTGCGGGCAAAAGATCTTTACGACCTCAGTCGTATCCGCCGAGTCCACGGGCTGGAACAGGTTGATTTTTGGAAGCTTGCGGGAGAAGAATTCCGCATCGCCTGCCGCTCCCGCTACATCGACTGCCAGGGGCTGACGACCTTTCAGGAGCAGTTCGAAGTTACAAGAAAAACGTATGAGGAAGCGACTATTCCCAAGGACATTGCCTTTGCCGAAGCGGAATCGACGCTGGTAGCCGTTGTCAGTTTTTGGGAGGCACAACGAATCGTGCCATTCACTTTCCCTCTGCCGGAAGGACCAGCTGGCTAGATACCACAGAACGTTAGTCCAGGCAGTGGCCCTATGAGATGGCTGGAACGGATTCTGGGGGTTAGTAGCGGAGATGGAGATCGCCGAGAATCACTACTAATTTCCAGACATTCCAAGGACTTTACCCCCCTCCAAAGATAAAATTTCCATCACGTCCAGCATCGTCCGTGCAAGTTTTTGAAATAAATGCATTTCCCTTTTGTGATTTAAAAAAACTGCTGGGACCCTGATCAAGCAGCTTGCTCGCACGAGCAACTCCCACCTGACCACTCTCCCGCCTCGATTTCAAAACAAGACATACATCTGGAGGTTACCGTCATGTTTACATGGCTTAGAAACTCGTTGCGCGATCCCAATCCAACGCCTTCCTACAAGGCCGCCTTTCGGGCTCAGTTAACCCTGGAAAACATGGAATCCCGAATTGTCCCCGCAGCCTTAACCGACAAATTGGTCGCGATCGCTTCCTACAACGGATACACCGATTCGACGGTGAATCTCTACGATCCGGCAACTTCCTACCCCGCTTTCGCTTCGATTACCCCCTTCCCGGGCTACAAAGGAGCCCTTTCGGTGGCGGCCGGAGATGTCAACGGAGATGGCATTTCGGATTTGATCGTTGCGGCCCAGGGAGCGGGTGGGCACGTCAAGGTGTTTGACGGGGTCACCGGCAATCTGATCGATAACTTCTTTGCCTTCCCCGGTTTTCTGGGGGGTGTGAATGTCGGGGCGGCTGATGTGAATGGCGATGGGTATCAAGACATACTGGTTGCCGCGGATTACAACGCACACATCATGGCTTTCAGTGGTAAGGATGGTTCCGTAGTGTCGAGCTTCCTGGCTTTCCCCGGCTTCCTGGGACCGATCTCGGTGAGCGGCGCGGACTTCAACGGCGGCAGTGCCGACCAGATAATCGTGGGAGCCGGCGGGCCGAATATTAACGGGCGTGTGGCGCTGTTCAATGCCGATGGCTCGATGTACAATTCCGGCTTTTTTGCCTTCCCCGGCTTCGATGGAGAAATTTCCGTCGCGGGGGGTGACATCACCGGCAGCGGCGTGGCCGATATCGTGGTCAGCTCGGGAGCGGGAGCCCCGGGCGGAGCCGTGAAAGCTTTTAGCGGAACAGACTTCTCCGTAATCGATAGCTTCCTTGCTTATAACCCGGCGTACACCGATGGCGTCGATGTTCGGGTGGCTGATGCCATCGGCAGTGGCATTCGAGATATCATCGTGACGACGCATGGCGGTAGCCTTCAGGACATTCAGGTGTTCGATGGCAAAACGGGTCAATTGATCACCCAAACCCCTTCGGGCTCCGGTACCAATTATCCCGATCCTCCCACGGGTAACGTCGGAGGGAACGACAACGGCAGCGGTGGAGACAACTCCAATAGCGGAGTTTACACCGGCGGTGATACCAGCGGGGGCGCAACGGACTCGGGGGGATACACGGGCGGTGATACGGGCGGCGGCTCGGATACCGGCGGCGATTCCGGAGGGAGCACCGATTCCGGTGGCGATGACAGCGGCGGTGATGATTCCGGAGGAGACGACGGCGGCGATTTCTCTCCCGATTTTCTGTTCGCCGTGAAGTTGAAGTAAGATGTGAAAACAAAGGGTGACACAACAGAAGCAACCGCTCACTGTTTGTCACCCTGTTTCAATTTCTTTATTACTTCTTCTCATCCAACAAAATGGTCACCAGAGCTTCCAGTTCCGCCAGGGGGTGTAGCCCGACCAGCATCGCGCGAACCTTACCGGCCCGGTCGATGAACAACGTCGTGGGATAGGCCCGGAAATTCGGTACGCGAGCGGTAGTTGCTTTATCGCCAATCACACAGGGATAAGTGATGCCTTCGGCATCCGCAAAATTTTTGATCGTCGCCTTCACTTCCGCTTCGGATCCACTCTCGTAATTGATGCCAACGATCTCAAAACCTTTGTCCCGATATTTTTTGTGCAACTCGATAAAGTGCGGAATCTCCATCCGGCACGGCGGGCACCAGGTTCCCCAGAAATCGACGATCAAAACTTTACCGGCATAGTCCGACAGAGCGACCGGTTTACCTTCAATCGTCTTCAGATTGAAATCGAAGTCAAAAGGCTTCGAGGTGTCGATTGTCGCCCGGGCACTTTCCTTGGCAACAACCAGCAATTTTTCTTTGAACTTGGGCACAATCGCTTTGAATTCGGGCAGCTCGCGAATCGAATTCAGGTCTTCATCCGTATCCAGAAGTTCCACTTCCTCGAAGCCTGAGGCGAGACAATCGTTTAAGGACGCCAAAGCCTCTTCTTTCTTGTTTTCCCGGGCGAAGGCACAGGCTTCGTTGTAAAAAACCTGTCCTTCAAACGACTTCGGAATATTCGTTTTGTCGACTTTTTTCAACGAGCGGAGATAACCCGCGGACTTCTTCATCAGGGGATACGCGACCTCGGGATTCGACTTCGACTGTTGCGAGGCATAATCTTGCGAGAGGCTCAGGGCCATACGGAGAATCGGGAGGTTATTCGGTTCCTTGACGAGTGTTTCATCAAGGATTTGTAAAGCGCCGGGAACATCGTGCGCTTCCAGTTTCTGTTGGGCTTCTTTGGGAATGCCCGTCATATCCTGCGAGTTTACTCCAACCGGAGCATTGGCCGATTTATCGCAGCCGGCCAGCAGACCGGACAGCAAAAAAAGCCACAAGGCGAGTCGTTTCATACTGAATTCCCGTTTGAAGATAGTGCTAGTACGGTACCAGACGGGAATGGGCGATTCAATGAAAATGTCGGGCTCGGTCGATGAGCCCGGGGCATGAGGGAAAAGTCTTATTCGTCGTTCGGGGGTCCACCGGGACCCCCCGGACCGAATCCTCCCGGTCCACCGGGGCCAAAACCGCCGGGACCTCCAGGTCCACCCGGAAAGCCGCCGGGGCCCCGTTCCTTGAATTCCTTCAGTTGCTTCCGCTGATCTTCGGTCAGCAGTTTTTCAATCTGGGAGTCGGTCTCTTTCTGAATTTCGGCGAGTTTCTTCTTTTGCTCCGACGTGAGGTTCAGCATATTCTGGATCATTTCCGGCATTACTTCTCCAGGCTGGGGGAAGCGCATTCCAAAACCGCCGCCTGGTCCGCCGCGCCCGCCTCCGCCGGGGCCAAAGCCCTGTGGCACATAGCCTTTGGACTTGCCGTTGATTTGATCGGAAACGGCCACGGTGCGAAGCTCGAAGAATTCTTTCAACGATTTGGTCAGGCCGCCCCCCGGTCCGCCGGGACCACCGGGACCTCGACCGAAACCACCCCCTGGTCCGCCGGGGCCTCCCCCGCCGGGGCCGAAGCCACCAGGACCTCCAGGACCGCCGAAGCCGCCGCCGGTTTCTTTACGAGCTTCTGCCGCCTTCTTCTCTTTGGCGATCAGGCCAGCCGTGGTTTTTTCCACGCTTTCCAGTTCCTTCAACAGAGTTTCCTTGTTGAAGATGGTTTTGGCGAATTCCTTCAGCAGAGCCTGATATTTCTCGTTAATCTCCTTCACGGCCAGTAGCCGGTCGATGAGCTTGTTCTCGCCACCGTGGGGATGCGTCAGACTCAGGTTAATCTGTTGATCGCCGCCGCCCATCATCGGGAAGCCACCGAAAGAGAGATCGAGATCCCAGGGGAAGTAGACGAACTTGTTAGTGTCGGGATTCAGGTAGATGTAGTAATTGTGGCCCATGCTGAAGAAGCAATCCAGATTCACCACATAAGCGTTAACGGCGAAGAAGCGCAGGAAAGCGTCGATATCCAGATAGGATCCAATTTCTTTCTTGAACTGCTCATCGTCGGCTTTGAACACCAGTTTGGCGAAATCAATGACGCGCTGGGCCTGTTCCTTGGTGGCGTCGTGTTTAGGTTGGTACATGGTTTTGTACTTGGCCCAGTCGTCGCCGAGGTATTCCAGGCCGCGCACCCGTTCGGGCTTCATCAACAGGCCCTTGGTGTTCTTGAAGTTCTGCTTCAGGAAGTTCTTGTCGACCTGTTCCACCACCGTGTACAGCCCCAGGAGTTCGTTGTCATACTTGCCCGGAACGCTGAGGGTCACTTCCGCGAACGCCGTTCGCGCGGCGGCTACGCCGGCTTTACGAAACAGCGAGTAAGCCAGCACTTCGTGAATTTTGGTCGGGTCCATGGCCCCGGCATTGAGATTCAGCGCTTTGAGATCGTGAAACTTCAACTCCTCCTCGTAGTGGTTGAAATCCACTTTGATATTTCGTTTTAAACCGCGTGAGGAGGCCATGTAGCTGGCGTTGCCCTTGTAGCGCAGCCCGACATTTTGAACGGTTTCGCCGTCGCCGACGAAAGTTCCCTTCGCCCAGGGAAATTCGGTTCCGAAACCCGAGCCGCGATGGGAATCCTTCGTTTGAGGATTGTTTTTCCCGGCCGCTTCCGACGGCTGCGCCGGTCTGCCTTCCGGGCCGCCGCCAGGTCCTCCGGGTCCGCCACCCGGTCCGCCTCGACCGGGACCAAAACCACCGCCAGGTCCTCCGGGTCCGCCCGGCCCACGCCCGCCCACAACTTCCTGCATTTTCTTCCATTCCTCCGCCGTCATTTCGATGTGGTAGGAATGAACCTTGGTGAGCCCAAAGTCCTCTTTCGTTTTGGTATCGGCCGCAGGCACTTTGGGATCGCCGGCCAGAAGAGAATTTTGGCTAGGAAGGTTGGGATTCAGGCCGAAGGCCGTTCCACACACTAGCGACCAGTATTTGAGCTTCATCGAGTCGAGCCTCTCGTAACAGGGCAGCTTCACTAAAACTTCATATCTCCTAGGTGGCTAAATTCAGGCTTATACCGCCGCGCTCAGGAATGGATTGTGAAGAAAAAACAGGATTGTCTGGCAGAGTGATATCGTAAAATGTTGTCCGGTAAAGAAGTTTCGATTCCTGGCCCGGCCTAAAATACAATAGCTTTTTGAAGTTTCGTTAAGAGTTTTGCGGTCATGAAAAAAGTCGTCCTGGCGATGAGCGGCGGCGTCGACAGCAGTGCAAGTGCGGTACTGCTGAAGCGGCAGGGGTACGAAGTCGTGGGGCTGTTCATGCGCACGGGAGTGCATGCCACCGAAACCGACTGCCGGCCGGACAATAAGAAGGGCTGCTGCTCGGCGATCGATTCGAACGATGCCCGGCGGGTGGCCGATAAACTCGATATTCCCTTTTACGCTCTCGATTTCGAACGTGAATTCGATCAGATCATCGACTATTTCACGGATGAGTATTTGCGTGGCCGCACACCTAATCCCTGCGTGGTCTGCAACAACTGGTTGAAGTTCGGCAAGCTCTGGGAATTCGGCAAACAGCTCAACGCCGATTTCATTGCCACCGGGCATTATGCCCAGGTATTGCGCGATGGCAGCGGTAACGCCGAGTTACATCGTGGGGTCGATCCAGATAAGGATCAGTCCTATGTCTTGCACGGCATCAAGAAGGAAGTGCTGGACCACCTCCTTTTTCCCGTAGGGGGCTACAAGAAGCCAGAGATCCGCGAGATCGCGCGGGAAGCCGGTTTGGTCCGCGTGGCCGATAAGCCCGATTCGGTGGAAATCTGCTTCGTGCCCGATGGCGATCATGCCGCTTTAATTCGCCGGCGTCGGCCCGAGCTGGCTACCGCCGGTCAGGTCGTCGATACGGACGGGGCGATCCTCGGCGAGCATGACGGTTACGAACGCTTCACCATCGGCCAGCGCAAGGGGCTGGGTATCGCCACGGATCGCAAGCGCTTCGTGCTGGAAATCATTCCTGAGAGCAAAACCGTTGTGCTGGGCGACCGGGAAAATCTTCTCTCGGTCGGTCTGTTGGGCAAGGAAATCAACTGGTTGTGCCCAGTGCCGCTGAACGAACCGATGCGTTGTGCGGCGAAAATTCGCTATCGGCACTCGGCCGTGCCGGCGACGGTGCGCGCCGGCGAGGATGGTACGGTGACTGTCGATTTCGAAGAGCCCCAGAGCGCCGTGACTCCTGGTCAGGCGGTGGTGTTTTACGACGGCAATAGAGTCCTGGGCGGCGGCTGGATCGATTCGCGGTACTAATCGCGCGACTTTCAGCAGCAAATGCGCGCCGAAAAATCATTTCCCCTCTTGCTGTTTCACCCGAGAATAAGCAATCTAAAGGCAAGCCTCTCCGGTTGTTACTCCGTCCTTTTTTCGTGGTGGATCGACATTTATGAGTGAACCGAATACCGCCCCCGCTGTCCCCTCGGACGAACCGCACTTTGAACCCTACGTCCCGGACAGCGAGGTGCAGCATGAGTTGACTCTACCGGCTATTCTTGTTGGGACTCTGCTAGGGATTCTTTTCGGTGCATCCTCTTTGTACCTGGTATTAAAGGTAGGTCTGACGGTTTCGGCTTCCGTTCCTATCGCAGTTTTGTCTATCACGCTTTTCCGGATTTTCTCGAAGACTCTTCGCATTCGAAGAACCACTATTCTGGAAAACAACATCGTCCAAACGGCAGGATCCGCAGGTGAATCCATCGCGTTCGGCGTTGGGGTGACGATGCCGGCGTTGCTGCTCCTGGGCTTCGAGATGGATCCTATTCGAGTAATGACTGTTTCTTTACTCGGGGCCATCCTCGGGATCCTCATGATGATCCCCCTGCGAAGAGCCTTCATTGTAAAGCAGCATGGAAAATTGGTTTATCCCGAAGGACGAGCCTGTGCGGAAGTTTTGATTTCCGGAGAAAAAGGGGGTGCCACCGCTCAGATGGTTTTCATCGGCTTCGGCATAGCGCTCGTACATAAGTTTCTGCAAAGTGCGATGAAACTTTGGGCGGGTGAGCCCGGCATTAATTTGTACTCGACGAATGAAGCCGGTGTGAAAACGGGACTCAAAGGGGCTGGGGTGGCCGGTGAGCTTTCCCCCGAACTTCTAGGCGTGGGTTATCTGATCGGTCCGCGCATTGCTTCGCTGATGATGGCTGGGGCTCTTCTTTCGTACTTCGTGCTGGGACCTGTTATCGCCAGCTTCGGGGAAAATCTTACCACAGTTGTTGCACCCGCCGTCTGGGATGATAGTAAACCGAAGGATCTTAAAAATCCCGGTTTGATCCGGAACATGGAACCGGATGATATTCGAGGAAACTATCTCAAATACATCGGGGCTGGGGCGGTGGCTGCTGGTGGTATCATTAGTATGTGCCGAGCTTTGCCATTAATTTTTGGCTCAATCGTCGGCGGCGTGCGAGATCTACGAGCTTCCAGAAATTCCGGAGATTCGGCCAGTTCAACCAAGCGCACGGAGTCCGATCTTTCGATACTCGTCGTTCTGTTCGGTAGCCTGGCCCTGGTGATCGCGATGGCGGCCGTGCCGCAGCTTGGATTGGGCTTATCTTTAAACGGTCTGATTTCTGCAGTTATGGTTCTCCTTTTCGGCTTTTTGTTCGTCACGGTTTCTAGTCGGCTAACAGGTGAAGTTGGATCTTCGTCCAATCCCATTTCCGGGATGACAATTGCCACGATCCTGCTCGTCTGCGGCATCTTTCTGATCTTGGGAAAAACGAGTGCCAGCGATATGCTGATGGCGCTCACCGTCTCGTCGGTCGTATGTATTGCTTCGAGTAACGGCGGAACGACTTCGCAGGATTTGAAAACTGGCTATCTCGTCGGTGCCACACCGCGAAAGCAGCAGATTGCCATTCTCCTGGGAGCTGTCGCCTCGGCTATGGTTATTGGTTTGACAATGCTCCTACTCAACGCTGCCGGGACGCACTACACGAAGAAAAACTTACCTGATGTGGTTATGCAAGTGCCTGCGGACGCACCTAGTGAGACTGTCGGTCGACCTTACGAAAACGAAGACGCAAATAAATACCGCATCGTTCACGTTCGCAAGGATGATGAATTCAATCCTTCGGTTCGTCCAGGGCGATATCTCGTCGATCCATCGGGCAAAGCGGCTTACCGGACCGATATTCCGATTAATCGCGAACTGACCAAGATGGATAATGGCGAAGATGCGCCTGCCAAATTTACCGCTCCTCAGCCGCGGCTGTTCACCAATATCATCGAAGGGATCCTGGGCGGTAAGTTGGAATGGAGCCTGATCATTTTTGGTCTTCTTCTCGCGATAGCACTCGAATTCGCTGGCGTACCTGCTTTACCGGTTGCTGTGGGGATGTACCTGCCTCTCTCTGCTACAACGCCCATTTTTATCGGTGGTGTAATACGTCTGATCACCAACAAGATTAGAAATCCAAAATCGAATGCAGATGCAGATTCTGAAACCAGTGGCGGTGTGTTGCTCGCCAGCGGGTATATCGCCGGTGGTACACTTTGCGGTCTCATCATCGCATTCTTTGCCTTTACTCCCGATTGGTTCAAAAATGGTATTTCGGTAGGTACCAAGTTGTTCGGGACTATAGACGAAACAACTCAAAAACTAGTTTGGAAACCGGACGAGAACGATACCGCCAAGATCACGGCACTTGTGGCATTCGGTGTCCTTATGCTGATTCTCTTTTTCATCGGTGCGAAGAAAGATAAGGAATCGTCTACCTCTTCATAGCATCGAAGCCCACAGTTCGGATAATAATCCCACAGCTCTCGGGAGGAAGGTTACTCTGTAGCGACCTCTTGGAGCTTGGGATTTCGCCAGGACTTAACCTCTTCCAATAGGAGATCTATTCACCATGAAATTCACCCTTGGTTTTTTTCTGCTCGTGCTCTGCGTTCTCGGCAGACGGGCGGTAGTTCACGGCGATGAGGGGATGTGGCTCTACTCCAATCCGCCGAAGAAACTGCTCAAGGAAAAGTACGGCTTCGATAAACCCGAAGCCTGGTACGAACACGTTCAGAAGTCGTCCGTGCGTTTCAATTCCGGCGGTTCGGGCTCCTTCGTCTCCGAAGACGGCCTGGTGATGACCAACCACCACGTCGGCGCCGGCGATCTTCAGAAGGTCTCCGACGAGAAGCACAATTATCTGAAGGACGGCTTCTACGCCAAGACCCAGGCGGACGAAATCAAGTGCAAGGGTCTGGAACTGAACGTGCTCCAGTCGATGTCCGATGTCACCGCCAAAATTGAAGCGGCCGTGACCAAGGACATGAGCCCGCTGGATGCCGTCAAGGCGCGCAATGCCGTGATCGAACAGATCAAGGCGGCCAATTCCGACAAAGAAAAGAACATCCGCGCCGACGTGGTGACCCTTTATGCCGGCGGTCAGTATCACCTGTACATCTACAAAAAATACACCGATATTCGCATCGTTTTTGCTCCCGAACAGCAGGCCGCGTTCTTCGGCGGCGACCCCGATAATTTCGAATATCCCCGCTACGATCTCGACATGACTTTCTTCCGCGTCTACGAGAACGACAAGCCGATCAAGTGCCAGAATTACCTGAAATGGAGCGCGGCCGGGAGCAAGGAAGGCGAACTGGTTTTCGTGTCTGGACATCCGGGACGTACCAACCGCCAGAACACCGTGGCCGAGCTGGAATACCTGCGCGACACCGGCTACCCGTTCGGGTTGCAACGGCTCAATCGCATGGAAGTGGCCATGACCTCCTGGAGCCAGCGGACCGAAGAGAACGCTCGCCGGGCTCGCGAAGACCTGTTCGGCGTGCAGAACAGCCGGAAAGCCCGCATCGGCGGACTCGGCGGTCTGCTCGATCCGAAACTACTGGGTCGCAAAGTCGATCAGGAAGCGCAATTGAAATCGTTCATCGCCGGTAGCAGCGACCCAATGGTCAAAGCGGCTGGTCCCGCTTTCGAAACGATTGCCAAAGCCGAGAAGAAGCGTGCGGAAATTCTGAAGGAAAATACTTTCTACGAAGGCGGCGGCGCTTTCTCTTCGCATCTTTTTGGCATCGCCCGCACCTTGTTGCGAGCGGCCGAGGAAAAAGCCAAACCGGCCGGTACCCGCCTGCGCGAATACGAAGATTCGAGCATCAAGTCGCTCGAACTGGGCCTGTTCTCGGATGAAGAAATCTACGACGATTTCGAAATCCTGACCCTCACCGATTCGCTAACGTTCTACGCCACGACTTTCGGTGGCAACGATGAGATGGTGCAGAAGGTTCTGGCCGGGAAGTCGCCGCGCGACCGCGCTTACGAACTGATCAGCGGCAGCAAGTTGAAGGACCCCGCCGTTCGCAAGAAGATTTACGAAGGGGGTAAGGCCGCGATTGATGCCAGCACCGATCCGATGATTGCACTGGCGAAATTGGTTGATGCCCGTTCGCGAGCCGTCCGCAAAGTTTTCGAAACGGAAGTGGA
Source organism: Telmatocola sphagniphila (assembly GCF_018398935.1). Lineage (GTDB taxonomy): Bacteria > Planctomycetota > Planctomycetia > Gemmatales > Gemmataceae > Telmatocola > Telmatocola sphagniphila. Next base: position 4,960,291 of record NZ_CP074694.1, on the reverse strand, counting down.
TGAACCGAAGCGACAGGCCTATGCGGCCATCGCCAAGGCCCGTTATGCCAAGGATGGGGCCAGCACCTATCCGGACGCGACATTCACGTTGCGATTGGCATTCGGCACGGTGAAGGGTTACACCCAAGACGGCAAGAAGATCCCCGCCTTCACCGATATCGGCGGCCTTTACAAGTGGTCGGCCGAGCACAAGAACAAGGAGCCGTTTGATCTACCCGCTCGCTGGGTGGAACGCAAGGATAAGCTCGATCTGAAGACTCCGTTCAACTTTGTCTGCACGGCCGATATCATCGGCGGCAACTCGGGCAGCCCGGTGATCAATCAGGCGGGGGAAGTCGTCGGGTTGATCTTCGACGGCAACATTCAATCGCTGGTGCTGGACTTCATTTTCGATGAAGAAGTGGCTCGGGCGGTGTCGGTCGATTCGCGTGCCATGATCGAAGCCCTGAACAAGGTCTACGATGCTCAGGATGTGGCTACGGAATTGACGACCGGTAAGAAGCCGGTGAAATGATTGCAAGCTCTGGGTGAAACCTGGGGCTGTGAAATTCCCCGGGGCTGTGAAATTCCCCGGGATTCTCCCGGGGCTTAGATCTGGAACCCCTCCGGGGTTCCAAAATATAATTTGTATTTTGCCCCGGAGGAGCTTCAGAGATCAGCACCTCGGGCGGTTAATTTTCCCGGGTCATACCCGGGGCTGTGAAATTCCCCGGGATTCCCCCGGGGCTTAGTCTGGAACCCCTTCGGAGTTCCAAAATATAATTTGTATTTTGCCCCGGAGGGGCTTCAGAGATCAGCACCTCGGGCGGTTAATTTTCCCGGGTCATACCCAGGGCTGTGAAATTCCCCGGGATTCCCCCGGGGCTTAGATCTGGAACCCCTCCGGGGTTCCATTTGTATTTTGCCCCGGAGGGGCTTCAGAGATCAGCACCGGGTAAGCGAAGCGCCACCCGGTGATTCAATCCTCACCCGGTGATTCAATCCTCACCCGGTGATTCAAATCCCCACCCGGTGAATTAAATCCCCACCCAATCAATAAATCAAAACGGATGCGTGATCCCGAACCAGAGTTGTGTAGGCGTGGCGGCGTTGAGAGTCTTGGCAATATCGATACGCAGCGAAGTCCGTTCGATAAAGCTGAACCAGGCCACGTCCATCCGCAAACCCACGCCCACGGCATGCACCGGCGGCCCGTAAGATTTACCGTCGGAGTACATGTTGCCCACGTCGTAGAACGGCGCCAGAGCCAGATTTCTTAACCCGACGGTTTGATCCACAATGCTCAATCGCGATTCGGTCAGGATGGGCACGCGCCATTCGAGGGAGCCGATCCAGCCGGCATTCCCCTGCCGTTCATTCTGATCGAAACCTCGGAACAGCTCGCTGCCGCCCAACGTGAATAGTGCATATTTATCGGGACCACCGTAAGCACCCCAGGCGCGCCAGGCCAGTTTTGTCTGGCTGAACCAGCCGGTCCATTCAGGCGGCATGACCACGCCGGAGAGTTGGGCCGTCACCTGTTGAGTAGTCACGGATTCCCCGAGGATGGGGAGACCCGCGGCGTAGGTCGCATCGAATCGGGCTCCCATTTCCGGATCCCAATAAGGGGTCAGTAGATCCAAATGATAATGCAGGCCGACATTGGTCTGATCGATCAGCCGGGTCAAACCGGGCATATATTCGCGCGGTTGGGGCAGATCGTTTTTCTGCCAGGAAGTGAATCCCTCGATGTACTGCGTAGGAGCGGTATACAGCGAAGAAGTCGGGGTGATGATATATCGAGTATACAACGAGACTCGATCGATATCGGTCTGCTGACCATCGAAGTTGACCAGACTTTTTTCCGCATGGAAGCCGGTTTCCATGCAGCCGTCCGGCCAGTGTTTCAGCACTCCATCGAAGCCGACGGCCAGGTCGCGTTGATCGGTACGATAACCGGCGTAGACCCCCCCCGTGAAACTTTCCGTGAGGTAAGCCCCGGCCCGTACCCCCATAATATCGGAGCGGTTATACCAGGGATCGAAATAGCTCGGCCCATAAAACCAGGGGCCTATGGTTATGTTCCAGCGATGATAATCGGTCGTCATCGGCGTTTCATCGAGAAACGTGTACAAAGGTGTTAAGCGAATGCGCGGGTCGCTCTTCCAGTAGTTGTTGGCCGGGTTCGCATCGGGCAGGATCTTATCCGGATCGACCGTTATCTGCTTCGGCTCATCGGTCAGGTAGAGTTCCACCTGAAGCTTATTACCCGGCAACGGCGAAATGGTGGCTGGCGGGTCTTGAAGCTCCGCCGGCTGCGATACCATGCCTACCGGCACGCGGACCGCGTATTCCTTTCCGTCGAAGCTGACGCCCAGCGTCGTCGGCTCGTTGTACTCCGCTTTCTGCTGCAATACGACCGTCGCCTTGTACTGATATTCCTTCTGCTTCGCCTCCGGGTTGTTGGCTTTATCGTTAATGTTCACTAGCTTCTTCGGCAGCGTCTGCACCTGAACGCTATTCACCGCCCAGTCGGTCATGCCGATGTTGTAGAGCCAGCGTTTGAAAAATTCGTCCCAGCTGCGGCCGGTGAACTTCTCCAATTCCATCTGCAGCTCGCGGGCTCGAAGCACTCGAAAATAGTACTTGTGGTAAAGGACGTGCATGAACTCCAGAAAGGCCTGTTCGCCCATCTGATCTTCGATGATGCCGATGATCTTGCTGCCTCGATCGTAAGCGGCGCTGAACAGATTCCCCACGTGGCGGTAGTTTTGCATTTCCGTCAACGGCGGCTGCAACTCGCCCCGATGCAGAGTGCTGTAGAAAGAACTGAAGCGATAGTTTTCCCGTTCGATTCTCGGCAACCATTCGAGCTCTTTGGGATAGACCAGCAAGGCATTATTCCGGCCATGCTTCAGGTCCAGCAGTTTGTGCGCGAAGAAGGTGGCGAAGGCCTCGTCCATGAAAGTTTCGCGATAGCCGTCGGTACCGATGGTGTTGTACCACCACTGGTGACAGGTCTCGTGGCTGATGAGATATTCGACGTAGTTCTCCGCCAGCTTGGGCATGTCGAAGACCCGCTCATCGACCATAATCAACCCGGCGCACTCGTTGCCGTTCCAGCCGAAGTAAGATTCGACGAGCGTCAGTTCCTTATAAGGGAAAGGGCCGAACCACTTCTTGTATTGTTCAATGGCTCGCGAAGAGATTCCGGCAATCACCTTGGCGTAATGCTCGTGCTCCGGAAAGGCGATGCATTTGACCTTCACCCCTTCTGAAACTATCGCGTATTCCTGAAAGCGGTTCGAACAGATGAAGGCGAAATCGCGCAAAATCTGGGGTCCGATGTAGACGTCGTGTCGCGTCGCGGTGACTTTGTTTTCCTTCTCGATTTTTTCAATCGGTCCGCTGCAGGCCACAACCTGATCGCACGGCAGATTCACCACCGCATCGAACACCCCGGCTTCGTTAAACCAGGGCTGATGCCAGGCGATAAAGGGCGTCGGCTGCCAGCCATCTTTATCGTCGTAGAACGCCAGTACCGGGCACCAGTTGCTCAGGAAGGTAACGCCTTTCCACTGCCCCCAGCGCCCCTGCTTCTGCGGCAGGTAAAAAGTATACTGCATCTCGACGACGACGCTCTCGCCCGGATTCAGAATTTTGGGTAGCGGGACTTCCAGAGCACACTCGTTATTTTCCCGGAAGTGCGATGCGACCGCCGCGAAGTTCTTGCCGTCGGAGGAGACCAGAACTTTCTGAAGATCGAATGCCCGCCGGGTATAGAGGCCTTGGCTGGCGGCTACGCGCATGATCTCCAGCATCTTGGCCAGGTATAGCCGTTCCACAGTACCCTGCGGCGGCTGAAAAGCGGAGTGGACGTTGAACACCACAAGATCGAGCGGTTTCTGGAAGTGATTGATGATGGTGGAGCGCTGCACCACCTTGACCGTATGGCCCTCCAGATCCATCTGCATTTCCAGATGGTATTTAGGGAGCCACTCCGGCGCGACCGGAGGCGCGGCGAGTACCGGCAGGGCCAGCGACAGAAGCGCAATCAGGGAGCAGCAGCAAAGTTTCACAGGAGAGGGGATAACCTCTCGATTTAACGATGTAAATAGATCATTTAAATGATGAGAGAAATTACAGAGATTGAATGCGATGGGGTAAGGCTGAAATCGGATTTAGATAGTGAGCTGGGAAAAGGGCGAAAAAAGGGAAAGGCCAAATTTGCGATATAAAGGGCGATTTATTTTTTTTCTCTCAAGAGCTCTTTGCGCTGTTCCGCAACTCCACCCTTGGAAGTCCCCGGTTCGTCGTGATTGATGGGGGTCGGTTTCCCTTGCGGCAAGCTGGACATCAGGCCGACAAAACCGAACATCAGCGAGGTCGCCACGACCAGGGAGAGTCGACTCTTATTGAGCGTGTTGCGGGCGATAAGCGGCTGGATGGTCGATTTGTCGGGTCGCGGAGCCTGGAACGCCGGCCAGGGTTTGGGCATCTCGGCCTGGAAGAACTCTTTCAAGGTTCGGTCGAGAGAGTCCATCGAACGATCGATAGGTTCCGGAGAAATCATGTTTCGTTGTTCCATCCTTTAGCTTTTAACTGCTCGGCCAGTCGCTGCCGGGCCCTGCTCAATCTCATGTGCACTGCCGAGGGTTGTACGCCCAGAATTTCGGCGATCTGATCGGTTTCCGCATCGAGAGCATAGCGGAGTACCAGTATATCTCGGTCGGCTTCGGGGAGTAATTTCAATTCCTCCCGCAGCCGGGCGAAAGTTTCCTGCTGTTCGATGATGGTATCGGGGGTCAATTGCTTGCCGTGCAAGCCATTGAAGACCTCTGGCCCCTGCGTCCCATGGCGGCGGAAGGAGCTTTTACCCTGATCCTCGGCCAGGTTTCGGGCCACCCGAAGCAGCCAGGCACGCGGATTTTGAATCTCTTCCTCGCCCGCTTCCAGATATTTCCATAATCGCAGGAAGGATTCCTGCATGATATCGGAAGCGAGGTCGGAATCCATCCAGCGGGAATAAGCCAGAGACCAGACGATGCGGCTGTGCTGGTTGTACAGCTCCGCGAAGTCGGCTTTCCCTGACGTAGCCGCCGGTGGCTCTGAATCCATCATTCAGTAGTCGCCTCTCAATTTAGGACGAAACGGACGCTTTATTATAACGCTGGATGTCCCGCCGATGCTCGCAGTTTTCTGCCGGAGCCGACATAACCCGCATAGGGGGAACAGTCGCCCAAGCGTTCGATCCTAAGGTGTATTCGCGGGCGGCAGGAATTGCTTACGCCTAAGTATTGCAAGCATTTCACTCGAGAAGAGGCAGGGCGATGAACTTTCCGAGCCTTTTTACTTCAGAGATTCTTTGCGCAAATAATCGACCACCTGTACCAGCCGTTCGTAACTTTTGACGTCCGGCTCTCCGGTCATCTTAAAGCGCAACCGATTTCTGGCATCTATTACGATGACATTCGGTACCCCCGCATCGATCCCGAAGGTGGTTTTCATCGTGTCTTCAAAATCCATCCAGACCGGGACATATGGGCTGGCTCTCTCGAACTGGCCGCGCAGCGCACTGCGAACCAGAGCCGGAACTTTACCGATACAGGCCACCGGCAGCACGAAAACTTCCGGCGATTTCTGCCCTTCTTTCAATCCCTGCAGCGGCGCGACCGGGGCCTTGCGGGCCTCCTCGACACTTTTGCCCTGCGCGGTGGGATGGAATTGCACATGCAGCCGCTCTCCCAGTTTCGAGTTCGAATCGCTCGCTTTGCGATCCCCGAACAAAAGAACGACCACCGAGCCCTGATAATTCTTCAGATCCTGTTTCCGCTCGAACTGATCCTCCATCTTCAGGGAGATTAACGGCGGTTCCTTCTGACCTTGCGCGACCAGCAGGGCCGTTCCACTCAAAAAAAGAGGTAGGAGGAGTAGAGTTGTACGAATCATGCAAATCTCCCGATGCTTAACCGATCAAGCGAAGCCCTTGAGCCGTCGCGTTTCGATAACATGCAGCCGCCAGAGGGCGAGGAAAATCAGACCGAACACAAATGCCCAGACCACCGTGAGGTTTCCTAAAACTTCCCGCAAGCTCATTCCCTGCCAGGTCAGCGCATCCAGCGTCTGCATGGCCCAGGTAGTCGGGAAGATCTGAGCCACCTCACGCACCCAGTAGGGTAACAGGAACTCCGGAAGCCAGAGCCCGCCGAGCAGGGAAATCAGCAGGATCACCAGAATGCTGAACTGGCGGGCGCGTGCTTCCGTCTGTCCCACCGCGGCCACGACCATGCCGGTGGCTGCGCTGAGGCCGCCCACGGCCAGCACCAGCGCCAGAAAGCCGAGCCACGATCCGCAGACGCGAACCCCGAAGACCAGATAACCGAAGCCGAATGTGACCAGGATTTGAAGAAGTGCGATACCGGCGGTGGAAACAATTCGGGATATCACCAGCGTCCACAGGGGGGCCGGTCCGGCCCGCAACCGCTTCCAGATGCCGCGCTGTCGTTCTCTGAGAAACAGCAAGCCGCACTCCATACCCCAGAACAGCAGGTACTGGAGCGTGATACCGCAAAAACAGTGGCTGTAGGAGTTGAACTGCTGAGTGGTTCCCGCGGGGATGGTACCGTGACCGATTTGCAGCATTTGCGCGAAAGAGGCCTCGGCCGAGATGCCCAGAGGCTTCAGAAGCTCCGATGTTTTACGGCGCATCAGCGCTTCGGTCAGATACCCTTCGACGCAACGGCTTTCCACCGAGCAGAGCGGGTGATGCAGAATTTCCACTTCGGTATCATTGCGAAACACCACGGCCACGCTGGACCGCCGATGGCTCAGTTCTTCCTCCGCTTCGCGACGATTCATCCGGCGGAGTTTCAACTGCGGCTGGTTCTCGAGATCCTGCTGGATCAGTGCCAGTTCGGGCGTCTCCTGCTCAATCACCAGCACAACCGAGACCTGACTGCTGGACATCCCCTGGCTCGGTCGATCGAACACCAGACCGAAGATCGAAGCCAGTATGATCGGCATGGCAAAAGCCAGAAGCATGGCCCGACGATCGGCCTTAAATAGTCGCCAGTCCTTGAGGATCAACGATTTCAGCAGATTCAGGCGGCCCATGCTTCCCCCTTTTCCGTGGGGAAGGGGAGGATCGCAGGTTCGGTCGCGGCGGCGGCGCTTTCTTCCAGAATCCGGTCGAGTCGGGCGGGAGGCGTGCGGAACGATTCCAGCTCGATGCCGGTGGTGCATAAAGTAGCGAGGGCGCGTCCCATCAACTCCTGGCTGGGAGCTTCAATGCGGATCTGTTTGCCCCAGACTTCAAAGGCGATATCTTTGCCCAGCCGCGAACGAGCAATCTGCTCCAACTGTTCCGCGAGATGAAGCCGAAGTTGACCCAGCACCACGGTCTTGTGAGGAATTTCGTGAAACAGCCTGGCCGGTCGATCCAGGGCGATCAATTTGCCTTGAAGGAGAACGCCTACCCGGTCGCACCATTGCTCGGCATCCTCGAGGTGATGGGTGGTGAGGATGATCGCTTTGCCCTGTTGCCGGAGCGAACTCAGCGTGTTGAACAGCACTTCCCGCGAACAAGGATCGAGCGCCACGCAGGGTTCATCGAGCAGAAGCACCGCCGGGTCGTGCAGCAGCGCACAGGCCAGATTGACTCGTCTTTGCAGGCCGCCCGATAGCGTGCCGACGGATTGTTGGGCTCGCGGCATCATTTGAACGGTGTGCAGAGAAATTTCCATTCTTTGATGCAAGAAGCGACCGGAAAGGCCGTAGAGTTCGCCGAAAAATCGCAAATTCTCCCAGACGGAGAGCTCTTCATAAAGTGCGATTTCCTGAGGTACGAAGCCGATCTGCCGGGCGCAGACTTCCGCTTTGTCTCGGATGCAATGCTGCTGGATGCGAATGCGGCCGGACACCGGCCGCAGAATGCCGGCAATGGCGGCGAGTGTCGAACTTTTCCCCGATCCGTTGGGTCCCAGCAAGCCAAAAATCTCACCGGCTTCGACATCGAGCGAAACGGTATCGACTGCCCGGATCGGGCCATATTGGATGGTGACACTATCGAGCTGTATCATCGGGGTGCGGCGCATCCATGCGTCCTGCCAAAAGGCATCACTGTTGTAGTTACGGATTCTACCACTGACAGAAAGAATGTCACAAGGGGAAGTAGCCATTCTCTCAAGCGGGAGATCCAGGTAAGATGGAGAGTTTTCAAAACCGGGGGAGGTTAGGCAGCCTCCCCCACCGGGGGGTCTACTTCTTGATCTGATTGAGCAGGTCGGCTGCTTCGTTGCGAACGTGCGAATCGCTATCCTCTTTGGCGGTTTCGAGTAATGAAACCACCTTGTTGTCGCCCGGGGCAACTTTTACGAGACATCGGAGGCAGCAAGCCCGAACCGTCGGAGCGGGATCTTCCTTGGCGGCATGCATCAGAGCCAGCTTGGCCGGGGGATAATTCGTCGACTGGCTCAGCTGCATGGCGGCCAACTCGCGTTCGGAAGGCTGCAGGGCATCCCGCAGGGCGCTTTGCAGCTGCACTTCCCGGGGAAGCTGAGCGGGGGCCTGGATGATCGGTTTTACGGAAATCGGTTCCTGAATTGGCCGCATCACTACTGGGGCGACCGGAGTTACCGGCGCGACGGGAACTTGGACAATCTGGGTAGCGGCCGAAGATGTCGGATGAGAAGGGATCAATTCCGCAGCCGGGGGCATTTTCGGATCCAAAGGCAGCGGCTGGCGAAGCACGGTTTCCACCGGGGCATTGTCGATGATCACCGGTTGGGCCGTCATCGTCGAATTCACTGTGGGGGAAGCAGGAGCTTTCGTATCAGTGGTCGATTTGGAGCTGCTGAAAGTCAACCGGCTCAACAGGCCGCTGGTTTCATGGCCGCTGGAAGCGGTGGAGGGTTTCTGAGTTGGATTGGTGGTCTTCAAAGTTTCGTTCACGGTCGACAGGAGCGGATCCTTGGGTTCGGTCGTCACGATGTTAGTCGTATTGGCGTCGAATTTCACCATCAGCAGTTCGCCCGAATCATTGGCTTTCACGGTGTAAACCGTTTTGCCGTTGGACTGTTTGCTGCTGGAAACAATCGTGCACAGGCGGGCCGGTTTGCCCGGTTCCTGGAGGGAAATCACCTGGTTGGCGGTGTAAGTCGGCTCGGCCGCGCGAATCGAACTTGCAATCCCATTCCAGCCCAGACCCGCAACCAGCAGCGAAACTGAAAGGGTTTTGATTGCGATTTGCCGTTTCATGGATCTGTCACTCCGATTACAGGGTCGAGGAAATTTTCGAGTATCGCCTCGCTTACCAAGCCTTCTGCAATTCGTATCGGTAATGCAGCTTGTGACGATAAAGCCAGGTTGCCCGGATTTGCGGTTTGTGAGTGTTAGTTTGGGGAAGTTTTGCCGATTGAAGGCGGCAATTGAGAGTTGGAGGCTGCTTCCGGCGGCTTAAAACCGCTTCTCAGAACAACTCTCGGAGGGCTATCTCGCGGCCGTGGACCGGTTCTCTGGCCAAGTTGAGTCGCAGAGTCTTATCATAACTTGAATCGAAAACTCAACAGGGAGATTACCTCAATGGCGGTATTTGTACAGAAGGAAGCCCCGAATTTCACAGCGCAGGCTGTTGTGAAAGAGGAATTCAAGCAGATCAGCCTTTCGGATTACAAAGGCAAGTACGTCGTATTATTCTTCTACCCTCTCGACTTCACGTTCGTCTGCCCGACGGAAATCATCGCTTTCAGCGACAAGGCGGCGGAATTCGAAAAGCGCGGCGTTCAACTGCTGGGCTGCTCGATCGACAGCCAATTCAGTCACCTCGCCTGGATCAAGACTCCCCGTACCGAAGGCGGCCTGGGCCATCTGAACTATCCTCTGGTCGCGGACATCACCAAGAAGATCGCCAGCGACTACGGCGTTCTTCTGGAAGGCGGCATCGCTTTGCGCGGCACCTTCCTGATCGATAAGGAAGGGATCGTTCGTCACATCACCATCAACGACCTGCCTCTGGGCCGGAGCGTGGACGAAACGCTGCGCGTCATCGATGCACTGCAGTTCGTCGAGAAGCATGGCGAAGTCTGCCCGGCCGACTGGAAGCCGGGTGGGGACACGATCAAGCCCACCGTCTCCGGATCGAAGGCCTATTTCCACAAAGCCGGCAGTAAATAAATTTTCCTCTTCCGCACCTGCGTATTTCCCGAGAAATGCGCAGGTGCTTAACAGTTCCTTCGCATTTTCCTTGACAACTCCGACCGCGGATCAGACAAATTTCTTTATGAACCACAATCACCTCCGGGTTTTCAGCGGTCGGGCAAATCGTCCCCTGGCAGAGCGCATTGCGCGCAATCTCGGCGATAGTCTGGGAAATCTGCGCGTCGAGTCGTTTCCCGACTCGGAAACCTCCGTTCGAATTGAAGAGGATGTTCGCGGTCGCGATGTCTTCATCGTGCAGCCGACTTGCCCGCCGGTGAATGAAAATTTGATGGAATTGCTGGTGATTCTGGACGCCTTCAAACGGGCCAGCCCCGCACGCGTCACGGTTGTGCTGCCCTACTACGGCTACGCCCGGCAGGATCGCAAGGATCAGGGACGGGTACCGATTTCCGCCAAGCTGGCGGCGAATCTGCTGACCGCCGCCGGGGCCAATCGCGTTCTGACGATGGATCTGCACGCCGCACAGATTCAGGGCTTCTTCGATATCCCCGTCGATCACCTCATGGCGGTACCCGTTTTTATTCAGCACATTCGACAATCGGGGTTGATGGATCAAAATGTGGTATTCGTCTCCCCCGACGAGGGGCGGGTGAAAATGACCCTCGAGTATCAGAAGAAACTGGGCGGTGAGTTGTCGATCGTGGATAAACGCCGCAGCAGCCCCACGGAGACGGAGCAAGCCAACCTGATCGGGGCTTCGCTTGAGGGCAAAGTGGCCATCATGTTCGACGACATGATCACCACGGCGGGCAGTATCTGCGGAGCCGCGCAGGTTTGCAAAATGAAAGGGGCTCGGGAAATCCACGTTTTTGCCACGCATGGGGTTCTGTGCGGGGCGGCTATTCACCGTCTTCGGGAAGCGCCTATCGAACGGATCTGCATTACCGACAGTATTCCGTTACCGGCGGAGAAGGCGATTCCCAAGATCACGGTGCTTAGCATCGACTATCTGCTGGCCGATGCCATTCGCCGGATTCACGATAACGAATCGATCAGTGCCCTGATTCGTTCCGTCTAATCCCTTGCTGTCGTTGTCGAAGGCGGGCTCAGCGAAAAATGCGGGATCTCCTACGGCAACAGGGCATTGATCCCGATTCGATGAATTGAATTCTCTTCGCTCCCGAACCGGCGCAAACAGTTTTCATTCGGGAAGCGTTGGGAGGGAATATAAAGCGCCCATCGGCGCTAAAAAATGTCAGATTCCTTAACGGAATTCGCACCATGCTGCGTTTTTTCCCCCGTAATCGCTGGCTGCGTCGAAGTCTTTATCTGCTTCTGCTTGTACTCCTCGGCGGCTCGACGCTTTTTGGTTACCGCTACATCGTCTATTACCAATCGTTGGCTTATGAAGAACGGATGCTGGCGGAACTGAGTCGGATCGATCCCGATTGGACCTGGGAGAAGATGATTGCCCAGTCGCCGAATCTACCCGACGATCACAACGGCTACCTCCGATTAAAAGCCCTTCTGTCAAAGTATAGCGCCAACTATAGCCCTGTTATCAGTATGACCACCTCTCTAAGTCCTCAAAGTACCTCCCTCGCCCTTGGCCCGGTTCCAAATAATTTACCCCCACTACCCGCCCGGCCCAGGCTTGCAGATTTGGATCATCCCCTGCTTGAGTATCCCGAGTTTAAAAAAGAATTCGATGAACTGCTGATGGAATTTCGCAAGCAGGTAAATTATCCGCAGGGGTGGATGCCGATCCCACGGGGGGAGGACCTGTTGAAAGGAACCGCCACTCCCGTATCCATGTTCCAGCAGACACTCTCCTGGCTGAATTGGGATGCTCAGCGTCAAGCTCTCATGAATGCACCTGAACTGGCAATATTGGATCTCCGCGCTGCCCTCGCGGGAGCCCACGCCTTCGGGACACCCGGCGTCCTCTACATTCAGGCGATCTCCCGGAAGATAGAGCAAAATTCCGTCACCACGCTCGAACAAATTCTCGCTTGGTGCACGCCATCCGCCCAAGAGCTCTTGAAGTTACAGGACGATCTGGAAAAGACTCTTCAGCAATGTCCCCTGGTCGATGGCTTGCGATTCGAACGCGCCTCAAACTATCAACAGATGTCCCAAATTGCTGCTGCGATGAGCGATGGACCCGCTCTGCCTGGCGCGGCGAGTTTGAACGCCTTCAATAGATTTTTGCTGAATTCCCGCTATCCAATGTACGCCCCGGCGGATCGCGCGCATCTATTGGAAGATACGACCAGGGCCATCGAGCTACTCAAAAGCAACAGTCCCGAGATAAAAGCCATTTTGATGGAATGGGAAAGTGAAATCGAGAAGATGCAAGAAAGCCAGAAAAAAGGCGATGGCGAATTCGTCAACAATATGCCTCCCTCGCAATGGTTGAGCAGCCAAAGTAAACTTTCTTATTACGCGATGATCAAATCTCATTTCAGCTGGCAAGCCAATTTGCGCTGCGGTCTCGGCGCAATCGCGGCGGAGCGATTTCGTCAATCGAACGGTCGCTGGCCGAAGAACTGGGAGGAGTTGGTTCCGCAATATTTGAAGGAGGTTCCTCAGGACCCGTGGTCGGATAAGCCTTTGCGAATGCGAAAAACGCAAGAGGGGTTGACGATATACAGCGTGGGGGTGAACCGGGTCGACGACGGGGGCATTCCGGAGGTTCTGAACCTCAAGCTCGATGTCGGTTTTCGACTGTTCCACCCGGAGAAGCGGAAAGCGCTGCCGTAGAGGAAATGCTTTTGGGATACGTTAGCGTGAAATATAAAACAACTCCGGGCGTCTAGAAACTGTAAGTTCCCCTCGGGATCCCCTTCATTATGCGACTCCTTCCGCGGAATCGTTGGCTGCGTCGAAGCCTTTATCTCTTTCTTCTGGTACTCCTCGGGAGTGCCGGTCTTTACGGCTACCGGCATCTGGTTTATCGCGAATCGGCAAAATACGAAGATCGCATTTTAGCGGAACTGAATCAGATCGATCCCGATTGGGCCTGGGAGAAAATGATTGCCCAGTCGCCGAATCTGCCCGATGACAAAAATGGCTATCTTCACCTGGAAGCCCTTCAGAAAAAGTATTCTTCCATCGATGCCACTCTGATTCCGGATCTACCCCAGGATAAGGTGAAGCTCCCCGGCCGACCGAAACTCGACGTTCTAAATTTTCCGCAGCTTCAGGACCCGAAGTTCAAAAAAGAGCTCGATGAATTTCTAAGTGAACTCCGCAAACAAGTGGAGTATCCCCAGGGTTGGATACCGATCACCTGGGGCCAAGATGCGATGACCGGGACCAAGACGCCGCCTCCGTTGACGCAACAGGCCTACTTTTTGATCTGGGATGCTCGGCGACAGGCTCTATTGAATAACCCCGATCTGGCGATTGAAGATCTTCGAGCGTTATTAGCGGTCGCGCAAGCTTCGAGAACGCCTGGCATGCTTATTTATGTGATAGTTTCCTGGGGGCAGGAAAATAATACTGTTGCCACCCTCGAACAAATACTGGCCTGGAGCACCCCCTCGGCAAGCACGCTCAAGAAATTACAGGAAGATCTGGAGCGAACTCTTCAAAAGAATCCCCTCGTAAATGGCTTTCGATTCGAACGGGCCTCGAGCTATCAGATGATGCTGCGGATTGGCAATCAGTTGAGCAACGGCGTCCGACCGCCCGGGGCGGTGAGCAGAAACGAAATCAAAAGGTTCTTTCTGAACATCCGTTATCCAATGTATGCCCCGGCGGATCGCGCCCATTTGCTAGAAGATATTACCAAGGTGATCGAACAGCTGAAAAACAACAGTCCCGAATTGAAAACGACTTTGGCCGAATTGGAGAAAGAAAAAGAGGAAGCTAAAGCCAGACAGAATCAGGAGGAGGAAAACGATGCTTTCAGCAATGTTCGTCCCTCCACCTGGATGAGCGCGTTGTTGAAACCGAGCCTGACAGGGATGCTGAAGAGCGACTTCAATTGGAAATCGACAATTCGTTGTGGTATCGGTGCCCTGGCGGCGGAGCGTTATCGTCAGTCGAAGAATCGTTGGCCGGAGAATTGGGAGGAGTTGGTTCCGGAGTATTTGCAGGAAGTGCCTGAGGATCCGTGGTCGGATAAGCCATTGCGAATGCGAAAGACGGAGGAAGGTCTGACGATTTATAGTGTCGGCGCGAACGGCGTCGATGATGGTGGCCTCCCGGAAGTCCTGAAGACGAAACTCGACCTCGGCTTCCGGTTGTTTAATCCCCAGAAGCGCTCGGCGACCCCTTAAAACAAGCAAATCAATCATCTAAGGAATCCAAGCATGCGAATACTTCCACGCAATCGCTGGCTGCGTCGCGGCTTTTATGTTCTGCTGTTGATTCTACTCTCGGCAGGGAGTTTATTCGGCTACGGCTATTTCATGTACTGCCAGTCGCGTGCTTATGAAGATCGGATGCTGGCGGAATTGAAGCAGGTCGATCCCGATTGGACCTTGGAACAAATAGTTGCCAACTTTCCAGAAGTACCCGATGTAAAAAATGGTTCGAAAAAAATCGAGTCGATCTTCTACAACTTTAGTGTCACCTCGGAAGATTTGGGTCACTATGCCGTCGCGAGTTCGTCGGCGCTACCTTATCGAGTTAAGATTGAGGAGTTTAAATTAGAATCTGAAAAAGAGATTGAAGAAGAATTGATTCAGCTGCGTAAACTCGTCAATTCTCCCCAACGCAAAACGCCAATACTATGGGGATATAACATAAGGTCGTACGGAAAAGGTTTTCAGTCTTCCGATGGTACATTTCTCTCTCTGGAACCTTCTAGGCTTATTTGGGATGCTCGCAGGCAGACGCTTTTGAATGCCCCCGACTTGTCAATCGAAGATCTCCGAGCCTTCTTAATAGGGCCTCAGTTTCTCTCAACAGAAGGCCTCTCGACGAATCTTTTTGTTACTCGGGTATGGGAACTTCGAAGCGTGGTAGCCCTCGAAGAGGTACTCTCCTGTAGCTTACCATCGAGTGAGGTTGTGGCAAAATTGCAAATAGAGATGGAGCGAATACTCGAACAGAATCCCCTTGTCGATTGTCTGCGTTTTGAAAGGGCCGAGAAATTCAAGCAAATGCAGCAGAAGAGTGAGGAATGCGGTCAAGTGGGACAGTGGCCGGGGAATTTGAGCAAGCAGGAACTGAGGAAGTATTTGATGCAGTTGCGTTATCCGATATATGCGCCGGCGGATCGGGCGAGCATGCTGGAGGAGATGACGAAGCTGATCGAGCAAGTTAAAAGTAACAGTCCGCAGGTGCGAGCGAGCTTGACGGAAATGGAAAAGCAAATGGAGAAGATTCGTACAAGACATGGAATGTTCGATGTGGATTTTTTTCCGGATATTCCCGCTTCGAAGTGGTTAAGTCATGATTGGATGCCTCCTCATTGCGCCATGCTAAGGCACGATTTGAATTGGAAGGCGAATTTGCGTTGTGCGATAACGGCGTTGGCGGCGGAGCGTTATCGGCAGTCGAAGAATCGTTGGCCGGAGAATTGGGAGGAGTTGGTTCCGGAGTATTTGCAGGAAGTGCCTGAGGATCCGTGGTCGGATAAGCCATTGCGAATGCGAAAGACGGAGGAAGGTCTGACGATTTATAGTGTCGGCGCGAACGGCGTCGATGATGGTGGCCTCCCGGAAGTCCTGAAGACGAAACTCGACATCGGCTTCCGGTTGTTTAATCCCGAGAAGCGGAAGTCCCTGACGGAAGAAAAGCCCCAGAAACCCTAAAATGGATCGCAGACTTCCTTCTCAAGAGAACCGCCATGACTTCCATGCCAGATCGATTTCGCAAATGGTACGACTACGAACGCGATTGCAACGCCAAGACGCTCGTTATGCTGAATTCGGTGCCCGAAGATAAGCGGCCGACTCCGCAATTTCATCGCGCCGTCGGCCGCATGGCGCATCTGGTGGCCGCCCGACAGCGCTGGCTGCATCGCCTCGGTCACTGGGCCGTGCCTCCGGAAGTGTTTCCGAGTACTTCTTTGGAAGATCTTCCGCAATTAATAAATGCCACGGAAGAGGCCTGGGTCAACTACCTGCAAAAACTCGACGATCGAGAACTGGAACGGGAATTCGAATGGAAGTTTCCAACCGGCGCGCAGATGAGATGGAATGTCGAAGGCGTTCTCACGCAAACCTTCGGCCACGCCTGGTATCATCGCGGCCAAATCGCCCAAACAGTGGCCGAGCTGGGCGGTCAGGCGACCGATACCGATTACATTTTTTGGTCAAAACCGACCCGAGTGGATGCGCCGAACGCTTAACGGAACGACCGCTCAGCGCCGCAGCAATCCGATGTTGAGCAATTCCAACGGCTCTTCGATGAAGGCCGGTTCTTCATAGGGCGGTGGCGTTTCCCCTTCGACGTGTTGCCAGGCGTGATACGAACTGCGCACCAGGGGCCCCGATTCGACGTGCCGGAAGCCGCGCTCCAGCCCGGCCTGTTTATATTCGTCAAATTCCTCGGGTGTGACAAAGCGAGCGATCGGCAGTTGCTTCTCAGTCGGTCGCAGATACTGGCCGAGCGTTAAAATGTCGCAACCGACACTGCGTAAAGCATCCATCACTTCGTAAACTTCGTGTCGGGTCTCACCCAGGCCGAGCATCAGTCCCGACTTGGTGAGAATCTTCGGATGCAAATCCTTGGCCCACTTCAGAACGTTCAGCGAGCGATCCATCTTGGCCCCGGGCCGAACCGTCGGATAGAGCCGGGGGACGGTTTCCAGATTGTGATTCAGTACGCTCACCTGCCCGCTGCGCAGAATGCTTTCCACCAGTGGCCGTTGCCCGCGCTGATCGGGAATCAAGAGTTCAATTCGGCATTCCGGTTGATAGCGCTTCACCGCGCGAACGGTCGCATCGAAGTGTGCGGCTCCCATATCGGGAAGATCGTCCCGATTCACCGAGGTGATGACGATGTGATGCAAACCGAGGGTTTTCACCGCCTGGCCGACCCGATCGGGCTCGGTAGTATCTAGCGGCTGAAGATTTTCCTTGGTGCCGTCCATCACGGAGCAGAATGAACAACGGCGGGTACAGAGTTCACCCATGACCATGAAGGTCGCCGTGCGATGGCTCCAGCATTCGCCGTGGTTGGGGCAGCGTGCTTCTTCGCAGACCGTTACCAGCTTGAGCTTTTGCAGCAGATCCTTGGTGCGATTGTAAGAGGGCGTCCCGGGCGTTTGCACGCGCAGCCAGGCCGGCAGTTTGCGCGGATCATCAGTCAGCCGAATTTCGCCATTGGCTTCCAGTTCCAGGTCGAACTGATGAGCGAGATTGCGGCTCAAATCGCGCTTGAGGGCCGTCAGGCTGGGAAGTTCCCGTCCGTAACGTTCGCACTCCAGTTTCAGTGTGGTGTAAACGCTGGCATCCAGGCCGCAGGGGTTGATGGCCCGAAGCGGTGCCAGATCGAGATCGTAGTTGAGCGCCCACCCGTGGTAAGTAATCCAGGCATCGACGCCGATGCCGATGGAGGCGATTTTGCGAGGATTCTCTTCTCCAATCCAGGCACCGGTGGCCCCTTCCACACTGCGGGCCGGCAGGCCGATTTCGACCAGCGTGTCGATGATCGCGGTTTCGATGCGGCGAAGACACTTGTGCAGATCGCGGCCGGACTGGTTGAGATCCAGGAGGGTGTAGCCGACCAACTGGCCCGGCCCGTGATAGGTCGATTGCCCGCCGCGCTTGGCTTCGATCCGCGGAATTTCCGGAACCAACGGCGGCAATTCCTTACCCCGGCCGGTGGTATAAATCGGCTCGTGCTCGACAAAGACCAAGTAGTCCGGACGAGAAGGATCCTGCTGTTTCGCTTGCAGAAGCTGCTGCTGGAAGCGCAGCGTTTCCGAGTAGTTTTCGCGTTCAGTGCGATCGATCGTGCGAAGGGTTCGAATCATACAAATTATTTTAGCAAACTAATTGAACATTTCCCGTCGGATTAGAAGTGGGGGAATCGGAGTGTCCCCCCGCTGATCCCTTTCCCACTGGCGCACCCAGTCCGCCCAGCTCAAAGGACAATTTTCGATGTAGGCTTGCGGCAGAGTGATCGGTGTGGTCGATCCATCTTTCTGCTGAATCACCAGGCCGTCTGAAGTAATCTCGATCTGCTCGGCCCGGCAACCCACCTGCCAGGCGGTGTGTGGCTTGAAAGCGGCCACGCCCTCGAATTTCATGGCAGCGCTGAGTACGTCGAAAAAGGCCGATTGGGCATTCTCGGGAATTTTCAGCAACCAGCCGGGTTGAATCACGGAGGCCACCAGACATCCTTCGCGATCCTCGATCATCAACTCCAGAGGATCGCCGGGGGCAACTTCCGGGAGATACAAGCCGAAGCCGATGCGGTTGGTGGCGATCCAGATGATCGCTTCCGGGACCGGTTTACCCGCTTCGCCCCATCGCTGACTGGCCTTGAGATAGGGCAGAATCAGCCGATCCATCAGATGGTGCAAAGATTCTTCGATATGGTGCAGCTGTTTGTGGAATTTTCGAATGCGTCCGGTGGTGGGACTGTTCCGCAGTTTGGCGAACATCTTGGGAATCGTGCCCGAATGAAACCCCGGGCGAAGGAGTCGTCGCATTTTTTCGCCGTGCGAGCCAATGACCACCGGATCGAGCGTCGGCGAGGCGTTGCTGCGATAGAGTTTCCAGTTTTCCTTGAGCTCCCAGGCGAGGAAGCCGAAGATCCCCGGCACGCCGAAGATTACAGTCGTCGTCGTCTGTATCGAAACGCCGAAGGAATCGGCGATGTTCGGAATCAACGGCAACAGCAGTTTGTGCGACACGGTGACGACCGGGAAGTGCTTGATCGGATTGATTTGCGGTTCGATCAGCAGGTTCCAGCAGAATCGAAATACGTAGGTCAGAAAGAACCAGAAAATCCCGGCCACCATTTTGAGGTAATAGACGACCCGGCTTTGCCCTTCGCGGAAGCGAAGAGTTTCATCGACCAGGTATATGCCCCGTTCGATATGTTCGAGAACGTTTTTGAAGAAGTAGAAAATCGCTTCAAAAATTCCGATGATGGTGCCCAACGTGAAGCGATGCCAGAAGTACCCGATGAATTCGTCGATCTGCTCCTCAAGCTCCCGGCCGGTCCGCGTGCGGAAGAAAATACTGGTCATGAAGGCGACCATGCAGCCCAACCCGGCGCAGGACCAGGCTTCTTCCCCCAACAGGCGCGCCAGCACCGCCGCAAACAGGCCGGAAACCGTTGGAACCAGCAGATATTTTCGGATCCAGCGGGTAATCGGATTGTGGAGGACGCGCTGAACGATCGGCGCTTCGAAAATAGCCCGCGGCCAGCGGTAGAGCAGATTGGTGATTCCTTGAAACACCGCCCGGCGGAAGTTCGGGATGTAGAACATGCCGAGCAGAAATATCCCCAGCATGACCACCGCGGGCAGCGTGGCCCAGGTAGGCTCTTCGGGGGTATACCGGCCGACACTTCCCAGAGCTTTGCGCAACGGCAGCAGCTGGGTGACCGATTTCATGGCCCCATCCACCACATGTTCGGGACGGGGGTTGTTCACAAAGAAGCGGGCAAAACCGTCGATGGCGTCCCAGAAATGGTGGATGCCTTCGAGGAACAAAAACGCGCCGCCAAAGGGCATTATCAGATACTTGGTGACGATGCGACCCTTGATGGTGCCGAAGAAAACCGAACTAGCGCGTTGAAAGATGCGCAAGTAGATTTCGCCACGCTGGTAAATCCCATCCAGCTTGTAGGGCAGCAGCCAATTGAGCCGCAGTAAGGCATCGCCGCGCAGGAACTCTTTGAAACCGGAGACATCCTGGAGTTTCAGCTGGTTTCGAGCGATGGCGTCGCGCACATCGCCCATTCGCAAAAATCCCCGCTCGACGATGGCGTCAAGCATCTCTTCCACCAACTTGTCGCGCGAAATTTTTTCCGGCAGATTGGTGGCCACCAGACCGACTTCTTCGAGCGAACTGTGCAGAATCGGCCGGATTTTCTCCCGTACCGCATGTTCCAGGTCGTGGATGATCTCGCTTAAAAATTGCGACAGCGGGATCAGGGAAGAATCGAAATCGGAAATCTCCTCGGAGTGTTTCAAGGCGGAACGGAGGTGCCGGATTAGCCGGATTTCCCGCGTATCAGCTAGTTCGCGCTTGATCGGCTTGCGCCCCAGCGTCAGAACCGACTCCATTACATCCACGGCAAAGATCGGCTGTTCCACGTCGATGCAGACGTTCTGCAAATCGAAAAGCAGCCTGGCCTCGAGTGGAACTTCCGAGGAGATGCCCTGTTGGCGGAGGCTGGTACAGATGGAAGTGAGGTCGATTTCCTTTTCGTGCGGCAGCGCTTTATTCAAACGAGTGAGAAACTGTTGCTGGATCGCGTTCGCTTCGGCTGTTTCCCCGAGCTTTTCCTGAATGAGCATGGCCCGAACGAGATTGCCCTGAGTGGCCGATTTGGCGGCTTGCAGTTGCAGTTTCGAGCGTTCGGAGTGGGTGAAATTGGGCCTTTGAATTTCTGGAGCGCCCGGCTTTTTCTTCGGTTCGTTCAGGCGCAAGCGGCAGGCCTCGGCGAGCGGCGCTGAATCGAGTTTTTCTTCGAAAATTTTTGCCAGCTCGGCGATGTTCGACATTCCGGGAAAGAAATCGTCCATCCGCTCGCGATCGAAGTACCACAGTTCGAGAAACAGGCCGACGGTTTCTTCCACCTGGGTGTAGTAGTCGTCCTCGGGAAAGATCCGACCCTGCTCGTTAAGAACCAGGCGGATTTCCTCGCGCTGCGACCGGCCGATAATGGACCAGAGCACCCGGGTCGATTCAAAATCGGGAAATCGTTCCTCGAAGCGAAGGTCGAGCATGTAGTGGAACAGGGCCGCTTCGATGCGATGGTGCCAGTCGTAGGGCCGGTTGCGCAGCTCGTCTTCGTCCAATTCCGGCAGCAGAAGAATGTGATCGGGCAGCGGTTGCTGCAAGCCGATTTCCTGCGGATCGACCACGCTTTCCAGATCGTCCCGACTGATGTAGTAATCGTTTTCGTGGGGAGCCGGTCCGGCGGAGGCTGGCATCTGACGGTGGCGACGGATGATCCGCCGTAACCAAAACAGGGGAACCTGTCGGGCGACGGGCGCTACTCGGGACAGTTCTTTATCCAGCGCTTCCCGCGCCGCTTCGAATTCGATATTTGCTTCCACTTCCAACCATTTCCGGATCTGAAGATCGCCAATGTCTAACAATCATTTCAGGAAAGGCAAAAACTCCGGAGAGCCGCTTCTTCTCGGCCTGGGTGTGCTCCGGGGCGTGCGCTTATTTTTTATTAGCTTTCTGTAAAACGGATTCTACCAATTGGCAAATTGCTGAAGGTAATTCGATTCCGCACCGACTTCCTTTGGAGGTACCTATGAAGTGGACATTTCTTCTACTTATTTTTTTCACATCGAGCTGGGCCTTTTCGCAAGCTCCGGTCGCCGAAACCCCCAAGAAATTCGACGTTAACCGGCTTCTGGATGCCGATCCGGACAAGCAACTCGCCGCCGCGCTGCAATTCAATGCCGAATTGCGACTGGCCGAGAACAAAATGCGCGAAGCTCAGAACGAATTGAAGCGGGTGAAACTGGCCGTGGCCTCCAAGTTGCAGGCCGTGCGGCAGGAACGGGATAAAGCCCGGGAAACGATCGGTCAGGCCGACGAGAAGCTTCAGAACGCGGCCCTTCCGGCAGCCGAAAAGAAAGCTGCCGAGGAAAGCCGCAATAAAGCGGTGGCGATAGAAACGGTCAAAAATGCGGAATTGACCCAGATTTTGGGCGTGGCTCCTTTGATGCCGGCCGACGCACCGGCCTCACCCTATTACGTTGAAAAACGGCATCAAAGCGTGCCGGTCGCCCATCCTCGAGAACAATTACCCAAGGATCTGGTCGCACAACTCGACAAGGATTTTGCCGCCAAACTCACCTTTGACGAAAGCTTCGAAATGCCGTTGGCGTTAGGGCTGGCGGAACTCCAGAAGAAGGCCGGGACGAAAATTCTGATTCAAACCAAGCTTCAGAGTGACCAGGGGGATGACGCCCTCAAGATCCACTTCAAGATTCCCAAGTCCGAAGCTCCCGTGAGTCTCGGCGCCCTGTTTTTGTTGATCGAAGATCAGACGGAGATCGAAATTTACGTCCGCGATTATGGACTGGTGATCGTGCCGCACGATAACAATCTGCCCGGCACGTTACTACCGCTGCGGGACTATTTGAAGAAAAATTAGTCGTCCATCGAGAAGTGCACGCCTGGGGCCGCAATCCCGGGCAGCCTGTTGATATGTTCCAGGGCCGTGCGGAATTTGCCCGTTTCGGCATAATGGGTGATGATCACCAGCGGGACCACATCCCCTTGATGCTCTTCCACGGCTTCGTGTTGGATCACGGAGGAAATGCTGATCCCGACATCGGCCAGACTGCGGGCCACCTCGGCCAGCATCCCCGGTTTATCGGCCACTAAAACGCGCAGATAGAATCGTGAGCGGACCCGGGTGGAAGGTCGGAGTCGGAAGCCTTTGCCCGAAGGTTGCCAGAGCTTGGCCGCCTGGAACGTCGCCTGGGCCCGACCCACTGCGAGGTCGATAATATCAGCCACGACCGCGCTGGCGGTCGGCATCTCGCCCGCGCCCGCACCTTGGTACAGTGTTTCGCCGACCACATCACCCATGATCTGGATGGCGTTATGCGCTCCCCGGACCTGGGCCAGCATGTCGGTATTTCGCAAGAGCACTGGAGCGACGTGCATGGCGACATCCTTGCCATCGAGCCAGGCTTCGGCCAGAAGTTTCACCGTGTAACCCAGCTCCTGAGCATATTTCAAATCGATTGAATTCATTTCAGAAATGCCGAATCGTTCGATCGATTTCACGGTCACATTCAGGCCGAAAGCCAGTTGAGCCAGCACGCAGAGTTTCGCGGCTGCATCCGAGCCATCGACATCGAGCGTCGGATCGGCCTCGGCGTAACCCAGTCGCTGAGCCTCTTTCAAGGCGGCGCTGTAGCTCATCCCTTTTTCGGACATGGCCGTGAGGATGAAGTTGCTGGTTCCGTTCAATATGCCTTGAATGGCCGTGATCTGATTGGCGGTGAGGCTTTGGGCGATGGCGGCGACAATCGGGATGCCACCCGCAACGCTGGCTTCGAAAGCAATGACCCGGTCATGTTTGCGGGCCGTCTCGAACAGTTCGACGCCGTGCTCGGCCAGTAGAGCTTTATTGGCGGTGACGACATGCTTGCCGGCCATCAACGCCTGCAGAACGTATTCCCGGGCGATATCGGTGCCGCCCATGAGTTCGACGACAACATCGATCGTCGGATCGGCAAAGATCTCGGCGACGTTTCGGGTGATCAGGGAAGCTGGAATGCAGTCGGGCCGCGGCTTGGAAATATCGCGCACGGCAATCTTCTTAAGTTCAATTTTCCGTCCCGAGCGGGTAGCGACACGTTCGGGTTGCTCGAGCAATATCCGGGCAACCCCCCCGCCAACCGTTCCACAACCCAAAAGAGCGACGCGTAGATCAGACATCAAAACTTCCACCCAGTAAACCCTTCGAACTTCATCAGTATAGCGATTGGAGGAAAGTCGGAATCAGCGCCCCGACCGGTAAGCCCGGCGAAAACTCATAAGCTCATCATGGAACCGGATTAAGATGAGGAAAGATATAAATTGGTGCGAAGGTTAGAATATGAGCGCATTCACGCCTATAAACCCGGAAATTTCCGCGAAACTTCGCGATTTGCTAACTCGGGCGGTGGAAGCCGGGGCCTCCGATCTGCACTTAATTGCCGGGTACCCACCTGTCATGCGCCTGCACGGCGATTTGCGCGAATTTCCCGGCCCAATTTTGCTGGAAGCGGAGACGGAGAATCTCCTGAAACCGCTTTGCCCCGCCAGTGTCTTTGATCGACTGCTGGAATCGAAAAATATCGACTGTTCTTTTGAAATCGATGGCAACCGCTTCCGCGCCAACCTGTTTCACTCGGGCGGAAATCTCGGGGCTTGCCTGCGAATCGTCCCGACCGTCATACCTGAATTCGAATGGGCCGGCTTCCCGGAAGATCTGGGTCACCGTATCGCCTATCTGCTCGATGGTCTGGTGATTGTGACAGGAGCCACCGGTTCCGGCAAAACGACCTCTCTGGCCATGATTGTCAATCTGCTCAACCGGACGGGGGGTTATCGCATCATCACTGTCGAGGAGCCGATTGAATATCAGTATCCCAAGGAGCCGAATTCGGTCATCACCCAGCGCGAAGTCGGTGTGGATGTTCACACTTTTGCGGACGGTCTGAAATACGGCTTGCGACAAGATCCCGATGTGATTCTGGTGGGCGAAATCCGCGATCGCGAAACGGCGCAAATTGCCTTGAGTGCGGCCGAGACTGGGCACCTGGTGTTTTCGACCATGCACACGCGCGACACGAAAGGGGCGATCAGCCGGTATGCCGATCTCTTTCCCCAGGATGTGCAACGGGATGTCCGCTACCAACTGGCCTCCAGTTTGCGAGTAGTCGTGGCACAGAGACTCCTTCCGGATGTGGAGGTCGGCTCCAAACGGCATCTGGCGATTGAAGTGCTCATTAACACCGGTCCAATTCCCACCGCCATTCGCAATTCGAAACTCGAGAGTATCGACAACTATCTCATCACCAATCGCAACGAGGGAATGCTCAGTTTCGATGAGTCCATTCGCAATCTGCTGAACCAGGGTCTGATTTCCCGGGAAGTGGCCGAGAGCAATGTGCGGGAACTCGCTATTCTCAATCGCTAGTCCTCGGCCGCGCCCATACAATGCCCTGATTCCAAAATCCCCTCTCCGATGGTACGGCGTCACATGGCATACGTGGCAATACTGCGCGGGGAACGCTTTGCTTTTGCGGATTTGCGGGAACTGCTGGCCAAGGCCAACGAAGCGAAATCGGGCGATCAACTTGCCGGGATCGCGGCCACCTCGGAACGGCAGCGCGCCGCGGCTAAATTCGCGCTGGCCGATCTCCCTCTTTCGGAAATTCTCGCTAAGCCGCTGTTAGACCCCGATCTGGATGATGTCACCCGGCGTATTTTCAGTTCGCACCAGAACTCCCCTTTTCAGCCGATTCGCTCTCAGACCGTGGGTCAATTCCGCGAATGGCTTCTGGAGGATCCGACCGATCAAGCCGCGCTTGAGAAAGTTCGCTGGGGAATCACTCCGACGATGGCCGCGGCTGTCGCCAAGCTAATGAGCAACAAGGAACTCATTTACGTGGCCCGAAAAATTCGCATCGTCACCCGCTGCCGGAATACTATTGGCGAAGAAGGTGTTTTTGCCGTGCGGGCGCAGCCGAATCATCCCACCGATGATCTCCCGGCAATCCTTTTGGGCGCACTCGAGGGTTTGGCTTACGGGTGTGGGGATGCCGTGATTGGCATTAATCCAGCGGCGGAATCCATCGAAGCGGTATCGACCATTCTGCGCGGTCTGGATCGACTTATTGAAACCCTTCAAGTGCCCACGCAAGCTTGCTGCCTGGCCCACTTCACCACGCAGATTGCCGCTATGGAACGGGGAGCCCCCGTCGATCTGCTTTTTCAATCGATCGCGGGAACTCAGAAGGCTAATGCTTCCTTCGGCGTGGAACTCGACCGATTGACCGCAGCGGCCGAGAAAGTTCGCGAGCATCACCGCCGACGCGATGTGCATTGGGTCGGCGAGCAATTCCTTTACTTCGAAACGGGACAAGGAAGTGCTTTGTCGGCCGAGGCTCATCACGGCATCGATCAGTTGACGCTCGAAGCGCAAGCTTATGGTCTGGCCCGCACCTATAATCCGTTCCTGATCAACAGCGTGGTGGGGTTCATCGGCCCGGAATATCTGGCCGATGAGCGGCAGATCACTCGGGCCGGGCTCGAAGACCACTTCATGGGCAAGTTGCTCGGCCTGCCAATGGGCGTGGATGTTTGCTACACCAATCACGCGGAAGCCGATGCGAATTCTACCGATAATCTGCTGATTCTGCTGGCCTCCGCCGGCTGCAACTACGTGATGGGCGTACCGGCTTCCGACGATGTGATGCTGAATTATCAATCGACGAGCTATCACGATGCGGCTCTGGTTCGCTCGCTTCTGCAATTGAAGCCCGCGCCGGAGTTTGCCCAGTGGCTGGAAAGTCGCGGCCTGTTTCAGCACGGGAAACTGGCTCTCAACGATCGCCTGCCTGCTTTGACGGATTCTTTGTCTCGAATGATTACCGGCTGAACAGGAGAATCGCGTGGCCGATAGCGATGCGGATGATGCCAAACTCCTCGCCCGCCTAGGTTACGCCCAGGAGTTGGTGCGCTGCCTGGGAGGCTTTTCCAACTTTGCCATCTCGCTTTCGATCATCTGCATCCTGGCGGGAGGGATCACGTCTTTTCACGTCGGCTTCGATTCGGTGGGCGGGGCATCCATCGGTATAGGTTGGCCGTTGGTTTCGTTGTTTGCCCTGGCCGTGGCCGCGACGATGGGGCAGCTGGCTTCCGCCTTTCCGACCGCGGGCGGCCTGTATCACTGGGCGGCAATACTCGGTGGCCGAGGCGCCGGTTGGGCGACGGCCTGGTTCAATCTGCTCGGCTTGATCACCGTTCTCGCGGCCATCAATGTCGGGATGGTCCGCTTTGTCGCCGGAGCGTTTCTGGCCGATCCGCTCGATCTGCAAACTCAGGCGATCGCGGTCACTTTGGTAACGCTCAGTCAGGCATTCATCAACCATAGAGGGATCGAATGGACGCGCCGGCTGACCGACTTCAGCGGTTGGTGGATTCTCGGCATTTCAATTCTGCTGGTGATTGTGCTTTTGGCTTCGATCAGCGGTTGGGATTTTTCGCGGCTGATTACCTTCACCAATTTCAGCGGCTTGCCGAAAAAAGAGGGAGTGGATCCGACCTGGGAACCTGTAGAATCGATGATCTGGCTGTTTGCCCTCGGCTTTTTGCTCCCGGCTTATACGATCACCGGTTTTGATGCCTCGGCCCACGTTTCCGAAGAGACCCACGATGCCCCTCATCTGGTGCCACGAGGAATATTGCGTTCGGTAGCGGTTTCCGGATTGTTCGGATGGATTTTGCTGTCGGCCATCGTATTAGCCATTCCCGATATGAAATCGGCCGCCGAGGAAGGCGATGGTGTCTTCTACTATGTCCTCAAGGAGCGATTGCCTTCGGGCCTGGCGCGGGGCTTATTCGTTGCTATAGCGTTCGCGCAGTATCTCTGTGGGTTGGCCACCGTGACTTCCACTTCCCGGGTCGCGTTCGCATTCGCTCGCGATGGCGGGATGCCATTTTCCAATCGGCTGCGAAAGGTTTCGCCGAGACATCGTAGCCCGGTGCTGGCGATCTGGGTCGTCAGTCTCAGTTCCATCCTGTTCACGATTTACACGCCGGTCTATGCAACGATTACGGCGGTTTGCACCGTTTTTCTTTACATTTCCTACGTTTTACCCACGGCCATCGGCGCTTGGAATTTCAGCCAGTGGAAATCTCAAGTCGGTCCCTGGAATCTCGGTCATTGGTATCGTCCGCTGTCGCTGATTAGTGTCCTGGGTTGTGTGGGCCTGATTGTCATCGGCATGCAGCCGCCCAACGACCGGGCGGTTGTGGTGGTAGGCGGTATGGCCGTGCTGCTCACGGCGGTGTGGTACGGCTACGCCCGGAAGCATTTCCCGGGTCCGCCGATCATCCACTTCCAGGAGAAAATTCGCAATGGCTGAGGAATCCGAACTGGTTCCCCTCGATCCCATCCGGCAGATTCTCCAGAGCACGCCCGCCCGCCTGCTGGTGGGTCGAAGCGGGCCGGCTTATCGCACTTCCACCGCGTTACAGTTGCGGGCCGATCATGCGGCCGCGCGCGATGCCGTGCGCAGTGAACTCGACTGGAAAAATGCATTGGGGCCAGAACTGATCCAACGCTTCGGTCTGTTTGAAGTGCAAAGTCAGGCCCGCAGTAAGGACGAATATTTACTGCGGCCCGACCTGGGGAGAAAGTTCGCGCCGCAGGCCCTCGAGCTGATCCTCAACAATTGTCCTATGAATGCGGATGTTCAGATCGTCATCGGCGATGGCTTATCCTGCACGGCCGTGGAGTCGCAGGTTCCGGCGTTGCTACCAGCTTTAAGCGAGGAGTTTGAAAACCGCCATTGGTCGGTCGGTAGGTCCTTCGTGGTTCGCTATGCCCGGGTAGGGTTGCTGAATGCTATTGGCGAGATTCTCAAGCCCAAGACGGTTGTACTTCTGATTGGGGAACGCCCGGGATTAGCTACTTCGGAAAGCCTTTCCGCCTATATGGCTTACTCCCCGCACGCCGGGCAGACCGATGCGGACCGCAATTTGATTGCCAACATTCATACGCGCGGCGTGACCGTGCCGGATGCGGTCCGCCGCATCGCGACACTTTTGGAATTGATGTGGGCGAAGCAGAAATCGGGAATCGAAATCAAGGAAGGCTAAACGCTAGTCTTCGATGGTCAGCAGCCGAAGGGTATCCTTGTCCTTCACGAAAATTTTCTTCCCGGCCACGATCGGGCAAGTCCAGGTGGCGGTGTCGGCCACTTTAATCTTGGCCACTTCCTGATACTCTTTATCGTTCGGTTTGAACGCCACCAGATCGGTATTGCCCGGCAACGATAGCATTACCGAACCAGCATCGAGGATAACGCCGCACTCGCCGCGAATGTTGGTATCGGTCCAGACGATTTCTCCCGTCTTGGCGTTCATGCAGTAGAAATTTTTGCTGGGCGAGAGGCCGTAGATGAAGCCGTCTTTGAGCGTGGGGGAGTTGTAGTTGTGGGGAGCCTGGGATTTCTTCCAGAGTTCCTTGACAGTAAATTTATCCCCTTCCTTGGTGATCTTGGAAGCGATGGTGCCGACGCCGGGCGCGCCGTAGATGACCGTATCGCCATCAACGAGCGGCGTGGAGTTGTTGTAACGGGCTTTGAACGGCGTCTCCCAGAGAAGCTTCCCGTCCGCGGCCGAGATACCGACAATGTTTTTCTCGGTCATTTCAACGATCTGTTTGGTACCCGCAACCGTCATCACCACCGGGGAAGAGTACGAAGGTCCGTCGCCATTCCAGGCCCAGACTTCTTTGCCATCGGCCAGATTAAACGCGGTCAGCGCCCCCTTCCCTTCGGAGCCGGTGTGGATGATGCACATTTTGTCCACGATTAACGGCGAGCTGGAAGTGAAAAATCGGGGATGACCTTTGGTCTCTTTCCGCCAGAGAATCTTGCCTGAATCGGCTTCGTAACAGGTCAGCACGGCATCAACGCCGAAGGTGCAGACTTTGCCATCGGCCGCGGCGGGGGAGCTGCGCGGTCCGGGGTGTCCGCTGGCCGGCCCCCTCACATCGGGAGCATCGATGGCGTCTTTCCAGAGTTCTTTACCGGTGGTGGCGTCCAGACAGAATAAGGTTTCTTTCTTGCCGATCCGGCCGTAGGCGTAGACCTTGTCGCCCATCAGCACTGGCGAAGCATCGCCGACGCCGACGGTGACTTTCCATTTTTCCGTAAAGTTCTTTGGCCAGGTTTTCGGCTCGGTGAAACCGCTGACCTTGTTGTTGCGGTCCGGGCCGCGCCATTGGGTCCAATCCTGAGCGTGAAGCGGACTGGTACCGAGTGTCAGCATAACGCCCAGAACTACCAGCCGGTTACGGAGTGCATTTTTCATAGTGGCTCCCTCAGGGCGAGTGAAATCGATTCCGATAGCCTACCCGTTTTGGAAGCCCCTGTTCAATGAAAAGCTTATGAGAGAAGCCCCTCCAACTTTTAAACTCGCATTAAACGGGTGCGGGATTGCGCTCGGTGAAGCCGCGCTGATGCCAGTAAGGATAGGCCAGCGGCGTGGCACTCGCGGCATCCAGCTTGGCCACTTGTGCGGCGGTCAGATTCCAGCCAATCGCCC
This sequence comes from Telmatocola sphagniphila, assembly GCF_018398935.1. Classification (GTDB taxonomy): domain Bacteria; phylum Planctomycetota; class Planctomycetia; order Gemmatales; family Gemmataceae; genus Telmatocola; species Telmatocola sphagniphila. Next base: position 4,930,211 of record NZ_CP074694.1, on the reverse strand, counting down.
CGAGATTCTGGCGCAATTGCTCTTCGTTGCGGGCACCGATGATTACCGAGGAAACGGTCGGCCGTTGCAATAGCCAGTTCAGCGCGATTTGCGGCACGGTCTTACCCGTTTCTTTGGCGACTTCATCGAGGGCGTCGACGACTTTGAACAGATATTCCTGGTTGACCGGCGGGCCCATATCGACCACCAGCTGGCTCTTCAGGCGGCTGGTTTCCGGCAGCGGTTGACCGCGTCGAATTTTCCCGGTTAGCCGCCCCCAACCTAATGGGCTCCAGACCACGGCGCCCACTTTTTGATCGATGCCCAGTGGCATCAGTTCCCACTCGTATTCTCGGCCAATCAGACTGTAATACGCTTGATGAGCGACATAACGGGTCAGGCCGTAGCGATCGGAAATCGCCAGCGATTTCATCAGATGCCAGCCGGAGAAGTTGGAGCAGCCGATGTAACGAATCTTACCGGCCCGCACCAGATCGTTGAGTGTACCGAGGACTTCTTCGATCGGCGTCATGGCATCAAAGCCGTGCAATTGGTAGAGATCGATGTAGTCGGTCTTGAGCCGTTTGAGACTTCCTTCAACCGCTTGAATCAGATGGAAACGTGAGGAGCCGACATCGTTGGGACCTTTGCCGAAACGGAAGGTGCCCTTGGTCGAGATCAGCACCTGATCGCGCCGGCCTTTGAGCGCCTCCCCAAGAATCTCCTCAGCCAACCCGGCGGAGTAGATATCGGCGGTGTCGAACATGTTCAACCCGGCTTCGAGGCAGATATCGACGAGGCGGGAAGCTTCCGCCACATCGCTTGCTCCCCACTGTTTGAAAAATTCGCTTCCACCGCCGAAGGTACCCGTCCCCAGACACAGGGCCGGTACCTTGAAGCCCGAACCACCCAATTGCCGGTATTCCATTTGAAATTCCTTGAGATCGAATTGAAGACGAAAATTCAGGCGCGAGATCTTCGAATTAATACTCTAGGCGGGCGATTTTCTTTCGAAGTTCTCTGAAGCTATGTTAATCAGAATGCTAAAATAGGGTTCTTGAAAGTGGCGAATAGCTCGGCAAATTCTGGACAGTTTCACCGAGGACTTGAAAGCCTAATTCGCTTCCGCACGATAAAAACATGAATACCTTCCTGATTATTATTTTGCTGTTAGTGCTGGTCGCTGCCGGCGCGATTACTTTCTTTTATCTGCGTTTCCGCGCCTCCCCGGCCGGGGCTTGGAAAATCCGGGTACTCTCCGCACTGGAAGACATCGATCGGAAGATCGGTACCGCGCAAGCGCAAATCAGTAACGAGCAGAAAGACAAGGACGAGCAGCAAGAGAAAGTCCGTTCCCAATACCGGGACAACTTCTTCAAATCGATTTCTGTCGAGGCCCTCGACGATTATCCCAACATCGGCCCGGCCACCATCGATGCTCTGAAAAAAGCCGGCTACCTGAATCTCACCGACTTCAATCGCTGGAAGAATTTGACCACCGGAAAGATTCCCGGCATCGCCGAGACAAAGTGGAAATGGATCACCGATGCCGCTGAGGATCTTCGTCAAAAGTCCGAGCAACAACTGCAGGCCGGTAAAGTTCCCGGGGCGGCGGAGTTACTCGCGCAACTGGAAGACATTGACCGCGCCCTCCAACAGCGCAGCCTGACCTCAAAAGCCGAGATTGATGCCCTGAAGCGGACTCGAGATCAGTTCACGCCTCTGGTAGAAGGGGCTCGTCGAATCTCGTTTTTGAATAGCCTCTTCGGCAACGCTTCGTCGGGAATTAGTGAGGAATTGATGGCCCAGCCGCTTCCCAAAGTGGGGGCGATCATCATTCCGACTTTGCCTCCCAAATCGGTCCCGGCATCGAATGCCACAACTACTTCCACTGCCTCTGCGTCGCACAAAGAAAAAGCGAAACCGAAAACGGATGATCCGTTCGCCAGCTATCAGCCGAGCGTTTCGCCGACGTCGACTTCAGGAGCAACGATCATCCCGACTGCTCCCGGGACCGCTCCCGCTCCTACACCAGTATCCGGTGGTCTTGGTGAAGCGGAGTGCCGGAAGATTTTGGATATTGATCCCAAATTCGATTTATCGGTCGATTTGATTCGACGCCAGTTTAATAACCTGACCGAAAAGAACGATCTCGCCAAACTGCACGGGATGGACGCCGAGCTGATCGAGGCGGCTAAACGCAAGCTCGAAAAGATTCGTCTGGCGGCTGAGACCTTGATTGCGAAATTTGGTGAACCGTTGGTAAAACCGACCGCGCCTCCTTCGAACGACATGCGACACAACCCCGATCTCGATGCGGTGTTTGGCTAGGGGATTGGCCGGTCGAAAGAAATTATTTCAGATAACCAGGAAAATTCATGTCTCTTTACGATGAACATCAGCTGACCGATCTCGACAAAAAAGCCCTGGAGACCCTCGGGGACAAGGTTGTATTAAAATCGCTCGCTTCCCAGGCGACTTTGACGGGGCTGCCTCGATTTGTGTCGGAATACCTGATCGCCAAGTACGTCAAACCGGAAACCTGGAAAGCCGATATCGCCAACGTGCAGGCGAAGATCAAAGCTTTGCTGCCGTCCCTGGAAGATCGCGAGCAGATGCAGGCTAAACTGCTGCGAACGGGCGAGATCCTGTTCATCGATAGTATTGATGTCGATATCGATCTCAAAAAGCGCCTGGCTCTGGGGCGAACGACGGTTCTGAACGACAAGATCATCGTCAGCAATTCGCTCCTGGAGCAATACCCTGGTCTGATGGGGGGTATGTGGGGCACGGCCAAGATTCGCTACAGTCCGGAAAGCGATAAGAATTTTCCCTCGTCTTTGGAATCCTTCACGCCGTTTCAGGTCGGCCCGCCGGATGTGGAAGCGCACAAGGCCATGCGTTTGAAATTCACTTCGGACGAATGGCTAGCTCTGATGTTTCAAAGCGCCGGTTACAATCCGGAAAAGTTTCCCGACCGCCGTACGAAATTGCTGTTGATCTCGCGATTATTGCCGCTGGTGGAACGGAATATCAACCTGATGGAACTGGGCCCGCGTCAGACGGGCAAGACCTTTTTGTTGCGCAATGTGTCGCCGCGCAGTTTCGTCATTTCAGGCGGCAAGGCAACCCCGGCCAATCTGTTCGTCAATCTTTCCACCAAGCAGGTGGGCATCCTGGGCACTCGCAAAGTAGTGATCTTCGACGAGATTGCGCATACGACTTTCAACGATGAATCCATGATCAGTGTCATGAAGGATTACATGGAATCGGGTCAGTTTTCGCGCGGCTCACTGACCTTTGCGACCGATGCGGGATTGGTGTTCTCCGGCAATATCGATGTCGAGGGGAATCAGCCGCATTCGAGATACAACAATTTGCTCGAACCGCTGCCCAAGGAATTGATCGACAGTGCCTTCCACGACCGCATGCACATTTACCTGCCGGGCTGGGAAATCCCCAAGATCACACCGACTTCGATCGCCAGCGGCGTTGGTTTTGTAACCGATTATTTCGGGGAAGTCCTGTGCCGGATGCGGGAAGACAGTTTCGCCGATACGGTGCGAACGGTTCCTTTACAGCCCGGTCTGACCAAGCGCGATCAGACGGCCATCGAGCGCACCGGCAGCGGCCTGATCAAGTTGCTCTATCCCGATGGGAAAATTCTCGATACCGAGTTGAAGGAAGTGGTAACACTGGCCTGCGAATACCGGCAGCGCGTGCACAACCAATTGTGCAAGATCGCTCCGGGAGAGTTCAAGCCGAAGCTGATCGCACCTGAGGGAGTGACAGGGTACGAAGCGCCGGATTTGGGTAAGTGAGGAAAACGGGTTTGTGTTCTGGCTGAAGATTCGCAAGAATAGCAGAAAGTTGATCCTTCAGTCTCTCTCGCTCACAGAATATGAAGTTCTTATTTTGGAATCTCAAAGGAAACGATGCTGTTACCTGGCAGGATCGGAAAACGAACATCCTCAAGCATTTGTCGAGGATGGTTGCGCATTATCAGATCGATTACCTCTTGCTGGCCGAATCCAAATTGGTGCCAAACGACTGGTCAAATTTCAATCTAGGAAACGCAAATAGCAAGTTTGTCATCGCTGAGAATGTGAATCCCCGCTTCCAAGTTTTATATCGAGTAGCTTCGACAGAAATTTCGTGGGTTTATAACACACCAGACAATCGGCTCAGCATCTGGAACGTCGCGCTCGCAGAAAAGCCATTCCTACTTTGCCTTGTTCATTTCCCATCACACCAATTTTGGGACAAAGAGTCCATCTCCGAACATGCAGGCGAAGTCATTAACCAAATTCGACTTCAAGAGACGCAGTTTTCGCATTCCTTAAGAACCATCATCGTAGGCGATTTCAATATGAACCCGTACGACGCGGGTATGCTCTCATCACTTAAATTTGCCGCAGTTTCGCCGAGGGAGTTAGCTGCCAAAAAACGCACCGTACAGCAGAAGGAATATCGTCTCTTTTACAACCCGATGTGGTCTCATTTTGGAGATCGTTCTCAGGGACCTCCGGGCACTTATTTTTATAAATCTGCAGAGCATGTCAATCCGGGCTGGCACATGCTAGATCAAGTGCTGTTGAGCCCAGAGATTATGGATGAGCTGCAGGATGTTCAAATTATCGATTCCGATGGTAGGGAAACGATGAGCACTGAAGCCGGTCAGCCCAATGGCCGTAGAATTTCCGATCATTTTGCGGTATTATTTACTTTGCTGAGCTAAATAAGGGAGATTGAAAATGCCTGAGAAACTCGACGATTTGTGGGGAGATTCTATCCCACAAAGGGAAGTTCTCGACCCTATTAACATACTTACGAAACAGATCGGTCCTTTGGAAACCCGATCCAAGGGTGAACTCACTGCGCAGATTACGGTAACCGATGCGGAAAATACCAAAACGATTCAATTTGATATTGTTGCCAAAAAATTGGGTGGGAGAAGAGTAACGCTTTTGCAAGCATCTTCGAAGAAAGCCGATATTTATCCGCTGAAAATCATTTCGGATGGATTGCAAGCAGATCTGATTCCCGAAAATAGCATCCAATACATTCATGGGATTCGGAAGTTTAACGCTTCGATAACGGAAGAACCAAAGGAAATTAAGATTAAGACTCCTCTTGATGGCGTTGCTATTGCTCACGATGACACCAACTTTGCGGAACTGATTGGGATTATTCTGAGGTCCAACTATACCCGTTCCGCGATTCAGTCTCTCCTGGCCAGTATCGCCAATCTCGGCAAAGAGAAGAATCCTGCGGTAGTTTACATCTGAACATCGTCATCTTCCTTCTCAATAAAGCATATACATGATCCTTCTCGAAGCGGGGTTGGGGCGGGTGACCTATCTCCGCTTTCAGGAGGACGGCTTGGCCCTGTATGCCCACGAACAGCGTTCGGGTAAAGTTCGCGTCTGGCAGGGCAGCCAATGCGAGCGCCTTCACCCCAATCCCTTCGAGGAATACACCTTCAACCAGGTTTTGATTCAGGGCCCACCGCTGCAATTTATCGGCATCACGCGCGAGGGTGTTCTGCATCGGCTGGTCAATGGAAATATGGAATCGCTCCCTCTTTCCGGACCGGTCGGGACCAGCTCCACTTTGACGTTCGATCCCAAGACGAATCTGCTCTGCGTGGCGGGAAAAGCCATTTGGAAACAGGCGGTTATCCGCCGCTTTGATTTGAACCAACTCCACGAGCGATCGCTCATCCGCAGTAGTGAAAATCGTATCGTCGCCCTGCACTTCAGTGACGATGGAAATACGCTGATCAGTGCTTCCCGACAGGGAATGGTACGGTTTTGGAATCCCCAATTCGACAGCGCCGAAGAGGATAAAAATAAGCTGACCCTCGATTGGATCGTACAAACTTTTTTCTGGATGCCGACCAAACAATCTCAGCAGGCCGAGATTCCCTTCAACGACATGATTCGGGATATGATCCTGACGCCCGACGATGCTTATCTGGCGGTCGCCCTACCCAGGCAAGTGAGTCTCTGGCGGCTAGGACCCGACAAACGGCCTGAGAGCCCTCACGGCGATCTGATGGAACCCATTAGCACGGTCAATTGCCTGGCGGCTTCTCCCGATGGGCAGTATCTGGCCACGGGAAGCCGGGATGGCTCAGTCCAGATCTGGGACATCGCGTCGGCCCGATTGCTGCGAACGTACACCTGGCCGCAGGGCGCGATCACATCTTTGGCCTACGCGCCGGACGGACTAAGACTGGCCTGCGGGACCAGTCGAGGTTTTGTAGTGGTATTCGATTGCGATTAGGGCGCGCATCGGAAGTAAGGCCGATGCAAAAGAGCGGCTGAAAAAGGAAATTACTCGCCGACGTAAGGCATCAGAGCCATGAAGCGAGCCCGCTTGACGGCCGTGCCCAACGCTCGTTGGAACGCCGCGCAGATCGCATTACGCTTCCGGCCGTGCAGTTTCATCTGCTGGCTGGACATCTTCTTGAGGCTGCTGACGTCCTTGTAATCCACGAAAGCCGGACGAGGACAACCTTCTTTAGTGCAGAAGCGGCATCGATCCGAAGGATGGCGTTTGAGCTTCTTGCGAACCATATCAGTGAACCCTTTCACCCAATTCAACTTAATTTAGGAACCTTTTAAGTTAGTAATGGCATATCAACTGGCAACAGCGCGGCCGAAAAAAGCCGGGAATTTAGCGCCCAAAGGGCCTTTTTGGCTTGAAATACGGGTCAACAGTCTGACGCAGACCTGAATTTTTCTCTTTTCCCGATCCGAACCGCTATAAAGGGGTATTATCAGGAGTCCTCTCGATGAACGATCCGACCCACTCCTCCTCCCTGTCTCCCGAAAAACTGCAAATGTTCATTGCCGGGCTTTCGGGCATGGCTCCCGAGGAGGTCCGCAAGGCCAAGCTTCTGTATATCCGCAATGCCATTTCCGAATACGAAGCCATGAAAACCGGTCTGGCCGGTTTTAGCCAGCCTTCGGGATGCCTCTCCATTCTGCCAGGGTTCGGAAAGATCCTGGGCATGCAGAAGCAAATGGTTGCCAGTCAAATGCAATTAGCACAGCAGCGAATTCGGAATGCAATCGACGTCTGGAAAGATGATCTGAAGGGGGAACGATTCCACTTGGAAGGGGAAGAGATCTTCGTTTAGCGCTCGCTACGGTTTTCCGTAGTGGATGGTCAAAACAGGCAATTTGAGTTGAGCACGGCACTTGCTTCAGAGCACTCCATATTGACACAAATTGCTCGTCGGGGTTAAAACCGAGTCACCTCAGGATTAAGGTGCCGACGCTTGCGCGCGGTTCGATCAACAAGGAAGTGCAATGAAGAAAGCTCTAATCACGGGCATTACCGGTCAGGATGGAAGTTACCTCGCAGAATTCCTGCTGACCAAAGGCTACGAGGTTCACGGCATCGTCCGTCGATCCAGCACCGAAAATTTCGAACGCATCGGTCACCTCACTGACAAAATTCATCTGCATCAGGCCGATCTGCTTGATCAGCTTTCTCTCATTGATGTCCTCAAAGAAGTCAATCCGGGCGAAGTCTACAATCTGGCGGCCCAAAGCTTCGTACCCACCAGCTGGAAGCAGCCGGTGCTCACCGGCGAATTCACCGCCATGGGTGTCACCCGCATGCTCGAAGCCATCAAGCTTCTGGGCCGGGATCGCATCCGATTTTATCAGGCTTCCTCATCGGAAATGTTCGGTAAGGTACAAGCCGTACCGCAGACCGAAACGACGCCGTTCTATCCGCGCAGCCCGTACGGGGTGGCCAAACTCTATGGCCATTGGATCACCATCAATTACCGGGAGAGCTACAATATGTACTGCGTCTCCGGTATTCTCTTCAACCACGAGAGCGAACGCCGGGGTAAAGAATTCGTCACCCGCAAGGTTTCGGATGGCGTTGCCCGCATCAAGCTAGGTATGACCAACGAACTGCGGTTGGGCAACCTCGACGCCAAGCGCGACTGGGGCCATGCCGCCGACTATGTCCGGGCCATGTGGATGATGCTACAACAAGCCGAGCCGGATGATTATGTGATCTCCACCGGCGAGACGCATAGCGTTCAGGAACTGGTGGAAATCGCCTTCGATTGCGTGGGGCTGAATTGGAAGAAGCACGTGGTGCTGGATCCCGCCTTCATCCGACCCGCGGAGGTCGATCTGCTGATTGGCGATCCGGCCAAGGCGAATAAGAATCTGGGCTGGAAGCCGGAGATCAGCTTCCCCGAATTGGTCCGCCGGATGGTGCTCTCCGACCTCGCCAAGCTGCGGGGGAATGCCCATGCCGGATACGCGAAGGCAGCTTGAACGGATTTAGCAAGCCGGTGGTGCAGCGTGGCAAGAACCTTCCCGATAGCAGATAAATTATGCGCGTTCTGATTACGGGCGTCACCGGTTTTGTCGGCAGCCATCTCGTCGAACTGCTGTTGAAGCAGGGTAGCTATCAAATTCATGGGACTTCCCGGAGCCGAGATAAGCTTTCTGCCCGGGCTGGACTCACCATGCACCTGGCCGATCCGCTGAATCTCAAGGAGATGGTCGGCCTGTTGCGCTCCATCGAGCCGCAGTGGATTTTTCATCTGGCCGGTTATGCCCACAACGGCCGCTCCTTCACCGAGCCGGAACTGGCCTGGGAAGGCAACTTGCAGGTGACTCAGACGCTCTTCTCGGCGGTGCGTTACTGGGGACAAAAAACGCGCATCCTCATCACCTCCTCGGGGCTGATCTACGGCGACCCGGAAACTCCGGGGGAAGTCTTCGACGAAAAAACCTCTTTCCGGCCAGCCAGTCCGTACGCCGTGAGCAAAGCCGCGGCGGATCTTCTGGGTTATCAGATTTGGAAGGAGTGCGGTCTCGAAGTCATTCGAGCGCGGCCGTTCAATCAGATCGGCCCAGGACAGAATGCCGAGTACGCCGTTGCGAATTTTGCCCGCCAGATCGCGGCTATAGAGTCCGGTAAACAAACGCCGGTTCTGGAGACAGGGAATTTATCGGGTCAGCGCGATCTCACCGATGTTCGCGATATGGTGTATGCCTTCGTGCGGCTGATGGAACGAGGCCAGCCGGGTGAAGCTTACAACTGCGCAACCGGGATGACCTATTCGATGGCCGAGATTCTTGATCGCCTCATCAAATTGTCGTCCGCGCAGATCGAAATTCGTCAGAAAGCGGAAAGCAACCGGCAGTCGGAAACGCTGGTGAGCCGGACTCAGGTCGAGAAATTGAAGAAATCCACCGGCTGGGCGCCGGTGCATTCCCTGGATAGCACGTTGAAGGACATTTTGAACGACTGGCGAAGCCGAAATTAACTCACTTCTTCGGCCAGAATACCACTAGCGTAGTGAGGGTGGCAATGACTACCGCGCCGATAATGCCCCAGAAAGCCCAGTCGAACTTTTTGGGAGTCGTCAAAGGGATCTGCGGCGGAAGGGTATTATTGCCCGGATACAACATCGGCTGAGGCATCCGCTTCATGCTGACGCGTTCCGCATCCGATTCGTACATGTTATCGCGCGGCACAATTTCCATTTGCGCGGTTCCGACGGCTGCATTAGGATCGACGTTCTTTTTCTGCTGTTCCATCGGAGCCGGAGAGATCACCAGATCGCGAAACTCCGGGTGATCCTTCAGATACTTGAACGGCCCCTGCTTGCTCTGGCAGGCACGAATATTCACGGCATCCCCCAGCAAACCTTCTTTCAATGCCTTGCGAATCCCGTCAGTAGTGCCTTTAACCGTATGGGTTTCGCCGGTATCGTCCTTGTAAACAAGATACCAGGGAAGATTGCTCGTGGTCGGCGTTTCGATCGTCTGGGCATTCGGGTTGACGGCTTGTTGCGGCGCTTTGGCGCGAATGGTCAGCCCGGTCAGATCCTCGACGAATTCCCGGCAGGTGGCCGGTCGCTGATCGGGATCGCCACTCATGGCCCGGCGAATGGCCCAGTCGACCCGGTCGGACAGATCGGGCTTCAATTCCCGGGGCGGCGTGAAATCGTTGCGAATTTTCTTCATCCAGCAGTCGAGCGGCCCGACTTTACCGAATGGAACTTCCCCAGTGACCATCATGTAAAGTGTCGCGCCGATCGAATAAATGTCGCAGCGGACGTCGGCGTGCTTGGCATTACGGAACTGTTCCGGTGCCATGAAGTGGGGCGTGCCCAGACCGCGGCCGGTCTTGGTCAGGTTCAAATCGCCATCGACTTCCTTCACCAGACCCAGGTCGGTCAATTTGGCGGTGTAATCGGACGTCAGCATCACGTTATCGGGTTTGACGTCGCGATGAATCAGTTTCTGTTTGTGAGCGCGGTGTAGACCCTGGCAGACCTGGGCGATGATGCGAACGGCCAGATCCTCGGGGATGGGACCTTCGCGTTCGATGAGATTACCGAGCGATTCGCCATCCACAAATTCCATGACAAGGAATGGGTTGGGGCCGCTGGCATCATATTCTATCGCTTTTACGATATTTGGATGATCAAGTTGCTTGGCGGCTTCATATTCTGTCTTAAATCGCTGCAGAAGCACTGGATTTTTGGCAGTGGCAGGCGGTATGATTTTAATAGCCACGATCTGACCGCTTTCGCGATGTCGACCTTTGTACACGGCACCCATGCCGCCTTCGGCAATCTTGTTCAGTAAGTCGTAGTTGCCGATGCCCTGTAGTGGCCGGGTAGTAACTTCCGGCATAACGTGCTCTCCTAGGAGGCTGCGGGGGTAAGGAACATCACGGAACCGAAATCGTAAAGGACGGCCGAAATCGGCAATACCGGGAGAGATTTCGCGATCACGCTCTAAAGGATTTTCCGTTCCTTTGTAATTATTGCAGCGCTATTCTAGCAGCGCTTTTTGACAAACGAAAACTTTCGTTTCAACTTCCCCATTAATTTTCCCGACAACATCGCATCGGGGAATTAAGGTAATATGCGACACTTTTTACCTTCGGGCCGAAAAATCAATTCGACCGGTGTGGTTCACCCGCTTCCCCCGGCTTATTAGAGTTGCTGGGAAGATTTTATTGGCAAAAGAGGCAAGATGGGACAAAATCTAGGGAGGAATAGCAGGCCGCTGTACGGTGACTCCGGGATGAGTCCCGTAATCAGTAGGTTTTATTCCTATTTTGATGGTGGGACGGATATTGCCATCCGAGTGCCCGCCCCGTGTCTCCTCAGCGACCGTTGGAGGATCGCAGCATGGGACTTTTAAGTAAAATTCTGCTCGTTCTGAATCTCCTGGCGGCCGGTGCCTTCATTTACCTGGCCAGCAGTGTCTGGGGCAAACGGCAGGAATGGACCTACTCGGTATTCCGGCACACCATTGCCTTAAAAGGGCTGCCGTTAGAAGGCGAGAGTGGTACCGGCTCCGAAGATGTTCCTTTTGACTATCAGGTCAACGATCAGGTTCGGTTGAATACCATCCGTAAATCGACCCTCCAGAAAGCTATACCCAGTGGTGGTTCCGAATTCGGCGGTGAACCCGTCAACAGCCAGACGGCGGAATTGAAACGGCTCCAGCAGAAGATTTTCAGCCAGATCGACGGAGCCGACGGCAACCCCGCCAAACTCAACTTAATTTTAAAATACCTCCTCAACCTGGCTCAAACCGGCGCTCACCGCGACGGGGCCTTCGCTCTGTTACGAGATATCCTCAATCCGGCTCGCGTGGAAGGGGCTCGAATTGAAATCGGCCTGCTCGCCCGGACGCCCAGCCAGGTCGACGCGCTGAAAGCATTGGCGGCTATTGGCGATAAAGGGGGAGCCGTCACTGCTCGCCGGGCCATCCTCGATCTTCTGAAATCGACCGCTCCTCTGGGTATCTCGGGCGACTCCGCCGACGCCCGAGCCGAAGCGGAACGAAGCATCCGCAATGCCGTACTGGATGTCGAGAAAGCCGCCGGGACCGACACGGTGGACCGCGCTGGACTGGAGAACGCTCGCAAGAAATTGAACGACCTGATCAATAACGAAGATATCAAGACGACTCTGAATCGGGTGATCGAACTTCTGGCCGCTCCTCTCAATGATGCGGCCCAGGCCGAGAATGCCCGTAAGTCGCTTCGGGATATCGTGGTCGCTTCCGCCCGATCTGAATCGGAACGAAACGCTCTGAATGCTCTCGCTGAAGTTCTGATGTCCGACAAGTCGGCGACCGCGGAGAACCTCATCGCGGCCGGTAAAGCCGTCCTGCAAGTTTACTTCGACGAGGCTGAAGCCCCGGCGACACTGACCAAAGAAGGCTCCGGCAAAAAGATCTTCGATCCTTCCGAGAAAGCCGCCCAGATTGCTCACATCCTGATCTTCATCGATGCCGATAAACCCGACTTCAGCGCCCGTTGGGATTGGCAGCAACGCGTCATGGCTATCGTCGGCATGAAGCGATATGTCGAAAGTGCCAACACCCAGGCGATCGCTCTGGCCGATATGGCCCAGCGACTCCGGGGTATCCTCCGCGAAGAAGAATCGGTGTTCCGAGCCAACTATGCGGATCAAAGTCGTTCCGCGACCTTGCTGGGCGACCAGCTCAGCGGTCTGAATCTGGAACTATCCGGCGTTCAGAATCAGAAGAACAATCAGGAAGCGAACCTGAATGATCGCACCCGCGAACGGGAAAATCTGGAACGGAACCTGGAAGATAATAAAGTCAGTGCCAAGAAGTTCCTGGCCGATCTTGCGGAACGGGAAAAAGAACTCTTCGGTCTGCTGCAGCAGTTGAATACCTCCCGCGATGACATGTTCCGGCTGGAACAGCAACTGCGGAAGAAAGAACAGGAACTCAAGAAATAATCCTTCGATTTGCAACCCGGCCGATAATACTTGCGGCGGGCAGAAATTCAGGAAGTTGAGACGAAATACCCGGAAGGGAACTCTATGAACACGACCAAAACGGCAAAATGGCTGATCGTTCTCAACACGGGCATGGCCATCGCCTTCCTGATGTGGGCAGTGGCGGTCTACACCCAGCGTATCGACTGGTTTACTCCGGCCGAAGCGGGCGCGAACAAGGAAGTCGTCGGCCAGATCGAGAAGATGCAGGAACAGTACAAGGGGCTGGGCGAAGCCAACAACAAAGCCTACTCGCTATGGGTGATCAATCAAAGCCAGGTCAGCGATCAGGAGGCGACCCGACCGCTGCGACGCGATTTCTACCGCGACCAGATCGAAATGGTCCGCACTGGTAAATACAAGGGGCAACCGGTGGCCCTGCCCTTCCAGAAATTCGTCGAAGATCCCTCGACGGGTCTGATGAAGATCGACCAGCCGACAGGCCGACCGGCGATTGCCTACAAGGGTAATGAACCCCTGCAGAGTCTGGCCACTTATGCCGCTTTGATTGCCAGTACGACCGAGCAGATCAAGAAGGTCAAAGAAGACATCAGCAAGCTGATTGCCGATCTGAAGATCGAAAATGACAAGATCTACGATGCCGATGGCAACGGTCTGCGAAAACTGAATAAAGAACAGGAAGATATCCTGAACGCGGCCCGGCTCGAACGCGAATACCTGGGTACCAGCTACGCGAACTCGCTGGCCGACACCACGCTGTTCAGCAAGCGACTGGAAGCCATGAAGGCCCGACTGATGGAACTGAGTCAACTGTCGCGCAAGAGCGATTGAGAGAAATCCGTTTCCGAAAACCCAGGCCGAGTGCCTGGGTTTTTTTGTACCCGGAATGTCGCCATGGCCCGCTCTCGCAAAAAATCGAATTCCATTCTCACCTGGTCGGACGTTCAGGAATTGGTCACTGGCCTTCCGGAGATTGAGGAAGGCACTTCTTATGGCACGCCCGCTTTCAAGGTGAAAGGCAAGCTGTTCGTTCGCCTTCACCAGGATTTAGACTGTCTGGTGGTGAAAATCGATCCCGAAGAACGCGAAATGCAAATGACTGCGCAGCCGGGCATTTTCTTCATCACCGATCACTATCGCGATTATCCCTGGATGCTGGTAAAACTCGCCGGAGTTCATCGCGAGGATCTGAAGGATCTTCTGATCGAGGCCTGGCGACTAACGGCCCCAAATAAGCTGGTGGCGAAATTCGATGAGTCGGCCGGAAACTGAATCCGCTCAACCCGATTAGCCCCCTCTTTTGGCCGCTTCCAGAGAATAAGTCGGATCGGCCTCTGCCCATTTCACATCGCCTGAAGGGCCGTATATCGCCGGGACGTGCTGACCGGCGAGGCGTAGCCAGCTTTGCACCTGCGTTCGATGATGGCAGGTGTGCAGAACCCGCCGCCAGAAGATCCATATCCTTTCGCGCTCCAGGCCGCCAAAAAAAGGACGATTCTCCAGCCACCACTCTGAAGTTCCGGCCGCTAACTGCGGCAGTCGATTCCGGACCAGCCAGAGATATTTTTCGAGATAGGCCTGTACGAGGGGCTTTTCTCCCGCCGGGAGCAGTTCTTCCACGGCAGGCTCCCGCGTGCCGACAAATTGATTGAAAAAGCGCCGTTCCGAAAGTAGCTGATGCACCAGAATAGTGCGGATGCTGTTGGTTTTTTCGTGCGGTTTGTACTCGAGTAGATCATCGGGCACGGCGCGCCACATGCTCACGGTTTTGTTGGCTTCACTCACGTAACTGTTGACAAGATGTTGAAAGATCGGCTCCCTAGCCCGAGGAATTTCCGCATCGGGGATCGCGATGAATTCATAATCCATGGTCGCCTTCCCTCCCAATTTGAAAATAGGAATTCGTTTGCATTTCGTTTCTTTACAATTCAAATGAAAGCCGGGGCCGAGCGATTACCCGAATAAGTTACCAGCTACCGGCTCTGGTTTTGCCCATTCAGGAACCCAGACAATGAAGCATCGAATTCCTCTTTTGAGTCTACTGAGTTTATTAGGGATCTGTATGTCGCTTTCGGCGGCGGATCCGCAGCGCGAAGCTCTCTGGGCCGCTGTCCGAAGTAACAAGCTCAAAGAAATTCAGGCAGCACTCGATAAAGGGGTTGATGTCAACGCCGTTAACGAGTACGGCGTCTCTGCTCTTTGGATTGCCGCCGGGAAAGGCAATCAGGAAGTTATCGAGTTACTGGTCAAGCGCGGCGCCGATGTCAACAGTCGGGATCTGATCTGGTATCAGACTCCACTGAGTTCCGCGGTTTCCGGGCGACATCTGAAAGCGGCCGAATTTCTCATCAAATCGGGCGCCAAGGATACAGACGCGGCTTTTCGCACGGCTTCGGTTTTCGGCAATCTGAAAATGCTGGAAGCCATTCTTGCTCTAACCAAACCGAGCCAGGAAACTCTCGATGCCTGCCTGTTTAGCGCTTCGACGGGAACCGATAAGGAACTGAAAGAAATTCTGACCAAAGCGGGAGCCAAGCCGTTACCGGCGGCTTCCGAAGCGGATCGAAAAGCTTTTGAAAAATTGGCGGGCACGTACGAAAGCGAAGCAGGCTTCAAGATCAGTTTCGCCGCGAAAGAGGCCGGTTTGACGGCCTCCAACGGCTATCTCAAACCGATCGGAAATAACACTTTTCAGCCGTTGGGCGTGCCCACCTCCAGTTACACTTTTGAATTGAAGGATGGCGAAGTTACCAAAGTCACCATGCGCAACTTCACGGCGGCCTACGACCTCTATCGCTTCAAGGCTCCCACGGTGAAAGCGACTCCAGCGCCGGCCGTTGGCTCCGCTAAAGTGAGCACGGCTCTCAATTGGCCCTCCTTCCGTGGACCCAGCGGCACGGGGCTGGCCGATACGCAAAGCCCACCGATCACCTGGGATGTCAAGAAGGGGGAGAACGTTCGTTGGAAGACACCAATACCGGGCCTGGGACATTCCTGCCCAGTCGTTTGGGGCAATCGGGTCTTCGTTACCACGGCCGTCAGTAGCGGTCAGACCGATCCCAAGATTCGCGTTGGAAATTATGGCGATGTCGCTTCTGTCAACGACGTGTCGAAACATACCTGGCAGGTCCTCTGTCTCGATCGGGATAGTGGCGAAATTCTCTGGACCCGCACGGCCTACGAAGGGGTTCCCAAGATCAAGCGCCATCTGAAGGGTAGTCAGGCTAACTGCACCCCGGCCGTGGATGGTAACCATATCGTGGCCTGCTTCGGCTCCGAAGGTTTGTACTGTTACAACTTCGAGGGCAAACTCCTCTGGAAGCGCGATCTCAGTACGCTCGATTCCAGTTTCTCCCTCGATCAGGAATACGAATGGGGGTTCGCCAATTCTCCGGTAATCCACGACAACTTATGCATTCTGCAATGCGATTTGAGTCATGATTCGTTCATAGCGGGATTCAGTCTGGAAGATGGTTCCAAGGTCTGGTCGACGCCGCGCGATGAAATCCCGTCCTGGAGTTCCCCCGTGATCTGGAAGAATTCCCAGCGTACCGAAATCGTCACCAACGCTTCGCAGTTTGCCCGGGCCTACGATCCCAAAACGGGTGCGGAACTCTGGCGTCTGGCCAAGAAATCGGAGGCGACCATCCCGGCGCCGGTGGTCGGAAAAGATGTGGTTTATATCAGCAGTGGCAATCGACCGATCCAGCCGATTATCGCGATCAAAGCGGGCGCTGCCGGCGATATTTCATTGAAGGATAAAGAGGAAACCAATGCCTCGATTATCTGGAGCAAGATGCGCGGCGGGCCGTACATGCCCACGCCGATTCTCTACAAGGATTATTTCTACACCTGTTCCAACTCGGGTGTGCTGGCGTGCTATGAAGCGGCGACCGGTAAAGAAATGTATAAGGAGCGGATGGGAGGCATCAGTTACACCGCCTCCCCGGTGGCGGCCGATGGCCGGCTTTATTTCTGTTCGGAACAGGGGGAGATTCGGGTGGTGAAAGCGGGCAAAGAATTTGAATTGCTGGCGGTGAATCCGCTCGACGATTTCGTGATGGCCACCCCGGCGATTTCCAATGGAGCCCTGATTGTCCGCAGCCAGCACTTTCTGTGGTCGCTGGGCGGGAAATAGGAGATATTCGTTAGCGACGCATCGCAGATGCGTTAAATCACAGTCGCCGCGAACAACGATACGTAAAGCGGACGCATCTAACGATGCGTCGCTAATGGGCCATTAAAGCTGCGTCGGAATTGGAGTGAAACATGCCAATCACTTCTTGGCCGGCTTGTCATTCAACTTGAACATCTTCGTGGCCACTTCCAGATACTCGGCCATCGGCTGCAGGCCGAGCTCTTTTCGGCGGGCATCCAGATTCGCTTCATCTTCCACGGGCTTCGGGATGAACTTGCCCTCTTTCTGCTGCAATTGAGTGCCGTAGAGCTGTTTCTTTCCCTCCGCGGCCAGCACTCGATCCGTGAGATAGGCGAGATCGGCTCCGGTTGCCTCCCCTTGTTTCACGGCGGCCTTCAATAACTCCAGGCATTTCTTCTGGAACGGCAAATCGGGGTCGGCGTGCTGAACCATCAACCAGGCCATATGCGCGGCTTCCTCACCTACTAAAGTTTTCCCCGGCCAGCCCTGCTTCTCGATCAGATTTTTCATCCAGGTTCGGTTATCGGTATCCACTTCCTGCAAGGATTTAATTTCCTCGGGGCTCGGCTTCAAGCCGCCTACTTTAATGAGCTTGAAACGGAGTTCCTGCTCCTTCTTGGCGCGCGAGAGAATTTCGTCCCGAATCTTGGGTTCCTTGACCTCCGCCCGGGCGGGTTCGTCGAAAGTAAACAGACCGCAAGCGAGAATTGAAGCGAATAGTAGTGTCATTGGGATTTTCTGGGCTTAAGTAAGGGCGAACTCGATTTTACTTGGAACGTTTAACGGGTTCTTCCAGCGGAAACTTAATGTCGTTACTCCAGTAGGTTTTGCTGCCGCCGATCGAGGTGAAGCCGAGCTTGAAGACGATCTCTTTGCGGTCCTTCTGCGGATCGTAGTAGGGTACCACCAGCTGGATCTCCTTCTCATAAGCTTCGCCGGGCTTCAGGGTCTTGGTCAACGCTTTGTCGGCCGAGAACTGGCTGCTCAAAATCCACACTTCGGGATTATTGGTTTGCCACTGCTCGAAGAACCCTTCCGTCATGACGCTTATCGTTTGCGGTTCTAACGAAGTATTGATGACCTTCATATCGAAGTTCACAATTTTGGGGGGCCGGATTCCCGTCTTCTTGGAACCGTTTCCCTTGGCTTTTTCGGCCTTTTTGTAATTGACGACTTTGATTTGAATCGGCTCGACAACCACCGGCTCCGGGGTCGCTACGACTTCTTCTGGTTGGGTGGCCACCAGAGCGTTCGGCGCGGGTTTATCCGATTTCAGCACCCAGAGGATGGCCGCCGCTCCCCAGATTCCCAGGACGATGGCGCCGACAAGAAATTTTGAACTCATAGTCCCTAACTACCTGGCGGGCGATATGCTATGATGGATTTCCACGAAAGCTTATCTCAGATTCCCAAGTCCCGCCGGAGGACTCAAGGGTAAAATTCGATTTTTCGAAAAATCGAAATCCAAGCCGGATCAAGGTGCAAGACTCTCCGGTTGCCAATTCGTCCCGTCGTCGGGATAGATCGCATAGAACCAGATTTGAGGATCGATATCGATCCGAAGAGAAAGAACGGAACCGTCCGCCATGCCGACAATAATTTGACTTGAACCAGTACTATTCGCTCGGAAAGCATCACATCCCTGCTTGTTGATCTGATCATTGAAGCCTTGATGCATTTGAAAATCGGGCTGTACTTGAAAGATTACGCGGCTAGCGGGATTGGAGGCCGGGTTGGCACCATAAACTGCGGGAGGTAAACTGGCACCTCCGCCTAGACCAAAGACGGGCCAGTAGTATCTGTCGTCTTTAGATTCATTAGAGATCTTGGAGCTGTAGTCTTTCGCGGTGTTGGCGGGGACCTCTTTGTAGATCTTGTCCTTTTCCAATATCCCCGCGGACCAGAGGCTTCCGCCGTTGCCGCAGCTGCCGAATTTTTCCGAAAAGGCAATCGTGTGCGAACTACCATCCGGAATTTTATCGAGAGCTAAGCCGCGATCAAACTGATTGCTGTTGCCGGTTAATTCTTCGGTTATTAATCCCGATTTGTTCGTGCTGGCGAACAGTTGCGCGTTGGCGGCATAGCTGCAGACCCCACGCCCTTTTTCATCCAGTCCCAGCTTTTGGCTGGGATCCAACGGGTTGACATAGGATTTAATGACGTATTGAAAGGCCGGCTTCCCATCGAAAATGGTGGAGGGGATGGTCAAACCGCTCGCGTCGTGAGTAGCCATACTCGCATAAAGCGGACTATCTTCCAAGTACGGCAGAATCATAATGTGCAGAGGACCAACGATTTTAGATTCTCGAAGCGAACCGCCCGCAATGTGAAAGTCTTGAGTGGGAGAATTACTGGTGGAACCGCCCCCCATCAAAGGAGGGAGTTTGCTGTAGGCGGCTTCGTAACTGCATACCGCCAGTAAAATTGATTTCAGATTGTTCTTCGATTGAGTTCGTTCAGAGTAATCTTTTATTCTCAGCAGCTTCGGAAGCAACAGACCGGCAAGTACCAGGCAGATGATTACCAGGGCGATGTAATCTTTACGAGAAAAGGCTCTTCGATCGGTTGCTTCAATCCGCATGGATCTATTACATCTCCACCTCGGCCGGCATCAACACGAATTCATCGACTCCATCGGCCGGTTTGGGCAGATCGATCTTCTTCACCTTCCAGCCGGCGTGCTGCAGTGTGCCGGTGAAGGGGGGTTTTCCTCCTACATTGCCCACTAACCGAATGGCACTCGGATCGAAGCCGCTGGGCACCGTGACTTTATCCCCTTCGGTTTGCGGCAGAACGGGATCCAGTGTCAGATGCTTGCGAATCACTGCGCCTGCTTTGGCGTGAATATCCCGTACCGAGGCTCCGATTTGATCGTCCGTGTAGGCTCCAATGGGTTCCATGAGAAAATCGATCAATCGAGCTTCCCGTTGCAATAAGCCGAGGAGCCTGACCGGTTCTCCGCTCGGTTTTGGGGGCGGCGGTGGCAAAAATAAGGCATCGAGCCGCCGGGCGAATTCGAGATCGCTACTGGCCTTGGTGGCAACTTTTAAACCCAGTTCTTCCTGCTGCTTATTGGCAAAAGGGGATTTTTTCTTGATGCCTGCAACCACGACGCCAATTACCAAACCCAGCAAACCGGTGATCACCGGATAAACATATTCCATCGTAAACCTCAATAAATTCTTCGAAACTCAACAGTTCGGGCATAGTCCGAAGACCGGCATTATAAGGCGGAAGACCTCAATATGCCAGCGCCCGAGCGACACAGAGCCATTGAAGATTCGGTCTGAAGGATCGACAATAGCAGCGGTTGAGATATTACTCTCTGATATTGGAGCCTTTCATGTCCATCTGGCGAATCGCGGGCGTACAGTTCGATTGCCAACTCGGGGCCAAGCAGGCGAATCTGGATTTCATGATTGCCCAGGTTCGACAGGCCGCCGCGCAAGGCGCCCGGCTGATCGTCTTTCCCGAATGTGCTTTGACGGGCTATGGCTTGACGGATCGGGTCGCCGCGAAAGAAGTGGCTGAGCCTCTGCCCGGCCCGGCTACGCAAGCGATGACCCAGGTTTGCCAGGAAACCGACACTTTTGTTGTGTTTGGGCTCATCGAGTCTGCGGGTGACAAATTGTTCAACGCGGCGGCCATCGTCGGACCGAAAGGACTGGTGGCGGGCTTCCGCAAAATTCACATGCCCTGTATCGGCATCGATCGCTTTCTGGATAAAGGTGACCGGCCGTTTGAAGTCTACGACCTGGGCGGCTTGAAGATCGGCATCGGCATCTGCTTCGACAACAGCTTTCCCGAATCGGTCCGCTTGATGACTTTGAAGGGCGCGGATTTGGTGCTGCAGCCGACGAATTGGGCCGATAAGGCGATCAAGAATGCCACACTGGTGGCTCGGGTGCGGGCGTTCGAAAATCACATTTACTACATGGCCGTGAATCGCATCGGCAACGAAACCGGCTTCCACTACATCGGCTACAGTTCGATTACCGATTTCAACGGGGAGTTTCTTGCCTTTGCCGAGCACGATCGGGAGGCGATGATCATCGCCGATATCGACCCGGAAGCTGCCCGCCGCAAAAAAGTGGTTCACTGCGTCGGCGAGTACGAAATCGACCGCGTCAACTGGCGTCGGCCGGAGATGTACGAAGGCCTGGTCTAATATTCCGGATCGATGAAGGAGCGCAGCACTTCGTCTGGAGCGGCCGCATAGCTGAACGGCTCCATGGTGCTGCCCGCCCGGCCTTGCGTCAGGCTGCGAACCTTGTCCGCATAGTCGAACATCTTCGCCAGGGGTACCCGGGCATCGATAATGGAAATTCGCCCGTTCGAATCCTGCCGATCGATTTCCGCGCGCCGGCTCATCAGGTCGCCGATGACGTTGCCCATGAACTCATCGGGTACCGTTACGTTCAGCTTCATGATCGGCTCCATCAGGATGATGTTATCCTTCAGAGCCCGGGCCACGGCATCGGCCGCCGCTGCTTCGAAAGCGACTTCATTGGAAGTTTCCTGATCCATTTGAGCACTGATGATCGTGCCATGCACGTTCAGCAATGGAAACCCGAGTTCCCCCGACTGGAGCGCACTCTTCAAACCCCGTTCTGCGGCCGCCATCAATGGAGCGGGCAGATCGTTCGGCTTGAGTTTGTTGGTAATCCCGGTCGGTTCTTTTCCAACTCGGGATTCGAAGCTGACGGTCAGTTTAGCGAACAGCTGCGAGGCGCCTGCCTGGCGCACGCATTCCCCGGTGACCGTCTTGTTGTTGCGAATTGTCTCCCGATAGCTGACGCGCGGCGGCCGCACGCGCACTTTCAAACGGAAATCCCGTTCCAGGCGATGCCGCTTCACTTCCAGGTGCAGGGTGCCCATGCCGCTCATGGTCAGCTGCCCGGTCTCTTTGTTCAGCTGACAGATGAAAGTTGGGTCTTCACGCTCCAGCATCTTCAGACATTCGATCATCTTGTCTTTATCGGCGTTCGAGTCGGGTTCGATCGACTGGCTGACCACGGCCTCGGCAAAAACGATTTTTTCCAGAAGAATCGGGTGCTGCGTTTCGCAGAGGGTATCGCCAGTGACGGCTTCTTTCAGGCCAATGGTGGCGACAATATCCCCGGCGTAGGCCTCGGGCAGATCTTCCCGTTCCGCTTTCGGGTCGGCGTGCACATGGAAGATTTTGCCGATGACTTCCTTGGAATCGCGACCCGGATTGAGCACCCGGCTATTGGGTTTGAGCGTTCCGGAATAGATGCGGATGAAGAATAACCCGCCATGATCGGAGCCGATGAATTTGAAGACCAGACCCGCGAAAGGTTCCTTGGGATCGGGTTTCCGCTTTTCCTCTTTCCCATCCTTTTTGGGATTGGTGCCGGCGACCGGCGGCCGATCCAGCGGACTGGGAAGATAGAAGCAGATACCATCCAAAAGCGGTTGAATGCCAATATGCTCGCGACCCGAGCCGCACATCACAGGGTGGATGGTTCCTTTGATCGTCAGTTCCCTAATCAGCTCGCGGATTTTGTTCAGATCGGCGTCGTGACTTTCGAGCACGGCGGAGGTGATCAGGTCTTTTTCGTCGTGGGCCGTCAGGGCATCGAACATCTGTTCGCGGTATTTCTTCGCGTCTTCCAGATACTCGGCGGGGATTTCCGCCTCGCGCATCGATTTACCGAGTTCCGCTGCTTCGAAATAGAGCGCTTTCATTTGCAGCAGATCGATGATCCCTTTGAATGGATCGTGACTATCCTTGCTGCTGCCCGCACCCATGGGAATCGAAATGGGAACGGGATTCCCTTCGAGTCGTTCGCGCACTTCGCCGACGGCTTTTTCGAAGTTGGCCCCTACCACGTCCATTTTGTTGATGAAAACCAGCCGGGGAACGCCGTATTTGTTGGCCTGCCGCCAGACGGTTTCCGACTGCGCTTCTACCCCTTTTTGGGCATCGAACACGCAGATGGCCCCGTCCAGCACGCGCAGGCTGCGCTCGACCTCGGCCGTGAAATCGACGTGGCCAGGGGTATCGATCAAGTTGATCGTGTACCCTTTCCAGGTGAAGGGAATGCAGGCGCTGTAGATGGTGATGCCCCGTTCCTGCTCTTCGGGGTCGTAATCGGTTTCCGTATTGCCGGAATCGACGGCGCCGAGCTTGTGCTTTACGCCGGCGTAGTAGAGCAGGTGCTCCGAGGTGGTGGTCTTACCGGCATCGATGTGCGCGATAATGCCGATGTTTCGGAGTTTAGTCAGATCGATCACGATATTTCCTTTGGCCATATCCGTCAGTTTAAGACCCAGGCGGGTGCAGGGCGATGGTGAAAGGCAGGACTTTAGTTAGTCCCGTTGGGAAATGGTAGTGACAGAGGGCTTAAAGTACGGCAAAATAAGGGAATAGGGGATTTGCTACATGATTCGCAAGATTCGGATTCAGAATTTTCGCAGTCTGCACGATGTAACTGTGGAACTCGAGCCGCTGACGGTCCTGATCGGCCGAAGTGGCACGGGGAAGAGCAACTTCGTGAAGGCGATTCGGGCGCTGCGACAGACTCTCCAGTCGCGAAACCTTTCTTTTATTTCGGATGTGGCCAATCGACCGGGTAGGAATTTTCAGAATAAGCAAAACGGCACTCAGCCTCTCGAGCAGTCAATCGACGTAAGTTACACTATCCCCCGACTGAAAGGAGAACAGAACTACTATTTGGTTTTGAAATCTGAAGGAAGCGGGATTTCAATATTGAGCGAAGCACTCCAACAAAATGGCGATTTCATTTTTGAAAATAGTAACAAACCTCGCTTAGAACTTGGAAATCATACTGAACTTAGAGCGAGCACTTTTGCTTTTAAGTATCTGACACAACAGATCGGCTGTTATGATTTCCCGGGAAACGTCCTAGAGCAGACGAATGTGCCTTCGCGACAGATTCCGGAGGCTGGATTCGTTGATCGTGGCGTAAATTATCAGGATACAGCTCGTACCATTTATGAAAATTCCAGCGAGCCATATGCTTGGGATTCAATAAAGGGCACCATGCGGCTGATTAATCCCAATTCGACTTCTTTGAAAATTGATCAAAGTGAAAAAAGATCACTACTAGTGGTGGGTTACCGTGATCACGAAAATGAAATTTTCCAGGATGTTGCTCAAGAATCCGAAGGATATCGCCGCTATTTAGCCCATTTGCTAGCGGTCTATCAGAATCCCTCCAAAGATGTTTTGATTTTCGAGCATCCCGAAATGGGGATTCATCCAAGCGCTCTGCAGGGGCTAGCCAACGAATTCCAAAACCATGTGGGTCGTGGTCGAGGACAAATCATCATAACGACTCATAGTCCGCAACTTTTGGATTATTTCGAGCCTGAACAGATTCGAGTTGTCGAGATCGTGAATCAGGAAACCCGGATTGGAAAGCTAGCACCCGAGCAGTTTGAATCTCTTAAAGAAAAATTGCTTATTCCTGGCGAGTTGCTTACGGTGGATGCCGCACGAGTTGCCGATTTGGCTACAAACAGCCCCTGAGCCCATGAAACGATTGGTTATATTTTGCGAGGGATATAGCGAAGCTACGTCCATGCCCGCTCTTGTTGGGAATCGGCAAACGAATTTGCCCGAAGAGTATCGACACGCGTTATTTGTTGACAGCAATGCTTTTCGAGTGGGAGGCCTGGAAAATCTTGCCGCGAATAATGGCGAAAAATTCTTGCGCTATCTGAAGACGGCTGCAAAACAGACCGACTTGGGGGCAATACTGCTCGTTCTGGATGGGGATCACAAAAAGTTTGAAAAAGCTCCTTTCTGTCAAGTCACGGTAGCCCGTTTATTAGCCGAGCGGGCGAAGCAAGCCGCCGCGGGAGAAAAATTTTCGTTCGCAGTCGTATTTTTACTTCAGGAATATGAATCCTTTCTGATCGCCTCCGCCGCACAATTTTCTCTACTTAAGTTGGGTATTGAACTCCCGCCGAATGCGGAAGATGCGCCACGAGATGCCAAAAAGTGGCTGCGGGAAAATTTGAATGGCGGTTATTCCGAGGCCAGCCAGCAAGTGGAATTGACCCGCCAGATATCCGATTGGAGCGCTGCTCAAAGAATGCGGTCTTTCCAACGCTTTGAGAACGCTTTACTCGAACTTTCGAGGGCGGTTGCGGGAAATTATCATATCGTCAGTCCTATTCTACCCGTTAATGCTAGTTCTTGACGGCCTTCTTGCCTCCCTTCCCATCCTGTGCCATGCTTGGATCATGGTCGACGAAACCACCTTCTGGGCCTGGCTGATCGGCGGATTGCTTTTCGCCATCTGTGTCTATTGGCTATACGCGGACGGGGACTTCTCTTCCAATTCAACACGCCCGGATGATGCTTACCTCTATTCCAGCTTCTGGAACAACGGTACTCTACAACAAGTCTTCGATCAGGGTTACACCCTCCACGATTACGATCCGACGGTCGAACCGACCGAGAACTACGATCGCTACATCACCGATTCGTCTCAACCACTAACTCCCCAAGAATTGCCCCCGACTTGACATTCAAGAATCAGAATTTGATTTGCTGTTCACTTTTTATCACTTTTTTGATAATCTTTAGCCACTAGAAAATATGCAGGCTCGACTAGTCATAAAGGATTTTCCATGGCTGATGCCACCTTCTCCCGCGGGCGAATTTACGATGATATTACCCAATGTGTAGGAAATACGCCGCTGATCAAGCTGCGGCGGGTAGTCGGGGATGCCAAGGCGACGGTGGTCGCCAAGCTCGAAAACTTCAATCCCCTATGGTCCGTCAAAGACCGCATCGGTGTAGCCATGATCGACGATGCCGAGAAGCGCGGCAAGATCCAGCCGGGCACGGTCATTATCGAACCGACCTCGGGCAACACCGGGATCGGTCTCGCCTTTACCTGTGCCGCTCGCGGCTACAAATTAATGGTAACGATGCCCGAAAGCATGTCGCTCGAACGCCGTCGGCTCCTGAAGGCCTTCGGAGCCGAACTGGTACTGACGCCCCGCGAACGAGGGATGAGCGGTGCGGTGGCCGAGGCCGAACGACTTTTCAACGAAATGGGCGGCGAGCCGAAAGCCTTCATCCCCCAACAGTTTAAGAATCCCGCCAACCCGGAAATTCACCGCAAAACGACTGCGGAAGAGATTTGGAAAGACTCCGGCGGCAAGGTCGACATTCTGGTCTGCGGCGTCGGCACCGGGGGCACCATTACCGGGTGCGCGGAAGTGCTGAAGGCTCGCAAGCCCTCCGTCAAGGCCATCGCCGTCGAACCGGTCAGCAGCCCGGTCATCACCCAGAAAATGGCCGGTCAGGAATTGAAACCGGCTCCCCACCGGATTCAGGGGATCGGGGCCGGTTTCATTCCCGGCAACCTCAACATCAGCATTCTGGATGAAGTCTTCCAGGTGACCGATGATGAATCTTTCGAGATGGCCCGGCGACTGGCCAAAGAAGAAGGCATGCTCTGCGGCATCAGTTGCGGGGCGGCGGCTCACGCCGCGGTGCAAGTGGCGAAGCGGCCGGAGAATGCCGGCAAGATGATCGTGGTTGTACTGCCTGACCTCGGTGAAAGATATCTGTCGACACCGCTCTACCCGAGCGAGTAGAATCGGTTCGGATTCGCCCTATTTACGACTTCCAGACTGTTACCTCAAAAAGAGTACCTCTCCATGCCCCGATATCTGTTGGTCGTCGGGTTGGCCGCTTCGTTGCTGGCCGGCTGCAACTCGAAAGACCCGGGCCCAAACCCCGCAGCCGCCGCCCCGAACCCCGGCAATACCGCGCCTCCGAAGTCGTTGGCGGAGGCTCGGCGCGACTTCAAAACGCAATTAGTGCGGCAGGAAAAGTCGAATGAACCCGTTGAGGCGCCGCCGCCGAAGGATTTTCAGCAAATTGAATACCCCGCGGCGGTCGGCAATCTGGCGGCCTACCTGACCCCCGATCCCAAGGATGGTAAAAAGCACCCGGCGATCATCTGGATCACCGGCGGCGATTGCAACACCATCGGCGATGTCTGGAAAGCCCAACCGGCGAATGATGATCAGACGGCCGGACAGTACCGCAAAGCCGGAATCGTCATGATGTTTCCTTCGCTGCGAGGCGGGAACAAAAATCCTGGCTATCGAGAGGGGTTTTACGGCGAAGTGGATGATGTCGTCGCCGCCTACGATTATCTCGCGAAGATCGAATACGTCGATCCAAATCGGATTTATCTCGGCGGCCACAGCACCGGAGGGACGCTGGTGCTGCTGGTTTCCGAATATACCGACAAGTTCCGGGCGGTCTTCTCGTTCGGACCGGCGGCCGATACCCGAGGTTATCCGCCTGAGTTTGCACCCCCGGTTAGTCCGGTCAATACCAAGGAATTTGATTTGCGAGCGCCCAGCCTCTGGCTGGCCGGGATTCAAAAGCCCACTTTTGTGATCGAAGGAGCCGTGCAGGGCAATGGAACGGCCTTGAATGTCCTGTCGAAGCTCAGCAAGAATTCGCAGATCCAGTTCCTCCTGGTGCCTCGAGTCAGTCACTTCAGTGTTTTAGCGCCGGTCAATCAGGTACTGGCGAAGAAGATCCTCGCCGATACCGAGGAGAAATGTAACATCAGTCTGACTTTGAAGGATTTGGACGGATCGCAGAAGAAGTGAAAATTGGCTCGACGAATGACGAATATTCGTCGAGCTTTGCAAGCGATCTGATTTACTTCGATTTTAAATCGAAATTGTGCTCCAACTTTCCGGAGCCGATTTCCACCGCAAGTTCCGTATTGTAATTGTACTTGGTGGGGATCGTCTCCACGACTTCATCATTTCCCGGTCCGACCTTTTTGACTTTCGGGTCGATCTTCGGTTTCGGACTGGTAATTTCCACCTTGTACTTTCCTGGCAGAACGCGGAACGAATAGCTTCCGTAGTTGATAAGACCCTCGGCCGGAGCCTTACCACCGTCCGTCGGCGAGAATCGGATGCGACCTTCCGGAATAGCCTGAGAGTCGAGAGTCACTTTTCCTTTGACTTCCAGCGTTCCAGGCTCGTTCGAACAACCGCACGCGAGAGTCGCTAAAGCGAGAAACGCGAAAGAATATCCTGTCAAAAACTTCATATCGGCGCACTTCCGGGGAGTTGGGTTCGAGAAGGAAATATTGGGCGATAATTTTTATCGAAAGGATCAATTGGGAGATACGATTTCGCCACCGTTCATGGTACTCATGCCCTGCCATACCTGCAGATCGATGGAATTCCGGATGAACTGCACAGAACCATCGCACAGCACGACATTCACCCCACCCGTGTGACGACTTCGAGCCGCCACCTGACCATTGGCGGACGAGGTACAGGGCAGACCCTGTGCCGGCTGATTGAAGCAATAGGCCGAGGATTTCACCTCATCGATCCCGCCATTCGGCAAGTTGATCGTCATGAATTTACCGGTCTGTTCATCATCATTCAGGAAGTCCCCCCGCCAATCGGCTTGGTTATCCACGGTATGAATGATCTGTTCGGACATCAGTAGCGTGTTGGATAGTCCATCGGTAATGCTGGTGAATTTCGTCTTCAGCGGCTGGGATCGGCTAACGTGATCGGTGTAGCCGAACGGAGCGCTGAAAGAGGGCACCGGGGTAGGACTCGGCTGGCGGATCGGTCCCCAGTTGACCACGTAGTTGCCTCGCGCCCGCCAATAGATATCCCCCTGGGCATAACAGGCCGACCCACGATCGCTCGGGCAATAATAAACCGGCGAGGTGGCGGCATACGGTCCATTCAGTGTGCTGACGATCGTATTTGGCGACGCGTAAAACGGTTGCGTGAAATCGTACTTGGCCGCCACATTTCCCATTTCCAGATACGGCCAAATGTAGGGAAGCCAGCTCGTCCGGACCGGAGTGGTGAACGAGGCCGGAGGCAGGGAGCCCTGAGCATCGTGAAAATTATGCATCGCCAATCCGTATTGTTTCAGATTGTTCGAGCATTTCATACGGGCGGCTGCCTCCCGTACTTTTTGGACGGCGGGGAGCAACAAGCCAATGAGAATCGCGATTATCGCGATGACCACCAGTAACTCAATTAACGTAAATGCCTTCGGAGAGCGGGGAGAGCGCATAAATAATCCTCAAGGAGCAGAAATGCTTAAGGATTTTTTATATTAACTTCGCGCAAAATTTAAAATAGAATTTATTGGTATTGTCTGAAAAACCAAGGAAAATGCCCTGAAACTCGTCAGAGGAGGCGGCTCCAACGTTCGAAAATAAATTTCTGTAGTATTTATCAACTAAAATTTAAGCAGCCGTCATCAGGCAACCGCGGAGCTTGCCGCCGCTGTTGCGAATCGCATCGTGGGCCTGGTCTACATGGGGGCTATCCCATTCGTCTTGGCGGACCACCATGTAGATCCCGTCGCTTAAGGCAATCCAGCGCTTCAGGCTTTCCAGCCGATGTGGCCCATCCACAATGATCCATTCGAATCGCTGCATCAAGCGACTGACAATCGTGGGAAGTTTCGCCCAGTGCGCATCGGTGAGATGCTTTTCGGACCGGCCCCAGGCCAGCAGATGCAAATTCGGCATCTCCGTCGGCTGAATCGATAACCCCAACGGCGTTTCCGAAATCAGAATCTCGCTCAGGCCTGGCTGGTCGGCGCAGCCGATCCGGCTCGCCAACGTCGGCTGACCGGGATTAGCATCGAGTAGCAGTACGCGACCTTTATGTTCGTACGTTCGACTGATGGCGATGTTCAAAGCCGCCGTCGAAGCCCCGGAACCGCCGCGCACGGATGTCAGCAGAATCATCGCGCGATCCACTTTGGGAAGCTGCGAAGCGATTTGATTCTGCAGTTGGCGATACTGCATGCTCACGGGGTGAGCGGGCTGATGGAAAGTGACCAGATCGGAAGCGATCGGAGTGCCGCCCGGGCTGTAGAGTTTTGGATCGGGCATCGGCTGGAACGAAACATTCAGCAATTTGACCGGTTTATGGGAGTATTCGTAGGTTTTGGCCGCCGGTTCCGCAACCACGCTGGGGGAAGGTTGGGGTTGGGGCGCGACGATTTTGCGAACGATCGGTATCGAGCTAGCCGGGCGTGGACCGCCCACTTCGATGAACGGCACCGAACCATCGTCGATGATCATATCATCGGGATCGACTGGAGGTACGACTTCCGGTTTCGGTTTAGGCATCGGCTTGGGAGCGGGAGTCACCACCGCCTTCGGAGGAACCCTTTTCGCGGGCAAGGGCAGCTTGATAGGCTCGATCGGAGCGATCGCCTCCTCAGCGGTCGCTGGTTCGTGCGACATATCGGTGATAGCGAAAAAGGTTCGACTCATTTTCGACTCGGGGGATAAGTTCTTTAGCTGGCACTACGGGCGGCGGGGTCCTTGACCCATTCATCACCGTCGTAGATGTATTTGGGCGGAAAGGTGTCGGTGATAACGATGGGCGGAAAAACTACCCGCTTGCCATTGTGGCGTAAGTCACCCATCTCCGCCGGGTAAGGCACCGATTCCACGGGGTCTTCGGTCTCTTCGAAGGCGACGATGGTCGGCCGGCGCGGCGCGATGGGTTTTTCGGCCGGCGCTTCGGGTTCAACCGCGACTTCCGGTTCCTGATGGAGCTTCAAGGTATCGGGCTGCGCCACCGGCTGGTTTGCCAGATCTTCAATGTCCAGACCCAGAAGTGCCAGTGCTTCGGTGGCCGCTTCGTAATCGACATGGTCGAGACCGTTCTCGGCGGCCAGTTCCAGGGCGGTACCGGCCATCTGGCTCAGGAGGCGAGGGATGCCGCTGGCCTGCCGAGCAAAAAGATTCAGAGTTTCGCCATCGAACAGCGCATCGGGATTCTTCGCACCCGCCCAGCGAAGTTGGTGCACGATGTAATCGACCGATTCCGATTCATCCAGAGGCTGCAGCTCCGGTCGAACCGACAATCGCTGCAGCAGGGATTCCATGCCGTTCTGATCGATCCGCTTCCAGACGCTCGGTAAAGCGACGAGCAGAATCTGCAGGGCCACGCCGCGATTGGCCGCGAGATTCCCGAGGAGTCGAAGTTCTTCGAGGCATTCGGTATTGAGGTGATGGGCTTCATCGATCACCATCAACGTCCGACCACCTTTTTGAAAATGCTTCAGACAATCGTCGGTCACGCTCAGGCGGGCTTCCTGTTCGCTCAGGTTCTGGTAAGGCAGGCCGAGTTCGAACAGAATCGTCTGAAGGAGATCCTTGCGGCCGGTGAATACCGAATTGGCGATAAGCAATCGGCGCAGCTTTTCGTCTTCTTGCTGTTCCAGGAGTCGTCGAGCGAGTAAAGTTTTGCCCATACCCGTCTGGCCGCGCAGCAGGCAGATCGGTTCCTGTTCGCGAATGGCCCGATCGAGATCGTTGAGTGCCACTTCGTGCGTTGTAGCCGGGTAATAGCTATCGGTATCCGGCGTGGTCCGGAAAGGTCGACGGCGCAGCCCAAAATGCGTAACGAACATCGGCAACCTTCCATCCTGGAAGCGGTACATCCCCTATGGAAAATTCGGCAATCCGGGAAGAACTTCTTGAGGGAAAGCTTAGGAGTCTTAGGGTTTGAAATGCTGACAACAAGCTGGGAGGGTTGCAGCATGCGACCTCGGAAAGCTGGGCCCGGTTTGTGACGGTCGGTGAAGCTGGGCAAATTGCGAAAATCGTTTTTTGTCTTTTTGACACATTCTTTTGAACTTATTTCCGATGATCTTGTAGAAAGGTTGACGAGAGGTATAGGATAGGTTCAAGGCTGCCAAGGATTGGCGGGCCGGTATGTGCAGGGAGGCCGCAACTATGGACGAATCTCTTTCGTTCTCCGACGAACTATTGAACCGCGCGGAGCGTCTGGCGAATTCCGGCCAGACTCGAGATGCCCGCCGGTGTCTGGAACATTTCATTTCTCTGCCGGAAGTATCGGCCGCCAGTCGGGTGGCTGGCTATCGTCTGCTGGCGGAAATCCATACCGAACAAAAAGAATTGAAATCGGCCCGTCGCTGTCTGGCGGCCGCTCTGATACTGGAACCGACCTGCCCCGACCTGCACTATCGCATGGGCCAGGCGATTCTGGCCGACGGCGAAGCTCAACCCAAACGAGCCTGGAACCATTTGAATCTGGCCATTGCGATGGATCCGTCCGCGGCCAAGCTCTGGTCCGCGTTAGGACGAGCCGCCCTGCAACTCCATCGGCCCAAGGAAGCGGTACGCTGCTTTCGAAAGTGTCTGAGCCTTCGGCCGAGCGAACCGCACGTTCTGGATGAACTCGCCCGGGGTTTGGCGAATCTGAATTCAGAAGATCTGAGCGCGGTGATGATGCAGAAGGGTAGCTTTGCTCTGCGGCCGCAGGATCGCAATTATCTGCAACGGCAGTTCCGCATGTATGTGGCTTTGGAGTCCCAGGAAAGGGTCTCCGAGGAACCGGCGATTCTCAGTTTCCCGTCTGCTGGAAAGTTGCGAAAGGTCAGTGAGGCCGGGGCCATTATCCGAATTGATCGGGCCAGCTCTCCGGCCCCCCGGCTATTGGCTTTCAACGTAAACAATGCCGACAAATAGTCGGCATTGAAGAGATAGTCGGGCGAGAAGCAGATTTTGCTATTTGGACTTCAAATCGAAATCGTAAGTCTTCTTGCCTTCGCTCACATCGATAGTACCCAGCGGGTTTTTATCGTCGGTAGCGCTATATCTGGGTGGTACGGACCGGGGGGAACCTTTATAGCCCGAGCGTGTATCGGCCCGTTCGGAACGCACGGTCACTTTTTGTTTTCCGACGATAGCGCCGTCGCGGCCGTCGCCCGTTTTCATCACGAAATGACCTTGGGCATCGGTGACACCAGTTGAGCCTATCAACTTGCCGCCGCCCTCCACAGGTGTGAATTGGATGGTCACTTCGACGAGCGGCGTATCATCCAGTTTAATTACGCCTTCCACGGGTGTCACTTTTCCGATCGGACCATCCGGGCCGCATCCGATAATGGCGATCGCCAGGACTGCAACCGCGCCGCGAAGAGTATAGCAATTCAATGAGGTCATTTATTACTCCAACAGGGTCATCCAATGAAAAAGGCGGAATTATTAATTCCGCCAAGAGTAAATTCTAAGGAGTCGTCACAACTTCAAAATTAATCCAAAGATGGATTAACCAAGCCGTCGTTAATCACAGCGTAGATGTTCAGAATTTGAGGAGCGATGGTGTCGCGAATGAATCGCACCGAACCATCGCAGAAAGCGAAGTTGGCGCCGCCGGTGTGACCGCTACCGGGAACGGCCAGTCGTTCGTCGCAAACGTTGTAGCTGGCGGAAGTGCCGGCAGGAATGGTCCAGTTGATGATCTTGCTGCTCAGATAGGTGCTATCGAATGGAGCATTGGTAACTCGTTGCCAGGGGCAGCTGAGCAGTTGGTCTTCCGTGGCGTAGATGTTCGTCCAAGCCCAACCGCCGTAAGTTTTGATCGTCAGGTCACCTTTAGAGCCGCAGATCGAATCGAAAACGGGGTCGAGGTGGTAGCGTTCCATGAACATGAAGGTGTTGCTGGTTCCGTCCGTGATGCTTGCAATTTTGGTCGTGCTATTCACGTTGAACACGCCGTCAAAGTTGGTCGAGGCATAATAGCCGGAATACGTACCGCCGTTACCGCCGTAGCTGCAGATCCCGAAGTAAAGTCCGGTCGAACCTTGAGCCGTGTGAACATAACCTTGGATAGGTTGTTGAGCAATACCCACATCCGAAGGGCAAATTAAACTGGGAACCGATGTTTGCCCAGGAGCGGCCCCTAAAACCGGAGACAGGTTGGCGTACTGAGTACCGGTGGTCGCGTTCGTGTTGTTCAGTGTCAGGCTGTTGAAAAGGTTGCCTTGTTCGAGGTAGGGGAAGAGATTTTCCCAGAGCGAAATGTACTTGCCCTGTTGAGGAGCAATGGGGAAATAGGTCTTCGCACCGGCAGGACCATCACCATCCGAATAAGGGGTGTAGTATCCCGGAGAAGTATTTGTGTTAGCTGTAGCACCGGTCTTGTCGACGTTAATGCAGGGGAACAGGCCATAAGCCGATTCGTAGTTCATGGCTGCGAGAGCACATTGCTTCAAGTTGTTCGAGCACTTCATCCGAGCTGCGGCATCGCGTACTTTTTGTACGGCGGGGAGCAGCAAACCGATCAAGATTGCAATGATGGCTATCACCACCAGCAACTCAATCAGCGTAAAACCTTTACGATTCAAGCGCATTGACGTTCTCCGAGGAAAAAAACAGATGACAAATTAGTGAGAGAGGATCAGAGAAAATTAATATCAGAACGAAAAGGGGATTCAAAAGAGAAATTTGTGAAGATGAGAATTTACATAGAAATTTTTTCAAACATCTACAAAAAACAAAGCCGTGGTGTACTACCACGGCTTTAAATGAATTTTAATTAATATTAAGATGGAACATTAATCAATTTCGACAGGATAGCCGTCTCCGCGAGCGCACATTTTCAGCAAATTGGCCAGCGAAATCGAATCCCGCAGGAAGCGGACGGAAGCATCTCCCATGACCACGTTGCAGCCACCCGTGTGGAAGGCATAAAGCTCCCCCTGATTGTTGCAGTTGATCTGGCAGGAAGAGGGGACGTCGGCCGCGTTTGTCAGGGTCGTATAGTTCGGCCCGCCGGTGGATCCGTCGACTGCAATGTCATTGCCCGAATAAGCCCAAGGCCCGTTCATGTAGGTGGGCTGGGTGACCGCGAGCTTATTGCCCTTGAGGTATTGAGCGGGACGGCCAGCAGCTTCGCCAATCATGATCATGTTGCTCAAGCCATCCGTAATCTGCATGATGGTGCTGAAATCGTTGGTGATCATCACCCCCTTGATGCCTTTATCGCTGGATACCACAGGCACGCTGCCGGGATAGTTCAAACCCATCGCCTGCCAAATGGCGGGGCGATTGTTGCTGCGGTTGACGGCCATGTAGTCGGAAGTGGCGTAAACCAAGTTGCCGTATGTGGATGCCTGCAGAGCGGGGTCAATCAGGTGCGTGGTGGGAGTCGAAGGGCATTCGAAGGTCGGGATGCGGTGGGTGGCCGCCGCCTGATTGTTGACCGAATACCAATCCTGACGGAAATCGTAGCTGATGCCGTTCTGCTGCAGGATGTTGCCCTGCTCGATGAACGGGAGGATGATCGTCAGAAACGATGTCTGGGCATAGTTCGCCGAGGAAGTGCCCGTCGTGCCGACCTTCAGAAATTGCGACATCTGAGAAGGCGCGGGAATGCCCGGGCTGTTGATACTGGAGGGAGGAAGATAACTGAAGGCACTTTCATAATTCATCACCGCGAGGCCCAGCTGCTTCAAATTGTTGGCGCATTTGATGCGTGAGGCGGCTTCGCGGACCTTCTGAACTGCAGGCAAAAGAAGGCCGATGAGAATGGCAATGATCGCGATCACCACCAGAAGTTCGATCAGGGTAAACCCTCTACGTGTTTTAGGCACGAGATTGGCTCCGATAAAAAGTAAATTAGGAAAACATTTACTTTTAAATTATGAATCATAATTCATATGTCATGTGAAGGTTTCGAGAATTTCGGATCAAACCGGGTGAAATCCCGCTAGTCGATCCGATATTTTTGCGAAGCCGTGAAAAATGGGAAAACTCATCTGGACGTCCGCTTTGGGGCGCCACAGACTGACTAAACCTAAATTGTTATTGAACTCGAAGATACGGGCAGCACTCCATGCAGCAAACGCTGATTCTACTGAAGCCGGATGCCATTCAACGCCGTTTGATTGGTTCGATCACCGCTCGCTTTGAACAGAAGGGCCTGCAACTGATCGGCCTGAAGTTTGTCAAAGCGGATCGAGCTCTGGCCGAGAAGCACTATGCCGTGCACAAGGGTAAGCCGTTCTATGAATCGCTGCTCGAATTTTTGACCTCCGGCCCGACAGTGGCCATGGTCTGGCAGGGACGTGAAGCCGTGCAGGTTTGCAGAAATCTGATGGGACTGACCGATGGGGCCAAAGCTCCCCCCGGTACGATTCGAGGGGATTTCGCCCTGAGCGTGCAAAACAATCTGATTCACGGGAGCGACAGTGCCGAGAATGCCTCTCTGGAGATTTCTCTTTGGTTTAAACCTGAAGAACTGCTGAATTGGAATATCGTGGACGGGACTTGGGTCAGTTAACCGATCCCGTCGTTTGGATTTACTTCCAGTTGCTTGATTTTTCAGCCGTGGGGAAGTTCGTGGGAACTTCCTGCGTCACTTTTCCGGTAGCGACCCATTCGGCCCCTCGCGTCAACGTGGTCGCGAAACCCGCACAAAGAATCGCTTCCTTTCCATGACCTAATGCCGTGTGAAAGACGCGTCCTTTGCCGTAATCGATCACCATCAGAAGCGGTTCGTCCACGCCGCTGCCGCCCTTGGATTTTTCCGAGAAAGCGCTGGCGAGTACCGTCACATTCTTGGCCGGTCCTCGCAGCCGGTCATACAGTTCGTCTTTGCCGTGCATCCATTTTTCCGGCAAGCCTTTCATAATGGGATGCTCGGCGGCGCGCGTCGTCATCAGGAATTCGTGCTGTGCGCCGTGGCTGCCGACGCGGTCTCCCTTGTCGGTGTCTCGAACGAAGTTGCTTCCCTTGATCCGGAGGTAGGCCCCTTCGGTGGGTTTGCGTCCGCCCCAACCACCGACGCCGATCATGGTGTTGTACTCGGGCCAGTCGCCGAAGGAATTATCCGCGGCGTGAACCGAGACGAAGCCGCCGCCGTTGCGGACGTATTCCTCGAAGGCTTTCTGCGTTTCTGCCGGCCAGTCTTTGCCGTTGTAGTTGGAGACGATTACTTGGTAATCGCTGAACTTGGGGGCGAAACCTTTGGTATCTCCGGGCGGGGCCGTCGCGATGCTGACATCGAAAATGCCGGCTTTTTCGAAGATTTCCTTCAGCAGCGGCGTCGATTCCTTCCAATTGTGATTGTTCTGACCGTCGATGATCAGCAGTTTGATTTTGGGATCGGCGGCGAAGGCCGACATCGACACCAGCGTCCAGCCCGTCAGAGCCAGAAGAATATAACGGAGAGACATGCGTATCCTTTCGAACTTCGTGTGAAAACCCGGCGACCTCACGGCGTTTCGAGAACATCCCGTTTGGCGGTCAACGGCGGGGGTGCCGGTGGAACCTCTGGAGTATAAGGTATGCGGTTGGTCATCTCCTGGAATCGGGATTGGCAAAACCGGCTGAGCAGAAAAGAGAGTGCTACCCAACCCAGCACCCCAACTCCCGCGTAACCGAAGTACGATTCCCCGGCCCGCATCGGCCCTTCCATTTCCTGGGCGCTGAACTCCTGAAAAGTGAAATAATGCAGAATCCAGGGCGGGCTGAAGGAGGTAACTAAACGCAGCAGCCATTCCAGATCCTGCATTCTCATATCGACGACAGTTTCCAGCGGCATCGCACAACAGAAACCGAATACGATCAGGTAGCCGCCGCCGCAGAAAATCGAACCGCAGATGCTCCACATGGTGGCCCGCAACGAGGTACTGCAAGTCAGCGAACAACAAATCCCAATCCAGGCGAAAGCGCTGGCGTAGATTACCGTACTGACGGCCAGCAGCAAAAGGGTCAGGAAAGTAATTCCAAAAGAGAGCCAGCCGAAGATCCAGATCCCGAATAACCAGTACCAGCCCAGACGCATCGAGAAAACGCAGCCGAACCACTTTCCGAACAGGATTTCCCAGGTAGTGAGAGACGTCGTCAGCAAGTCATCGAGCGTCTGCTGATCTTTTTCATTGCGGATGCAGTTCGCCGCCCGCACGGCGATTCCCAGGAAGAAGAAACTGCAGACGATGGGGCCGATGATGCCCACATACTCGTGGGAAAACCGCGGCAATTCCGACCAGATCCGGGGCGAGACAATGTATTCGAAGAAATTCTGATAGCGATTGTCCCACTCCGCAAAAATCAGGAGAATCGGCGGCAGCAGGCATGCCAGTCCCAGCAGAAGGATAAAAATTCGACCCACGATCGATAGTTTCATCCGTTCGTAGAAGGTCTCTTT
Source organism: Telmatocola sphagniphila (assembly GCF_018398935.1). GTDB lineage: Bacteria > Planctomycetota > Planctomycetia > Gemmatales > Gemmataceae > Telmatocola > Telmatocola sphagniphila. The sequence continues at coordinate 4,892,283 of NZ_CP074694.1, read as the reverse complement.
CCAGATCATCGGATAATTGCCGACCGCCCGGCGTCGCGAGGCCCGCCGTTCCTGCCGAGTGAGAGCCCGGTTCGAGCCTCCTCCGATCCGGCCGAACAGCTGGTTCAGAGCGATCGAACGTAGCCGCAGCACGGAGTAGCCGAGGCAGAAAACAATAACGAACAGGTGGAAGATCACGTAACCGCGAGCCAGATCGTTGAAGCTGATAATACCTGGCCCGATCATGCGAGTGCTCAGAAGAGCGACGTCGTAGCCGATGTTCCCGGCAGAAATGAAGTCCAGAAAATCGACCAGAGTGAGTTTGAATCCCGCCAGCTCGAGAGGCGTACCGGCCCAACTTAACGCGCGTAGTAATTGCGCTACCCCGGTAAGTGCCAGATAGGCAATGATTGAGAGGTAACTTAGAGCGATGGCATCCCGGGCGCGGCGGGTCATCGTCGAAGCGGCCATGCTGACGGAGGCTTCGCTAAGAATAGTCATCAGCGTCAAGGCGTATGTCAGCAGCAGGAATTCCGGATCGATGCCGCCGAAGAGTTGAATCAGGCTCAGGACCGGCAGGCCGGCCAGAAGATAGAACAGCAGATTGGCGATGCGGCTGACGAACTTCCCGAAAATGATCTCCCGATTGCGGAGATCGGTGGCGAGTAAAAACTCGAGGGTTTTACGTTCTTTTTCCTCGGAAATCGCCCCCGCCACGTAACCCGGCGTCAGCAGTGCCAGCAGCACGAATTGGATGACCATGAAGGAAATAAAAACGGTCTCGCCGATCCAGGCTTGTTCCTTGGGGGGGATCAGGCCGTCCGCGCTGTGAGCGAAACGCGCGGTGGTGAAGTAGTACATCCAGGCCAGCATGAAGCCCAGAAGCAACGCATAGGAGGTTCGCAAAGTGAAGTTGAGTCGCCGTCGGCCGATCCGCAGCATGTCGTAGGCCAGCACTGGTCCAAAGAGGCGAAGAGCCCCGTTGCGGGCGGCGTAGGCGAACAGAAACACCATCACCAGGGACAGAATCAGTTTCAGCGGACCGGGAATAGCACCGTAAAAAGCGAAAAGAAGAACGCTCAGCAGAACCAGAGAGAAGAGGCAGATTCGTTCGCGCCAGGCTTCCCGATTATTTGAAAAGGAAAAGGTCCACTTGGCCCAGTTTTTCAGGGCATTTACTGGCGAATCCATAAACCCATTCCCGCGAGAGCCTTCGATGTGGGTCAAGTTTAGCCGAAACTCGACGTTGTCGCAACGAATAAAGAACGCTCGTGAGAGTCAGAGATTTCAAAACATTTGATTTGAAGGGGCGATAATAGAATTTTCGAGATTTCGCGGGATCAAGCCGCTTGCGATCGCGAGGTGCCATATCCCAATTCTTTGAGTTCCCGCAGATGAGACTGGATGCGGTGGCCATAGGCTTCGAGGGAGAGAATCTTTCGAGCATCCGCTTCGCCGCGACGGGCTATCGCCTGCCGACCGGCGGCATCTTCGTAGAGCCACTTCATAGCTTCCGCGGCGGCGCTGATCGAAGGCTCGGCCCAGTAACCGCCTTTGGGATAAACAGGGCTGGCCTGAGTGATCGGTATCAGGTCGAAGGGAATCAGTTTCGAATTTTCGGGTGTATTGAAATCGAGGTTGCCCGAATAGGCCGTGGCGACCACCGGCTTGCCCAGCAGCATCGCTTCGGCGATGGTCAGTCCGAAACCTTCCGAGCGATGCAACGAAACGTAGGCGTCGCAACAGTTCATCAGGCCGTAGCATTCTTCGCGGGTCATCACCCGATCGATCAGCACTCCGCCGACTGTGGCCGCGGCTGCGGTCAATCGGGCGTAGGATTCGGGATCTGATTTGCCGCGCGACACCTTGATAGCCAGTTGCGTCGATCGACTATTCCCGAAGGCCCGGCGATAGGCCTCGATCAGACCTAGGGGATTTTTCCGTTCCATGACGCTGTTCATATCGAACATGAACAGGAACAGGAATTTGTTCGGATCGAGCCCGAAGTTCTGTCGGGGTAGCTGAGGAGCGACCGGTACGGGCACGCCGGGCAGCATCGGGACGACGGGCACCGGCATGACCTTGCTCATGGCCTGATGAATGAATCGGGTCGGGGCCCAGATTTCGTTCAATTCCCGGGCATGGGCCGGCCACTCTTCCGGGATGACTTCCAGTTCCCAGTACCAGATCCCCGCGCGATGTACGCCGGGCCTCTGCCACAGGCCGGCCTTGGGGTAATGCAGAACCGGATTGGGAATGGGGGCCAGATGCAGCAGCGAAAAGTCGAACACTTCCTGGCCGAGCAGATGTTCCCTACCGGGCTGATCCAGAGATTTGGCCACGGGCACGTCGCGCAGCGTGTGCGGCAACTTGACCGCTTCCAGAGCCCGGACGGTATTCAACGCGGCCTCCTGCAGGCCGGAGGCGTAGCGGAAATGAGCCAGCACGTTGGCACCCAGATCCAGCGGTTTTTCCTTTCGGACGACCGTTCGACCCGAGCGTTCCGCCTGGCATTGTTCGAAATTTTTCGGATCGGGAACCCGACTGAGCCAAAGAGGACTGCCGAGTTTGTAATGGCAGTCGATCCATTCCAGCATCTCTTCAAACTCAGCCTTCGACAGGCCGTTGGGAAATTTCTGTTGCCACAGCGGCATGCGCAGGTAGGTCGAAATGATTCCCTTGTAGGGGTCGGCGGCGTTTTGCAGATGGAACCAGAGAATCTCTTCGATGCTGAGGTGGACGGTAACCCGGTTGCGCAACAGAAATTCCATGTATCTACGGGAACCGGCCGGGGTCAGACTCAGCGGAAATTTCTCGTGCCAGTCCAGATAGTGATCGAAAGCTTGTAAGGGGCGGGCGCCCAGCTGGCGTGCAAAAGCCGTCCGAATGTTATCCACGGCCGTGGCATTTGCCTGAAATTCGCTGCAGAGAGCCTCGCACAAGCCGCCTTGGTCGTTTTCGGCCAAGCCCAGTGGGAACCGATTCCTCAAAGCGACATCTTCGAGGTAGCGGGCCAGTATATAACGGGCGGCTGTGGCTTCCGTTCCATTCAATTGTTTAGGATCGGCCGAAAGTGCCGACAAACGGGCACGGCGAAGGACGCCATTAATCAATGGGAGATGGAAAGGATTTTCGAACGTCAGCGGCATTTTACCAAAGCGCAGATCGCTGTAGAAAATCAAAAAACGACGGATCAATCCTTTGATCTTCAAGACGGCACGCTGGGGTGAGCTGAAATCCTTCATTTGGCGAATGACAAAGTTGGGGCGCACGGGAAGATTCGGAATGGAATCCTCTGTGGAAGGAAATCGTTTGAAATCCGATGACCCCTGCCCCTGCAATGTCTCGCCTCCCCGGAAAGCCTGTAGAACCCTCTATCTACTTCGGCTTACTGGGGCCCCCAATATGTATCAAATGTCCTGAAATCTGACAACCCGAAGAGAAGATAGGAAGCTCGTTCCGCAATTTCATAAAATGATAATGTCGATTTAATTTTGCAGCTTTTTCATTCTCTGGGTGACGATGACCAAACGTTCTAAAGCTCGTGAAGTGGCGATGCAGCTGCTCTTTCAAAAAGACTTCAACAAAAATACTCAGCGGGCCGAAGTCGAGCGATTCGTGGGGGACCGTTTGCGGGATAAATCGCTTATTCCGTTTGCTTTGCAGCTCTACGACGGAGTTTTGGGCAAATTGGAAGAAATAGACAAAGGGCTTAGCGCGGCGGCGGACAACTGGAAGCTGCACCGCATGGCCGGAGTCGATCGCAATGTGCTTCGCCTCGGCTCTTACGAGATGCTGCACCTGAGCGATTCCACCCCCGCACCCGTGGCACTCGATGAAGCCATCGAACTGGCCCGCCGGTTTGGCTCGCAGGATTCTCCTTCGTTCGTCAACGGAGTCCTGGACAAAATCCACAAGACCCAAGGCACCGGAATCGAAGCCCCCCAGCCGACCGAATCAGCTCCAGCGGAAACGCCAGCCGTGCCACCTGCACCCGCAGCCGAGTAGGGGTCTACTCTTCGACGAAGGGGCACCCAGATTTCAATCGCTTTGGGGCTCCCTCAAAGGAAACCGTTTGAGGGGTCACCCGCCCGAGCCGTGCTACGGACAGGGAAATTTCCTGCAGGATGTCCGTACTGTACCCGGGATAGGTTTTTTCAATTTTCCCTCCCGGGGCTATCAGGGTGGTGTAAACGCTCCGCTCGGCCTGATAGTCCCGGATGATTTTCAAATTTGGATCTGCTATAAGCGAAATGTGGCAGCCGACACTCTTCGCCCACTTTTGAGCGGTTTGGGTTTCCGCGTTGATGACCCCTACCACGCTACAGGTGCTGGAATACGCCTGACTGATTTTTTCAAAATAGCCGGCGGATTCCCGGGAACAAGGACAATCTCGTTCAATGAAAATTAGCAGAACCGGCTTCTTTTCGACTAATGACGCGAGCTGAAGGGTTTGACCCGAGATATCCTGGACGCGAAAATCGGGGGCCGGTTTCTGTTTCTGCTGATCGGCGGCCGTAATCATCTCGGTGGTGAGGGGATGCTCGCTACGATCGGGTATCCGCACCATCCCATTGGCATCTTTTTTCAGAGCCGCTGGATTCTTCGAAACCAGGAACTGTCCCATCATTCCCCCATCCTCGTGATTGGCCATGTGGCAGTGGTACATAAACGGATCGGTATCGCTGGCGTAATCTTCGAATTTGGCCAGGAAAGTAACGCTTTTCCCGCGCGGCAGATAGACGGTATCCTTCCAGCCGCGCTCGTATTCTGCGGGAGCCTCGTTTCCTCGGGCGACAATTTTGAACTGCACATCGTGGATGTGAAAGGAGTGCCCGAAAATGTTGTTGTTGGTGATGGTCCAGGATTCCACAGCACCCAGCTTTACAATCTGATTCGTCGAATGCATGTCATAGAATTTGTTGTCGAAGGAAAATCGAGGGCGACCGGCCGTCACCTGAAGATTTCGGCGAGTGCTCACTTCCGATTCGCTGGGAAAGCGATTAACCGTCAGGGTTTCAGGCAATTTGGTCACGCGCTTTTGGGTCGGGGCAGTGAGGTTGATTCGCAGAATTCGAAAATCTTTGTCGTTGAAATAGCTGCCGTTGGGTGGGCCTTTGTCCGGTTCTCCTCCTGGGAAGCCGAAAGACTGTCCGGCATTGTAAGCCATCAGATCGAGGCTGGATTGGGGATCTTTATCACTCAGATCCACGAGTAGTTCGACCCGCTCGCCGACCATGAGCTTCAAACGCTTAAGAGGAACCGGCTTTTCGACCAACCCGCCATCGGTGGCTATCTGATAAAAAGTCCTGTTGTCCGCAAAGCCCAATTCGTAACCTCTTTCGATTTCTGCATTCAGAATTCTCAGTCGCACGAATTGGGCTGGCAGGCTGATTTGGGCATCCATCGTACCATTGGCGAGCAGAAAATCCCCGTACTTGTCGTTATCCCCTTCGTAACTGAACTGATTGTCGGTTTTGAATCTCCGACTGCTCAGAACCAGGGGAATATCGTCGATTCCATAGGTCCGGGGCAAATCGATTTTAGCTTCGATGGGATCGCGAATGATGATGAGGCCACCGGCTCCCAGGGTAAGTTGTTTTTGCGTCTTTTCGTGGGGATGGGGATGATACCAGTAGGTGCCGGCATTGTTTTTGACGGTGAAGGTCGGGCTCCAGGTTTCTCCCGGTTGGATTAATTGATGGGGTCCGCCGTCCGTCGCCGCCGGGAGATGGAGCCCATGCCAGTGTACGGTGGTGACTTCCTCCAGTTCATTTTTAACGTTGATGCGAACGGTGTCGTCCTGGTTCAGAATCAGCGTCGGTCCCCAGAATTTGTGTCCGTTATAGCCGTAGGTGGGCGTCGCTTTATCCTCCAGAAAAAGACGTTGATACTTGGCGAGCGATAGGTCCAGGGTTTTGCCTTCGAGAATTGGGGGAATCCAGAGATCCTGAAAGGGACGTACTTTGGAGGCTCGGGGATCACTCGTTTTAGATTTGCCGGCCTTACCACCCTTTTTGTCTTTCTTACCGTCGGGAGGTTGTGCGGGGAATGCTTCGCTGCCGACCAAACCAATCAGGCTGCAGCAGAGGATCATCAGACTGAATAGACGGTAGCTGTGCATTTCCGAAGCTCGGTTTGGGGTGCTCGGGGACTCGATCGAGGTGACGTCAGTATAAAACGGTAAACTTAAGCCGAGCTTAAGCCCAAAAAACAACAAATTGTGCATGGCGAGGGCATAATTCTGAAGAGGTTGAAGTGCGTCGAGCGAACTATTTCGTTATTGAGACGGTTGGGGAGGGGTCCGTAGAAGGAAATTCATACGAGCTCTACCTACAATCAGCTGGGTGAACTGAATTCGAAGTAGAGCAGGCACAAAGATATGAGCATTTACGATATTCCCCTAAAAACGATCGACGGCCAGGAACAGACCTTGGAACCCTTCAAGGGCCAGGTGCTTCTGATCGTGAATGTCGCGTCTAAATGCGGTTTTACACCCCAATATGCGGGACTGGAAGATCTATACCGCAAGTATAAGGACAAAGGCTTTGCCGTTCTCGGTTTTCCCTGCGATCAGTTCATGCATCAGGAGCCGGGCAACGAGGCGGAGATTCAGCAGTTCTGTTCGACCAAGTATCAGGTCGACTTTCCCTTGTTCGCCAAGGTGAAAGTGAATGGAGCCGAGGCGAATCCGCTCTGGACCTTTCTGAAAAATGCCCGGCGTGGTTTTCTGGGTACCAAGGCCATCAAATGGAACTTCACGAAATTTCTAGTGAATCGCCAAGGAGAAGTGGTGAAGCGCTATAGCACGGCCAAGTCCCCCGCAAAAATCGCCTCCGGGATCGAAGCAATTCTATGAACCGGCTCTGAAATCTTCGCTCGAACACTTGCATCAATTTTTGGGGCGCGGTAAGATAAGTCTAGAATACCCGCCGGTTGTACTCCTCCCTCCCGTACGACCCCTTTGCTGAGTTCCTCCCTACCCGCCGCTGTTTCGAGTCATCATGCGCCAAATTTCGTGTTTGCTGCTGTTTGCCCTGGGGTTCTCCTGGGCTACGCCGATCCGGGCTGAGGATAACGCCAAGGCGATCGAATTCTTCGAAGCCAAGATTCGACCGGTACTGGTGGAACAATGTCTGAAATGCCATTCGGAAGAAGCGGCTAAAGATAAGAAGCTTCGCGGCGGCCTCAAGCTCGATTCCAAACCCAACTGGATGCTCGGCGGCGACACCGGTCCCGCCCTTGTGCCCGGCAAACCCAAAGAGGGGACGCTTCTGGCGTCGTTGAAATACGATGGCGAAACCCAGATGCCTCCCAAAGGGAAGCTTCCCGAATCGGTGATTGCCGACTTTGAAAAATGGATCGCAATGGGCGCGGTCGATCCACGCGATGGCCAGGCCCGCAAAAAGCCGGTTGTCGCTTTCGATTTCGAAAAAGCCCGTCAATTCTGGGCTTTTCAACCCCCTAAGTCTCAGCCCGTTCCGGTAATCACGGACAAGAAATTTACGATTCAGACGCCGATCGATGCATTCGTGGTCAAGAAATGGAATGAACTGGGACTCAAGCCGAACCAGAAAGCCGATAAGCGGACACTCATCCGCCGGGCTTACTTCGATCTGATTGGTCTGCCGCCGACGGCCGAGGAAATTGAAGCGTTTGAGAAAGACGAGAGCCCGAATGCTTTTGCCAAAATCGTGGAGAAACTTCTGGCTTCTCCGCAATACGGCGAGCGCTGGGCCCGGCATTGGCTGGATGTGGCCCGCTATGCCGAAGACCAGGCGCACACCTTCGATGTTCGCCCCAAGGGCAATGCCTACTTCTACCGCGACTGGGTCATCAAAGCCTTCAATTCGGACATGCCCTATAACCGCTTCGTGCAGTTGCAGATTGCCGGCGATCTGCTGCCGGCTGCGCCCGATACTGATCTCTTCACCCAATTAGCGGGGCTTGGCTATCTCGGACTGGGAGCCGAGTACTACAAAAACACGGCTCGCGAGCAGGCCATCGCGGAAGAACTCGATGACCGCGTCGATACGCTTACGCGCGGTTTTCTGGGTCTGACCGTGAGTTGTGCCCGCTGCCACGATCACAAGTTCGATCCGATTCCCACGCGCGATTATTATTCCATCGCAGGTATCTATTACGGCACCAATTTAACCGATGCACCCCTGGTTTCCGCCGACGTTCTGAAGGTCTTCAACGATGCCCAGAAGTTGATAAAAGATCAGGAAGAAGTGGTCAATCAATACCTGATCCAGACGGGATTGCTGGCCGCTCGTTCGGCTCTGCCCGACACGGCCAAGTATCTGATGGCTTCGCGGAAAGTTCGCGATGAAAAGCTTTCGGTCGATAAGGTGGCTCAGGAAGCAGGCCTGAACAAATATTTCCTCGACCGCTGGGTGAAATATCTCGACCCGGCTAATGCCGCGAAGGTACCGGCTGAGTTCAAGGAGTGGTTCACCAGCCAGGCCCGGTCGGAATCGCTGGAGTTCATCTTCGTGGCCGCCAGTCTGGCCGAGAAGATTGAAAAAATCGAAGTGCCCGAAAAGGGGAATAAACCTGCCAAAGGACAGAACAAGCCGAACTCGTTGATGAAAGCGATGGTTCTGGATGATAATGCTCCGTATCGGGTTCCACCCGCGGAAGCAGAGAGCCGCTTTCTGATTGGTTCCGCCAAGCAAGATCTCGTGGAAATGCGAAAAGAACTGGATAGCCGTAAGAAGAAATCGCCACCCCAGCCCCCGAGGGCTCCGGTCGTTTCCGGTGCCGGCCAGGGTATGAAGGTCTACATTCGCGGCAACCCGATGACCAAGGGCGAAGATGCCCCCAAGGGCTTCCTGCAGGTGCTGGCCACGACGACCGCTCCGCAACCAGCCCCCAAGGATTACACCCGACTCGATCTGGCTAAAGCGATTTCCAATCCGGAAAATCCGCTGACGGCTCGCGTCTATGTCAATCGCGTCTGGCAGGGACACTTCGGCAAAGGGCTGGTGAATACCCCGAGTAATTTCGGTTCGCTCGGCAGCAAACCCAGCCACGCGGAACTGCTCGATTTCCTGGCCGCGGAATTTGTCAAACAGGGCTGGTCGACGAAATGGCTGCATCGCCAAATTATGCTCTCGAGCACCTACCAACTGGCCAGTGATGAAGAACCGGCGAACAACAAGATCGATGCCGGCAACGTCTACCTCTGGCGTTCCTCCCGGCACCGCCTCGATATCGAAAGCTGGCGCGATTCGCTGCTGAATGCCGCCGATCGGCTAGATACCACGATGGGAGGACCCACTTTCAATCTGCACGATGCCTCGGCCCGGCGCCGAACGGTTTACGCGAAGATCAGCCGGCACGAACTCGATGGCCTGCTGCGTCTGTTCGATTTTCCCGATGCCAACGTCACTGCGGATAAGCGAACCAGCACGACCGTGCCGCAACAGCAACTGTTCGCCCTCAATAGTGAATTCATGGTGATTCAAGCTAAGGCATTTGCGGAGCGCATCGCCAAGCTCGGGACAACCGATGAAGCGCGGGTGACCGCCGCTTACAAACTGGCCTACGGCCGGCTGCCCGAATCCCGGGAATTGGAACTGGGCCTGAGTTTCCTGAAAACGCCCAATAAGCCCGAAGACAAGCTGACTCGCTGGCAGCAGTACGCTCAAGCGCTGCTGGCCGCCAACGAATTTATGTACGTCGATTGATTGAGCGATCGGATCGAGCCAAGGAGTCTGTGATGCGACAAGACGGAATGTTCCTGCCCTCCCGTCGGCAGATGCTGCGTCAAAGCGGCATCGGTCTGGGTATGCTCGGTCTCGGCGGCCTGTTGGCAAATGAAACTACTCTCAGCGCGGCGGAGAAGGCCGCAAATCCGTTGGCGCCGAAATCGCCCCACTTCAAACCCAAGGCAAAGCGGATTATTCACCTGTTTATGGGCGGCGGTCCCAGTCAGGTCGATACCTTCGATCCCAAACCGGCCCTGGAGAAATATCACGGTCAGCAACCCAGCGGCGCGGGACTGAAGACGGAACGCAAAACCGGCGGCCTCTACAAATCGCCCTTCAAGTTTTACAAGTCGGGGAAATCGGGAATCGAAGTCAGCGAAATCTTCCCGGAAATTGCCAAGCAGATCGACGATATCTGCGTAGTCCGATCCATGCATACGGACATTCCCAATCACGAGCCGGGCTTGTTGCTGATGACCTGCGGCAACACCCAGCCGATCCGTCCCAGCATGGGCAGCTGGCTGCTCTATGGCCTCGGTTCCGAAAACCAGAATCTGCCCGGTTTCGTCGTGCTCTGTCCCGGAAAACCCGTGGTCGGCCCGGCACTGTGGAACAACAGTTTCCTGCCCGGCATCTATCAGGGCTGCCACATTCAGAATCTCGACCCCAAGAAGGTGATCGACCACATCCAGAATCGCTATCTCACTTCCGGTACGCAGCGGCAGCAACTCGACCTGATTAATGGGCTGAACAAGTTGCATTTGGAACGGCATCCGGGCGATGAGCAACTCGATTCGCGCATTCAATCGCTGGAAATGGCCTTCCGGATGCAGACGGAAGCGACCGATGTGTTCGATGTCACGAAAGAACCGGCCAAAATCCGCGAGGAATATGGCACGGGTTACTTTGCCGATGCCTGTCTGGCGGCCCGCCGCCTGGTGGAGCGCGGCGTGCGCATGGTCCAGGTCTTTTACGGGGCCGGGCAGCCCTGGGACGACCATAGCGACATTGAAAAAGGCCATCGAGCGAAGGCGAAGGATTCCGACAAGGCGATTGCCGCGCTGTTGCGCGATCTGAAGCGCAAAGGACTGCTGGAAGATACCCTGGTACTTTGGGGCGGGGAATTCGGCCGTACGCCCACCAGTGAAGGGTCGAGTGGCCGGGATCACAACAACCACGGCTTCAGCGTCTGGATGGCAGGCGGCGGCGTCAAAGGGGGACTGGCTTACGGGGCGACCGATGAATTCGGGTTCGCCGCCGTCGAAAACAAGGTGCATATTCACGATCTCCACGCCACCATGCTGCATTTGATGGGTCTGGATCACGAGAAATTGACTTATCGCTATAGCGGCCGGGATTTTCGTCTCACCGATGTCGCAGGCGTGGTGGTCAAAGATATTCTGGCCTGAAAAACCAATAGACCGCGCCCGTAGCTTCCTCATTTATCACAACTTCGCGAAGCCTCGAAGAAATTGTCTCCCAGCTTCGCGAAAACGGTTGTCCGAAGCCATTTCAATTCTATCTGGCACTTCATTTGCTCATAAAGATCCAATTCAGTTGACATGATGCCTTCCTCCTTCCGGGAAGCGGGGCGTCCTTCCGTTCCATTTTTGGAGAACTCAAGATGACTCTACCCACACAAACTACCGCAGTCGCCCTGTTTAACAATCGCCTGCAGGCGCACGATGCGATTATCGCGCTCAGGGAAGCGGGTTTTCCCTCCGAAAGTATTGGACTGTTTAGCCGGCATGGGGAAGCCACCGGTCTGAAAACGGATCCACTGGCCACGCGCTGGGAAGAAGGCATGGGGATCGGGGCGGCGGGCGGGGCCCTGACGGGCGCCGGGCTAGGTCTGGCTGTAGTGACGGGGTTGCTTTCGCCGATCGGGCCGGTAGTGGCCGGCGGAGCCTTAGTGGCTCTTCTGGCGAGTGCGGGGGCCGGAGCGACGATTGGCACCGTTCTGGGCGGTCTGGCGGGGGTTGGTATTCCCGAAGATGAATACCACTATTACGAGGGAGAATTGATCGAAGGTAAAAGCATGGTAACCGTCGACGCCAATGAACGGGTGAAGGAAGCGGAAGCGATTATCATGAAACATGGCGGGCATCTGCGCAAGGAATACTAAAGTAGATCGTTGGTAGCGTAGTACATACTCCCTACCGCAATCTCAAGGACTGAAGAGATTGCTGAGTTCCAAGGATGGAAGCTCTCCTCTACGCCAAATTAAACGGAAGGAATGCCTCCATGTATTCAATAAGGTCTGCCCTAACAGCCTCCCTTTTAGGGCTTATAGGTCTTGCTCCCACGAATGCCGCCCGCGCTCAACAAGTTCAGATTCCCGACATTCCGCAAGGGGTCGACGTGCAGGCTCGCGGGCCCGTTCATGAAGCCTTCGCTCAACCCTCTACCGCACAACCAACGGCTGGCCCGCTGGCTCCGAAACAGCCGCCGGCCCCCGTTGATGAAATGCCTCCCGATCAAAAACCTGAAGGCGACAATGTGCAATGGATCTCCGGCTATTGGAGCTGGGATGACGAAACGAAAGATTTTCTCTGGATCAGCGGTTTCTGGCGGGCCACGCCTCCGGGTCGTCACTGGCTGGCTGGTCACTGGCAGCAGACGGATCAGGGCTGGCAATGGGCGGCCGGCTTCTGGGCTCCCGATAATACGACGCAGATTCAATATTTACCGACTCCTCCACAAGCGATTGAAGAATCGCCGGCCCCGGCCCCCGATGCCAACAGTACCTTCGTGCCCGGCACCTGGGTCTACGTTCAAACCAAATACTACTGGCGGCCCGGCTTCTGGGTTCCCAACCGGATAGGCTGGGTTTGGATTCCCGGTGGTTACATCTGGACTCCTAACGGCTACATCTTTGTTTCGGGCTACTGGGATCACCCCCTGGATGAACGCGGAATGCTCTTTGCTCCCGTGCGATTCGGCATCGGCTGGCGCGGCGGACGCTACATTCCTTCGTTTGTGATTGGCACCGATTTCATGATCGGCTCGTTCTTCGTTCGACTGAACGTTCGCAGCTACTACTTCGGAGATTACTTCGAAGCTCGCTATGCCTCTCGCGGCTTCGTTGCCTGGCCCGATTATCGCGTCGGGAAGTTTGGCATCGACCCGAACTTCAGCTACTATCGCCGGGTGCATGCGAACGACGTCCGCTGGGAAGCCAACCTGCGAGAACTTTATAAAGGCCGGGCGAGCGGTATCGTTCCCCGTCCGCCGCACACTCTCGCCGCTCAGATTCAAGCGGTGAACGCTTTGAAGGGGACTCGCAATGCGGCGGTGTTGCAGTCGACAGGGTTTACTCACCTGCAGAATGTGAGTGCGGTAACGCCTTTGAAGGATTTCCACAATGTTCGGGTGACCAATCTGAGCGAACTGGGAGGCGTGAAAGCGTCGGTGCCCGCCCGGGAAATCAAGGTTCGTGCGGTGGCCAATGAGGAGCGTGCCCGGGAACTGAAGGTCGTGGAGCAATCACGACAGACGGCTCAAATCCGGCACCAGGAGGAAGCGAAAATTTTCCAGCCCGGGAAGGCGCCGGTGATTCAAAGTGAGCCGAGGTCGATCAAGCTTGAAATTCCCAAGCCGATTCCCCATGTGGGGAATCCTGGCCCGGTAATGAAAGCGGCCCCACCGTTGCCGACGATTCCCAATCACATGGAACGGGAAATCCCGAAGTTTGAGCCGAAGCGACCTTAATACAATTCAATCAACATTCAATTTTTCAGAAGCCGGGTGAGATACATCCGGCTTCTAGTATTTAGTGGGTTATGAAGCTCTCGCATTTCCGCCCATTTTTCTCGAAAAGGGTTAGATTTGGAAGTTTCCGTAGCAAGGGAATGTCCAGAAGTCACATCAAACCCCAGATTGCGATAAAGATTTCAATTGCTTAGCCGATACCCTATGAGGTTTAGCAGAGTCCCTATTGAGGTGGCATTTTCGCTCCCGTAAATTCCCGAAGATGAGCCGTTGATCTTCACTGAGGTCTATCGATAGCCTCTGAGAGAGATAAATTTTTGAACCATATAATTGTCGCCCTATTTACAGAGAGGATTATCGATTCATAGGGCGTGAAAAAGATAAGAATTTTCGTAAAGCAAATTCATTATAGTAGTTGATTGAGCTTTGACTAAAATTCCATTTTGCCAATCTGTGTACCCCTCACGTAATATTTGCCGTTTTTTGCGATTTAATTCCTAGAGGAATTGGCCCTCTCTTGAACAAAAGATCGCCGTGATCGACGAGAGCACGGCGTAAAGCAATTCGATCCATACGGCGAGCTTCCTGCTCGAGCAACACTCCCGAAGGAGATTTTCCTTCCTCCTCCATAGCTCGGTTCCGATGGATTTCAACAAGCTCTCGGAACTGATCGCGAGATTCTGTCGCGACTCTCTCCCGACTTTTCCAAAGCGTCTCGGGAGTAGGACCCAGACCTCCTCTCGGTTGAGCCAAGGCATTGGCTTCCCGTCGAGCCGCCTCCACATCCTCAGCGTTCCACACTTCCGGATGGCCTTCCCAGGCAGCTCTACGTTCGATTCGACTTTTCAAAGATCCTATGCCCGCTTCGATCGCACCGTTATATTGTGGCCTCCTCGGCGGAGAGTACAAGCCGAACACGCCTTCTCGCTGCAAATATTCTTGGACCTCTTCGGCAATAAACGGAGAACCGTTATCCATTTTCAGTACCAGCGGGGCTCCCTCCCGGGTGATCAATGACCGAAGGGCCACAAGCGTTTCCTCGGCAGTTGCCGCCGCCACAGGCCAGGCTAGCAACTGCTGACCACTGCTCAGATCTCGGACTGCCAACAGGTATTGGTCCTTTCCATCAATGAGTGGCGTCTCCGTGTAATCCATCGCCCAGACGGTTCCCGGCGTAGTCCACCTGAGCCGGAAGCCGGTTCGTTTATACCTTTTCCGCCAGACGCGGCGGTAGCGCCTGAGCATGTCTTCGAGCTCGGAACGCGTCATTTCCGGGAAGCACTCTTTGAGAGTTGCCACGCTGGTGGCCGGCCCGAGATCGGCCAACAGAGCAAGCACTTCCATTCGCTTCAATCGCGACGAACGGACAACCGGTCTTCCCAGAGGTCGAGGAGATGTCGCCGCATTGCTCTGAACCCAATGCCGAAGAGTGCGACCTGCCATATGCAAGCGCTGGGCAATCTTAGGTATCGAGAAGCCCCGTTGCCGCGTTCGATCCACTACCTCGACCACTCGCCGCCTCAGATTCCTTTCGATCTCCCGGCGATCTTTTTGCCGCCCCCAACCTCGCCGCCGCCGGCCGTTTTGTCCCCCGGTGGTCGCCCTCGCTTCCGTTTTTTTTTCTCTGGTTCGGTCGCTGACTTAGCGACGCGAGGCAATATCGATGCAAGTTCTTCGCGGACTAGTGCTACATTTAACTCCGCTTCCCGTTCCCGTAATTCTTTTTGAAGTTTCTGAATCTCCGCTTCCGCCGCCGAAGGCACTTGAACCGGACGACCGGCGGGACGCGGTTCCAGGGCTTCCAGGGCCGCCGCCAGCATCTGATGCTTCAACTGATGGTAACGGGGTTCGCTAATGCCCAGTATCTGGCAAGCTTCCGTCACCCGGCATTCTCCGATCATCGTCCGCAACAACGTTTTCAAGCGATCCTTCGCGATGACGGAACCGGGCAGTTCATCGACTGACTCCGGTCCCGCCGGTTTTCGTCCCCGCATCTCCGATCCTCCTCGATCGAGGGCGATATCGTTATCACTGGACGCCGGCTTCCTTCGGGGCCTCTTGCTGCACGGGATTCAACCGAGCGACAATGCTTAAAGCACGCACGGTGGTCCGCCGTTTTCGCCCCTTCTTTCCCGAAGCCGATCGCGTCGGGGGCGGAGCCAGGCCCACCGCACGCTGCGACGCACGGGCCAGAGCTTGGTGCCGACCGAGTTCCCGTTGCAGACGCTGATTCTCCTTTTGCAAGGAGGCTAACTCGCTGGCATCGGTCCGCACTCGACCGCGGGGCGCGGCTCGCAAGCTTTCAGTAATCCCTGCAAGGCACGCGTTTCGACCTGATAATAATTCGGCAAAGAGATTCCTACCGCCGTGGCCGCATCGGTCGGAGTGCGAGCCCCGGCGAGTACCTCCAGTATCACCGAAGCCAGACGCTTCGCCTGCGGACCGCAGGACTCGCCCAGTTTTGGACCTCCTATCGAACGAGACCGACGCGGTGCTTTCGCCTCGGAATTAGTCGTCATAAGTCACCTCCCTCAGGCGGGATCGACCACATATCCTCGATCAGACGCAAGCTCTCATCCAACGGCGATTCCCCCGGCAAAGACGGCTCTTCCGAACCCAAGCTTTGAGGATTGCTCACCTCGCCGACCGGACAGACCGGCTTGGGCAACTCGTCTCGGGAAGTCGATTCCGGCGGCGGAGGGGGCACCAAGTCTATCTCCCGCCGTTCTCCTTCGGGCCGGGTCAAGATCATCCGTTCCCCTTCCGCATGGACGCTGAAGGGCTGACCTCCCACCTGGCCGGTCAGATAAAACGGCTGCTTCGGAATCCCGTTTCGAGCCAGCTCCAAGGCATTCGCGGCTACCCGAGTTTGAAGACTCCGACGCACTTCCGAGGCCGCCCCGAAGTAACGGTCCGCGGGCACCAGACCATCGATCCCCTGATGGGGCCTCTGGAAGTTGTAATGGTCTATGAATAACCCAATCCGACGCTGAGCATCCCCCATGTCGATGAAGATTGCACTCTCGATGCACTCACGCCACAAGGTTCCCCAGAACCGCTCGATCTTACCCAAAGTCTGCGGATGACGCGGAGACGCTACTACCTGTCGAATGCCCCGTTTTTCGAGTTCCTTCGAGAAGGCACTTTTACCCCGCCAGGTCACATACTGCGTACCGTTGTCGGTGAGAATCTCCTCCGGCGTTCCATAAGAAGCCATGGAAGCTCGCAAGACCTCCAGCACCAAAGCCGATGACTGGCTCGCATGCAAGCCGTAGCCGACCAAAAACCGACTGTGATCGTCCATGAACCCGACCAAATGAACGCGCCGATTCTGACGTTTTAACACAAATGTGAAAAGATCAGTTTGCCATAACTGATTCGGACGGGCCCGCTCGAAGGACCGCACCTTGTCCGGATGCCCTCGCGTCGGAGCCTGCTCCAGTTGATAACCGGCTTCATGCAGCACCCGGGCCACCGCCGAAGCACTCGCCGGTAAAGCCGGACCTCGCAATAGCATGTCGCTAATCCGCTGACACCCCCATTCCGGATTCGATTTTTTGAGCATCAGGATTGTACGCTTGGTCAACTCGTGAACGCGGCTGCCCGGAGGTTTGCCCCGCGGCTGATCCAACAATCCGGCCGGGCCAGAAATTTCAAACCGCTTCTTCCATGCGTAAAGCGTGTGTTTCGAGACGCCTACCAAAGGAGCAAAATCGCCGGCGGGCAAGCCGCTCCGCTGCCAGGTATCCAGCAACAAAATCCGCTGTTCCGCCGTCATCGCCGGCACGGGTTCGGTCGATTTTTTCACCAAACGCCGTCCCTTAACAGGTCCCCGACCCGATAACCTCGAGTGGAATTCCCTACGCTTCGAAAGGCTGGCTTCTACCTCGGAATCCACGGAATCCGATAAATCCAGACCCGCATCGGGAAAGGACTCCGAAGTGGGGCGGGCTCCGCGTCGCTCCCCTTCGCTGCGCTCAGGGGCGCTCGGCTCCGCCCGCCCCACTTCGGCAGCCGCGGACAGCGGGTCCCTATCCTCCGTCGGACCAGCTCTCGGTTGTTCTTCTCTTTTCTCCGCAAATGCATTCTGGTTGAATTCATCCATATAGCCTCTCTTCTGGCGGTATTCCCGCCTAAGAAAGAGAAGGTAATTCCTATAGCGATTTAAACGGCTAAACCGGTAGATATTTCAGGAAAGGGGACATAAGACCTCGCAGAGAAGTTGACGATGTACTTGAAGCAGAGGATCGAATCGAGCTAATCGAACCGACGACTGTAGAACGGACGCTCATCAATTCCGAGGGCAAGCCGATTGTCGGCGCCAAGTGCGTTCTCAACTTTCTGCAGGTTCTCAGCGATCCAGAGCGCGGGGTCAATCAGCGTTCAACCTCATTTCGTTATCCGAAGTGGTTCGGGGATCACGAAACGGTCACGGACGAACAGGGAAGGTTCAAATTTAGCAATGTACCCAAGGGTTATGGCGTGCAAGTCTACTTCAAGGATGAAGTCTACGGTCGAGGCGCGATCTTTTTCAAACCCGGTGAGAAGCCGATTCATCAACTCGCACCTGCGGGAAGTCTCCAGCTGAACGTCGAAGGACTCAACAATCCGGAAGTTTTGAAACAATTTAGCTGGCAGCTTTTTGAAAAACGAGATCCCAAAGGTTCAAAAGACGTAACGGCAGTGAATTACTATCAGTCCAGTCTCGATTCTTCTATCCAAAACGGAAAAATCGAGGGGATTGGTCCCGGCACTTACACATTCAGCATAAAGAATCCTGGAAAAATTCCGTTTCATCTGGGAGCCCCTGTCGAAGTGAAAATTCAATCGGGGAAGAAAACCGAACTCACTCTCCAGGTCAAACCCTGTGCCGAAATCTCCGGGCGACTTTTGGAGGCGGTAACGAATAAACCGATCCCCAACTATATCCTTTCGATATTCGGCGAAAAAAACGCTCAGAGTACGAGCATGGAGAGCTACCGTGTAAAAACGGATGTTAATGGCATTTACAAGGTCTATTGTGAAGGCGGTACCAATTACTCGGTCCAGTTCGACTATTTCGGCGTCGCGGGATACCTGCCGCCGGCTATGAATCCTAAAACCAGATCCGTTCTGTCACCGATCGATCTAGCCCCAGGGGCAAAACACACTAATCCCGATGTAAAGTTGACTCCGACACAGCGAGTCACTGGCCGTGTGGTGGATAAAAAAGGACAACCTCTTTCCGCGCCGTTTAAAGTTTATTGTCCAGTTTTCGTTGAGATGCCCGGTGAACGAAATAAAGCCATTTGGACGAATGGCGAGTTCGAACTTGCGGGTTTACCTCCCGATATTCCACTCACCTTCTACATTCGCAAAGATCAGGCCGTTAACGTACCCGAAGCGCTGGATCCCGAGATCTATCGAAAATCACCCAAATTTTCTGTTACCGAGTCCAACGGTGTGACCTTCAAGGGAAAAGTTCTCGATCAGGCCGGAAAACCCATAACGGGAGCAAAGGCTCAACTATATTGGAACTATCAAATTCAGGGAGGTAATTTCGCCCTGTGGAGTTCGATACTGATCGATCAGTCCAACACGGATGCCGAAGGCAAATTCACCTTTCGAGGGCATTGGCCGGGCCAGCATTTTTATGTGGCCATCAAAGGGGAAGGCATCAACCCGATCGGCGATAATTTTAATGATAAAAAAAGCGGAAAACCGGGCGAAACGATTGAGTTCGATAACTTCAAGGCCACGAGAATCAACCGAGTTGTGCGCGGCGTCGTACGAGGTTTAGACGGTCAACCAATTCGCGATGTGATCGTCCGCAATTCGGGCGATACTCCGAAAGTGCTTTCCGCCCAGACGGATGATACGGGCTCCTTCGAGTTGAAAGCTCTTCCGCAAGGAAGGATTTTTCTTACGGCAAATAAAGAGGGATACCGCTGGACGTTCGTAAACACCAGCAACGACCAGGCTTCATTTACATTGAGGAAAGTAAGTGAGCCGGCTCCCGAGCCGCCGCGAATATCCGATCAGTATCTGGCGAGCGAAAAGAAATTCCTTGAGCAAATTTTGGAAGAGCTCTGGAAGAGTCGGGCGACGCATGGCTGGGGAGCAACGATCTTCCAGATCGCGGTCCAATTCGACCCGGCGATTGCCAAAAAATGGATCGAGGTGGCAACCGAAAAGGAAGTCGCCCCTTTAAAGAAAAGGCTTTCCTTGCTGATAAATCAGAAGCAACTTCTGAAGTTGGCGCAGGATAATCTCGAAGACGCCATCGACGTCATTTTACAGTTGGATAAAAGTTATCCGGGTTTTAAACTGGTTCGACTCGGCGAACAATTGCTGCCAATCGACAAAGAAAAAAGTCTTCGACTAGCGGAGGAAGCTGCCCTTCGAACGCGTAAGTACGATCCTTCGAAAGTTTACTTTATTTCTGTCGGGCTGGCGGAAGCGGGTGAATTAGCCTGGAAAGCGGGCAATAAAGCCGGGGGAAGAAAGCTCCTCGAGGAGGGGTTAGATTATCTAAAAAAGGCACCCGCGGGTCAGAAGAATGATCAGGCGATCGGTGAAGTAGCTGGCCACCTGTCGATCATGGATTGGCCTGCAGCCTCGAAAATTCTCGAGAGCTGCGACGACCCTATCTTTTACAACCGCGGACTCGAAAGATCTTTATTGGGACTTGCCCAGACCGATTATCCCGCCGCCAAAAAGAATCTGAAATTGTTTAAGAAGGAACTAGCATATTCTTCCCATATTGTTCGTATACGATTGGCGCTTTTGCTGGCTGAAAAGGATTTCGATGAAGCATTGAAATTAATCGATGACATCCAGGATGGATGTTTTCGCTTTCAGGGATGGGTCGAGCTCGCTCAGAAAATTCATGCGAAGAATCCTGCGGGAGCCTATTCATTGATCGATCGTGCGTTCGCCTTCCTGGAGTCGCATGGGGAAGATTTTGGGAGTTGGTTAAATTTTGGAGGGCGAGCCGCTTTTGCCGGACAGGCGGTCTACAAAGCGAAACAAATGGGCTACCCCGATCTGCACGCGCTGATCGCTCGGACCTTGAGTTTTAGAAGTGAACCCAATCAGAGCGCGAATGAACAAAAAGAAACAAATATGCACACGGCCTTTGCGCTGGCGTTCACGGATCCTGAAACAGCTCGAATCCTTCTGGATCGAGTGTATCCCGACGATACGATTCTCGAAGCATGGATTTCGGGACACCGAAAAGGGATTTTTCTTCTGGCGCTGACCGATCCGGAGAAAGCCTTGGCCGCTGTGAAAAGAGAATCCGCAAAAGGTTTGAATCAGCAGTCGTTTTCCAGACTCGGGCTCACGGAACTCCTGGAGAGCCTAACCCAGGACGGCGACCGCATGACAAATTTTTCGAGGTGGGAATCGCTTCCCTGGTATGATTTGGAGCGAGACTGATTCCAAATCGTATCGGTAAAGTCCGCTTTTTGAGGAAATCAAATGCTTTGGATTCTTTGCCTACTATGTCTGGAGCCGCCAAAAGCGATTCTTCGCGACGAAACCACTATCGAAGTCCGCTCGGCACTTTTTTATCGCTCTTTGGAATGGTCGGCCCAGCCCGTTTTAAAAATTGAACCGTCCGACCCTCTCGCTAAAGAGTCGAAGTCTAGTACCCTGCCAATCGGGTCGTCCGGTTCGGATCATTTGAACATGATTTGGCAATCGTCGACTGCTACTCTGGCAATCGATTTGAATTCCGATGGAAAAATATCCGAGAAGGAGCGATTCAACCTCACATCGAAGCCTATCGAGATCACTATTCAAGTCGATGGCAAATCGCGAACCTTAATGGTCCGCTTGCGAGGCGATGATCCGGTCTTTTGCATCCGCGGATTCATCGCGGGAGAAGTGGAGATTGCCGGAAAGAACTACAACTATCGGCTTCTGGATGGCGATGGGGATGGTTGCTTTCATCGGGTGGGTGTCGACCGCTTATGGGTGGATCTCGATGGTGATGGGAAATTCGATCCCCTCACCGAGCAGGTGACCGTGGGATCGGCGATGGAAATAAAAGGAGTGAAGTATATTTTGAAACCGAACGCCGCGGGAGACAGAATCGAAGTCACGCGTAGACCCGACCTGAAAGGGGAGATGGAATTCGTCCTAACCCGGACTGTCAAAGCTAAACCGTCGGATGTCCAGCTCAGCCTCGTGAGCGAATGGGGGGAATGGATCCCATTGACCGACATCGAAAAAGTTGCCTCATTACCCGCGGGAAAATATCGCCTCGAACGTCTATCGTTCAGCCTGTCGGAGAGCAAGTACAACAGCTGGAGTTATAGTTTTTATAATTCCAAGAACGACTTTAATCTCACTGTTACACCGGGAGAGAAAACGAAGTACGAACTCCTTCCCGGTTTAAAATTGCAGATGAGTGTCGAACTTCCCGAAAAAGGTTTGCGCACCGGTGATACAGTCATGACTCGCCCGAGGGTCGTCGCTGACAATTTTTTGAGCTTAAACATGTGTTCCAGTGAGAAAAGTGGGACGATCATTTCAAAACCCTCAGTATGTGAAATTGACCTGAATGAGTTGGGTAGCCTGGTTCTGGATAAAACCAAGTCGACAATACAATGCGGGCAATTTACGCGCATGCCCGTGCAGGTGCCCGCGAAATGGACCGGGAAAAAAATGGAATTAGTGGTCAAGTTTCCAACCGGACCTTTGGCCGGAGACCTGATTGAAATCCGAGATCTTCAGATTCGGGAGCAAAAATAATCCCACTTACTGATTGAATGAACACCGAATTTAGGGGTCGGGTTATAAGCTGGGTTTTGAGCTTGCGGTTTTCCCGGAGCGACGACCCTTCATTCACGTCAAGGCTTGCTCCCAGGCTTGAGCAGCCTACCCGGAAGTCGTAATGGAGCCCGCCCCACTCCGGCTCCCTGTTTGGCTTTGCTTCCGCATAATTCCCCGTGGGTCCCACCCTGCGGGCTTCCGGATTTAAGAGCGCCGAATTTCGATGCATGGAGATTCTATTCATATATTTGTTGACAAAATCGGTTCGCGCTGCCACGATAAGGGCCGTGGATATGTAATGGTAATTCTGTTCCAAATTAAATCTCTATCCATCACCCATGCCGCATTTCTTTTGTCCCACCTGTCAGAACAAACTACGCATCCCCGGCAGCCAGCGATCGTTCAGCTGCATCAAGTGTAATACCAAGATCAATTACGGCCCGCAGGGGGAATTGAGTTATATTCCCAACCTCAGCTGGAAGCAGAAACTCGCCCAGAAACCCGTTGTTCAATTGGAATTGAAGATCATTCTGTTGGGTTTTATGTGTCTGGTAGCTCTCATCGCACTGCAGAAATTTGTGCTGAGCCCGTATGGCGCAGCCCATCCGATGGTCGAAGTTACCGTGATCCAGGGACAAGCGACAGCGAACGGGACTTTCATTCCCTATAAGCTGGAAAGTACTTATAACGGAATTTTGTATTGGGGAAGCATAATTTCCTACGGGTCGGTCAGTTTTATACTGTGGCTGACTTTTCTGGTGGTGAAGTATCGTCGGCGAAAAGCGGAGTGGGATCGGCTGAAACCCCCACCGTCCGAAGCCGATTTGAATATGCCGGTCGCTGCAGTCGCCGACAAAGAGAGTGGGACCGTGCCCATTGTGGCTCCTTCCACACCCGCCAAGGTTTCCTCAGGCCGGGTACGACGCCGCAGCAGAAATCGAGCAATCTACGGCGAAAAAACAATTTTCTGGGTGCTCTGGGGCGGCGGTACGGCCGCCGGGATCCTCCTTCTGGGGGGAGCTCTGGTCCCCACGATCACCAAAATGCTCGTCGGTCGATAGCAATTTTATTTCAAAAACTCCGAATTCATGGGTCGGGTTGTAAGCCGGGTTTTGTACTTGGGGTTTCCCCTAAGCGACGACCATTTATCTAGGCCAGGGATTGCTCCCAGGCTCGAGCAGCCTACCCGGAGGTCGTAACGGAGCGAGTCACTCCTGCCCCCTGTTTGGCTTTGCTTCCGGTGAGGTTTGCCGAGCCGACGGGTTACCCCGCCGCTGGTAGGCTCTTACCCTGCCGTTTCACCCTTACCTGCGGTGTGATAGTCCGATCAAAGGCGTTCGATCGGACATCCGCCGGCGGTATACTTTCTGTTGCACTTTCTCTATCCCGAAAGATTGGTCGCGGAGTCGACGCAATCCCCAGAATGGCGGGCGTTACCCGCCACCGCGCTCTATGAAGCCCGGACTTTCCTCTCCCGAGTTGCCCCGGCAGCGATCGTCGGCCCGACCCATGAACTCAGTATTGTAGCAGAAGAACCGATTTTCAGACCTCCAGACGAAGGGATTTGCAATTGCAAAAGGATATTTGACGGCGTTCGTCATATCATTTTGAAGAACGACTCCGACCAGCAAACCCCGGGAGATAAGTGCATGACGCGTCGCTTCACCTTGTTCTGCATAACGACCCTTTCGCTCATGGCCCTGATTGGCCAGCCCGCCGTTCGCGCGGATGAGCCCAATAAGGCCTTTGCGGCGTTCGTCGACGAATACTTCGATGCCTATTTCGCCTGGAAGCCTTCCGACGCCACGGCGGCGGGATTGCACCAGTACGATGGCAAACTCGAGGATAGTTCCAAGGAAGCCTATCTGCTGCGAATCGAAAAGGTCAAAGCCCTTCAGGCCCGACTAGCTCAGTTGCAGCAGGGTTCGCTCTCTTTCGACGAGAAAATTGACGCAGAAATGCTCGATCATTTGATGAAAGCCGAGCTGCACGATCTGGTAACCATCGGCACCTGGAAGCGAAATCCCATGGGCTATATTTCCGGCCCGGCCAGCTCCATCGACAATTTGATGAAACGATCCTTCGCACCGCCTGCGGAAAGACTGAAGTCGGTGATCTCAAGGTTGAAAGCTGTCCCCGCCGTCCAGACGTCGATGAAAGCGAACTTGATCAACCCTCCTCGCGAATTTACCGACCTGGCCATTCGTATGGGCGAAGGGTCGATCGGGTTCTTCAAGGACGATGTGTACAACTGGGCAAAAGAAGCGGCGGGTAACAATACCGCACTTCTGAAAGAATTCGAAACGGCGAACGCCGCCGTGATCAAATCGTTCGAAGAATCCGCCAGCTGGTTGAAAAAAGATCTCCTGCCCACCACCAAGCCCAACCAATTCGCCATCGGAAAAGACAAATTTGCCAAGCAGCTTCTTTTCGAAGAGATGGTCGATATTCCCCTGGATAAGCTTCTGGCGATTGGGGAAGCCAACCTGAAGAAGGATTACGATAAGTTCGTGGCGACTGCCAAGAAGATCGACCCGACTAAAACGCCAGCCGAGGTGATGAAGCTACTTTCCGATAAGCATCCGACAGAAGAGGATTTGATACCCGCCGGAAAACGGACCATCGAGAAGATTCGGAAGTTCTTGATCGACAAAAAAATCGTAACCATTCCCTCGGAAGTCCGCCCGACCATCATGGAAACGCCCCCGTATGCCCGGGACGGCGGCTTTGCTTCGATGGATACACCCGGAGCCTATGAGACCAAAGCGACCGAAGCGTTTTACTACATCACTCCTCCGGAAAAAGATTGGGATGCCAAGCGGAAAGAGGAACATTTGCGGCTTTTCAACTTCCCCGTTCTTGAAGTCGTGACCATTCACGAGGCCTTTCCCGGGCACTACATCCAGTTTCTGTACGCGAAGCAATACCCGACCAAAACCCGCAAGCTGACCTATTCCAATTCGAACGTGGAAGGCTGGGCTCACTACGGCGAGCAGATGATGCTGGAGGAAGGCTACGGCGAGGGCGATCCGAAAATTCAGTTGGCGCAGCTCTCGGAAGCTCTCCTGCGCGATTGCCGATTTGTCGTCGGCATCCGCATGCACACCCTGGGCATGACGCTGGAAGACGGCACCAAGTACTTCCAGGAAAAAGGATTTCAGGAACACTCGACTGCTTTCGAGGAAGCCCGGCGAGGTGCGTACAATCCGACATACCTCTACTACACTTTGGGCAAACTTCAGATTTACAAGTTGCGCGAAGAGTACCGCAAGCTGAAAGGGAACGCTTTTTCCCTCGAAGAATTCCACAATACGTTCGTGAAGCAGGGAGGGCTGCCCATTAAACTGATCCGAAGAATCATGCTGCCGGGCGATACCGGGCCTTCTTTGTGATTTCGCGGGCCAGCGATCGGAGTTTCCGCCCCGACACTCCCTTTCTGCTCTTTTTGCCGTTCGAACGACTCCTAAGATGATATTTCGAGTTGATACCGCTATTTCGGGAGAGTGATGACAATGGCTGAACCGCAAGCTGATTTTGCCTTGATTGGCCTGGCCGTGATGGGCCAGAATCTGGTCCTGAATATGAACGATCACGGCTATACCGTGGCTGTCTATAATCGCACCGTTTCCAAGGTCGATGAATTCCTGGCGCACGAAGCCAAGGGAACCAAAGTCATCGGCGCCCATTCCATCGAGCAATTGTGCAAACTGCTCAAACGGCCCCGGCGTGTGATGCTGCTGGTCAAAGCTGGTCAGGCCGTGGACGATTTCATCGAACTCCTGATTCCCCACCTCGAACCGGGCGACATTATCATCGACGGCGGCAACTCCCTCTATCAGGACAGTGCCCGCCGGGTCAAAGAAGTGGAGGCCAAGGGCCTTCTCTACATCGGCACGGGCGTTTCCGGAGGCGAAGAAGGGGCTCGGCGCGGTCCCAGCATCATGCCGGGCGGTTCCCCCGCGGCCTGGCCCGCCGTCAAAAACATCTTCCAGGATGTTTCCGCGAAAGTCGAAGGCGGCACCCCCTGTTGCGATTGGGTCGGTGAAGGCGGCGCCGGGCACTTCGTGAAAATGGTTCACAATGGCATTGAATATGGCGACATGCAGCTGATCTGTGAAGCCTTCCAGATCATGCGCGACGGCC
Organism: Telmatocola sphagniphila; assembly: GCF_018398935.1. Lineage (GTDB taxonomy): Bacteria > Planctomycetota > Planctomycetia > Gemmatales > Gemmataceae > Telmatocola > Telmatocola sphagniphila. The sequence goes on along the minus strand of NZ_CP074694.1, from coordinate 4,865,974 downwards.
TGGGAATGTCGGTCGCCGAGATGCACGATGTCTTTGCCGAGTGGAATAAGGGCGTCCTCGATTCCTACCTCATCGAAATCACCCGCGACATTCTGGCTTACAAGGACACCGATAACAAGCCAATGGTCGATAAGATCCTCGATGCCGCTGGCCAAAAGGGTACCGGCAAGTGGACCGTGAACAGTGCTCTCGACTGCGGCATCCCGATCACCCTGATCGCCGAAGCCGTTTTCAGTCGTTGCGTCTCCTCGTTGAAATCGGAACGGACCACGGCCTCGAAAATTCTCAAGGGGCCTAACGGCAAAATCCCTGGAGACAAAAACACGATCGTCAACGCGATTCGCGATGCCCTCTATGCCTCCAAGATCATTAGCTACACCCAGGGTTATATGCTGATGAAGGCCGCGGCGGCGGAGTACAAGTGGAACCTCAACTACGGCGGCATCGCCCTGATGTGGCGCGGCGGCTGCATCATTCGCAGCGCATTCCTGGGTAAGATCAAGGATGCCTTTGTCAAGAATGCGAATCTGACGAATCTGCTGCTCGACCCGTATTTCACGGGAGAAATCGAGAAGTGTCAAACGGGCTGGCGCCAGACGATCTCGGCGGCGGTCCTGGCCGGGATTCCAACACCGGCGTTCAGTACCGCCCTGGCCTTCTACGATTCCTATCGCTGTGATCAATTGCCGGCCAACCTGCTGCAGGCCCAGCGCGATTACTTCGGAGCCCATACCTACGAACGAATCGATACGCCGCGCGGTCAGTTCCATCATACCAACTGGACTGGTCGCGGCGGCACGACCTCTTCGACAACTTATAACGCCTAATAGCGGCGAATATGATTTCCCTAAGGCAGCGGCTCAACCCGCTGCCTTAAAGCATTAAGTAGCGAGTTCATTGCTCCCCAAGTCCTTTCGACCGGTAACCACTATGTTGGGTGAATACTCGGCCTCACTTTCGAAAAAAACAGCCGAAGTTTCCGCCGCGCTGTGTCGGCTGCGGCATGTCTCCGTCCAGCCAGATCTTTCCCTATTCGGTCAACTCGTTTGGATTGGCGGATTGGGCGAACTGGTTACCGGGAAAGCGATTCCGGTTCGAAGTGCCGGTTTGTTGGAATTGTCACAAGGTAATCCGCCGATCGAAAACGCTTCGTATGCTGCTGGGGAATCTGGGATGTTTACTGGGAATTGTTGCGGGAGCCATTGTTTTGGTGGGGATTCCGCATGTAGGTAAGTGGGGACTCGCAGCCGCGTTGGGGATTGGTTCCCTGTTTATGCTTCCTTATTTTCTGTACGACATACTATCCAAAGATCTAGTCCGTGTCCGCGTTCTCAAAGAAGAGCTCTACTTCGATTTTAACAATAGGGAGTACTGCAAGGAATTTGAGATGATGAATGGGGCTGCATCGGGCAGATAAGGTGATTTTCTATATGCCAATCCACTAGCGACTGGCATAACCCGGCAATATGACGATCTGCCAATTTCCCAGACCGAACGAATCCAGTCTGGGTCAATCAATGTCGGCAGTAATCACTCCGCCAAAAGTTCCCGGATGGTTTTGCCCACTTCCTCGCGTAAAGTCTTGCTGTAACCGACGTGGATGTCGCGCACAATGCCCTTCTTATCGATGATGACTAAACTCGGGAATCCCCGTACACCGAAGTGCTTACTCATTTCGTGTTCGACTCGAAGAGTCCGGTACTTCAAAGCCATTTCTTTTACAACAAACTCGGCGTCTTCCTTATTGCTATCGGTATTCATGCCCAGGATAGCGACCGGTTTGTCGGCGAAATCAGCCGTGAGCTGATTCATCTGGGGCATGGCTTTGACACACCAGCCGCAGCCGCGATACCAGAAGTCGAGAATCACGACTTTGCCGCGCATTTTATTCAACTCGAATGCCTTCGCTTCCAGATCGTCGGCCTTGAACTCGTGAGCCGGTTTTCCGACAATCTTGGCTCGAGTAGTCGCCTCCTCGACGTAATAATTCGTCATTCGATCATGCTCTTCGATCTTCTTCTCCAGGTCCTTCTTCAAATCGGCCTGATTGATACTTGCCAGGGCGTTCTTGAGAATCTCCTTCCCTTTCCCCAGAGATTCTTTGCATTTTTCCGGTTCCAGTTTCGCGGCGGCCGTGGTCAGTTCTTCGTATTTCTCCAAAGACTTGAAATAGTTGTCCGTATCGGCAGTCAACTTGGTCAGTTCGGCCTCGGGAAGAGTTTTTTGCGAGGTCAGTTCGCCGGTTCCCGTTCCCTTGCCATTGAAGCCGTAACCTTGTTTGGTTGTAACTTCAAAATTGGAGATAAATCCCGATTTCGCATCAAATGTATATGTGATCGTTTTGGAGGAAAGATAGATCTTGGAGAATAGATCCGTCTGGGTCACTACGAATCTATTGCCATTAGGTTTTGCGGAAATCGTCGAATCTTCCTCGGTGGTGTTCCATCCCGACTGGGCTTCCTTCAAATCTTTGGGTAGCCGGGGAAACATCATTTCTGGACTGCCGTGATATTGAATGGTCGAGTTCGGGAGAATCCGGCCATCCGTAAACATGTCTACATAAACAACAGAATTGCTCGTCTGCCCGCCCCACTCTTTACCCTCTCGGACTTGGGTGAACTTACTGACATTCCGATGCAAAATTCGAAAACTCCCATCCGAATTTTTTCGGAGTACCCACAGAGTATCTTTATCCGTCGTTAAATGTTCGCCTTGAGCTTTTCCTTCTCCATACTTGAAGCTAGATCGTGAGAAATAGTTCAATTCGATTCCCGGTGTCAGCTTGTAGCGAGGGAGTGAAGCACTCTCGGCAGAGGGAGTCGTGCTTTTCGCCGGATCATCGGCCTTTAGAGAAGAGATAATCAGGGCAGTCAGAAGAGAAGCGTACAGAATTCGGGACATGGCTGGCACTCCTTGTTGGATGCAGTCAATCGTTCGCATTGTAACTCGCGGGTAAGTGCAATCCCAGTTTTCGAATTTTTAAGGTTCGCGAAAAAACGCGAACCCCCCAGACATTGAGAGGACGCCGGCGGGGAAGGATTGTTTCAGAAGAGGGGAGTGCACATCTCGATCTCAAACTATCGATTTGTGCAGCGGATTCTCAAAAATTCAAAGGGTAAAAGAATCCGATCTTACAATCATTCAGTCCCTTTTGATCACTCGCTCACCTTTTTCGTATCGATGAACACATCCACGATCTGGCCGACCAGCATTTTGCCATCTATTGGCCGCTTCGGGTCGGTCTCAATCGCATAAATCAACTGGACCACACGGGTATCGACCCGTTCCGTATTAATGCCGGTCAGGGACACTTTAGGTACGACATAGGGCTCAAGACGCACGAATCTTAAAGGGATATTCTGCTGCTTGATGTCGCCGCGAATTTTCGCTGTCGCAGGGGCATTGAGAATCAAACGGGGCAAATCTTCTTCATCGATGCTCACGCGCACATGGAGCGGTTTGAGATTACCCATCAAGATCAGCGATTGGCTACCCATCGTCGAAACATATTCGCCGGCGCGGATATTCAACTGCAAAATGGTGCCGTCGGACGGGGCTCGAACTTGCAGCAGGGCCAGATTGGTCTTCGCCTGATCGAGTTGAGCCTGCGCCTGTGCGACGCTGGTTTGCGCGATTTTGATATCGGGCGCCCACGCTCCCGCCTTCAACAAAGCCAAGTTGGCTTTCGCGACACCGAGTAAAGCCACGGCATTATTGTAAGCCTGCAAATCGGCAACCCGCTGCTGCTCCGCGATGGCAGTGCTAGGCGGAATCGCCTTGTCCCGTTCCATTTGATCTTTGGTGGATTTCACATTGGCGACCGCCGCTTCAATCTGAGCTTCCAGAGGCGGAATTTCTTCTTTGCGCGGCTGCAATTCCAATTTTCGCAACTGCGCCTGAGCGGCTTCCAGGTTGGCCTGACTGACTTTCACCTGAGCTTCCATCTGCCGTTTATCCAGCTCGAACAGCAGGTCACCCTCTTTGACTTCCTGTTGCATCCGAACATAGATTTTGTCGACCGCCCCCGCCAATTGCGAACCGATGGAAATCACACTGGTACCGCTGGCTTCCGAATTCGATTCGATCATCCCAACACCCGCGACGGTATTGCCAAAGGGGGATAGCGATGGGCTGACGGGCGGATGCCCTTCAGGTTCCGGTTTCTGCATGGCCAGGGCGTGCAGGAGGGCGAATATTCCAAAGGCTACGGCCAGCATCGGAAACACATATTTGGTCAATTTGTTAAGCATGAACCACCTCATGTTTCGTCTGAAGCAATTGCGGATCGACCGACTGGCGCTTTTCACCTTGCACGCGACCATCTTCCAGAGTGATGATGCGATCGGCAAAATCGAACACACGCGGATCGTGCGTGACCACCAGGGCGACGCGATTGGGTTGCATCGCCACCGAGCGAATCAGCTGCATAATGGCGTGCCCGGAAGCCGCGTCGACGGCCGAGGTCGGTTCATCGCAAACCAACAGTCGAGGTTCGTGGACCAAACCCCGGGCGATAGCCACGCGCTGTTGTTGGCCACCGGACATTTGCGAGGGGAGACTGTGCAATCGATCTCCGAGGCCAACCGCTTTTAACACGGCAGCCGATTTTTCGATCGCGGCCGCTTTGGACCAGCCATTGATGACTAGCGGCACCGAGACATTTTCCGCGGCCGTTAAAGAAGGAAGCAGATTGAACTGTTGAAAGACGAAGCCGATATTTTTGGCGCGAAAGTCAGTGACCTCTTTTTTGGAAAGCTGGGTGAGCTCCGTGCCGAACACGGAAACTTGCCCGGCCGTCGGGTTCAGCGTCCCGGCCATGATCGAGATCAGCGTCGTTTTGCCGCAGCCGCTGGGTCCGACCAGGAGAGTCAATTCTCCCGGTTGGATTTCGACTTCGATACCCCGCAACGCCAGGACGCGCGAGGGGCCGCTGCTGTACTCTTTGGTCAGAGCCCGGCACTTCACTCCTTCAGCACTAGTGTCCTGGGTTCGCATGCTTAACCTTGGAAAACTATACTCGGTTCGAGAACCAGCACTTTGTGGATGCTGAGGAAGCTGGCGAGCAGTGAAATAAAGACCATCGCCAGGGCCGTGATGCCAAGGACCTGCCAGGGCAGGAAAAAGGCCAGCAGCGGCATGCTTTTCACCGCGAACATGCCGTAGAGAGTTGCCAGGCCGATACCTAACCCGAAACCGATGCCGCCGACGATAGAAGCTTGGATCAGAATCATGCCGACGATCCGGCGATCGCTCATTCCCATCGCCTTGAGGGCGCCAAATTGCTTGATATTTTCGACTGTGAACAGATAAAACGTCTGACCGGCGATCGCGCAGCCCACCAGAAAAGCGAGAATCACCGTGGTTCCAAAATTCACCGGAATGCCGGTGTGGGCCAGATAGTAGAACATCGTTAATTTGCCGAAGCCTTGATTAGTCAGCGCTTTTAACCCCGTTTGTTCGTGAATAGACCGAGCTACCTGTTCGGGCGGAATATCGGGTTCACATTTGGCGAGCACGAACGGCATCATCCGGCGGGCCGGCGGAACGAACAGGGTCGCCTGACTGAAGCGGGTGTAGACGACCGGCATGGTCATGAAAGTTTGGGAAGCTCGAAAGACGCCGACAACGACCGCCCGCCGATCATTCATCTCGATCACTTTGCCTGTGTGGATGGGTTCGTTGGGCCACATCTGTTTAAAGCCCGCTTCGTCCACGAGAATGGCATCGGGATTTTGCAGATCGCCGATATCGCCGACAATTAAATCGATCGGTACGCCGGTCAGGCTGCTGTCATCCACACCCATCAGAATGAGCTGCTGATATTTGCCCGATTCGAGTTGGGCCTGGCCGGAACCGCGATAGAGATTCACGGCCCAGGCGACGCCAGGAACGCTGCGAACGCGAAAGACATCGTTATCGGAAATGGCTTTGACGTCGTCGAAGTAGCGGACTTCCGGATTCATGACCCAGATATCCGCACCGCGGGTGTCGCGAATCATACCGGTGGTTCGCAGCATCACGCCGCAAAAAATGGCGCTTTGCTCGGTGATCAAAAAGCAGGCGAAGGTGATGCCGAAGATCAGAGCGAAGTATTTGCTACGATCTCCCATCAGCATTTTCACGGCTATCCAGGTCACGGTTCAACTACTTTCCATCCAAAGGCTTTAGACCGAATTTTTCTCGACGCGTTTCGCTCGCGACTGGGCATTGTTCAAGCCGGCGTAGAAATAAACTCCCACGACCGGCGAACCGTCGAAGAACTTTTGAGGAGCCACGCTATGCACGGCGTGGTTGTGCTGCAGCGTGTAGATGGCCGCGAGGTTGCCGAGCTCGGCATCGCCCGGTTCCGGTGTCTGGTGCACTTCCACGGTTTGGGTCTGGGCATCGTAATTACCCCAGATGTCCTGATCAGGGACCAGGAGTAACGATTGCAGGTTGCCTTGCTTAGCAGCCGGGAGGATCACGTCCAGTTCCGGGGTCGTCAAGCCGGAGCCGGCCCATTCGTGAAACTTCGCTACAGCTTTTGTTGTCCGCGCTTCAAAGATCGGTTCCACTAACGGAAGCGCACGAGATTGTAATTCAGTTGCATTCCAATGAGCGGGATTTCCCGCTATACCCTGGTTGAGCAGATGGGGATATTTGCTGGCTTCCCGATAGATCGGCAACATGTATTCGACTGTAGCGACGATCAAAGGCGCTTGGGAATTCCCGAGATAGCCGCAAATCGAATGATCGATCTTCTGGAAGAAGTGCAGCAGTTCTTTCTTTCGAGTGTCGTCGCCGCCCTGGCTGTGGAAGACCGCGTGCATGGCTTTGCCCGCCGCATCGTGATGGGTGTGGAGGTTCAGCAGATTTTCATGTTCGTGATTCTGATTCGCCTCCGCCTTGCTGGTCGGAGCCCCCGGCTTCAATTCGTGCACGGCATGTCGCGTGGCTTCCAGAAGTCGAACGTGATTCTGACTCAAAGCCAGAATGTAAAAGCGGCCATCGTCCTGCACCCAGGGAATCAGCGGCTTGATATAGAACGAGTGGGAGACTTGCGTTTTTTCGGCGAAAGGAAACGGTAGGCGATACGCACGCAGGAACTCGGGAGCGATAAATAGAGCCAATCCCTCCGAAGTATACTTCCAGAATTCCTCGTCTTTCAAAAGGGAATAAGCCGGGTCCAGAAGGCTATCCCTTTGTTCGGCCGGGCAATTCCAGGCAGTCAGTTGCCGCTCGGCGTTTTCGAGCAGGTGCTTCCAGTGACTGAGGTCGAGGCCTTTGCCGCCTTTCTGAGTGGGGGCATAGATCGAAACGCAGGGAGCATTCCGATCGGCAATCAGTTCCTTAAGATCGGAGTTTTTGAAAATATCCATAAAGGATCCTATCGATCTGGAGTTATTAAAATCCCGGTATCCAGGTGCACGGGCTTCGCACTCGCAATTGCAAGCTTCGTACCTGTTCAAATAATTCTCAATTGCTTGGGGAAATGCATTTTTCGACGATAAAGCGCGGCAAGTGGCTAGACAGAGTGGATAACTATTTATCACTAAAAATGGAGGTCGGACTCAATGAACGGAGCCCGACCTATCGCAGTCAGATCGAGTTTAAGCTCGTACGAAATTTTCCGCCGCTTCGCAGTGCAGACAGCGTCGGGCGTAAGGCAGAGCGTTTAAACGGCGTTTGCTGATCGGCTTACTGCAGTGCTCGCAAATTCCGTATGTTCCCTGTTCGATTCGATCGAGTGCGGATTGAATTTCCCGATCCATGTCCTGTTCAATGCGCAGCGATCCCAATGTCACTTCATCATCGCCCTGGTGGCCACGCAGATCGTTGATCTCACTCGAAAGAGGATCGACCGTTGTTTCGCGCGAGCTATCCACCGTTTCGTGTGTCAGTTCCCGATCGAGTTCCGACTGAAGTTGACGGTTATGGGAGACCATTTTTTGCAGGCGAAGCTGCAAGTTTTTCACTTCCTGAGTATTCAACCTCATAGCTGGGCCCTTTCATTTAACAGTTTGTGGTGGTTCCTCCAGCACTGTTTGCAAATCCTGGGCCTGTTTCGTGGCTAGTGAAAAAAGATCGGCCACATTGAGTCGACGCAACTGAGCTCGCTTTTTAAATTGATGCGCTTGCATTCGCATCAGAATATTGGCCAACAGTTGCACCGCTTCGCGAATGTGCGGCCCTTTGTTGAGCATCACGCACTCCGCCCGCTCGCCCATGGCGGCATCGGTGATTTCCGCTCGGGAGGGCCGGCCGGTCTTGGCCAGATTTTCCAGAACTTGTGTGGCCCAGATCACCGGAACGTGTGCGGCTTCACACACCCACAGGATTTCTTCCTGCACTTCCGCGAGTCTTTCAAAGCCGCACTCCACGGCCAGATCACCGCGAGCGATCATCACTCCCAGGTGCTTGGAGCGCATGGCCGTCAGGATCAGCAGGGGGAGGTGCTCGAAGGCCCGCTTGGTTTCGATCTTCAGGACAATGCCCAGATGAGAACCGCCGCACTCGCCCAGATGTTTTTGCAGCGAGCGAACATCCTCGGCATCGTTCACAAACGAATAGCCAACGAGATCCGCATGCGAGGCCACGAAGCGCAAATCCTCAATATCTTTCTCGGTCAAAGCAGGCAGTCGGATATGCGTATCGGGTAAATTAATTCCTTTGTCCGCCCCCAGTTCATCGCCCCCGGGAGAGGTCTGGGTGATTTCGATGTCGATCGTCTCGGCGTGCACCTTGTGAATGACACCGCCAATTTTTCCGTCATCGAACCAGATCGATTCCCCTTCCTGAACGTCTTCGAAGATCTGCGGTAGTGTGCAACTGATGCGGGCGGGCAATTTTTTACCGGTATCCGGATCGACCTTGGCCGCCGTACCAGGAAGAATGTCCTTCCGCATCACCAGAATATCGCCTTTATTCAAGTGGATCCGCACGGGCTTCTCGGGCAGTTCACCTACCAAGCCGAGGTGCTTACTCTCCTTGCGACTTTCCGGCTTTTTGTGGAGCAGGTGGAGCTTGGTTCCGGTGGTCAGGTAACAGGTGCTATTCGATTCGGCCCAGACTCCCTGTACGGTGACCCGACTGACTTTGAGAGAACGCTTTTTTCGTCGGCTATCCCGGAATTCGATGCGATCACCCCGCCGGATTTTTTTCAACCAGTCGAGGGGAACTGGAATCTGTGCGTCGGGGGCTGACTCATCGGCTTTGAGTCTCGGCGGCTTCGGATGCTCCGAGGCCCAGAGCCAGACGCGGGCCGGGGCGGTGACTCTTCCGAGCTCGTTGCGATGCGGACGGAACTTCACAACGCGCGGGCCTTCTCCCATCGGGCCGGTGCGCAGCTTCGGACCTGCTAAATCCATAAGTATTCGACATTCCAAACCGAGTTCTTCTCGCGCTTTCTTCAGGTGTTCGATCATTTTGCCCCAAATTTCCTGATCGTCGTGGGCGCAATTGATCCGCATGCAATCCATGCCCTGCGCGAGCAGATCGCGGATCAAGTTATAATCGGTAGCGGCTTCGCCTGGCATAGTGACCATAATGCGAACCAGTCGGTCGCCGCGCGGCGAGCCGAGAAGTTCCCGGGTATGCTCGTCCAGTAGTGCCCGAGCCTGGGCATTGCTCAGGTGCGAACCGCTGAATTCTTCGTTTTTATCGCCGACCATTCGACTCAGATGCAGCAGCACCTTGTCGAGATTGGCGAGTACGGAACCTTCCGAACGACCCAGCGAAGATAAACCCAATGCGGTCAATGATTCCTGAATTTCCCGCAGATCGTTGCGCCGCAGGGCGATGTAATGCAATAGGTTGAGAGCGCTGAGCGTATAAGAGGGGGATATCTGACCGAGCGAACCGCCGAGATCGTTTTCGAGCTGAATGAGATCGCTGCGCAGATGCTTCAATTTCAGAAGAAGCCCTTCCGGGTGCATTTCTCGGGGCTCGGCCATGGCACAATCTCCCATTCGCGCTCGCTAGTATCCGCGGCGAGGCACTTCTTTTTTTTACGAAGAACGCTTTAGGCCACGCGTCCTAAATCTAGCGGGGTTTGCTGGGTCGATCTTCCCCGGAATCGCCTGGAGCGCGTTTGGAAGGACCGGAAATTTTCGAACTGAGCATTTTTCGTACAAAGGAAACCACTTCTTCCACGGCATCCGTCGGCATCAGATAAACATCCAGCATGAGTGTGGGGATGTGGATGACCGCATCGGAAGTTTTGCCGGCGAAACCGCAGTAGAGTGTGCAGACGGTGGGATGGAGCTCTTCCTGGTCCATCGCCTCGACGACCCCGGCGATCCCTCCCCAGAGTAGCCGATCGCTCAACACCAGAATTTCGGTCGGTTGCTTGCGAAGAATTTCCAGACATTCCAGACCGTTCTTGGCCATACAGACCCGGAACCCATTGCGTCGGAGGCGGTTGGCGGATTCGCTGCGCCAGAAATCGTCGCTTCCCGCGATCAGGACATTCGACCCCGATCCCGGGAACTGATCAGATTTAGCCATTTTGTTCGGCTTCCCGTGAGCGACCATCCATTCCCTCAGGAGAAGTAATGGAAAATAGTTGACCGGCTGCGATAAGCCGGTGGGCTTTATGACCGACACACCTTGAGTGGAAATGGGGAAACGGGAACTTTTGCGGAGCGATTCTGCCAGTAGCTGTTTGTCGTAAAAACTGTTCGCTTGACCAAAAACTTCGATGACGCCTTTTCGCAGGGCCAGATGAAGATTTTTGATTCCATTGCAATGTTTTTGCTCCAGATCGCACTGCAAGCGAAATAGCCAGTCCTGGGGCGGTTTCAAAGCGGGAATACGAGAGATATCGTCTAAGCGCGTCATCGAGTAAGTCAACCAACAGCTTATTCATTGTCCGGAACGCGTCGCCAATATCAAGGCAGCAATTGTGCCAAAGTAGCAAGTCGGAAAAGAAGTCTCTAGGCTCGAAAAAACAGCATTTTGATTGCTAGATATCAGAAATTGATCACTCGATATTGGAAAGCGAATAGACAGCGCGAAAAAAATAGCGCCCATATAAATTTCGCATTAGCTCTCAATACATTCTAGAGCTAATGACTTATTAGATTTCGCGATGATTTTTACACGTTATCGGCGGAGGTATCTCCGCGGCCCGGCTTGCCCGCAGCTCGACCACTCCATTGCCAGTTCAGAATCTCCGGCAAGTCGATCCCATGTTCGGTAATGTACTTTCGATGCTCTACCAGTTTTCCCAGGATATAGGAAACGGTACTCTGAGCCTGATCCCGCAATCCGGGAACGCGGTGGATGACATCGAGCACGAGATTGTAACGGTCGATCTGATTCAGCACGCACATATCGAACGGCGTGGTGGTGGTGCCCTCTTCCTTGTAGCCACGCACGTGCAGATTACCGTGATTAGTTCGGCGATAGGTCAAGCGGTGAATCAGCCACGGGTAGCCGTGGAAAGCGAAAATCACCGGTTTGTCCCGAGTGAACAATTGATCGAATTCGCCATCCGATAACCCGTGCGGATGTTCGCTCGCCGGCTGCAGTTTCATCAGGTCGACGACGTTAACCAGCCGCACTTTCAACTTCGGTAGCTGCTCGCGTATCAGAGCAATGGCCGCCAAAGCTTCCAGGGTGGGCACATCGCCACTGCAGCCGATAATCACATCGGGTTCGGTGCCGTTATCATTCGAAGCCCACTCCCAGATGCCGATCCCTTTCGTACAGTGCTCGGCGGCTTCCTCCATGGTCAGCCAGACCGGGGCCGGTTGCTTCCCGGCCACAACTACGTTCACATAATTCCGGCTGCGCAGACAGTGGTTGGTCACGCTCAACAGACAGTTGGCATCGGGCGGCAGATAGACGCGCACGACTTCCGCCTTCTTGTTGATCACGTGATCCAGAAAGCCGGGATCCTGATGGCTGAAGCCATTGTGGTCCTGCCGCCAGACGTGCGAACTCAACAGATAGTTCAGGCTTCCGATCGGTTTGCGCCAGGCGATGTCGCGGCTGACTTTCAACCACTTGGCGTGCTGGTTGAACATCGAATCGACGATGTGAACAAAGGCCTCGTAGCAGGAGAAGAAGCCGTGCCGACCCGTTAGTAGGTAACCCTCCAGCCAGCCCTGGCACTGATGCTCCGAGAGCATTTCCATGCCGCGGCCTTCGGGGGACTCCTGAGTGCCATCTTTGGGATCGATAATCCCATCGAAGGCGCGATCGGTCACCTCCAGAACATCCTGCCAGCGATTGGAAGCCAGTTCATCCGGGCTGAATAAGCGGAAATTCCTCGCCTCCGCATTCCGCTTCATCACATCCCGTAGAAACATTCCCTGCACGCGGGTGGCTTCCGAATTGGTATCGCCCGGCTGACCGATTTTCACTTCGTACTTTTTGAAATCGGGAAGTTGAAGGTCCTTCAGGAGTATGCCGCCGTTGGCATGGGGATTGGCCCCCATGCGTCGGGTGCCCTGGGGAGCCAGAGCGGCCAGTTCCGGTTTGAAGGCGCCCTTCTCGTCGAAAAGTTCTTCCGGGCGATAACTTTTCAGCCAGGTTTCCAGGGTTTTCAGATGCTCATCGGAACGCATATCCCCCATCGGCACCTGATGGCTGCGCCACGAACCTTCGGTGAGTTTACCGTCGATTTCCTTGGGGCAGGTCCAGCCTTTGGGAGTTTTCAGAACGATCATCGGCCAGACGGGGCGCTGGCGGTTACCTTTTTCGCGCGCTTCCCGTTGAATTCGCTGAATCTCCAGCACGGCGGATTCCAGGGCGATGGCGAAAGTGCGATGCACGATCATCGGATCATCGCCTTCGACGAAAATCGGGGCGTAGCCGTAGCCCTGAAAGAGCGACTGTAATTCCTCTTTGGGAATCCGCGAGAGCACCGTCGGGTTAGCGATCTTATAGCCGTTCAGATGCAGGATGGGCAGGACCGCGCCGTCCTGAGCCGGGTTGAGAAATTTGTTCGAATGCCAGGCGGTTGCCAAGGGGCCCGTTTCGGCTTCGCCATCCCCGACCACGCAGGCCACCAACAGATCGGGATTATCGAACGCGGCGCCGAAAGCGTGCGAGAGAGAATAGCCCAACTCCCCCCCTTCATGAATCGAACCGGGCGTCTCGGGAGTGCAATGGCTGCCGATGCCGCCGGGGAAGCTGAATTGTTTGAACAGCTTTTTCAGGCCGGCCTCGTCGCGGGAAATCTGAGGGTAAACTTCGGTATAGGTTCCTTCGAGATAGACGTTCGCGACAATCCCCGGCCCGCCATGCCCCGGCCCGGCAATGTACAGAACATTCAAATCGCGTTCCTGAATCAGTCGATTCAAATGCACGTAGACGAGATTCAAACCGGGCGTGGTGCCCCAGTGACCCAAGAGGCGCGGCTTGATGTGCTGATGCGTCAGCGGCGTTTTCAACAGCGGATTATCGAGCAGATAGATCTGGCCGATGGAGAGATAGTTGGCCGCTCGCCAATAAGCATCCATTTTTGCGAGAAATTCATCCGTAACCGGCGCGATCATTTTTTTGTTCCTCCCCCAGGAATTCCGAACGTTGTTCGAGGCGACTTAACGATTTTCCGCAATGAGCTTAAACGCTATTTTCGCGATCACACTCTCTTCATCGGTCGGGATCACCCGAACGATGACCGAGCTTTTTTCGGTTGAAATCACCGCGGCGTTCTTCGCATTCTCCACGGCGTCGAGTTCGACACCGAGGTATTTCAACCCCTCGCAAATCCGTCTACGCGCCTCCGGTGAGTGCTCGCCGATGCCGCCGGCGAAAACCAATGTTTCCAACCCGTCGAGCACTGCCGCGTAAGCGCCAATTTCTTTGCGAATCGTATAGCAGAACAATTCGACGGCTTCGGCCGCTCCCAGTTCGTGCTCCTGTCGGGAGAGTAAATCGCGCAGATCGGAGCTAGCGCCGGATACCCCTAGCAGTCCCGATTCTTTATTCACCAGCCGGTCCAGATCGCGCGGAGACAAATTCTCCGCTCGAGCCAGATGAATCAAAATCCCCGGATCGAGATCGCCGGTACGGGTGCCCATCATCAGGCCGCCGGTCGGTGTGAAACCCATCGTGGTATCCAGCGATTGTCCCCGATGCACGGCCGCCAGACTGCAGCCCGATCCGAGATGGGCGAGGAGGACTTTTCCTTGGCTCTCGGCACCATGCTGGCTGAGTGCTTCCATCAGGTAGGTGAAAGAGAGACCGTGAAAACCATAGCGATGAATGCCGCGATCCAGATACTTTCGGGGGATGGGCAACAATTTGGCCACGAGCGGCATATGGCGATGAAAGGCCGTGTCGAAGCAGGCGATTTGAGGAATTTCCGGCAGTCGCTGGCGAAGTGATTCGATCAGAGCGATTTCCGAGGGGAGATGATCGGGATCGAGAGGTACTACCGCTTTCAAGTCGGCCAGCAACTCTGCGCCGATCCGTTGCGGTTCCAGATGATCTGGTCCGCCATGTACAATCCGGTGGCCGATGCCCGAGAGCGAATGGAGAGGAAAGATCGCTTCCAACCGATCTAGAAGCAGTTCTAGAGCTTGCGGCGGTTTCATCTCCGGCACGGAAATCGATTCCGCTGGCTCGGAATGTTTTTGGATTTTCAGAATACTGTTAGGACTTCCGATGCGATCCACCGATCCGCTGAGTACTCGCCGTGGGGGCTCTCCCGATTCGAAGAGGGCGAATTTGATACTTGAGGAGCCTCCGTTGATTGTCAGCACGTGACTTATCGGAAGCAGGGCGGCGGGTGTCGAAGCGGAAGTAGTCACGATGGCGCGACCTCGAGGGAGGAATACGGGTTCACTCTATCAAACCTCATTATCCCCGATAGCGAATAATTGAAGAGTTTAAAATTCAAATTTGATGAGATTTGAACGGGAGAAGCGAAGTGGGACAGAATATGGGGCAATACGGGTAAAAGTGGGGAGCCCAACGCACGGAAAAGCGTTGGGCTCTAACTGAGGTTGACCAAATTTTGATCAAGCATGCTCGAATTCCATCATGTAAAAGTAGACTCCCTGAGGCGAGACCAGTCCACAGAAGCGGCCTACCCCCGGTGCCTGTTTCGTCGTCATGCAGATGTTGCCGCCCAGTTCGCGGGCAAGAGACTGACACTCATCCAGATTCTTCACCGTGAAGTATGTGGCCCAGTTCGACGGCATGCTCCCCATTTCCGGGGTGATCTGCAGCATCCCGGCCACCGCCACAGCCTCCTGGCGAAAAACCGTGTAAGGAATCGGTCCTCCCTGTACTGCTTCGGAGGTCCACCCGAACAGATCTGAATAAAACTTCGCGGCGACCACAGTTTCATTAGACATCAATTCGAACCAGCTCGGCGCGCCGATTTCGTTGGCATCTACTTCGGTACCCTGCATCTTTTTCGGTTCCCAGACATCGAAGCGACCGCCGGCGGGATCCTGGCAAACCACCATCCGGCCGGCATCAAAAACATCAAAGGGGGTCTGAGCTTTACCGCCGAGTTCGTTTACCCGGTCCTTGATGGCGTCGGCGTTTTCCACTTTCACCATCACGCCGATATGCGGCGGAGTGCCCGGCGGCGTTTGAGGCGAATGGATATCGAATATCCCGCCGATGTTCTTACCGGCCACCCGTATACCGTGTCCGACCCCCGGCATCTCGAAGAAGGTCCACTGCAACACTTTGCCGAAAAAGTCCCGCGCTTCGTCCGGTTGCGGTGTCAGCATATTGATCCAGCAGAACTGCCCCGGTTTGCGGAAGCCCTTCGTGCAAATCATACCTTCGAGCCGGTCGTAGCTGGCAGCAATACCTTTTTCCATACCCGATGCGATAGTTGCATCGCGGGCTTCTTTCGAAGGATACTTAACGATAATGCGCAGCAAGGTTTTCAGGCCGATTTCTTTTAAAGTCAAAGTGCAGTGCTGCTCCCCCGCCTGGGGTGCGCAGCCCAAATCGAAGCTTTCGGTCCGAACAATACGCTCGGGTGCCACAACTTCCAGATATTTACCGTGCATGGCCATTTGCATGTTATCCGGCCCGACCCAGACATAGCGAAATTCTCCCCCGACCTGCTGGTTTTCTTCGCACTGAGTCATCGTCCAGCCGGGTGGACCGAGTAGCCAGCGCTTCAGATACTCCGGTTTAGAGAGCGCGTTCCAGACGAGCTGGCGCGGGGCATCGAACTCCCGGGTGATCCGGATTTCACGATCCCCTTGAAGTTCCACTTGGAGTTGAGAGTTTGAATTCACTGGCGTTTCCTTTTCGAGGCATGAACACCCGGTTCCGTATCCTGGGCTTTCAGTTCTTCCAGCAGGGTGTCCAGGCGCTGGAAGTTTTCTTCCCAAACCTGGCGGTAGCCTTCCAGCCAGGCGCTGGCTTCCGCCAGCGGTTTTCCTTCAATGCGACACAGATGATTCCGACCGACCACACGGCGGCGAACCAGTTGAGCTCGCTCCAGTACGCGAATATGCTTTGAAGCAGCCGGGAACGACATCCGCAGCGGAGCGGACAATTCGCTCAGATTCTGCTCGCGATCGGTCAAGCGGCGCAGGATGGCCCGCCGGGCCGGGTGCGACAGAGCGTGAAAGACGCGATCCAATTTTGGAGATTTATCTAGAACCATTTGGTTTAGTATATCGACCTCGGAATAATTATAAACCATTCGGTTTAATATTTCCAAAATATGACAGACCGACATAGAGCGGAATTTCCGAAGCCTTCCAGAGGAGGTGAATCTGATAAATTAACTCTCGGACAAAGCTTCCCTGGAGGTTCGGCCATGTTTCGTCTTTTCTGTGTTATCGCTTCCTCACTTCTGATCACGGCCTTTCTCCCGGCTCAGCCCCCGGCCACAAAACCGACGGCTCCGAAAGAGGCTCTGCTGCTGATTCCCGCGCGAGTCTTCGATGGAGTGGAGATGCACGAAGGATGGGTGGTACGTGTCCGGGGCGAACGCATCGAGTATGTGGGTCCACCCAAGGAAACGGCCACGAAAGAGGAGGTTAAATCGATTCCCTTGCCTGGCACAACTTTACTGCCCGGCTTGATCGATGCTCACACGCACGTTTTGTTGCACGCTTATAACGAGACCTCCTGGGAAGATCAGGTGCTGAAAGAAGCGCAAGCCTTGCGAGTCTGCCGGGCGACCAATCACTTGAAGGCCCAACTGCTTTCCGGTTTCACCACCATTCGCGATCTGGGAACTGAAGGAGCAGGCTATGCCGATGTGGGCTTGAAGCAGGCGGTGGAGCAGGGGATTATTCCGGGTCCGCATATGCTGGTAACCACCCGGGCCATCGTCGCCACGGGGACTTACGCTCCGAAGGGATTTGCCCCGGAATGGCACATCCCGCAAGGAGCGGAAGAGGCCGATGGAGAATCGCTTCGAAAAGTGGTTCGGGATCAGTTAGGTAAAGGGGCCGATTGCATTAAGATCTACTCGGATTATGGCAACCGCGCCACCTTCTCAGTGGAAGAGTTGAAATTGATCGTGGAAACCGCGCGTTCCGCGGGAGTTCCGGTGGTTGCACATGCCACTACCAAAGAGGGGATGCGGCGGGCCATCGAAGGGGGTGTGGAAACCATCGAGCATGGCTATGGCGGCGATGCCGAAATCTTCCGCTTGATGGTTACCAAGAATGTCGCGCTCTGCCCGACCCTGGCCGCTTACGATGCCACCTCGCGTTATGCGGGCTGGCAGCCCGGTACCTCTCCGGAGCCAGCGAGGCTTCGAAGCGTCAAGGCGGCTTTTAAGGAAGCGTTGGCCGCCGGCGTGACGATAGTGAATGGTTCCGATGTCGGCGTGTTCTCGCACGGCGAAGGCTATCGCGAACTGGAACTACTGGTGGAATATGGCATGAAGTCGCCCGCGGCTTTGCAGGCCGCGACTTCGGTAGCTGCGCGCACGCTGCATCTGAAAGATCGAGGGAACCTCAAGCCGGGACTGCTGGCCGATCTGATCGCCGTGGAAGGCGATCCAGTTCAGGACATCAAAGCGTTGCGAAAGGTTTCCTTTGTGATGAAGGGAGGCAAAATCTATAAACAGGAAGCGTCCAGGTAAAAACCGATTTCCAATTCGCTTAACCAGCGCTTCTAAGAAAATGGCTGTCATTTTTGGACTGGCCGGGAATAATTTTAGACCCCCGGCATCTTAACTTCAGATCGCGATCTTACCGGGATCCTTTTTTTCTAAGGATCTTTAACTCCCTTAATTTGTCCTCGCACGGCCGTGGGCGCTTCTGCGCTCCTCAGACCTTGGAGATACTATGTACGGATTCCTCGCCGATCTGATTGTTGGCGTCCATGTGGCTTATGTCACTTACGTGGTGCTGGGTCAATTCCTCATCTGGCTGGGTTGGGTTCTAGGCTGGAAGTGGATACGCAATATCTGGTTCCGTTCGTCACATTTGATCATGATGGCGATTGTGGTTTACGAGGAAATCCAGGACATTCGCTGTCCGCTCTCGGTTTGGGAAGAGCATTTTCGGGTGCTGGCCGGTCAGGAAACGACCGGTGAAACTTTCCTCGGCCGATTGCTGCACAGCCTGATTTTCTACGACGCCCCGCACTGGGTATTCACCGTCGGCTACCTGGGATTCGGCAGCCTGGTCTTACTGACGCTGATTTTGTGTCCACCCCGTCGGCGAGCGAGCCGGGCCATTACTCACACCGACCTCGGGGCCTCCGCCGTGAGTTAATCGGGACTCGCTTTAGTCGCCCACGTGTCGCGTCTCGTTCCACAACGCCAAGGCGGGAGTCTGTCGATCGTGTTCGTAACCCAGCATACTGAGCGACGAGGTGCTCAGAACCATATGACCGGCCGCTTGAGGATCGAAACCGCACCAGCAGGCACTCAGGACGCGCAGAAAATGGCCGCTGGAAAACAGTAGTACGACATCATCTATTGCCCTAAGGCGTTCGATTACCCGGGTGGCTCGTACGACCACATCACTGAGGTTTTCTCCTCCCGGGCAGCCATCGCGAAACAGGTTCCAATCGGGTCGGCCGGCCCGAATCTCCGCGCGGGTTTTCCCTTCGTACTGACCGTAGTTCCATTCCACCAGATCGGCATCGAGTTTAGCCACGGAACCAAATCCGGCCAGTTCGCAGCTTTTGCGGGCCCGCTGCAACGGGCTCGTAAAGACGTGCGGAAATTTCAGCCCGGCAATGCGTTCGCCCAGGCGCTTGGCGTTTCGTTCGCCCCGTTCGGTCAGGGCGATGTCGTTCATGCCGGTATGCTGGCCGGTCAGGGTCCAGGGGGTTTCCCCGTGGCGGGCGAGATAGATAATTGGTAAAGGTTGGCTCACGAGTATTTCCGCAAAAAAATTTCTTCTGAATGACAACTCTATAGTACCATTTCGACGGTTTTTTCACAGCGAAGCCGGGCGGTTTTAGTCCTGCAGTTCCACCGCCGAGGAAGGATCTTCGCTCTCACGCAGATGGCAGTACCAGTTGTAAGCTTCATTAAAAAAATGAATCAGAATGTGGGGATTCTCGAGAGTGGCCAGCGCTCCTAAATTATAAACGCGCCAGCGGCTGGGCGTTTCTACAATCAGGAAGTTGCTGATTCTCAAACTCTTGTAATCGGACCAAGCGACCGTGCGCCAGACGTTGTTCTTTCCGAACACTGCGAACCGGAATCCCTGCCAGTTCAGGGTGATGAGATCTTCGAGTTTTTTCAGTTTCACCAGAGTGCTATAACCTAAACCCAGGTGGTAATACTTTCGCTCGAAATGGGCCATCTGATTCTGCATAAAATCGTCCCAGAGCCGATCCCAGTTCTTCAGATAGATGTGCATCTGCACTTCCCGAAGCAACTCGGAAAAATTGGTCAGGTAGCCGGGGAGTTTGATCTCCGCGCCATCGTCCCGGACCAGTTGAATCTGCGTGTGCGACAACCGGAACAGGAGCGTGAAGCGTCGCAGCCAATGGGAATCCCGGGGTTCAATATTCAGATAGTGATAGCCGGGCCCGGCCTGCAAGGTCAGCCGGGAGAGATTATCCGAGTGAATGAAAGCCGATTGAATTTCACTCCAGGGAAAGCTGACCAGTTTGCCTTTCTGCCAGATCAAGAGCCCGGTTTCAAAGCGCAATACTCGCGCCCGGCGGTTGAGCCGGGTCACCCGGAACTGCCAGACGCTGAAGACGAACACAACCAGATAGAGGGTGAGGAAGCTGGCGTTGAAGCCCAAGCCGATGAGAAAGCCGCCAATGCAGCTGAAAATCGGCCAGAGAATCGACGTAATAAGCATCAGCCAGACGCGGCGCATGCGTCGGCGATACTCGTTCTCCGGAAAGTGATGTTCCGCCAGCGGTTTGCCCAGTCGGTCGACGGCCGGCTGGTATTCCTCCGGCCAGTCTTGAGAAACGGGTTCTGAATCGCGAACTTCGGCCATTACCGGATTGTCCTATGGGATGATCCTGCGCCCTGAGAGACTATAATAGGTTTTCGCTCGCGGTCGTGTTTTCTTGTTTTTGCGGAAACGAGTTCTTCCATGCTGGTAGTGATGCAATCCGGCGCTTCCAAGGATCAGATCGAGCACGTACTGAAAGCCATTGCCGCGCAGGGGCTGACGGCCCATCCTTTACCAGGAGCCACCCGGACAGCTATCGGCATCACCGGCAATACGGGAGCCGTCGATTCCCGTTCCTTCGAAGTGCTCGAGGGGGTCAAGGAGTGTATCCGCGTCACCAAGCCGTTCAAACTCGCCTCGCGGGAAATGCACCCGACGGACACCAAAATTGAATTCCCGCAAACCACGGTCGGACCGGGTCATTTCACCATGATTGCCGGGCCCTGTTCCGTGGAAAACGAAGCGATGATTCAACAGACCGCCGAGTTTCTGATGGGCATCGGCGTGAAGATGTTGCGGGCCGGAGCCTTCAAACCTCGTACTAGTCCCTATTCCTTCCAGGGGATGGGCAAAGAAGGCTTGGAGATTCTCAAACGCGTTCGCAAGAATACCGGTATTGGCATCGTCACCGAACTGATGGATACCGAAAACGCCGATATCGTGGAAGAAGCGGCCGACATCATCCAGATCGGCACCCGCAACATGCAGAATTTTGCCTTGTTGAAACGCGTCGGTCTGGCCCGCAAGCCGGTCCTGTTGAAACGCGGCATGAGTGCGACCTTGGAAGAATGGCTGATGTCCGCCGAGTACGTCATGGCCGGGGGCAATTATCAGGTCATCCTCTGTGAGCGGGGCGTACGTACCTTTTCAGACCATTCGCGAAACACGCTCGATCTTTCGGTCATCCCACCCTGTAAATCGCTTTCCCACCTTCCCATTTTCGTCGATCCCAGTCACGGCACCGGTAAACGGCCGTATGTCCCTCCAATGGCCTTAGCGGCCCTGGCGGCGGGGGCCGACGGCCTCTTGATCGAAATCCATCCCGATCCCGACAAGGCAATGAGCGATGGCGCGCAATCGCTGAATTTCGCAGCCTTTTCGAAGTTGATCGATTCGTTGAAAATGTTGGCGGGGCCGCTGGGACGAACGCTGAATTAGCGGTAGATATGTGGGATCAGGCTCGCGAGGAGCCTGATCGATCTTGCAAACTGTTTTACTTCGTGCCGAATTCATAAGTGGTCTTCTGCTTGTAGACCTGGCCCGGTTTCAGTGTGATCGACGGAAACTCCGGCTTGTTGGGCGAATCGGGATAGTGCTGAGCTTCCAGACAGAACGCGCCGTACTTGGGGTACTTGGATCCGCCCTTGCCCACTTCCTTACCGAGAAAATTCCCGGTGTAGAATTGCAGACCCGGCTCCGTGGTCAGCACCAGCATCTTGATACCTGTCACCGGTGAAGAGACTTCCGCCGCTTTTTCCACCAGTCCTTTTTGGCCGCGCAGAACGTAGTTGTGGTCGTAGCCGACCGGGTCGAGGCCGGTGTCTTTCAGTCGTTTGCCGATGGGAGTGCTCATGCGGAAATCGAGCGGCGTGCCTTCGACCGGTTCGATTTTGCCGGTCGGAATCAACGTTTTATCTCCGGGCGTGTACTTGTCGGCGAAGATCATCAAATCGTGATTGAGAATTTCGCCCGCGTTGTGGCCGCTGAGGTTGAAATAGCTGTGATGAGTGAGATTCACCGGAGTCGCTTTGTCGGTGTAAGCGGTGTAATCGATCATCAGGGCATTATCTTTCAGCGTATATTCAACGGTGACCGTCAGAGTTCCGGGATAGCCCTCTTCGCCGTCTTTACTGACGTAGCTTAAAGTCAGTTTGGGGTTGTCCTTGATGATTCGCGGCGAGGCTTTCCAGACTTGCTTGTCGAAGCCCTTTTTGCCGCCGTGCAGACTGTGCGGGGGGTTGTTGGCATCGAGCTTGTATTCTTTGCCATCGAGCGAGAACTTGGCATTGGCGATGCGATTGCCGACCCGTCCGATGATGGCCCCGAAGTACGGGCTGCTATCGACGTAATCTTTGAGGTTGTCGAAGCCGAGCACGACGTCGACCGGCCGGCCGTTTTTATCGGGAACCATCAGCGAAGTGACGATGCCTCCGTAGTTGGTGATCTTGGCCACCATGTTGCCGTTCGTCAGGGTGTAGAGATCGACTTCGGTACCGTCCGGCAGGGTGCCGAATTTGACGCGCTCGATCTTGGGACCGGCGGTTGCACCCGCGGTGGTGAGCAACAGCAATCCCAATGCGAGGAAGATACGTTGCATGCAGTTGACCTTGTAGATGGTTGAGGAGAGGAAACTATGCCTGTGCAGTTAATGTAGCGAGGCTCATCGGGGCGTCCAAGTTTCGCGTCTCAAATCGAAAAAACCTCGGCGACTACAGCTTGTTCAGGGCTTCGCGGGCCGCTTGCAGAGTAGTATCGATCATCTCCGGCGTATGGGCCGCGGAGGTAAAGGCGGCTTCGAACTGGCTGCAGGGAAGGTAAACTCCGCGGTCCATCATCGACCAGAAGAACCGGCTGAATTTTTCCGTATTGCTGGTCTTGGCGGTATCCAGATCGACCACCGGCGTACCTGTGAAAAACAGCGTCCACATACTGCCGATGCGATTAATCTGATGAGGAATATTCCTCGCTGTCGCGAATTGGGTGAGTCCGTCGCACAACCGTTTTGATAGCTGATCGAGTTGAGCGTAGGGTGGATTATCCCGCAACTCTTTTAAAGTGGCTAATCCGGCCGCCATCGCCACCGGATTTCCCGAAAGCGTGCCCGCCTGGAAAACCGGCCCGGCCGGCATGATCTTCTTCATCACTTCCGCCCGGCCCCCATAGGCGCCGACCGGGTAACCGCCGCCGATAATTTTGCCCAGGACGGTGACGTCCGGCTTGATGCCCAGCAGTTCCTGGGCACCGCCTGGTGCCAGCCGGAAGCCGGTCATTACTTCATCGAATATCAGCAGGCTACCATGACGGCGTGTCAGTTTCCAGAGTTCGTCGAGGAACTCTTTGGAAGGGCTGACGAGTCCCATGTTGCCGACAAAGGGTTCCAGCATTACCCCGGCGATCAGGTTCCCGCGAGTGGCAAAGAGATCGCGCAGCGCCTGACAGTCGTTGTAGCGCAGCACAACCGTATCCTGCGTGCAGCCGGCCGGTACTCCGGGGCTGCTTGGCACGCCGAGCGTCAAGGCGCTGGAGCCGGCCGAGACGAGCAGGGCATCGACGTGGCCGTGGTAACAGCCGGCGAATTTCACAATCAGATTGCGGCCGGTGTAGCCGCGGGCCAGCCGTACCGCGCTCATGGCTGCTTCGGTGCCGGAACTGACCATCCGAACCATTTCCATGCTCGGCATCAGACTGCAGATCAGCTCGGCCAGTTCCGATTCTTTTTCGCATGGGGCGCCGTAGCTGCTGCCGTTGTGCACCGCCTCCAGCACGGCGGCCACCACCTTGGGATGGCAGTGCCCCAGAATCATGGGCCCCCAGGAGCCGATGTAATCCAGGTAGCGATGGCCGTCGAGATCGTAGAGATACGGTCCTTCGGCTCGCGCGATGAACAAGGGGGTTCCACCCACTCCACCGAAAGCTCGAGCGGGACTGTTGACTCCACCGGGAATCACTTTCTGAGCGCGTTCGAAAGCGGCCTGACTTTTCGGGCGAGGAATATAGGTAGATGACATGGTAGAGCGTCCGTCCGGGAAAAATTCGCCGGTCCGAAATTTATCGTAACCGGCGGTTCAAAGGGCAGCTATTATTTTTTGAGTTTACGCAGTTCGCTATCCGCTTCGATAGCGATTTTATCGAGCGGGGAGGGGGCATTTTTGTAGAGGTCGCGAATATCCCGAAGTGTATTGCGCATATCCCGAAGTACGATGAGATTCTCCGATTTCTGAACGGAGAGGGCCCACTTCAGCAAGCCGCGGACCATCTCTTCGCGCTGTTCCGGGGTCGCTTCGGAAGCTTTTTGCGGATCGAGATCGCGGAAATGACGGGCGGCCAGAATCAAGTAAACGCGCTGATCGATCGGCTTATCCTTTTCCCGATCGTCACGCAGGGATTTCCAGGCCTGCTTCGCCCCCGCCAGATCGCCGACGGGCCCTTTTTTATCTTCGCTCAGCTCGGCGCGTAAATCGCCAAGAAGTTCGAGTCGCAGGGCTTCGTAGGTTCGCTTGGTGTCGTCGCCTTCGAGTGTCGCTTCCTCCTCATCGACCCGGGCCCTCAGCAGAGTGGCGAGCATCCTCTTTTCCAGACCGTCGGCCTCGCTTATCAATTGCTTATGACGGCGGCCGATCCAGCCCCAGAGAGCTAGCTCTTCGTTCTCCTGTTTCACCCAGTTCTTCTCCAGATCGATCCATTGTTCGAGCGCGCCGTTGGTGTTACCCTCCGCTTCGAGTTTGTAGCCCTGCATAACCAGCGCATACGCCTGCTTGTCGTATTCCTCTTCCGGGTTCAGCCGTTTCGCCCGAACGCGATTCCACATCGCCTGATCGATCTTCTTGGCCTTCAGGCCGAACAACTCATCATTGGCGCGCTGCCAGTCGGCATCCTTGTTACCGGATTGCCGTTTGAGATAAGCGCTGAGCAATTGCTCCTTGGTGGCCTCGTCCTTTTCTTCCATCGCCTGGTTGAAAGCGATCTTGGGATCGCCAGGCCGCGTTACCAGGTAGAGGCCGATCCCGGCTCCGATCACGAACAGGCCAATGAGAGTTAGCGCAAACCAGAGCTTGCGATAAAAGGGGATGGTTTTCTTTTTGACCTTCTTCTTTTTGGAAGAAGATCGAATGACCCGGGTGGCTTCCCGATCCGATTCATCCGGCGGCGAAGTCATCTGAATTCGGTCGATCACCCGGGCGTTGGCCACTTCCGCCCCCACACTCTTATGCGAAGCGACTTTATCTTCGATTTCCTGGAGCGCCCGGCCCACCGTCGCGGCGTCCAGCGGTCGGAATTCCGGCTTCTTTTCCAGCATCTGGCAGACGAGCGTATCCAGCCACATCGGCAGGTTGGGAACGAGCCGACTGGGACGCTCGAAAGGATCGTTCACATGCGCCATGAACAGATCGATGGAGGTTTCCCGGACGAAGGGCTTTCGGCCGGTGAGCAGTTCGTAGAAAACCACCCCGGACGAATAGATATCCGATTTGGGGCCGAGGTTGCGTTCTCCCCGGCATTGTTCGGGCGACATGTAAGCGGCGGTGCCGATGGTGTTGTTGGCTCCGGTGAGCGCAGTCAGATCGACATCCTTGGCGATCCCGAAGTCGGTCAGCTTGACCGTGCCCCCCTTGGTGAGCATGATGTTCGAGGGCTTCAGATCGCGATGGATGATCCCTTTTTCGTGCGCGTGCTCGAGAGCGGCCGCCAGCTGCTTGCCGAAGATGACCACGTCTTCCCAGGGGAGTTTGCCGCGCCGCTCGAGCAGGTGATCGAGCGATTCCCCTTCGACGTATTCCATCATGAAAAACGGCGTTTTGCGAATGTGGCCGCTGCCGTAGTAGCGGGTGATGTTAGGGTGCTTGAGCTGTTTGAGGATTTTGGCCTCGCGGTCGAAGCGGGCCCGGGCGGTTTCGTTGTCGGCCAGACCGAAGGCGATGACTTTCAGGGCCGTCAGCGTGTTGTCCTTGAGAAAGCGAGCCCGGAAAACGGAGCCCATGGCCCCGCTGCCGAGTTCTTTCTCAATGTACAGCGACTTGTCACCTTCACCGATGGTCTGACCTACCAGCATGGAAAAGCCTAAGTATCGGAATTGAAAATCTCGATGGGATAACGAATCCGCTCTCGCTACTGCCTGTAAGTGATTTTAGGCGCCGGAGTGTGCCCGGCGAGTGATTTTAAGCCGGGGCTCAAGGTTGAGGGCGATAAAGAAAATCCTTCGAGAGTGCTAACGGGCCGAAGTTTCCGAGGCCGTTCGTACCGGAAGAGAGTGATCTTTCCTGGATGCCAGTCAGCGACGATAGGGCTATTTGTGATCACTGAAATTCACTCGGGAGGACGGCGTTGCATCAGATCGATCAATTCCGTTGGAGCTTGAGGACCGGTTCCGCTTTTTCGTTGCCGAGGGACGACCGCTGGAATTCACCGCGATTGGGAACTCCAGGAACTGTTGCAATTTGGGGCGGTTGGAACACTCACGGCGAGCCCGGAGACCAAGAAAAGCTTCGTGTGGATTCCTCAGTGATCTAGAGTGCATACGACACTTCGATTTTGACGAGATATCTCAGAAATTCCGGACATTTTGGGGTCAAGAAGGGCCTTTCTTTCCGGGATTTCCCTAGAGAGGTCATCAGATCATCATTTTTCACATAGTGGAAAACGCGATTTTGATGACCTTAGGTTATTTCTTGGGAAATACGCCTGTTTTGGGGTGATTCGTCGTAAACCGATTTTGAACCCAATCGATGACCTCCCTTTCTGGAAAGTTCTGAACTGCTGGTAGGATCACTGCGAGGATCGAACTGACGAAGCTCGCGTGCAGGCTTTTGTAATCCTGAAATGGACCGATTCCCTGCACGCTGTAGAGTAATCGAGAGAGGAGTGACTGGCAAAGTGAGTTGTGTGGCAAAGGCACTGATGCACCGAAACAATCTCCGTAAGTCATTGTCAGGTAATGTTTTGGATGGCACTGGCTATCTGCCCGTGCCTGAGAAAGAGAAATCAGAGAGAGTTTTCGCCAACTTCGAAACAAATTCGATCCGAAAGCGAGAGTTATATCGAAACGGCGGGTGGCTATCTGCTACCCCAACGATTGGAAGTGGTCCTCGGCCAAGTTTTACACACAGCAAAGTCCGGAAGAGCGAGATCAAGATTTGCCAGTTTTCATGGTCTTCCTGGAGATTGGCGTGGGTACGACTTTCAGGGGCGTGAATTCCTTCTGGGTTGAAATAGGGTGATTTGTTGTTGAAAATCGATGATTTCTAAATGGCACTGTCAGATAGACAGTGCCACCCAAGTCTAGATTGTACAGGGACTTGCGTTTATTGAGATGGGATGCCAGTGTCACCCCGCGGTGATGCTAGCCAGCCTGGAGAAGATAAGAAAAAACGTATCGCGAAATAGTTTGTATTTTTGATATCCAAGCTCGAAGATTTCGAGACTACTTCTTACCAAAGAATGCCTTAATCGAGCGAAATATTTTCTTGATACTCTCGACAAGCCCTTCCTCTTTTTGGATCTCGATCTTGCTATGATCGCCTTGGCTTTGGACAGAATTTCCTTCGAAAGAGAAGTTATTGTTCACATCTCCTCCCGAGGTATTGTTTGTTTGGTTAATATGCATTATTCACATCTCCCCCCGAGGTGTTGTTTGTCTGATCAATTTTAAAAAACTTTTCAATAGTATTGTAAATCACAGTGATATTATTCACGATAACTTGTGAGGGTTGAGGCTCAAAAGCATTCTTTGTAAACGGTTGGGATCCATTTGGTTGGGATGGCTGCCTAACCTCTGACAATTTTAGTCCTGGGGAATTTATTAAGCCATATACTGCATGCAACTCTGTGAATTTCGACTCATAACAGACCTTGATTCTCTGGCTAAGACCTCTTTGCGAAATGAAGAGATCTTCGTTAGCGAATTCAGAGTATTTGCGAAAAGCCTCTTTACGCTGATTTAGATCATGTTCAAACTGTTTCTTTTTTGACATATCCACTGGTAGTGGAAGATCGAATAGAATCTTATTCCCATCGATTCGACCTACAGGCAAGACTGAGGTGCCATTTCTAGGGGAGAGCAACAATAAATCAGCCGTGCCTTCATACTTAATTTTGCATCGGACTACGTATCGTTGAGGCGCTGGCAGGTGGCCTGGATAAAAATTAAATCCTGTCGAATTTGGCGATGCTAGAAATGCTTCCAGTCTCGGATTTTCACGTTCAATATCGTCGAAATTAAGTCGGAGAGGCTTGATGATAGTTGCCTCTTCGAGCAACCCTACGAGGTACGATTCCTCGAATATCTCTTCAGAAATTGTGGACTCGATTCTAGAGAGAATTCGCATCTCGTGAGCTTGAAGAAATTCAGACAGAAAGGCACGATGCCACCCAGTATTTTGTTGCCTGTTGAAGAACAAAGTCTCTGTGATCATAACACTTACCTAGTTTGTTGCCTTGGACACAGATCGTAAGGCCTTATTCCGACTTATCAAATTATATTTCGAATCGACGGCGGTTGGCACTGGTACCCTTTTAGAATCACCGTAAGTCATTGGCAGGTAATGTTTTGGGTCCAGCTGGCTATCCGCCACCCGCCGATTGGAAGTGGTCCTCGGCTAAGTTTTACTCCCAGGAGACTCTGAAAAGCGAGATCAAGATTTGCCAGTTGTTCATGGTCTTCCTGGGGATTGGAGAGGAATCGAACTGCCAGGGCGTGAATTTCTTTTGAGTTGAAAAGAGGTCCTTTGTTATTGAAAATCGAGGATTTCTCAATGGCACTGTCAGATAGACAGTGCCACCCAAGTCTAGATTGTACAGGGACTTGCGTTTATTGAGATGGGGTGCCAGTGTCACCCGTCGCTTTCGATTATTCGATAGGCGGCCGGAGGTACCTAACAGGTTCCTTTCGCGAGTAAAATCAAGCCGAGATTAGTCACTGGTGTTGTCCTTTCCCAACGGGGAGGATTCGAGATGCTGGGTTCAATCGTCGGGGATATTATCGGTTCCGTCCATGAAGGCAAAGGAACGAAGTTCAAGAAGTTCGATTTATTCGTACCGCATTCCTGCTTTACTGACGATACCGTTTTAACCGTGGCGGTAGCAGACTGGTTGATGACCGGTGGTGATTTAATCAACACTTTGCAAAGCTGGTTCTTGCGATATCCCAACGCGGGTTATGGCGGTATGTTTATTTCCTGGGCTCTGCAGAAAAATCGCGAGCCATACAACAGTTGGGCGAACGGCTCGGCCATGCGGGTCAGTCCCGTGGCCTGGGCTTTTTCGGATCTTGATTCGGTCTTGGAAAAGGCCAGAGAGTCCGCCGAGGTAACGCATAATCATCCCAAAGGGATTGTCGGTGCCCAGGCCACGGCCGCCGCGATATTTTTAGCACGAACGGGGCATGCGAAGCCGGAGATAAAGAAGTACATCGAAACGACATTTCATTATGAGCTCTCGAGATCCTTGAGAGAGATTCGAGCGGGGTATATTTTCGATGTTTCTTGCGCGGGTTCTGTTCCGGAGTCGATCATCGCTTTTCTGGAATCGAGTAGTTACGAAGACGCAGTCCGCAATGCAATTTCGCTGGGTGGTGATGCCGATACCATGGCTTGTATTGCGGGTGGCATCGCTGAAGCATTTTATGGCGGCGTTCCCGAGGAGATTGTAACGGTAGCAGTCTCGAGACTCGACAGCCGAATACGAGAAACCTTGGAACAATTTCAAGCTTGGCAGAGTTCGAATCAAAAATCGCAGATTCGGACACAGGAATAGAAGGAATATTCTGAAGTAGACGAGGAAATGGATACCCCCATCGCATTCGCAGCCTTAGAGGTCGGTACTCACGGTTTCCGGCAAAGTCTGATTTTCTTCCTTCAGAGGGAACCGCCAGACTAGGAAGGTCAGCCAGAACGCTAACCAAACGGAACCGAGAATACATCCCGTGGCTTTTCGAATTTGCTGGAGTGTTTTGCCCCATTCGCCATTCCGCTCACTTATTGTCAGGGAATAATATTTGTTGTCTACATGTGCAAAGAAATAGTCGCGGTCGTTTAGCATATAATATATTTGCATGTAATAGACAATGAGCAATGCAACGATATACATAGTAGCCGCAATATCTGTGCGCAGCATGGAGCATGCTGAGGTTGACTCGGCTTTTGAATTTGCCGACAGATGGGTTATCGGCACAGGTGAAAACTCGTTGCTTAGCGCTTGATTGGGTCTGGTTTTTACCGTTGTATTGGAGGAGGACAGGCGACACCTTTTATCTACCCGCTTGGTTTGAGTTTGGGCTCTGCTTCAACCTTGGGAAACAGTCCATTGAGGACAGAGATTTTGGGGAGCGACAAGTTCATCTTATTCAACAATTTCGTAAAGCAGCTGATCCCTTCCTCGGTCCAACTGTTGATCTCTTCGATTACGTTCGCCAAGGTGAACTGTTTCAGGTACAAGCGGAGCGATTCCAGCACGCTGGTCAAAATCGATTGCCGACGAGCCCCGAACAGCGACTTGCTGGTCCGGCCCGTCTTGCGGGCTTCTGCAGGCTTCCGCAGCGTCCGTTCGCTTTCGTTGTTCGTCGCCCCGACTTCCACAGTTACCCCGTTGGGTTGCTCCACCTCCTCGGTCGTCACGAACGCGAATAACTCCTCCCTCATCACCAGCGTCATGATTTCGTTGTTCAGCTTGCGATAATCGTCTTGCGTTCCGGCCAACTTCGGCAAATTCTGAGACCACAGGGGCCTGCACAAGACGACGATCTCGTCCTCCAGTTCGGCAATTTTCTGGAGACGACCCGCCTCGCCCAGTCGTCCGTCGCGCTTGACGCGAACAGCCTTCCGATAGATTTCGATTAACCGATCGGTGAAGCGGCGGTATTCGGCATTGTCCGGTTCGAGCAACGTCAGCTTGATGGCCTTCCGCAACAGGTGCGCCCAGCACTTTTGCGAATGAGTGAAGTGCCCGTAAACCGCCGCATCGTCGCTGACCACCAGACCTTTGAACGTGGACGGGTCGAGAATTTTCGCCAGCGTGTCGGCATCCTTGTTGACTCCGAACAACAGGATCCGGGCTTTCTCCGAGAGGAACGCCCACACGCTGTTCAAGCTCCAGCCCGTCTCATCGGTCCAGACAACCAATGAGTTGGCCACCAGCGTGCACAGCGTATCGAATTCCTTTTCCCAATGACGCGACAACCGGTGCAGCAACGCATCGACCTGCGCTTTTCGCAGAGTCATATTCTGAAAGAATTGGAGCGACAGACAGACTTTGTCGAATGACATCCCGACGGTGTAGACCAGGAAAGCAATCTCGACGAAGATTTCTATGCCGAATTCGCTGCGGCCTATCACGCCAGGGATTTGGCCGTAGCGGTTTTTAGGGCCCCGATAAATCTGGTAGGCGATCAGCACCGCTCGACCGTTTTCTACTCGCCACACCGGTCGAGTGTGCGACAAATGACATGCGTTCTTGTCCAGGCCTTCAGGATAAATCGCTTCGCTGCGTTCGGCCTGAGCGATCTTTTCCGCCGAGGTGATGCGACCGCGTTTCTTGCCATTCTTCTGCTTACGCTTTTTTTTCGGATTCTTGGCTTCTTGGCGCTTCTCTTCCGCCTTTATCGAATACGGTTCAGCGACCTTGGGCGTAGGAGAGGAGGCGATTTGCTTTTTGAGGTCTGCGATTTCTTGGAGAGCTGCTTGCAATTGGTTCTGGAGGGAAAAAATCAAGTCGATCAGGTAATCGGTGCTGACCTTTCCCGTCCGGACATCTTCCTTGAGTTGCTCCTTGGCATCCATTGCCAATTTCTAACCGATCCGCAAAATCGAGAAAATACCAAAATCAGGGAATTGTCGACTACTATACATACATAAGACGCCCACCCAATTTAGTTTAAAGTAACCTTTTTTGTAGAGTCGAATTCCGCCAATTAGGAGTACTGAAAGATATATCCAGCTGAACCAGAAGACTATATCAGAAAACAACTTTAAATTCGCCTGTTGCTGTTTCGTGAAGATCAGCTCCTTCTGCAAAAATTCTTTTTGATCGAAATAATTAAAGAATTGGTTGAAGAAGTCCGGGAAATATTCGAAAATGAGAAGCGCTCCAAATGCCAAACTCAGAACGTAAATCCGATAGATTTTGACATGTTCGGCTGTCGTGAATTCAGCTGTAGATTTGGGCACGGCCTATCCTCATTTGGCTCGAAAAAATCTCCTTTTAAATTCTACCACTTTTGTCCGAGGGAACTATCTCATGGCCGAATTTCGATTGAGACGCGTTTTCACTACGCCGTACGATCAGCAGCACCTCGTACGTCCACCAGATCAAAATGATGACAAACGAAATTTGCAAATTCGACAGCACCATCATGAATTGAGAAGTTCTTTGCCAACTGAGATTCAGCTTCGAAACAATCTCTGGGTTGCCTCCGGTATCCATCGAGGCCCTAAAACAATATTCATCGGTCAAGTAATATCCGAATCCGGGGAAACAGGACCACAACATAAGCAAGAAGACTAGGGAATGTGCCTTGCCATAGAGACCCCGACGTATCAAGGTGTATTTCGTGTAACCTTTTCTGTAGAGTTGAATTGCCAATAGAGTTACTATCGCAAGGTAGACGCAGCTTAACCAGAAAATCACCTGGGAATAGATCCGCAAATCCTCACGCTGTTCTTCAGAGAAGAGAAGCTTGTACCAGTTATCCTCATAGCTCTGGAATCCAGAATTCAGTCCGAACCAGATCTTAAAACAATGAAAGTAGAGGTAGCCGAAGATGACCGTCACGATCACGCAGATTAACAGTCGAACGACTTGGGATTTGCTCAAGGCTTGCGGCTGCGAACTGGATTCGGGCACGGGCACTCCTCATGAGATGGATGAGGCTTTCACCAGTATTTTAACCACATCCGACCGCGAGTGACACTGGTCACCTGCTATTTTTGTTCATCTTAGTGAATTGTAGGACTCCATCCTCGTCCAATTTCCGGGAGGCACTGGCTAACTGCCAGTGCGTGGGAGAAAAAGTGCCAGAAATTTTCACCATCTCAGGCACAAATTCGAGCCAGAAGAACGCTTTATCTCACAATGGCACTGTCAGATAGACAGTGCCACCCAAGCCGTTACTGGTTAATGACTTGCGTTGATTGAGAATGCTTGCCAGTGCCACCCGCCGCGATCGACACGGTTTGGTTTTTTTTGTCATCCTTCGCTTGAGACAAATCTTCGGAGGCACGAACTTAGTGCTCATAAATAAAAGTTACTGTACACGACATCCGATCTCGTTAACCAGCAAAATCCTCTATATAAGCTTCAAGTGAAATACCAGGAGGGCCATCGCCTCCTATATCAATGAAGGTCTCATCAAGAATTGAATCGTACTCCTCCTCGGGAAGGATGCTTACAGTTTTGCCTAGATGTTCGGCTAGAAATTTCATCACTGCCTTCATCAGAAGAGGATTTTCGGAGTTTCGAACTCCTGCTCCAATTTGAAAGTAGCGACCAATAGCTTCTGCATTATAAATCTTGCCAAGCCAAATCACATGCTTGGTTTCTTCGCAAACTAGATAAGCATAACGACTCATAAGCAACCTCTTTCGGCATTTTGTGTCAGATCGACTTAGCGATTTACTACGTAATCGGACCATGGTGCAGCACAGAGCCAGATTCATCGACAACGTGCAATGTCATGTCTTTGTATTTGGCCATATCTCGCCCTGGGACAGCATTGAACCGCCGCAAGTAATCTTCGACCTTAGTCCCGGCGGGTGGCACTGGTAACCCTTTAGAGTTACCGCAAGTCATTGTCACGTAATGTTTTGGGTCTCACTGGCTATCCGCCAGTGCGTATTGAAACAATCCACTTTTCATAACGTGTGACCTATTTCCAATTCTAAAAGTAGCGCCACCCTGATCTCACGAAACATCAACAATTTTCGGGAAGTACAGTAATGTCGAAACACGTATGGGAACAGGCCCCCGAAACAAAGCCAGTCCTCCTCAATTTGCTGACCGCTGAAAGCTGATCGCTAATCAGACAGTCATCCCAAACGAAACCAGTTTCCGAAACCATTAGCAACGAATTTGCATAAGTCTTCTCATATGCTTCCGAAGTTCGAAGGTGATTTCTGATTGATCGGAATCCTCCGTTTTTGAGAAATCAACGGAACCGTTTTTCAAAAAATCCTGGCACAGCTCACAAGCAGAAAGATAGTCGGAAGCATCGCTTTTTCTAATCGAAGAAAGCCTCTTTCGGAGTATCGCAAGAAATTCCATCAGCAGACTTGAGTTCGCATGCTCCGCGAAGAAGCAGTAGTTCGCCAGGAGTTTGAACGCGTTCATGGAATCGATTATATTGACATCAATGTTGGCTTCGGTGCTCACATAAAGAAGGTAGAAGCAAGAGACATAGGCTCCCACGCCGTCCGTCGTTTCCGGCTTGTCTGAATTCGTCGATAGCTCAATGGCTTCCGTAATTCCATTAACAACGGAAGTACGCAGGTTCCAAGAGTGAAAAAGAGTGTGTAAACTTTGGAAGTGATAAATCTTGCGGGCAATTCTGCGCGAAACATATCCTCTCTGCTGAAGTTCGTTGATCGTGAATTCGCGAGAAGAGTTTCGCAACAACTCCCGGGCAATTCTGGTGAACCGGTAGTTTTCGTAAACAGTGTCCAGCATTCGATCCCAATTCTGGGTTTGTGCTATGTGCACGCAGCAGGAAATCGCACTCAACCTCTATAAATCGCCATAAGTCATTGTCAGGTAAAGGTTTGGGTGGTATTGGCTATTTGCCAATGCGTAATCGCAACGATCTTCCATTTTCGTTGAACAAGTATAGCTTTCCTGACTAAAGCTTTCAACCAATTGACGTCTCTTTCGATCAACTACGGGCAAATAGCGCTCGACACGCCGTCCGTGTGATAACCGCGACCGCGACGCGCTATCGTCGGGTGGCACTGGTAACCCTTTAGAGTCACCGCAAATCATTATGAGGTAACGGTTTAGGTGGCACTGGCTATCTGCCAGTGACTGAGAAAGAGAAATCTCGGAGACTTTTCGCCAACTCCGAAACAAATTCGATCCGAAAGCGGGAGTTATATCGAAACGGCACGGGCAGATAGTAATTGCCACCCAAAACGTTTCTGAATAATGACATGCGTTGATTTAGTTTGGTTACCAGTGCAGCCGCCGTAAAATCAACTGTTAGGGGTCTAGTGGAGGTTGGTCAAGAGGCTGTTGAACTCGCGGTAATGACTGCGAGTGAAATTGCGGATATTTTAACGAATGATCCCGGAATTTGTAGTTGGAACAATCGTGGTTGTTGGTGGAATCGCTTACATTGTGTCCACTGGTGTTGTCGGGGCCTGAACACTCGTTTCAGTTCTTGTTCCATAGAAATAAAAATACTTATTACTCTTCTAACTTGGAGTCATTTATGACTGCCGATTTCGGATCCCTTCTCTGTACTCGGACTTTTACTTGGGTCGATGATCTCGCGACTACTCGTTATGCGTATCTCGATATATCGATGCCTGTAAACATTAACGTTGGTCAATCAAACTATTGGGCCTGTAATGTACGAACTCGCGACACTGGCGAAGATGATCTCAAGACAGCCCAAGGCGATGATTCCGTACAGGCCATATATCACGCCCTGATTCTGGCAGGAATCATGGTGAATGAACTGACTATCTCCAGTGCCTTTCAGGAAAGTGAACTCGAGAATTTTGGCTTCCCTTCGATCGCGATTCCGAACGAAGCCCGATAATTGATTAGCAAAATAATCCCCAGGCGAAGGGCGGCACTCAACGCCGTTACCTCTAATTTTTAGCCTCGTAAAGGGAACAGTTTGAACCATTTACGCGCCAGTTGTCGTTGATCGAGTGTCGCGGGCGGGCGGCTCTGGCTATTTGCCAGTGCCTGAGAAAGAGAAATCGCAGAGACTTTTCACCAACTCCGAAACAAATTCGATCCGAAAAAGCGGGAGTTATATCGAATCGGCACTGGCAATAGCCAGTTCCACCCAAACCGTTACTGGATAATGACATGCGTTGATTTAGTTTGCTTAGCAGTGCCACCCGCCGCCGGTCGAGTGCTTGAAGAAGAGAGTTGCTACTTCGAAAACTCAACGAGAAACTTCCTGATGACGGTCGCTCCAGGCGATACTCCGGTAGGCTTCAGATCGTCACCGCTCTGCTTGACCTCTCCCTGCCGGTAGAGAGTCGCGTAATAGCGACCTTTAGGAGATTGTTCGACCTCCTCAATCACAGTCACCGAAATCAAATCAATCGGTTTCTCCGGAAATCGTTCAGACCGAAGACAAAGCAACTGCTGATCTGGGGACAACCAATAGCGATTCAGAATTTTGCCAGTTTTGGCATCTTCAACAGTTACCAAGTTACAATTGCTTGGACCAATCTGTGGTTTTGAATTCATTGTGACTCGTAGGTTGTATGGAACGAGTCCAAGCAAAGGGTGTCCAATCAGATCCGGGACGAAAGTCTGACCTGGGAAAAACATGTTTTTATCCCCCCAGGTTTCAAAACAGAGTTTGTCGACTTGCTCCTTCCACCACTTAATCCGATCATCCGCCGCCGGAACTTTAGTGGGGTCGGCTTCGCGAACCAATTTGAAAATCTGATCCCCATCGACTTGCTTGGCGGAGTATTCTGATCCGGTATACTGGAGCTTAATGACGTCCAAATTAATTTCTTTCCAATCCACGATTGTTGACATCACAGTAGCAGAGTATGGATCAAATTGTGTTTTCTGTTGTTTAACATACTCTTTAAGTAAAACTTTCAGTTCCTCCGTATAACGTGTATCAACAATTTTGGATTCGTTCGGAACATTAAGTGCGTATATAGTTTCGGGGCCTGAAGAAGGATAATCGATCTTGCAGGTGCGTGAAACTCGCACTCCTTCTTCCGTCCACTCTTCCACTATTTTATTGGCAAGCTCCGTCTCAGCAGGGACGTGGTACGTTAATTGTAAGTTTGCGGGGGAACTGTTTCGAAACTCGAGCAAAAACATATATTCCGTCCAGCGATGATCCCCCTCATTTCGCGTAGTGGTTCGGCGGTCAACAATTTTGCCCTCACCGATTCGATCTAAAGAAACAAGCTTGCTTGCCGAAATCGACCGGAAAACATTGTCAAATGCCATGGCTTCGGTCCGATTGTCTGAGTCAAACTCCCCTACGGTGATCGTTTTTGTGCGCCTATCGAACTTCTGTATTTTCTTCTCATCAAAGTTGGCAAAACTCACTTCTTCCGGAGACACGATGGCAAACATTCCCTTCGTTGCGGAGAACCAGATTTCACTCGTCTTATTTTTCTCTGCCCCATTCTCCGTTATTCGAATCCAAGCTTGCTTCTGGGCGTTTTTTAGAACCTGCGACCAGGCATCCGACGGAGAAAAGGTCATCGCCAACAGCAACAGAATCGCAGCAGCGCAGACTGCCGAGCATGCCGCCCCCCGGATCATCCAGGCATAGGAGGGTGTTCGAACGGGTCGAGTTCTCAAAAAATCAAATTGACTCGAAATCAGCTTCGGAGCCGGCTCGTTCAAGATAGCCTCGACGGCAACTCGAAAGGGCTCTGGTAGTTCTGAATGATGAGAAAAATTGTCTTGATTGCTGGGTTCTCTCATTATTTATCTCCTTCTGTATGAGTCGTTAATGTCGATTCGAGCTTCGAGCGGGCCTTATGAATCGCGGCTGCTACTGCGCCGACGCTGATGCCAAGGCTTTCCGCTATCTCCGGGTTGGAAAGCTGTTCGAAGTAGCGCAGCGCAAAAACCACTCCTTCACGCTCCGGTAAGGCGGCGACTAGCGCTCTCAAATTTTCTTTCAGTTCTTGTCGCACGGCCTCATCGTGGGCCGAGAAACCTGGGAGTGCCAGATTATCCACACTGGTTGTCGAATTTTTGCTACGTTGTCGCCGTCGATCAATCGCACGGAAAACCGCGAGTTTCCGGAGATAAGCTCCCCAATTCCGGATAGGTAATCTTGAGGGCACTTTGGCGGAGGAAAAAGCCTCCATGAAGACTTCTTGCGCCACATCTTCGGCATCCGATTGGCAACCCAGGATGCGCATGGCAGCCTGAATCACCATCTGACCATGTCGAGCGAGAATGACATCCCAGTCGATTGACAACATCCCGACCTCGTTACGAATTCGTTTCAGTTACGCCTTATTGACGAAAGCGGAGTCGGAAAAATTACTTCCTTTCGCCCCGAAAGATGCGAATCGCGAAAATTTAGATCATAAATCTGAATACTGAAATCGGGTGGCCGCAATAATGCTCGCTATCGGCCGAGATGGATACCGATTATGGATGCGCATCGGGACAAGATACTCTCTGACATAGTACCTTAGCCGGGCGATGCTACAGGCCAAGTGTTCCATTCGTGTAATACGGGTAGTACACCGCAACGTCTGATCTTTTCTTCTTTTGGGGCATGGCTGGACCGTTTCGTCAGGTCGATAGAGCAGAGGCGATTCGGTTTGGACGCATATGGGGGTATCTGGCTGACAGAGGAAGAGAACTCTTAACCTACTGGATTGTTAAATCTTCTGGTGATAGCGATTAATTCTCCTCCCACTTTTCTCTTTGTCCCGCGCCCCAGAATTATCCCCTTCTCCGTCGCGTTCCGCTTGTCTGGGAATGACAAGTCCCGCATAATGCCTTCAATCGAGGAATTTCAGACGCGCTGCAAAGTCTGACGGCTATTACCGGTACTTTCTCACCTACTTGACTGAGGTCCACAATGCGGTTTCGTAAATCTTTGGCGGCCATGCTCCTATCGGTATCGTTGGCCAGCGCTGGTGACTGGCCCCAATGGCAGGGACCGAACCGGGATAGTATTTCCAGCGACACCAAATTGCTCGAAGTTTGGCCCAAAGACGGGCCGAAGTTGCTCTGGTCGATCACCGAAGAAAGCAAAGTGGGCACCGGTTACGGCACGCCGGTCATCGTCAAAAATAACCTCTACATTCTCGGCGGAACCGGTCCGAAAAAGGACGCCGAGGAGTTCGTTACCTGTCTGAACGTCAAAGATGGTTCCCAGGTATGGCAGACCAAACTGAAAACCGCCCAAGGCGAATTCCTGGATATGTGGGGCGGCGGGCCGCGCGGTACCCCGACCGTCGATGGCGATTTCCTCTACGTGCTGGGGGCCAAGGGCGATTTGCATTGCCTTTCGCTCGAAAAAGGCGAAGTGCAGTGGAACAAAAACCTGGTAAAGGATTTCGGCGGCAAAATCCCGCAATGGGGCTACAGCGAATCGGTCCTAGTGGATGGCGATAACCTCATTTGCACCCCCGGCACGGGCACGGGCATGATTGCTCTCAACAAGAAAACGGGCGAAACCGTCTGGAAATGCACCGATTTTAAGGATGGCGCCGGGTATTCTTCGATTGTGATTTCCCAAGTCGAAGGCATCAAACAGTACGTTCAGCAGACCATGTCCTCGGCCGTCGGCGTTCGCGCCAAAGATGGCAAATTGCTCTGGAGTGACAAGAGCTTGGCCCGCAAGATCGCAGTGATCCCCACTCCGGTCCTTCAGGACAATTATGCCTTCTTCACGGCAGGTTACGGGGCCGGTTGCGAATGCTTCAAGTTCGAAAAAGACGGCGAAGGCATTAAGGCAACCACGGTGTATACCAAGAACAAGGTCTTCGCCAATCATCATGGCGGGGTCGTTCGGCTGGGCGACTTCCTTTATGGCCACTCGGATAACGGCGGCTGGCTGTGCTTTAATATGAAAGCGGGCGGCGATGAACCGGTTTGGAAGAATCAAGGCGTAGGCAAAGGTTCGGTGAGTGCTGCGGCCGGTATGCTCTACTGTTATTCGGAAAATGATGGTACGCTGGCTTTAGTGAAGGCTTCCGAGAAGAAGTACGAGGAAATCAGCCGCTTTAAGATTCCCCAGAGCAGCAAACTGCGGCCGGGCCAGGGTAAAGTGTGGGCTCACCCGGTGATTTCCAACGGCAAGCTCTATCTGCGCGATTACGAGTTGCTGTTCGTGTTCGATATCTCGGGTAATAGCTAAGCCGTTTTTTGCACCAGAAAACCGGAGTTATTTCATGTGCACTTCCAGTTTGAAAACGAAGCGGGCTTTCTGGATTGCCGAGTTTTTCCTCTTTGCGAGCGTCGCCCTGTTCGCAATCTCTTCCAATTCCAGCAGTTCGCAGATAAGCAGTAACGATTTCGGCAAAGATGTCCTCTCCCTGATGAATTTTCAGGCCGACGCCTGGAATCGCGGGGATCTGGAAGGTTACATGGCCGGTTACTGGAAATCGCCCGAATTGAAATTCATTTCCGATGGCACGGTCACCCAGGGCTGGGAGGCCACGCTCGAGCGCTATCGCAAGCGCTACAAGGCCGACGGGAAAGAGATGGGGAAACTTCGTTTCAGCGATATTGAAGTGACTTATGTTTCGGAGAATCTGGCGTTCGTGACCGGCCGCTGGGCGCTGACCTTCAGCAAATCGCCCGACAAGCCGGCCGGGGGATATACGCTGGTGGTGATGAATATGGCCGACGGCTGGCGCGTGGTGGTGGACAACACGACGTCGGATAAGAAGTAGTGGACAATTTTTCCAGATAATTGCAGCTCTTTTTGAAGTGAAAATATGTATACTAGCTTGGGTTTGCGTTATTTTGGGACTAGGATAGCCGCCGAAAGGTAATTTATAATTCGTGTGTCGGTTTTTGGCCCCTGATCGATGGCTGAAGATTAGAAGAATGAGGCGATGACTCGCAATTTGACGCAAGTGCTTTTGAAACTCAAGTGCAGGCGATATCAATCCGTATGGACCTCGAAGCTAAAAATAGTGGGTAAACTGCTTTTCGAAGAA
Source organism: Telmatocola sphagniphila (assembly GCF_018398935.1). GTDB lineage: Bacteria > Planctomycetota > Planctomycetia > Gemmatales > Gemmataceae > Telmatocola > Telmatocola sphagniphila. The sequence goes on along the minus strand of NZ_CP074694.1, from coordinate 4,825,113 downwards.
TATGGTCTGCCGCGACTAGGGAATTTCCGGGATCCTCTTCGAGAGATTTTTTACATACTACTTTCGGCTAAAACTACAGATGCCCAATACCGTAAAACATTCAAAAATCTGTCGAATCGATTCTCGACGCTCGAAGATCTGTCTCGAGCCTCGATTAGCGAGATTAAGGATTGCATAGTTTCTGGTGGTCTTGCGACAAAGCGAGCTACTCAGATAAAAAGGACGGCAAAAAAAATAATTTCGATCGGTAAGAAACCTGCCAAAATTCTGAGGAGCATGGATCCCGAGATAGCTTTTTCAACTATTGCTGCACTCCCTGGGATGGGGCCAAAATCAGCATTGTGCGTCTTAATGTACAGTTTCAAACTAGATGCTTTTCCTGTGGACGTGAATGTCCAAAGAATTGCAGAGCGTATGGGAATAATTTCACCCAATTTGAAACATTACCAAGCTCAAAGAAAGTTGGCACTGGTCGTCCCGGAAGGCATGTCTACGGTCTTGCATGTTGGTATGGTTGTGCACGGTAGAAAAGTTTGCCTTCCGCGAAATCCTAAATGCAATCACTGCAAGATCAGAACCATGTGCCGGTTCGGTAAAGAACATGAAGCAAAGGAGCACTCGAGTGTCCGGCGAAGGTAAAAATTCCCGAAGGCGACCGATTGCCGTCGATTTATTCTGCGGCGCGGGTGGAATGTCGGTTGGATTCGAGCAGGCGGGATTCGATATTGCTCTTGGCGTTGAGATGGATGGTTATCACGTAGCGACTCACGAACGGAATTTTCCTTATGGAAAAACGATTTGCAAATCAGTCTCTGACCTCACTGCGAAAGAAATTTTCGAAGCTCTCGAAACTCAAGACGTAGATGTCATCGTTGGAGGTCCACCCTGTCAGGGCTTCAGCAATATGGGTCTACGAGATGCGATGGATCCCAGAAATTCGTTGGTTTCAGAATACGTAAGAGTAGTGTGTGAAGTTCGCCCCAAAGCATTCGTTATGGAGAACGTACCTGGTATGCTCTCGGGGAGCACTCGTGTAGTGCTCGATGAAGCGATAAAAACCCTAGAACTTGCAGGTTATAAGATCACGCACCCGGTAAAAATTTTAGATGCGAGCCATTTCGGAGTGCCTCAGAAGCGACGGCGATTGATTTTGATCGGTGTGCGAAAAGATTTGGAATTCTCTGTAGATTACCCGACGATGATTCCGGAGGGATCCCCCGAATGTTCTTCAGTTATGGAGGCGATTGAGGATCTTCCCGATGTAGATGCCCACGATCAGCTATTCGTCGAAAACGACGTCGAATACAGTAAGACTCCCAGGACGCAATACGCAAAAGTCATGCGATCAGTTGTGGAAGATCCCAATGATTATTCGCATCCGCGCGTATGGAATTCGAAAGTTTGCTCAGGCTGTTTGCGTGTTCGACATAGCCCCCGTGCCATATCGCTCTACAAATCGACACCCGTAGGTGAAATGGTGCCAAGTCATAAACTTCCCAAGCTCGATCCAAACGGACTGGCACCGACCTTGCGTGCTGGGTCGGATTCATCGCACGGTTCGTATACTTCGCCGAGACCTATTCATCCATTTAAACCGCGATGTATCACAGCCAGAGAGGCTGCAAGGTTACATGGATTCCCGGATTGGTTCGCTTTTTATCCATTAAAGTGGCACGCATATCGTCAGATAGGGAATGCTGTATGCCCACCACTAGCCAAAGCTTTGGGTTTGAGAGTGATTCGAGCAATAGGTAAAAAACCAATTAAGCCAAAAGCGCCTTTAATTCTAAAAGACTCATTCGACCTTCCTATGGAACGACCGCGAACCCTGAAAAGGATTCCTCATCGAGTCCATTTTCCGCCCGTGATTCGAAAATTAATCGACGATCGCTACGACGTGGAGAAGAGAGAGCTCTCGAACGCTAAATTTTCATTCGAAGATGTCCTTAGGGCAGTCCGCGAGACTGGTGTAGAGCTAACTTGGATTCGAGCTGATACTTTTTTGCAAGAGATTGCCCGCAGTCGAAATTTGAAGTTAATACTCGAGCCATGTTCGAAGCTGGGATTTACAATTCGACCTTGCAAAGAATCGAGCTTCATCGGAGAGTTCGTGATTTTAGGGCATCCAGAAGCCATTGATTTCAAGCAGAATCCGTCCCACCGTTCCAAGAAGCAGAAAGGTCAGAATCGTGTCCAAAAAACGCTCTTCTGAAGCCATTAAATCTCCGAATCGTTACGGTGGAATATTGGTAGATATTTTTCGAAAACATTTTAGAAGAGGTGTGACAGCTTTCGAGTTCGAACGCTCGGAAATCGAAGTTGCAGCCACCAATTTAGCTATTCCACTTCCGAAGAATATCGGCGATCTTATCTACAGCTTTCGATTCAGATCTCAGATGCCGCCAGAAATTATTTCCGCCGCGCCTTCCGGATTGGCTTGGGTCATAGAGTTGGCAGGACACGGAAAGTATCGCTTCAGCCTTCAGAAACCTAATCTCATAGTTCCAACCGACGGTCGTGCTGAAATTAAAATCCCCGATTCGACGCCTCAGATAGTGATTGCGAATGCTTTAGGCGACGAACAGGCTCTGTTGGCAAAAGTTCGATACAACCGAATGATCGATATTTTTTTGCGGGTGACAGCCTATTCCCTTCAAAATCATCTTCGCACTACCGTCCCTTTGATGGGTCAAATCGAAACCGACGAAGTCTACGTCGCAGTTAGAAATACAGGACAACAATTTGTGGTGCCAGTGCAGGCCAAAGGTGGGAAAGACAAAATCGGAATCGTTCAAATCAAGCAGGATCTTGCACTTTGCAAAAAGAAATTCCCCAACTTAACTCCTCGTCCGGTTGCGGTTCAATTTAAGATCGATGACAAGGGCGAAGTAATAGTGATGTTCGAACTGACTGAAATAGAAGGGGAGATTAAGTTGGTTGACGAAAAGCATTATCGCCTAGTTTCTTCATCAGAGATTTCGGCAGATGATCTTAGTCGAATGTCAATTCAAGACTAGAACCAATCAAGACTAGAACCAACGATTTAAGATCAGTCGAGAACTGTAACTCTCGATTATTGCGTATTCTGAAAAATCAAGAGCCTTCGAAATTGGTAAGTCGAAGGCTTTGAATCTTTATCCGACTTACAGTTCCGTGTTCCCGTCATGAATCAGCGGTTCGAGCTGCTTGGTGTTGCGCTCGACGGCCAGCACGATGGTGCGCTCTTCAACGCCGTCTGAAGAGGCGGCGATGGCCGGAATGATCTGCCGGCTGTCCGGCAGGCTGTACCGCATGGTGAACGTCCCATCCGGTCGCAGCTTGATCGGTTCGCCCTGTAGCGTCACATGAGCAGTGGGTTCCGTGCGACCGTAAACGATCAACTCGGCGTCCAGAGAGAAGAAGAATTTGCGATCCTTAGCGCCGTGCGAACTCGAGGAATAGCTCGACAGCGTCGGCGAAGAAAGCGGCTTGCGGAGCCGTTCTTCCAGCAGCGTCTTCAGTTCCGGCTGCATCCCCAGCATATTGCCGGTCAGGTCGAAATTGCCGCCCATCGACATGTTCATAATGCGGTCGGCGTTCTTGGTATCCAGTTCGGACCAGTTTTCATCGACGGCGTCGCTGCTGCCGGCTTTAGGAGTAGTCACCACATTGGAGCGAGCCAGTACATAGAGCTGGCCGCGCTTCGAAATGTAACCGATGTCGATCCGGTACGATTTGGGAGGTTGGGGAACCTCGACATACCAGTTGTTGCAGCCACCGTGAATGTAGATGTCTTTGACGATGGCTTCCGCGGTGCTGGTGGTGTCCTGGGCGGTCACATCGCAGATACGCAGAATCGGCTTCGCGCCGTGCCAGTCCTGTCCCAGAGCGGCCTCGGCCCGCTGGACCGACTGGTGGGTCAATTCCCAGTAGACGTGCAGCCAATAAGGGTCGCGAACCATGACGACAATGCGGTCTTTGCTGTAGCCGTTGGGCAGCGTCTTCTGGATGCGGGAAGCCAGATCGCGGGACGGGACGCCCATTTCGAACTTGCTCTTGGCGGCTTCGTGGCTGGCGCTGACTTCTCCCTCCCGGGCGGCGCTTTTCTGGACCTTTTTGACGGGGTGTCCGTTGGCAATGGCGGGAGGAGCTTTAGTCTTCGAGGGATGGCCGTTGACGCTGGGTTTGGCGGCTTTAACTGGGGGGATCTCTTTGGCTTTCACCGTGGTGGCGACCGGCTTAGGGGCCGGTTTCTCTTTCTTTTTGGATAATTTGAGAATTGCTTTGATCAGGTCCTCTTTGCTCAACGTCGCGGCGTTGGGGATAGAAAGCTTCTTGGCCTTATCGGTCAGATCTTTCTTCGGGAGCTTGTTCAGATCGGTCGTCATGCGAATGCACTCCGCCAGTGCCGATCACTGGCCTGATCAGTTCGAGCCGCATCCGTGCATTAAAATCGACCGGTCTTCCTTCTCCAGTCGCCTCCTAAGTAAACTAGGAGAATTGATACAACTTCCTTACCTATAAAAGCTTGCGTCGGAAAGTTTATCGCACTTTCTGACCCCCGCACAATGCTTACAACCGTTAGTAGACGGATAAGCGGTCGTTTCTACATCCGTAGAGACGATATTTCGAGCGCAGGCGTACCGTATCCAGACGAACCCTAGGTGCGCGTCAGAACTTTTCAGACTATGCTTAAGGGAGTTGCCGCCTGCAAAAACGGGAGAAGAGGAGTTGGCAAGGTATGGTCGTATTACTCACGCTTCCCGCATCGTTGATACCATCTTAAATAATCGCGTAAGCGTTGTCAATCATTAACTTTAGGCGTTCGCAAGCAAAATCTCCTTTTTTTCATAAGTTTTTCAGGCTGGGCAATATGTAAATCTGATATATGCCAGATCGTCATTGCAATACTCCTTTCTGGCTGCTTACTCCCTTTAGCTATAAAACCAACTTGGTCAGTTTCTCTCCGTTCGGGAGAAACTGGGCCAGACAATTTTGATATCACGAGAAATCCCATGCCATCGACCGCCATTATTATCTTCGGTGCTTCCGGCGATTTGACTTCCCGCAAGCTCATCCCCGCCCTCTATCGATTGGATGTCGCCGGGTTGCTGCCGCCGGAAGCCTTCATCGTGGGGGTGGCCCGCAGTGCCTTCACGGACGAAGCCTTCCGAACCCAGATGGAAGCAAAAGTTCAGGAGGCGATGAAAGGGGCCGGGGAGAGCTGGAATGCGGAGGTCTGGACGCGCTTTTCCTCCAAACTCTTCTACTGTGCGGCCGACGCCGGGCAGGCCGAAGGAATGCAGCATCTGAAGGACTGGCTGACTAAAAAAGAAGGGCCCAATGGCGGCAACCGCGTCTACTATCTTTCCGTTTCCCCCGAACTCTACCCGCAGATTGCCCAGCGGATGGGCGAAGCGGGCATGGCCAGCGATACCGACACGAACTTCCGACGACTGGTGGTGGAAAAGCCTTTCGGCGTCGATCTGAAATCCTCGCAACACATCAACGAACTGTTACACGACCAGTTCCGCGAAAAGCAGATCTACCGCATCGACCACTACCTGGGCAAAGATACGGTTCAGAACATTTTCGTCCTCCGCTTTGCGAATACGCTGTTCGAACCGCTCTGGAACTCCCAGTACATCGAACATGTGCAGATCACCGTGGCCGAGTCGGTTCCCGTTGGTAAACGAGGGGCCTACTACGACAATTCGGGCGTCTTGCGCGATATGTTCCAGAGCCACCTGTTGCAGGTGCTGACCATGGTGGCCATGGAATCGCCGGCGAAATTCCAGTCCGACCGCTTGCGTAACGAGAAGATCAAGGTTCTCGATTCCGTTCACATCCCGACTCCCGAAGAAGCCCGCAAATGGTTGGCGGTCGGCCAGTACAAGGGCTACCTGCAGGAGCCCGGCGTGCCTTCCACCTCGCGGACGCCGACTTATGCCGCGGCCCGTTTTGAAATCAACAACAGTCGCTGGCAGAATGTGCCCTTCTACCTGCGCTCGGGTAAAGCGTTGAAATCTCGCTTCAGCGAAGTGGTGATTCAGTTCCGCTGTCCGCCGCACATGATGTTCCCGCTGCCGCCCGGCCAGATCATGGAATGCAATCGCCTGTCGCTGGTGTTGCAACCCAATGAGGGAATTAAGATTTCGTTCCAGACGAAAGTGCCCGCCGTGGAAGGGACGCGTTTGCAGGTGCGAGATTTGAAGTTCGACTACCGCACGGCCTTCGGAGATAAATCTCTTCCCGAAGCGTACGAACGCTTACTTTTGGATGCGATTCAGGGTGATTCGTCTTTGTTCATGCGCGGGGATGAGATCGAACGAAGTTGGGAAATTATGGATCCGTACATCGAAGCGGCCTCTGCAAAAGACGGCCCGGTGATGACCGAGTACGAGATCGGAAGTCAGGGGCCCGCCACCTCCGATGCGTTGCTGGCGGAAGAAGGGCGAAAGTGGCAGCCGTTGGTATAGCTGTCAGCGATCAGCGATCAGCAGTCAGCAGTCAGCTTAGAGAACTCAGTGATTAGAAGTGGCTGAGTGCTCTAAGATAATTGCCATCCGCAGGGTTTCAGAAGCTTTTTCGCCGACGGCTAGCACGCCGAATTGCGAGAGTGAACTTTAATCAACAAGCTGACAGCTGAATGCTGACAGCTGAATGCTGACAGCTGAATGCTCAACTCAACTCAAACCCCTTGCGATACGCCTTGGAGACCAAAGCGCTCGCCTGCGAGGAGTTCTTGAACTTCTGCGTTGCCGTATCCCAATCCAGTTTCTGACCCGCAAAACGCACGGCGATGTTGCCCAGCAGCATCGTCTCGGTCAGTCGGCCGGCGATGGCAAAGCTTGAGGAGGCCATCGATGGCTTCCCGGCCTTGATCGCTTCGGCCCATTCCCGCTTCATGTAGGCATCCGGATTGTCCGGGATACCTTCCGGGCCACTCTCCGGTTTCTTGGTCTGAACTCCCATGAAGTCTTTTTCGGGAGTTAGCCGGAATTCCGCGCCGTAATCGTTCGGGCTATACAGCATTCCTTTCGAACCGATCAAGAGCGATCCGCTATCGGCAGCGCTTTCACCCTTTTTGAGCACCTTGGCAAGCAGTTCCGTCGAAGGCAGAACCCGGCTGCCGTCGCGAGCCCCTTCGTACCAGTGCAGCACAACTGCGGGCTTGGTGCCCCGCGCCGGGAAGTGATACTGAATCTTGGCCCAGGCGGGGTAAGTTTCCGGATTGATCGCGGCCGCCTCCGCACTCACGGCGATCGGGGCGTCGAGTTCCATAGCCCGGTAGGCCATATTGGCGGTGTGGCAGGCCATATCGCCCAAAGCCCCGGTACCAAAGTCCCAGTAACCGCGCCAGTCGTGCGGGTGGTAGGCGGGTCGCTTGCCGCCGGGAGAATTCTTGTCGTCGCGCACGGCATAAGGCCGGAACGGGGCGGCCCCCAGCCATTCGTCCCAGTGGACGTAAGCCGGAACGGCCGCTTCGGGTGGCCGGGAGACCACATCGGGAGACTGCTTCCAATATTTGAAAGGACGATTTGTCCAGACATGCGCCTCGAGGATGTCGCCGAGGACCCCCGTGCGAATCAGTTCCACGGCTCGCCGTAGACCGCTTAGTCCCGAGCCTTGATTCCCCATCTGAGTAACCACTCCGGCCTTGGCGGCCGCTTCGCGCATCAGTCGGGCTTCGAAGGGGGTCTGAGCCAGGGGCTTCTGACAGTAAACGTGTTTGCCGGAGTGAATCGCGATTAGCGAAGGCTTGGCGTGCGAATGGTCGGGGGTGGAGACCACTACGGCATCGATTTCCTTGAGCATCTCGTCGAACAGTTTTCGATAGTCGAAATATTTCTTCGCCTGGGGCCAGGTGGTAGCTCGCTGGTTGAGTCGATGTTCGTCGATATCGCAGAGGGCGACGACGTCCATCACGGCGCCGGCCTGTTCAATATCGCTCGATCCTTTGCCGCCGACACCAATCCCGGCTACGCGTAAGCGGTCGGCCGAGCCGTAGGCCTTCACAACCGAAGTCGCGGGTCCGGTGAAGAAATAGCCCAGAGGTGCGGCCGCACCGAGTTTGATAATTTGACGACGATCAAAAGGGAGAGTCATGACGTTGCCCAAGAAGAAAAAGGATATCCCGATCGTGCGAACGGGACAGGTAAGGTTGGTTTTCCAATCGTGTGAGGGGATTCTAACCGATCGCCGAGTCGGTTTCATCAAAAGTCTGGAAAAAAATCCGATGGCTTTTGCGAAAAGGGGAGGGCTATTCGAGTGGTCTGAAACGGTCGATTTCGACGAGCAACGGTTCACTCTAAAAGAAGCGTCGGTGAACAAGGACGCTTCGCAAGTGCAAGAATTGACTATTCGAACCGAGCTTACTTTCGTTCATCGCGGTAGGGCTTTTTCATCTTGTAGAGTTCCAGCCGTTCCTTGGCCTCGGAGATTTCGGTATCGCTTGCAAACGGGTTGCGGATGGCTTTCTCCTGCCATTTCACCGCCTCCTCGAATTTTCCGACCTCGGCGAAGGCCGCCGCGAGGGTATCGACGAGATTCAAATCTTTGAAATGGCTGAGTTCGCAAGCTTTCTGGGCCAGTTCGACTGCCTTTTTGCCATCACGATATTTCGGCTCGGGGCAGGTGGCCAGCAACCAGGCTTCCCCGTTGATGGCGTATTCCGATTTCGGATCGATTTTTATCGCCTCGGTAAAATCTTTCAGCGCTTTGTCGTACTCCTTTTTGTCGGCGTAGCAATTGCCGCGGGATGCAAAGGCTCCCGAGTTTTCGGGATCGATCTTGAGAGATTTGGTGTAATCGGCCAGTGCTTTTTCGAAGTCCTTCTTGGCCGCCTGGGCATTGGCCCGGCAGACATACGCATAGGCGCTGTTGGGAATGATCTCCAGGACCTCGTTGTACTCCTTGATGGCTGCATCGTATTCCTTCTGCTCGAGATAGGCATTTCCCCGGCTGAGAAGGGCGGTCGTATCCTGGGGATCGATTTCCAGTGCTTTGCCGAAATCCTTCAGTGCTTTTTCGAATTCTTTCTTTTCCAGCCGGGCATTGCCCCGGCCGATGTAAGCGTATCCATAATCTTCGTCGATCTTGATCGCTTCCGTAAAGTCTTCAATCGCCTTGTCGTAATCTTTCGTTTCGGAATAGAAGTCGCCGCGGTTGATCCAGACCAGGACGTCCTCCGGCTGCAGCTTGACGGCGGCGCTAAAGTCCGCGAGCGCTTTTTCGAGTTTGTCTTCCAGCTTATAAACGTAGGCCCGTCGAATGTGCAAATCGGCGGTCGCCTCCTTGGTGATCTGCTCGGAAAAATAGCTGGCCGCCTTACTGGCCAAGACGACATCCTCGGCTTCCAGCCAGGCCCATTTGCCATCCCCCAGCTTCACTTTCAGGCGGTTCTTTTTCTGTTCGATAACGGTGTACTGAATCTGATCGGCATCGAGAGCCGTTTCCTGACCATCCTCTTCCGTCTTCAATTCCACGCTTTCATTCTTGGGGAACACGATGTCGCCCGCTTTGTAGGCGGCTGCATCCTCTCCATAAGCGACCATTCCGAGGCACAAAAGTGCCACATTGGTCCATGAATAAACCATCTTCAGATCCTCTGAACTCAAAAATGAGATAAAAATGAGTGTAAGCGATCCCGGCACAAACTGCAAGCAACCTTACCGAAGAGCGATCCTGTATGAAGCTTAAGTAATAATGCGGCTACGAGACCCACTTGTTTTAACGGACAAAAGAATTTTTTAGATGAATTATCCCGCATATAACTGACTAGATGATTCCGCAATTCGAAATGGAGCTTTCCGATCCCCGGCTGCCCGAAGTCGCGCAGTTGATTGCGGAATTGTCCGCGGAGATGGCGGGGCTCTACGAGTCCGAAGATGGTTCGGGGCATTATCAACCCGAAGATGGATTGCCGCCGCGCGGTATTTTTTTAGTCGGACGTCGGGGAAATGAGCTCGTGGCCTGCGGGGGCTACCGGTTGATGGAGCCGGGTGTAGTAGAGATCAAACGGATGTATGTGAGGCCGAGCTCGCGCGGGCTGGGTTATTCGAGACGGATTTTGTCCGAATTGGAAGCCCGAGCCAGGCAGGCAGGGTTCTCCAGGACCCGACTGGAAACCGGAGACCGCCAGCCCGCGGCCCTCGCGCTTTATCGCGGGGCAGGATATTTGCCGGTACCTCCTTATGGCGTGTACGAAAACAATCCGCACAGTTTTTGTTTTGAAAAGGAAATTTGAGCGTTTTCGAGGCTCTCCACCCCTTCGTTCTTTTCTTGACATCTCCCGACGGTCAGCTAAAATTATAAGTACATACCTGCTATACCTTTTTGCTCTAAGCTAGTTTGTAAGCGTCATACCTTTCATTTGGAACATTCCGTTGATTTGTCGATACACTCTCCCCGCGATCTTCACTCTCTCCCTCCTAATCTGCGCGCCGAGTTCTCTGAGAGCGGCCGAGGAAAAGACAGGCGAGGCGATTTACAAAAAGCAGTGCGCCTCCTGCCACGGAGCCAACGGCGAAGGCACCAAAAAATACCCTGAGCAGTTGATCGGTAATCGCTCAGTCGCCCAGTTGGCCAAATATATCTCCAAGTCGATGCCGGAGGACAATCCGGGGAGCTGCACGGGGGCCGATGCGGATAACGTCGCGGCCTACATGTACGAGGCTTTCTACTCGAACGAAGCCCGGGAACGCAACAAGCCACCTCGGATAGAACTCGCCCGTTTGACCGTTCGCCAGTACCGCAACTCTGTCGCCGATTTGATCGACAGTTTCCGTGGCTCGGCTCCCTGGGGAGACAAGCGGGGATTGCGCGGCGAATATTTCAATGCTCGGGATCCGCGCAATGACAAACGCATTTTGGATCGGCTCGATCCCGAAGTGAATTTCGATTTTCGCACGGAAAGTCCGGTGCCCGACAAAATCGAAAAAGTGGAGTTTTGCGTCAACTGGAGCGGATCGATCCTGGCTCCGGAGACCGGCGACTACACCTTCACGGTGAAGACCGAAAACGCCATGCAACTGTTCGTCAATCAGCCGCAGAAACCGCTGATCGACATTCTGGTGAAATCGGGGAACGACACCGAATACAAAGGGAACATTTATCTCGTGGCCGGCCGGGTTTATCCGATTCGTCTGCTCCTGATGAAGGGTAAGCAGGGGGTCGATGATAAGAAAAAGGATCGTCCGCCGCAACGGTCGAACGTGACTCTGGAATGGACCCGGCCCAAGGGAACCTCCGAAGTTATTCCTTCCCGGTTCCTCTCGCCCAGCTATAGTGCGGAAAGCTACGTGGTCTCCAATCCCTTCCCGCCAGATGACCGCAGTTATGGCTGGGAACGCGGCACCAGCATTTCGAAGGAATGGGATCAGGCCGCGACCGACGCCGCGCTCGATGCGGCCGGTTTCGTCAGTACTCATCTCAATGAGTTGGCTCGCACCCGCGATGGCGCCAAGGAACGGGACAAAGCCATTCGCGACTTCTGCCTGAAATTTGTGGAGCGAGCCTTCCGCCGGCCGCTGGACGATGATCAAAAGAAAGCTTACATCGATCACCAATTTGAAATCGGCAAAACGCCGGAAGTGGCCGTCAAACGGATGGTACTGTTCGTGCTGAAGTCGCCGCGCTTCCTCTACCGGGAAGTTGGCAATCATCCGGATGCTTACGACACGGCCAGCCGGCTTTCCTATGGCCTTTGGGATTCTCTGCCCGATCAGGAATTGTTGAATGCTGCCTCCCAAGGTCGATTGAAAAACCGCGATCAGGTGGCTCAGCAGGCGGACAGGATGCTGAAAGATCCTCGCGCTCAGCAGAAAGTGCGTGAGTTCCTATTCCACTGGTTGAAACTCGATCAGTCGCCCGATATTTCCAAGGATCAGCAGCGTTTCCCCGGATTCGATACGGCGGTAGTGGCCGATCTGAAATCTTCACTGGAAATGTTTCTGGACGATGTGGCTTGGAGTTCCAGTTCCAACTTCAAGGATCTTCTCTTGTCCGAAGCGCTCTATCTGAATGATCGGCTGGCCCGCTTTTATGAGGCCCCGCTTCCGGCCGAACCCCAGTTCCGGAAAATCCAGTTCCCCAATAGCGACCGGGCCGGTGTGCTGACCCATCCGTATATGATGTCGGCCTACTCCTATACGAGCGAAAGTTCGCCGATCCACCGGGGAGTTTTCCTGGTACGCGGGATGCTCGGCATCACACTCCGACCGCCTGCGGTGGCCATCACGCCGGTAAATGCCAATCTGCATCCCGACCTGACGACTCGCGAAAGAGTAACGCTGCAGACCAAGCCGCAGAATTGCACGACCTGCCATGGGATTATCAATCCGCTCGGCTTTACTCTGGAAAATTTCGACGCCATCGGCCGCTTCCGCAACAAGGATAACGGTAAGCCGGTCGATGCCCACGGTATGTATCTCACTCGTAGTGGCGAGCAAAAAACGTTCAATGGGGTGCGGGATTTGGCGAAGTTTCTGGCCGATAGTGAAGAAGTGTATGCATCCTTTGCCGATCAGATGTTCCATCATCTGGTGCAGCAGTCAATCGGGGCTTACGGGCCGGATAAGTCGAAGCAGTTGAAGAAGGCCTTCATCGACGGCGGCCTGAATATCCGGAAGCTGGCTATTGAAGTTATGGCAAATTCCGCCCTGACAAGCCGCGAAGATAAAGTTACAATTAATCAATCGAACAAAAACGAAAAAGGGAAATAGGTATGGCGTTTCGAAATACTACGCGCCGGGAATTCGTCCGCGATCTGGGGATCGGTGCGGCGACCATGCCGTTCATTCTCAATCTTCCCAGTCTCGGCTTTGCCAACAGCACCCAGCGCAAGCAGCGCCTGGTGATCATGTTCAGCCCCAACGGCGTTTTCCCGGAAACTTTCTGGCCCAAGGAAGAGGGAGACAAGTTCACCCTACCCGATTCTCTCAAACCCCTGGAACCCTACCAGAACCGCACCCTGGTGCTGCACGGTGTTAGCGACCGCATCCAGGGCGATGGCGATTCGCACATGCGTGGCATCGGCTGCCTTTTGACCGGGACGGAACTGTTCCCCGGGAACATCCAAGGCGGCTCGGCCACACCCGCCGGTTGGGCCAAGGGACTGTCGATCGATCAGGAAGTCAAAAATTATCTGCAGAAAGAACAGGCCACCCGCACCCGTTTCGGCTCCCTCGAATTCGGGGTGATGGTGCCGGATCGCGCCGATACCTGGACCCGCATGGTCTACGCCGCGGGCAACAAACCGATTGCTCCCATCGATGATCCTTACCAGATGTTCGGCAAACTTTATGGCCGAACCAAGGACCGCGAAACGCTCAAAAGCGTGCTGGACGACCTGAACGAAGACCTCAAAAAGGTCGGCTCGGTGGTCAGTGCCGCCGACAAACGATTGCTGGATGAGCATGCCGCGTTCGTTCGGGAGATGGAAAAGGAACTGAAGGCCGACAAAGGAAACGATCTCGGCCACAAGATTCCCGAACTCGATCCGGGTATCAAGCGCGAAAACGACAAGATGCCGCAGATCAGCAAGATGCAGATCGATCTGATGGTCAACAGCTTTGCGGCCGACTTCGCTCGGGTGGCTACCCTGCAATACACCAATTCGGTAGGCGGCGCCCACATGAAGTGGATCGGCGTCGATAAAGGGCACCACGAGCTATCGCACGAACCGGATACCAATAAAGCCGCTGTCGATAACCTGACCAAAATCAACAAGTGGTTCTGCGAACAAATGGCCTATCTGGCCAAGCGTTTGGCGGAAACCCCGGAACCGGGCGGCAACGGTAGTCTTCTCGATAACACCACTATTGTTTGGACCAACGAACTGGGTAAGGGCAACTCGCACACGCTCGACAACATCCCGTTCGTGTTGGTGGGCAACGGGCTCGACTTCAAGATGGGGCGATCGCTGAAGTTCAAGAACGTCGCTCACAATCGGCTGCTGATGTCGATGGCTCATGGCTTTGGCCATCGCATCACGAGCTTCGGCAGCACCAACTACTGTAAGGACGGCCCACTTTCCCTTAGCTAATCCGCAACATCTGGGTAGTGCGAAGCGTTTCTTCGCACTACCGGACCAATTCTTGAAGTGCCTTTTCCAGCATCGCGATTTCCTCGACCGTGTTATAATGCAGCAGTCCCACGCGCACCATGCCCTGCGGTTCGAGGCCCAGACGTTCGGTCAGGGGCAGGGCGTAGTAATTGCCACTCCAGACGAAGATGTTTTCGCGGGCCAGGTGCTTGGCAATTTCGGTCGGGGTGTGACCAGCCATCGTAAAGGAAACTGTGGAAACCCGTTCGTGGTACCGTTTCGGATCCACGATGCCGTAGATTTTCAGGCCGGGCACGCGCTGCAAAGCGGCGATCAACTCTTGGGCCAGTTCCCGTTCGTATTCTTCGATGGCGGAAATTCCTACCGAATTCATGTAATCGACGGCGGCTCCCACCCCGGCAATGCACTCGAAATTCTGTGTCCCGGTCATCCAGCGGTCGGGAAGTGATTCGGGGGCCGGCCGGACTTTGTAAGCGGGCAGCGTTTCGAGATGTTGGCGTTTGCCCCAGACAATTCCGATGTGCGGCCCGAAGAACTTGTAGGCCGAGCAGGCCAGGAAATCGCAATCCCAGTCGGTCACATCGATTTTTAAATGGGGAGCATGATGAACGGCATCGAGGTAGACCCAGGCCCCAACTTGATGGGCCTCGGCGATCATCTCTTTGACAGGATTGCGCGTGCCGACGGCATTGGAGACGCAGCCTAGAGCCACCAGCTTCGTCCTGGAATTCAGCAGGCTGCGAAAATGGTCGCGATCCAGCGTGCAGTCCTCCGGATGAATTTCCACAGGACGAACCACCGCGCCGCGATCCTGAGCCGCTCGCACCCAGGGGGAGACATTCGCGTCGTGATCGAGCCGGGTGACAATCACCTCATCGCCTGGGTTCCAACGGGCGGCAATCGCCCGGCTGTAGGCGAACGTCATGGTGGTCATGTTGGCGCCGAAAGCGACGCACGAATGATCCTGGGCCCCTAACAGCCCGGCCACTTTCTTCTGAACCCCTTCGACAATCGCATCCGATTCCCGTGAGGTAGCGAAGGCTCCCCCGTGATTGGCATTGTGATTCAACAGGTAATCGCTGATGGCCGCCGGTACCGAAGTGGGCACCTGGCTACCGGCCGGGCCATCGAGATAAGCAATCGGCTGACTATTAATCTTTCGGGCCAGGGCCGGGAATTGGCTCCGGATCGCTTTGACATCCAACATGGGTTTCTCCAAAATCATAAACTCACGATATGAAAATACTGCTGACTAACGACGACGGCATCGATGCTGTCGGTCTATCGGTGCTGGCCGAGGCCGCGAAAAAATATGGCGATATCTACTGGATGGCCCCGATCGGTGCCCAATCGGGGTGCAGCCATCAAGTAACGGCGCATGCTCCCTTGAGAGTGGAACACTTCGGAGCGAATCGTTTCGCCGTCAACGGATTTCCGGCCGATTGCGTCCGGGTGGCTTTGAGGCATCTCCGAATTCAGCCCGATTGGATCTTCTCCGGGGTCAATCACGGCGGAAATCTGGGGGTGGATGTCTTTCTGTCGGGAACGATGGCCGCCGTGCGGGAAGGGGCGATTTACGGCATTCCGGGCATCGGTTTTTCGCACTATCGGGCGAAAAATCGGGACTTCGATTGGGACCGTGTGGCGAGGATGCTACCGAGGGCGATCGAGGCTATTTTTGAGTTGCCACGCGAAAAAAAGGAGTACTGGAGCGTGAATTTTCCTCATCTATCCGCAGAAATTGCCGATCCGGACGTCGATTTTTGCCAGCTCGACACAACGCCGATGGCCTTCGACTGGGTAAAAAATGGGGATCAAATTGACTATTTGAGCCATTATCACGAACGGCTCCGAACGAACGGAAGTGATGTACAGGCCTGCTTTAACGGCAAAATCGCTATAACCAAACTTTTGCTTTAGAGCGAATTGTTAATATTTCCGCAAAATACCGCTGCCACAGTATATTTTGCCCATTTTATGTTGCCATTCTAATAAAGTTTGTTAGGGTTACACTATCCTGAATAGTCCTAACGTATTTGCACGTACTCTTTTGTGAGCGGCAGCAGTATGAGATTGAATTGGCTCCGGTTACTCACGCTTTGTGTTGTCTCTCTCTCCATAATCAGATTCGAAAATAGTGCCGAGGCTGGGACCTACTACTGGCAGTACGGCTACGTGCCCAATAACTGGAATAATACCAACGCCTGGAGCGGGCCGGGTGCGCTACCGAAAGCCGGGGATACGGCGATCTTCAGCAGCTTTGCCGGAACTCCCTATACGGCCCAGATTACGGATTCCGAAGCGGTGGCTTTCATAACGAGCAGCGTTGGCTCGAATGCAACTCTGGCTCTGACCTCCAGTTCTGCCTCGTTCGCGATGACAGGAACTTACACGAACAATAGCTTTTTCAGCATATCGGCCGGCTCGTTCAACTTGAGTTCGGGTGGCCTCTACAGCGGTCAGAATGGTTCGACCTACACATTGTCCGGCGGCTCGGCCTCCGGAGCCGGGAATTACACCTTTAGTTCCGGAGCGTTGTTCACCATCAGTGGGGGCACTTACTCGGGTTCAGGTACCATAACTTTTAACTCGGGCTCGACCTTTACGGTCAGCTCGGGAATTTATGCGGGAACGGGCTCGACCCTCAACAGCACGGGCACTTTCAACTGGTCGGGGGGTACGCTCTCTGGCGGTACGATCAATGCCAATTCGGGTGTCAGCGCCGGTTCGGGGAGTAAATATCTCGCCGGAGCCGCTTTGAATCTTTCTTCCAGCAATACGCTGGGTGGAACGATCTTTATTGATGGCGGCAGCGTGCTGACATTCAACTCGGGCTCCATTATCAGCTCGACTGCGGGGGTGACCTTCAGCCGAAGCAGCGGAACCGGAACGGCAACAATCAGCAACCAGGGGACCTTTACCAATAACCCAGGTAGTTCGGGCTCCAGTTCGATTGGTGCCAATATCACCTTCAATAACTTCGGCACTGTGCAAGCCAACTCGGGAACTTTGAACATCAATGGCAGCGGTACTAATACCGGCAGCTTCGTGCTCAACCAGGGCTCTTTGACTTTCCAGGCTCTGGCCAACTATAGCCTGGGAACCAGTGGCAGCATCACCATCGATAATGGATCGACGCTTTCCACCCTGGCGGGGGCCACACTTACAGCTACCGCCGGTACTTCCATCGCTCGCAATTCCGGCGTTGGTAGTGCCACCTTCTCGAATGGGGGAACTTTCATCAATGCTTCCGGCAGTTCCACCAGTTCGATTGCGGCTAACGTGACCTTCAACAACACCGGTACCGTCCAGGCCAACTCCAATACGCTTCTGGTGAATGCCAGCGGTACCAGCACCGGCGCTTTCGTTCTTAATGGCGGAACGATCAGCATCGAATCCGCTTCGATTTATAACCTGGGTTCCGGTGCGGCGATCACTTATGGAGCTTCGAACTCCGGAGTCTTCCAGGTCAACGGTGGTACGCTGAACGTCAACGCTGCAGTTTCCAGCGTTAATCTGACCTTCGCCGGTGGTAATGTGCAGGGCACGGGTGTTCTCAACGTCAGTGGCGCCATCACCTGGAACGGTGGCACCTTCGGCGGGACTGGCACTGTTAACGCCAATGGGGGCCTGAATACTTATGGGGCAACCACTTATATCAATGGTTCCGCAGTCAACGTCAACAGCATCAGCAGCTGGAATGGCACCATCGACATCGATGGCGGCGGCGTCCTGACGATCACTTCGGGTACCACCTTAACGAACAATTCCACTGCCGGGATCGGCCGCAACACGGGAACAGGATCGGCCAGTTTCGTGAATGCGGGCAACTTTATGAATAATGGCAACTTCGTCGTTGCTTCCGGTGTCTCTTTCACCAATTCCGGTACGTTGGAGACGGTTTCTTCCACCTTCGACCTGAGTGCTGCAACAATCACGAATTACAACAGTGGCACTACAACGTTATCCGGGGGCACCTGGTTGGTGGACGCCAACTCGACTTTGAATCTGGGTTCGAATTCCGTAAGCACCATTGATGTGAATACCACCGTGCAATTGGGTGGACCCAATGCGGTATTCGCCGCCCTGAATTCGCTGACCACCAATAAAGGGACGCTGAATGTCATTGGGGGAAGCACCTTCAGTCCTACCGCCAGCACCATCTCCAATAGTGGAACGATCTACGTTGGCACCAGCAGTACGATCAATGCCGGTATCAATGTGACCAGCGGTGGTACCCTGTACGGCTTCGGTACGGTCGGGGCGATCAACGTGGCCAGCGGCGGTAGCGTGGTTCCCGGTAATCCCAACACATCCTCGCCGGGTATCCTGACCTCCACTTCCGGTGTGAGCTTGAATTCCGGAGGTTCCTTGACGGTTTACTTGAATGGTAACACTCCTGGAACGGGCGGTTACTCGCAAATTAGCATGACGGCCGGCCAACTGCTGAATCTCGGCTCCGCTAACCTGCAGATCGTGCTGTCCTACTTCCCGGCTTACTCCGACAAGTTCTTCATCATCGTGAATGGAACGAATGCCACGAGCAGCATCTTCAATGGCATGCCGCAGGGCAGCCAGATCAGTCTGGGTAGCTACAACGGCTTCGCCTATACCGGGTACATCAGCTACACCGGTAACGTGGGCACCAACTCGATCACTGGTGGGAATGACGTGGTGATTTACAATCCGCTTCCCGAACCCAGTTCTTTCCTGGCACTGGCCGGTGTGGGCGGCCTGGGCTTTTTGATCCGCCGCAAACGTCGGGCGGCTCAGGTTGTGGCCTGCTAAGAGATTCGAAACTTGAAATTAGAAATCGACAAAATCCCGCGGTTCGCCGCGGGATTTTGTCATTGAGGGTGTTTACTTCTTGCGCAGGTCGGGATTGAGAAGCTTGGCCCAGAATCCTTTTTCGCCGTTCGAGTTCGATTCGAGTGATTGGTTGAAATCACGAGTGGACGCTTCCAAGTTACTCAATTCCGTTTCCGCGACGGCATTTCCCGCAGTACCAGCAATGATGATGCCTTGACGATTGGATAGTATTTGAAACGGTTCATCCTTGTAAATGGATTTTGGAAGCTCCGGGATTTCCGCGGCGGAGGTCGGCCATCGTTTCTTAGAAAGTCGGAATTGCTCCACTTTCAATAGGGTCAGATTGAAGCGTCGCGATTGTTCCGCAGTCAGCAACGGGTTAAGTTGCAAGGCGTAATCCGATTGTGAACCATTCCCAGAGTTTGCTGCAAACCCTGAATGCAACTTTTGCTTACATCCTTGTAAGTCAATGGGATCTTGCTCAAGAGCGAGAATATCATCCGAAAGCTGACTTAGAACCCGGGCAAATTCCTCTTCTTCCCAAGGGGTGTAACGATTTCGGGCGATGAACCGCTTTATTGCTGAATCCGGAACAGGAATTTTAAAAGAACGCCAACGCAGAAATTGCGTGCCCTCACTATGAATTTGATTGCGAGGTAATCTTTCGAAGTAAACGGCGCGACTCAATTTGTCGTGTTCGAGTTCGACCTGCTCTGGAAGATTATTCTGAAGAACTTTCTCTAGTCGTTGTAATTGACTTTCGGTGAATTCGCTTTTCGACAGGGCCCAGGACAGGAGACTACCGACCCGATTGTAAACAATGAAGAATCTAATACTGGTCTGGCCATGCTGCTGATCGATCATGAAGCTAGGAATCTTTAAGAGAGCTTCCAGATCCTGAGTCATTAATTCTTGGTTACCCATGTGGAGTTGATTTGTAAAATCTGTCATCATCAGGCTTGTATATTTTCCCGGGATCTGCTCATTAAAAAAAAATGCCGGGTGATCCAAACCGGTTCGAATATTTTGCTCAGTCTCGACCGCTCGCTCGAAATTTCGAAGATGACGACAGCTTTCGATCAGATCTGCATTGAGATCTAAAAACGTCTTGGTGTCCTGATCTAACTCGGAATAGGTTCCGTCGTGTGCGTTCGGAGTCGAATATTGCATCGCACGCACTCTCTTATAATTTTTTGGTTCTCTGTTGTTCAATTTCTGCAAGTACACCCAGGCGTTTTCCTCATCGGGAATTTTTGGCCGAGATTGGAAATAATCCTCCAATTTCCAGTTCGGATCGGTGGCGTTCAGGTGTTCGATCACAGCGATAAATTGCTGATGCGAACGATGGAAGATCCAAGCCCGGTAGCCGAACAATCCGGCTAGACTCAACAGAAATGTGCCGAGGAGAAAGATGCCGAAGCGGAGCATCCGGCTTTTAGGCAGGCGAAGGTATTTCATCCTCGCAATTTAACGCGCCAGCTATGAAGGAACAATGAATCTTTACTTCTGAATGAACAGGTAGGTTTAATGCGTGCGTTGCCCGAAATTATTCGGTAGAACGATATACCAATTCTGATCCTGTCTCGTCAGGGAAATCGCCTCTTTAAAACGCGTCCGCTGCGATCCGGACGCGGCGATAATCGAGACGTGCGCTATAGCCTCGTTGGGTCGCTCCTCGCAGGATTGAATAAAAACCGATTGAGGTTCAAAACCCAGGTTCTTTCGCCAACTGGTGGCCTTGCGAGTGAACTGCTCCAGTGAATTTTTTTTCTTCCCCTCCGGTGATAACTGATCGTAGGATTGAAACCACTTCTTCTCGATCAGGCCATTGAAGAAATTATTGACGGCATTGCGCGATCCGGTATCCACCGATTTTTCCACGCTTCCGGAATCGCCGCAACCCAAAAGCGGGATTGCCAAAATCCAGGCCAGCCAATTGCAACTCAAGTTTCGGATCGCGCTCATGGAAAGCTGCTGTCCTGCGTCAAAACCACTTTGTCGGGGAACAGGTCTATTACTCCGAAATCCCAGCGGAGGGAAACCACATGCCCATCGAGGTAGAGATAATTCGCCACCCCGGCATGGCGGTCCCAGGCGATCCAGGGTTTGAAAATTCCGGTCCCCAGCCAGATATCGAAATCGTCCTGCCGGGGATCCTCCCCCAGTTCAACGGTCAACGGGTTTGCATTGCGTTCGACGAAATCGATGAACTGCGAGGTACCGACTTCATTGATGAACCGCATCAGCGTCCAGTGGCCGTAGCGCCGGGTCTTGTGGCTGAGTTGCGAATTCATCAGAAAACTGGTGCGATGCTCCACACCATCGATGATGCCGTCTTCCACATACGGCTGACGAATCGAAAGATCCGAAGGGCAGCGATAAATCGCTTCGCTGGGAAGAATGATGCCCTGCTTCGATAAATTTTCATTCGCTTCCTGGGTGCCACCGATGAAAGGCATCAGCTTGTCTTCCCAGTAGATTTCCGCGAAGGAGTTGGCATTCCCGGTGTTGGAAATCACATCGGCTTCGAAAGGATGGTGCAGAAAGAATTTGCCGTCGGTAAGATCGTAATATTGCAACGTGGCCAGGCCGATCTGCTTCATATTGGACTGGCACTTGATCCGTGCCGCCGCTTCCCGGACTTTCTGCACGGCGGGCAATAACAGCCCGATCAGCACCGCGATGATGGCGATTACGACTAAAAGTTCAATCAAAGTGAATGCTCGATTACGAGCGTTTAATTGTGGGCGCATCCCAAAATCTTTCAAAAACAAGTTGGTTAAACGGATGAACTAAAAACTTTAAATCCACACGGAGTTTAAGACATTAATTTACTTTACCAGTCGGAACCCAACACCTGACCATCGGCGGGATTCAACGCGTTCGTCCAGGTCAATGGACTAAGACCGGTCGTGACCTTTCGAACACTTCCATCCATCAGGGCGACGTTCATGATCGAGTGATAGGACTGGCACAAATTCGGGTCGGCCTTCATCATGTTCACGCCGATTTGCGGCAGGGTATAGAGCCCGGTGTAATTTGCCTGGCCCGGTAACTCATCGGGGTCGGGCCAGTAAGGACCAAAGGAATTCGGATAGGCCGGCCAGTGCCAGGTCATGTAACTGGTGAGAGTACCCGTCTGCGGATCGACGGTGGGATAACCGGGGAAACATCCGGAAGCTTCGACAATCCCGATCGTATTCGAGCTTCCATCGGGAATATTCCCAATCGTATAGGGAGGAGAAACTCCTTTCAGATTGAAAGTTCCCCCGGCGCCAAACATTGCCAGGTTCAGAGCATAATTTCCCGTGGCATAGTTCGGGGCCACGCTACCAATGCCGTTATTCGTCGTCGGGTCCGATGTGCAAACGTGGATTTTTAGAGGGATGAAAGCCGCCGTTAAATAACCCGGCTTGGGGATGTCCTGCGTGCAGGTGTTGAACACATTGCCCTGCTCATAGAAAGCCAGCGTGGCATAAAAAGCGCTTCCTTCGGCTGTATTTCCGGTCGAAGAATTCACCACCTGATAGAAGTTGGAAGGCGGAAGTTTGTCGCTGAAAGTGTTCGCGTACGAGTGGATCGCCAGGATCAATTGCTTTTCATTGTTCGCGCATCGGAGGACACTGGCCGCTTCACGCACTTTTTGAACCGCCGGTAATAAAAGCCCGATCAGCACCGCGATGATGGCGATCACCACCAGAAGTTCGATCAGAGTAAAACCGTTTCGATTTCTCAAGGGATGCAGCACGGCGGCAACTCCAGTATTACGATTTGCATAATTGTAATACTCGCATCTCCCATGTCCAGTCTCTTTCGACGAAACTGACATTTTTCTTAAAATCTTCCTATCTCCCGGGAGTCCCGCCATGTCCGAACTGGTTCGCTTCACTGCTTCCATCGAAGAACCGCTTCTCAAAGCGTTCGACGACTACTGCGCTCAGGGCAAATTTGCCACCCGCAGCGAAGCCCTGCGCCAGCTCTTCCGCGAGAAATTAACCCACACGGCCTCCGAAGAAAGTAACTCCATCGTCGCGGCCAGCCTGACACTGGTCTTCGATCACCATCGTCGGGGGTTGCAGGAAAAGATGACGCAGTTGCAGCATGACCACGAGAATTATGTGATTGCGACGACGCACGTTCACCTCAATCACGACCTCTGCATGGAAGTCCTGATGCTGCGCGGCTCCTCGAAATCGCTGCGAGCGTTCGCCGCATCGCTCAGCGGGCTCAAAGGTATTCATCAGGCTCAGCTGGTGGTCATCCATGCCGGAGAGCAGGGGCATTCGCACGGGCATGGACATTCCCATTCGCATTAGCGGAAAGCGGTCAGCGGTCAGCGGTCAGCGGTCAGCGGTCAGCGGTCAGCGGTCAGCGGTCAGCGGTCAGCGGTCAGCGGTCAGCGGTCAGCGGTCAGCGGTCAGCGGTCAGCGGTCAGCGGTCAGCGGTCAGCGGTCAGCGGTCAGCGGTCAGCGGTCAGCCAGCGATTATTGAGTCGATACTCAAGTTGACCACAAAATTCCAAAGCCCTTGCGAATTCTTATCAAATAGCAGCTATACCAATAGGATTGCAACAAGCTGAAAGCTGAATGCTGATAGCTGAAAGCTGAAAGCTGACCGCTCAATGAATGCTAACTCCGGAGTCCTCACCTCATGAAACCAGCTTTTGTTCTCCTCCTTCTGACTTTTCTGCCACTGGTGTGCCAGGCTCAATCGGCCGCTGAGGCTCCGAAGACTTTCGACCTCAAAGCGATCGATGCGTATGTGGCCGCGCAGCAGAAGGAGAAGGGCTTCGTCGGTCTGTCGCTGGCGATCATGCAGGACGGCAAAATTGTTTTCGCTAAAGGCTACGGCCAGCGCAGCATCGAGCCATCGTTGCCGGTGGATGAGAACACTAGCTTTTGCATAGGCTCGATTACCAAGCAGTTCACTTGCGCCTGTCTGTTTTTATTAGCCGAGGAAGGCAAGCTTTCGGTGAACGATCCGGTCGCCAAGTACTATCCCGATTTGACGCGGGCCAAGGATATTACCCTTCTGGATCTGATGAATCACACTTCGGGCTATCCCGATTATTACCCGCTCGATTTTCTCGATCGCCGGATGTTGAAGCCGATTCCGTTCGAAAAAATGCTGACCGATTACGCCAAGGTGAAATTGGATTTCGAGCCGGGCAGCAAATTCTCCTACAGCAACACCGGCTACATGATCCTCGGCGGCATCATCGAAAAAGTTTCCGGGGAGTCGCTGGGCAAGTTCATGGAACGGCGGATCCTCAAGCCTTTGAAAATGGAACATTCCCAGTACGCCTCAACCAAGGGGCTGCCGAGCGTGGCCCAGGGTTACACCTCGTTCGCCATCGGAGCACCGGAGAAATCGATTTATGAGGCCGACGGTTGGATTGAAGCGGCCGGGGGACTCTGGGCCTCCGCATCGGACCTCTTGCGCTGGGATCTCGCTCTGGTCACAGGAAAAGTTCTGAAGCCAGAATCCTATAAGCTGATGACTTCGATTCGCCCGCTCAGCACGGGTAAAATCTCCGATTACGGCTGCGGGCTGGGAATCGGCTTCACCAAGGGAGATATGGTTCTCCAGCACACCGGCGGCGTCAGCGGGTTCGTTTCCTATAACGCCATGCTGCCGGGTAAGAAATCGGCGGTTGTGCTGCTTTCCAATGCGGAGCACGTTTCTCCCGGTCCGGTGCGCAATCTGATTTTTAACTTGCTGGTGAAGGAAGTGCAGAAAAACGACGATCCGGCCGTGCCCAAGATTGCCGGACCTGCACCGAAGGAGGCCGTGCTGGCGTTTCTGAAGGAAATGCAATCGGGCAAGCTCGACCGGGAGAAACTCGGCGAAGAATTCAGCTTCTATTTGAATCCCGAACGCGTGCAGGGCGCCAGCGAGAGATTGAAAAAGCTCGGCGATCCCGAGAGTGTGGATGTCGGCGGCACCAGTGAGCGCGGCGGCATGGAAGTGGCGAACGTGAAGCTGAAGTTCAAGACTGCCACGCTGCGAGCATCGATGTACCGCACGCCGGATGGGAAGATCCAGCAGCTATTGTTTTATAATGAGTAGGGGAACGATAATCGCGTACCTGAGGTTCGCCGGGTACGTTCAATCCTGAAGGCACAAGCAGCCAAGAGAAACGCCCATGGAAGTAAAAAGGTATGGGCTCGGAGGCTGGAAAGTCGAGGAGGGTGAGGATTTCGTAGCTATTGGCTGCGGAAACACTTTTACTTTGACGCTGTTCGCATTTCTGCGCT